>NZ_BCTJ01000005.1 GCF_001571225.1 Hydrogenophaga palleronii NBRC 102513
GATGGCGCGCCCGCTGGCGCCACCGTCGCGCCCGTGCACGATGCCGACCACACCGGTCGTGCCGAGGCCGCGGTGCACCGGAATGCCCCACTCGGTGAGTTTGGCGGCCACCAGGTCGGCGGTGCGCACTTCTTCAAAACAGAGTTCGGGGTGGGCGTGGATGTCGCGCCGCACGCTGGCGATGCCGGCCGCCTGGGTGAGGATGGAGTCGATGAGCTTCATGGGGAGGGGCCCTCAGGGTGCCGCAGGCGGGCACCGGTTCAAAAGGCCCATGGTACCCAAGCCCCGACCCCTCGACGCGAGCGCGGGCGACACCCGAGCGCACCCGGCGGGAATACCCCCCTGCCCCATCCACCCGATGCGGGCTGGCATGCCGCGCGGCGCCTGGGCGCGCATATCATGGACGGCATTCGGCGCCGGATGTGTTCCAGACCCTGGCCCGCCACGACAGGTGCCCCATGACCACCCCCATCGCCGACGTTTCCGCGCACGCGCCCAGCCCCACCGCCCCGCTGCAGGTGCGCGGCGCCTGCCCGCACGACTGCCCCGACACCTGCGCCCTGATCACCACCGTTGACAACGGCGTGGCCGTGCGCGTGCAGGGCAACCCGGCGCACCACCACACCGACGGCGCGCTGTGCACCAAGGTCTCGCGGTATGCCGAGCGCAGTTACCACGCCGAGCGCCTGCTCACCCCGCTCAGGCGTTCGGGCCCCAAGGGCAGCGGGCGCTTCGAGCCGGTGGGCTGGGACGAGGCGCTGAGCGACATTGCATCGCGCCTGCAGGCCATTGCCGCGCGCGACCCGCAGGCCATCCTGCCCTACAGCTACGCCGGCACCATGGGCCTGGTGCAGAGCGAGGCCATGGCCGGGCGTTTTTTCCACCGGCTCGGCGCCTCGCTGCTGGACCGCACCATCTGCTCAACCGCCGGCGGTGAAGCCCTGGTGCACACGCTGGGCAGCCGGGTCGGCATGAAGGTCGAGCACTTCGCGCACTCGAAGCTGATCCTGATCTGGGGCAGCAACTCCATCGGCAGCAACCTGCACTTCTGGCGCGTCGCGCAGCAGGCCAAACGCGACGGGGCGCGGCTGGTCTGCATCGACCCGCGCCGCACCGAAACCGCCGACAAGTGCCACGAACACATCGCGCTGCGCCCCGGCACCGACACCGCGCTGGTTTTTGCGCTGATGCACCAGCTGATCACCCACGACTGGCTGGACCACGACTACATCGAGCAGCACACGCTGGGCTGGGAGGGCCTGCGCGAGCGCGCCCTGCAGTGGCCGCCCGAGCGCGCCGCCGAGGTGTGTGGCGTGCCGGCGCAGCAGATCATCGACCTTGCGCGCGCCTACGGCACCACCAAGCCGGCCGCGATCCGCGTCAACTACGGCGTGCAGCGTGTGCGCGGTGGCGGCAACGCGGTGCGCGCCATCGCCTGCCTGCCGGCGCTGGTGGGCGCCTGGCGCGAACCCGCCGGTGGCGTGCTGCTGTCGGCCTCGGGCCATTTCCCGGTGGACCGCGCCGCCCTGCAGCGGCCCGACCTGCTGGCCGGGCGGCGCACGCGCACGCTCAACATGAGCACCATCGGCGACGACCTGCTGCGCGAGAGCTCAAGCACCTTCGGCCCGAAGGTGGAGGCGGTGATCGTCTACAACTGCAACCCGGTGGCGGTGGCGCCCGAATCGGCCAAGGTGGTGCAGGGCTTCCTGCGGGAAGACCTGTTCACCGTGGTGCTGGAACACTTCCAGACCGACACCGCCGACCACGCCGACTACATCCTGCCGGCCACCACGCAGCTGGAGCACTGGGACATCCACGCCAGCTACGGCCACACCGACGTGCTGCTCAACCGCCCGGCCATCGCACCGGTGGGCCTGGCACGCAGCAACACCGACATCTTCCGCGCCCTGGCCGCGAAGATGCGCTTTGACGACCCCTGCTTCCAGGACGACGACCTCACGCTGTGCCGCAGCGCCTTCGGTAATCGGGTGGACTTCCAGCAACTGCTGGACCAGGGCTTTGCCACCCTGCCCGTGCCGGAGGCGCCGTTTGCCCACGGCAACTTCCCCACCGCCTCGGGGCGCTGCGAGTTCTACAGCGCGTGGCTGGCGGCGCAGGGCATGGACGGCCTGCCCGAGTACCTGCCGAACTTCGAGGCCATCGGCAGTTCAACGCGTTTCCCGCTGGCCATGATCTCGCCGCCGGCGCGCAACTTCCTCAACTCCAGCTTCGTCAACGTCACCAGCCTGCGCGACATCGAAGGTGAGCCGCTGCTGGAAATCCACGCCGACGACGCCGCCGCGCGTGGCATCGGCAGCGGCCAGATGGTGCGCATCTTCAACGAGCGTGGCGAGTACCACTGCAAGGCCCGCGTGAGCCAACGCGCGCGCCCCGGCGTGGTCAACGGCCTGGGCATCTGGTGGCGCAAGCTCGGGCCGGCCGGCACCAACGTCAACGAACTCACCAGCCAGCGCCTGACCGACATCGGCAGGGGGCCGGTGTTTTACGACTGCCTGGTGGAGGTGGAGAGCACCCCCTGCGTCGCCTCCGGCGCCTCCCCCCTGAGGGGGGCGACACCTGGGGCCGGCGCAGCCGGACCCTCGGTGTCTCTGGATTGAGTCAGCTCTATGCGCTGTGGATCTCGTGCGATGAGGCTGGGTCTGCAGGGTTTTGTGTGGGCGGCGGTGTTGCTGGCCGCTTCGGGCTGCAGCACCACCACCGGCGTGGGGTACTACTGGCAGTCGGTCACCGGCCACCTGCGGCTGATGCAGGCGGCGCGCCCGATCGATGCCTGGCTGGCCGATGCGCAGACGCCGGCCACATTGAAGGACCGGCTGGAGCTGGCGCAGCGCATGCGCGCCTTCGCCGTCACCGAACTGGGCCTGCCCGACAACGCCAGTTACCACCGTTATGCCGACCTGCAGCGCCGCGCCGCCATCTACAACGTGGTGGCCGCGCCCGAGCTCTCGCTCACCCTGCACAACTGGTGTTTCCCGGTTGCGGGTTGTGTCGGTTACCGCGGCTACTTCAGCGAGGCCGACGCGCGCGCCTTCGCCAACAGCCTCGATCCGGCGCTGGAAGTCTCGGTGTACCCGGTGCCGGCCTACTCCACGCTGGGCTGGATGAACTGGGCCGGCGGCGACCCGCTGCTCAACACCTTCATTGCCTACCCCGAGGGTGAACTGGCGCGCCTGCTGTTCCACGAACTGTCACACCAGGTGGTCTACGCCTCGGGCGACACGGTGTTCAACGAATCCTTCGCCACCACGGTCGAGCGCCTGGGTGGCGCGCGCTGGCTGGCGAGCCAGGCCAGTGAGGCGGCACGCGCCGACTACGCACGTTTCGACCAGCGCCGGCGCGACTTCCGCACCCTCACGCTGTCGGTGCGCCAGCGCCTGCAAGCCGTCTACCAGGACCCCGCGCTGGACGATGCCACCAAGCGCGCCCGCAAGGCCGAACTGATGGCCGACTTCCGGCACCAGTACCAGGGGCTGAAAAACGGCTGGGGCGGTTTTGCCGGCTACGACCCCTTCGTGGCCCAGGCCAGCAACGCCAGCTTCGCCGCCCAGGCGGCCTACGACGAACTGGTGCCGGCGTTCGACGCGCTGTTCGAGCGCGAGGGCCGCAGCTTCACTCGCTTCTATGATGCGGTGCGTGCACTGGCCGCCCTGCCGAAAGAAGAACGCTGGGCCCGGCTGCGGGCACTGGCACCACGCGCCAGCATCACCGTCACACAAACCATCCCCGGCGAGCGCAGCCGGCCCTGAAACCCCACCGAGGTACGCCATGGCAGCAGACATCCACATCGAACGCAAGCACACCCTCGGCCTGGCCGGCGCCCGCAAGCTGGCCTGGCGCTGGGCCGAGCAGGCCGAGAACGAGTTCGACATGAGCTGCACCTACGAAGAGGGTGACGATGGCGACGAGGTGCAGTTCACCCGCTCGGGCGTGAACGGCACGCTCAAGGTGTCGGCCCAGCAGTTTGAACTCGACGCCCGCCTGGGTTTCCTGCTCGGCGCCTTCAAGGAGCGCATCGAGAGCGAGATCGTGAAGAACCTCGACACCCTGCTGGCGGCCAAAAAGCCGGCCAGCAAAACCGCGGCCGCCAAGGCCGCCGCCCCGGCGGCGAAAAAGAAAAAAGCCGGCTGAGCCGGCTTCGCTGCTTTTCCCACAAGGCACCCGCGGTACCGGCTTTGCCGGGCCGCCTGGTGCCCCCTCACCAAAGGTGTGGCGAGGGTGGGCGGGAGTTCAGCTCAGGCTTTCGATCAGGTCGATGTACTGCTGCATCGCGTCGTCGTTGCCCGTGCCCTTGAAACCGTTCCAGGCGTCCCACTTGGCGCGGCCCACCATGTCGCTGAAGCCGGGTTTCTTCTCGGTGTTGTCGCCGGCGGTGGCCTGCTTGTACAGGCCGTAGATCTTGAGCAGGGTGGCGTTGTCGGGGCGCTCGCTGAGGTTCTTGGAATTCGCCACCGCGGCGTCGAAACGGGACTTGAGATCGGCCATGAAAGCATGCTCCTGAAGAATAAGAATCGGATGCCCGGCCCGCGTTCGTCGGGCTTAGGGGAGTCCCGCTATCTTACGGTTGGCGTGCTCTGCACAATAGGGTCACAACCCCAAGACAAGCGACACCGGCCGCCTTCCAGGCCCGGCGGTTTGCGCACCCGAGGAGCATCCATGGTTCAACGCGTTGCGGCCCGCACCGGCGGCCCTGCCACACCCGCCGCACCCCGCCGCCCCAAGCCCTCGCCGGTGGTGGCGCGCGCGCTCGGCGCCGGCAACTCGGTGGCGCGGGCACTCACCAGCACCCTGGGCGTGCAGGGCGGCGAGCGCATGAGCAAGGTCGATACCGCCTGGCTGCGCATGGACTCGGCGTCCAACCTGATGATGATCGTGGGCGTCTGGATCCTGCGCCCGGGCATCACACCCGCGGCGCTGAGCGAACGTGTGCAGGAGCGCCTGCTGCGTTACCCGCGTTTTCTGCAGGTGCCGCGCGAGGATGCGGCCGGCGCGCACTGGTCCACCGACCCGGACTTCCAGCTCGACCGGCACATCGCCACCCACACCCTGCAGCGCACCGCCGGCCAGAGCGAGCAGGACGCGCTGCAGGCGCGCGTGGGCGAACTCGCCATGCAGCCGCTGGACCCGGAGCACCCGCTCTGGCGCTTCGAGCTGATCGAGCAATACGGCGGCGGCTCGGCGCTGATCGCGCGCATCCACCACTGCATTGCCGATGGCATCGCGCTGATCAGCGTGATGATGAGCCTGGTGGACGGTGGCGGCGCGCCGCCGCAGCGCAAGGGCCGCAAGTCTGCCAAGGCCGGCCGGGAAGGCGCGGAGGACTGGCTGGCCGACAGCCTGATCCGGCCGTTCGGCGACATCGCGGCCAAGGCGCTGGAAGCCGCTGGCGGCAGCGCCGCTCGCTCGCTCTCGTTGATCGCTTCGCCCCAGCACGGCCTGAGCGAAACCCTGGGCCAGGCCGCCGACCTGGCGCGCATGGGCGGCCAACTGGCCAGCGACCTCGCGGCGCTGGCGCTGATGCCCGACGATTCGGCAACCCGCCTCAAAGGCCAGCCCGGACACACCAAACGCGTGGCCTGGTGCGAGCCGATTCCGCTGGACGAGGTGAAGGCCATCGGCAAGGCGCTCAACTGCTCGGTCAACGACGTGCTGCTGGGTTGCGTGGCGGGTGCCATCGGCGCCTACCTGCGCGAGCTGGGCGACGACACCGAGGGCCAGGAGATCCGAGCCATGGTGCCGATCAACCTGCGGCCGATGGAAGACGCCTGGAAACTCGGCAACCGCTTCGGCCTGGTGCCGCTGGTGCTGCCGATCGGGCTGGACAACCCGGTTGAGCGCGTGTTCGCGGTGCGCACGCGCATGAGCAGCCTGAAAGGCAGCCTGCAGCCGCTGCTCACCTTCGGCCTGCTGTCGGTGGCCGGCCTGCTGATCAAACCGGCGCAGGACGCCATGCTCAGCCTGTTCGGCCGCAAGACCACGGCAGTGATGACCAATGTGCCCGGGCCGGCGCAGAAGCTGCAGGTGTGTGGTTCGACGCTGGAGCAGACCATGTTCTGGGTGCCGCAGACCGGCACGGTGGGCCTGGGCGTGTCGATCCTGAGCTACGGCGGCGGCGTGCAGTTCGGCGTGATTGCCGACAGCACGCTGTGCCCGGACCCGCAGCGCATCATCGACCAGTTCGAACCCGAGTTCGCGCGCCTGCTCACCGTCACGCTGATGCTGCCCTGGGGCGAAGCGAAAGCCTGATTGGCGGGCAGCGCCTTCGCGCGAGGTGCTTTGTCCAGGGCACGCTGGGAGGTGACGCCGCAGGCGGCGCGGGGGTCAGGCCAGCGCCAGGCGGCGGTCGGCGATCTCCAGCAGGCCGTCGAAGATCAGGCTCTCGACCAACTCGACTTCGGTCGACATGCTGGGCGCCATCTTCCAGCCCGCGCCGCCGGTCATGAACACCACCGGCTCTTCGCCGCACTGGTGGCGCAGGTTCTCCACCATGCGCTGCACCGCGCCGGCAATCGCAAACGTGCCGCCGCTGGTGAGCGCGTCGCTGGTGTTGGTAGGAAAGTCGCGCACCTCGCCGGTCGGCACGTGCAGGCCGGCGGTGCCCGATTCGAGCGCGCGCAGCATGATGCCGTGACCCGGCAAGATGATGCCGCCGAGAAAGCGGCCGTCGGTGTCGATGGCCTCGACCGTGACCGCCGTGCCCACCATCACCACCACGCAAGGCCGTGCGCGGCCTTGTGCGAGCAGGCGCTGGCGCGCGCCGATCATGGCGACCCAGCGGTCCGAGCCGAGCCGCGCCGGGTGGTCGTAGCCGTTGGACAGCCCCGCTTCGGCCACGCTGGAGACGACCCAGCGCGGTGTCACGTCCCAGATTTCGAGCTGCTCCTCGACCCGCCGCTTGACCGCGTCACCCGCGACCACGCAGCCCAGCACCCAGTTGGGTGCGGACAACCGGGCCCAGTCACCGTCTTCCAGGGTTTCGATGTTTTCCAGGAACTGGGCGCCGCTCGCCAGCAGGCGAGCACCGACGCACGGCGCGTCGTACAAGGCCCATTTCAGCCGGGTGTTTCCTACGTCCAGGGCCAGGAATGTCATGCGCGGATTATGAAGAAGCGGTCCAGGTTCAATGGCAGCAGCGCAGCATGGCGCGTCTGGCAGGCGGCGTCAGATCAGGCCGATCCAGCAGGCGCGCTGCACGGCGGCCAGCTTGTTGTCGGTCTGCAGCTTGGACATGGCGTTGGCCAGGTGGTAGTTCACGGTGCGTTCGGAGCAGTCCATGCGCGCCGCGGTTTCGCGCGCGGTCAGGCCTTCAAATGCGAGGTTCAGGCTTTCGAGTTCACGCGGGCTCAGACCGACCCGCTGCTCGGCAATCGTGCGCCGGAGCATCGGCCAGACGTTGAACGCCGACCATGCCAGCACGGCGGCTTCGGAGCGGTCGGCAAACGCGCGTGGGCTGAACATGAAACACTCGAACGCGCGACCCGCCGGCAGGCTGAAGGCCACGCGCACCAGGGTCTGGTACCCGTGGGCGAGCCAGAGGCGGCGCCAGCGGCTCGATTGTTCGAACGAGGATTTGGAAATGTCCTGCCATGCCACCAACGGTGCGTCGCTGTCGCGCCAGCCGGCACCGAAGTCGCGGCTCTCCGCGAGCGCCTCGGCCGGGCCAAGCAAACGGGGTGGGTGGACCGCAAGAACCTCACGCTGGTCGCGCCCGCCAAGGGGGTTCGGCCCGAGCACCAGCACGGCTTCCACACCTTGGTCGCGCAGTGCCAGGACCCAATCGGCCAGAATGCCGTCCAGGCCCACACTGTCAAAGTTGACAGGCAGGGTCATGGTTTGAAACAGGCTGTTGCATACACAATGCCTGCAGGATCAGTAAAGGGAGCACGCGCTGGGGGTGTTTGACGATCGAAGGAGTGCATTTTGTCTTTGGACCGGTTGTGGATGGTCAGCGCCAAGGCCCGCCTGTGGCGGTGGTTGCTGGACGAAGTCGTCCGTGCCCCCGTGGAGGCTATTTTGCACCCTTCTCGGTATCGGCTACTGTGGATCGGCGCCTTCACCTTCGTCGGGCACCTTGTCATCTACGGGATCTGGGGCCATCTCATCCCGCAGCCCTACGAGAATCCGTGGGTACGTCTGGTGATGGCGCTGCTCGCCCTGATCTATGTGCTGCCTCGCGTCTCGCGCGATCCGTCGTCCACCGAGAGCGCGCGCATGTTCAGCCTGGCGACCTGGATCCAGCTGCCCTGGTTCTTCACCTGGATGTACTGGATGAACGGTGGCAACGCGGTCTGGCTCGGCAGCGTGGCGATGATGATCCTGATCTATTACCACGCCACCGACTGGCGGCTCGCCACCCTGGGCCTGATCACCGGCGGCCTGGCGGGCTGGGCCACCGCCGAACTCTCCGGCAGCCCGCACGGCTTCACCGACCCGCTGGCCAACACGGTGGTGATCGGCTTTTCCTGGACCATGGGCCTGATGCTGGGCTTCTCGGGCGCCAACCTGCGCCGCGCCCGCCTGCTCAACACGCTGAGCACCATGGGGGTGATGGCGCACGAACTGCGCACGCCACTGGCCACGGTGAACCTGATGGGGGATGTGTTGCGCAACCTGGTGCAGCATGATGTGCCGGAAGCCAAGCGCAAAAAGCTCGAGGAGCTCGCCACACGGCTGCAAAACCTGGTCCGCAGCATGAACCGCCAGATCGACACCCAGATCTCCAACGCACAACTGATGCGGCTGCCGCGCGAGCAGTCGCTGATCACGGCTGCCGAGCTGGTGCAGGAGGTGATCAACCAGTACCCGTTTCGCTCCTCGCGCGAGCGCGACTGCGTGCAGATCCACATCCAGAACGATTTCTTCTTCACGGCCTCGCGCCCGCTGTTCGCCCAGGTGCTGACCAACCTGGTGAAGAATGCCCTGCACGCACTCGCCGCCGCCAGCACCGCACCCAGCCCGGGTGACCTGCGGCTGGACGTGGGCATGCACCATGGCAAGGGCCGCATCGCGGTGTCGGACGACGGCATCGGCATCACACTGGAACAGCAGCAGCGCATCTTCGAGCCCTTCTTCTCCACGCAGACCGGTGCCGGCAATGGCCTGGGCCTGACGTTCTGCAAGAACGTGGTTGAAAGCGCCAACGGTCGCCTGAGCGTGCACTCGCAGCCCGGGCTCGGTGCGGTTTTCATGATCGATCTGCCCATCACCCCCACGGTACCCACACAGGTGGCCACACCAGCCTGACCCCACGATGGCACTGACAATCCCCCTCTTCCACCGCCCCGGCGGCGTCCTGTTCCTCGACGACGACACGGATTACCTTGAAATGCTGGGCATGGTGATACCTGCGCACTGGCAGGTCGAGCTGTACTCGCGGCCCTCGGGGTTTGCCGCACGCATGGCACGGGAACCGGCACGCTGGGAGGCCGACGCCATGGTGCAGCTGCAGATGATCGAACACTGGCGCCAGGGCCAGCCGCTGCTGCCGCAGGTGCTGCGCTACTGGGCCGTCAACGCCTCGCGCTACGAGCTGGCCCAGATCTGCGTGGTCGACTACGCCATGCCGGGCACCGACGGCCTCAAGGTGCTCAACACCCTGCTCGACTGGCCCGGTGCGCGCGTGCTGCTCACCGGCCAGGCCGACGAGCAGATCGCGATCCAGGCCTTCAACAACGGCCTGATCGACCAGTTCGTGCCCAAGCAGACCACCGACATCACGCGCCACTTGCTGGGTGTGCTGCGCAAGCTCGCGCAGACGCCGCACCCGCGGCTCAACACCCTGTGGCGCGCCGCGCTGCGGCCGGCGCAACAGTCCATGCTGCAGATCCCGTCGGTGGCGCAGGCGCTGCGCACCTACACCGAGCAGCACTGGGTGGAATACGTGGTGCTGGGCGAGCCCTTCGGCCTGATCGGCCTGGACTCCATGGGCAACTGCCACTGGCTGCAGCTCGAACCCACGGCCAGCCTGCCCGACCTGGCCGAACTGGCCGGCTCGGCCGGGCTGGGCTTCGATGCGGTGCGCGCGGTGCAGGCCGGCCAGCGCCTGGCCGCGGTGGAGCTGCACCAGCAGATGGGCCTGCGTGGCCCGGTGCGCACCGCGCCTGCCTTCGCGGTGGGCGAAGAGGGCATCCTCTCAGGCGCACTCTTCACCCTGCACCCCGCGGACCTGCCGCAGCCGATTTACGCCTACCGGCACTTCCTCGAAGCGCAGGGCGGGCGCAAGGTGCAGGACAACTGAGCGTTGGGGCTCAGGCCTCCAGCGCACCCGCCTGCGCGCGGGCACGGCGCGCGCAAGGCCAATCCCAGGGTTTGACGATCGGTGCGATCTCGCGCGCCACCGATTCCAGGTGCTCCAGCTCGGCCTCGGTCAGCGAGGCATTCAGCGTCAGACGCACCAGCGCACGTTTGCTGCTGGTGGCCGGGGCGCAGAAGATGGCCCCGAACACACCGCGCGTTTCCAGCTCGTCGCGCAGGCGCATGGTGTCGGGTTCGGTGCCGGCCTCCAGGGCGATGATCTGCTCGGTGCCGTGGTGCAGCGGATAGCCCAGACCGGTGAGCGTGTCACGCACCCGGTGCGTGATGGCCTTGAGGCGGGCGCGCTCGGCATCGGCCTTCTGCAACACCTCCACCGTGGCTTTCAAACCCGCCACTTCGTGCGGCAGCAGGCAGGAGCTGAAGATGTTGGGAAAGCTCGAGCTCAGGATGTAGTAGCGCATGCTGGCCGGCGCGGTGAAGAAACCGGCGCGGCCCGCTACCGACTTGGCCAGGCTGGCGGAGATGAAGTGCACCCGGTCGGTCAGCCCGAGTTCGGCGCACAGGCCGGCACCGCTCGCACCGTGCGTGCCCAGCGAGTGGGACTCGTCGACCAGGATCATGCTGCCGTGTTTTTCAACCACTTCGATCATGGCCTCCAGCGGGCACACCGAACCGGTGGTGCTGTAGACCGAATCCACCACCACCACGCCCGGGCCGTTCTTGGCCATCATCTTGTCGAGGTGGGCCGGGTCGTTGTGGCGGAAGGCAAAGGCCGGCGCGCGCGCGGCGTGGGCACCCTCCCAGAGCGAGGCGTGGGCCTGGGTGTCCAGGTACACCGGCGTGTCGGCGTCCGCAATCGACTGCAGCAGGCCGACGTTGGCCGAATAGCCAGACTGGCAGAGAAAGGCATCGTCCTTGCCGACCCACTCGGCCAGCGCCATCTCGAGCGCGCGCGTGGGGTGCTGCTGCAGCAGGAACACGCCGGACTGCACCACGAACTCGCTGCCCTTGGTGAGCGCCGCGACCTGGGCCGCCACGATCTCAGGGTGGCCGGTGACGCTCAGGTAGTCGTTGCCGTCCAGGCGCACGGCGTTGGGGCCGGGCTGCGAACCGTGCAACACGAACTTGCCGCCCCAGGGTCCTTCCCAGCGCGGCTTGAAGTCACGTTCGATGCGCTGAACGAGGGTCGCCGCCAGCGGCGGGTTCTTGTAAACGATGCCTTGAGCACGTTCCAGCGTTTCCATGGGGTTTCACCTTTGCGGATTGAAAAACCCCATCAAAAAAGAAATTCGTGACAAACCGCACAATGCCCTGTCAGGATTGACAGGGGTAGTCAGGCTTTTTGCTCAAGTTTTGTGGCTCTGAGCCGATAAGCGGCGACATCTTGTCGCATCAGACACGATTCCTGACCCCATCAGTTCTGCCGCCATGGCATGCCGCGGTAGCGCCAGCCGCCTTTTGCGCCGCGGTGGGCGTCGGCATCCGGATCGCCCTCGAAGCCTTCCAGGATGTTGTAAGCCTCCAGGCCCAGCGTGGTCGCGCGCTGGGCCGCGGCCACCGACCGCACGCCGCTGCGGCACAGCAGCACCAGCTTCTTGTCGCCCGCTGCGGCGCGCAGCTGCTCGTCGAAGTCCGGGTTCATCGCCATGCCGGGCCACTGTTTCCAGGCCACCGGCAGCGCGCCGGGCACGAAGCCGACCCACTCGCGCTCGGCGTCGGTGCGCACGTCCACCATCACCGCCTCACCCGACTGCAGCCAGCGCCAGGCCAGCTCGGGCACCACGTCACCGGCGTAGCTGCCCTTCTTGTCGCCCGCCGGGGGCTGCGGCCGCGTCTCCAGCACGGCGTCGGCATCGTGCTGCAGGCCCGAGCTGCGGTTGGCCGGCACGGCTTCGTCCATGCGGCGCGGCCTGGGCAGGTCCAGCGATTCCATCAAGGCCACGAACTCGGCCTCGGTCTTGCCTGCGATGCGCGCATTGCTGGCCTTCTCACGGCCGATGCTGGACGAATGGCGGCCCTTGTAGTCGTGTGCGGGCCAGACGGTGGTGTCGTCCGGCAGCGCAAACAACACCTGGGTGATGCTGCGGTACAGCGCCTCGGCACTGCCCGACTGGAAGTCGGTGCGGCCGCAGCCGTTGATGAGCAGCGCGTCGCCGGTGAACACGTGGTCGCGCCAGACGTAGCTCATGCTGCCGGCGGTGTGCCCGGGCGTGTCGTAGGCCTTGAGCACCTCGTCGCCAAAGCGCAGCGTGTCGCCGTTTTGCAGTTGCACGCCGGCGGTGCCGATGCCACACCCGGCCGGCGCTGCGGTCCTCGCGCCCGCCAGTTCGGCCAGGCGGCCGGCGCTGGTGATGTGGTCGGCGTGCACGTGGGTCTCCACCGTCCAGACCAGCTTCAAGCCGTACTCGCGCAGGGTAGCGAGATCGCGTTCGATCTGCTCATCGACCGGGTCGATGATCACGGCCTCGCGGCTGCTCTGGTCGAACAGCACATAGGTGTAGGTGCTGGAGGCGGGGTCAAACAACTGGATCGGTTTCATCGTGAAGCTTTCAAGGGGCGGCACCTGAGGCACAGGGAACATGCTCATCATGATCGAGCTGTGCCAAACAAATTTTCATGCTGGTCTGAAGATATTTTCACGCGCTTTTAGGGTGCGTTACCCCTCAAAAGCAAGGGTTTGCACGCAGGTCGGTATTCACTGGTCGGTGAAAACCCTGCGCGCAGTAGCGGTATGTTGGGCGCATCATCGTTTCCTCACCAACCCCGACTGGAGACAACAGATGACCGAGAAGAAGACCGTCACTTCGCGCCGAGGCATGCTCAAGGGCGCCGCCGTTGCGGCCGGTGCGATGTCCGTGCCCATGGTGGCCACGGCACAGACCACCACCCTGCGCTTCCAAAGCACCTGGCCTGCCAAGGACATCTTCCACGAGTACGCACAAGATTTCGCCAAGAAGGTCAACGACATGGCGGGCAACCGCCTGAAGATCGAAGTGCTGCCCGCGGGTTCGGTCGTGCCGGCTTTCCAGTTGCTCGACGCGGTGGCCAAGGGCACGCTGGATGGCGGCCACGGTGTGGTGGCGTACTGGTACGGCAAGAACTCTGCCCTGGCGCTGTGGGGTTCGGGCCCCGGTTATGGCATGGACGCCAACATGGTCCTGGCCTGGCACAAGTACGGCGGCGGCAAGGCGCTGATGGAAGAGATCTACAAGAGCCTGAACCTCGACGTGTCTTCCTACCTGTACGGCCCCATGCCGACGCAGCCGCTGGGCTGGTTCAAGAAGCCGGTGTCCAAGGTGGCGGACATGAAGGGCCTGAAGTTCCGCACTGTGGGCCTGGCGGTGGACGTGTTCACCGACATGGGCGTGGCCGTCAACCCGCTGCCGGGTGGTGAGATCGTGCCCGCACTGGACCGTGGCCTGATCGACGCGGCCGAGTTCAACAACGCCTCCAGCGACCGCGTGCTGGGCTTCGCCGACGTGGCCAAGAACTGCATGCTGCAGAGCTTCCACCAGTGCAACGAGCAGTTCGAGATCCTGTTCAACAAGAGCAAGCTCAACGCCCTGCCTGCCGAGCTCAAGTCCATCATCGAGTACGCGGCCGAAGCGGGCAGCGCCGACATGAGCTGGAAGGCCATCGACCGCAACTCGCAGGACTACCAGGAACTGAAGAAGGAAGGCGTGCGTTTCTACAAGACGCCCGATCCGATCTTGCGCCAGCAACTGGCTTCCTGGGACAAGACCATTGCCAAGAAGTCCGCCGAGAACCCGCTGTTCAAGAAGGTGCTGGACTCGCAAAAGGCGTTTGCCCAACGCGCCGGCCAATGGCACAACGACTACACCGTCGACTACAAGATGGCGTACAACCATTACTTCGGCAAGAAGAGCTGATCACGGCACACTGAAAGAGGGGCATATCGCTGGCGCGATGCCCC
Organism: Hydrogenophaga palleronii NBRC 102513; assembly: GCF_001571225.1. Classification (GTDB taxonomy): domain Bacteria; phylum Pseudomonadota; class Gammaproteobacteria; order Burkholderiales; family Burkholderiaceae_C; genus Hydrogenophaga; species Hydrogenophaga palleronii. The sequence goes on from NZ_BCTJ01000005.1 coordinate 14,207, forward strand.
TCTTTTTTTGCCCTTTTTCCAGCGCCGGCTGAGGAATTTCGATGCAATCCATCCTGTGGAAGGTCGATCGCCTGTCGACCTTCATCGGCAAGCTGTTCGCTTGGTGTGCGCTGCTGCTCACGCTGCTGATCAGCTGGGAAGTTTTTTCGCGTTACGCCCTGAACAACCCGCACGCCTGGGTGCTGGACGCCCAGATCATGTTGTACGGCACGCTGTTCATGACAGCCGGCGCCTACACACTGTCGAAGAACGGGCACGTCCGCGGTGACGTGTTGTACGGCTTCTTCCAGCCGCGCACCCAGGCCACGGTGGACCTGGTGCTCTACATCGTGTTCTTCCTGCCCGGCATCATCGCGCTGACCTGGGCCGGCTGGATCTACGCGGGCGAATCGCTCGCCATCCGCGAACAGACTTTCTCCGCCGACCCGCTGCCGCTCTACCCCTTCAAGTACGTGATTCCGCTGGCCGGCATCACACTGTTGCTGCAGGGCGTGGTGGAGATCGTGCGCTGCGTGCAGTGCATCCAGACCGGCGCCTGGCCGGCGCGCGAAGACGACGTGCAGGAAGTGGACGTTGAGAAACTCAAGGAGATGGTCCACGTGAAAGACGAAGACATCGCTGCGCTCGACGCCGTCGTGATCGCTCAGGAGAAAAACAAATGAAGTTGCGCAAGGAACTCTGGTTCGGCCTGAGCTTCATGGCCCTGGTCGTGATCCTCGCAGGCACGGTGCTGTTGCGCGCCGAAACCATCACCCAGGGCCACCTCGGCCTGCTGATGCTGTCGCTGGTGGTCGTGGCCATCATGCTGGGCTTTCCCACCGCGTTCACGCTCATGGGCATGGGCATGGTGTTCACCTGGATGGCCTACGACCGGGACGTCACACGCACGCTCGACCTGATGGTGCAGTCGGCCTACAAGACCATGGCCAACGACGTGCTGATCGCCGTGCCGCTGTTCGTCTTCATGGGCTACCTGGTCGAACGCGCCAACCTGATCGAATCGCTCTTCAAGAGCATGCACCTGGCGCTGGCGCGCCTGCCCGGCGCACTGGCCGTGGCCACGCTGGTGACCTGCACGATCTTCGCCACCGCCACCGGCATCGTCGGTGCCGTGGTGACGCTGATGGGCCTGCTCGCCCTGCCGGCCATGCTGCGCGCTGGTTACAGCGTGCCACTGGCGGCGGGTTCGATCACGGCCGGCGGCTGCCTGGGCATCCTGCTGCCCCCGTCGGTGCTGCTGATCGTCTACGGCGCCACCGCCGGCGTGTCGGTGGTGCAGCTCTATGCAGGTGCGTTCTTCCCGGGCCTGATGCTCGCCACGCTGTACATCCTGTATGTGATCCTGGTGGCCAAGCTCAAGCCGCAATGGGCGCCGCCGCTGAGCGCCGAAGAGCGCCGGGTCAAGCTGCCGCCGCTGACGGAACGCCTGACCAACGACCCCACCTCGCACGCTGTGCTGCGCCTGCTCAAGGGCCGCCGCAACGCCGATGTGCCGCTGTCGCACCTGCTCAAGCAGATCGGCATGGCGGCGCTGCCGGCGCTGATCTTTGCGGCCATCATGATCCCGAGCTACCAGGCCGTGACCACGGTGAAGGTGGAGGCGGTCTACGACATCGAGGAAATCGGTGCCTCGCGCTCCAGCGCTTCCAGCAGTGGTGGCCTGGCGGAGCCGCCGTCCGAAGGTGGTTTGGCCGAGCCGCCCTCCGAATCGGGTGGCCTGGCCGAGCCGCCAGCCGATCCCGATGAACCGGCAGAAGCCGGCAGCCTGCAAGCGCCCCCCGGTGCGGAAGCCGAACCCGCCGCGGCCAGCGGCGAACCGGCAGCGGCGGCCGAAGCCGCGGCAGTGGATGGTGACGCCACGGCGGCCGCGACGACCCAGCCCGCCCCGACCTGGTGGTGGGTGTTCTTCGCCATCTCTGGCGCACTGGTCACGCTGTTCTACCTGTTCCTGAGCTTCGCGCGGCTTGAAATCTTCAAGATGCTGCTGGCCTCGTTCTTCCCGCTGATGCTGCTGATCCTGGCCGTGCTGGGCTCGATCGTGCTCGGCCTGGCCACGCCCACCGAGGCGGCGGCCATGGGAGCGCTGGGCGGCATGTTGCTGGCGGCGGCCTACCGCCGGCTCAACATTTCGGTGCTCAAGGAATCGGTCTACCTCACGGCCAAAACCTCGGCCATGGTGTGCTGGCTGTTCGTGGGCTCTGCGATCTTCTCCGCCGCCTTCGCCCTGCTGGGCGGCCAGGCGCTGGTGGAGGAATGGGTGCTGGGCATGAACCTCACCAAGATCGAGTTCCTGGTGATGACCCAGATCATCATCTTCCTGCTGGGCTGGCCGCTGGAATGGACCGAGATCATCGTGATCTTCATGCCGATCTTCATTCCGCTGCTGAGCCACTTCGACGTCGATCCGCTGTTCTTCGGCCTGCTGGTCGCGCTGAACCTGCAGACCGCGTTCCTGAGCCCGCCGGTGGCCATGGCCGCGTTCTACCTGAAGGGGGTGGCGCCGCCGCACGTCACGCTGAACCAGATCTTCCTGGGCATGCTGCCGTTCATGGGCATCCAGATCCTGGCGATCGTGATCCTCTACACCTTCCCGCAGATCGGCTTGTGGCTGCCGCAGTTGCTCTACAAGTGACCACCCGACCGGGTTCGTTCAAAGGGGCGCTTCGGCGCCCCTTTTTTTTGGCGAATCGGGTTAATATGACGTTTACGTAAACGTCAACTGATGGGATGCGTGCAGCATGCCATCAACGCCCCCGCCGGAGACCCCCCGATGCCCCGCCCCACCGACACCCCCCTGCCGTTCCCGCAGGCCGCGCTGCGCGCGCCCAAGGGCAGCGCCTGGCGCGACTGGCAGATCGACCCGGCGGCCGACAGCAAGGTCTCGCTCAAGAAACTCAAGCCGGGCGACAAGCCCTTTTCCAACGGCGACAAGCAGGTTGACCAGGCCATGGTGCAGGCCATCGCCGAAGAACTCGACGGCCTGCAGGACCTGTTCTACGCCGACCGCCGCTTCAAGCTGCTGGTGGTGCTGCAAGGCACCGACACCGCCGGCAAGGACGGCACCGTGCGCGGCGTGTTCTCGCGCACCAGCCCGCTGGGTGTGCACACCGTGGGCTGGAAGGCGCCGACCGAAGTCGAGCGCGACCACGACTACCTCTGGCGCATCCACCAGCAGATGCCGGGCGCGGGCGAAACCATGGTGTTCAACCGCAGCCACTACGAAGACGTGCTGGTGCCGGTGGTCAACCACTGGATCACGCCGGCGCAGACGGCCCAGCGTTACGCCCACATCAACGACTTCGAGCGCCTGCTGGCTGAGACCGGCACCGTCATCCTCAAGTTCATGCTGCACATCGGCAACGAGGAGCAGCGCAAGCGCCTGCAGGAGCGCATTGACGACCCGCACAAACACTGGAAATTCAGCCTCGGCGACATCGACGCGCGCAAACAATGGGCCGACTACCAGCGCGCCTACGAGGCGCTGCTCGTCGAAACCAGCACACCCTGGGCGCCCTGGAACGTCGTGCCCGCCGACTCCAAGACCCACCGCAACCTGATGATCGCCAGCATCGTGCGCGATACCCTCAAGGCACTGGAGCTGCGTTACCCGCCGCCCAAGCCCGAACTCAGCGGACTGCGCATCGAATAGGCGCCGCCGCCGCGGCAGATGAACAGACAAAGACAGAGAGACAAGACACCATGAGCAACCTCGCCGCCGAATTCCAGGCCCTGGCCAACTACCGCCCCACGCACAAGGTGCGTTTCGTCACCGCCGCCAGCCTGTTCGATGGCCACGACGCGGCCATCAACATCATGCGGCGCATCCTGCAAGGCATGGGCGCCGAGGTGATCCACCTGGGCCACAACCGCTCGGTGGACGAGGTCGTCACCGCGGCGTTGCAGGAAGACGCGCAGGGCATCGCCATCAGCTCTTACCAGGGCGGCCATGTGGAGTACTTCAAGTACATGGTGGACCTGCTCAAGCAGCGCGGCGGCGAACACATCCAGGTGTTCGGCGGTGGCGGCGGCGTGATCGTGCCGGCCGAAATCCGCGAGCTGCAGGACTATGGCGTGACGCGCATCTACAGCCCGGAAGACGGTCAGAAGATGGGCCTGGCCGGCATGATCGGCGAGATGGTGATGCGCTGCGACAAGGACCTGAGCCCCTACGCGCCCATGGCGCTGCCTGCCATCGAAGGGCAGGACGACATGGCCTGGCGCGCGCTGGCGCAGCTCATCACCGTGCTGGAGAACGGCAGTGCCGATGCGGCCGTCGTCAGCGCCCTGCGTGAAAAAGCCAAGGCGACGAAGGTGCCGGTGCTCGGCATCACCGGCACTGGCGGTGCGGGCAAGTCGTCACTCACCGACGAACTCATCCGCCGCCTGCGGCTGGACCAGGACGACCGCCTCCGCGTGGCCGTGATCTCCATCGACCCCTCGCGCCGCAAGAGCGGTGGCGCGCTGCTGGGCGACCGCATCCGCATGAACGCGATCTCGCCGTGGAGCCAGGGACAACGCGTCTACATGCGCAGCCTGGCCACGCGCGATTTCGGCAGCGAGATCAGCGCCGCCCTGCCCGACGTGATCGCGGCCTGCAAGTGCGCCGGCTTTGACCTCATCGTGGTCGAGACCTCCGGCATCGGCCAGGGCGACGCGGCCATCGTGCCGCACGTCGATGTGCCGATGTACGTGATGACGCCCGAGTTCGGCGCCGCCAGCCAGCTCGAAAAAATCGACATGCTGGACTTCGCCGCCTTCGTCGCCATCAACAAGTTCGACCGCAAGGGCGCGCTCGATGCCTTGCGCGACGTCGCCAAGCAGGTGCAGCGCAACCAGGAAGCCTGGAGCACGCCGCCCGACCAGATGCCGGTGTTCGGCACCATGGCCGCGCGCTTCAACGACGACGGCGTGACCGCGCTGTACCAGGCCCTCAAGCTCAAGCTCGGTGAACTCGGCCTGCCACTGCAGGAGGGCCGCCTGCCCACCGTGAAGGTGCGGCACAGCACCAACCAGACCCCCATCGTGCCGGCGGCGCGCACGCGTTACCTGGCCGAAATCAGCGACACCGTGCGCGGCTACAAGCAGAAGGCCATCGAACAGGCGCGCCTGGCGCGCGAGATCCAGCAGCTCACCGAGAGCGCGCGCATGCTGCGGGTGGAAAAACCCGAGCGCGCACGCGCCGCCGAAGCCGTGATCGACCTCGCCCAGGTGCGCGAACTCGACCAGGACCCGGCCGCGCGCAAGCTGCTCACCCAGTGGCCCGACATGCAGAAGGCCTATGCGGGCGACGAGTACGTGGTGAAGATCCGCGACAAGGAAATCCGCACCGCGCTCACCACCCAAAGCCTCTCGGGCACCGTCATCCGCAAGGTGGCGCTGCCGAAGTACGAGGACCATGGCGAAATCCTGAAGTGGCTGATGCTGGACAACGTGCCCGGCAGCTTCCCCTACACCGCCGGCACCTTCGCCTTCAAACGCGAGGGCGAAGACCCCACCCGCATGTTCGCGGGCGAAGGTGACGCCTTCCGCACCAACCGCCGCTTCAAGCTGCTGTCCGAAGGCATGCCGGCCAAGCGCCTGTCCACCGCCTTCGATTCGGTCACGCTCTACGGCAACGACCCCGACCCGCGCCCCGACATCTACGGCAAGGTGGGCAACTCGGGCGTGAGCATCGCCACGCTGGAGGACATGAAGGTGCTCTACGGCGGCTTCGATCTCTGCCACCCGGCCACCTCGGTCTCCATGACCATCAACGGCCCGGCGCCGAGCATCCTGGCGATGTTCATGAACACGGCCATTGACCAGAACCTGGACAAGTTCAAGGCCGAGAACGGCCGCGAGCCCACCGACACCGAGGCCGCCAAGATCCGCGAATGGGTGCTGGCCAATGTGCGCGGCACGGTGCAGGCCGACATCCTGAAGGAAGACCAGGGCCAGAACACCTGCATCTTCAGCACCGAGTTCAGCCTGAAGGTGATGGGCGACATCGCGCAGTACTTCGTGCACCACGACGTGCGCAACTTCTACTCGGTGTCGATCTCGGGTTACCACATTGCCGAAGCCGGCGCGAACCCGATCAGCCAGCTCGCGTTCACGCTGTCCAACGGTTTCACCTTCGTGGAAGCGTATCTGGCGCGCGGCATGCACATCGACGACTTCGCGCCCAACCTGAGCTTCTTCTTCAGCAACGGCATGGACCCCGAGTACACCGTGCTCGGCCGTGTGGCGCGCCGCATCTGGGCGGTGGCGCTGCGCGACCGGTATGGCGCGAACGAGCGCAGCCAGAAGCTGAAGTACCACGTGCAGACCAGCGGCCGCTCACTGCACGCGCAGGAGATCCAGTTCAACGACATCCGCACCACGCTGCAGGCGCTGATTGCGATCTACGACAACTGCAACAGCCTGCACACCAACGCGTTCGACGAGGCCATCACCACGCCCACCGAAGACTCGGTGCGCCGCGCGATGGCGATCCAGCTCATCATCAACCGCGAGTGGGGTCTGGCGAAGAACGAGAACCCCAACCAGGGTGCCTTCATCATCGACGAACTCACCGAGCTGGTGGAAGAAGCGGTGCTGCAGGAGTTCGAGAAGATCGCCGAGCGCGGCGGTGTGCTGGGCGCGATGGAGACCGGCTACCAGCGCGGCAAGATCCAGGACGAGTCCATGCACTACGAGATGCTCAAGCACACGGGTGAATACCCCATCGTCGGCGTGAACACCTTCCGCAACCCGCACGGTGACCCGACGCCCGAGACGCTGGAACTGGCGCGTTCGACCGACGAGGAGAAGCAGAACCAGCTGCAGCGCCTGGCCGACTTCCACGCCCGCCACGCGGCCGAAGCACCCGCCATGCTGCAACGCCTGCGGCAGGCGGTGATTGAAAACGGCAACGTGTTCGAGGTGCTGATGGACGCGGTGCGCGTGTGCTCGCTCGGCCAGATCACCAGCGCGCTGTTCGAGGTGGGCGGGCAGTACCGCCGCAACATGTGAAGGCGACAAGGAGCCGTATCGGTGTCACCTCACCGGAGCGCGACCCGCAACGCATGAAGTAGCCGAGACCAGGGGCAGCACGGGTCCGGCTCTGCCGGCCCAAGCTGCCGTCCCCCCTCGAAGCGCCGAAGGCGCGCAACAGAGGGGGAAGCCGCGTCAGCGGCGCAAGGGGGTGCTACTCAGGTTTGGCGAGCGGCAGGTTCAGCAACAGGTTCTGCGGCTTCAGTTTGAGCAGGCCCTCGGCCGACATCGCCAGGCCCAGGTAAACCGGCTTGCCGCGCACGTCGGCACGCATGTCCAGCGGGTTGGTGAAGCTCAGGCGGAACAGGCTGATGAGCCGGCGCTGGCGTTCGGCGTCGACCTCGTTGCCCACATACAGGTCGTTGAGCAGCGCGCTCGATTCCACGTCCAGGCCCAGGTGCCAGCGCCAAGATGCATCTTCCACCCGCGACTCGGGCTGGATCTTCACCTCCACGCCATGGAAGTGCCGCACCCACTTCTCCAGCACGGCCGCCAGGGCCTTCAGGCCCGACTGCGCGCGGGTCATGGTGAGCGTGAGCCCGTGCGGCAGTTCGTTCTGGATTTCATGGGTGAGGTCCAGCACGAAATGAAAGCGGCCCTGGCCGGTGCGGCTGCGCAGATAACGCCCGGTGTTGTCGGCGCCCAGCACCTCGACGGTGGTTTCGGGCAGCGCCGCACCACCCTGCAGGAGCACGCGCCCGATCTCGCCCAGGCCACCAGTCTCGTTGAGCAGGTCCAGCACCTCGCTGTCGCCGCTGAGCACACGGCCCTCCTGCACGCTGACGCGCTGGCGGCGGAACAGCAGCTCGGCCGCACGCCACTGCCAGGCGTCGGTCTCACCGTCCAGCAGCTCACACACCAGGGCTTGCACCACCAGGTCCAGGAACAGCGGCGGGATCTGGATCGCGCCGGCCTTGAAGAAACCGGCGTAGGCCGCTTCCAGCGAGCCGGCGGCGATCACCGCGTCTCGAAAACCGAGGAACAGCCGGTGGTTGGTGCGCGCGTCGTCGTCTTCAAACGCCGCCAGTTCGGCCGGCGCCACGGCGCGTGTGGGCGTGTCCATCAACGAGGCGTGCAGCGCCCGTTCGGCGGCGCAGGATTCTTCCACCAGCGCCAGCTCGGGCCGCTCCAGCCAGAGCCGCCAGTAGGCGTCGGTCGGGCTCAGCCTGCCGAGAGGGTTGCGGGCCAGTCGGTCATGGCCGCAGAGTGGCCAGATGGGAGAAGAAACGTCGGGCATGAAGAAGAGGAAGAACACACCGCGTTGCGTCGCGGAGGGTGTGAAGCGGTGGGTGAGCGGACGATTGTCGTCCACATGGCGCGGCCCTGCTGCATGCAACAACCGCTGCGCCACGCAGCCATCTGGCTGACAATCCAGCGATGCACAACCACATCAGCCTGATCGGCGTGCCGACCGACATCGGCGCGGGTGCCCGCGGGGCGTCCATGGGTCCCGAGGCGCTGCGCGTCGCCGGGCTGGCCACGGTGCTGGAGGGCCAGGGCCTGCAGGTGCTGGACCGGGGCAACCTGGTCGGCCCGGCCAATCCCTGGTTGCCACCCAGCGCCGGTTACCGCCACCTCGACGCGGTGACCACCTGGAACCAGACCCTGCACGACGCGGTGCACGCCGAACTCGCATCGGGCCACCTGCCCATCGTGCTCGGCGGCGACCACTGCCTGGGCCTGGGTTCGATCAGCGCGGTGGCGCGCCACTGCCGCGCCACGGGCCAGAAGCTGCGCGTGTTGTGGCTGGACGCACATGCCGACTTCAACACCGCCGAGCTCACGCCCAGCGGCAACATCCACGGCATGCCGGTGGCCCTGCTGTGCGGCCTGGGGCCGGCGCAGCTCACCGGTATCGGCGGCCACACGCCCGCCATCGAGGCCGGCATGGTGCGCCAGATCGGCATCCGCAGCGTGGACGCGGGCGAGAAGCGCCTGGTGCACCAGGCGGGGCTGGAGGTGTTCGACATGCGCTACATCGACGAGATGGGCATGCGCCACACCATGGAACAGGCGCTGCTCGGCGTGGACGCCGACACCCATCTGCACGTGAGCTTCGACGTCGATTTTCTCGACCCGGAGATCGCCCCCGGCGTGGGCACCACGGTGCGCGGCGGCCCGACCTACCGCGAAGCGCAGCTGTGCATGGAGATGATCGCGGACACCGGGCGGCTGGCCTCGCTCGACGTGATGGAGCTCAACCCGGCGCTCGATGTGCGCAACCGCACCGCGGAGGTGGCTGTGGACCTGATCGAAAGCCTGTTCGGCAAGTCGACGCTGATGAGGAAAAAGTAACCCCCTCGCGCCGCCTGCGGCGTCACCCCCCAGGGGGCGATGCCTGTGGCCCGGCGGAGCCGGTTCCACGGCATCTCTGGACTCGGGCACGTGCGCCGGAGAAATGGTGGTGCTTCGCCAAACGCTGCACTGAACCGCCCACTGCCGGAGCGGGTGCGCTCACACCTTCTCAGCCCCGCGCCACCAACTCCAGGTGCTCCACCACCGGTGGCTGTGCGAAGAACGGGCCGACGATGGCGCGCCATTCGGCGAAGGCGGCCGAGCCGCGGAAATCCACGGTGTGGTTCTCCAGCGTCTCCCACTGGATCAGCAGCAGGTAACGGCCCGGGCTCTCGATGCTGCGCTGCACCTGGTACCCCTTGAAGCCCTTGGCCTTGCCGATCACGGTGCTGGCACCGCGTGCGATGGCGGCTTCAAACTCCGCGGAGTTTGAGGGGTCGATGCGGATGTCGGCGTGTTCAAGAATCATTTTTTGGTCGGAGGATGGTTTTAGTCAGAAACAGCGTGGGACCGGCTCTGCATGTCCACGGCTGTTGCCCCCTCGGGGCTGGCGCGAAGCGGCGCGGGGGAGTTCCCCTGCCTGTCCTCGCGCATCATATCGACGGCCTTCTCTGCCATCATGATCACCGGCGCATTGGTGTTGCCGCCCACCACGCTGGGCATGACGGACGCATCCACCACGCGCAGGCCGGCCACGCCATGCACACGCAGCCGGGCATCCACCACGTCCATCGCACCGGGTGTGCCATCCGGCCCCATGCGGCAGGTGCCGACCGGGTGGTAGATGGTGTCGGCGTGGTCGCGGATGAAGCGCTCGATCTCGGCATCGCTTTGCGCAGCGGCCGACGATGCCGACTCCGTGCCACCGTGCCGCGCCAGCGCGTGCTGCTGCAGCAGCACACGCATCTTCTTGAAGCCCCGCACCAGCCGCGCGGTGTCGTCGGCATCCTGCAGGAACGCAGGGTCGATCAGCGGTGCGCTGCGTGGATCGGCATCGGCCAGCCGCAACGTGCCGCGGCTCTTCGGCCGCAGCAGGCACACATGGCAGGAGTAACCGTGGCCCAGCACCGTCTTGCGGCCATGGTCCACCAGCTTGCCGACCACGAAGTGCAGTTGCAAATCGGGAATGGTTTCGGCGCGTGAACTCTTGATGAAGCCACCCGCTTCGGCGAAGTTGGTGGTGAGCACGCCACTGCGCTGGCGCCGCCATTCAAAGATGCCCTTCAGCACGCGCCACACGCCACCCGGCGACACACCAAACGTGTCCTTCACCCGGGGCGCGTTGACCACGATCACCACGTCCACATGGTCGTGCAGGTTCTGCCCGACGCCGGGCAGCTCGTGCACCGGTGCAATGCCGTGCTCGCGCAGGTGGCCGGCCGGCCCGATGCCGGAGAGCATGAGCAATTGCGGCGAGCCGAACGCACCGGCGCTCAACACCACCTCGCCGCCCTCTTCCTTCAAGCGCAGCGTCTGCAGCGGGCCGCGTCCGCCGTCGCCGCGGTATTCCACGCCCACCGCGCGCGGCGTGCCGTCGGCGCCGAGCCCGGTCAGCACGCGGGTGGTGAGTGCGTGGGTGATCACCTGCAGGTTCGGCCGACCCAGGTGCGGCGTGAGATAGGCCTTGGCCGCGCTGTAGCGCTCGCCGTTCTTGTGCGTGACCTGGTAGGCGCCCACGCCCTCCTGGTCGGGGCCGTTGAAGTCGTGGTTGCGCGGGTAGCCGGCCTGCACACCCGCCTCGACGAACGCCGGCAGGAAGGGGTTGGGGCTGCGCAGGTCCATCACGTTGAGCGGGCCGCCCTGGCCGTGCAGCGCATCGGCGCCGCGTTGGTTGTGCTCGGCGCGTTTGAAGTACGGCAACACCTCGGCGAACGACCAGCCGGGATTGCCCAGCGCGGCCCAGGCGTCGTAGTCGGACGGATGGCCGCGCGTATAGATCATGGCGTTGACGGAGCTGGAGCCACCCAGCACCTTGCCGCGCGGCTGGTGGCCGCGCCGGCCGTTCAGGCCGGGCTGGGGCACGGTCTGCAGGCTCCAGTTGGCCTGGCCGTTCTTCGCCAGCAGGGCCAGGCCGGCGGGGCAGTGGATGAGCACGCTGCTGTCGGGCGGGCCGGCTTCGAGCAGGGCCACGCGGATGGCGGGGTCTTCGCTCAGGCGGCCTGCCAGCACGCAGCCGGCCGATCCGCCGCCCACGATGATGTAGTCGAACATGGAGTCTCCGAGGTGTGCCACGCCGTGCAGGGCGTGCGCGACAATCTGCGGGCAAGTTAGCACAGGGCCTCGCGCCCCGTTAGGCAGCACCGCCTAGGAAAGACACACCGGCGACGCCGGGTTTTTACCGATCTCAACAGGAGCAGCTTCTTCATGAACCGCATCAACACCGTCGGCATCATCGGCTCGGGCACCATGGGCAACGGCATCGCACAGGCATGCGCCACACGCGGCATTCGCGTGGTGATGGTCGACATCGCGCAGGCCGCGGTCGACAAGGGCCTGGCTACCGTCGCCGGCAGCCTGGACCGGCTGATCAAGAAAGAGAAGATCAGCGAAGCCGACAAGGCCCAGGCGCTCGCGCTGATCCAGGGCTCGACGAACTACGACGACCTCAAGAGCGCGCAACTGGTGATCGAGGCCGCGACCGAGAACGAAGGCCTGAAGGTCAAGATCCTGCAGCAGCTCGACGGCCTGCTCGCGCCCGAGGTGATCGTGGCCACCAACACCAGCTCGATCAGCATCACCAAGCTGGCCGCGGCCACGCAACGCCCGGACCGTTTCATCGGCATGCACTTCTTCAACCCGGTGCCGATGATGGCGCTGGTGGAGATCATCCGCGGCCTGCAGACCAGCGACGAAACGCACGACGCGGTGAAGGCGCTGTCCGAAGCGCTGGGCAAGTCGCCCATCACGGTGAAGAACGCGCCCGGCTTCGTGGTCAACCGCATTCTGGTGCCGATGATCAACGAGGCCTTCTTCGTGCTCGCCGAAGGCGTGGCCACGGCAGACGACATCGACGCCGGCATGAAGCTCGGCACCAACCAGCCAATCGGCCCGCTGGCGCTGGCCGACATGATCGGGCTGGACGTCTGCCTGGCCGTGATGAACGTCTACATGGCCGAGTTCAACGACAGCAAGTACCGCCCCGCCCCGCTGCTGAAGGAACTGGTGGCCGCCGGTTACCTGGGCCGCAAGACCGGCCGCGGCGTGTACCACTACTGATCGGTCCCGGGGCGCGGCCAGGTGCCCGTGCCTTCGAGAGCGGGCGAGCGCTCGGCCACACCCCAGCGCAACGGCAGCCCGCCCTGCACGCGCCTGGCGTGCGTCACGTCCAGGCGCAGCAGGCGCTCTGCGCCCTCGAACGACGCGAGTTCGGCGCCGCTCCACAACACGCTGGCGCGTGCCGCCAGGTACAACAGATCGCCGCGCTCGAAGTCCATGAACAGCAGGCCGGCCAGCGGGTGCAAGTTGATGTTGCCGAGCGTGTTGAAGAACTGGTTGCCCGCAAAGTCGGGCACCGTGAGCCGTTCGCCCTCCACCTTCACGAAGCCCGGCAAGCCGCCGCGGTGCGACACGTCCACACCATGGCCGGGCTCGTCCGGGCGTTCGCTCAACGGGTGTGCGGTGGCAATGAAGAAGGTGTCGGCCGCGCGGATCAGCTGGCGTGAAGCCTCGTCCAGCACCGCACCCTCATGAGCCACCCGGCCGGCCGGTGCCGACGGCGTCCACACCGGTTCGCGCGCCTGGATGTAGCGCGGGCAGTTGCCAAAGCTCTGGCCCACGGCCACGCCGAAGCCGTCGGCCAGCAGCGAGGCCGTGCCGTTCATGCGGTTGCGCCGGCGCGTGTGCGGCTGGATGCCGAGCAGACCCAGCGGCGCGCCTTCGTGCAGCGTGTGGTTCAGCGGGTCGTGTGGCAGCGGGTGGGCATGCACCCGCAGTTGCCTGGCGTCGGGTGAATCGATGAAGCCGGGCGCGCCCGCCACCACGCTGGCCCAGGGCTGGCCCTGCGCGTCCACGCTGCCGACCAGCAGGAACGGCAACAGGCCGAAGAAGACGCGGTGCTGGTCGGGCATGTGATCGCGCAGCACGCGCGGGCCGATCTGCGCCATTTGCGCCTGCACGCCCACGCGCATCTGCAGGGCCCGTTCGCCGGTGTGGAAGCCGCTCATGCTGCCAACCCGCGCGTGGGCCGCACCAGGGGCCGGGCAGTTGCGGGCGCGCACGCCAGCGGCGGGAGCGGGGCGTGATGGAACGGCATGCAAGCAGACATGGCAGTCTCCTAAAACTACAGGCAGCCATCTTCTTTGCTGCCATCCGATTCACAAATACCCCTGCAGGCACAGGACTGATCCACAAATCGGTTTAATGCCGCATGGACAAATTGCGCGCCATGGCCACCTTCGTGCAGATTGCCGACGCCGGCAGCCTGACGGCGGCGGCCTGGGCCATGGGCAGCTCCCTCCCTGCGGTGGTGCGTTCGCTGGCGGCCTATGAAGCCGCGCTGGGGGTGCGCCTGTTCAACCGCACCACGCGCCGCATCTCGCTCACCGAAGAGGGCCGCCGCCACCTGGAGAGCTGCCGCCAGTTGCTGGCCGCGGTGGACGACGCCGAGGCCGCACTGAAGGACAACACCACCGAACCCGCCGGCCAGCTGACCCTCACCGCCCCGGTGCTGTTCGGCCAGATGCATGTGGCACCCATCGTCACGCGCTTCGTGCAGAAGCACCCACAGCTTCAGTGCCGCGTGCTGCTGCTGGACCGGGTGGTGAACCTGGTGGAAGAAGGCGTGGACGTGGGCATCCGCATCGCCGCGCTGGAAGACTCCAGTCTGGTCGCGCTGCCGCTGGGCGAGATCCGCCGCGTGGTCGTGGCCACACCGGCCTACCTGCGCGAACACGGCCGGCCGCAGCACCCGAACGAATTGCTCCAGGCGAACTGCGTGCGGCTGGTGGACCATGCGCCCGGCTGGGGCCTCTTCCGCGAGGGCAACAAGACCTTCAAACTCAGCGTCCGTGGCAACCTGGAGTTCAATCACATTGCGCCGGCCGTACAGGCCTGCGCCGCGGGCGCGGGTTTCGGCCAGTTCCTCTCGTACCAGGTCGCACCCTTGCTGCTCAGCGGCGAGTTGCAGACGGTGCTGGAGGACTTCGAGGACGCCCCGCGCCCGATTCACGTGGTCTACCCCCACGCCCGCCTGCTGCCCGCGCGCACGCGGGCCTTCATCGATTTCATCCGCCAGGAACTCAAGGGCTTCGAGCCCAGAAACACCACAACATGAGCAACGCCACTTCGACCTTGACGTCCACTTTCGACTTCGACCTCTTCGTCATCGGCGGCGGCAGCGGCGGCGTGCGCGCCGCGCGCATGGCCGCGCAACGCGGTGCGCGTGTCGCGCTGGCCGAGCGGCTGGGCAACAGCGGCCTGGGCGGCACCTGCGTCAACGTGGGTTGCATCCCCAAGAAGCTCTACAGCTATGCCGCGCACTACGCCGAAGCCTTCGAGGAATCGCACGGCTACGGCTGGGAAGGCGAGGCGCCGGTGCTCAACTGGGCCACGCTCAAGGCCAACCGGGCAAAAGAGATCGCCCGCCTCAACGGCATCTACGGCAACCTGCTGACCGGCTCGGGCGTGACCGTGTTCGACGCTTTCGCCCGCATCGACGGCCCGCAGGCGGTGGCGCTGAAGGTGAACGGCGAGCCAGCCGAGCAGCGCTTCACCGCCAGGCACATCC
Organism: Hydrogenophaga palleronii NBRC 102513; assembly: GCF_001571225.1. GTDB lineage: Bacteria > Pseudomonadota > Gammaproteobacteria > Burkholderiales > Burkholderiaceae_C > Hydrogenophaga > Hydrogenophaga palleronii. The sequence continues at coordinate 29,241 of NZ_BCTJ01000005.1, forward strand.
TCATTGCCACCGGCGGCACGCCCCACGTGCCCGACATCGAAGGCCGTGAGCACGTGATCGACTCCAACGCCATCTTCGACCTCGAACCGTTCCCGCAACGCCTGCTGGTGGTGGGCGGCGGCTACATCGCCTGCGAGTTCGCGTCGATCTTCAACGGCCTGGGTGCGCAGGTGACGCAGCTCTACCGCGGCGAACAGGTGCTGCGCGGTTTCGACGACGAGGTGCGCCACTTCGCCGCCAATGAAATGGCCAAGGCCGGGGTGGACCTGCGGCTGGGCACCGACGTGGCCGCCATCCACAAGACCGGCGACGGCCTGCGCGTGACGCTGAAGGACGGCAGCACGCTGCTGGCCGACGCGGTGCTCTACGCCACCGGCCGCGTGCCCCTGGTCAAGGGCCTGGGGCTGGAGGCGGCGGGTGTGGTGCAGGGCAAGGGCGGCCAGATCGTGGTGGACGAGCGCTACCAGACCAATGTGCCGTCCATCTTCGCGGTGGGCGACGTCACCAGCCGTGTGCAGCTCACGCCGGTGGCGCTCGGCGAGGCCATGGTGGTGGTGGACCAGCTGTTCGGCCCGGCCGCCGGCAAGGCGCCGCGCAGCATGGCCTACGAGTTCATCCCCACCGCCGTCTTCACCCACCCGAGCATCGGCACGGTGGGTTATGGCGAGGCAGCGGCACGCGAGAAATTCGGCGACGTGACCATCTTCCGCAGCGAGTTCAAGGCGCTGCGGCACACCCTCTCGGGCAGCACCGAGCGCACGTTGATGAAGCTGGTGGTGGACAACAGGAGCGACCGCGTGGTGGGCCTGCACATGGTGGGCGCCGAAGCGGGCGAGATCGTGCAGGGCTTTGCGGTGGCGCTGAAAGCCGGTGCCACCAAGGCGGTGTTCGACAGCACCATCGGCATCCACCCCACGGCGGCCGAGGAATTCGTGACCATGCGCGAGCCGGTCAAGGCCTGAGCTGAAGCGTCCTCACACCGCCAGCAGGGCCATGCACAAGCCGGTGTGCACCAGCAGCCCGGGCACCAGCCACGCCGCGTAGCGCACACCGCCGCTCAAGGCGGCCGTGACGCTCTTGCTCAGGGCATGCACGCCCAGCGCCAGCATCAAGGCCCATGGCACGCCCGCCTGCGGCGGTTCGCTGGACACGAAGACCGCGGCCAGCGCCGAGTGCAGATCCACGAGCGACGCCAGCAGCGTGCCGGCCAGCACCCCGGCCTGCCCCAGCCAGAGGTCCAGCGCATGCACCAGCACCTGGATGCCGGCCAGCAAGGCGGCGATTGCCATGGCACCCCGGAGGCTGAACATCCGGTCGCCCTGCGCGGCGCCCAGGCCTTCGGTGTGCGGTGAAGAACCCAGCGCACCACCCACCCCCACGGGAGCGCCGCGCACCAGCCACACGCCCCACACCACGGCCACGCACCCGCCCGCCAGCGCCGGCAGCCACAGGGTGGACAGCCAGGCCGGGCGCACCGCCGCGGCCACCAGCAACATCTGCAGCAGCGTGGCCACGCACGACAACAGGCCGCCGCCCGCCATCAGGCGGGCTTCGCTGCTGTTTCGCCGCGCGCTCATGCCGAGCGTGGCGATGGTCGCGGTGCTCGACACGAACCCGGAAGCAAAAGCCGAGAACGCCACCGCCTGGCGCGCATGCAGCAGCCGGCGGCACAGGTGGGCCAGCGACTGCACCGCCAGCAGCAGCGCCAGCAGTTGCGTGATGGTGGCCGGGTTCAGCACCGGCCCCCACAAGGGCCGATTCGGCATCAGCGGCAGCGCCACCAGCACCAGCGCGGCCAGCAAGATGCCATCGCGGATCTCCGCCGGGCGCAGCCACTCGTTCACGAATCGGTGCAGCCGCTCGCGCGCGGCCAGCAGGGCCGTGAGCGCTGCCGCCATGGCGGCGGCCAGCGGCAATTGCCAGACGCACACCACGCCGATCAGGTACGTCAGCAGCAGGGCCACTTCGGTGGTGGCGCCCGGGTCTTCGGAGCGGTCGCGCGCGTAGGCCACCACCCCGAGCGCCGCCACGAAGGCCGCGCCGATCAGCACCAGTCCCATGTGCTGCAGAAGCGCCGCGGCCGCCCCGCTCACGCACACCAGCGCAAAGGTGCGCAGCCCGGCAAACGCGCGCGCCGGGCCGTCGCCCTTGCTGCGCTCGCGCTCCACCCCGATCAGCAAACCGCACCCCAGGGCGGCAGCCAGGGTGGCGGCGGCAGAGGCCAGTTCGGGCGGGTGGATGGGCGGCATGGTGTTCCTCGTGGGGTCTTGGAGGTGCGGGGCACCGGCGCGCCACAATAGCGCATGCAAAAAACCCCCGCCTTCACCGCCCCGCTCGTTTTCAAGGACCCCGCCGAAGCCTTGGCCCAGGTGCAACGGATTTACCACGACAACGTGGAGTTCCTGCGCCAGAGCATGCGGGAATTCGTGAACGGCGGCGACTTCACCCAGACCCACGTGCGCGCGTGTTACCCCTACGTGCGCCTGCACACCCACAGCGTACTGCGCCAGAACACCGTCGGCCAGCCGCTGAGCCGCCTGAGCTACGGCTTCGTGGCCGGCCCCGGTCGCTTCGAGACCACCCTCACCCGCCCCGACCTGTACAGCGACTACTACCAGGAACAGTTCCGCCTGCTGCTGGCCAACCATGGCGGCGAGCTGGAGGTGGGCACGAGCACGCAGCCGATCCCGATCCATTTCTCTTTCGCCGAACACGACCACGTGGAAGGCAGCATGGACGTGGTGCGCCGCGCCACCATGCGCGACGTGTTCGACCTGCCCGACCTCACCGCGATGGACGACGGCATCGCCAACGGCACGCACGAGCCCAGGCCGGGCGAGTCGCATCCGCTCTCGCTGTTCACCGCGCCGCGGGTCGACTACTCGCTGCAGCGCCTGCGCCACTACACCGGCACCGCGCCCGAATGGTTCCAGAACTTCGTGCTGTTCACCAACTACCAGTTCTACATCGACGAGTTCATCAAGCTCGGCCATGCCGAGATGGCCAATCCGCAAAGCGAGTACATCGCCTTCGTCGAACCCGGCAACGTGGTGATGCGCCGCACCGGCCTGGCGGCCGAGGCCGGTGACGAGCTGGGCAACGCGCCGCCGCGCCTGCCGCAGATGCCGGGCTACCACCTGATCCGCGAAGACCGCACCGGCATCACCATGGTCAACATCGGCGTCGGCCCGGCCAACGCCAAGACCATCACCGACCACATCGCCGTGCTGCGCCCGCACGCCTGGCTCATGCTCGGCCACTGTGCCGGCCTGCGCACCAGCCAGCAGCTGGGCGACTACGTGCTGGCGCACGCCTACGTGCGCGAAGACCACGTGCTCGACGAAGAACTGCCGCTGTGGGTTCCGATCCCGGCGCTGGCCGAAATCCAGCTCGCGCTGGAAGCCGCCGTGGCCGACGTGACCGGCGTGCCGCCGGCCGAACTCAAACGCATCATGCGCACCGGCACGGTGGCCAGCACCGACAACCGCAACTGGGAACTGCTGCCCGACAACATGCCGCAGCGCCGCTTCTCACAATCGCGCGCGGTCGCGCTCGACATGGAAAGCGCCACCATCGCGGCCAACGGCTTCCGCTTCCGCGTGCCCTACGGCACCCTGCTGTGCGTGAGCGACAAGCCGCTGCACGGCGAGATCAAGCTGCCCGGCATGGCCAACCACTTCTACCGCGAGCGCGTCGACCAGCACCTGCGCATCGGCATCCGCGCGGTCGACATCCTGCGCGCAGGCGGACCTGACCAGCTGCACAGCCGCAAGCTGCGCAGTTTTGCCGAGGTGGCGTTCCAGTAACGTCCGGTTCAGCGGGGCCGTTCGGCACCCTGGCCTGGCGGCGCACCCAGTCGCAAGGGCCAGGCTGGTTGTTCACGCCGGGCGACGTCGCCGATCTCGGCACGCGCACAGCGGGTCACCCCCACCGGCCCGCGCCATCAGCTCAAGACGCCTTGTAGAAGATGTAGTCGGCCTGGTACTGCACCACCTGCCGCGCGCCCACGTTCGCAGCACCGCAAGCCGTGCGCGGGGCGATGCCGCCCTGGGTGGCCACGCGCTGGGTGTAGGTGACGCCGTTGAGCGCGCCCATGCCCATCGCGGGGTTGGCCTTCACCAGTTGCAGCGGGATGTTGGCGTCGCCGTTCGGGGCCACCGCGATCTGGGTGGCGGTGAACCTGGAGCCGTCCATGGCTTCCCAGGTGGCGGGCGGGCCGTAGTACTTGCCGACCTGCTTGCCGCTGCGGTCCAGCAGCCTGGCGTCGGGGCCGCCGAACACCCATTCGTGCTGGCCGGGCATGTTGGCCTTGACCTTGCACTCGTAGGTGATCTGGCCGACGCCAACGGTTTCCCAGGCCACCTTGTGGCCGGCAGGCACCTTCACCGCGTCGGGCAGGCCGGCTTGCGAATACACGGCGGCAGACGGGCCGGTGCCCATGTGGGAGGCACAGGCGGTCAGGGCGAGTGCCGCGGCAGCGGCCAGGGTGGATTTGAACAGCATGGCAAAACTCCTCGAGTTGGGGTTGTGGGCAGCGGCGCAAAAAAGGCGCTACTGCTTCCACTACGCACGAACCGGGGTTCTGGATTCAGCTGGATTCAAAAAAACGTCAAGCGGCGCGCGGCCGCACCTTAGACGCCGCCAGCTTGGCCTGGCTGCGGGCCTTTTCGACGTCGGCATCAAAGGCCAGCGCCACGCCCATTCGGCGCTTGGTGAAGCTCTCGGGCTTGCCGAACAGGCGCAGTTCTGTCTGCGGCACCTGCAGCGCCTCGTCCACGCCGTCGAACACGATGCCGGTGGCGTCCACAGCACCGTAGATCACGGCGCTGGCGCCCGGGCTCTTGAGCGCGGTGGACACCGGCAGGCCCAGGATGGCGCGGGCGTGCAGTTCGAACTCGTTCTGCCACTGGGTGATCATGGTCACCATGCCGGTGTCGTGCGGGCGCGGGCTAACCTCGCTGAACCAGACCTGGTCGCCCTTGACGAACAGCTCCACACCAAACAGGCCCAGGCCACCGAGGTTGTCGGTGACGGCCTTGGCGACGCGGCGCGACTCGGCCAGCGCCTTCGGCGTCATGGGATGCGGTTGCCAGCTCTCCACGTAGTCGCCGCTCACCTGCACGTGGCCGATGGGGTCGCAGAAGTGGGTTTCGATGTCGCCGTTGGCGCCGCGTGCGCGCACGGTGAGCTGGGTGATCTCGTAGTCGAAGGCGATGAAGCCTTCAACGATGATGCGGCCCGGGCCGACGCGCCCGCCCGACATGGCGTAGTCCCAGGCCTTCTGCACGTCGGCCGGGCCGTCGATCTTGCTCTGGCCCTTGCCGCTGCTGCTCATCACCGGCTTGACGATGCAGGGGTAGCCGATGCCGGCGTCGATGGCCGCCTGCAGCTCGTCCAGCGAGTCGCAGAATTTGTAGGGGCTGGTGGGCAGGCCCAGCGTTTCGGCCGCGAGGCGGCGGATGCCTTCGCGGTCCATGGTCAGGCGCGCGGCGCGCGCGGTGGGGATCACACGCACCACGCCGGCCGCTTCCAGCTCCTGCAGCATGGGCGTGGCAATGGCTTCGATCTCGGGCACCACCAGGTGCGGGCGCTCGGCCTCGATCAGCGCCTTGAGCTGCGCCGGGTCGCTCATGGTGATGGTACGCGCGTGGTGCGCCACCTGCTGGCCGGGCGCGTTCTCGTACCGGTCGACCGCGATGGTCTCCACGCCCAGGCGCTGCAGCGCGATCAGCACCTCTTTGCCGAGTTCGCCCGAGCCCAACAACATGACGCGGGTGGCCGAGGGAGACAAGGGGGTGCCGAGGGTGGTCATGTGCAGGAACTCCGGGAGAGGAAAAGAAAACGTCAGAGGGTGTGGCCCATGGCCTCGCCCAGGCGCACGCTGTTGCCGGGCGCCCAGTCGGGGTTGAAGGCCAGCGTGTCGCGCGGCCACAGCAGCACCACGGTGGAGCCGAGCAGGAAACGGCCCATTTCTTCACCGCGCTGCAGGTGCAGCGGGCTGTCGTCGTAGGTCCATTCGCGCACCGTGCCCGGGCGCGGCGGGTTGACGACGCCATGCCAGCTGGTCGCCATGCTGCCGACGATGGTCGCGCCCACCAGCACCTGCACGAACGGCACCGTGATCTCGCCCATCTGCAGGTCAAACACGCAGACCACGCGCTCGTTGCGCGCGAACAGGCCGGGCACGCCCTGGGCGGTGGTGGGGTTGACCGAGAACAGGTCGCCCGGCACATGGATCATGCGGCGCAGCGTGGCGGCCGCCGGCATGTGGATGCGGTGGTAGTCCTTGGGGCTGAGGTAGATGGTGGCGAAGGCGCCGTCGTCGAACAAGGCAGCAAGTTCGGCGTCACCACCGACCAGGGCGCGTGTGCTGTAGGTGTGGCCCTTGGCCTGGTAGATCTGGTCACGCGCGATGCTGCCGAACTGGCTGATGGCGCCGTCCACCGGGCAGACGAAGGCCGCGTCGGCCAGCGGCCGGGCGCCGTCGCGCAGGGCTCGCGTGAAGAACTCGTTGAACGAACCGTAGGCCTTCGGGTCCGGGTTCGCCGCCTCGGCCATGTTGACGCCGTACTTGCGGATGAAGCGGCGGATGATCCACTGCGTGATGCTCCCCCAACGGCCATTGGCGACCCAGCCAGCGAACTCGGTGAGCGCGCGCTTCGGGAAAACATGTTGCAGAGCGACAAAGAGAGACATGGCAGATCGATCGGGGCAAGAGAGACAGGCCCGGGCGGGCAGCCCCGCATTGTAGGGGGGCACCTCGGACGCGCCCCTGGTCCGCGGGCACAATGCCGGCACATGAAAGACGCCCTGTTCGAATGCCGGCACCTGGTCAAACGCTACGGCGACAGCACCGTGGTGGACGACCTCAGTTTCGCCATCGGCCCCGGTGAATGCCTGGGCGTGATCGGGCCCAACGGCGCGGGCAAGACCACCACCATCCGCATGTGCCTGGGCCTGACCGCGCCCGACGCCGGCAGCATCACCGCCTTCGGCCTGGGCATGCCGCGCGACGCGCTGGCGATCAAGGCGCAACTGGGCGTGGTGAGCCAGATGGACACGCTCGACCCCGACTTCGATTGCGCCGAGAACCTGCTGGTGTACGGCCGTTACTTCGGCCTGCCCTCGGCCACGGTGCGCGAGCGCGTGCCGCAGCTGCTGGACTTTGCCTCGCTCGCGCACAAGGCGCACGCCAAACCAGGCGAGCTCTCGGGTGGCATGAAGCGGCGCCTGTCGCTGGCGCGTGCGCTGGTCAACAACCCGCGCCTGCTGCTGCTCGACGAACCCACCACCGGCCTCGACCCGCAGGCGCGCCACCTGATGTGGGAACGCCTGCAGATGCTGCTGCAACAAGGCAAGAGCATCCTGCTGACCACCCACTTCATGGACGAGGCCGAGCGCCTGTGCACACGCCTGCTGGTGCTGGACCACGGCCGCAAGATCGCCGAAGGCAAACCGCGCGACCTGATCGCCCAACACCTGGAGCCCGACGTGGTGGAGGTCTACGGCCAAGGCGCGCTGGCGCTGGCACATGCCGAAGAGCACGCCGCGCTGCGTGGCCTGGCCGCGCGCGTGGAAGTGAGCGGCGAGACCGTGTTCTTCTACACCGCACAGGCCATGCCACTGCTTGCGGCCCTGAGCGAACACCACCACCTGCGCACCCTGCACCGCCCGGCCAACCTGGAAGACCTGTTCCTGAAACTCACCGGCCGACAGATCCGCGAGGACGGCTAGACCATGACGACAACGATCACCACCACACCCCGCCCACCCTCGCACTTTGCGCCACCACGCCTGTCCATGCGCTGGTGGCCCGTCTTCCTGCGCAACCTGCTGGTCTGGCGCAAGCTGGCCCTGCCCAGCCTGGTCGGCAACATCGCCGAGCCGCTGATGTGGCTGGTGGCCTTCGGCTACGGCATGGGGGCACTGGTCGGGCAGGTGAACATCGGCACGCCGCAAGGCAGCGTGGCCGTGCCCTACATCCTGTTCCTGGCCAGCGGCAGCGTCTGCATGAGCGCGATGAACGCGGCCAGCTTCGAGGCGCTGTATTCCGCCTTCTCGCGCATGCACGTGCAGAAAACCTGGGACGGCATCATGAACGCGCCGGTGAGCCTGGACGACGTGGTGCTGGCCGAGATGCTGTGGGCCGGCTTCAAGGCCTTGTTCACGGTGACGGCCATCCTGGGCGTGATGCTCGCACTGGGCATCAGCCACTCGCCCAAGCTGCTGCTGGCCTGGCCGGTGCTGCTCGGGGTGGGCATCACGTTCTCGTGCATTGCCCTGGTGTTCAACGCCCTGGCCCAGGGCTACGACTTCTTCACCTATTACTTCACGCTGTTCCTCACGCCCATGATGTTTCTCTCAGGGGTGTTTTTCCCGCGTGAGCAATTGCCCGGTGTGGTGCGGCAGATCTCCGACTGGCTGCCGCTGACGAATGCGGTGGAACTGGTGCGGCCCCTGTTCATGGACCAGTGGCCGGCACAGGCCTGGTTGCATGGTGGTGTGTTGCTGGCCTACACCGTGGGCGCTTTCTGGCTCGCGCTGGCGCTCACGCGCAAACGGTTCGCGAAATAAGAAGTACCCGGGCTCAGTGCACCGCACCTTGCAGTGCCGGCTGGGCCACGCAGTACAGCTCGCTGCCGGTGTCGATGAAGTCTTCGGCTTCGATCACGGCGTCGAACTCGCGCGCGGCGGCGTCGAAGATCTTCGGGATCAGGGGCTTGTCCAGCGGGCGGCAGATGCGGCCGTTCAGGTTGCGCAGGTGGGTGCTTGTTTCCATGGCGCTGATCACGGCTTCCGGATCGAGCATCAGGACGAAGGGATTGAGGCGGGTGGCGGTGGTGGACATGGCGGCTTCCTCTGGCTGAAATGGGTCGGTGACAAAAGGCTCGTCGATGAAACAAACTGTACAGACGCCCTTTTTCAACGTTAAGTCGGCGCAGCGCCATGCGCGTTGTCAGAACTTCCCTGACACGGTGTGCCATCCCCCTACGCGCGGGTCGTGAACTCCGTCACGGTGGGCCGCTGCGCAGGGCCTCCACGCTGGCGCGCACCACCGACTGCACACTGCCGCTGTCCTTGAACTGGTTGCGCAGGTAGGTCGCGTGGTTGCCCACGCGCCCGGCAGCGCGCTCGATCTCGTCGAGCGCCGCCATGGAATTGAGTGCCTGGGCGTGCGGCACGAGCTGGCGCAGCGTGGCCAGCACGTCTTCGCGGATGCTAATCTGCTCACGCGTCTTGGGGTTGACCATCATGCCGTCGAGGCCGAAGCGGCAGGCCTGGAACCGGTTGTAGGTGTAGACGAGGTAGTCGTCTTCTTCGGGTGGCAGCTCGCGCCGCTCCAGCAGGTGGCGGCACAGCGCCTGCAGGTAGCAGGCCAGGCCGGCGGCGCGCTCCACCGTCAGCGGTGTGTCGCAGACGCGCAGTTCGATGGTGCCGTATTCGGGCTTGGGCCGGATGTCCCAGTAGAAGTCCTTCATGGACTTGACCACGCCGGTGCTCTCCATCTTGGTGAAGTAGACGTTGGCGAACTCGTCCCAGCTCAGGGTGAAGGGCGCACGCCCGCTGAGCGGGAAGGCAAACACCGAGTTCAGGCGCGCCGAGTCGAACAGCGTGTCCACGCCCTGCGAGAACGGCGACGAGGCCGAGAGCGCGATGAAGTGCGGCACGTAGCGGTTGAGCGAGTGCAGCAGGAACAGCGCCTCGTCCGCGTTCGAGCAGCCGATGTGCACGTGTTGCCCGAACACGGTGAACTGCTTGGCCAGGTAGCCATACAGGCCGGAGAGCTCCTGGAAGCGCGGCTTGGAGAAGATGCGCTGCTCGAACCAGCGCTGGAACGGGTGCGTGCCACCGCCGGCCAGTTCGATGTTGAGCCGGTCGCCGGCCGCCACCAGCGTGTCGCGGATCTGCTGCAGCTGGGCCAGCAGCGGGCCGTGTTCGCGCTGCACGTCGGTCGCGATCTCGATCATGCTCTGCGTCATTTCGGGCGTGACCACGCCCGGAAAGGGTTTGCGGCGCAGCAGTTCGAGCAGGTCGTTGGCGCTGCTGGAGAGGTCCAGGTCGTAGGTGTTGACGAGCTGCAGTTCCAGCTCGACGCCCATGGTCAGCGAGTCGGAGGATTTGAATGTCTCGAGTGGCATGAGGGCTCCTACTCTTTCGTCACATGGGTTTCGTGGGCCGCCAGCAGCGCGCGCTGCGTGACCACCGGGCCCAGCAACTCCTGCAGCAGCATCATCCCGGCCATCACCGAGAGCACCTCCAGCGCGGGCGCAAAGCCGTACAGCCGGCTCTGCTCGATCAGCAGGATGGCAAAGGCCGACATGGGCGTGAGTGCCAGCCCGGTCAGCAGGCCCTTGCGCTCGGTGATGCCCGAGAGCCGCGCGGCCACCAGGTTACAGCCCACCTTGGATGCGGTGCGCGCCAGGATCAGCAGCAGGCCGATCAGCATGCCGGTGCCGACATCGGCCCAGTTGAGCAGCGACGCGATGTAGACGAACAGGAAGATCGACAGCAGGTCGCCAACGGTGCCGAAGTCGCGCTGCGCGTTGGTCAGGTGCACGCGGCGCTCACGCGCCACGATGCCGAAGGTCAGCGCAGCCAGCAGCGGCGAAAGCTTGAGGCCGTAGGCCGCGGTGGTCAGCAGCAGCACGGCCAGTGCAAACACCACGGTGACGCCGCGCTCGTGCGTGTTGTGTTGGCGCAGCAGCCAGGGCACAGCCACACCCAGCAGCGCGCCCACTGCCACCGAAGTGCCCACCTGGTGGATGCTGCCGAAGGCCGCCATCACCAGGTCGCCCGAGGTGTTGAGGTACCAGTAACCCACCACCAGCTTGAGCGCGAGCACGGACACCATGCAGTTGATGGCGCACAGGTGCAGCACGCGCTCGGTCACCTGGCCGGCGCTGCGCAGCTCGTTGGCCACACGCACGATGCCCGCGGGCGAGGCCGAGATGGACAACGCGGCGATGATCAGGCGCATGTCGGTGGTGAGGTTGAACCAGCCGCTGACCCAGTAGATGACGCCGAAGGTGATGATGGACTCCACCACACCCAGCACCAGCACCCAGGGGTTGTGGCGGAACCAGCGCAGGTTGATGCGGTAACCGAGTTCGAACAGCACCAGCGACAGCGCCACGTTGGCCAGGAACGGCAGGCCGGGCACGTCGGTGGTGAGGCCCGGCAGGTTGATCAGGCCGCCCAACAAGCCGACCGCCACATAACTGGTGACGCGTGGCATGTGCCAGGCCTGGTGCGCGCGCTCGGCGACGAACCAGGCCACCAGCATGACCAGGGGCCATGCAATGGACTGGAGCAGGAAACTGTAGTCGGTGACCATGGGCGAAGACTCCTGGATGGTGGCCTGAATCGGCGGCATTCCGCGGCGCGCACAACACCACCGGGGCCATCAGGCCGGCCGGTGCCGCCAACGCTGGGCTGGCGGCACCGGCGGCAAACGGGGCAAGAAGGCGGCAAGGCATGCCGCCATCCCGACAAAAAGAATCAGGCCATGAAACGCGGCAACAGTGCTTGCAGATGGAGCTCTTCGAGCACTTCCTGCAGCCGCTGCCGGGCCCGGTCCCGGGCGCCATGGCGATCCTGGTCCATTCTACGGGCCAGGATCAGCTCGTTTTTCATGGAATGCTCCCAGCCCACCAGCTCGGTCACCGTCACGCTGTAACCATGTGCTTCCAGCTGCAGGCAACGCAGCACGTTGGTGATCTGGCTGCCGAATTCGCGCGTGTGCAGCGGGTGCCGCCAGAGTTCGGCCAGCGGCGTGCGCGACAGGCTCAGCGCCTTGTGCTGGCGCATCACACCGGCCACCTCGGCCTGGCAACACGGCACCAGCACCATGTGACGCGCCTGCTTGGCCAGGCCGAACTGGATCGCGTCGTCGGTGGCGGTGTCGCAGGCGTGCAGCGCGGTCACCACGTCGATGCTGGCCGGCAGCGCGGGGTGCGTGAGCGCCTGCTGCACCGTGGTGGCCAGGAAGTCCATGCGCTCGAAGCCGAGCTTGTGCGCCAGCGCCTGCGACTTGTCCACCAACTCGGCGCGCGTTTCCACACCGGTCACGCGGCCCACCGGCTTGTCCTTGAAGAACAGGTCGTAGAGGATGAAGCCGAGGTAGGACTTGCCGGCACCGTGGTCGGCCAGCGTCACGTCGCCGCGCGCGGCCAGCACCTCGGCCAGCAGCGGCTCGATGAACTGCACCAGGTGGTAGACCTGCTTGAGTTTGCGCCGGGTGTCCTGATTGAGCTTGCCCTCGCGCGTGAGGATGTGCAGCTCCTGCAGCAGTGCCACCGACTGGCCCGGCCGCAGCTCGGGCAATTGTTCCTGCAGCGTGGGCGCGGGACGCGCATTCGCCTTGTGTTTGACCATGCACCGATCATAGGTGAGCGCCTGCCGCAGGGCGAACGACGACAATCGTGCATGACTTCCGAACACCACAGCACGCACCCCTACAGCGCCCTCACCCCAGACGTGGTGCAGGACGCGCTGGCCCACATCGGCCTGTGGGGCGATGGCCGCCTGAGCGCGCTCAACAGCTTCGAAAACCGCGTGTACCAGATCCACCTCGAATCGCCCCAGAACGGCGTGGACCAGGTGGTGGCCAAGTTCTACCGGCCGGGCCGCTGGAGCGATGCGCAGATCCTGGAAGAACATGCCTTCGCCGAAGAACTGGCGGCGGCCGAGATTCCGGCCGTGCCGCCGCTGCGGGTGAACGGCGAGACCTTGCACCACTTCGGCGGCTTCAGCTTCGCGGTCAGCCCGCGGCGCGGCGGGCGCCGGCCCGAGCTCGACAACTTCGAGGTGCTGGAATGGATCGGCCGTTTTCTCGCCCGCATCCACACCGTGGGCACGGCCCGGCCCTTTGTGCACCGCCCTGCCCTGGACGCCGCCGGCTTCGCCCACGAGCCACGCGACTGGTTGATGGAGCACGCCGCCATCGCCCCCGAGGTGCGCACCGCCTGGGCGGCTGCGCTCGAAGAGGCCCTGGCACTGATCGAGGCCCACCCGGTGCTCAAGGCCGGCACCGCGCCCGACCCGGACGGCATCCAGCGCCTGCGCCTGCACGGCGACTGCCACCCCGGCAACATCCTCTGGACCCCCGAGGGCCAGCCCGACGCCGGCCCGCACTTCGTGGACCTGGACGACGCCCGCTCCGGCCCTGCCGTGCAGGACCTCTGGATGCTGCTCAGCGGCGACCGGCGCCAGCAGATGCAGCAGCTAGGCGCGCTGGTCGACGGCTACGAACAGTTCCGCCCCTTCGACCGGCGCGAGCTTGCGCTGATCGAACCGCTGCGCACGCTGCGCCTGATCCACTACAGCGCGTGGGTGGCGCGGCGCTGGGACGACCCGGCGTTCCCGATCAACTTCCCCTGGTTCGGCAGCCGCGACTACTGGCAGGGCCAGGTCGACATGCTGGTGGAGCAGATCGAAGAGATGCAGGGCCAGCCGCTGATGGCCTGAACACCGCGGCGTGCACGGTAACCAGGCGGGCCGTCAAGACGTGGCCATGACAACCCCGCCGCGCTCATGGTTGTTCGCAATTCAATTGCGTGCAATTTAAATGGCGCCTACAGTTCATCTCCATGAACACCCCGCGCCTCTCCAGCGACCAGGCCCTGCAGCTCGACCACCAGCTGTGTTTCGCGCTGTACTCGGCTTCGCTGGCCATGACCAAGCTGTACAAGCCGCTGCTGGAAGAGCTCGGCCTGACCTACCCGCAGTACCTGGCCATGCTGGTGCTGTGGGAGCGTGATGGCGTCACCGTGTCCGAACTCGGCGAGCGCCTGTTCCTCGATTCCGGCACCCTCACCCCGCTGCTCAAGCGGCTGGAGGGCGCCGAGCTGGTGGCGCGCCTGCGCGATGTGCAGGACGAACGCCGTGTGCTGATCCGCCTGACGGCCGCCGGCCGCCGCCTCAAGACCCGCGCCGCCCGCATCCCCGGCTGCGTGCTGCAGGCCACGCAATGCGACGTGGCCGAGGTGATGGCGCTGACCCGGCAGGTGCAAGCCCTGCGCGACCGCCTCTCCGCCTGAGCCCTTCAACCGATCCCGTTCACCCGTCCCTTCACCATCCCGTTTTCACCCCCCGCTTCCCGCAAGCGAACAACCCCAGGAGCCATGCCATGACCACCTCCCTCGACAAAGTTCTCTACACCGCCCGCGCCCACACCACCGGTGGCCGTGAAGGCACGTCGCGCACCGACGACGGTCTGCTCGACGTGAAGCTGTCCCCACCCAAGGCCATGGGCGGCGCCGGCAACGCCACCAACCCCGAGCAGCTGTTCGCCGCCGGTTACTCCGCCTGCTTCATGGGCGCGCTCAAGCACGTTGCCGGCATGAAGAAGGTTGCCGTGCCCGCCGACGCGTCCATCGACGCCGAAGTGGACATCGGCCCGATCCCGGCCGGTTTCGGCATCGCCGCGCGCCTGGCCGTGAGCCTGCCGGGTGTGGACCGCGCCGTGGCGCAAGACCTGGTGGACACCGCCCACAAGGTCTGCCCGTACTCCAACGCCACGCGCGGCAACATCGACGTGACCATCACGCTGAAGTAAACCGGCCAGCCAACAAAAAGCCCACCCGGCTCGCGCCGGGTGGGCTTTTTTGCGTGCTCCCGAGGAAGGCTTCGGGGGCAAGCGTGCGGTCAGTTGCGCTTGTCGGGATCGTGGATCACGGTGCTGGTGCCCACGCCCACACCGACGCGCGCGTTGCTGTTGCCCACCCCCGTGCTCACACCCACGCCGGCGCCGGCACTGACCTGGCCGTTCTGGTTCACGCCGACCCCCACGCCCACCGGGCCGACGCCGGTGCTCACGCCCGCGCTCACGCCACCGGTGCCCAGGCCCACGCCGATGGAGAACGGGCCGATCGGAATGCCCACCCCCACGCCGCCCCCGACCGAGCCGCAGCCGGCCAGGGCCAGTGCGCCCGCGGCCAGCAGCCCGGTGGTCAGGCTGCGCCAGCGGGCAGGCGCCGCGGTGGTGTGGGAGGTGATGACGGTGGAATCGGCTTTGGCGTTGTTCATGTGGGTCCCCTGTTGCGCGCGGATCGTGGGCGGTTTGCCCCTGCAGACCAATTGCAGCCCGTTGCGACTCTATTGTGAGCGCTGGGCCGCCAAAAAGTGCCCCGGCTTACGTCCGCTTGCGCCGGGCCGCCTCAATCAGCCTGGAAGAGACCGATCAACCCGCCGCCTGGGACAGGCGCTCGATGGCATCGGCCAGCCAGTCGCTGCGCAGTGGCGCGGCGGCGTTGGCGTGCACCATCCAGCCCCCGTCAAGCGCGTCCACCTGCACCAGCCCGCCCTGCCAGAGCAGCCAGGCCAGCCAGGCGCACTGGCCTGCGGTGGGTGCTTCGCCAGCGGGCGCGCTCAGCAGCGCGCTGAGCTCGGTGCCGTCGGCGATGCGCACCCGGTCGCCTTGCAGCTCGGCACCCAGCGCCTGCGCCAGCACCGCCAGGGCACCGGCGCCGTCGCGTTGCGGCCCGAACTCGCGCAACCAGTGGCGCAGATGGCCGGCAATGGCCGCGCCGCGCTGCGCCTCGGCCTGCATCAGGTCGGCGTGGTCCCAGCGATGCCAGTCCACGGTGGGTGCGCTGCAGCCCGCCGCGAGCGCGGCCTGGGCAAAGCGGTACACCGCCTGCTCGTGCCCGTCGCTGTGCACCGCAGCGCTCAGCATCAGCAAGCCGGCCAGCCGGTTGGCCAGCAGCTGGCTTTGTTGCGCCAGCAGCTTGTCGCGCATCAGCTCGTCGCGTTCGCTGCGCAACTCGGCCAGTTCCAGCGCGTTCTTCAGATCGGCGCGCAGGCTTTCCAGCTCCCAGGGCTTGTTGATGTAGCGGTAGATCTCGCCGGTGTTGATGGCTTCGATGGCGTCCCCGATTTCCGAATACGCGGTGGTCAACATGCGCACGATGCCGGGGTAGTACTCGCGCGCATGGCGCAGCAGCTCGTTGCCGTAGGCGCCCGGCATGCGCTGGTCACTCACCAGCACCGCGATCTCGGCACCATGCGCCGCCAGCACCGCCTTGCCCTCTTCCACGGACCCCGCGGTCAACACGGGCGCCATCGGACTCACCAGACGCTCGAAGTACTTCAGCGCCATCGCCTCGTCATCGACATACAAAATTTTCACGGGCTTCACGCAGGCTCCAGACAGGTTTCTCGGGATTATTGGGCAGACGGGAAATACAGGGAGACGGTGGCGCCATTCCCGACTTCGGAACGCACCACGACGGCCCCTCCCAACGAGGTCATCACGCGCCGGCAGAACAGCAGCCCCATGCCGCTGCCGCCGCTGTCGGCACGGGTGGTGGTGGGTTCGAAGGTGAGGCGACTGAGCACTTCGGGCGCAATGCCCGGCCCGTTGTCGCGCACGTGAATGACGGGTTGCACCGCCAGCCCGGGCGCGGGGGCTTCCTGGCCGAGCAGGATGTACACACCGGGGCGTTCGGGCGGGCTGGCGCGAAGGGCCAGGGTGGCGTTCTTCACCAGCGTGCAGAGCACCAGGTACAGCAGGTCGCGGCGGCCGGGCAGCACGAAGTCGGCCCCCAGGTCGCTGGAGAGCCACCGGGCCTCGTCGTGGTCGAACGGGTATTCGTCGTGCACCGCCTGCACCAGCTCGCTGGCGCGCAGGCTGGGTGCGCTGTCGGGGTGGTAGGCGTCGCGCGCGGTCTGCACGAAGGTCGACACCAGCGACTGCGCGTACTCGGCACGCCGTTGCGCCGCTTCGATCATCTGCAACACGTCGCCCGGGTGCTGCTGTTCTATCTGCGCGAAGCCGCTGTCGCTCTCGGGGTTGTCGCGGTGGCGGTCGCGCATGGCCGACAGATAGCCGCGCACCGTGGCCAGCGGCGTGGTGACCTCGTGCGCCAGAAAACCGAGGGTCTCGCGCAGGGTGGCCGCGCGGCGCTCCAGCAGAGCGCGCTCACGCGCCCGCTCCTGGGCCGACATGAGGGCTTCGCGCAAGGCCTGGCGCGTCAGCGCTTCGTCCAGCGGCTTCTCCAGGATCTTCTCGACATGCCCGCGGTTGACCGCCGACATGGCCACGTCCTTGTCGGCATAGGCCGACACCAGCAGGCGCGAGATGTGGGGATACAGCTGCCGCGCTTCGCTGAGCAGCGCCACGCCGTCGCGCTGCGGCATGGCGTAGTCGGTCAGCAGCACCGCAATTTCATGGCTGCGTTGCGCCAGCAGGGCCAGCGCCTCGGCCACACCACCCGCCGTCAGCACCACGAACTCGTCGCCATACAGGCGCGCAAACCATTTGCAGGCCTGCGGCTCGTCGTCCACCATCAGGATCGCATGGGCGCCAAGGGCGCCGTGCGTTGCACCGGACTCAGCGGATGTCATGCGGGCCTCGGCAAATCAAAGGTGAACTCGGTCCAGCTGCCGGGCTCGCTCTCCACCGCCAGCACACCGCCGTGGCGCTGCACGATGCCGTAGCTCACGCTCAGGCCCAGGCCCAGGCCGGCGCCCACGTCACGGGTGGTGAAGAAGGGTTCGAACACGCGGCTCAGGTTGTCGGGTTCGATGCCTGTGCCGTTGTCGCGCACCGACACCCCCAGCCGTTCACCGACTGCTGCAACCGTCACCACGATCTTGGGAAACTCACGCTTGGCCGCGTGCACCGCTTTTGCGGCATTGCTCATCAGGTTGATCAACACGCCGATGATGGCCGGCTCGTCGCCCAGCACATGGGTGTCCTGGGGCAGATCGACCACCATCTCGACGCCCTTGAGTTCGAACCCGGCCAGACGCACTGCCGACCGCACCGCGTTTTCGAGCAAGAACGGGCGCTGGCTGTCCTGTCCGGGCTTCTGGTAGGCGAAGGTCTTGAGATCGGACACGATGTTCTGGATGCGCTGCATGCCTTCACGGGCATCCATGAGACTTTCCTTGAGCATCGAATCACCCTCCACGCTTTTGCACGTCAATCCCATGTTCACCGCCATCAGGCTGTAGTTCACAGGGTTGTTGAGTTCGTGCAACAGACCGGCGGACAAAGTCCCGATGGCTGCCATCTTCTCACGCTGCAGCAGTTGGCCCTTGACTTCGGCCAAGGTGTTGTTGATGTCGCGCAGCGAGGCGTTTTTCTCGGACACTTCGTGCTGCAGCTGGAACAGGCGCAGGCGGGCCTTTTCGTTGAACCAGGTGCACACCGTGCTGGCGGCGGCAGAGAACAGGATGAACAGCGAGTTCGTGACCAGCCGCGAGTTGTCCTGCAGTTCGCCGTCGTGCAGCAGGCAGGCCACCACGTACAGGATCAGGGTCAGCAAGCCGAAGCTGCCGCCTTCCAGGAAGGTGATCGGCAGAATGATGCCGACCGCGTAGAGCGCCAGGTGCAGTCCGACGAAATAGATCGAGTTCACCCCGTCGGTGTCGTAGATCATGAAGGCGATCATGATCTGCGGCAGCATCAACCAGAACATGGTGAGCGGGCGCACATGACGCCGGCCGAATGGCGTGAAGAGCAGACGAAGCACGCCCAGCGTGAGCACCACCACCAACAGGCGCAGCAGGGTGAACTCCAGCAAGCGGTCCGGGTAGGAGAAGTAGTCGAGCCCGATGCCAGCCAGCACCAGCACGATCGACGTGATGCATCCCGCCTTGCTGTACGTCAGGCGAAAGTCCGACAGTTGCTGCTCGTACGGCGAGCTTGGCCGTTCAGCCCTTTTCAAGTGCCATCGCCCTCAGGTTCGCGTTGACCGTCAATTCCGCAAAGATGTTGACACCGGTGGAGTCCGTATACAAGGTCACCGGGGCATTCACCTCCTCCAGCACCGACAGCATCTGCTCTTCGTTGCGGTAGATCAGATGCCATTCCAGCAAATGCTCCATGCCGAAACGCTCAGGGTTGTCCGAGTGCACGTTGGTCACCAGCATCTGTGCGCCCGGGTTGCTGCGCGAGAGGAAGTAGCGGATCAGGCGGGCACAGACCTTGTCGGAGAGGTAATCGAACAGGCCCGCGCAGTAGATGGTGTCGAAACCCTCACCATCGGCGGGTGC
Source organism: Hydrogenophaga palleronii NBRC 102513 (assembly GCF_001571225.1). Classification (GTDB taxonomy): domain Bacteria; phylum Pseudomonadota; class Gammaproteobacteria; order Burkholderiales; family Burkholderiaceae_C; genus Hydrogenophaga; species Hydrogenophaga palleronii. Next base: position 48,243 of record NZ_BCTJ01000005.1, read on the forward strand.
GTTGTCCCGTGTCGCCCGTTTGAGCAGCTCGTGCACCGACTCCTGCACGAATTCGACATTCACCGACGTGTTGTGCGCCTGCGCGGCTTCAGCGATTTTCTGGCGTGTGTAGTTCAGCGTTTCAAGGCTGAAGTCGACCAGGGTGAAGCGCAAACGCGAAAGGTCCAGGCCCGAGGCCACCAGGCGCTGAATCTCGACACCCGGTCCGCAGCCGATGTTGAGAATGCGCACCGTGCGGTTCTCGCGCTCCGCGGTCGCCACGGCCTTCTTGAGAAAGTCGACCAGGATGTCGATGCGGTTGCGGTGGGCCACGGCGACCGCCGCACGCAGGAACATCGCATTCACCAGCTGGATGTAGGTGCTGCTGCCCTGGCGCGGATCCCCCAGAATCTGGTTCACCATCTCGTAGTCACCGGCGTACCCGAGCGGCTTGGCGAAGGTGCGGTACACGAAGGGCGCACGCAAGACCAGCGGATGCAGCGCCGTCTGCGCGTAGACCCGATGCAGCAATGCATCTTCCTCCGGCAGCCTGGAGGCCTCGTCCTCCAGGCGGATGAGGAACTCCTTGCCCTTGATCATGAGCGGCTCGGCGATGGCGTTGAACACGTCGTCGGTGAGCCGGCCATCCGGCTGCCGGGGCAACGAGTCGACCATGTCGGCCTGATCGATCCAGCGCGCCGTCTCGGACAGAAAGGCCCGGAACTCGCTGATGGTCACCTGGTAGCTCTGCCGGATCTTGAAGCGCGATTCCCAATCGGCCACGAAGCGCATGGCTTCGTCGCGCACCTGGTCCACGTCACCGCGAATGGCGTTGAGATCGGACCATTCGTCGATCAGCGCGACGGAGATCACCGCCATCAGCCCCGTGTTGAGCAGACTGACGACCACCGCCTTGCCCTTGTAGATGCTGCGGTCGCCCGACCGGATGGTCAGTTCGTTGAGCACCTCACTCACCTGGACGATGGAGTACGGGTTGTAGATCTCCATCACCAGCGAGCGGCGTTGAAGACTGGTCAAGGTCCCGCGCGCGCTGTCCCCCTGGCTATTGCGAAACGTAACGACGTGATCGAATGGACGCTGTAGGTACACGGTGTGACCGATTGATCAGATGAAGACGCTGGTGCGGTGCCGGCGCCCTTGAAAGGCTCCCCAGCCGCCGAGTGTAGTCAAGCCGCAAGACAGCTCTCGGAGCCCCGAAGACATGCTCACACCAGAAGTGCGTTGACGCGCTTCACGTAGGCCGCCGGATCGTCCGGCAAACCGCCTTCGGCCAGCAGCGCCTGGTCGAACAGGATGTGCGCCAGGTCGTCGAAATGCGCGCTGCCCTCCAGCTTCTGCACCAGCGCGTGGCCGGCGTTCACCTCCAGGATCGGCCGCACCTCGGGCGCGGGCTGGCCGGCCTGCTTGAGCATGCGGGCCAGCTGGGTGGAGAGGTCGCCGTCTTCCACCACCAGGCAGGCCGGCGAGTCCACCAGGCGCGAGGTGACGCGCACGTCCTTGGCCTTGTCCTTCAGGCTTTCCTTCAGGCGTTCCAGCACCGGCTTGAAGGTTTCGGCGGCGGCTTCGGCGGCCTTCTTCTCTTCTTCGTCCTGCAGCGAACCCAGGTCCACCGCGCCCTTGGCCACGCTCTGCAGCGGCGTGCCGTCGAACTCGTTGAGGAAGGACAGCGCCCACTCGTCCACGCGGTCGGTCATCAGCAGCACCTCGATGCCCTTCTTGCGGAACACCTCCAGTTGCGGGCTGTGCTGCGCGGCGGCGCGGTTGTCGGCGGTGATGTAGTAGATCGCGGCCTGGCCTTCCTTCATGCGCGCCTTGTAGTCGGCCAGCGCGGTGAGTTCAGTGCCCTGGGTGCTGGCAAAGCGCAGCAGCTTGGCGATCTTGTCGCGGTTGGCGAAGTCCTCGCCCAGGCCTTCCTTGAGCACGGCACCGAACTCGGCGTAGAACTTGGTGTACTGGCCGGCGCTCTTCTCGGCCTCGGCCTTGTCTTCGGCCGACACCACGTCGGTCACACCGTCGGCACCTTCGCTGGCCGCGGGTGCCTTGTCCTTTTTCGCCAGGTCGTCCAGCATGGACAACACACGGCGCGTATTGCCTTCGCGGATGGCCTTCACGTCGCGGCTTTCCTGCAGCAGCTCGCGGCTCACGTTGAGCGGCAGGTCGGCCGAATCCACCACACCCTTGACCCAGCGCAGGTAAGACGGCATCAGGGCCTCGGCCTCGTCCATGATGAAGACGCGCTTCACGTACAGCTTGATGCCGGCCTTGCGGTCGCGGTTCCAGAGGTCTTGCGGCGCCTTGCTCGGGATGTAGAGCAGCTGCGTGTACTCGGTGCTGCCCTCCACGCGGTTGTGGCTCCAGGCCAGTGGCGCCTCGGTGTCGTAGCTCAGGTTCTTGTAGAACTCGGCGTACTGCTCGTCGCTCACGTCCTTCTTGGGGCGCGCCCACAGCGCATTGGCGGAGTTCACCGCCTCCCACTCGTCCAGCAGCACCTGCTCGCTCTTCTCGGCGTCCCACTCTTCCTTCTGCATCAGGATGGGCAGGCTGATGTGGTCCGAGTATTTGGCGATGATGGACTTGAGCTTCCAGCGGTCGAGGTAGTCGCTGGCGTCGTCGCGCAGGTGCAGGATGACGCTGGTGCCACGCGCGGGGCGGTCGATGGTTTCCACCTCGAAGTCGCCCGTGCCGCCGCTGGTCCAGCGCACGCCCTCGGCCGCCGACAGGCCGGCGCGGCGCGATTCGACAGTGATCTTGTCGGCCACGATGAAGCCGGAGTAGAAACCGACGCCGAACTGGCCGATGAGTTGCGCGTCCTGCTTCTGGTCGCCGCTCAGGCGGCCCATGAAGTCCTTGGTGCCGCTCTTGGCGATGGTGCCGAGGTGGTCGATCGCCTCCTGCGCGCTCATGCCGATGCCGTTGTCGGTGATGCTGATGGTGCGCGCCTCGCGGTCGAAGGCCACGCGCACTTCCAGGTTGGGCGCGTCTTCGAACAGCGCGCTGTTGTTCAGCGCTTCGAAGCGCAGCTTGTCGCACGCGTCCGAGGCGTTGGACACCAGTTCGCGCAGAAAAATATCGGGGTTGGAGTACAGGGAGTGCGTGACCAGGTGCAACAGTTGGGCCACTTCGGCCTGGAACGACAGGGTTTGTTTGCTCATGGGAATCGCGGGCAGAGATCGGTGGACACGCGCGCCCGGCAGGGCGTGCGCACGAAGAGAGGCCGAATTATGGGCCGGTAGCGAAATTTCAAGACGGCAGACCTGCCAGTGCAGCGCCCGATCCGCGCCGGAGTGGCACCCGCTCAGTCCACCGTGGCGGTGGCCGGTGCCGGCGCCAGCCATTGCAGCAGCTGTTGCGCCACCACCGGGCTGGACAGCAGGCCCAGGTGGCCGGTGCGGTACACCGTGCGCTGGCTGCCGCGCGCAAACACCAGGCGGTGCCGCGGGTCGTCGTGTTCGCCCAGGGCGCTGCGCAGCGGCACCAGGCCGTCACCGATGAGCCGTTCCGCCAGCAGGCCGCGCTGCGGCGCCAGCGTGGCGGCCACGGTGAAACAGGCCACGCCCTCGGGCAACGGCAAGGGTTCACGCGGATCGACAAAACCCGCGCCGGCCGCCGGGGGCTCACCCGCCGGACTGGTGGTGGGCGCGGCGTCGCGCACCACGCCATGGCGCAGGTCGGTGATGCCGGCGCTGCGCAACTGGCCCAGGCGCACGAAGGGCGCGGTGAAGGGCGTGCCCGCCAGCAGCACGTCCACCCCGTGGCCGGCACGCTCCAGCGGTGCGCCGTGGTGCGGCGTGCCGAGGAACACCAGGTGCTTCAGGCGGGCGCGCCAGCCATGGCCGGCACGCTGCCCGACCTCGCAAGCCGCACGCGCCACCAGCCCGCCCATGCTGTGGCCGACGACGGTAATGGACTCGAGCGGCACCGGCCACTGGCTGGCCAGCCATTCGAGCTGGCGCGCGAACTCGCGGCCGTTGGCGGCGATGTGCAGGCCGCTGTTGTAGCGCAGGTACACCGGCGTGGCGCCGAGCGCCAGCGCCAGCACGTCACCGTGGTCGTGGCCGTTGTGGCGCCACTGCGTGTCGTTCATGCACAGGCCGTGCACCAGCACCAGCAGGTGCGGCGTGGCCTGCGCCAGTTGTTGCTGCAGGTCCGGCCCACGCTCCAGCGACAGGTTGCGGCCGCGGTACCGCAGCACCATGGCCTGGGCCAGCGGGTTGTGCGTGGCGAGCAGGCGGTCGCCCAGCACGCCGTTGAGGGCGGCCAGCACCGCCTCGCGCCCTGCGGAAGCTTCGGGGTGGCGCGCCGGGTCGTCCACCAGCGGCAGCAACGCGGCCAGCGCACCGTCCACGCCATGGCCCACCAGCTGGGTGACGCCACGGATGCCGCGGTAGACCTGGCCGGTCAGGCCCCCCGTGCGGTCGGCCTGCGCGCCCGCGGCCAGGCCGAGGCGGTCGCGCACCGACTGGTGCACGCTCTCGGTGATGTCGATCACGCCGTTCGTGGCCTGTGCCGCCAGGCTCAGCACGGCCCGCAGGTCGGCGGGGCGCACGTGGCGCAGCAGCGCGTCGCGGTCGGGGGGAGAGGGGGTGGGCGTCGGGCTCATGGGCCATTGTGGACGCTCAGCCCCCTTCGGTGGGGGATGACAGCAGGGGCTTGTCAGGCTCTCAGAAGCTTTCGTCCGCACCCAGGAAGCGCCACTGCCCCACCGGCAAGTTGCCCAGCAGCACCTTGCCGATACGGATGCGCTTGAGGCCCACCACGTGCAGGCCCACCTGTTCGCACATGCGGCGGATCTGGCGCTTCTTGCCCTCGGTGAGCACGAAGCGCAGCTGTTCGGGGTTCTGCCAATCCACCTGCGCCGGCCGCAAGGGCTGGTCGTCCAGGCTCAGGCCGTGGCGCAGCAAGGCCAGTTGCTTCGGCGGAAACACCGCCTGCACGTCCTGTGTCACCAGGCCGGCGCCTTGCGGCCCGTTCGGCGCGAAGTGCACGCGCACCAGGTACTCCTTGTCGACGCCGCTGCTCTCACCGATCAGGGTGCGCGCGACGCGGCCGTCCTGCGTCAGCACCAGCAGGCCGGTGGAGTCGATGTCGAGCCGGCCGGCCGGCGCCAGGCCGCGTGTGTGCTCGGGCGCGAAGCGGCGGCCGCCGCCGGGCGTCTTGGCGTCACCACGCCACTGGCTGGGCGCGCCGATCAGCGTGGCGGCCGCTTCGTGGCCGTCTTCGGGCTGGCCGCTCACATAACCCACCGGCTTGTGCAGCAGGATGGTGACCTGCCCGGCCTGCTGGTGGCGCGCCTGCGGCGCCACCTCCACCTGGGCGTCGGGCGGCACGGGCATGCCCATCACCGCCGGCTCGCCGTTGACCAGCACCCAGCCGCGCGCGATCCATTCGTCGGCCTCGCGGCGCGAGCACAGGCCGAGGTCGGCCATGCGTTTGTTGAGCCGGATCTCGCCGCGCACGTTGCCCACGCGCGCCAGATCGGGCCGGTGCGCCTGCGGCGGGCGGGGCGGTCGCGGCGCATTGGCCGGGCCGCGTGGTGCGCGTTCGGCGGCTCCGTAGGGCGCAGGCCCGTCACGGCGCGGCGCCGGGCGGTCGCCCCAGCCGCGTTCGTCGCCACGTGGCGCACCAGCGGGCCCGCTGCGCGGCCGGTCCATGCCCGGGCGGGGCCGTTGTTCGTTGCGCTCGAAGCGTTCGCCGTCGGGGCGGGCGTCGGCTCGGCCGCGTGGGGCGCCGTAGCCCGGCGCGGGCTCGCGGGGTGGTTTGGGGGCCGAGGCAGACACGCTCTTGGCGCGTGCCGGGCCGGGTGGGCGCACCGGGGCGCGGCGCGGCGCGAAGGGGTCGACCTTCTTCTTGGCGGCACCGGGGTCCAGTTTGAGGGTGCGTGGTTTGTCGGTAGTCATGGGGCGATCATCCCAGATAAGGTGCGCCGGCAAGCCATTGTTTGCATGGCGTGCGCACGCATCGGCCGGGGGCGGCCCTTCGTGGACGGCTTCTCATGCGCGCAGGCATGAACGCCGGCCATCGGCGCCGATCAGCGCTTTTCTGCGCGCCGCTTCGCGGGCCGGTCACCCACCCAGGCGGGATGGGGCACGTGCTGGCGCATCAGCCCGTCCAGCTCCTTGCTGTGGCGCATGTCGAGGCATTTGAGCAGCTTGAACTCCGCGCCCGCATACCCTTCCACGGGGTTGGCGTAGTCGCGCCGCAAGTAGGCTTCTGCGAGGCGTTCGACGGCTGGGTTCGCCTTCTCGAAATCGTAGTAAGTCCAATCGAGGAAGACGCTGCTCGTCGTGCGCGCGTCCAGCCCGGCGGGCGATCCCTCATAAGCGGTCGACAGGCACACACCGAGTGCACGGTCCTTGAAGTTTTCGGCATTGGTCCGCTGCACCGCCGTCACGGCATCGGCGGCCACAGCCGCACCGGCGATCACGAACCCGAGCATGGCAACGATGAACTGGCCCGATGCCTTCATTTCTTCAGTTCCCAGAAGTTCGCTTTGGCAGTTCGGTAGTTCACGCCCGGTTCGTTGAAGTAGCAATGGTCGTAACACGAGGACCCATTGAACAAGGTGGCGTGGCCACTCGCGTCGCTCCAGCCCTGGATTTCAAACAGGATCAGCCCGGACTTTCCGGCCAGCGCACCGCCACCGCCGGGTGGATAGGCGACCACCTCCGGTGCACCCCAGGCCCGCTTCAGAAATGCGACCAGGTCCCTGACGCGGAAGAAGTAGTTCTGTCCATCGCCACCCTTTCTCGTCTCCGGCATCGGCGGAATGCTGAGTCCGGATTTGTTGAGGATGTAGCTCATGCGAACCGCGCAGGTGTTCCGCCACGGACTCGTCTTGTCGTTGATGTTCTCGGCGACTCGCCCGCCGACCACATCGGCCACCTTCCTGGCGGAATCACTCGCGCTGTAGATCTGCTGCGAAGCCGTCCAGGCCGCAGTGAACGTTGGCTTTGCCATATCGTCCTCCCTGAAGAACGCCGAACGCTGCCGGCTGAAATTTCCACGCCGCGCCATCGTAGCGCGGCACGCCGCGTGCGCAGCCCGGGAAACACACCGTTACGGCACCCCGTCGTCCAGCACGCCCGAGCGCAGCGCCACCAGGTTCAGCACCCGCAAGCCGCCGTAGTCGACGCGGATCCAGCCCTTGGCGGACAAGGTCGTCAGCGCCTGGTTGACGCGCTGGCGCGACAAGCCCACCAGGTAGGCCAGTTCCTGCTGGGTGATGCGCAGCACACCGCCCACGTTGGGCGAGAGCAGCGGGTGGAACAGCGCGGCCAGGTTGCGCGCCACGCGCAGGTCGGGGTTGTTGAGGCGGTCGATTTCGCGCGCGGCGATGAACTGGCCCAGGCGTTCGTTGAGCTGGTGCATCACGAAACGGTTGAAGCCGATGGAGTGGTCGAGCAACCAGTCGAAGGTTTCCACCGGCAGGCCGGCCACGCGGCTCTTGCGCAGCGCCGTGATGTTGTAGCGGTACTGCTCGTGCTTGAGCACCGTGCCTTCACCGAACCAGCCGCCGGGCGCCACGCCGGTGAAGGTGATCACCGGGCCCTGCGAATCGTCGTTGCTCATCTTGAGCAGGCCATCGACCAGGCCGAACCAGTAGGTGACCGGGCGGCCGAAGCGGCAGATGTGGTCGCCGGCTTCGGCGTCACCCACCACCAGCGCGGCCACGGCGCGCTCGCGCTCGGGCGGCGTGAGGCTTTGCAGCCAGGGAATTTCGGCCAGCTCGGCCTCGGTGGGCGCGCGCTTTCGCTCGCGCAGAACGGTGCCGGGGCGGGAGATTTTGGGGAGTTGCATGGGAACAGGGCTAGGGGAAAGTCCTAGGAGGGATGACCCGGAATTGTCGTCGAACCGACAACATAACGTCAAACGAAGACCTACCATGCGCACAAGAACGGGACACGCCCAGCGGGGCGGTCCGGGCACCGGCCCCCCTCGGGCCGGCCTCAGGAGACACGCATGACGACCACGTTCCCCCGGCTCTTGCTGGGCCACGCGCAAAGCCTTCCGGACGGCGCCGCGATGCGCGAGAAGGAGTACGGCATCTGGCAGACCACCAGCTGGGCCGGCATGGCCGATCTGGTCGAGTCCCTGGCTTGCGGGCTGCACCAGGCGGGCTTGCAGCGCGGCGAGCACCTGGTGGTGATCGGTGCCAACCGGCCGCGCCTCTACGCCACCATGCTGGCGGCGCAATCGCTGGGTGCGATTCCGATCCCGCTGTACCAGGATGCGGTGGCCGCCGAGTGCGTCTTCCCGATCAACAACGCCGAGGTGCGCATCTGCGTGGTGGAAGACCAGGAGCAGGTCGACAAGATGCTGGAGATCCGCGAGCAGTGCCCGCAGCTCAGCCAGATCTATTACGACGACCCGCGTGGCCTGCGCAACTACAACCAGCCGGGCCTGAGCGCCATGGCCACGCTGATCGACGCCGGCCGCGCCCTCGCGCAGGCCCAGCCCGGGCTGTTTCGCGAGCAGGTCGAGCGCGGCCAGGCCGACGACGTGGCCGCCATGTTCTTCACCAGCGGCACCACCGGCAACCCCAAGGGCGTGGTGCACACCCACCGCTCGCTGATCAACCGCGCCTCGGTGGGCGCTGCGTTCGACAAGCTCACCCCCGCCGACGAGGTGCTGGCCTACCTGCCACCGGCCTGGATCGGGCAGAACATCTTCTCGTATGCGCAGTGGCTCGCGGCCGGCTATGTGGTCAATTGCCCCGAGTCGGCGTCCACCGTCACCATCGACCTGAAGGAGGTTGGGCCGACTTACTACTTCGCCCCGCCCCGCGTGTTCGAGGGCCTGCTCACCAGCGTGATGATCCGCATGGAAGACGCCGGTGCGGTCAAGCGCAAGATGTTCCAGGCCTGCATGGCGCTGGCGCGCCGCGTGGGGCCGGACCGCATGGACGGCAAATCCATCGGCCTGATCGACAGCATCAAGTACCGCCTGGGCGACTGGCTGGTGTATGGCCCGCTGCGCAACAACCTCGGCATGAGCCGTGTGCGTGTGGCCTACACCGCCGGCGAGGCCATCGGGCCCGACCTGTTCAGCTTCTACCGCTCCATCGGCATCAACCTCAAGCAGCTCTACGGCTCCACCGAGACCGCGGTGTTCGTCTGCCTGCAGCCCGACAACCAGGCGCGCGCCGACACCGTGGGCGTGCCCTGCGAAGGCGTGGAAATCAAGCTCAGCGAAACCGGCGAGATCCTGGTGAAGTCGCCCGGCCTGCTCAAGGGCTACTACAAGAACGAGGCCGCCACCGCCGAGGTGCTGACCGCCGACGGCTGGTACCACACCAGCGACGCCGGCTTCATCGACGCCAACGGGCACCTGAAGATCATCGACCGCGTGAAGGACGTCGGCCGCGTCAAAGGGGGTGTGCACGACGGCGCCATGTTCGCGCCCAAGTACGTGGAGAACAAGCTCAAGTTCTTCTCGTACATCAAGGAAGCCGTGGCCTACGGCGACCAGCGCGAGCGGGTCTGCGTGATGCTCAACATCGACTTCGACGCCGTGGGCAACTGGGCCGAGCGGCGCAACCTGCCCTACGCCGGCTACACCGACCTGGCGCAGAAGCCGGAGGTGTACGAGCTGATCCGCGAGTGCGTGGAGAAGGTCAACGCCGACCTCAGCCGCGACGAACTGCTCGCGGGCAGCCAGATCAGCCGCTTCCTGGTGCTGCACAAGGAGCTGGACGCCGACGACGGTGAGCTCACGCGGACCAACAAGGTGCGCCGCGGCTTCATCGCCGAGAAGTACGCGGTGCTGGTTGACGCGCTGTACGCCGGCAAGACCGAACAACACATTGAAACCCAGGTGAAATTCGAGGACGGTCGTACCGGGTCGGTCAGCGCCACGCTGAAGATCGCGGACGCCAAAGTGTTCTCGCCCGTGAAGGCCGCCGCATGACAAGCAAAAAAATCGGCGACGTCGTGCTCGACGTCAGGAACATCAGCCTGCGCTTCGGCGGCGTGAAGGCGCTCACCGACATCAGCTTCGACGTGCGCGAGCACGAGGTGCGCGCCATCATCGGCCCCAACGGCGCCGGCAAGAGCTCCATGCTCAACTGCATCAACGGCGTGTACCAGCCGCAGGACGGCTCGATCAGCTTCCGGGGGCAGACCTTCAAGCACATGAACAGCCGCCAGGTGGCCGAGATGGGCATCGCGCGCACCTTCCAGAACCTGGCGCTGTTCAAGGGCATGAGCGTGATCGACAACATCATGACCGGGCGCAACCTGCGCATCAAAAGCAACCTGTTCATGCAGGCGATCCGCAACCCCTTCGGCATCGGTGGCGCGCAGAAGGAAGAAGAGGCGCACCGCGAGTTCGTCGAACACATCATCGACTTCCTCGAAATCCAGGCGCACCGCAAGACACCCGTGGGGCAGCTGCCCTACGGCCTGCAAAAACGGGTGGACCTGGGCCGTGCGCTGGCGATGGAGCCCAAGGTGCTGCTGCTGGACGAGCCCATGGCCGGCATGAACCTGGAAGAGAAGCAGGACATGAGCCGCTTCATCCTCGACGTGAACGACGAGTTCGGCACCACCATCGTGCTGATCGAGCACGACATGGGCGTGGTGATGGACATCTCCGACCGCGTGGTGGTGCTCGACTACGGCAAGAAGATCGGCGACGGCACCCCGGACGAGGTGCGCAACAACGAGGAGGTGATCAGCGCCTACCTCGGCACTTCCCACTGACCGCCAGAGGCACACGACATGGCATTTTTTCTAGAGACTCTTTTCGGCGGCCTCATGGTGGGCATGCTGTATTCGCTCGTGGCCCTGGGCTTCGTGCTGATCTTCAAGGCCTCCGGCGTCTTCAACTTCGCGCAGGGCGCGATGGTGCTGTTCGCGGCCCTGGCGATGGCCCGTTTCTCCGAGTGGATTCCGCAATGGACCGGCATCAGCAACCTGTGGTTTGCCAACGGGGTTGCCTTCGTGCTGGCGGGCCTGCTGATGTTCGTCATGGCCTGGCTGATCGAACGGCTGGTGCTGCGCCACCTGGTCAACCAGGAAGCGGCCACGCTGCTGATGGCCACGCTGGGCATCACCTACTTCATCGACGGCCTGGGCCAGTCCATCTTCGGCAGCAACATCTACAAGATCGACATCGGCATGCCGAAAGACCCGGTCTTCGTGCTGGACTCGGTGTTCCAGGGCGGTCTGCTGCTGAACCAGGAAGACATCATCGCCGCCGCCATCGCTGCCGCCATGGTGATCGCGCTGAGCCTGTTCTTCCAGAAGACCGCCACCGGCCGGGCGCTGCGCGCGGTGGCCGACGACCACCAGGCGGCGCAGTCCATCGGCATCCCGCTCAACCGCATCTGGGTCATCGTGTGGTGCGTGGCCGGCCTCGTGGCGCTGGTGGCCGGGATGATCTGGGGTTCCAAGCTGGGTGTGCAGTTCTCGCTGACCACGGTGGCGCTGCGCGCGCTGCCGGTGGTGATCCTGGGCGGGCTCACCTCGGTGCCGGGCGCCATCATCGGCGGCCTGATCATCGGCGTGGGCGAGAAGCTCTCCGAGGTCTACCTCGGCCCCTTCGTGGGCGGCGGCATCGAGATCTGGTTCGCCTACGTGCTGGCGCTTGTTTTCCTTCTCTTCCGCCCGCAAGGTCTGTTCGGCGAGAAGATCATCGATCGCGTGTGAGGAACTGACACATGTTCTACAGAGAAAACGGTCAGTTCAAGACCACCTACCGTGCCGACCAGCAGATCTTCCCGATCGCGCAAGACCGCTGGTTCATCCTCGCGCTCATCGCCCTCGCCTTCATCGCGGTGCCGATGCTGGCCAGCGACTACCTGATGCGCGCCATCCTGATTCCCTTCCTCATCTTCTCGCTCGCGGCGGTGGGGGTGAACATCCTGGTGGGCTACTGCGGCCAGATCAGCCTGGGCTCGGGTGCCTTCATGGCGGTGGGCGCCTACGGGGCCTACAACTTCTTCGTGCGCGTGCCCGGCATGCCGCTGATTCCGGCGCTCATCCTGGGCGGCCTGTGCGCCACCTTCTTCGGCATCCTGTTCGGGCTGCCGAGCCTGCGCGTGCGTGGCCTGTACCTCGCGGTGGCCACGCTGGCCGCGCAGTTCTTCGCCGACTGGATGTTCCTGCGCATCAAGTGGTTCACGCTGGACACGCCCTCGGGCTCGGTGGCGGTGTCCAACCTGCAGGTGTTCGGCATGCCGCTGGAGAGCGCGGCCAGCAAGTACCTGTTCTGTCTCGCCGTGCTCGCAGTGATCGCGCTGCTGGCCAAGAACCTGGTGCGCAGCGCCATCGGCCGCGAGTGGATGGCGATCCGCGACATGGACGTGGCCGCCGCCGTGATCGGCATCCGCCCGATGTACGCCAAGCTCAGCGCCTTCGCGGTCAGCAGCTTCATCATCGGCGTGGCCGGCGCGCTCTGGGCCTTCATCTACCTCGGCGCCTGGGAGCCCTCGGCGTTCTCGGTGGACTACTCCTTCCGCCTGCTCTTCATGGTGATCATCGGCGGCCTCGGCTCCATCATGGGCAGCTTCTTCGGCGCCGCCTTCATCGTGGTGCTGCCCATTGCGCTGAGCCAGCTCCTGCCCCTCGTGGCCGGGCTGTTCGGCTTCTCCATCTCCACCACCGCGGTCTCGCATGCCGAGCTGATGATCTTCGGTGGGTTGATCGTGTGGTTCCTGATCGTCGAACCGCACGGCCTGGCGCGGCTGTGGTCCATTGGAAAACAGAAGCTGCGCCTGTGGCCCTTCCCGCACTGAACGGGGAAGGTGTTCGCAAGTGCCCTGTTTTCCGAGGTGTTTGCGCGTTTACCGAGTGAGTGTGTTTCAACCTTTTAACGAGATGGAGACAAGTATGAAAATTCGCAAGATCGTCGTCGCCGCCACCGTGGCCATCGCGGGCTCTGCCTCGCTGGTCAGCACGGCCGCCCTGGCCCAGGCCAAGGAGCAATACCTGCCGGTGCTGTCGTACCGCACCGGCGCCTATGCCCCCAACGGCACGCCCACCGCCAACGGCATCGTCGACTACTACAAGCTGGTGAACGAACGCGGTGGCATCAACGGCGTCAAGCTGCTGGTGGAAGAGTGCGAAACCATGTACGACACCGCGCGCAGCGTGGAGTGCTACGAACGCCTCAAGGGCAAGAACGGCGGCGCCACGCTGATCCACCCCTGGGCCACGGGCGCGACCTTCGCGCTGACCGAGAAGGCCGCGGTCGACAAGATTCCGCTGATCACCACCGGCTACGGCCGCAGCGAGAGCGCGGACGGCACCATCTTCAAATGGAACTTCCCGCTGCTGGGCACCTACTGGGTGGCGGCCGACGTGATCGTGCAGGCCATCGCGCAGAAGGAAGGCGGCCTGGACAAGCTCAAGGGCAAGAAGATCGCCCTCGTGTACCACGACTCGCCGTTCGGCAAGGAACCGATCCCGCTGCTGCAGGAGCGCAGCAAGATGCACGGCTTCGACCTGCAGCTGCTGCCGGTGGCCGCACCCGGCGTGGAGCAGAAAGCCACCTGGCTGCAGATCCGCCAGGCGCGTCCGGACTACACCCTGCTCTGGGGCTGGGGCGTGATGAACTCCACCGCGCTGAAGGAAGCGCAAGCCACTGGCTACCCGCGCGAGAAGATGTACGGCGTGTGGTGGTCCAGTGCCGAGCCTGACGTGCGGGACGTGGGCCAGGGTGCCAAGGGCTACAACGGCGTCACGCTGCAGCACGGCACCGACAAGAACGCGCCGGTGATCAAGGAAATCCTCGCCAAGCTGCACGACAAGGGCCAGGGCACCGGCCCGCGCGACGAGGTCGGTGAAACGCTGTACCTGCGTGGCGTGGTCAGCGCCGCGGTGGGCATCGAAGGCATCCGTGCCGCGCAGGAGCGCTTCGGCAAGGGCAAGGTCATGACGGGTGAGCAGGTGCGCTGGGGCCTGGAAAACCTGAACCTGACGCAGGCCAAGCTCGACGCACTGGGCTTCAAGGGCGTGCTGCGCGGCCCGATCAGCACCTCTTGCGCCGACCACGTCGGTGCCGGTGCGGCGCGCATCCACACCTGGGACGGCACCAAGTGGAACTTCACCTCGGACTGGATCGAGGCCGACCAGCAGATCATCCGCCCGATGGTCCGCGCCACCGCCGCCAAGTACGCCGCCGAGAAGAAGCTGACGGCCCGCACGCCGGCGGACTGCCAGAGTTAAGCACCCCCGCCGCAGAACGAGGAACACCCCACCGCGCTTCGCGCGTCCCCTCAAGGGGCGGCACCAGAGGACCGGCAAAGCCGGATCCTCGGTGCCACGCGACCGGAGGCACCTCTTCTGCGGCGCCATTTGCAAGGGTGGCGCGCTGCCCTTTCAAATGGTCCAGAAGGAAATCACCTCATGAGCACACCCAACATCGTCCTCAACGTCAATGGCATCGAGGTCATCTACAACCACGTCATCCTCGTGCTCAAGGGCGTTTCGCTCAATGTGCCGGACGGCAAGATCGCCGCGATCCTGGGCGGCAACGGCGCGGGCAAGACGACCACGCTGCGTGCGATCTCCAACCTGCTCAAGGGCGAACGCGGCGAGGTGACGAAGGGCAGCATCGAGCTGCGCGGCGAGCGCATCGAGAACCTGTCGCCGGCCGACCTGGTGCAGCGCGGCGTGGTGCAGGTGATGGAGGGGCGGCATTGTTTCGCCCACCTGACCATCGAAGAAAACCTCATGACCGGCTCGTACACACGCAAGAGCAAGGCCGAGATCGCGGCCAACCTGGAGAAGGTCTACAACTACTTCCCGCGCCTGAAGACGCGCCGCACCAGCCAGGCCGCCTACACCTCGGGCGGCGAGCAGCAGATGTGCGCCATCGGCCGCGCCCTCATGACCAACCCCAGCGTGATGCTGCTCGACGAACCCTCGATGGGCCTGGCGCCGCAGATCGTGGAAGAGGTGTTCGAGATCGTGAAGGACCTGAACCAGAAGGAGAAGGTCACCTTCCTGCTGGCCGAGCAGAACACCAACATGGCGCTGAAGTACGCCGACTACGGCTACATCATGGAAAGCGGCCGCATCGTGATGGACGGCGTGGCCAGCGAGTTGCGCAACAACGAGGACGTGAAGGAGTTCTACCTCGGCATGGGCGGCGGCGAGCGCAAATCGTTCAAGGACGTGAAAAGCTACAAGCGCAGAAAGCGCTGGCTGGCATGAAGCGCCCCGCGCGCCGCGCCTCCGGCGCGTCACCCCTCAGGGGCGATGCCTGAGGCCCGGCAAAGCCGGTTCCTCGGCCTCTCTGGATTCAGACACCTCATTCCACCTTTGCAGCCATGGCACAGACCGAATTCTTCAATGCACTGGAAACCCGCTCGACCGACGAGCGTGAGGCAGCGTTCATGGCGGCCTTGCCGGCGCAGGTGGCGCATGCACAGCAGCACGCGCCCGCCTTTGCCGAACTGCTGGCGGGCGTGGACGCAAGCACCATCACCTCGCGCGCCGCGCTGGCAACGCTGCCGGTGATCCGCAAGCACGAGCTGCTGGAACGGCAGAAGGCGCAGCGCGCCAGCGACCCGTTCGGCGGCTTCTCGGCGCTGAGGCGTGGCGTGCAGATGCCGCGCGTGTTCGCGTCGCCCGGCCCGATCTACGAGCCCGAAGGTTCCACGCGCGATTACTGGCGCGCCGGCCGTTGCCTGTTCGCAGCCGGGTTCCGCGCCGGCGATCTGGTGCACAACGCCTTCAGTTACCACATGACGCCGGGGGCCTTCATCCTCGAATCCGGCGCGCACGCGGTGGGCTGCTCCGTGTTTCCGGCCGGCACCGGCCAGACCGAACAACAGCTGCAGGCGATTGCCGAACTGCGACCCGATGGTTACACCGGCACACCCAGCTTCCTGCGCATCCTGGTCGAGAAGGCGCTGGAGAGCGGCACCGACATTCGCAGCCTGCGCAAGGGCGTGGTGGGCGGCGAAGCGTTTCCGCCCAGCCTGCGCGACTGGTTCACCGAACGTGGACTGGCGATCTACCAGAGCTACGCCACCGCCGACCTCGGCATGGTGGCCTACGAAACGCAGGCCCGCGAAGGCCTGGTGCTGGACGAAGGCGTGATCGTGGAAATCGTGCGCCCCGGCACCGGCGACCCGGTGCCCGAGGGCGAAGTGGGCGAGCTGGTGGTGACCACACTCAACCCGGCCTACCCGCTGGTGCGCTTCGGCACCGGTGACCTGTCGGCCATCCTGCCCGGCGCCTGCCCCACCGGTCGCACCGCGGACCGCATCAAGGGCTGGCTGGGCCGTGCGGACCAGACCACCAAGGTGCGCGGCATGTTCGTGCACCCCTCGCAAGTGGCCGACATCGTGCGGCGTTTCCCGCAGGTAGCCAAGGCACGCCTGGTGGTCAGCGGCGAGATGGCCAACGACCAGATGTGCCTGCGCGTGGAGTCCAGCGAAACCAGCGACGGCCTGCGCAACCAGCTCGAAACCGCCGTGCGCGAAGTGACCAAACTGCGTGGCCAGGTGGAACTGGTGACCCCGGGCAGCCTGCCCAACGATGGCAAGGTGATCGAGGACGCACGCAGTTATCAATGAGCGGCAACGCAGGATTCACACAGGTTGCAAAGAGGCCGCGCACAGGGCCAGACCCACGCGCCCTGACGGCCACCTGACGAGGGTTTTCCCCGGCCCGGGGCTAAGTAATTTCCGCGATTCACCCCCCCTTGTCGGGCACTACCATGCACGGGTAATCAACTTTCCCTGGAGCACCGTATGAAAAAGATTCTTGCCCTGGCCGCCCTCTCGGTGGCCGCTACGTCCGGCGCGTTCGCGCAGGCTTTCCCGAGCAAGCCCATCACTCTCGTGGTGCCTTTCGCCGCCGGCGGCCCGACCGACCTGGTGGCCCGCCGCCTGGCCGAAGCCATGCGCAAGCCCATGGGCGGCGCCAACATCGTGGTGGAAAACGCTGCCGGCGCCGGTGGCACCATCGCCGCCACCAAGGTGGCCCGCGCAGCACCCGACGGCTACACCCTGCTGGTGTGGCACATCGGCATGGCCGCCACCACCAGCCTGTACCGCAAGCAGACCTTCAAGCCGCTGGAAGACTTTGACTACCTGGGCGCCATCAACGACGTGCCGATGACGCTGCTGGGCACCAACAAGCTCAACGCCAACACCTACCGCGACTTCGAGTCCTACATCCGCGCCAACGGCGGCAAGCTCAACCTGGCCCACGCCGGCCTGGGTTCGGCATCGCACATCTGCGGCCTGATGTGGCAATCGGCTGTGAAGCTCGACAAGTCCATGACCACCATCGCCTACCGCGGCACGGCACCGGCCATGAACGACCTGATCGGCGGCCAGGTGGACGTGATGTGCGACCAGACCACCAACACCACCTCGCAGATCGAGGCTGGCCGCGTCAAGGCATTTGCCGTGACCACCGCCAAACGCCTGGACAAGCACAAGCTGCTGAAGGACTACCCGTCGCTGCAGGAAATGGGCCTGAAGGACTTCAACCTGACCATCTGGCACGGCATGTACGGCCCCAAGGGCCTGCCGGCTGACGTGGCCAAGAAGCTCAACGACGCGCTCATCGCCGCGCTGAAAGACCCCGAGTTCATCAAGAGCCAGGAAGACCTGGGCGCCATCGTGGTGACCGACAACCGCATGACCCCGGCCGGCCACAAGGCCTTCGTCGCGAGCGAAATCGCCAAGCTCAAGACCGCCATCGACGCCGCCGGCCAGTTCGCCGACTGATGTTTGTGCAGTGCCTGCCCAACCGGGTGGGCCATGCAAAAAGCCGCCCTCGGGCGGCTTTTTTTGTGGCTGCGCGCCAGCGTCTGGCGGGCCACTGGAAACGGAAAGCTCAGACGCCCCAGACGATGTCCACACCCGCCTGTTCGCAGCGCTGCAGCATCTCGATGAAAGGCGCGCTGCGCAGGCGCAGGCTGACTTCGTCGGACGAGGCACCGTCGTTGTCGTCGCCGTCGTCGTCCGCGGTTTTCTGGGGCTGGCGCTGCGCTTCGTCCTGCGCCACCGCGGCGCGGATGGCCGCCACGGCACCGGTCATTTCTGCTGGCTGGATCACGCCGGGGCCCGACGGGTCTTTGCCCAGGATCTCCAGCAGCCGCTTGCCGTGCTGCGGGAGCATCACGAGGTCGCCCGTTTCGCGGGACTTGAATCGATAAACAGACATCAAATGCCTCCTGTGTAAGGGGTTGGACCATTCTTGCACCGTGGGGCCACACAAAGCCGGTGGCTTTGTAGGACACATGCCCATGGGGATGTAGGACAAGAGGTGCGGGCTTCGTCGCGGCCGTGTGGACCACGGGTTTACCCGGTTGGCGCGCTATATTTTAAGCCTAAACTAATTAGGCATGAAACCCTATTCGTCCGCACTCCAGCGCATCCTCTGCATCGGTGGCGGCCCGGCCGGCCTGTACTTCGCCCTGTTGATGAAACAGCGCGACCCCTCGCTCACCGTCACCGTGGTCGAACGCAACCGCCCGTTCGACACCTTCGGCTGGGGCGTGGTGCTGTCAGACCAGACCTTGGGCAACCTGCGTGCGGCCGACCCGGCCTCGGCAGCGCTGATCGGCGAGGCCTTCAACCACTGGGACGACATCGAGGTCTTCTACAAGGACGGCCGCGTGCGCTCGGGAGGCCACGGTTTCTGCGGCATCGGGCGCAAGAAGCTGCTCAACATCCTGCAGGAGCGCTGCCTGGCGCTCGGGGTGGATCTGGTGTTCGAGACCGACGTCACCGACGACCAGGCACTGGCCGCGCAGTACAACGCCGACCTCGTGATCGCCAGCGACGGCCTCAACAGCCGCATCCGCACGCGCTACGCCGAGACCTTCCAGCCCGACATCGACACCCGGCACTGCCGCTTCGTCTGGCTTGGCACCAAGAAAACCTTCGACGCCTTCACCTTCGCCTTCGTGCAGACCGAACACGGCTGGTTCCAGGCCCACGCCTACAAGTTCGACGGCGAGACCTCCACCTTCATCGTGGAAACGCCCGAAGAAGTCTGGCAGGCCCACGGCATCGACCAGATGGAACAGGCCGAGGGCGTGGCCTTCTGCGAAAAACTCTTCGCCCCCTGGCTCGACGGCCATGCGCTCATCAGCAACGCCAAGCACCTGCGCGGCTCGGCCAACTGGATCCGCTTCCCGCGCGTGATCTGCAACACCTGGGTGCACTGGCAAGACATCGCGGGCCGCAAGACCCCCATCGTGCTGATGGGCGATGCCGCGCACACCGCGCACTTCTCCATCGGCAGCGGCACCAAGCTGGCGCTGGAAGACGCGATCGACCTGGCCGACGAGTTCTCGCGCCACGCCAATGCCGACGTGGCCGAGGTGCTGCAGGGCTACGAAGCGCGCCGCAGCGTCGAGGTGCTGAAGATCCAGAACGCCGCGCGCAATTCCACCGAATGGTTCGAGAACGTGGACCGCTACACCGGCATGGAGGTCGAGCAGTTCGCCTACTCGCTGCTCACGCGCAGCCAGCGCATCAGCCACGAAAACCTGCGCCTGCGCGATGCGAAGTGGCTGGAGGGTTACGAGAACTGGCTCGCGCAGCAGGCCCTGCCCGGCCTGCCGCCGAAGAAACACCCGACACCGCCGATGCTGCTGCCGCTCACGGTGCGCGGCCTCACGCTGAAGAACCGCATCGTGGTCTCGCCGATGGCGCAGTACAGCGCGGTGGACGGCGTGGTGGGTGACTACCACCTGGTGCACCTGGGCGCGCGCGCCATGGGTGGCGCCGCGCTGGTGATGGTGGAGATGACCAGCCCCACACCCGAAGGCCGCATCACCCCTGGCTGCCCCGGCCTCTGGAACGACGCGCAGCAGGCCGGCCTGCAACGCATCGTCGCGTTCGTGCACGGCAGCAGCAGCGCAAAGATCGGCATCCAGCTCGGCCACAGCGGCGCCAAGGGCTCCACGCAGCTCGGCTGGCAACAGATCGACGAGCCCCTGCCCGAGGGCAACTGGCCGCTGCTGTCGGCCAGCGCCGTTGCCTACGGCGAACAGAACCAGGTGCCGAAAGCGATGACGCGCGCCGACATGGACACGCTCACCGCCGCCTTCGTCGACAGCACGCGCCGCGCCGCCGCCGCCGGCTTCGACTGGCTGGAACTGCACGCCGCCCACGGCTACCTGCTGTCGGCCTTCATCTGCCCGCTCACCAACCAACGCAGCGACGGGTACGGCGGCTCGCTGGAGAACCGCTGCCGTTACCCGCTGGAAGTGTTCAAGGCCATGCGCGCCGTGTGGCCGGCCGACAAGCCCTTCAGCGTGCGCATCTCCGCACACGACTGGGCACCCGGCGGCAACACGCCGGACGACGCGGTCGCCATCGCCCACCTGTTCAAGCAGGCCGGCTGCGATGTGATTGATGTCTCTTCCGGCCAGACCACGCGGCAGGCCAAGCCGGTGTACGGCCGCATGTACCAGACGCCCTTCGCCGACCGCGTGCGCAACGAAGCCGATATCCTCACCATGGCGGTGGGCGCGATCAGCGAAGCCGACCACGCCAACAGCATCATCGCCGCCGGCCGCGCCGACCTTTGCGCCGTTGCACGCCCGCACCTGGCCGACCCGGCCTGGACGCTGCACGAAGCCGCAAAGCTGCAGACCCGCGCCATCGAATGGCCGCGCCCCTACGAGAGCGGACGCGACCAGCTGTACCGCGAGATCGCCCGCCAGCAAGCCATGAACCCGAGCACGCCATGAACACCGCCTCGCCGCTCGACCTCGAAGCCCGCGCCCACAGCGAACACGCGCACGAGCTGCGCCTGTGGCTGCGCCTGCTGACCTGCTCGCAGCTGATCGAGAAACGCGTGCGCACCGGCCTGCGCGAAGAGTTCGACACCACGCTGCCGCGCTTTGATCTCATGGCCCAGCTGGAGCGCCACCCCGACGGCCTGAAGATGAAGGAGCTGTCGCACCGGCTCATGGTCACCGGCGGCAACGTCACCGGCATCACCGACCAGCTGGTGGCCGAAGGCCTGGTGGAGCGCCTGGGCGTGGACGGCGACCGCCGCGCCTTCCGCGTGCGCCTGACCGACCACGGCCGCAACGCCTTCGTGCACATGGCACGCCTGCACGAGCAATGGATCGTCGAGGCCTTCGAAGGCCTGAACCCGCGCGACCTCGACAGCCTGCACAAGCTGCTCGGCAAGGTCAAACAGCACCAGCTCGACATGAAATGAACACCCCTGCCGCGCTTCGCACGCGCTCCTCAAGGGGCGATGGCCATGACCCTGCTCCATGACATCCCCCGACAGGACACGCGCTCCGGCTTCGAAAAGGACCCTCTGAATGAAACACCCCATCCCCGACCACAACCCGATGCGCGGCCAGTACGGCCCCAAGGCCACACCCGCCCCCACCCACTTCGCGCTCAGCGTGGGCGACGACGGCGTGGCCACCGTCACGCTCAACCGGCCCGAGCGCAAGAACCCGCTCACCTTTGATTCCTACGCCGAGCTGCGCGACTGGTTCCTGGGCCTGCAGAAAGCCACCGACGTGCGCGCCGTGGTGCTCACCGGCGCGGGCGACAACTTCTGCTCGGGCGGTGACGTGCACGAAATCATCGGCCCGCTCACCAAAATGACGATGCCCGAGCTGCTCGCCTTCACGCGCATGACCGGCGCCCTGGTGAGCGCCATGCGCGCCTGCCCGCAACCCATCGTGGCCGCCATCGACGGCGTCTGTGCCGGTGCCGGCGCCATGATGGCGCTGGCCTCCGACCTGCGCCTGGGCACGCCGCAGACCAACACCGCCTTCCTGTTCACGCGTGTCGGCCTAGCCGGCGCCGACATGGGCGCCTGCGCACTGCTGCCGCGCATGATCGGCCAGGGCCGCGCCAGCGAGCTGCTGTTCACCGGCCGCGCCATGAACGCCACCGAAGGCCACGCCTGGGGCTTCTTCAACGCCCTGCACGACAGCGCCGCGCTGCTGCCGGCCGCGCACAAGCTCGCCGCGCAACTCGCGCAAGGCCCGACCTTCGCGCACGGCATGACCAAGACCATGCTGCACCAGGAATGGGCCATGACGCTGGACCAGGCCATCGAAGCCGAAGCCCAGGCGCAAGCCATCTGCATGCAGACGCAGGACTTCCGCCGCGCCTACGAGGCCTTTGCGGCCAAGCAGCGCCCGGTCTTCGAAGGAGATTGATGCGAAACACCCCTCTGCGCTGCGGCGCGGCAAAGCCGGTTCCCGTGGTGCGTGCCTGAAGCACGCCACCCTCCCTGGAGACTTGAATGGTCGCTTTTGAACACCCCCATGGATTGAACCCGCCGCAGGCGCAGTGGGAACTGCCCTTCTTCGACGGCCTGCACCGCGAGATGGCACCGCGCCTGGCCGGCTGGGCCGCGAAGCAGCAGGTGGACGAGTCCGACGACCGCGCCGCCTGCCGCGACTGGGTGCAACGCCTGGGCCACGACGGCTGGCTGCGTTACTGCGTGCCGCAGGCCCACGGCGGTGCGCTGCCCGCACTCGATTCACGCTCGCTGGTGATCCTGCGCGAAACGCTCGCCTTCCATTCCCCGCTGGCCGACTTCGCCTTCGCCATGCAGGGCCTGGGCAGCGGCGTCATCACGCTCGCCGGCACGCCCGCGCAGCAGGCCGCTTACCTGAACGCGGTGGCCAGCGGCCAGAAGATCGCCGCCTTCGCCTTGAGCGAACCCGAAGCCGGTTCGGACGTGGCCGCCATGGCCACGCGCGCCACGCCAACCCCCACCGGCTGGCAACTGAACGGCAGCAAGACCTGGATCAGCAACGGCGACCTGGCCGACTTTTACGTCGTCTTCGCCAAGACCGACCCCGATGCCGGTGCGCGCGGCATCAGTGCCTTCATCGTCGACGCCAGACAGCCCGGCCTGGACAGCAGCGAACATATCCACGTGATGGCACCGCACCCGCTGGCCACGCTGCGCCTGAACGGCATCGCGCTCGGCCAGGACGCCATGGTCGGCCCGCTGCACGGCGGCTTCAAGCTCGCCATGCAGACGCTGGACATCTTCCGCGCCTCGGTGGCAGCGGCCGCGCTCGGCATGGCGCGGCGCGCTTTTGCCGAAGCGGTGGCGCACGCCAAATACCGCAAGATGTTCGGCCAGACGCTGGCCGACTTCCAGCTCACGCAAGCCCGCCTGGGCGAGATGAGCGCACTGATCGAAGCCGCTGCCCTGCTCACCTACCGCGCCGCGTGGCTGCGCGACTGCAGCAGCACACAAGGCGCCGGCACGCCGGCCTACACCACGGCCGCGGCCACCGCCAAGCTCACCGCCACCGAGAACGCGCAGCGCGTGATCGACATGGCGCTGCAGATGTTTGGCGGGCGCGGCGTGCAGGTGGGCCAGAAGATCGAAAGCCTGTACCGCGACATCCGCTCGCTGCGCATCTACGAGGGTGCGAGCGAGGTGCAGTTGCTCATCCTCGGCAAGGCGGCATTGAAATCATGAAACACCCCCGCCGCGCTTTGCGCGACCCCCTCCAGGGGGCAATGCCTGCGGCCCGGCGAAGCCGGTTCCGCGGCATTTCTGGTTCAAGGCATTTCGCTCCGAATGAAAGCAGGGCCAAATGATGACGCTCGCAATCCCCTCCGCCCAAGTCGACCGCTTCGTGCACGACCGCCTGCCGCCGCCCGAACAATGGCCCGAGCTGCGTTACGAGCGGCCCGAGCTGGAGTTGCCGGCGCAGTTCAACGTGGTGCAGGCGCTGTTTGACCGCGCCATCCGGGCCGGCCATGCCGGGCGCCCGATGTTCCGCAGCGACGAGCGCACGCTCAGCTACGCGCAGGCGCAGTCGGAGGTGAACCGCATCGCCAACGTGCTCACGGTGGAACTCGGCCTGGTGCCCGGCAACCGGGTGCTGCTGCGTGGCGGCAACTCGGTGGCCATGGCGCTGGCCTGGCTGGCCACGGTGCAGGCCGGCCTGATCGCGGTGGCCACCATGCCGCTGCTGCGCGCCAAGGAACTCGGCGCCGTGATCGCCAAGGCACAGCCGGCCGCGGCACTGTGCGACGTGAAACTGCAGGACGAACTGCGCGCCGCACTGGCGGCCGACCAGCAGCACGCCGGCATGCCGCTGCTGGTGTTCAACACCGGCGGTGCCGACGACGGCACGCCCTCGCTCGAAGCCCTGGCGTCGCGCCAGCTGGAGCGCAGCGCACCCTGCCCCACCGCCGCCACCGACATCGCCTTGCTGGCCTTCACCTCCGGCACCACCGGCACACCCAAGGCCGCGGTGCACACCCACCGCGACGTGCTCGCCGCCTGCGAAACCTGGCCACGCCACGTGCTGCGCGCCAGGCCCGATGACATCGTGGTCGGCTCGCCGCCGCTGGCCTTCACCTTCGGCCTCGGTGGCCTGCTGGTGTTCCCGATGTGGGCCGGTGCCTCGGTGTATTTCCCGTCCATTCCCTACACGCCCGAGGCCATGGTGCAGCTCATTGGCCGCATCGGCGCCACCATCTGCTACACCGCGCCCACCTTCTACCGACAGATGGCCCCGTTCGCGCAGCAGCATGGCGTGGGCACGCTGCGCATCAGCGTGAGCGCCGGCGAAGGCCTGCCGGACGCCACGCGCCAGCTGTGGAAAGAGGCCAGCGGCCTGGAGATGCTCGACGGCATCGGCGCCACCGAGATGTTCCACATCTTCATCTCGTCGCCACCCGAGTCGGTGCGCCGCGGCGCCATTGGCCAGGTGGTGCCGGGTTACGAAGCGCGCGTGGTGAACGACGACGGCGAGCCGCTGCCGATCGGCGAGGTGGGCAAGCTGGCCGTGATCGGCCCGACCGGCTGCAAGTACCTCGACGAACCGCGCCAGACCCAGTACGTGAAGGACGGCTGGAACTTCCCCGGCGATGCGTTCCGCCAGGACGCCGACGGCTACTTTTTCTACCAGGCGCGCACCGACGACATGATCATCACCGCCGGCTACAACGTGGCCGGCCCCGAGGTGGAAGCCGCGCTGCTGCAGCACCCGTCCGTGGCCGAGTGCGGCGTGGTCGGCAAGGCCGACGAGCAGCGTGGCCAGATCGTGCTCGCCTACGTGGTGCTCAAGCCCGGCCAGGCCGGCGACGCCGCCCAGGTGAAGGCACTGCAGGAGCACGTGAAGCAGAACATGGCGCCCTACAAATACCCGCGCGAGGTGGTCTTCGTGACCCATCTGCCTCGCACCGAAACCGGCAAGCTGCAGCGTTTCGCGCTGCGCCAGCAAGCCCAACATTGAGACCGACAGAGACGACCATGATGAAACAACTGCAACCGCCCGGTTGGGCCGCCCCCCGGGGTTATGCCAACGGCATCGCCGTGCGTGGCACCCACGTCTACGTGGGTGGACAGATCGGCTGGAACGCCTCCCAGGTGTTCGAGAGCGACGACTTCATCGACCAGACGCGCCAGACCCTGATCAACGTGCGCGACGTGATGGCCTGCGCCGACGCCGGGCCGCAGCACATGGTGCGCATGACCTGGTACGTGATCGACCGCGTGGAGTACAACGCGCGCCTGCGCGAACTCGGTGCGGTGTACCGCGAAGTGATGGGCAAGAACTTCCCCGCCATGACCTGCGTCGAGGTCAGCGCGCTGATGGAGGAGCGCGCCAAGGTGGAGATTGAAGTGACGGCGGTGGTGCCGGACTGAAGCAGCGCCACCGGCCGGCGCCGGTGCTCACCAGAGCGCCGAGTCGCGCATGCCGTCGATCTTGCGGCGGTCACGCTGCAACCGGTCTACCACCACGAACACCAGGGGCAGCAACAGCAGCAGGCCGGTCAGCATCAGCTCGGCCAGGCCCAGCGAACGGTTCAGCCAGACGCCCAGCACCCAGGCCACCAGCAACAGGCTGAGGGCCCAGGCCAGGGCGGCAGTGGCGAAGAGGCGTTGGTGTCTGAACATGGTTGCTGGTCGGAATTCGGGAATTCATTCTCGCACCGCGGCCGGCGTTTGTGGGTCACTACACTGGCGTCCTTCTCCAACGAACAACACGCAATGGACATTCTGATTCTGGCCATGGTGGCGGCCACCGGCATCGCCTTCTTCAACGCGCAGCAGCAAAAGAAGCGCATTGCCCTGCTCAGCCGCGTGCTGGGCCAGTACCAGATCGAAGCGTTGATGGAAAACCTCACGCAGGGCTACCTGCGTGCGCTGGGCGAAGACGATGCCGAACGGCGCGACCAGATCTGGAGCCTGCTCACCGGCGCCGAAACTTCGATTGCCGAGCAGTTCGGCCGCTTCGCCCGCGACTTCGCCAACGTGGACGCCCAGGCCGCGCGCGTCAACAGGTTCCCCCTGCCGCTGCTCACCGGCCTGCTGCCCCAGGGCAGCTTCGACGCGCGCGAGGCCTTCAAGATCCACGCACAAGGCATTGCCGAGGCCGTGGCCAACGAGGCACAGCGGTCAGCGCGCGACAAGGCCTTCGTGCTGTCCGCCGAGCTGTTCCTGATGCAGCACACCTGCCACTGGTTCTGCCGCTCGCGCGCCACGGCCTCGGTGCGCCTGCTGCAGCGCCACCAGACCAGCCATGAGCAGGTGCTCGCTTCGGTCAGCCCCGCAACGCGCCGGGCCTACACCGAACTCACCGGGCTCTGAGCCCGGCCAGCGGGGCGCGTGTCAGCCGACCGCGTCCCGTGTGCACTTCTTGTTGAAGCTGTTCTTGGCGGCACCGGAGAGCTTTTTCTCGGCGGCCGAGATGTTGCACGTTGCTGCAGCGTCCTTCTCGCATTTCTTGAGGAACGAGGTTTTTGCGGCACCGGAGAGTTTTTTCTCGGTCGCAGCGGCATTGCAAGTGGTCGTCGCGCCCTGCGCGAACGAAGCCATCGGCATGAGGGCGGCCAGCGCAAAAGAACACAGGACAACGAGGCGCATGGAATTTCTCCAGAACAGAAGGAACCCCATTGGAAGGGGCAGACACCAAGGCTGTCAACCATACCCTCCCGGGGTAGCCTTTCATCATGCGCGGGCGCCGGGGCCGGCGCGGGCGGGAAGCCCGATCAGCGCGAATGGCGCGCCAGCGTGCCGCGCAGGGTTTCGATGAAGCTGAGGCTGGCGGCCGACAGCGAGCGGCCCCGCTTGGTGACCACCGACACATCGCGCGAGACGCGTGGCGTCGAAATCGGCCGGATCACCAGTTCCGGGTTGCTTTCGGCGCGGGCGTAGGCCGAGGGCATGATGGCCGCGCCCATGCCGCTGGAGGTCATCCACAGCGCGGTGGACAGGAACGACACCTCGTTGCTCACCTCCAGGCTCACCCCCACCTGCGCCGCGGTGGTCTCGATCATCGGGCGGATGCCGTAGCCCGGCCGCACCGTCACCAGCGAGTGCCCGGCCAGGTCGACCCAGCGCACGCTGCGCAAGCGCGCCAGGGGATGCGTGGGCAGACACACGAGCGCGAGGTGGTCGCGCAGCAAGGTCTGCACATCGACCTCGGCACCCGGCCGCTCGGGGGTGCCGATCCCGAAGTCCACGTGCTCGCCCATGATGCGCGAGACGAACTGATCGGGCGCGCAGTCGTCCACCAGCAGCCGCACGTGCGGATGCTGCTGCGTGAAGCGCCGGACGGCTTCGGGCAGGAGGAAGGAAGCCAGCGTCGGTGTGATCGCCACGCTGATGCGCCCACGTTCGAGCTGCGCCAGATCCCGGAAGCCGCCCGACAGCGCGTCCACGTCGCGCAGGATGCGCTCGGCCATCGGCAGCATTTCGGTGGCGGCCGGGGTGGGCTGGAGCGAGCGCGTGGTGCGGTCGAACAAGCGCGCGCCCAGGCCCTCCTCCAGCTGGCGCAGGAGCATGCTGACCGCCGACTGCGTGACGAACAATTTTTCCGCGGCGGCACTGAGCTTGCGCAGATGGTGCACCTGCACAAAGGCGCGCAGTTGCCGGATCGTGGGGCTGAAATTCGGATTCATCAGCAAACATCATATTTGCTTCTGAATTTATTGATTTACGAATGAATCAAGCCAGCGTTCAATGCGAGCTTCCGGATACCACAACAAAAGGAGACAAGCACCATGAAGCCAACATCCACCACAGCGCACGCGCCCGGCGGGCTCAGCCGCCGCACCGCCCTGGCCGCCATGTCCATGGCCGGCCTGTCCGCCACGGGCCTGGCCCGCGGCCAGACGGCTTCCGACTACCCCAACAAGCCGATTCGCGTGGTGGTGACGTTTCCGCCCGGTGGCAGCGCCGACGCGGTCTTCCGCCTGCTGGTGCCCAGGCTGGGCGAAAAGCTCGGCCAGCCCGTGATCGTCGACAACCGGCCGGGTGCGGGCGGCAACGTCGGCATGTCGCTGGTGGCCAAGTCGCCCAACGACGGCTACACGCTGGGCCTGGGTGCCGCGGGGGCGCTGTCTGCCAACGTGAGCCTGTACGAGCAGATGCCCTTTGATGTCCAGCGCGATCTCAAGCCCGTGGCCATGCTGGCGGGCATTCCTTTCGTGCTCGTCGGGCACCCGTCGATGGAGCCGCGCACGCTGAAGGCCCTGATCGAACGCGCCAAGTCTGCGCCAGACAAGCTGTCTATCGCACACGGGGGCAACGGCACCGCCATGCACCTGTCGGCCGCGCTGTTCCAGCAGATGGCGGGCATCAAGCTGGTGGAGGTGGCGTATCGCGGCTCCGGCCCGGCAACGCTGGACACCCTCGGCGGGCAGGTGCCGCTCGCCATCGTCGATCTGCCGGCGTCCTTGCAACACATCCAGGCGGGCAGGCTGATCGCCTACGCCGCGACCGGCACCCAGCGGCTGCCCAGCCTGCCCGACGTGCCGACGATGGCCGAGGCCGGCGTGCCCGGCTACGACTCCACCGGCTGGTTCGGCATCGTGGCACCGGCCGGCACGCCAGACGCCATCGTCTCGCGGCTGAACGCCGAAATCAACGCCGGCCTGCGCGACGAGCAGACGCGCGCCACGATGCACACCATGGGCGTGGCCCCGGCGCCGGGCACGCCTGCGCAGTTCGCCAGCTACATCGCATCCGAAACCTCCAAGTGGGCCACGGTGATCCGCACCGCCCGCATCAAGCTCGACTGAACAACCGATGAACCAACAGACTTTGACCGCCGACGTGCTCATCGTGGGCGCAGGCCCGGTGGGCCTGACCCTCGCCATGGATCTCGCTTCGCGCGGCGTGCGCGTCGTAATCGCCGAAACCCGCCGCCGTGGCGAGCCCCCCAGCGTGAAGTGCAACCACGTGGCCGCCCGCACCATGGAGCAGTTCCGCCGCCTGGGCGTGGCGCAGAAGGTGCGCCAGGCTGGCCTGCCCGAGGACTACCCGAACGACGTGGTGTTCCGCACGTCCTTCACCGGCCAGGAGCTCACGCGCATTCCCATTCCCTGCCGGCGCGACCGCTACACCGCCGAAGGTGGCCCGGACACCTGGTGGCCCACGCCGGAGCCACCGCACCGGATCAACCAGATTTACCTGGAGCCGATCCTGCTGGAGCACGCGGCGGCCTTGCCCGGCGTGTCGCTGCACGACCGCACGCAGATCACCGGCTTCACGCAGGACGATGACGGCGTGGTCGCCACCGCCCTGGGCCTGGACGACGGCCACAGTTTCGACATCCGTTGCCGCTACATGGTGGGCTGCGACGGCGGCAGCTCGACCGTGCGCAAGAGCATGGGCGCGAAGCTCGAAGGCACGCCGGTGATCCAGCGCGTGCAGTCGACCTACATCCGCGCACCGGGTCTGCTTGAACGCGTGCCCGGCACGCCGGCCTGGTCGTGTTACGCGGTCAACCCGCGCCGCTGCGGCACGGTCTTCGCCATCGACGGGCAAGACCGCTGGCTGGTCCACAACCACCTCAACCCGCACGAGCCGGACTTCGAGTCGATCGACCGCGACCAGTCGATCCGGGAGATTCTCGGTGTCGGGCCCGACTTCGAATACGAAGTGATCAGCAAGGAAGACTGGGTGGGCCGACGCCTGGTGGCAGACCGGTTCCGGCAAGGCCGTGTCTTCCTCGCCGGCGACGCCGCTCACCTGTGGGTGCCCTATGCGGGTTACGGCATGAACGCCGGCATTGCCGACGCGGTCAACCTCGGCTGGCTGCTCGGCGCCTGCATCCAGGGCTGGGCCGACGAACAGGCGCTGGACGCGTACGAGCTCGAACGCCAGCCGATCACCGAACAGGTGTCGCACTTCGCCATGGACCACGCGCAGAAGATGATCCGCGCCCGCAGCGCCGTGCCGCCGGACATCGAGGCGCCCGGCCCCGATGGCGAGGCCTTGCGCGCCGCCATGGGACAGGAAGCCTACGAACTCAACGTGCAGCAGTTCTGCTGCGCGGGCCTGAACTTCGGCTACTTCTATGCGGACTCTCCGTTGATCGTGTCCGATGGCGAGGCGCCACCGCCTTACACCATGGGCAGCTTCACCGCGTCCACCGTGCCCGGCTGCCGCGCGCCCCACTTCTGGCTGGAGGACGGACGCTCGCTGTACGACGCCTTCGGCCCGGGCTACACGCTGTTGCGCAGCAACCGCGCGGTGGACATCGAGCCCCTGCTGCAGGCCGCGCGGCAAGCGGGCATGCCATTGGCCGTGATCGATGTGGCGGCCGCGCAGCTGCCCGAAGGCTACCGCCACCCGCTGGTGCTGTGCCGCGCCGACCAGCACGTGGTGTGGCGCGGCGAGCGCGTGCCCGAGGACGCCGGTGCGTTGGTCGCCCGCCTGTGCGGGCGCGCCCATGCGCTGGTGCCCGAGGCACTCAGTGGCTGATCATCCAGGGGCGCTTTGACGGGAAGGCCTTGGCCCCGTTCGGGGCCGTCACCGTGGCCTTGCTGCGCCCGGCGGTGCTGCAGCAGCCGCACCCGGCCGGGTGTTTGAGCCGCTGGTAGTCGCGCGACATCTTCGGTTCGTGCCGCGCGCGCTCGTTGATGCCGATGGCGGTGCGCGTGCCGCCGTCCATGAGCGCCAGGCGCGGCGCGCTCACGAACACGCGCGGCGAGGCGGTGCCGCAGTCCGGGCAACAGGCCGGTTCGTTGCGTTCGCTCAAGGGACGGAACGCATCGAAGCCACCGCAGGCCGGGCAGTCGTAGTCGTAGGTGGGCATGGCGTCAGAGGTCTGGCGACAGGGGCATCACCACCGAACCATCGAGGTGCTTGATCGGCCCGTTCGCGTTCGGGTTGATGTCGAACTCGAAGATCTGCGTCGGCAGCCACAGCGTGGCGCAGGCATTGGGCACGTCCACCACACCGCTGATGTGGCCCTGCACCGGCGCGGTGCCGAGGATGGAGTAGGCCTGCGCGCCCGAGTAACCGAACTTCTTCAGGTACTCGATGGCGTTCAGGCAGGCCTGGCGGTAGGCCACGTTCACGTCCAGGTAGTACTGCTTGCCGCTTTCGTCGACGCTGATGCCTTCGAAGATCACGTAGTCGTTGTAGGTCGGCACGATCGGGCTGGGCTTGAAGATCGGGTTCTTGATGCCGTACTTGGCCATGCCGTCCTTGATGATCGACACCTTCATGTGCACCCAGCCGGCCATTTCGATGGCGCCGCAGAAGGTGATCTCGCCGTCACCCTGGCTGAAGTGCAGGTCGCCCACGCTCAGGCCCGCGCCTTCCACGTACACCGGGAAGAAGACTTTGGAGCCGCGCGAGAGGTCCTTGATGTCGCAATTGCCACCGTGTTCGCGCGGGGGCACGGTGCGCGCGCCGGTGGCCGCCGCCTTGGCCTTGGCGTCGCCGGTGAGCTTGCCCATGTGCGCGGTGCCGGCAAAGGGCGGGTTGGCCAGGCCGCTGGTGGCCGGGTCGGAATCGATCAGCGCCTGCTCGCGCGTGTTCCAGGTCTCCAGCATCTTCGGGTCGGGCAGGCAACCGATGAGGCCGGGGTGGATCAGGCCGGCGTACTTCACACCGGGCACGTGGCGCGAGGTGGTGAACATGCCATGGAAGTCCCAGATCGACTTCTGCGCCTGCGGGAAATGCTCGGTGAGGAAGCCACCACCGTTCTTCTTGCTGAAGAAACCGTTGAAGCCCCAGAGGCTGTCGTCCTTGGCACCGATGTCGAGCAGCTCGACCACCAGCAGGTCACCCGGCTGCGCGCCCTTCACGCCCACCGGGCCGCTGAGATAGTGCACCGTGGTCAGGTCGATGTCGCGCACGTCGTCCGCGCTGTCGTTGTTCTGGATGAAACCACCGGTCCAGTCGTAGGTCTCCAGCACGAAGTCGTCGCCGGGGTTGACCCAGCAGGCCATGGGAATGTCCGGGTGCCAGCGGTTGTGCACCATCTCGTTGGAAGGTGCGGGTTGGTTCAGATCGACTTTGATGAGGGTTTCAGGCATGGCTTGTGCTCCTTGGGTGGGCGGAAAAAAAAGGGAATCAGACGGAGAGGTAGGACTTGATGCGCTGCTGGTCGGTGTCGGCGCGGTCGGTCTCGTGCACCAGGCGGCCGCCTTCGATGACGAACAGGCGGTCGGCCACGTCCATGGCGAACGAGAGCACCTGCTCGGAGACCACGATGGTGATCTTTCGCATCTTGCGGATCTCGTTGAGCGCCTTGGCGATGTCCTTGATGATCGAGGGCTGGATGCCTTCGGTGGGCTCGTCGAGCAGCAGCACCTTGGGGTCGGTGACGAGCGCGCGCGCGATGGCCAGCTGCTGTTGCTGGCCGCCCGAGAGGTTGCCGCCCTTGCGCCGGCGCATCTCCCACAGCACGGGGAACAGCGCGTAGATCTCTTCGGGCACCACCTTGTACTTCGCGTTCTCCAGGCCGGTCTGGATGTTCTCTTCCACGGTGAGCGTGGGAAAGATCATGCGGCCCTGCGGCACATAGGCAATGCCCTTGGCCACGCGCTGGTAGCTCTCGAGCTTCGTCACGTCCTGCCCGGCCACCGAGATGTGGCCGCTCTTGGCAGGCAACACACCCATGAGGCTCTTGAACAGCGTGGTCTTGCCCATGCCGTTGCGGCCCATGATGGCCACCGCCTCGTTCTCGCGCGCCTCGAACGAGATGCCATGCAGCGCCTGGCTCTGGCCATAGGCGACGACAAGGTCCTTGACTTTCAGCATGGTGGTTCCTTCAATGGCCGAGGTACACGTCGATGACCTTGGGGTCGGCCTGCACCTGGTCCATCGGCCCTTCGGCCAGGATCTTTCCCTGGTGCATGACGGTGACCTTGTGCGCGATCTTCTTGACGAAGTCCATGTCGTGCTCGATCACGATCACGGCGCGGTTCTGGCAGATGCGGTGCAGCAGCTCGGCGGTGAGGTCGCGCTCCTTGGCGCTCATGCCGGCAATGGGTTCGTCGAGCATCAGCAGCTCGGGCTCCTGCATCAGCAGCATGCCGATCTCCAGCCACTGCTTCTGGCCGTGCGAGAGCAAGCCGGCCTCGGTGTCGAGCTTGTCGGCCAGGCCGATGTCTTCGGCCACGGCCTTCACGCGCGCCTGGATCTCCTCGGTGGCGGTGAAGGCCAGCGCGCCCCACACCGAGCGGCCCGCCGGGAACGACACCTCCAGGTTCTGCAGCACCGAGAGGTTCTCGTAGATCGACGGTGTCTGGAACTTGCGGCCGATGCCCTTGCGCACCCGCTTGTGCTCGGGCACCTTGATGATTTCCTCGTTCTTGAACTTGATGCTGCCGCCGCTGGCCTTGGTCTTGCCGCAGATCAGGTCCAGCAGCGTGGTCTTGCCCGCGCCGTTGGGGCCGATGATCACGCGCAGCTCGTTCTTGTCGACGTAGAGGGTGAGGTTGTCGATGGCCTTGAAGCCGTCGAAGGAGACGCTGAGGTCTTCCACGGAGAGGGCGAAGTCGGTGTTGCTCATGATGGTGTTCTCCCCGTGGTCACACGCCCTGGCCGCGGGTGCCATCGGGCAGCGTCACGTCCACCGCAGGCGGGTTGCTCTTCGCCATTGGGGCGTGTGGGGGTGGCGAGGGCGGCTGGGGCCGGGCGGCAGACGCTTCGCGCAGCGCGGCCTGACGCGACTTCCACCACGGCACGATCCTGCTTTCCCACAGGCCGGCCAGTCCCATCGGGAAGGCCATGGTCACGCCGATGAACAGCGCGGCCATGAGGAACAGCCAGGCGTCCGGGAAGCTCTCGGAGAAGAAGGTCTTGCCGGCGTTGACCAGCAGCGCGCCATACACCGCACCCACCAGGCTCATGCGTCCGCCCACGGCGGCGTAGATCACCATCTCGATCGAAGGCACGATGCCCACGAAGCTCGGCGACATGAAGCCCACCTGCAGCGTGAACATGGCGCCACCGATGCCCGACAGCGCAGCCGCGAGACAAAACACGAAGATGCGGAAGTCGGCCACGTCGTAGCCCGAGAAGCGCACGCGGTCTTCCTTGTCGCGCATGGCCAGCAGCAGCGTACCGAGCTTGCTGGTCTGCACCCAACGGCACAGCACGATGGACAGCACCAGCAGACCGACGCAGACGTAATACAGGATGTATTTGGCGCTGTCGGTTCGCGTGTCCCAGCCCATCAGGGTCTTGAGGTCGGTCATGCCGTTCACGCCGCCGGTATAGCCCTGCTGGCCGATGATGAGCACGGTGAGGATGAGTGCCACGGCCTGCGTGATGATGGCGAAATACACGCCGCCCACGCGGCGCTTGAACATGGCGAAGCTGATGATCCAGGCCAGCAGCATCGGCACCACGATGACGGCGGCCAGCGCGAAGGGAAAGCTCTTGAACGGCACCCAGAAGCCGGGCAGCTCGGTGATCTGGTTCCAGTCCATGAAGTCCGGAATGCCGGGGGTGGACTGGATCTTGGTGCTCTCGGGGTCCGAGGCCTCCAGCTTCAGGAACATCGCCATGGCGTAACCGCCCAGGCCGAAGAACACGCCCTGCCCCAGGCTGAGCACGCCACCGTAGCCCCAGAGCATCACCAGGCCGATGGCGACGAAGGCGTAGGTGAGGTACTTGCCGACCAGGTTGAGGCGGAAGATGTCGAGGCTGAGCGGCAGCACCACCGCCAGCAGCAGCGTGAGCAGCACCAGGCTGGCGAGCTGGTAGCGGTTGATCCAGGCTTTCAGGGCGTTCATGAACGTACTCCGGGTGCAAAAAAATCAGCGACGGACTTTGCTGGCGAACAAGCCTTGGGGGCGGAACATCAGGATCACCACGATCAGCGAGAGCGTGAGCATCTTGGCCATGGAGCCGGCCATGAAGAACTCGGAGATCGACTGCGTCTGGGCGATGCCGAAGGCCGAGACCACGGTGCCCAGCAGGCTGGCCGCACCGCCGAAGGTGACGACCAGGAAGGCGTCAACGATGTAGAGCGAACCCGAGGTCGGGCCGGTGGAGCCGATGGTGGTGAAGGCCGCACCGGCCACGCCGGCGATGCCGCAACCCATGGCGAAGGTCAGGCGGTCGGTCTTCTTCGTGTCGATGCCGATGGCATTGGCCATCACGCGGTTGCTCACCGTGGCGCGCACCCGCAGGCCCCAGCGGCTCTTGTGCAGCGCGATCAGCACGCCGGCCGTGACCACTGCG
The DNA here is from genome assembly GCF_001571225.1 of Hydrogenophaga palleronii NBRC 102513. Lineage (GTDB taxonomy): Bacteria > Pseudomonadota > Gammaproteobacteria > Burkholderiales > Burkholderiaceae_C > Hydrogenophaga > Hydrogenophaga palleronii. Next base: position 83,624 of record NZ_BCTJ01000005.1, read on the forward strand.
GCGAGTGCGAGCACGAACATGCCGTTGATGGGAATGTCCAGCCCTTCGGCCGGTGCCCACGAACCCAGCAGCCAGTCGGGCAGCGTGGGGCTCACTTCCTTCGGCCCGATGAAGGTGCGGAAGCACTGTTGCAGCGCCAGGCTGATGCCCCAGGTGGCCAGCAGCGTGTCCAGCGGGCGCTTGTAGAGGTGGCGGATCAGCGCCCACTCCACCAGCCAGCCCGCGATGAAGGCGAAGAGAAAAGCGGCCAGGATGGCGAACGGAAAGTACGCCGCCACCGCGCCGGGGCTGATGGCGTTGGCCAATGTCGAGCCCAGAAAGACGGTGTAGGCACCGATGGTCATGAACTCGCCGTGCGCCATGTTGATCACGCCCATCTGCCCGAAGATGATGGCCAGCCCCAGGCCCATGAGCAGCAGCACCGCAAACAGGCTGAGGCCGGCGAAGCCCTGCATCAGGCCGATGTTGAGCAAGTCGTTGAAACTCATGTCCATGAGGACTCTCCAGGCAAAAGAAAAGGCAACGAGAGCAGAAGCTCAAGTCCAGGATGCGGCGGATCCGGGTTTCCCGGTCCGCACGCATCGCCCCCTTGAGGGGGTCACGGCGCTGCTGCGCCGTGGCGGGAGTGGGCTTACTGATAACCCTTGGGAAACGGATCGGGTTTGATCAGGTCCGGCGACTCGGAGACCACCTTGAAGGTCGCGTCCGGCATGCCCATGGCGATGCGCGACTTGCTCCACAGGTGGTGGTTGGCATCGATCTTCACGTAGCCTTCCGGCGCGGTCTTGAGCTCGATGCCGGGCGAAGCGGCCACGACCTTGGCCACGTCGAAGCTCTTGGCTTTTTCCACCGCGGCCTTCCACAGCCAGGGGCCGAGGTAGGCGGCCTGGGTCACGTCGCCGATCACCGCGTCCTTGCCGAATTTGGCCTTGAAGGCGGCCACGAATTTCTTGTTGTTCTCGTTGTCGAGCGTCTGGAAGTACTTCATCGACGAGTAGAAGCCGGCGAAGTTTTCACCGCCCACGCCGGTCATTTCGTCCTCGGTCACCGACAGCGTCACCAGCAGCTGCTTGTCGCCGGTGATGCCGGCCGCCTTGAGCGCCTTGTAGAAGGCCACGTTGGAGCCACCGACCACGGCGCAGAAGATGCAGTCGGGCTTTTGCAGCTTGATCTTGTTCATCAGCGAGCCGAAGTTGGTGCTGCCCAGCGGGTAGTACTCCTCGCCGACGACCTTGCCCTTCTGGAAATTCTCGATGTGCTTGCGCGCGATCTTCATCGAGGTGCGCGGCCAGATGTAGTCGGAGCCGATCAGGAAGAAGGTCTTGGCCTTCTTCTCTTTCTGCGCCCAGTCCAGGCTGTACAGAATCTGCTGCGTGGCTTCCTGGCCGGTGTAGATCACGTTCTTGGACTGCTCCAGGCCTTCGTAGAAGGTGGGGTAGTACAGCAGGCCGTTTTCCTTCTCGAACACCGGCAGCACGGCCTTGCGCGAGGCCGAGGTCCAGCAGCCGAAGACGGCGGCGCAGCGGTCGTTGATGAGCAGCTTCTTGGACTTCTCGGCGAAGTTGGGCCAATCGGAGGCGCCGTCTTCCTTGATGACCTTGATCTTGCGGCCCAGGATGCCGCCCATGGCGTTGATCTCGTCGATGGCGAGCTGCTCGGCCTGGATCGAACCGGTTTCCGAGATCGCCATGGTGCCGGTGGACGAGTGCAGGATGCCGACCGTGACCTCGGTGTCGGTCACCGCCAGCTTGGTGGTGTTCACCGAGGCGGTGGGCTGGCCAAAGCTCCAGGCCGGCAGGCCGGCCAGGCCGGCGGCGCCCAGCATCTGCAGCACACGGCGGCGGCTGGCTTCGGGCGTTTCGAGGGAGACGGCGTGGGGTTCGGAGAGGTGCTTCATGAGGGGCTCCAGGACGTTGTGGACTGTGAGACCGGCGGGCTGCCGACTGGGGTTGAAGACTAGGGAAAGCCCCTGCATCAGCCCATACGTCAAATAACGTAGAGAGCCCGTCTGGCGAGCGGGGATGGTTCTTGCTAGCGTGCTGGGCATGCCCTCACCCGAGCCCGCCAAACCCGTTGCCACGCAGAAAATCTTTCGCTTCCGGCGCGAGTACAACTCCTGGGTGGCCGACGAAACCATGGAGGACTACGCCCTGCGCTACACCCCGCGCAGCTTCCGGAAATGGAGCGAGTGGCGGGTGGCCAACACCGCGTTCGGCTCGCTGTCCTTCCTGGCGCTGGAAGCCATCGGTGGCGCCATCGCCGTCAACTACGGCTTCACCAACGCCATGTGGGCGATCCTGGTGGTGGGCCTGATCATCTTCTTCACCAGCCTGCCGATTGCCTACTACGCCGCGCGCTACGGGCTGGACATGGACCTGCTCACCCGCGGCGCGGGCTTCGGTTACCTGGGCTCGACCATCACCTCGTTGATCTACGCGGTGTTCACCTTCATCTTCTTCGCCATCGAGGCGGTCATCATGGCGCTCGCGCTGGAGATGGCGACCGGCTGGCCCCTGCCCTGGTGTTACCTGGTCTCGGCGCTGGTGATCGTGCCGCTGGCCATCCGCGGCATCACGCTGATCTCGCGCCTGCAGGCCTGGACGCAGCCGCTCTATCTGTTCCTGCTGCTGTTGCCCTTCGTGTGGATCGCGCTCTCGCAGCCCCAGCTGTACCGCGACTTCACCAGCCTCACCGGCATCCGCTCGGGCAGCAACAGCTTCCAGCCGCTGATGTTCGGCGCCGCCGCGGCGGTGATCTTTTCGCTCGTGGTGCAGATCGGCGAGCAGGTGGACTTTCTGCGCTTCATGCCCGAGCGCACGAAGCAGAACCGCGCGCGCTGGTGGATGGCGGTGCTGATTCCGGGGCCGGGCTGGATCGTCATGGGCATGCTCAAGATGGTGGGCGGCGCCTTCCTCGCGTTTGCCGCCATGCAGTTCGAGGTCAACCCCGAACGCACCTCGGAGCCGACGCAGATGTTCCTGGCCGGCTTCACCGAGGCGGTGGGCCACCCCGGCCTGGCGGTGGTGATGACGGTGGTGTTCGTGGTGCTGGCACAGATCAAGATCAACGTCACCAATGCCTATGCCGGCTCGCTGGCTTGGAGCAACTTCTTCGCCCGCGTCACGCACAGCCACCCCGGCCGCGTGGTCTGGCTGGTGTTCAACGTCTGCATCGCCACGCTGCTCATGCTGCTGGGCGTGTTCGCCGGCCTGGAGAAGGTGCTGGGTGTCTACAGCAACGTGGCGATTGCCTGGGTCGGCGCGCTGGTGGCCGACCTCATCATCAACAAGCCGCTGGGCCTGAGCCCCAAGGGCATCGAGTTCCGTCGCGCCTACCTGTACGACTTCAACCCGGTCGGCATGGGCTCGATGCTGATCGCCGCGCTGGTCGCCAGCCTCGCCTACACGGGTGTCATGGGCGAATACGCCGCAGCGTTCTCGCCCTTCATCGCACTCGGCCTGGCGCTGCTGCTGTCGCCGCTGATCGCCTGGGCCACCCAGGGCCGCTACTACCTGGCGCGCCAGCCGTCGAGCGACTGGGCACCCGGCGAAGTGGTGCGCTGCGCGGTGTGCGAGAACCGGTTCGAAGCCGACGACATGGCGAGCTGCCCGGCCTACAGCGCACCCATCTGCTCGCTCTGCTGCTCGCTCGAATCGCGCTGCCACGACCGCTGCAAGAGCAACTCGCGCGCCATCGACCAGCTGCGCGGCGCGCTCACCGCCGTGCTGCCGCAGGGCATGGTGGTGCGCGTCAACTTCCGTGCCGGGCAGTTCCTCGCGGTCTGGCTGTCGCTGAGCGCGGTCATGGCCTTCCTGATCGGCATGGTGTATGTGCAGGAGAGCCTGCACGCGCCGGCCGAGGCGCTGCAGTCGCCACTTCTCAAGATCTACGCCTTCCTGGTGCTGCTGGCCGCGGTGTGTGCCTGGTGGGTGGTTCTGACCACCGACAGCCGGCGCATGGCGCAGGACGAGTCCGAACGGCAAACCCAGTTGCTGACGCAGGAGATCGACGCCCACCGCCGCACCGATGCCGAACTGCAGTCCGCCCGCGACCGGGCCGAGGCCGCGAGCCAGGCCAAGACGCGTTATGTGGCCGGCATGACGCACGAGCTGCGCACGCCACTCACCAGCATCCTGGGCTATGCACAAATCCTGCTGAAGAACCACGACCTCTCGGTCTGGGTGCGCGAGACCATCGCCACCATGCAACGCAGCGGGCAGCACATGCACGCGCTGATCGACGGCTCGCTCGACCTTGCCCGCATCGAGGCCGGCCGCCTGAAGCTGGACCCGGTGCCACTGCCGCTGGCCCAGTTGCTGGAAGACGTGGGGCGCATGGTGCGCCCGCAGGCCGAGGCGAAGGGCCTGCGCTTCGTGGTGCTGCAGGAAGGTGAACTGCCGGCCTGGGTGCGCGCCGACGCCAAGCGGTTGCGGCAGATCCTCATCAACCTGCTGAGCAACGCGGTGCGCTTCACCGACGAGGGCCAGATCACGCTGCGGCTGGACTTCCGCCAGCAAGTGGCCCGCATCGACGTGGTGGACACCGGCATCGGCATCGCGCCGCGCGACCAGCAGCGCATCTTCCTGCCGTTCGAGCGAGGCAGCGCGGGCCGGCGTGCGCTGGACAGCGGCACCGGTCTGGGCCTGACCATCACCCACCTGCTGACCGACATGATGGGCGGCGAGCTGCTGCTCAAGAGCCGGCCCGGCCACGGCAGCACCTTCTCGCTGCGGCTGTACCTGCCACCCATTCCGTCCGACCCCAAGCATCCGCTGCCGATCCCCTCCACCCTGCGCGCGATCACCGGCTACCTCGGTCCGCGCCGCACCCTGCTGGTGGTGGACGACCAGCCTCTGCACCGCCAGCTGCTGGCCAGCATCCTGGTGCCGCTGGGTTTCGTGGTGCGCGAAGCGGCCAGCGGCCAGGAGTGCCTGGAGATCATCGAACAGCACGCGCCCGACGGCCTGCTGCTCGACCTGACCATGGACGGCCTGGACGGCTGGCAGACCGCCGCCGCAGTGCGCAAGCTGCTGCCACCCGAGCGCCTGCCCATCGTGTTCGTCTCGGCCAACCTGTTCGACAACCGGCCCGAACAACTCACCGCGCTGGACTGCCAGGCCTTCGTCGCCAAGCCCATCACCGAGTCCGAGCTGCTCGACGCGCTGCGGTTCGCGCTGGCACTCGAATGGGTGACCGAGCAGGCGCCGGCCGCCACACCGGTGCAAGTGGCGCGCCACCGCATCACCGGCCAACCCCTGCCCGACGACCTGCGCGAAGAGCTGCAACGCCTGGCGCGCCAGGGCCAGGCCGCCGCGCTGCGCCAACGCCTGCGGCAGGCCCAGACCACCTACCCCGCGCACGCCGCCACGCTGGTGCTGCTGCAGTCGTGCGCCGACCGCTTCGACTTTCAGACCCTGATCGAATACCTCAGAGACACCGCGGAGTTGACCGACGATGACATCGAGCATTGAACCTGTTTCCCCTCCGTCGCCACCACCGGCGAGCCAACCGGTGATCCTGGTGGTGGATGACGCGGTGGACACCCTGCGCATGCTGGGCGACGCGCTGGTGGCCGAAGGCTATGTGGTGCTGGCCGCGCGCGATGCCGACGAAGCACTGGAGCGCTTCGAAGTCGCGGTGCCCGACGGCGTGCTGCTCGACGCGGTGATGCCCGGCATGGACGGTTTCGCCTTCTGCGAAAAGATCAAGGCCACACCGGCCTGGTCGCACGTGCCCATCGTCTTCATGACCGGCCTGTCGGAAAGCGAGCAGATCCTGCGCGGCTTTGCCTGCGGCGGCGTGGACTATGTGGTGAAGCCGCTGCGCATTCCCGAGGTGATGGCGCGACTGGCCACCCATGTGCGCAACGCGCGCGTGGCGCGCCTGGCGCAGGAAGCGGTGGACGTGGCCGGCATGGGCACCGTGGTGCTGGACACCCAGGGCCGCATGGCCTGGCGCTCACCGCAGGCCACCGCCTGGCTGGAACTGGCCTTCGGCAACGGCGCCGACGCCGGCCAGCGCAGCCGCGAATGGCTGGGCGCCGCGGTCTTGCACAACGAAACCACCCGCGACCTCGGCGGGCGCCAGGGCCGCCTGCTGGCACGCCACATGGGCCAGGGCAACCTGGGCGAATCCATGCTGCTGCTGACCCTGACGCCAGCCGACAGCGCCAGCGCCAGCGCCAGCGCCGCCGGGTCGAGCGCCCAACGCCTGCGCGAGATCGCCCTGACGCCGCGCGAAACCGAAGTGCTGTCCTGGCTGGCCAAAGGCAAAACCAACCGCGACATCGCCGACATCCTGGGCATGAGCCACCGCACGGTGAACAAGCACCTGGAGCATGTGTTCGAAAAGCTGGGGGTGGAAACGCGATCTGCGGCGGCGGCGATTGCAGGAAAGTTGTTGCCGCAGGATTGAACGCAGCAGGGGCCCACACAGGCAGGCGCTGGCGAGTCGGTTTGACGGGGCGCCTTGCATGGCGACAATGCGCCATGACCGCTTCATCCCCCCACACCTCCTCGCCCGCGGCACCACTGCGCCTCACCAGCTTTTCACACGGCGGCGGTTGCGGCTGCAAGATCGCGCCGGGTGTGCTGTCCAGCATCCTCCAGCACAGCGCCAACGGCATCATTCCGCCCGAGTTGCTGGTGGGCATCGAGACGTCGGACGACGCGGCGGTCTATCGGCTCAACGACGAGCAGGCGCTGGTGGCGACCACCGACTTTTTCATGCCCATCGTCGACGACCCCTACGACTTTGGCCGCATCGCCGCCACCAACGCGATCAGCGACGTCTATGCCATGGGAGGCAAGCCCATCATGGCGCTGGCCATCGTTGCCATGCCGGTCAACGCGCTGCCGGTGCAGGTGATCGGCGAGGTGCTGCGCGGCGGCCAGGACGTCTGCAAGCTCGCCGGGATTCCCATCGCCGGCGGCCACACCATCGACTCTGTCGAGCCCATCTACGGCCTCGTGGTGCTGGGGCTGGTGCACCCCGACCGCGTGCGGCGCAACCGCGATGCGCGCGCGGGCGACGTGCTGGTGCTGGGCAAGCCGCTGGGCGTGGGCGTGTTGTCTGCAGCCTTGAAGAAAGAACAGCTGGACGCCGCGGGCTACCAGCGCATGGTGGCCACCACCACCCAGCTCAACACGCCCGGCCCGGCGCTGGCCGCGCTTGACGGTGTGCACGGCCTGACCGACATCACCGGCTTCGGCCTGGCGGGCCACACGCTGGAACTCGCGCGCGGCGCGGGCCTGCGTGCCGTGATCGACTGGAGCACGGTGCCGCTGATCGAGGGTGTGCTGGATCTGGCCGCGCAGGGCTGCATCACCGGCGCCTCCGGGCGCAACTGGGCCGGCTATGGCACCGCCGTGCAACTCGACCCGGCGCTGCCGCCCCTGGCCCAGGCCCTGCTGTCCGATCCACAAACCAGTGGCGGCCTGCTGGTGAGCTGCGCGCCCGATGCGGTGGACGCGGTGCTGGCGCTGTTCCAGAACCAGGGCTTCGGTGGCGCGGCGGTGATCGGCCACCTGCAAGCCGACAGCACACCCGGCCTGACCATCCGGCCATGAAGGGACCGGTGCGGGTCACCGACCGGGCTGACTACGATGCGCTGATCGACGCGCGCTCGCCCGCCGAGTACGCCATCGACCACATCCCGGGCGCCATCAACTGCCCGGTGCTGGACAACGAAGAACGCCGCATCGTCGGCACGCTGTTCAAACAACAGGGCGCTTTCGAGGCGCGGCGGGTGGGCGGCGCCATGGTGGCCAGCAACCTGGCGCGCCACCTGCGCGAACAGTTCGCCGACAAGCCCGCCAGCTGGAAACCCCTGGTGTACTGCTGGCGCGGCGGCATGCGCTCCGGCTCCATGGTCACCTGGCTGCGCCTGGTGGGCTGGAACGCGCAGCAACTGGCCGGTGGCTACAAGAGCTGGCGCCGCCATGTGATCCAGCTGATCGACACCCTGGCGCCGCAGTTGCGCACCACCGTGCTCTGCGGCGCCACCGGCAGCGCCAAGACGCGCGTGCTGCACGCATTGGCCGCACAGGGCGAACAGGTGCTGGACCTCGAAGGCCTGGCCTGCCACAAGGGTTCGCTGCTGGGCGCCCTGCCCGACCGGCCGCAGCCTTCTCAGACCGCGTTCGAGACCGGCATTGCCGCGGTGCTGGAGCGTGTGGACCTGCAACGGCCGCTGTACGTGGAGGGCGAGAGCCGCCGCATCGGCCGCCTCAACGTGCCGGTCGACCTTGTCGAGCGCATGCGCGAGAGCCCGGTGGTGGAAGTGCAGGCCGGCTTCCCCGCGCGGCTGGACTACCTGCTGCGCGACTACGCCTACCTGGGCGACCGGCCCGACTGGCTGGCCGGCCAGCTGGCGCTGCTGAAGGAATTGCACGGCAAGGAAAGGACGGCCGCCTGGCAAGCCATGGCGCAGGCCGGCGACCTGCGCAGCCTCTTCGCCGAGCTGGCGCAGCGCCACTACGACCCCGCCTACGCCAAGTCGCAGCGCGCGCAATTCAACCAGTGGGCGCAACGCACGCCGGTGGCCACCGACGATCTGTCGGACGCCGGCATTGCCCGCGTGGCCCAGGCCATCGCGGCCTCGGCGGTGGGCCGCTAAGCACGGCCGCGCGCCAGCGTCGCCATCGCCATGAGCGCGCGGCCTGCGCCCGCGCTCAGTGCACCGGCCGGCCGAGGCGTTTGCTTGCCCTGGAGATCGCGTAGTTCACCAGGCAGTAGAGCAACGCCACCACCAGGTACACCGGCACCAGCGAGCTGTAGTTGGCGATGAGCACCTTGGCGTTCTGCATGAGTTCACCGTAGGTGACGACGTAGCCGAAGGTGGTGTCCTTCACCACGATGACCAGCTGCGCCACCAGCGCCGGAACGATGTAGCGCAGCGCCTGCGGAAAGACCACGGAGAAAAACACCTGGGCTTCGGTCAGCCCCAGGCTGCGCGCCGCATTCGTCTGGCCGCGGGGCACGGCGAGCACGCCGGCGCGGTACACCTCGGCCACCACGGCGGCGGTGGCCAGGCCGACGGGCAAGGTCAACATCCAGTAGGTGCTCAGCTTGATGCCGGCCGACGGCAGCACCAGGAAACACACATAGATCAGCAGCAGCGTCGGCGTGCCCCGCAGGAACTCGATGAGCGCGATGCTCGGCCAACGCACCAGCCTCGAACGCGCCATGCGCCCCACCATCAGCACCAGCCCGAGGCTGAGCGCGATGACGGCGGCCATCGCCGCCGACGCCAGCGTGCCGAGCAGGCCTTTGGCCAGGAAGGTCCATGTCGTCGACCAGGTGAAGAACTTCCAGTACCGGGCTTCGAGCTGCCCGGCGGAATGGAACTGGTACACGATGCCCGCGGCCAGCAGGAGCAGCACGGCCGCGGCGGCCACGCTCACCAGCCGCGTGAGGGTCTGCGCCTGCGGGCTTGGCACGCCAAACAGAATGTCTTCGAGAGAGCGGCTCATCGCAGTATCCGCACCTTCTTTTCCAGGGCGGCGCCCGCCCAGGCGATGAGCAGGCCGGTAGCAACGTACATCGCAGCCGCCACCGTAAACGCGGCCATGCCTGCGGCGGAGTCGGTGGCGATCTTGGACACGAGCGCAGTGAGCTCGCGGCCCGGAAACGGCACCTGCGACGCCAGCGAGGTCGACAACATCAGCGCGATGAGCAGCGAGGTCATCGGCTGCACCACCGCGCGCAGCGCCTGCGGCAACACCACCGCCGTGATGATGCGCATCGGCCGCATGCCCAGGCTGAGCGCGGCCTCGGCCTGGCCGCCGGGAACGGTGTTGATGCCCGAGCGCAGGTAGTCCGCCGTGAACGCGGAGCAGACCAGCGTCAAGGTCAGGATCACGGCGGGCTCGTAGTCGATCAGTACGTTGAGATCGGGCAGCGCAAACACGATGAAGATCAGCAGCGCCACGCTGGGAATGTTGCGGAAGATCTCGACGTAGACGGTCAGCACGAAACGCAGCGGCGGCAGCGGCAGGAGCCGCAACACCGTCACGACCATGCCCAGCACGAAGCCGGGCACGAACGACAACAACGTGAGCTTCCACGTCAACAAAAGGGCCTGCCCGAAGGCAGGCCCATGGTCGGCCAGAAGCCTGGCAACCTCACCCATCGTTCAGGGGATGGCGGGCGGCGCCGGCACGGCCGTGCTGCCGGTGCGTTGGCCGATGGAAATCGTCCACAGCTTGGCCCAGGTGCCGTCGGCTTCAATCTTCTTCAGGAACGCGTTGACGAAGGCCACGCCGTCCGAGCCCTTGGGCAGGCCGATGCCATAGGGGTCTTGCGCACCAAATGGCGCGCCCGCCAGCTTCGCGTCGCCGGTGCCCAGGCTCAGCGCGTTGAGCAGCAGCGTGTGGTCGGTCACGTAGGCCTCCACGCGGCCCTGGCGCAACCCGTCAAGGGCTTCCTGGTGCGTCTGGAACTCTTGCACGACCGCCTTGGGCGCGTACTGCGCCAGGATCGCCGGGCCCGTGGAGCCCGCCTGCGTGGCGACCCGCTTGCCAGCCAGATCGTTGTGCGACTGCACCGTCTTGTTGTTCGACTTGACCAGCACCCCGGCCTGCGAGGTGTAGTAAGGACCGGCGAACGAGATCTTCTCGGCGCGCGCGGGAGTGATGGAGTAGGTGGCGAACACCATGTCCACCTGGTCGTTGATGAGCACCTGCTCGCGCGTGGACGAACTCACCTGCGTGAACTGGATCTTGCCCCCTTCGCCCAGGATGTAGCGCGTGAGCAGCTGGGCCAGGCCGGCGTCGAAGCCGCGCATCTTGCCGTCCTTCTCGTTGAGCAGCGAGAACAGATTCGAGGTTTGCGTGCCACCGAGGCGCAGCGTGCCGGCCTGCTTGATCTTGCTGGCCCAGGTGCTCGACGCAATGGCCGCCGCATCGGCCACGGGGCCCTGCGCCACCAGTGCGTCAAACGCCGCTGCATTGATGGGCGTGCCCTGTGCAAAAAGCGACCCACCGGAGACGAGCGCCAGTGCCACCACGTTGAATTTGAGAATGGATTTGATCGACATGCGGTTCTGTTGAATGGTTTGCGATGCGAATCAATATATAGCAGTTGCGGTGTGCGTGGGCTGGGTGGGCGTTTGAGTAGCCGGTGCGAGTGCCCTACGTCTGCTTGAGGTTGCACTGACGCTGCGTGAAAGCGAGGGGACCGGCCTGGCTAGCAAAAGCAAGACCAGCCTCGACATCGCCATGCTGGGTAGGGGCCATCGCACTGTGCACAACCACTTGGAACGCATGTTCGAAAGCTGAAGGTAGCAACGCGGTCTTTGGGCAGCGATTGCAGTTGTTGCCGCAAGCTTGTGAGCAGGGAGTTGGATTGATCTGTGAATACGGGCCGAGGGTTGAACACAGTCCGGACGACCTGCACCGGTAACGTCTCGGCAGAAATAGCTGGCCATCACTTTTTAACGCCATCGACTGAATTCGATCACGAGTGGCTCGGCAGCTGCACGCTCCAATGCTGCTGACAGGGTACTATTGCCCCTCGCAAATGTGATTGGCGCCAACACACCGGCACTGGCAATTTGAGTCTGACCGTAGGCTGATTGCAAGTGAAGTCAGGCGGAAATACTGATTGACTGGCAACGAAAAAACCACCCATGCCGATCGACTACAAGCAGTACCAAAAAGAGGTCACCACTGATGTTGCGAAGGTCCTCGCCGATGCCGAATGTCAGCCCATATTATTTGTGGGATCCGGATTCTCGAAGCGGTACGCGAGTGGGCCGAGTTGGGAAGAACTACTGACGGCTCTGGCGAAGAAGTGCCCGCTGATCGACAAGGACTTTGCCTATTACAAGCAAACGTATCACGGCGACTTAAAGAAAATCGGCTCAATCTTCACTGACCTCTATCGAGAATGGGCATGGGGGAAGGGTAAAAACGATTTTCCGGAGGACTACTTTGACGCAAGTGCGCCTGCCGACATCTTCGTGAAGCACGCAATTGCTGATCTGCTCAAGGGTCTCGGTCCGAACGTCAAAGGCTCCTATGGCTCACCGGAACTAGATGCAGAGATAGAGGCCCTGCAGAACATCAGCGCGCACGCGATCATCACGACGAACTACGATGAAGTGATTGAGCCCCTGTTCCCTGAGTACGAGACAATCATCGGGCAGCAGATTATGAGGAAGGGTTACCTCGCGATCGGCGAAATCTTCAAAATCCACGGGTGCCGGACACTGCCACAGTCGCTTGTCGTCAATGAAGCCGACTACCAGCGCTTCGACGAGGATCAAAAATATCTAAGCGCAAAACTACTGACGTACTTCATTGAACACCCTCTCGTCTTCATTGGCTACCGCGCTGACGATCCGAACATCAAGGCAATCCTGTACGACGTGTATCGCATGGTACGCGCCACGACGACGGATGTTGTTCCAAACATATACCTTCTGCAGTGGGACGAAACAATCGACGAGTCGTCGAATCCGGCTCGCGAATACGTCATCTCGGTTGCGCCAGACATCAACATTCGGATAAAGAGCATCTCGGCAAACTCTTTCGAATGGGTGTTCAAGGCGTTCGGACAAGCGGGCAACTTGGAGAAGATCAACACAAAGCTCTTACGAGCACTGATGGCCCGTTCAGTCGAGCTGATCCGATCAGACATCCCGAAGAGGCACATTGAGATTAACTTCCAGCAGTTGGAGCACGCTGTTGAGTCGGGTGAGAGCTTCGCGAAGCTGTTCGGCGTCACGTCGCTAGCTGATCCCTCGAAGGTGAATCTCGACTACAAATACGCTGCTACGGGCGTCGGTCAACAGCTCGGCTACGACACTTGGCACGAGGTAAGGAAGATCATCAACCGCATTAAAGAGGAGAAGGGCTTCGACATCACCGCAACCGATAACAAGTACCACATCGCGCTGAAGCTCGGACACAAGTCGCCTCAATTGACCCACCGCTACACGGATGCGGCGGTTGATATCTTCCGAAAAGTAATCAATGGCGAACCCTATGAACTGGACACAGGCGCCGTTGATATCGACAAGGCTGCGCTTGCTGCAGCTGCGAAGATCGCTCCATAGGCTGGCAGGCGCGTTCTCGCAGAGGATGCGCAAGGCATGGCGCCTTCGTCCACGCCATCCCAGTCCTACAAACACACCTCTCGCCGACCGACCTTCGGCGCAGCCACCGCTCCCTACGATGGTGCTCACAACTCAAGGAGCAACTCATGAACACCATCATCTACATCGTGGGCCTGGTCGTCGTCATTGCCGTGCTGCTGAGCTTCTTCGGCCTGCGCTGATCACCGTGCCCGGGGTGTGCGGCGGTGAGCGCGCTGCGCATCATCAATCCGAGCCGTTCATCATCCCGAGCACAAACACCGCGTGCATGCGGCCGGCGCTGGCGGCTTGTTCCAGCAGGGTCGCGGCCCTTGACGGGTCGCCGCGCAGTTGTGTGCCATACACCGCCGACCCCAGCATGAGCATGTAGCCTGCGCGTTCGGCGGCTTCGGTGTCGCCCTGCGCGGCGAGCTGTTCGTACAGCATGAGCGAGCGCTCGTACTGGCCCTGGTGGTAGGCCTGGTGCGCGGCTTCGATAGGCGTGGGTTCGGCCCGGGCTGCGCCGGCGAAAGCCACACACAGAAACAGCGCCCCGCCGGCAATGTTGCGCGCGAGCGTGTGGCGATGAAGGTGGGTTGGATGGGGCATGGCGTTGTCCTCTGAAGATCTCTGGATGAATGTGGATGGATGAATGTGGATGGATGAATGAATGGCTTGTGCGTGAGCGCGGTTCAGGCCTTCAGTTCGTCAGCGGCAGCAGCGCAGCCTGGATGCGCTGTTGCTGCGCCGGTGTGGTCATGTCGATCAGCGTCTGGCGAAAGCGCGGCACCTGCATGCCGGAGACGATGTACTGCCAACGGTAGGCGTCCAGCACACCGGCCGCGATGCGTTCGGCCTCGGTGGTGGAGAAGGCCCTCGGGTTGCTGTGCGCGAAGTAGTGGGCGTCGGCGGTGGCCTGCTGCTGCAGGATGTGGTCGATCGCACCCACCAGCGCAATCAGGTCGTCCACCGCCGCGTCGCGTGCCCTGGGGGTGAGGCGCGCGTTTTCGCAGGCCCACTCCAGCTCGTCGAGGATGACGTGCTGCGACTCTTCCTGCCAGTGGTAGCGGAAGACGTCGCGGTAGAGCTCGGCGATGTCGGCCGAGGGTTCGATGCTCTGGCGGTAGTGCACCTGGGTGAACAGTTCGATGTGGCAGGTGAGCGCCAGCACCGCCCAGGTGGAGGCCTCCAGCACCTGCGACGCCACGGCGTTGGCGGTGGGCGCGAATGCGTAGCCCGGCGCCATGCCGTCGGCCGCCAGGCGCTCGATGCGGCGGAACAGCTCCTGGTGCTTGAGTTCTTCGTCGGAGAAACGCACCAGCGCCTCCAGCGCCACCTGGTCGCCAAACCAGTGGCGGCGGCTGCACGACAGCATCTGGATGCCGATGAAACGTTCAACCAGGCCGAACATGTTGGCGTAGGTGCGGCCCTGCACCTGGCTCAAGCGCACGCGCTCCGTTGGCGTGAGGAATTCGAGCCGGCCGATGCGGGACAGGCCTTCGGGCAGAAAAGGTTTGGACAGGTCGAGGCGGCGCGCGCGGATCACGTCGCGGTCGATGTCCCAGCGCACGCGGCGCGAGGCCGCAATGCATTGCGCGTAGCGCTCGGTGTTGACGGTGGTCAGGCTCATGCGGTTCAGCTCCATGGGGGTGCGGTCATTGAATGAAGGCCAGCGAGCCCGGCGCAAACGACGGTGCAGGTGGTGCAGGTGCTGCGGGCGTTTCAGATGCCGCCTCCAGCGCGGCCACGATGTCGGGCAGGTGTGTTTCGGCCGCGTGCCAGCCGGCCTCGAACAGCTCAGGCATGGCCGCGGTTTCCCACAGGCCAACGGGGCGCTTCAGGTGCAGCTCGATGTCGATCACCTTCTGCCCGGCGGCGCGTGCGGCGTGGGTGCGCGCCTGCATCAGGTTGTTGATCAGCGTGGTGCTGGTCTGCGCCACCAGGTGCGAGACGCGGCCGATGCGGCGCGGCATGCGGCCCAGGAAACCAAGCGAGAGCACCACCTGCGCGTCGGCCGCGGCGGCGATGGGCAGCGGGTCGGACAAGACACCGTCCACCAGCCTCCGCCCACCGATGTCCACACTCGGAAACAGGATGGGCACGGCCATGCTGGCGCGCAGCGCGTCCACCACGCTGCCCTGCGTGAGCACCACCGGCAAGCCGGTGCCGGCTTCGGTGGCGGCCACGCGCAGCGGCGTGGGCAGTTGCTCCAGCCGAGCATCACCAAACGCGGCGCGGATGCGTTGTGCGATCAGCCGGTCGTCGCGCAGCGCAAAGCCGGCACCGAAACCGGCCAGCTTCGGCGCCACCAGTTGCAGGTAGGCGCGCCAGCGGCGTTGCTCGGTGAGTTCGGCCGACCACAGGGTGGTGGCCAGGCGCAGCGCGCTGCGGTCGTGCCGGCCTTGTGCGACCTGGGCACCGAACAGCGCGCCCGAGCTGCAGCCCACCACGAGATCGGGCCGGATGCCTTCGCGCGCCAACCGCTCGGCGATGCCGAGCGCGGCAATGCTGCGCACGCCGCCGCTGCCGAGCACGAGGGCCAGCCGGTGGGGCCGCGTGCCCACGATATGGCTGTTCATACCGCCTCCTGATGGCCGAGGAAATTCACCACGCGGCGTATCACCGCCGGGTTGCGCACGAGGCGGTGGTGGCCGAGCCCGCGCGTGGCCTTGAGCTGTGCGGCCGGCATTGCAGCGGCCAACGCCAGGCCGTGCGCGAACGGAATCTCTGCGTCGTCTTCGTCGTGCACCAGCAGCGACGGCAGGTGCGCCTGGCGCGCCATCTCCACCACCGACATGCGGCTCAGGTCCAGGCGCCCGCTGTAGCGCTCTTCGAACAGATCGCGCACCCGCTGCTGCACCGCGGGCGTGAGGCCCACGTGCTGCGCGTACATCTCAAGAAACCAGTGGCAATGCTGGAAGGGGCTGAAGAGCACCAGGCGTGCGGTGTCCAGCCCCCAGTCGCGGGCGGCGAACAGCGCCATGGCGGCGCCAAAGGAATGGCCGATCACCGCGTGCAGCGGCCCGGCATGGCGCGCGGCAACGGCCACGCCATTGGCAAACCCCACCATGTCGGTGCGGCGGCCCGACGAGCGTCCGTGCGCGGGCGCATCGAGGGCCACGACGCGGAACCCGGCGGCCACCAGCGCCAGCGCCAGGCGGCCCATGTGCGTGGCGTTGCCGCCCCAGCCGTGCACCAGCAACACGGCCGGACCCTGGCCCCATTCGTAGACCACGATCTCACCCGTGCCGCACACCAGGCGGCGGCTGCGTGTCTGTTCCCGCAGGGCCACCGGCCACTTGCCGACGGGCGCGCGCGGCGGCGTGGCGAGTTGGCGGTAGGCCACACGCGCGGCCACGGCCGGTGCCCAGCGGCACAGCGCGGCGAAGGCGCGGCGCTGCCACGGCGTGCGCGGCGTTTCGGCAAAACGCCCCACGCGCAAACCGGGTTGCGGCAGCGGCAGGGTGGGCATGGTGTGGGGGGATTCGAGGGCGGTTGAGAACAGCAGTCTCATGGAGAGTCCTTGGGTGTTGCCACACACACCACGTGTGCAGCAGGGCACCCAATCTACCGACGCAGCGTGCGCGCAACCATGTGAAATTGGTCATGCCTGCGTGGCACTTCGGGGGCCGGAACCGGCCATCTTTCGAGGGGTTTTCAAGCGCCTCTTTTCGTGCGCTTCTCGTGCCCGTTCTTCGCGCTTCAAAGCGCCTGCAAGGCACTCAACAAGCGGGCGCTAGACACCGGCTTGATCAACAAGGGCAGGCCGTGCCGTGCCGCGGAGGCACGCAGCGCGGCGTGTGTCTCGCCGCTGATCAGCAGCACACGCAGGCCCAGCGTGCGCAGTTGCAGCGCCAGCTCCAAGCCCGAGGAGGCGTGCGGCAGGCGCTCGTCGCAGATCGCCGCATCGGCGAACGCCGCGTGTTCCAGCGCTTCCGCGGCGGTCTGCACCTGGCGCACCTGCAGGCCCCAGGCCAGCAACTGGTCTCGCGTGGCGCCGGCCACCAGGGCGTCGTCCTCCACCAGCAGCACCCGTTGGATCGCGAGCGTGGGCAAGGACCATGCCGGCGGCCCGGCCAGGGGCAACAAGGCGCCGGGCAACGACACCGGGTCTTGCGGCGCGTCGCTGCCGGCGTCGGGCGTGGCCGGCGGGCGCTCGGCCCGGGGCAGCGTCACCGTCATGCAGGTGCCCTGCCCCAGCGCCGAGCGCAGGGTGATGTCGCCATTCATCAGCCGCACCAGACGGCGTGCAATCGCCAGCCCCAGCCCCAGTCCCTGGCGTCGATCGCGCGCCTCGTTGTGCAGTTGCACGAACTCCTCGAACACGCGCGCCTGTGCCGCCGGCGCGATGCCCATGCCCGCATCGCGCAGCTGCAGCCGCCAGCGCGGGCCGTCGCTGCCACCAGCGTCACCATCACCCCGGCGCAAGGCCAGCAGCACGGTGCCGCCGCCGGGGGAGAACTTGATGGCGTTGTCCAGCAGGTTGGAGACCACGCGCCCGAGCATCAGGCCGTCGGCCAGCGCGAAAGCGTCGGGCCGCACCAGCGCCACGATGCGCACGCCCGCCGCCTCGGCCACCGCGCTGTGCTGGCGCACCAGGCTCCGCAGCAGCGGCGCGAGTTCGGTCGGCCGCAGCTCGGCCTGCACCACGCCCGAGTCCATGCGCGTCAGGTCCAGCACCTGCGAGAGCAGTTCGTCGAGCGCGCGCCACGACTGGTCGATGCCGTCGAGGGCGCGCAAGGCCGCGCGGTCCTGCGCGCGTTCGGCCAGGCGCTGCAAGGGCGCGAGGTAGAGGCCAATGGCGTGCACCGGCTGGCGCAGGTCGTGGCTCACCGCGGCGAAGAAGCGCGACTTGGCCAGGCCCAGCGCCGCCAGCGTGTTGGCCGCGGCCTCGGCGCGGCGGCGCTGCTCCACCTGGCGCAACACGCCGATCTCCTGCGTGCGGGACAGCACCACCATGGTCAACGTCATGAGCGCGCCGCCGGTGCCCATCATCGCCAGCAGCGGCGGGCCCTGCAGGCCGTCGGCGATCAGGCGCAGCGACGTGGGCAGCACCGCCAGGCACAGCGCCACGCTGGTGCGCACCACGTCGCCCGTGAGGCGCACCGCGATCAGCGTGGCGTTGCCGAGCAAGTAGCTCATCAGCACGGCGAGCATCGGCACGTTGCCCGGCACGTAGAGGAACCAGCAGGCGCTGCCCACGAAGGACATCAGCACCCACATGTAGCGGCGGTACACGCGCTGGCGGCGCCACTTGGGCAGGCTTCGAAACGCCGGGCGGTTGACGTGCCAGCCGCGCAGCAGGCCCATGCCGGCGATGACCGCGAACCACAGCACCGGCTGCTGCCACGGCAACGCGGTGGCGAACATGAAGACGCACAGCAGCTCGCAGGCGCGCAGCGCCCAGAGCGAGGCCACGGTGTGGGCGCTGTCCTCCGGGTCCGGGCGTTCGTCGGGCGCCGCGTGGATGGTGGCCTGGCTCACAGACGCTCGGCGTCGAGCTGCGCCGCCTGCGTGCGGTTGGACACCTGCAGCGCCTTGAAGATCTCGCTCATGTGGTTCTTCACCGTGCCTTCGCTGATGCCCAGCGTGCGCGCGATGAGCTTGTTGCTCATGCCCTGGCGCAGCAGCTGGCGCACCTCTTCCATGCGCGGCGTCAACACCACCTCGGGCCGCCGCGCCTGCGGCGCACGGTGCGCAAACGGCAGCTTGTGGCCGAGCAAGGCGGCGTGGATGGCGGCGCTGATCTGCACCGACGGCGCACTCTTGGGGACGAAGGCGTGCACGCTGGCGATGTCGAGCGTGCGCCGCACCACGTCGGGCGAGGTGAGGGCCGAAATCACCACCAGCGGCAGGCCCGGGTGCACGTGCGCCAGCTCGGCCAGGCGGGCGCCACGCTCCATGCCGGGCATGTTCAGATCCACCAGCGCGAGGCGCGCGCCGGGGTGGCGGCGCGCGGCGCGCATCAGCGCGTCACCGTCGTCCACCTCCAGGCAATGCACCTCGCCGAGCACGGCGGCCACGAGGCTGCGCATGCCGTCGCGCACCAGGGCGTGGTCGTCGGCAATGAGGACGGTGACCGCGGCGGTGGATGGGGCATCGCCCCACCCCGCCACAGAAGGAGAAGCATCAAGACACACACCCACATCTTCGGAGCGGGTGACCGGCCTGTCTTGGCAACCCGTGCGCGAATGATGTGCAATGCGCGCAGCGCGATCAACGGAGAGGCCATCCCCTCACGCCGGCGCGCGCTGTTCCGTGATGTGGGCCGACACACACAACCAGCGGCCGCCGGGCTGCCGGTGCCAGATGTCGGTGTAGCGAGCCACGCCCTGGCGCCCGTCCTTGAGCGTGTAGGCGTTCTCGGCGTGGATCAGCGCCACGTCGTGGAAGCACCGCACGCTCACCCGGCCCACCGGGAAAGACCGCATGTGCGTGGCGTAGGAGCCTTGCGCGAAGCGGGCCAGCGCCGCGGCACGGTCCGACAGCGTGCCGTCGTCCTGCACGGCGTTGTACTCGGGCGCAAAGTGCGCGGCGTACCAGGCCACGTCGGCCGCGCGGTAAGCCTGCACGTACTGCTCGTTCAGCGCCTGCAGCAGCAACAGCGTGGGGCCGACCGGGTCCTGTCCGGTCCAGGGTGCATGGGCCGGTGCCACGCCCGGCGGCGGCACGGTGGGCACGTCGTCTTGCACGGGCGTGTGCTGGCTGTTGACCAGGCGCCAGGCCGAGTCCCTTTGCAGGTACACATCGGTGCAGCGACATCGTGTGGGTGCACCGCCACCGCTTGGCGGCGTCTGCAACAGCGTGCCCTGCAGCAGCGCAACAGGCCCGTACCGCCGCACGCTGATGCCATTGCACGCCGCGCTGCGCAGCACCGGCGCGCACCGGAGCGCCAGGTAATCGGTGCGGTCCAGCCAGGCGCCGTCGCTGCCGGTGAAGCGGAAATCGGCGTCCACCAGCGCGTCGGTGAACGCCGCATCGGGTACCACCAGGGTTTGCAGCGCGCGCCGGTGCAGGGCCTGCAGCTCGGCAGGTGCCTCGTGCACGGACAGGGGCGATGGGCTGGGCATGCCGGCATCATGGTCTTGCGCGGGCGCGGTGTCTTCGCAGTGCGTGCGCCGTGCCTTGGCAAAGCGCGCAGCCTGCACACCTTGAGCCGGCGCCGGCCATCGCCACGCTGCGCCTGGGTGCATATTCACGCCCGCTTGTGGGCGGCTGCCGGAAATTTCATACTGTCGGGCGCGCAACATCCTGCGGGGTGTGCGCAGAACCCGGAGACAGACACCATGCTGATGCAATGGTCCACCGACAGCGTGCCCGCGGCGGTTCGCTTTGACGAATGGCACGCGGCGTGCTGCGAGCACGTGTACGCACTCACCCCACAACGCCAGGCACACCAACCCTTCCAGGGCAGCATTGCGCGGCACCAGCTCGGCGCGCTGGACGTGACCGACATCCGCTGCGACGGCCACGTGGTGCAGCGGCGCGAGCAGGACATCGCCGATGGCCCGGGCGACACCTATTACATCTACCTGCAGCGCGAGGGCCGCGTGTGGTTCGACCAGCGTGGCCGCCACTGCGTGGTTGAGGCGGGTGACATCGTCATTGCCGACCCCAATCTCGCGTTCAGCACCGGGGTCGAAGACCGCTTCGATTTCCGCCTCTGGCGCATCCAGCGCGAACGCCTGCGTCCGCTGCTCGCCCTGCCTTCGGGCGACCTGCCCATGCTGCGCATCGGCCGCGAGCAGGCCGAGCGCCACCTGATTGCGAGCTGGCTCGACAGCTTGCTGCACCACCATGACCACCTGACGCCACAGAACCTGGACATGGCCGTGGGCACGCTCTGTGCGCTGGTGGCCAGCAGTGCCGGCGCGGCACCCGAGTGGCGCGAGCACGGCCAGTTGGCGCGGCGCCGCGCCCTGCTGCTGCGGGTGCAACAGTGGGTGGAACAACACGCGGGCGACATGGGCCTGCGGCCACAGCAGGCGGCGGGCCAGTTCGGCTTGTCGCTGCGCACGCTGCACCAGCTGTTTGCGCTGTCGGACTGCAGCTTCCATGCCTTCCTCACGCGTGCCCGGCTGGCACGCGCGCACACGATGCTGTGCGACCCGGCCTCGCGCCACCTCGGCACGGCAGAGATCGGGTTTGCGGCCGGCTTCGGCGAGGTGTCCACCTTCTACCGGCGCTTCCGCGAGCGCTACGGCATGACACCCGGGGAATTGCGCGCCGGCTGAAGCGCGCGCGCCACTCTGGGCCGGCCATCAAGTTCGGCACTGCGTGGCCGATACACAAGGCATTCCTTTTTGCCAACCGAGACCAGCCCCATGGACGTTTCTCCCGCCGCACTCGTGCACGCCGTCGCCGCCATGAAGCACGACCAGGCCACCAGCGAAGTGCAGATCGAGGTGCTGAAGAAGGCCATGGACATCCAGTCTTCCAGCGCCATGGCCATGCTCAACGCGCTGCCGGCCCAGTTGCCACTGGCCAGCGGCGGTGCGCTCGGCACCCAGGTCAACACCCTGGTTTGAAGCGGCCGCGCGCCCGGCTCAGCCGGACTTGCGCGAAGCCTCGCGCATCAGCTCGATGAAGCGCTGCGCACCCAGCCCCATCGGGCGCTCGGTGTGCCACACCACGTCCACCCACACGCGCAGCTGGTTGCTCACGTTGCCGAAGCGGATTTCCATCAACGTGCCCGCCCCCACCAGCGGCTCGATCAGGCTGCGCGGCAGGTAGGCCCAGCCCAGGCCAGCCTGCACCAGGCTCAGCGTGGCGAGGTGGCTGTCGGTGCGCCAGATGTGGCGCGCCACCATCAGCCGCGGATCGCGCGCGCCCGGGTCGCGGCTCACCACCGCGATCTGGCGGATGTCGATCAGGTCGTTGAGCTGCATCTGCCCCTGGCGCGACTGCGCCGCCGGGTGGTCGGGGGAGATCACCGCCACCAGAATCTCCTGCCCAAGCTCCTGGAAGCCTTCGCGCTCGTCGGTACCGGGCCGCTCGAACACCAGCGCCAGTTGCGCCTCACCGGCGTGCAGCTGGCGCAGCGCGTCGGCCTGCGGCGCCGAGCGCACCTCGACGATCAGGGCCGGGTACTCCTCAGCCAGCACCGCCAGCGGCTGGCTCCAGGGGGCAGACAACAGTTCGGGCGCAATGGCAATGGTGAGCTTGTGCTCCAGCCCCTGGTGCAGGCCCTCGGCGTGTGCCTGCAGTTGGCGCAGCTGGCTGGCGATCTGGCGCGCCTGCGGCTCCAGCGCGCGCGCCACGTCGGTCGGCCG
Source organism: Hydrogenophaga palleronii NBRC 102513 (assembly GCF_001571225.1). Lineage (GTDB taxonomy): Bacteria > Pseudomonadota > Gammaproteobacteria > Burkholderiales > Burkholderiaceae_C > Hydrogenophaga > Hydrogenophaga palleronii. Next base: position 105,974 of record NZ_BCTJ01000005.1, read on the forward strand.
CGGCTCGCGCGCGCTGCGGTCGAACAGCGCCAGATCGAGCTCGGCCTCCAGGTTGGCAATCGTCATGCTGATGGCGGAAGGCACGCGGCCCAGTTGCCGCGCGGCGGCCGAAAACGAACCGCTGTCGAGCACCGCAAGAAACACCCGCACGTTGTCGCTGGAAAAGGCCATGGCGCCGAACTTATCAGAATTTCTGAAAGTATCTGACTTTTGTCGTCAGTCAGGCTGCCATACCATACCCCCTATCGTTCGGCGCCAATCCGGCCCCGGCCCCCGTTTCCTGGAGAAATGCCATGCAAGGCATCAAACGCAAAGTCGTCTACATCACCCTGTACGAAATCATCGCCATCAGCATGTCCACCATCGGCCTGGCCCTGTTGTCGGGCTCCGGCATGAGCCATGCCAGCGTGGCCGCCGTCGCGGCCTCGGCCATCGCCGTGGTCTGGAACCTGGTCTACAACACCTTGTTCGAGCGCTGGGAAGCGCGCCAGGCCAAGCGCGGCCGCAGCATCGCGCGCCGGGTGGCGCACGCCGTCGGTTTCGAAGGTGGCCTGGTCATCACCCTGGTGCCGCTGTTCGCCTGGTGGCTGGAGATCTCGCTCTGGCAGGCCTTCGTGCTGGACCTGGGCCTGATCGTGTTCTTCCTGGTCTACACCTTCGTCTTCAACCTGCTGTTCGACCGCATCTTCGGCCTGCCCAGCTCGGCCCAGCCGGCACCGCAAGGCGCCTGAAGCGCCAGCCATGGGCGGCCATCCCGCGCCTCCATAGAAGGAACCCGCTCATGAAAACCAGCACCCTGTTGTGTGTCTCGGCCTGGCTGGCGCTGTCCGCGCCCGCGGCTTTTGCGGCCACGCCGTCCCCGGCCTGCGAAGCCAAGCGCGCCCAGATCCAGGCCCAGCTGGCCGCAGCCACCGAGCGCGGCCGCCGCCAGGAAGTGGCGGGGCTGAAGAAGGCGCTGCGCGCCAACCAGGCCAACTGCAGCGACGCCGCACTGGAGAAAGAGCGCGAGGGCAAGATCCGCCAGGCGCAGAAGAAGGTGAACGAGCGCGAAGCCAGCCTGCGCGAAGCCGAGCAGAAGGGTGACGCCAAAAAACAGGCCTCGCGCCAGGCCAAGCTGGACGAAGCCCGCCGCGAGCTGGCCGACGCGGAACAACCGCTTCCGCGCTGAAGCGGCAGCGCCCGCCAGCGGCGCCATCACCGCCACCGCACTTCAGCCCGGCGGCTCGGGCTTGGCGGTGCTCTCCATCAGAAAACGCGTGACCCGCGGCGGCTCCTCGCTCACATGGAAGGTGAGCTTGCGGTCGCGCAGGGCGACGTCGGCCGCGGTCACGCGGTCAAAGCGCCGCAGGTGGTCGGTCCAGGACTCGTCGACGATGGCTTCGATGAACCGCGCCGGGTCGTTGATGTCGTGCAGCAGTTCCCACGACAGCGCGCCGTGGCGCAGCCGCCCGCGCCGGCTCTCGTTGATCATCAGGGCACGAAACTCGGGCGCGCGCGCCGGGTCGATGCGGTACTCCACGTGCACCACCACCTGGCCACTCTTGGGCGGCTGCTCGGCCGAGGGCACGGTGAAGACGCGCTTGGGCGTGATGTCGTCCTCCACCCCGGCGTCGGGCATGTAGCGGTTGACCAGCCACATCGCCAGCAGGCCGCTGACCGAGGCGATGCCCAGGCTCACCGGCACGCTGCTCCAGGTGGCGATCTGGCCCCAGATGGCGGCACCGATGGCGCTCGCGCCCATGATGGCCATCTGGTAGATCGACATGCCACGCGCGCGCACCCAGTCGGGCAGGCCCATCTGGATCGACACGCTGAGCGTGTTGGCGGTGGTGATCCAGGCCGCGCCGCCGATGAACATGGCGGGCACCGCGATCCAGAGCTGGTCGGTCAGCGCCATCACAGCCATCGAGGCGGCCTGCAAGGCGGCACCACGCATCACCAGCGCGTCGCGCACATAGCGGCGGCGCAGGCGCGGCAACACGGCGGTGGAGGCGATGGCGCCCGCGCCCATGGAGGCCAGCAGCACGGTGAAGGAACCCGCTCCACCGCCCTGCATGCCACGCGCCAGCAACGCCAGCAAGGCCATCAGCGCGGTTGAGTGGAAGAAGAAGATCGAGATGCGCAGCAGCACGCCGCGCAGCAGGTAGGACTGCGTCACGTACAGCCAGCCCACGCGCATGGCCGAGCCCAGGCGCTCGCGGCCCAGCGGGTTGGGAATGTGTTCGCGTTTCCAGCGGCTGATGATGACAGCGGCCACCACCGACAGCACCGCGTTGAGCAGAAACACCCAGGCACTGCCGGCGCTGGCGATCAGCGCGCCGGCCACCAGCGGACCGATGATGCGCGAAGCGTTCATCGACACGCCGTTGAGCGCCAGCGCCGAGGGCAGTTGCGTGCGCGGCACCAGCTCGGGCACGATGGCCGAGAACACCGGCCAGCGCATCGCCAGCCCGACACCGTTGGCAAAGGTCAGCGCCAGCAGCAGGGGCGGCGTCATCACGCCGAGGAAGATGATGGCGCTCAGCAGCATGGCCACCAGCGCCACCCAGAGCTGCGTGAGCAGGAAATAACGCTTGCGGTCCACGTTGTCGGCCAGCGCGCCACTCGGCAAACCGAGCAACAGCACCGGCAGCGTGGAGGCGGTCTGCACCAGCGCGACCCAGATGGGCGTGGTGGTGAGCGAGGTCATCATCCAGGCCGCCGCCACGTCGTTCATCCACATGCAGACGTTGGCCACGAGCCAGGTGATCCACAACATGCGGAACACCGGTCGGCGCAAGGGGGCGATGGGAGAAAGGCTGTCGTCGTCTGCGGTCATCACGGCACTGTAACGGGTGGCCCGGGCGGCCCGCTGCCGAGGCCGCCATGGCCGACGCTGCCCCGCTGCTCAGCGCCCCAGGACGGCATCGATGCGGCGGCGCACGGCCGGGCGCATCAGCCCGCTGATCACCACCAGCAACATCACACCACCGAGCGCGGCCGACGGGCTGGGGGTTTCGTCGAAGAACAGGTAACCCAGCAGGTGGCCCAGCGGCAGCGTGACGTAACGCGCCGACGCGGCGGTGCTGGCCGGGATGCGCTTCAAACCGGCAACCCACAGCAGACCGAACGCGCTGCCCAGCACGGCGGCCGTGGCGAGCAGCAACAGGTCTGGCGCCGACACCTGGAGCAGTTCGCGGCCCGCCATCGGTGCGCCGATGAGCGTGCTGCACACCGCGAGCCAGAAGGCCAGCGCCAGCGGCGAGTGCCCTTGCGCCAGCCGCCGGGTGATGACGGTGGCCAGGCCAAAGCTGGCGGCACCGAGCACGGCGATGCCGGCGTCAACGTCGAACCAGGCCCAGGCCAGCGCGCCGTGTTGCCGCGTGCCCAGCAGCACCGTGGCCACGCCCAGAAAACCGAGCACGCTCACCAGCCAGTCGGCGCGCGTCACCCGCTCCTGCTTCAGCACACCGGCAAACAGGGTGGTGAACACCGGCTCGGCAAAAAACACCGTGCTCACCACCGCCAGCGGCAGGTTCTGCAGGGCGTGGAAAAGGCAGAACACGCCGAAGCCGTTGAGCAGGCTGCGGCAGAGGTGCACCTTGTCGCACGGCCGCCAGTCGCCGGGCCGGAAACGCCAGACCACGACCGGGCAGAGGAACAGCACTGCGATGGCCCAGCGCCAGGTGACGAGGGTCCAGGTAGGAACGTCGGGCGAGACCATCTTGATGGCCACGTCCATGAAGGCACTGGCCAGCATGGCCGAATAGATGAAATGCATGGGAGTTTGGGAAGGTCGGGCGTGCGCTGAGGAAGCCCCTGGCGGCCGGCGGCACGCATCGCGGCACTGCAGAGAGGCCAGATCATCGGCACGGCAGGCCCGCCCGAACACCCACCCAAGGCAGGGCATGGCGCTGTGAAAAATTCACCCGCCGCGGCCCACGTTTGCCCTGCCTTGGGTGGGTACCCAAAGCCCCGTGCGGCGCCGAGACTGGTGCCTGCTGCCTGGCCAGGGCACCGCCCAGCGCCAGCGATGCCGGCACGGCAAGCGCAGCAACCCACCCCTACCCACCTCCCACTACCGCACCGTCAAGGAGTCCTTCTGTGTTGTGCCAACGCTTCATCCATACCGCCGTCCTGTTCTTCGTGGTCGGCGTGTCCCTCGGCGCCTACATGGGGCTGACCGGGAACTTCACCCTGGTCCCCGTGCACGCCCACATCAACCTGCTCGGCTGGGTGTCCATGGCCTTGATCGGCCTGCTCTACGCGCACTACCCGCATCTGCAGCGCGGGCGCCTGCCCAAGCTGCAGTACTGGCTGCACCTCGCCGGCCTGGTGCTCATGATGAGTGGCCTGGCGCTGCTCAAGACCATGAACGACACCAGCTTCCTGTTCATGGTGATCACCGGCAGCGGCATGCTGATTGCCGCCGTGTTGCTGCTGGCCTATCTGGTGACCGCCCGCCTGCGCATCGAGTGCGCCGGCTGATACACCGCGCACCCCGGGCTACCCGGGTGCCTGCAACGTGCGTTCGGCCAGCGCCAGCAACCAGGCGCGAAAGGCCTGGAAGGCCGGCAACGCCAGCGCGCGCTCGGGGTAGCTCAGGAAGTAACCCTCGCTGTGCACGAAGGGAGCGAACGGCACGCTCAGCGCACCGCTCTGCACCTCAGGGCGGACCAGGCACTCGGGCATCAGCGCCACGCCCTGGCCCACGCTCACCGCCGCGATGAGCGAACTCGCCAACGTGCGCAGCGGCCCCGGCGGCGCCGCCAGGTGCGGCACGCTGTGGGCCTGCAACCAGACCGACCAGGCCAGCGGCGCCACCACGTGGCGCAACAGCGTGTAGTGGCGCAGGTCGTCCGGGGTTCGCAGCTCATGCGTCTGCAGCGCCGGCGGCGGCGCGATCACCACCACCTCGTGCCCGCCCAGATAGTCGCTCCACTGCCCGGGCCAGTCTCCGCTGCCATGGCGAATGGCGCAGTCGAGCACGGTCGGCGCGCCCTCCTCTTCTCCATGCGACGAGAAAAACTGCAACTCCACCTCCGGGTGCAGTGCCTGGAACGCGGGCAGGTGCGGCATCAGCCAGGTGTCGCCCAGCGTGGGCAGCACCGACAGCCGCAGCACGCCGGCGCTGCGGACCGCGCTGTGCATCAGTTCGGAAGTGACGGCCTCGAGCCGGCTCAGAATGGGCTGCAGTTCGGCGCAGTAACGTTCGCCGCCGGGCGTGAGCAGCAGGCGTTTGCGCTCGCGCTCGAACAAGGGCACGTCCAGCCAGCGCTCCAGTTCACCAATCTGTTTGCTCACCGCACTGGGCGTCAGGTGCAGGTTGTCGGCGGCGCGCGCAATGCTGCCCAGTTGGGCGGTGGCAAGGAAGGCCCTGAGCAGGTGGGTCGGCGGCAGCAGGCGTCTCATGCGAAAGCTCCCGTGGATCGGCAGCCCCGGCGCACGGGCGCCGGCCGGGCGGTCTGGATCATGAGCAAATGGAAACTCAAGCTGCCCGATTTTCGCTGGCGCCGTGCGCGCGCGCATGCCCCAATCGAGGATTCTGCAACCGGGTGAAACGCATGAAGAACACCAAGGCTTTGGCCCACATTCGACAGTTGTGTGGCCTGGGTGTGGAATCCCACGCGGTCATGCCGGCGCTGATGCATGCGCTGCACGACCTGATCCCCTCGTCGAACAACCTGTTCGTCTGGACCGATGCCGAGGGCAAGGTGGTGGAGCGCTACTGCGAGGTGCACCTGCCCGCCGTGATCGAAGCCACCCGCCAGGACCTGCCAGGCAAGACCGACGTGCCGGCGCTGGCACGCAGCGGTGCCGCGGTGGGCAACCTGCGCCAGCGGCCGAGCAGCTTCTACCGCTCGCCCTACTACGCCGAGGTGTACCGGCCGATGCGCACGCGCCACTCGCTCGACGCGGTGGTGCGCACCGCGCGTGGCACCGAAGGCGTGCTCATCCTGCACCGCGACAGCGACACCGCGTTCAGCGACGAAGAAGCCGGCGAGCTGGCGGCGGTGCTGCCCTACATCCGCCAGCTCTGGACCAAACCGCCCAGCCCCGCCAGCGAAGTCTTCAACGACACGGAAGGCCACGGCACCCTGGTCTGCGACAGCGACGGCCACATCCGGCACGGCTCGCGCAACGCCGCGCAGTTGCTGGCGATGGCGCAGCGCCAGGGCGCCATGAGCTGCAGCGGCGGCAGCAACCAGTTGCCACCGGAACTGATGGGCTTGCTGCAACGCCTGCTGACGCTGGACACACCGGGCGCCCACGCCGGGCCGCCGGTGCTGTACGTGAACAACCGCTGGGGGCGTTTCGTGTTCCGCGTCAGCTGGCTGGAAGGTGTGGGCCACGGAGCAACGCCACTGGTGGCCATCGGCATCACGCGCCAGGAGCCGCTTGCAGTGAGCGTGGTGCGCGGGCTCCAGAGCTCGCCGCTGTCGCCCAAGCAGCGCGACGTGGCCCTGATGCTGGTGACCGGGCGCTCGGCCGAAGACATCGTGAGGGAACTGTCCATCAGCGTCACCACCTACAAGGACCACCTGCGCAAGATCTACGAGAAGCTGGGCATCAGCAAGCGCGTCGACCTGATCCACCACCTCACCCAGCCCACGCCGGCGCCCTGAGGCGCACCCGGCGTCGCCACACCCGCCACCATGCACCGACCACGCCCCCACCAAAGACCATGGCGATGGCAACGCCTTGCCGCCGTGGCACTCGGCCTGAGCGTGGTGGCCTGCAGCGGCCTGCAGCGCTGCGCATCGGGACAACAGGCCATGCTCAACTCGCTGCTGTACTTCGGCACGGCGCAGCCCACGGGGGTGGTGAGCGACGAACAGTGGCAAGCCTTCGTGAACGACAGCATCGTGCTGCGTTTCCCCGATGGCTTCACCGTCTGGCCCGCCACCGGCCAATGGCGCGACGCGGCAGGCCAGCCAGTGCGCGAGGCTTCCTTCGTGCTGAACCTGGTGCATCCGGCGAACGACGAAACGAGCCAGGCCTTGAAGGCCATCACCGCGCGCTACAAGGAGCGCTTCCAGCAGGAGGCGGTGCTGCATGTGCAAAGCGGCGTGTGTGTGGCCTGGTGAGGTTCGTGCGGCGCACGGCCTCTAGACCTCGCGCTCCATGAAGCGCCACATCGGGTGCAGCACCGCAGGGGTTTCGGCTTCGGCATACGGCGGGCGGTCCACGAAGCCGTGCTCCCGGTACAGGTGGTGGGCGGCGTGCATGAAGGGCGCGCTTTCGAGCAGCAGCTGCTGAAAGCCGCAGGCGCGTGCATCGGCGATCAGCTGCCGCAACATGAACGGGCCCAGCTGCTTGCCGCGGTGGGCGGGCCGCACATACACGCGCTTGATCTCCGCCTCGTGTGCATTGATTCGGCGCAGGCCGCACATCCCGGCCACCTCACCGTCCACCCGCAGCAGATAAAAGATGCCGGCGGGAGGCCGCTGGCCGCAGAACTTGTCCAGCATGCGATCGATGTGGTCTGCGATCGGGCCGCCGAGTGCCTCTTCAAGCGAGACGCCGAGATGCATGCGCACCTCCGAGACCACCCAGGTGGCGTACTCCACCTGGATTTTCAGAATCTCTGCTCGCTGCGTCTTCAGGTCAACCGCCTGCAGTTCGCGCACGGGGTGTCCGTTGTCCTGTTGCATCGCCCGCTCGCGCCTCAGACCGGACCGAACGCCGTCAACAGCATCAGGGCCGACAGCACGGCGCTGCCACTGATCGACAAGGTGCGCGGCCAGTTGAAGCCGATCAGCTCGCGGATCACGCGGTCCTGCTTGCCGTGATCGGCCAGCTCGTGGTGGCGCGGCATCTCCAGCATCAACGTGATCAACAGACCCACCAATCCACACAGACCGTTGAGCATCACCAGCCAGGGAGGCGCCGTCAACGGCGGCACAAACACCAGCAGCATCGGCAGGAGAAAGCTGGCAAAGCCCGGCGCAATGACGGGCAACGGAATGCGGTGCGCATAGAAGCGGTGGTAGTCCACGTACTCCGCCGCCCCCACTTTCTCGAACAGGGGGTACACCACGATCTGCGCAAACCAGATCGTGCCAAGCGAATAGAACATGACGGCCGCGTTGAGCAGCACCAGCCAGTGTGAGGTGTTCATGGGCAACATCGAGAGGGCAAGGAAAAGCTGGCCCGCATGGTGCGCCGCACGCGCCCCCGGGACAACCCTGCGATCGCAGGGTGTCGAGCGGCCCGGCCGTTGAGTTGAGGTGATGTGCGCCCATTTCCAACACACGAACCACCCTGTACGCAGACGAGGAAAAGGCCAGGCCCTGTCTTGCCTCCGACTCGGCGACGTGACCCGTCCTGAACAAGGTTGACACCAGGGAGGTTGAAGGAGACTGGGTTATCCAGCCAAAGACGCCCGATGCACCGCATCGGGCGTTTGCATCTTGAGCGATGAATGAAGCCGCCCGTGGTTGTCGATGTGCACCGCCTGCGCCACCATGCGCCTGGCCTGGTGCAGATCGGCAGGGCGATGAGCAGGAACTCGGTTTTGAGGATGCCAGTCACGCGCTCGGCCAGGGCATTCTGGTCGCAGTCATGGCCATCGGTCATCGAACACCTGATGCCTTGACGCTGCTGCAGCGCTTGGTAGTAGGTCGAGCAGTACTGGATGCATCTGTCCGAATGGTGCACCAGAGGCTGATGTGTCTGGCGCAGGTGCAAGGCCATCTTCAGGGCTTGCGCCACCTGCTCGGCCTGCAAGCTATCGTGCACGTGCCAGCCCACGATCTTGCGGGAATACGCATCCGTGATCAGGCTCAGATAGACGAACCGGCCCACCGTGGGCAAATATGTGTGTCGGCCACCCAGACCTGTTCACAGCCGAGGCGCGCACCTGCTGTGGCCCCATCTTCAGCAGGTTGGGGAGGCGCCTGAAGCGGTGATGGCTGTCGGTGCTCTTGTGATACGCCCGCCGGTTGGGCGCCAGCAGCCGATGGTGGCGCAGCACGTCAAACAGCGCGTCACGGCCCAGCGCCATGCCCTGGCGCTGTAGCGGCTCGCGCAGCATGTGGTGCAGTTTGCGTGTGCCTACCCGGGGCTGGCGCATCCGCTGCTCGCGCACCAATTCCACCACAGCCTGCACCTGCTGGACTCGCTGCGCATGCCTGCGCTGTCCTTGGTAGTACGCCTGGCGACTCATGCCCCAGTACTGGCAAGCGCCGCTCACGCTCAGTCCTTGGACGAGCGCTAGTTCGAGGACTTGCCCAAAGGCTTTTTTGCGATGCGCACCCCGTAGTCCTTGCGCAGCACATCAATCACCGCCTCAAACAGCTGGGCCGTGTCCTGCGCCTGCTTCAGCTGTACCTGCAGCGCCTTGATCTGCTGCACGGGGCTGGTCTCGCTGGGTTTCTGGTCTATTGCCATGGCTTGCGATGCTGCCGCAGCACTCCAGCCCAAGCGACCATGCTTAGCGCATCCAAGCCAGCACCGTGGAGCGCACCTGAATGCCGTCCCTGGCTTGCGCCTGCTTGCACGTCGGCTCGCCTTCTTCTACCTGCCCCACCACGCCCAGCTTAAACGCCAGCGCGTTGTCTCTTTGCGTGGCTTGACCCTTGATTCCATTGACTTGCCTTTTCCTGCCGGAAAAGGCGTCAACCTCTGGCAGGGCGGGTCACAGGCAACAAAAAAGCCCACGTTTCCGTGGGCTTCATTGACAAGCAACTGGTATTGCTTGGAGGATTTGGTTGCGGAGGCAAGATTTGAACTTGCGACCTTTGGGTTATGAGCCCAACGAGCTACCAGGCTGCTCCACTCCGCGTCAAGCCTTGTATTCTATCACGCTTTGTCGGCATCGGCAGCCGGTGCCGCATCTTCTGCACGATCCACCAGTTCGACCAGGGCCATCGGCGCGTTGTCGCCGACGCGGTAACCCATCTTCAGGATACGGGTGTAGCCGCCCGGACGCGCCTTGAAGCGCGGGCCGAGTTCGTTGAACAGTTTCACGACCACATCGCGGTCGCGCAGACGGTCGAATGCCAGGCGGCGGTTTGCCACGGTGGCTTCCTTGGCCAGGGTGATCATGGGTTCGACCACGCGGCGCAGCTCTTTGGCCTTGGGCACCGTGGTCTTGATGGCTTCGTGCGTGAGCAGCGAGTTCATCATGTTGCGCAGCATGGCGAGGCGGTGCTCGCTGGTGCGGTTGAGTTTGCGAAGTCCGTGTCCGTGACGCATTTTTTCATCCTTTCAGTGTTTTGCCCCCAGCCGTGTCAGGTACTGGGAGTTCGTCCGGGTCTGGCCCCCTGGCCAGACGCTGCGGTGCTTAGTGCTTGTCCAGACCGGCCGGCGGCCAGTTTTCAAGCTTCATGCCCAAGGTCAGGCCGCGCGAAGCGAGCACTTCCTTGATTTCGTTGAGCGACTTGCGACCCAGGTTGGGGGTCTTGAGCAGCTCGTTCTCGGTACGCTGGATCAGGTCACCGATGTAGTAGATGTTTTCGGCCTTCAGGCAGTTCGCCGAGCGCACGGTCAGTTCGAGCTCGTCCACCGGACGCAGCAGGATCGGATCGAATTGCTGCGAGCTGCGTTGTGCCGGCGCATCGAACGCAGACAGTTCCACACCTTCGAGCTGCGCGAACACCGCCAGCTGTTCCACCAGGATCTTGGCCGAAGCGCGAACCGCTTCTTCCGGACCGATGGAGCCGTTGGTTTCGATCTCCAGCACCAGCTTGTCCAGGTCGGTGCGCTGTTCCACACGGGCGCTTTCGACCGTGTAGCTCACGCGCTTGACGGGCGAGAACGACGCGTCGAGCACAATGCGGCCGATGGAACGGGTCTGGTCGTCGTTGCGACGCAGGCTGCCGGGCACATAACCACGGCCCTTTTCGACCTTGATCTGCATGTCCAGCTTGGCGCCGGCCGACAGCGTGGCGATCACGTGGCCGGGGTTGACGATTTCGACGTCGTGCGGCGTCTGGATGTCGGCGGCGGTCACCAGACCTTCACCGTCCTTGCGCAGGCTCAGCGTGACTTCATCGCGGTTGTGCAGCTTGAACACCACGCCCTTGAGGTTCAGGAGCATGTTGACGACGTCTTCCTGCACGCCGTCGATCGAGGAGTACTCGTGCACCACACCAGCGATGGTGACTTCGGTCGGCGCGTGGCCGGTCATGGACGACAGCAGAACCCGGCGCAGGGCGTTGCCCAGCGTGTGGCCGTAGCCGCGCTCGAAAGGCTCAAGCGTGACTTTGGCGCGATTCGTCGAGACTTGCTCGACATTGATGGTCTTGGGCTTCAGCAGATTGTTCAGCATTCAAACTTCCTTCAGTTCCCTCGGCTCGTTACACCGATAAGGCAGACGGAGCATGGCCCGACCACACCACAACGGTGTTGGCCGGGAACGAAATTAACGGGAATACAGTTCGACGATCAGCGATTCGTTGATGTCGGAGCCGAACTCATCGCGGTCGGGCGACTTCTTGAACACGCCTTCGACCTTGTCGGCCGACACGTCCACCCAGGCGGGGAAACCGATCTGCTTGGCGAGTTCCAGGGCCTCGGTCACTCGGCCTTGTTTCTTCGACTTTTCGCGCACGGCGATGACATCACCAGCCTTGACGGAGTACGAAGGGATGTTGACCGGCTTGCCATTGACCGTGATGGCCTTGTGCGACACGATCTGGCGCGCTTCGGCGCGGGTCGAGGCGAAACCCATGCGGAACACCACGTTGTCCAGGCGCGCTTCGAGCAGGAACAACAGGTTGGCACCGGTGTTGCCACGGCGGCGGTCGGCTTCAGCGAAGTAGCGGCGGAACTGGCGCTCCAGCACGCCATAGGTGCGCTTGACCTTCTGCTTCTCGCGCAGTTGCACGCCGAAATCGGAGGTGCGCTGGCCCGAGGTGCGGCCGTGCTGGCCGGGCTTGGAGTCGAATTTGGCCTTGTCGCTGATCGAGCGGCGGGCGCTCTTGAGCAACAGGTCGGCGCCTTCACGGCGGGAGAGTTTGGCCTTGGGGCCGAGGTAACGTGCCACGTTGGTTTCCTTGGTTCACTGCCGCAACCGGTCGTTGCGGGAGCCACCTTGCATGCAGGGTGGCGGTGGGCTTAGCAAAAATGCCACCGCAGGCGACTGCGGTGGCGCTCGAAAAAAGCCTTCGATTGTACCGCGTAATGCGGCAGGTCGATCAGATGCGACGACGCTTCTGTGGGCGGCAGCCGTTGTGCGGCACCGGCGTCACGTCGGAGATCGAGTTGATGCGGATGCCGAGGGCGCCCAGTGCACGCACCGACGACTCACGACCTGGGCCCGGGCCCTTGATCTCGACGTCCAGGTTCTTGATGCCCTGTTCGATGGCCGCACGGCCAGCAACTTCGGACGCCACCTGCGCGGCAAACGGCGTGGACTTGCGCGAGCCCTTGAAGCCCTGACCACCCGACGACGCCCACGACAGAGCGTTGCCCTGGCGGTCGGTGATGGTGATGATGGTGTTGTTGAACGACGCGTGCACGTGCGCGATGCCGTCGGCAACGTTCTTGCGAACCTTCTTGCGAACGCGAGCGGATGCGCTGCTGGAGGGAGACTTGGCCATGTGGGTCCTTCTAACCGATTATTTTTTCAGCGACTGGGCGGCCTTGCGGGGACCCTTGCGCGTACGGGCGTTGGTCTTGGTGCGCTGACCACGCAGCGGCAGACCACGACGGTGGCGGAAGCCACGGTAGCAACCGATGTCCATCAAACGCTTGATGTTCATCGTGGTTTCGCGTCGCAGGTCACCTTCGATCGTGAACGCGCCCACTTGGTCACGCACCTTCTCGAGTTCCGCGTCGCTCAGGTCCTTGATCTTCTTGTTGTAGTCGATACCACAGGCTTCGCAAATCTTGCGAGCGCGGGTGCGGCCAATGCCGAAGATTGCCGTCAAGCCGATTTCGGCGTGCTTGTGCGGCGGAATGTTGATGCCTGCAATACGAGCCATGTTGGTTCCTCTTAACTTACCAATCAGCCTTGACGCTGCTTGTGACGCGGGTCGGTGCAAATGACTCGCACAATGCCATGCCGCTTGATGATCTTACAGTTGCGGCACATTTTCTTGACCGAAGCCGAAACTCTCATAGTCTTCTCCTAGATATTCCTAAAACTTTCAACAACTGACCCCTCACTTCGAGCGGAACACAATCCGCGCTCGGGTGAGGTCGTAGGGCGTGAGCTCTACCTTGACCTTGTCCCCTGGCAGGATCCGGATGTAATGCATCCGCATCTTGCCGCTGATATGCCCCAGCACCACGTGACCGTTTTCGAGCTTGACCCTGAAGGTCGCATTGGGAAGGTTTTCAACCACTTCCCCCTGCATCTCGATCACGTCGTCCTTGGCCATAAGCGAAGTTCAAGGGGAGGTTTTGAAACTTGCTTTCTTCAACAGCGATTCGTACTGCTGCGACATCATGTAGTTCTGAACCTGGGCCATGAAGTCCATGGTGACCACCACGATGATCAGCAAGGAGGTGCCGCCAAAATAGAACGGCACGTTGTACTTCAATATCAGGAACTCGGGCAGCAGGCAGACGGCGGTGATGTACACGGCGCCGGCCAGCGTCAGCCGCAGCAGGATCTTGTCGATGTAGCGGGCGGTCTGGTCACCCGGGCGGATACCCGGAATGAAGGCACCACTCTTCTTCAAGTTGTCTGCCGTCTCGCGGCTGTTGAACACCAGCGCGGTATAGAAGAAGCAGAAGAAGATGATGGCCGCAGCGTACAAGGCCACATAGATCGGCTGACCTGGCGACAGGGCAGACGCGATGTCGCGCAACCAGCGGGTGGAGTCACCCGTGCTCACCCAGCTCACCACCGTGGTGGGCAGCAGGATGATGGAAGACGCGAAGATGGGCGGGATCACGCCGGCCATGTTCAGCTTGAGCGGCAGGTGGGAAGACTGGCCTCCGTACACCTTGTTGCCCACCTGACGGCGCGCGTAGTTCACCAGGATCTTGCGTTGACCACGTTCGACGAACACCACGAAGTAGGTGACCAGGATCACCAGCGCGATGATGAAGATCGACACCAGAATATTCATGGCACCGGTACGCACCAGCTCCAGCAGCCCACCGACCGCGCTAGGCAGGCCTGCGGCGATACCAGCGAAGATCAGGATCGAGATGCCGTTGCCCAGACCACGCTCGGTGATCTGCTCGCCGAGCCACATCAGGAACATCGTGCCGGCCACCAGGCTGACCACCGCAGTGATGCGGAAGCCCATGCCGGGATCGATCACCAGACCGGGCGAACCTTCGAGCGCCAGGGCGATGCCCATGGACTGGAAGATGGCCAGAGCCAGCGTGCCGTAACGGGTGTACTGGGTGATCTTGCGACGGCCGGCTTCGCCCTCTTTCTTCAGCTGCTCGAACGTGGGGACCACGTACGTCATGAGCTGCATGATGATCGAGGCCGAGATGTACGGCATGATGCCCAACGCGAACACGGTGAAGCGCGACAGGGCGCCGCCCGAGAACATATTGAACAGGCTGAGAATGCCACCCTGCTGTCCCTGGAACAATTGCGCCAGCTGCGCCGGGTCGATACCGGGCACGGGGATATGCGCCCCGATGCGGTACACCACCAGCGCCAACAACAGGAACACCAGACGGCGACGCAGGTCGCCGAACTTTCCGGTTTTGGCCAGGGACGTGGATCCAGTTGCCACAGGAGTTTCCGGTTGGGTCCGAATCAGGCAGCAGCAGCCAGCGAGCCACCAGCGGCTTCGATCGCCTGCTTGGCACCGGCGGTTGCGCCGACGTCCTTCAGGTTCACGGCACGTGTGATCTCACCGGTCCTGATGACCTTGACGCGCTTGGCCAGGTGGGGCACCAGACCGGCTTGCTTGAGCACCAGCATGTCGACGTCAGCCACTTCCAGAGCGTTGATGTCGCTCAGCGTGACTTCGGCGTTGAACTGCAGTTGCGCCGACTTGAAGCCGCGCTTGGGCAGACGACGCTGCAGCGGCATTTGACCGCCTTCGAAACCGACCTTGTGGTAACCGCCCGAACGAGACTTCTGGCCCTTGTGGCCACGACCCGCGGTCTTGCCCAGGCCCGAACCGATGCCGCGGCCGACACGGCGCTTGGCATGCTTGGCGCCTTCGGAAGGCTTGATGGTATTGAGTTGCATGTCAGTGACTCCGATCAGACGATTTTGACCAGGTAGCTGATCTTGTTGATCATGCCGCGCACGGCGGGCGTGTCCTGCAGCTCGCTGACGCTATTGAGCTTGCGCAGGCCCAGGCCACGCACGGTGTCGCGGTGAGATTGCTTGGTTCCAATGGGGCTGCGCACCAGTTGGATCTTGACGGTATTTTGAGTGGTCATGATCGCTCCAATCAACCCAGGATGTCTTCGACGGACTTGCCACGCTTGGCAGCCACGTCGGCAGGCGTCGTCGAGTTCTTCAGTGCGTCCAGCGTGGCGCGCACCAGGTTGTAAGGGTTGCTCGAGCCATGGCTCTTGGCCACGACGTCGGTGATGCCCAGAACTTCAAACACCGCGCGCATCGGACCGCCAGCGATGATGCCGGTACCCTTGGAGGCCGGCAGCATCATGACGTTGGAAGCGCCGTGCTCGCCGTGCACGCTGTGGTGCAGCGAACCGTTCTTGAGCGAAACCTTGATCATGTTGCGACGGGCCTGTTCCATGGCCTTCTGCACGGCCACCGGCACTTCACGCGCCTTGCCCTTGCCCATGCCCACGCGACCATCGCCGTCACCGACCACGGTCAACGCTGCGAAACCGAGAATGCGACCGCCCTTGACCACTTTGGTCACACGGTTGATCGCGATCATCTTCTCGCGCAGACCGTCTTCGTTCGCTTCTTTGTTGATGTTTGCCGTAAATTTAGCCATTGTGTGTATTCCGTTTGATCAGAACTGCAGACCGGCTTCACGTGCCGCGTCTGCCAGGGCTTTCACCCGGCCGTGGTAAGCAAAACCGGAACGGTCAAACGCCACCTTCTCAATGCCGGCGGCCTTCGCCTTTTCAGCGATGCGCTTGCCGATCAGGGCCGCAGCGGTGGCATTGCCACCCTTGCCGGCGCCACCGATCTGGGCGCGCACCTCGGCTTCGGCCGTCGATGCGGCAGCCAGCACGCGGCCACCGTCGTCGGAGATGACGGCAGCGTAGATGTGCAGGTTGGTGCGGTTCACGGTCAGGCGCACGGCGCCTTGTTGCGCGATCCGGATGCGGGTCTGGCGGGCGCGGCGCAGACGTTGCTCTTTTTTGGTCAACATGATCCTGATCCTTATTTCTTCTTGGTTTCCTTGATCACGACCTTCTCATCCGCATAACGGATGCCCTTGCCCTTGTAGGGCTCGGGGGGGCGAACAGCTCGCACCTCGGAAGCGATCTGACCCACGCGCTGGCGGTCGGAACCCTTGATCAGGATTTCGGTCGGCGTCGGGGTTTCCACCTTGATACCGGCAGGCATGTCCATCACCACAGGGTGGGAGTAGCCGACCGTCAGGTTGAGCTTGGCGCCTTGTGCCTGGGCCTTGAAACCCACGCCCAGCAGCGTCAGCTTCTTTTCGAAGCCCTTGCTCACACCGTTGACCATGTTGTTGACCAGCTGACGCATGGTGCCCGACATGGCATTGGCTTCACGCGACTCGTCGACGGGAACAAAGGTCAGCGAGCCGTCCTTGTTCTCGATCTTCACCAGTGCGTTCTGCGTCAGCGCCAGGGCACCCAGGGCACCCTTGACGTTGATCTGGTTGTCCTTGACGGCAACTTCCACCCCGGCAGGGATGGTGACCGGCAGTTTTCCAATACGTGACATTAATTTCTCCTCAATGCCCGCATCAGGCGACGTAACACAGGACTTCGCCGCCGACACCGGTGGCGCGCGCCTTGCGATCGGTCATCACACCCTGCGGCGTGGTGACGATGGCCACGCCCAGGCCGTTCTGGACCTGGGGGATGGCGTTGCGGCCGCGGTAAACGCGCAGACCAGGACGGCTCACGCGCTCGATGCGCTCGATCACCGGACGGCCAGCGTAGTACTTGAGGGAAATCTCAAGTTCGTTCTTGCCGTCGGCGCTCTTGACCTGGAATCCGTCGATGTAACCCTCGTCCTTCAGGACCTGGGCGATCGCGGCCTTGACCTTGGATGCCGGCATCGTCACGACAGCCTTTTCGACCATCTGTGCGTTGCGGATGCGGGTCAACATGTCAGCAATAGGATCACTCATGCTCATTTGTGGTTCTCCTAGTGCTTACCAGCTGGCTTTGGTGATGCCGGGGATTTCACCGGCAAACGCCATTTCGCGGACCTTGGCACGGGCCAGGCCGAAGTGGGCGAAGGTGCCGCGCGGACGACCGGTGATCTCGCAGCGATTGCGCTGACGGGTCGGGTTCGAGTTGCGGGGCAGCTTCTGCAGCGCCAGACGGGCTGCGTCGCGCTCTTCGTCGCTCTTCTTGGCGTCGTTGGACGTCGCCTTGAGTTCGGTGTATTTCTTGGCGAACTTGGCCGCGAGCTTCTCGCGCTTGAGTTCACGTTGGAGTAGTGCTTGTTTAGCCACGCGCCACCTCAGTTCTTGAACGGGAAACGGAAACCAGCCAGCAGAGCCTTGCACTCTTCGTCGTTCTTGGCGGTCGTCGTGATGCTGATGTTGAGACCGCGCAGGGCGTCAACCTTGTCGTACTCGATCTCAGGGAAGATGATCTGTTCCTTGACACCGACGTTGTAGTTGCCACGGCCGTCGAACGAGCGGCCGGAAATACCACGGAAGTCGCGCACACGGGGCAGCGCCACGGTGACGAAACGGTCCAGGAATTCGTACATGCGGGCGCCGCGCAGGGTCACCATGCAGCCGATGGGCTGCTGCTCACGGATCTTGAAACCCGCGATGGCCTTGCGAGCCTTGGTCACCACCGGCTTCTGGCCAGCGATCTTGGTCAGGTCGCCCACGGCGTTGTCCATGACCTTCTTGTCGGCAACAGCTTCGCTCACACCCATGTTGAGCGTGATCTTGGTGATGCGCGGCACTTCCATCGCCGACTTGTAGCCGAACTTCTTGACGAGGTCCGGGGCGATGGTGTTGCGGAAAACTTCTTGCAAACGTGCCATGGTCATGCCACCTTGATTTCTTCGCCGCTGGACTTGAAGACGCGCACTTTCTTGCCGTCAGCCAGGAGCTTGATGCCCACGCGATCTGCCTTGCCCGTGGCGCCATTGAAGATGGCAACATTGGACTGGTGGATCGGCATGGTCTTTTCGATGATGCCGCCAGTGATGCCCTTCATGGGGTTTGGCTTGGCATGCTTCTTGACGAGGTTCACACCTTCGACAACCAGACGGCTGTCGTCGCTGCGCTGCAGCACTTTGCCGCGCTTGCCCTTGTCACGGCCGGCAATCACGATGACTTCATCGCCACTACGAATCTTGTTCATGATGATTCCTCAGAGAACCTCAGGCGCCAGCGACACGATCTTCATGAACTTCTCGGTGCGCAGTTCGCGCGTGACCGGTCCGAAGATGCGGGTGCCGATGGGCTCCAGCTTGGCATTGAGCAACACTGCTGCGTTGCCGTCGAATTTGATCAGCGCGCCGTCCTGGCGGCGGATGCCCTTGGCGGTGCGAACCACCACGGCGTTGTAGACCTCGCCTTTTTTGACGCGGCCACGGGGCGCTGCTTCTTTGATGGTGACCTTGATGACGTCGCCCACGCTGGCGTAACGACGCTTGGAGCCGCCGAGCACCTTGATGCACATCACGGACTTGGCGCCCGTGTTGTCAGCAACATCGAGTCGAGATTGCGTTTGAATCATTTGATATATGTCCCAACTTGAATCCCCCCAGCCACCACGGCCGGGAGTGATCAGTCTTGGGCCCGTCGTCGAATCTGTGTCGGGCAGAACGCCTGGCGCAGCTTCTTCGGTGGGCAGATAGCTCTCCGCTTTTTCAAGCGAAGCCGCGAATTATGGCATGGATGCGAAAGCCGCGTCAACCGGCGGTCGGAGAATTTGGCAGATACCGGGCGCACAAGGCCTGGAAAGTGGCCAGATCCGGGTCGGTGCCGAGCTCTTCGGCCAGGATGGCCGCCACCGCCGGCGCCATGCGGGCGGCCTCGACGGCGTCCAGGAACAACACGCGCCAGCGCCTAGCGAGCACATCTTCCACCGTCTGCGCATATTCAAAGCGGGCGGCGTAACGCACCATGGCTTCGGTGAGGCCGTGGCCGAGCGCGTTCGCCGCTCCCGGGCATTGCTGCACCTGGGCGGCTTCGCTGCCGTACAGGTGCAGGCCGGGTGCGTCGTGCACCGGCACCGTGGTGGCAGTACCCGCCCGGGCAGTGCCCAGCAACTCATGGGTGGCGCTCTGCCCGCCGGCCCGGCGCGGCAGCAGCTGGCTGTCGAAACAGCGCTCCAGCACGTCCTCGGCCATGGCGCGGTAGGTGGTCCATTTGCCGCCGGTGACGGTGACCAGGCCATTGGCGTCGACCACGATGGTGTGTTCGCGCGACAACACCTTGGTGCCGCCCTCGGCCGCGGCGGGCGCGGCCACCAGCGGGCGCAGGCCGACCCAGAGGCTGCGGATGTCTTCCCGGCGCACCGGGCGGGCCAGGGCCTGGCTGGCCTCGCCCAGGATGAAGGACAGCTCTTCGGCAAAGGCGTCGGGCTCGCGCGGCAGGTCGCGCCGGGGGGTGTCGGTGGTGCCCAGCACCAGCTTGCCCAGCCAGGGCACGGCGAACAGCACCCGGCCGTCCCGCGTCTTGGGCACCAGCAGGGCGTGGCCACCGGGCATGAAGTCGCGGTCCACCACGACGTGCACGCCCTGGCTCGGGCTCACCATGTGCGAGGCCTCGCCCTGGTGGCCGGCTGGCCGGGTGCGGTCGCGCAGGGCGTCGACCCAGACGCCGGTGGCGTTCACCACACAACGCGCCTGCAGCTCGAAGGAGGTGCCGCCACGGCGGTCGCTCACCTGCAGGCTGGACAGCGGCTGCTCGCCACCCGAGAGCTGGCGCACGGCCGTGACTTCGGCGTAATTCAAGACTTGGGCCCCGGCGGCCTCGGCGCTGCGCGCCAGTGCCAGCGCCAGGCGCGCGTCGTCGAACTGGCCGTCCCAGTATTTGACGCCACCGCGCAGGCCCTCGGGGTTGACGCCGGGCAGGGCCTGCAACGCCTCGTTGCGGTTGAGGAATTCGGTGCGGCCCAGGCCGGCTCGACCGGCCAGCAGGTCGTACAGCTTGAGGCCGATGCCATAGAAGGGCGTCTGCCACCAGCGGTAGGACGGCATGACGAAGGGCAGCGGCTGCGCCAGATGCGGCGCGATGCGCAAGACGGTGGCGCGCTCGTGCAGGGCCTCGCGCACCAGGGACAGGTTGCCCTGCGCCAGGTAACGCACACCGCCGTGCAGCAGCTTGGTGGATCGCGAGGAGGTGCCGCCGGCGAAGTCGTGCGACTCCAGCAACACGACGGAGAAGCCGCGCAGCGCGGCGTCGAGCGCCACCCCGAGGCCGGTGGCACCGCCACCGACCACCGCCAGGTCAAACACACCGTGGCGGGGCAGCGATTCAAGGATGTCTGCGCGTTTCATGAAGAGAGATGTGGCCCTCCGCGCCCGAAAAAACGGGGCGGAGGGCGGGTTGCTACAAAAGTGGAGGCGTCAGCTCACCGAACCTTGCCATTTTTCCACGCATTGAGCAGCTGCTCGTAGTCGATGGTCTCTCCCTTGGGCTTTTCGTTGGCCAGCTTCTTCCAGGGCGCGGCCTTGTCGCTCAGCCACTTGTTGGGGTCGCCCTTGGGATTGAGCTTGGGCGCGCAACGTTCCATGCCCGCGCGTTCGAGGCGGCTCATGACCTGGTCCATCTGGTCGGCCAGGCTGTCCATCGCGGCCTGCGGCGTCTTCTCGCCGGTCACGGCCTGCGCCACGTTCTGCCACCAGAGCTGGGCGAGCTTGGGGTAGTCGGGCACGTTGGTGCCGGTGGGCGTCCACGCCACGCGCGCCGGGCTGCGGTAGAACTCGACCAGGCCACCGAGCTTGGGCGCCAGGTCGGTCATGGCCTTGCTCTGGATGTCGCTCTCGCGGATCGGGGTCAGGCCGACGATGGTTTTCTTCAGGGAGGTGGTCTTGGCTGTCACGAACTGCGCATACAACCAGGCCGCCGCGGTGCGGTTCTCGTCGTGGCCGTTGAAGAAGGACCAGGAGCCCACGTCCTGGTAACCGTTCTGCATGCCCTGCTTCCAGTACGGGCCGTTCGGGCCGGGTGCCATGCGCCACTTGGGGGTGCCGTCGGCGTTGACCACCGGCAGGCCGGGCTTGGTCATGTCGGCGGTGAAGGCGGTGTACCAGAAGATCTGCTGCGCGATCTGGCCTTGTGCCGGCACCGGACCGGCTTCGCCGAAGGTCATGCCCATGGCGTCCTTGGGCGCGAACTTCTTCATCCAGTCGATGTACTTGGTCAGCGCGTACACCGCGGCAGGCGAGTTGGTGGCGCCGCCGCGCGACACGCTCGCACCTTGCGGCGTGCAGCCGTCGGCCGTCACGCGAATGCCCCATTCGTCCACCGGCTTGCCGTTCGGGATGCCGATGTCGGCGGTGCCGGCCATGGACAGCCAGGCGTCGGTGAAGCGCCAGCCCAGCGACGGGTCCTTCTTGCCGTAGTCCATGTGGCCGTAGATCGGCTTGCCGTCGATGGTCTTCACGTCTTCGCTGAAGAAGGCGGCGATGTCTTCGTAGGCGCTCCAGTTGAGCGGCACGCCCAGGTCGTAGCCGTACTTGGCCTTGAACTTGTCCTTCAGGTCCTGGCGCGCGAACAGGTCGGCGCGGAACCAGTACAGGTTGGCGAACTGCTGGTCGGGCAACTGGTAGAGCTTGCCGTCGGGCGCTGTGGTGAAGCTGGTGCCGATGAAGTCCTTGATATCCAGGCCCGGGTTGGTGTACTCCTTGCCCTTGCCGGCCATGTAGTCGGTCAGGTTCATCATCTTGCCGTAGCGGTAGTGCGTGCCGATCAGGTCGGAGTCGCTGACCCAACCGTCGTAGATCGACTTGCCCGACTGCATGGAGGTCTGCAGCTTCTCGACCACGTCACCTTCCTGAATCAAATCGTGCTTGACGGTGATGCCGGTGATTTCGCTGAAGGCCTTGGCGAGTGTCTTGCTCTCGTACTCGTGGGTGGTGATGGTCTCGGACACCACCGAGATTTCCTTCACCCCCTTGGCCTTGAGCTTGGCCGCGGCGTCGATGAACCATTTCATCTCGGCGGTCTGCTGCGCCTTGCTCAGGGTAGAGGGCTGGAATTCGGCGTCGATCCATTTTTTGGCCGCGGCTTCATCGGCCCAGGCCGGCAGGGAACCCACAGCCAGCATCGCTGCCAGGGCCAGGGCGTTGTGTCGCAATCTCATGTTGTCTCCTCAGCTGTCGGTTCGCCCCCCCGGTCGGTGACAGATCTCGGCCCCGGGGAAGCAACGGGCCGAATAGCGAAGACAAAAACAAAGACCGGCCTGCGGCGTCAGCCTTTTCGCATCACCAGCAGCAGCCAGGCGACGGCAATCGCCACCGCAATCCAGATGCTGGGCTCCTGCTCGAGCGAGAACCACTCGGCAAACCAGCCCGCCATGCCGACGAAAGCCAGATGGATGTAGGCCGCACCGAGCAGGCCGATGAAGAGCCGGTCGCCGCGCGTGGTGACCAGCGGCAGGAAGCCCTTGCGCGCCACCGTCGGCGACTTGATCTCCCACACCGTCATGCCGGCCAGCAGCAGTCCGATGAAGGAGAAGAACAGAGCCACGGGCGTGGTCCAGACCATCCAGCTGAACATGTCAGACCCTCCCCATGGCAAAGCCCTTGGCGATGTAGTGGCGCACGAACCAGATCACGATCGCGCCAGGCACGATGGTGAGCACGCCGGCCGCGGCCAGCGTGGCCCAGTCCATGCCGCTGGCGCTCACGGTGCGCGTCATGGTCGCGACGATGGGTTTGGCGTTCACACTGGTCAGCGTGCGCGCCAGCAGCAGCTCGACCCAGCTGAACATGAAGCAGAAGAACGCCGCCACGCCCACGCCGGCCTTGATGAGCGGCAGGAAGATGGTGAAGAAGAAACGCGGGAAGCTGTAGCCGTCGATGTAGGCCGTCTCGTCGATCTCGCGCGGAATGCCGCTCATGAAGCCTTCCAGAATCCACACCGCCAGCGGCACGTTGAACAGCAGGTGCGCCATGGCCACGGCGATGTGCGTGTCCATCAGGCCGAGCGTGGTGTAGAGCTGGAAGAACGGCAGCAGGAACACCGCAGGTGGCGTCATGCGGTTGGTGAGCAGCCAGAAGAACACGTGCTTGTCGCCCAGGAAGCGGTAGCGCGAGAACGCATACGCCGCGGGCAGCGCCACCACCAACGAGATCACCGTGTTGATGCCGACGTAGATCAGGCTGTTGATGTAGCCCGAGTACCACGACGGGTCAGTGAAGATGGTGCGGTAGTTGGCCCAGGTGAACTCGGCCGGCCAGAGCGTGAAGGTGGACAGGATTTCCTGGTTGGTCTTGAAGCTCATGTTGACCATCCAGTAGATGGGCAACAGGGCAAAGACCAGGTAGGCGATGAGGAACAGCGTCCTCTTGCGGAACCGTCTGTTATCCATGGCCCTGCTCCTTCTCCGACGTGCCGAGGCTCTGCATCCAGTTGTAGAGCACGAAACAGAACAGCAGGATGATGAGGAAATAGATCAGCGAGAACGCCGCCGCCGGGCCGAGGTCGAACTGGCCGACGGCCTTGGTGGTGAGGTACTGCGAGAGGAAGGTGGTGGCGTTGCCGGGGCCGCCGCCGGTGAGCACGAAGGGCTCGGTGTAGATCATGAAGCTGTCCATGAAGCGCAGCAGCACCGCAATCATCAGCACGCCGCGCATCTTGGGCAGCTGGATGTAGCGGAACACCGCCCACTTGCTGGCGCCGTCGATGCTGGCGGCCTGGTAGTAGGCATCCGGAATGCTGCGCAGACCGGCAAAGGCCAGCAGCGCCACCAGCGGCGTCCAGTGCCACACGTCCATGATCAGCACCGTCCACCAGGCATGGGTGGGGTTGCCGGTGTAGCTGTAGTCCATGCCGACCCACTGCAGAAAATAACCCAGCAGGCCGATGTCGGCACGGCCGAAGATCTGCCAGATGGTGCCGACCACGTTCCAGGGAATCAGCAGCGACAGCGCCACCAGCACCAGCACCGCAGAAGACTTCCAGCCCTGCGCCGGCATCGAGAGCGCCAGCGCGATGCCGAGCGGAATCTCCACCAGCAGCACCGCGAGCGAAAACTGGATCTGCCGCCACAGCGCCAGGTGCAGCTCGCTGTCGCGCATCACGGCCACGAACCACTCGGTGCCGACGAACACGCGGCGGTCGGGCGACAGCACGTCCTGCACCGAGTAGTTCACCACCGTCATCAGCGGCAGCACGGCGGAGAAGGCCACGCAGAGGATCACCGGCAGCACAAGCCACCAGGCCTTCTGGTTCACGGGTTTGGTGGTGGTGCTCATGCGACGAGGACCTCGTTTTGGTAGAAGCAGGTGTGCTGACCCAGCAGGCGCAGGTGCACGGTTTCGCCGGCCAACGGTGCCTCGGCTTCCGGCGCGAGCCGGCACTTGAGCGGGTGGCCGCCGGCTTCGCAGCTCACCATCACGTAGGTGCCGATGTCCTGCACGCGCGTCACCGTGGCGGGCACGGTGTTGGCCTCGCCCGCATGCCCGAGCGCCAGGTATTCGGGCCGGATGCCGAGCTTGAGCTCACCCTCCGGCAGCGGCCGCGAGCCGTTCAGGGCCAGTGGCGCGTCGAGCACCAGCAGGCCGCCGCGCAGGCTGGTGGCGGGCAGGAAGTTCATGCCGGGTGACCCGATGAAGTGGCCGACGAAGGTGTGCGCCGGCCGCTCGAACAAAGCCTCGGCCGAACCCACCTGCACCGCGCGGCCGCGTGTCATCACCACCACTTCGTCGGCAAAGGTGAGCGCCTCCACCTGGTCGTGCGTGACGTAGATCAGGGTCAGTTTGAGCTCGTGGTGGATCTGCTTGAGCTTGCGCCGCAGCTGCCACTTGAGGTGCGGGTCGATCACCGTCAGCGGTTCGTCGAACAGCACTGCCGACACGTCCGAGCGCACGAGGCCGCGGCCGAGCGAGATCTTCTGTTTCTGGTCGGCCGAGAGGCCGGCCGCGCGCATGTCGAGCTGGTGGCTCATCTCCAGCATCTCGGCGATGCGGCCCACGCGCGCCCGGATGTCGGCCTCGGCCACCTTGCGGTTGCGCAGCGGAAACGCCAGGTTCTGCGCCACCGTCATGGTGTCGTAGATCACCGGGAACTGGAACACCTGGGCGATGTTGCGCTGCTGCGGGCTCTGCCGCGTCACGTCCTGCCCGTTGAAGCGCACCGTACCGTGCGAGGGCGCCAGCAGGCCCGAGATGATGTTGAGCATGGTCGTCTTGCCGCAACCCGAGGGGCCGAGCAGCGCATAGGCGCCGCCGTCCTCGAAGCTCATCTTCAGCGGCAGCAGCGCGTAGTCCTCGTCCGCCTGCGGTTTCGGCTTGTAGGCGTGCGCCAGGTCGAGTTCGATGCGCGCCATCAGCCAGTCCTCCCGGGCCGTGCCGGCGCCCGCACCAGCGGGCCCTCGGCGTCAAACACAAACAGGGCGCCCGGCTGCAGGTACAGCGTGATCGGCTCGCCCAGCGCGCAGTCGTGCACGCCGGTGAGCTGGGCCACCAGTTCACCGACCTCGCTGTGCACGTGCACGAAGGTGTCGGAACCGGCGATTTCCGCCAGCTCGACGCGCCCGGCCATCGCGATGTCGCCGGGCCGGCCGAGCACCCGCAGGCCACCCGCGCGCACGCCCAGCACCAGCCGCGCCGGTGCGTTCGGCGGCAAGGCCACCGGCCAGACCGCGCCGCCCGGCACGCGCACGCCGTCGGCCAGTGCGTCGGCCGGAATCAGGTTCATCGGCGGGTCGCTGAAGGCGCGCGCCACGCGGATGCTCTGCGGTGCATGGAACACCTCGGCCGTCGGGCCGTACTGCAGCAGTTCGCCGGCATCCAGCACCGCGGTGTGGCCACCCAGCAGCAGAGCTTCCGCGGGTTCGGTGGTGGCGTAAACCACGGTGGCGTCGCTGGTGGCAAACAGATGCGTGAGTTCCTCGCGCAGCTCCTCGCGCAGCTTGTAGTCCAGGTTCACCAGCGGCTCGTCGAACAACATGAGCGGCGCCTGCTTGGCCAGCGCGCGGGCCAGCGCCACGCGCTGTTGCTGCCCGCCCGAGAGCTCGGCCGGCAGGCGGTCCAGGAACATCTCGATGTGCAGCCGGCCGGCCAGTTCGCGCACGCGCTGGTCCACGTCGCGCTCGCCGCGCAGGCGCATCGGCGAGGCGATGTTCTGCGCCACCGTCATCGAGGGGTAGTTGACGAACTGCTGGTAGACCATGGCCACGTTGCGCTGGCGCACCGGCACCCGCGTCACGTCCACCCCGTCGGCCAGCACGCGGCCGGCACTGGCCGGGTCGAGCCCCGCCATCACGCGCATCAGGCTGGTCTTGCCGGCCTGCGTGGCGCCCAGCAGCACCGTCACCGCCCCGGGTGCCAGGCTCAGGCTCAAAGGGTGGAGGTGGGTCTCTCGCCCCACGCTCTTGCCCACGTTTTCCAGTGACAGCAACATGCGGATCCCGTCTGAAAAAGCGTTCACCCGACCACAGGTGTTGATTCGTTTTGGCGATTATTGAGTTCGCTTTTGTTCCTTTTTATTCGGTATTTACCCTGCCTGAGCGCGAAATAAATTCCGTTATGTTCGGGATGCACCCTTGTCCCAGCCCCCTGTTTTCATGAACCTGACCCCCCGCCACACCCAGCTGCTCGACGAAGTGCGCGCCCACGGCCCGAGAACCATCGACGCCCTGGCCGAGCGTTTTGGCGTCACCCTGCAAACCGTGCGCCGCGACGTGCAACGCCTGGCCGAAGCCGGCCTGCTCTCGCGCTTCCACGGTGGCGTGCGCCTGCCCGGCTCGACCACCGAGAACTTCGCCTACCGCCAGCGCCAGGCCATGCAGGCCGAGGCCAAGACGCGCATCGCGCGCGCCGTGGCCCGGCGCGTGCCCAACGGCTGCTCGCTGATCATGAACATCGGCACCACCATCGAGGCCGTGGCGCGCGAGCTGCAGCACCACCGCGGCCTGCGCGTGATCACCAACAACCTGCACATCGCCTCGCTGATGAGCACCAACCCCGACTGCGAGGTGATCGTTGCCGGCGGCCTGGTGCGCGGTGCCGACCAGGGCATCGTGGGCGAAGCCACGGTGGACTTCATGCGCCAGTTCCGCGTCGACATCGCGCTGATCGGCATCAGCGGCATCGAGGCCGACGGCACGCTGCGCGACTTCGACTACCGCGAGGTCAAGGTGGCACGCGCCATCGTCGAGCAGTCGCGCGAGGTCTGGCTGGTGGCAGACCACAGCAAGTTCAACCGGCCCGCCATGGTGGAGCTGGCGCGGCTGGACGACATCGACGTGGTCTTCACCGACCTGCCGCCGCCCGCCCCCTTCGGCGAGCTGCTGGCGCTGGCCAATGTGGAGTGCGTGCACGCCCGCGCCGCCGAGAGCGACAACCCCTGAACCCCTTCCTGCGGACAACCCCATGACCAGCACCTACCTGCTCGCCCTCGACCAGGGCACCTCCAGCTCGCGCAGCATCGTGTTCGACCGCGAAGGCCGCGTGGTCAGCATGGCGCAGCGCGAGTTCCGCCAGATCTACCCGCAACCCGGCTGGGTCGAGCACGACCCGATAGAAATCTGGCAGACCCAGCTGGAGACCGCGCGCGAAGCGCTGAAGAAAGCCAGCCTGAGCGCCGGACAGATCCGGGCGGTGGGCATCACCAACCAGCGCGAGACCACGCTGCTGTGGAACCGCAAGACCGGCGAGCCGGTGCACAACGCCATCGTCTGGCAGGACCGGCGCGCCGAGAACACCTGCGCCGAGTTGCGCGAGCGCGGCATGAGCGACAGCGTGCTGCAGAAAACCGGCCTGCGCATCGACGCGTACTTCTCCGCCACCAAACTCAAGTGGCTGCTGGACAACGTGCCCGGTGCACGCGCCCAGGCCGAGCGCGGCGAACTCGCCTTCGGCACGGTGGACAGCTGGCTGATCTGGCAGCTCGTCGGCGGCGGCCGCCACGTCACCGACGTGAGCAACGCCTCGCGCACCATGCTGTTCAACGTGCACACCCGCGAGTGGGACGACGAACTGCTGGCGCTGCTGGATGTGCCGAAAAGCCTGATGCCCGAGGTGCTGCCGTCCAGCGCCGCCTTCGGCCGCCTGCAGCCCGAGTGGCTCGGCGTGCCGCTGGAGATTGGCGGCGTGGCGGGCGACCAGCAAAGCGCCCTCTTCGGCCAGGCCTGCTTCAACGCCGGCATGGCGAAGAACACCTATGGCACCGGCTGCTTCATGCTCATGCACACCGGCGAGCGTTTCCAGGTCAGCGAGAACGGCCTCATCACCACCGCCACCGCACAGCCCGCGGGCGCACCGCAATACGCGCTGGAGGGCAGCGTGTTCATCGGTGGCGCGGTGGTGCAGTGGCTGCGCGACGGCCTGCGCGCCATCGAATCCAGCAGCGAGGTGCAGGCGCTCGCCGAGAGCGTGCCCGACGCCGGCGGCGTGGTGCTGGTGCCCGCCTTCACCGGCCTGGGCGCGCCCTACTGGCAACCCGATGCACGCGGCAGCATCACCGGCCTGACCCGCGGCACCACCATCGCCCACATCGCGCGCGCGGCACTGGAGAGCATCGCCTTCCAGAGCGCGGCCCTGCTCGACGCCATGGGCCGCGACGCGGTGGCCGCGGGCGGCGTGCCGGTGCGCGAGCTGCGGGTGGACGGCGGCGCCTGCGTCAACGACCTGCTGATGCAGTTCCAGGCCGACCTGCTCGGCATTCCGGTGGTGCGCCCCGCCGTCATCGAAACCACCGCCCTCGGCGCGGCCTACCTCGCCGGTCTGCACAGCGGCGTGTACGGCGGGCTCGACGAACTGGCGAAACAGTGGCGCGCCGAGCACACCTTCCACCCCACGATGGCGCCCGAGGTTGCGGCCGAGAAAAAGGCGCGTTGGGAACACGCGGTGCGTCAAACCGTCGCGGGGTAGAAGCCGCCTCCCCCCGCGCCGCTGCGCGTCACCCCCCAAGGGGGCGGCACCTGAGGCTCGGCGGAGCCGGTTCCTCGGTGCCTCTGGAACCAGGCACTTCGCGCCGGAGAAGCCACGCCGCCCGCCTCCCGCCTCCAGGCCTCGGGCGACAATCGGCGCATGAACACATCCACCCCTCCCACCATCACCTTCATCGGCGGCGGCAACATGGCCAGCGCCATCGTCGGCGGCCTGCTGCGCCAGGGCCACCCGGCCGAGCGCCTCCAGATCGTCGAACCCTGGGACGAGCAGCGCGCGAAGCTCGCATTGCAGTTCCCCGGCGTGACCGTGCTGCCGCAGGCCGGCCCGGCGCTGCAGCCGTCCGGGCTGGTGGTGTGGGCGGTGAAACCGCAGACCTTCAAGGAAGCCGCGCTCACCAGCCAGCCGCACCTGGTTGGCGCATTGCACCTGAGCGTGGCCGCCGGCATCACCAGCGAGAGCATCGCCGGCTGGCTGCAGACCCAGCGCATCGTGCGCGCCATGCCCAACACCCCGGCCCTGGTCGGCCTGGGCATGACCGGCCTGTTCGCCCGCACCGGCGCCAACGAGGCCGACCGCGCGCTGGTCGAAGCCGTGGTGCGCACCACCGGCGAACTGGTCTGGGTGCAGGAAGAACAACAACTCGACGCCGTCACCGCCCTGTCCGGCTCAGGCCCGGCCTACGTCTTCTATTTCCTCGAAGCCATGCGCGACGCGGGCGCCCGCATGGGGTTGCCGCCCGAGGTGGCGTACCAGCTCGCGGTCGGCACCTTCGTCGGGGCATCCACGCTGGCGCAGCGCTCGGACGATCCACCGCAAGTTCTGCGCGAACGCGTCACGTCGAAGGGCGGCACGACCTACGCCGCGCTCACGGCCATGAACGAAGCGGGTGTGAAGGCGAAGTTTGAAGACGCGCTGTTTGCGGCGCAGAAGCGGGCTGAGGAGCTGGGGCGCGAATTCGGGAAGTAGTGCCCAAACCGCAATCGAGACACGGGTACTGGACCGCGACGTCAAGGGCCGGGCCGGCGCCGACTGAAACCAGATTCAAACTGAGGAGTCATCAATGTCGGGATTCGAGCTAACGGCCGAAGAAGCCAAAGTTGAATATGTCGCCAAGATGGGGCCGGAGGTGGGGTCGCTCTACGCAGAGCTTTGGCAGCAAGTCGCCCGGATCCACTGTAAGTGGACAGAGTATGTAGCCCTGTTTGGCACGAGCCCTGAGCGCATCGACTTACTCAACCGAGCAGCGCCCTCGTTCATTGGCACGGTGCAAGACACGTTATGGGACGACGTGCTTCTGCACCTCGCACGACTGACCGACTCTCCCAGATCGTTCGGCAAGGAAAATCTCAGCATCTGCCGCCTCGCTATGGCTCTCACGGGATCCGCCATCGAGGCAAGTACGACGGATGCCATCGACATTGCGCTCAAGGCTTGCGGTTTCGCCAGAGACTCACGCAATCGACGGCTGGCCCACCTCGACCTTGATCTGGCGCTCGGCCAAAGTGCTCTCCCCCTTGCACCGGCATCTCGCCTCGCAGTGAAGGAGGCACTCGCCGCACTCGAAGGCGTTTTGAACGTCGTTTCTCAACACTTCCTGAATTCGAACAGCCTCTTCAGCACAGGGCCGGACGATACCGGCGCCATATCACTTCTGTACCTTCTCAGGGACGGACTAAACGTCAAAGAAGAACGCCTCGCACGAATCAAGAGCGGTCAGTACAGACCAAGCGACTTCGGGTCAGATCCACTGTGATGCTTGGCGATGAGCATTTGATGCTCACGAGGCGCTACTGGGGGCTACCTTCGCCGCGTAACGCTGCAGCTCCTCGTTTCAAACCAAGCCGACCACCACCCCCACAAACACCGTGAACCCCAGCCAGTGGTTCAGCCGGAAGGCCTTGAAGCAGCCTTCGCGCGTACGGTCCTTGATCAGGCTGTAGTGCCACACCACCTGGGCCAGCGCCACCAGCAGCATGGTGCCCCAGACCCAGGGATTCACGCGGGTCCACAGCATTGCCGTCCAGATGGCGAGGAACACCAGGTAGAAGCCGGTGACGGCGGCCACGTCCGCGCGGCCCAGGGTGATGGCCGAGGTTTTCATGCCGATGCGCAGGTCGTCGTCGCGGTCGACCATGGCGTATTCGGTGTCGTAGGCCAGCACCCAGAACAGGTTGCCGAGCATCAGCCACCAGGCCAGGGCCGGCACGCTGCCGTCGATGGCGTGCCACAGGCCGGCCGGTGTCAACTCAAGCCCGCCCGCGGACGGCTGCAGCAACTCCAGCGGTGGCCCGGCCAGCACAGCGGAAAACGCCATCGGAATGCCGAAGCTGAAGGCCACGCCCAGCACCGCCTGCGGCATCGAGACATGGCGCTTGGCGTAGGGGTAGGCCAGCGTGATCAGCAGCGCCGCGAAGGACCAGGCGATGGTCGAGAAGTTGGTCGTCAGCACCAGCAGGAAAGCCACGAACGCCAGCACGGCGCCCACCATCAAGGCTTCCGTCACGCCGATGCGCCCGCTGGTGACGGGCCGCTGCACGGTGCGCTTGACGTGTTTGTCGAACTCGCGGTCGGCCACATCGTTGATGCAGCAGCCAGCGCTGCGCATGAGGATGGTGCCGAGCACGAACACCAGCAACAGGTGCCAGCCCGGGAAACCGTCCGCCGCCACCCACAGCGCGGCCAGCGACGGCCACAGCAGCAACAGCCAGCCGGCAGGCCGGTTCCAGCGGATCAGGTCGAGGTAGAGCGACAGACGCGAAGGCATGGGCGGTGGAGAAGAGGAAGAGGAAGAGGAAGGAGCAGCAGCCGACATGATGGGACGAGAAACAGAACAACGTGCGAGCGAGGTGCCTCATCCAGACATGCCGCGGAACCGGCTTCGCCGGGCCGCAGGCATTGCCCCCTTGAGGGGGTGACGCGCCGCAGGCGCGGCGCGGGGGTGGTCAACCCTTGTTCAGGCCTCGAGCAGCGAGCGCAGCATCCACGCGGTCTGCTCGTGCACCGTCAGGCGCTGGGTCAGCAGGTCGGCCGTGGGTTCGTCGCCGGCCTTGTCCACCACCGGGAACAGTTCACGCGCGGTGCGTGCCACGGCTTCGTGGCCTTCCACCAGGATGCGCACCATCTCCAGCGCCTTCGGCGGCACAACCGGCACGTCGGGCACCGAGCTCAGCTTGCCGAACTGCGCGTAGCTACCGGGCGCGGCGTGGCCGAGCGAACGGATGCGTTCGGCCACCGGGTCAACCGCGTTCCACAGCTCGGTGTACTGCGTCATGAACATGGTGTGCAGCGAGGTGAACATCGGCCCGGTCACGTTCCAGTGGAAGTTGTGCGTGGTCAGGTACAGCGTGTAGGTGTCGGCCAGCAGCTTGGACAAACCTTTGGCGATGGCCGCACGGTCTTTCTCGCCGATGCCGATGTTGATCGAAAGAGCGCGCACGGCGGCGGGGGTTTTGCCAGCGGCGCTGCGAGAGGGGGTGCTTCGGGCTTTGGCCATGGGAACTCCTTTGGAATGGCGGATGGGGAAAGGGGCTGAAAAAAGGACTGAGAGAAACGAGACTATGACAAACGTTTCACGCCCGGTAGTTCGCAGGCGTAGATGGCATTGCGCAGTTCGGCGATGGCCTCGTAGCGCGTGAAGCTGCGCCGCCAGGCCAGCACCACGCGCCGCGTGGGCGCTTCGCCCTTGAAGGGCAGGTAACGCACGTAGGACGAGTCGCCAAAATCCTGGCCGGGCGTGGGCGAACCCTCCAGCGCCGACGAGGGCACCGACAGGCGGGGCACCAGGGTCACGCCCATGCCGGCGGCCACCATGTGTTTGATGGTCTCCAGCGACGAACCCTCGAAGCTCTTGCGGATGCCTTCGGCGTCGTTCGAGAAACGCGCGAACTCGGGGCAGACCTCGAGCACGTGGTCTCGGAAGCAGTGGCCGGTGCCGAGCAGCAGCATGGTCTCGCGCTTGAGCTCGTCGTTGGTGATGTGCTCCTGCTTCGACAGCGGGTGGGTGTGCGGTACGGCGGCCAGAAAGGGCTCGTCGTAGAGCGGCGCGATCGCCAGGTTGGCGTCGGGGAAGGGCTCGGCCAGGATGGCGCAGTCGATCTCGCCCAGGCGCAGTTGCTCCAGCAGCTTGACGGTGAAGTTCTCCTGCAGCATCAGCGGCATCTGCGGCGTGCGGTCGATCACGTGGCGCACCAGGTCGGGCAGCAGGTAGGGGCCGATGGTGTAGATCACGCCCAGGCGCAGCGGGCCGGCCAGCGGGTCCTTGCCGCGCTTGGCGATTTCCTTGATGGCGGCGGCCTGCTCCAGCACGGTCTGGGCCTGGCGCACGATCTCTTCGCCCAGCGGCGTGACCGCAATCTCGCTCGCATTGCGCTCGAAGATCTTGAGTTCAAGCTCTTCTTCGAGTTTCTTGATGGCCACCGACAGTGTGGGCTGCGACACGTAGCAGGCCTCGGCGGCTTTGCCGAAATGCCTTTCGCGCGCCACGGCCACGATGTACTTGAGTTCGGTGAGCGTCATGGGTGGCTATTTTGCGCCGATCTTGTGGTCTTTCTCTGTTGCATGGTCTGTGGAGCGGAATCGCTCTGAACACCAGACAACAGAGTCGCCTCACATCCCAAGCGCATGTGGCCTGCAGCTGATACCAAGCGCCGCTGTGAACCCCTCCGGGTATCGCCGTGCGGGCCGGTGCATATTTTCCCCGATTGCAGTTGGTTGGCACTAGGCCCACCGCCCACGCAGCGAGGAGGAATTCGACAATGAGCAGCAAGCCCCAGATATGCGACAACCCCTGCGAGACCTGCGCCAAGCCAGGCCTGCCCATCCTGTTGACGCGGTATGCCTTGATGCCCAACGATGTCCATGCGCCACGCCTCAGCGGCCCAATGGACTCGGCCGACCTCAAGGCAGTGCCCTTGGGCAGCACGGCCCACTACGGCCTGCGCCTGCTGCGCAGTGGGTACGTGTATGTCTTCGACGAGAAGCGCAACCACTGGGACGAGTACTTCGTCACCATCGATGGCTTCCTCAGCAAGTTGCCCCCGCGCATCCGCGCCCTCAAGGCGCAGCACAAACCTGTCACCGAGTTCCGCTGTGCGCGCAATGGGTCGGCACCGTTGGCCGGCCTCATCACGGTGCGCAACGCCAAGCACGCTGGCAACGTCTGGATTGCCTTCAGCGACGTGGAGTGGACCGATCGCATCTTCGCGCAACACCTGGACGCGGCACACCGCCATAGGAACATGAAATGTGTGAGCATCGGCGGCGGCAAGGTCTCGCCCCAGAAAGACACGGCGCCGCTTGAAGAAGTGGAACAACGCGTGCCCGAGTTCATGCTCGACAAAACCACGGCGCCGCCTCAGTTCGCCAAGTGGGGCGCGCACGCCTACAACACCCGACAGCACACGGCACCGGGCCTGCTGCAGGCGGTCGAACAGGTTCGCCCCGGTGGCGGCGCGGCCATCGTGGCGTTGCACGACCCCGTGGGACTGGCGATGGAAATCGCTTCGCTCATGGAAGTTCGCAAGGTCACCTTCATGAACCAGGAATCGGTGGTCAAACCCCGCTTCGCGGCCAGCAGCATTGCCACCCTGGAGTCTTCCCTGAAGGAACAGGCCAAGCTCGCTGAAATCCTGGCCGGCGAGGAACTCGCCCGGCGCGAAGAGGAAGGCCCCGGCGCCTGGAATCCAAACCCCGCGCTGTGGGGGACCGGCGGAGACCTCGCAACGGCCGAACGCTGGCGCACGCACACGCCGCAATCGCTGCAGAAGGTGGCCGATGCGAAATGGAACACCTACACCCACGACCGCACCGGCAAGCCCCGCTTCAACGCAGCGGCCAGCCAAGCCTGGCTGGAGAGCTACAACCAGAGCCTCAAACAATTCGACGCCGAGCAGATCGCGCCGCTGGCCCGCGCACACGTGGGCTGGATGCAGCACCAATGCATGGTCAACCACTTAACTTGCAACTACGACACCATGGATCTCGACAGTGGCGCGGTCTACACCTCGACCGTCGCCCACATGATCCGGCACACCGCCGACAAGCAGCCGAGCTACGGCCTCTATGTGCAGTGGCTCAAGCAAGGCGAGACCGGCGCGGCAAACAACATCGTCATGCGCGCCCTGGGGTTCAACCAGGACAAGCTGCTCGAAGAAATCCAGAAGGCCGACACCGCGCCGCTCGATGGCCGCGCCTTCCCGTCCGACATGCTGGTGGACTTCTTCAAGGACGGCCTGGAGAAACTCCCCTCAGGCGGCCACGCCGCCATGGCCGATCTGCTGCAGAGCGTGGGCGGTGCGCTGTTCAAGAACATGGGCGAACTCGCCAAAGGTGGACCGGGCGCACGCGCCATCGCCGCCGTGGCGGCGGTCTCGGGCCAACAGTTCACGCGGATTGAAGCCGTGGGCCATCGGGGCAAGTTCGTGCAGCACATGATGGCATCCATCATGCAGATCGATCCGGACATGAGGGTCTCATACAACGAACTGGGCAAAGCCGTGGCGGCGGAGATGAAGCTGCTGGAGGTGCAGGGCCTGCCCATGAACGGCACCGACAAGCGCCAGTGGCTGATGGTGCTGGACCGCTCTGCCGTGCGCGCGGCGACGGGCAGCCAGCTCACAGGCGACGCCCTGGCCGCCCAGCTGGCCAAGGCCCAGCGGCATGACATCGAGTTGCCACGCCTCAAGGCCAGTGCGTTCAGGGGAGGGGTGGCCAGCAAAGCGTTCGACGCCACAGGCAACGTGATGATCGGTCTCGTGCAGTGCTACAACTTCACCAAGTTGGTGAGCGACTACACGCAGGGCATGAGCCATGAGAAGAACGAGGCAGCGGCCAAGCTCGGGTTTGGCGCCATGGCCATCGTCGGCAGCTTTGGCGAGGCCACTGGGCTGGCGCTGCAGAAGGTGCAAGAGGTCAAACTGCGCAATGCGCCGGGGCTGGCTCAGTCGGCGTGGCCGGAAGGGCTGTTGCGCTGGGGAAAGCGCGCGGGACTGGTTGCGGGCTTGGCAGTGGCAGGGGTGGATTTGATGAAGTGGAGATCAGAAGGTGCAAAAGGGGATGCCGGCCTTTCTCACGCTTACCTCGCGTCGGGCATTGTGGGCGGAGGCTTGGCAGTAGCCTTCTACTTCGCCAGCGCCTTAGGCCCCATCGGCTGGCTCTTTGTTGGTCTGGCCGTCATCGCTCTGCTAGCGATCACGTTCTGGATAGAGAAGAACAAAGACAACAAAGTGCACGAGTGGCTGATGCGCTCCCACTTCGGCACGGGGGCTGAGAAGTACAAAACCCACACCGAAGAATCCGAACAACTCAAACTGGCGTTTGCCTGAGGAACAAGCATGTCCACACTTGATATCACAGGCATGGCGTTCCCCTTCAAGGTGAACCGCCCGCTCAACGATCACGAGCAACAGCACCGCTTCAGCATCAAGACGCCGGCTGGCACAAAACCTCACTATGTACTCTCGCTCATCAAACTCAACAACACCTTTGTGGAGTGTGTGGACAAGTGGTACGCCATGCGCGGGTATACGGCGATGGCAGGGGCAGCGTTCTTGGCGTTCTTCGGCACCATACTTGTCATGGGGGTCTCCGATTTATTGCAAGGGGAACCTTTTGACTACGTTCTTGCATTCCTGCTATTGATGGCAACCGCACTGTTTTTCATTGCCATCTACATCTTCACCCGAGACGCCTTCACCTACACCCACTACCCCATCCGCTTCAACCGCAAGAACCGACAGGTCTACGTCTTCCGCCGCAATGGCACCGTGCTCAAGATCTGCTGGGACAACATCTACTGGACCATCTACGGCCATGGCGTCGGCACACACGATCTGTTTGTTGCCGGTCACGTGATGGACGAAGACAAGATCACCGTCAAGGAGACCTTTGGCCTGAGCGTGACGACCGCCGGAAAGCCGGGGGAAGAGAAATTGAAGAATCACTTCGAGTTCTTCCGCCGCTACATGGAAGAAGGTCCGGCCCAAGTGCTCGACGCCATCAAACCGGCACCGCTCATCATGCTGCCCGGCATCGACAAGGTACGCGAGAGCTGGGCGTTCGGCTGGGAGCGCCTGACACTGCACGAAAACGGCTCTTTGCTCGGCATGAGCCTGTATCAAGTGTTCGCGTTCCCGGAGAGCTTCTTCCGCTGGTTCGCCATGCAAACCAGCAAGATCCCGCAGTGGCCCCAATGGGTGGAAGACGAATGCGCCATCGAACCCAACGACATCTGGGTACGCGATGGTCCGCATCGCGCTTGACCGCGCGTTTGGGCTGCACGTCGCGTCTGGCGATTGAATGAAATCGTGTCCTGCGCAGTTTCTGTGCGTCCCCTGAAAGCGAGGTCTCGCGTCAAGCCATGGGGCGAAATCTCCTTGGACTTTCGCTCCTAAGCCTTCAGAAACTCCGCACGCCCACCCAACCAGCGCGCGATGTGCTGCTCGGCCTGCGCCGGGTAGCGGGTCAGCATCAGCGGCGCGGCCTCGCGTGCCCAGTCGAGCAGGTGGCCGTCGGTGTCGAGGTCGGCAAAACGCAGCAGCGGCGCACCCGACTGGCGCGCGCCCAGGAACTCGCCGGGGCCGCGGATTTCCAGGTCGCGGCGCGCGATCTCGAAGCCGTCGCTGGTGTCGGCCATGGCCTTGAGGCGCTCGCGTGCGGTTTCGCCGAGGCGGCCGTGGTCGGGCGGCGTGTACATCAGCACGCAGGCAGAGGCCGCCGCACCGCGCCCGACGCGCCCGCGCAGCTGATGCAGTTGCGAGAGGCCGAAGCGCTCGGCGTGTTCGATCACCATCAAGGAGGCATTGGGCACGTCCACCCCGACCTCGATCACGGTGGTGGACACCAGCACGCCCATCTGGCCGCCGGTGAACAACGACATCACCGCCTTCTTCTCCGCCACCGGCATGCGCGAGTGCAGCAGGCCGACGAGTACAGGAGCGCCCCCCTGCGCCGCAGGCGCGGCTTCCCCCCTCTCTGACGCGCCTTCGGCGCTGGGAGGGGGAACGCGCCCTTGGGCCGGCAGAGCCGGGCCCTCGGGGGCCTTGGACAGGGACACGTCTTGCCGGAAAGGCATGGGGAGGCTGTTGAGCGCCTGCGTCAGTTCGGCGTGCGTGGCCGTGGCGTTGGAGAGGTCGAGCGCTTCGCTTTCTTCGATCAGCGGGCAGACCCAGTAGACCTGCCGGCCCTGCGCCACCTGGCCGCGGATGCGTTCGATCACCTCGGCGCGGCGGCTGTCGGCCACCACCTTGGTAACGATGGGCGTGCGCCCGGGCGGCAGCTCGTCGATGGTGGACACATCCAGGTCGGCGTAATAGCTCATGGCGAGCGTGCGCGGGATCGGCGTGGCGGTCATCATCAGCAGGTGCGGCTCCTGTTCGGTGCCGTCGGCGGCGATGCCGACCTTGCTGCGCAGCGCCAGCCGCTGCGCCACGCCGAAGCGGTGCTGCTCGTCGATGATGGCCAAGGCCAGGTTCTTGAACACCACCTGCTCCTGGATCACCGCGTGCGTGCCCACCACCAGCGCGGCCTCGCCGCTGGCGATGAGGGCCAGCATCTCGGTGCGCTGCTTTTTCTTCTGGCTGCCGGTGAGCCAGGCCACACGTTTGCCCAGCGGCTTGAGCAAGGGTTCGAGCCAGCCGATGAGTTTGGCGAAATGCTGTTCGGCCAGGATTTCGGTCGGCGCCATCAGCGCGCATTGCCAGCCGGCGTCGATGGCGATGGCGGCGGCCAGCGCGGCCACCACCGTCTTGCCCGATCCCACATCGCCCTGCAGCAGCCGGTGCATCGGAATCTGGCGTTGCAGGTCGCGCGCGATTTCTTCGCCCACGCGGCGTTGTGCCCCCGTGAGCGAAAACGGCAGCGCGGCCAGCAGTTGTTCGTGCAGGCCACCCCGCGTGGCGCGCAGGGCCGGTGCGTGCAACGCGGCCCGCTCCTGCTGGGCGGTGAACTGCGAGAGTTGCTGCGCCAGCAGCTCCTCGGCCTTGAGGCGCTGCCAGGCCGGGTGACTGCGGTCCTCCAGCGCGTCGAGCGACACGTCCGCGCCCGGGTGGTGCAGGTATTGCAGAGCGTCGCGCAGCGACCAGGTGCCACGCAGCACGGCCTGCAGGCTGTCGAGCAGTGGGAGCGGCAGGGTCTCGCTCAGGTCGGCGCGTTTGACGCCGCTGGCCACCGCCTTGCGGATGTAGGCCTGCGGCAGTTGCGCGCTGGTGGGGTACACCGGCGTCAGCGCGTCGGGCAGTTCACCCCCGGCGGCCTGGAAGGCCGGGTGCACCATGGTCCAGCCCAGGAAGCCGCCGCGCAGCTCGCCGCGCGCGCGCACCCGCGCACCGAGCGCCAGGGTTTTCTGGTGCGCCGGGTAGAAGGTGAAGAAGCGCAGCGTGCAAGTGTCGGTGCCGTCGTCCAGCGTCACCAACAGCTGGCGGCGCGGGCGAAAGCTGATCTCGCTGCTGGTCACCGTGCCCTCGATCTGCGCCAGCTGACCGTCGCGCGCGCCGCGCAACGTGACGATGCGGGTTTCGTCCTCGTAGCGCAGCGGCAGGTGCAGGGCGAGGTCGATGTCGCGCACCAGTCCGAGCTTGTGCAAGGCCTTTTGCGGGGCGGACAAGGGCTTGCGGGCGGGGGTGGCTTCGGGCATGGGACAATTCTGCCCGGTTCTCATCCGTCCCCTCCCCCTTCACTTGGCACGGGCCTTGTTCGGCCCTCAAGCAGCATGACCGTCTCTTCTGCCCCCGACACCGTTGCGCACGTCTTCACCGTCGCCGACTTCGATTTCCACCTGCCTCCCGAGCTGATCGCCCAGCACCCCGCAGCGGAGCGCAGCGCCTCGCGCCTGCTCGACGGCCGTGCCGATGCCCCGGTGGACCGCGTGTTTCGCGAACTGCCGGCGCTGCTGAAGGATGGCGATCTGCTGGTGTTCAACGACACGCAAGTGGTGAAAGCTCGCCTGTTCGGCCAGAAGGCCAGCGGCGGTCAGCTGGAGATGCTGATCGAGCGCGTGCTGCTGCCGCACGAGGCCAGCGACGGCACGGCGCACGAGGTGGTGGCCCACCTGCGCGTGAGCAAGAAGCCGCAACCCGGTGGCCGCCTGCACATGGCCGGTGGCCTGGGGCGCGGCGGTTTTGATGCCGTGTACCTCGGCCGCTGGCCGGACGAACAAGGCCAGCTGTTCCGCTTCCGCCTGCACGGCCCGGCGGACGAAACGCCTTACGAGCTGATGGCGCGCCACGGCCACGTGCCGCTGCCGCCCTACATCGACCACGGTGACGACGCCGACGACGAGCGCCGCTACCAGACCGTGTTCGCGCGCGTGCCCGGCGCCGTGGCCGCGCCCACGGCCGCCTTGCACTTCGACGAAACCGTGCTGGCCGAGCTGGCCACGCGCGGTGTGCGCCGCGCCAGCGTCACGCTGCACGTGGGCGCCGGCACCTTCGCGCCCATGAAGGCCGGG
The DNA here is from genome assembly GCF_001571225.1 of Hydrogenophaga palleronii NBRC 102513. Taxonomy (GTDB): domain Bacteria; phylum Pseudomonadota; class Gammaproteobacteria; order Burkholderiales; family Burkholderiaceae_C; genus Hydrogenophaga; species Hydrogenophaga palleronii. The sequence goes on from NZ_BCTJ01000005.1 coordinate 146,494, forward strand.
CGCATTGAAGACCACGTGATGCACCACGAGCGCTACGCCATCCCGTCCGAGACGGTGCAGGCCATCGCCGACTGCCGCGCGCGCGGCGGGCGCGTGGTGGCGGTGGGCACGACCACCGTGCGCACGCTGGAGAGCTGGGCGCGCTCGGGCGAGGCACAGGGCGACACCAACATCTTCATCACGCCCGGCTTCGGTTTCCGCGTGGTGGACCTGATGGTCACCAACTTCCACCTGCCGCAGTCCACCCTGATGATGCTGGTGAGTGCCTTCGCGGGTTACGAGCACATCCGCGCGCTCTACGCCCACGCCATCGAAGAACGCTACCGCTTCTTCAGCTATGGCGACGCCATGTTGCTGCAACGCACGCCCTGAGGAGCCGACCCACCATGCGCACCACCGCCCTGCAAGCCCTTGGCAGCACCCTCGCCGCCGCCACCCTGCTGCTGCCCGCCGGTGCCACGGCGGCCGAGCTGTTGTACGCCACGCGCGGCAGCTGCGCCGGCCACCCCGGCATTGCGCTGAGCGTGCCCACCGGCTGGTGTGCCGGTTTGGTGGCCGATGCGCGCGACGGCCTGCGCATGCCGCGCCGCCTGCTGGAGATCGCGCCGGGCCGTTTCTGGATCGTCGACATGGGCAACTGGGAGCCGCGCCGCGGCCGCCTGCTGGAGCTGCGCACCGACATCGCCGCCGGCCAGCCGGGCCGCGTGCGCGTGCTGGCCTCCGGGCTGGACCGGCCGCACGGCCTGGCGCGTGGGCCGGACGACCGCATCTACATCGGCGAAGCCGGCGGCGTGTGGCGCACACCCATCGGCGACCACGTGCAACGCGAGAACGTGATCACCGGCCTGCCCGCCGACGGCGCGCATCCCCTGAAAGAACTGGCCTTCACGCCCGTCGGCCGCCTGCTGGTCAACCTCGGTTCGGTCACCGACGCCTGCCGGGGCGACGACCAGCAGCAGCCCCGGCCCTGCCCCGAAATCACCGGCCCGCAACCCCGCGCGGCGGTCTACGAAGCGCGCTTCGGCGCCGCACCGGCGTTTGCCCTGCAGAGCTTCAAGCCGCTCGCCACCGGCCTGCGCAACTCGCTCGGCCTGGCCAGCACCACCGCGCGCGACGGCACGCACCGGCTGTGGCAGGCCGAAAACTCGGTCGACTACCGCGACACCCGCTTGCCGGCCGAAGAACTCAACGAGCTGCGCGAGGGGGCGTCCTACGGCTGGCCCTATTGCCTGAGCGATGCGCGTGGCAACGCCGTGCCGGCGCGCGGCTACGAAAACCGGGCGCGCTGCAGCGAACACGTGGCACCGCACGCGGCCTGGCCGGCGCACGTGGCGCCCCTGCAATTGCTGGTAGCCCCGAATACGCTGGACACCGAGAGCCCGTTTGCCGGCCGCCTGCTTGCGGTCTGGCATGGTTACCGCGCCAGCGGCCAGCGCATCGTGGCCTGGCGCCTTGACAAGCAAGGCCAGCCTACCGGCCCGCGCGAAGACGTGGTGAGCGGCTGGCAGGTGCAGGCCGGCGTGCGCCCGCTGGGTGCGCCGGCCGGTGCCACCTTCGACAGCCAGGGCCGTCTGTGGATCGTGGAAGACCGCAACCGCAGCCTGATCGTGGTTGCGCCCGCACCTTCGCCCTCGCCGTCACCCGCGACGGCCCAGCCCTGAACCCCTTTTCTCTTTTTTGTCTGCCCTCCCCCGAGTCCACCATGCTCCAGTTCGACCTGCTCACCACCGACCCGACCAGCCACGCGCGCCGCGGCCAGCTCACGCTCAACCACGGCGTGGTGCAGACGCCCATCTTCATGCCGGTGGGCACCTACGGCACGGTGAAGGGCGTGATGCCGCAAAGCCTGCACGACATGGGCGCGCAGATCATCCTGGGCAACACCTTCCACCTCTGGATGCGCCCGGGCCGCGAGGTGATGCAGAGCTTCGGCGGCCTGCATGCGTTCGAGCAATGGCACAAGCCCATCCTCACCGACTCGGGCGGCTTCCAGGTCTGGAGCCTGGGCAACATGCGCAAGATCACCGAAGACGGCGTGACCTTCGCCTCGCCGGTCAACGGCGACAAGCTCTTCATGTCGCCCGAGGTCAGCATGCAGATCCAGACCGGCCTGAACAGCGACATCGTGATGCAGCTGGACGAGTGCACGCCGTACGAGACCAACGGCCACCTCACCACCGAAGCCGAGGCGCGCAAGAGCATGGAGATGAGCCGGCGCTGGGCCAAGCGCTCACAGGACGAGTTCGCGCGGCTGGAGAACCCGAACGCGCTGTTCGGCATCGTGCAGGGCGGCATGTTCGAGCACCTGCGCCAGGAATCGCTGGACGCGCTGGTGGAGATGGATTTCCCCGGTTACGCCATCGGAGGCGTGAGCGTGGGCGAACCCAAGGAGCAGATGCTGCAGATCATGGCGCACACGCCGCACCGCCTGCCGGCGCACAAGCCGCGTTACCTGATGGGCGTGGGCACGCCGGAAGACCTGGTGCAGGGCGTGGCCGACGGCGTGGACATGTTCGACTGCGTCATGCCCACGCGCAACGCGCGCAACGGCACGTTGTTCACGCGTTTCGGCGACCTGAAGATCCGCAACGCGCGCCACAAGACCGACCACCAGCCGCTCGACACCACCTGCACCTGCCACGCCTGCGCGGGCAAAAGCGGCGTGAGCTGGGACGACGGCGGGCGCGAAGGTTTCAGCCGCGCCTACCTGCACCACCTGGACCGCTGCGGCGAGATGCTCGGCCCGATGCTGACCACCATCCACAACCTGCACTACTACCTGAACCTGATGCGCGAGGTGCGCGAGGCGCTGGACGCGGGCCGCTTCGAGGCCTTCCGCGCCCGCTTCAAGGCCGACCGCGCACGCGGCGTCTGAGCCTGCCGCGTTGGCGGCGCTGGTTAGACCACGGAGGCCGACACGCCGTCGTTGGGCACGTGGGCAAACACGTCGTCCGGCGCAGCCGTGACGATGGAACGCAAGGCCGGCTCGGCGGCGCGCAGTGCCGTGGCGTCGGGGCGGGGCCGGCGCAGCACGGCATCCGCCTCGAAGGCCTGTTCCATCGCGCGGGCCGCGGCCAGCAGGCGGCGGTCGGCGCGGAACGGGCCCACCACCTGCAAGCCAAACGGCATCCCCTGCGCATCGCTGCCACACGGCAGTGAAATGGCCGGGTGCGTGGTCAGCGTGACCACGTAGGTCAAGGCGAGCCAGCGGTAGTAGTTTTCCTGCTGGCGCCCGTCGATCACGTCGACATGGGGCTTGGTCCAGGCGAACGGCGACACCGGAGTGGTGGGCGACAACACCAGGTCGTAACCCTCGAACACCGGTTGAAAGCGGCCCACGATGCGGGTCTGCTCCGACTGCGCCCACGCGCTGTCGAGCAGGCTCATGCGGGTGCCCATTTCGTAGTTGGCACGCGGGTTGGGGCCCAGGCTTTCGGGGTCGCGCTCGTAGGTGGCGCGCATGCCGGCCACGAAGGCCTCGGCGCGCAGCACGTCGAAACAGCGGTGCACGTCACCCAGATCGAAGCGCACCTCTTCGCACACCGCGAACAGGGGCTTCATGGCCGCGATCTTTGCGCGGAAGGCTGCGCGGATCACCGGGTCCACGTCACAGGCGCCGAAGTCTTCCGTGTAGGCCACGCGCAAGCGCGAGAGGTCACACGTTCCCGGGTCCAGGAAGGACAGCGGGTCCAGCGGATGGCTCAGCGGATCGCCCGGGTGCATGCCGGCGGAAGCGGCCATCTGCAGGCAGGCGTCTTCCACGCTGCGGCCCATGGGGCCGACCACCGAGATCGGCGACCAGCCGAGTGACTTGCGCACGCTGGGAATCACGCCGGGCGAAGGCCGGAACCCCACCACGCCGCAACAGGCGGCTGGAATGCGCAGCGAGCCCCCGGTGTCCGAGCCGGTGCACACCGGCAACATGTCCAGCGCCAGCGCAGCGGCCGAGCCGCCCGAGGAACCACCGGCATTCAGGTTGGGATTGAACGGGTTGCCGGTGGCACCCCAGACCGGGTTGCGGCTGTTGGCGCCCGCGCCCATCTCGGGCACGTTGGTCTTGCCGACCACGATGCCACCGGCGTTGCGCAAGCGCGCCACCAGCTCGATGTCTCGGGACGGCACATGGTTGCGGAACGGTGGCGAACCCGAGGTGGAGAGCAGCCCGGCGGTGGGCTCCAGGTCCTTCACCCCCATCGGCAAACCGTGCAGCAGGCCCAGGGCGTCACCGCGCATCACCGCCTGCTCGGCGGCGCGCGCTTCGTCGCGTGCCCGCTCGAAGCAGGTGGCCGTGACGGCATTGACGAAAGGGTTGACGGCTTCGATGCGCGCGATGCTGGCATCGAGCAGCTCGACCGGCGACAACTGCCGGGCGCCGATCAGGCGTCTCAGCTCGACGGCCGAGTTTTCCAGCAATGCGGATGAGGACGGGGGCGGGGACTTCGTGTGTGACATGGGAAGCAAATGCGTCTGCAGCGGGGCTCAATCGGCCTGGATGTTGGCCCGGCGTGCGATGTCTCGCATCAGGGGCAGCTCTCTCTCGATCTGCGAAATGGCGGCGGCACGGTTGATCGGGGAGGGCTCCACGCCCTGGTCCAGCATCGACTTCTTGAACGCCGGATCGATGCTCACCGCGGTGAGTGCTTTTTCCAGCTTGTCCATCACCGCGGGCGGCGCGCCCTTGGGGGCGACCAGCAAGATCCAGGTGTCGGCGTTCACCTCCTTGTAGCCGGCCTCGGCAAAGGTGGGCACGTCGGGCAACTGGGACGAGCGCGTGGCGGTGGTGACGGCGATGGCCTTGACCTTGCCGGCCTTGACCTGCGGGATGGCGGCGGTGACGGTATCGACCGAGAACGGCACCTGGCCGCCCATGAGGTCCGTCATGGCCGGCGCGCTGCCTTTGTAGGGCACGTGCATCAGCTGTGCGCCGATCGCCTGCAGGATGATCTCGGCGGTGAAGTGCGAGGTCGTGCCGGCGCCGAAGGAGGCGTACGAATACTTCTGGGGCGCGGCTTTCACCGCCGCCACGAATTCCTTCACGTTGTTGACCGGCACGTCCTTGTTGGCCAGCAGGATCAACGCGATGCGGCCGACGATGCCGATGGGATCAAAGCTCTTGACCGGGTCATAAGGCAGGTTCGGGCGGATGGCCGGGTTCACGGTGAAGGTGGAACCCGAGCTCAACAGCAGCGTGTAGCCGTCTGCCGGCGCCTTGGCCACCACACCGGCGCCCACCACGGTGCCGGCACCCGCGCGGTTGTCCACCACCACGGGTTGCCCCAGCTTTTCCGACAGGCCCTTGGCCACCAGGCGGCCGGCGGTGTCGGCGCTGCCGCCGGGCGGGAACGGGATCACCAGCGTGATCGGGCGGTTGGGGTAGTCGCCGGCCCCCTGTGCCCATGCGGGCGCAAAGCCGAGCGCAGCAGTCAGCGTGGCGGCCGTCAGCAGCAGGGCGCCAGCGCGGCGGCGAGTGGGTGAAAAAATCGTGGTGGTCATATCGGTCGAGGTCCTGTCAGGCATGCTTGTCTCCAATGTTGTCAGGCCATCGTAGGAACAGATCTGCCGTGCAGCAATAGCAAACTTCAGAACTCTTCTTTGCGATAAAGGCAACGCTCGGGTAGCCTCGGGCCATGAACACCCCCGTCTCCCGCACCGCCAGAACCGGCGCACGCAAGCCCATGAACCAACGTGTGCTGCAAGAGGTGGCGCTGCGTTACTTCATGGAAGTGGTGCGCGCGGGCTCGGTCACCGAGGCCGCCACCCGGCTCGACGTGGCGCCGTCGGCCGTGAGCCGGCAGATCGGGCGCCTGGAGCGCGAACTCGACACCCTGCTCTTCGAGCGCAAGGCCCGCGGCATGACGCCCAACGCCGCCGGAGAACTGCTGGCCGCCCATGCGCGCCGCGCCTGGCTCGACGCCGAACGCGTGAGCGAAGAAATACTCGGCCTGCGCGGGCTGCGCACGGGAGAGGTCCGCATCGCCGCCACCGAAGGCTTTGCCCACGAGTTCCTGCCCTCCATCGTGGTGCAGTTCCAGAAGCAGTGGCCCGGCATCCATTTCGCCATCGACATGTACGTGCAGGCCGATGTGGCCCGCAGCGTGCGCGACGGCGAGGCGGACATCGGCGTCACGGTCAGCCTGTCGTCCGAACGTGGCCTCAATGTGGAGCACCGCCATCCGTCACCGATCATGGCGGTGATGGCCCCCGACCACCCCCTGGCCACACGGCGCATGGTCTCGCTGGCCCAGGTCACGGCCTATCCGCTGGCGCTGCCGGCCAAGGCCTCGACACTGCGGCAACTGCTGGACATCAGTTGCAGCCGCCAGGGCCTGCAGTGCGACGCGGTCATCACCAGCAACCACCTTTATCCGCTGATCAACTACGTCTCGGAAAGCCAGGCCATCACCTTCTGCGGCGAGGCAACCCTGCGCAAGCGGCTGGCGGATGGCCGCATCACCGCGGTGCCGCTGCGCGACCGGGAGATGAACGAGCGGCACTTCGAAGTGCAGACCCTGGCCGGGCGCCACCTGCCCGAAGCGGTTCGCACGTTCGTGAACTTCCTGCGCGAACAGATCATGGAAGAGGAGCGGCTGGCGCACCCCGCGCCACCCGCCCGATGATTGCGTTTTCCGCAATCGACCTTTCACGATACGGCGATGTATGAAACCGGGATGGTTCCGATAATCCGGCTTCCGCGTCCGGCATCCACCGCACGCACCACATTGCCCCCCTCCACCGCATTCACCGCATTCACCGCATCCACATGACACAGCCCACCACCCCGCCCATCTCCAAGTTCCGCCGCGCCAACGGTTTCCTGTTCCTCTCGGGCGATCTGCCCCTACAGGCCGACGGCAGCATCCCGGAGGGCATCGAGGCACAGACCGCCCTCACGCTCGACCGCATCGAAGCCACGCTGAAAAGCCAGGGCCTGGGCCTGGACGACGTGGTGTCGGTGGCGGCCTACCTCACGCAGACCGCGGACTTCGCCGCCTTCAACCGCGTGTACGCCACCCGCTTCAACGAGCCCCGCCCCACGCGCACGACCGTGCACACCGGGCTCATGCTGCCGGGTGCGCTGGTCGAACTCACGGTGATCGCGGCCGAGCGCGCATGAAACCGGACGTCCTGGTGCTCGGCGCCGGCATGATCGGCACCTGCACGGCATTGCAGCTCGCGCTGCGTGGCCACTCGGTGGCGCTGGTCGATCGGCGCGAACCCGGCCGGGAAACCTCTTACGGCAACGCCGGCCTCATCCAGTGCGAGGCGGTGGAGCCCTACCCCTTCCCGCAAGACCCGGCCATGCTGCTGCGCGTGGCGTTCAAGCGCGGCGCCGACGTGAACTACCACCTGAGCGCCATGCCTTCGCTGTCCGCCCCGCTCGGCCAGTACTGGGCCAACTCGCGTGGCCAGCGCTACCAGCAGATCGCCCGCGAGTACGGCCAGCTCAGCAGCCGCTCCGTCACCGAGCACGCGCCCTTGATCGAGATGGCCGGCGCAAACGATCTCGTGCGCCGCGACGGTTACCGCATGGTGTTCCGCACCCAGGCCCGGCTGGACGAAGCCGTGGTTGACGCCGAGCGCCTGCAGCGCGAGGTGGGCGTGAACTTCCGCGCCATGACGGGTGAACAGCTGGCGACGGCCGAGCCCGCGCTCAAGCAGCGCCTGGTCGGCGCGGTGCACTGGACCGACCCGTGGTCCGTGGCCGACCCGGGCGAGCTGGTGCAACGTTATGCCGACCTGCTGGTGCAGCGCGGCGGCAGCATCGTTCAGGGCGACGCCATGTCGCTGCGCGCCAGCGGCGCGGGCTGGCAGGTGCAGACCGAACACGGCCCGGTCGAGGCCGCTCGCGCCGTGGTCGCGCTGGGTCCCTGGTCCGACCGGCTGATCCGCCAGCTGGGTTACCGCCTGCCGCTGTTCGTCAAGCGTGGTTACCACCGCCACTACCTCGGCGGCCGTGGCCCCGACCTGGCCATGTTCGACAGCGAACGTGGCTATGTGATGGTGCCCATGAAGCGCGGCGTGCGCCTCACCACCGGCGCCGAATTCGCGCACCTGGACGCCCCCTCCACGCCGGTGCAGATCGCACGTGCCGAGGTGCTGGCGCGCGAACTGATCGATTTGCCCGACCCGGTGGAAGCCGAGCCCTGGCGCGGGGCCCGCCCCTGCACCGGCGACCTCAAGCCGGTGATCGGGCCGGCGCCCCGGCACCCGGGCCTGTGGTTCCACTTCGGCCATGGACACCAGGGCTTCACCATGGGCGCCGTGAGCGCCCGGCTGCTGGCCGAGCAGATGGCGGGCGAGGCCTGCCTCATCGACCCCACGCCCTACCTGCCGCAGCGTTTTCTCTGATCAGCCGAACTGCAGGCAGCGCATGCTCAGCGTGCCGCTGTGGAAGGCCTCGAACACGTGCCTGGGCAGCTGGCCGGCATCGGCCGCGCCCAGCGCGTAGAGAAACGGCCAGTAGTGGTCGGGCGTGGGCACCGCCATGCGGGCCGACATGTCCAGGCCGATGTAGTCCTGCAAGGCCTTGTCTTCGCGCTGGTCCAGCGCGCGCTTGACGCGGTCGTCGAACGCCTGCGCCCAGGGGCGGCTGGCCGCCGCCTGCTCGGGCGTGTCGCGGTCGGTGGCGCGCAGGTTGTGCACGATGTTGCCGCTGCCGATGATCAACACACCCTGCTCGCGCAAGGCCTGCAGTTCGCGGCCCAACGTGTAGTGGAAGGCGGCCGGTTTGTCGTAGTCGATCGACACCTGGAACACCGGCACGTTGGCCTTGGGGAACAGGTGGTGCAGCACGGTCCAGGTGCCGTGGTCCAGACCCCACTCGGTGGTCGGCACGCTGGGGTTGCTGCGGATCAGCTTGGCGGTGGCGCGCGCCAGCTCGGGGTGGCCCTTGGCCGGGTACTGCATCTCGTGCAGCTGGCGCGGGAAACCGCCGAAGTCGTGGATGGTCGGCGGCAGCTCGTTGACGGTGACGCCGGTCGCACCCTGGGTGAGCCAATGCGCCGACACCACCAGGATCGCGCGCGGCGCGGGCAGGCGTTTGCCCCAGGCCGTGAGTTCGCGCGTGAAGCGGTTGTCCGAGATCGCGTTCATCGGGCTGCCGTGGCCGATGAACAGCACCGGCAGGCGGCGCTGCGCCGTGCCGGCGGCCTGGGCGGCGGGCACAACGCTGCTCAGCGAGAGCAGCGCCGCAGACACGGCACCCAGTGAGGTGGATTCAAGGAACAGGCGGCGAGAGAACATGGGTTCGGGCGGTGGAGGAACGGACGGCCTTCCCGATGCTGGAAGGCAGACCGTAGAGCCACCCGCGCGCGGCTTGGTTCCCGCGCCGCCGGGCGAAAGTGCCACCGCCTGAGATCAGCCAGAGATTCAGCCAGGTGCGACGCCCGGGGCCACCGGCTGTGCCGCCGCAGCGCCCGGTGCCTCCACCGCCTCGGCCCGTGCTGCCGGCTCGCCGCAGGCGTAGCAGTAGCGGGCAAAAGCGCTCTTGCGCGCGTTGCAGGCGGTGCAGTGGTTGTGCAGGCCCATGCCGCAGTGCGGGCAGAAGTCGTTCTTCGGGTCCTTCAGGTCCACCCCCCGCTCGCAGCCCGGGCACACGCCCTTGGCCAGGCGGGTCTGGGCAAGGTCGTAGTCCAGCTCCTGGCGGCGCAGCCGGTCGGGCAAAGCCTCGGCCTGCTGCTGCCGCGCCAGGTAACGCTGCAGCGCCTGGATGGCGTAACGCCCGCCCACCACCGTGAGCACGATGCCCACGATGTAGCGCACGTAACCGCCGTAGCTCGGCAGGTAGGGCACCAGCTCGACGAAGAACGCGAACAGCGCAAAGAAGATGAAGCCCCACACGAAAGGCCAGTAGGTGCTCTTGCGCTGCTTGGCGAACAGCCAACCCGCCACCACCAGCAGCGGCAGCGTGAGCGCCAGCCGGTAGAGGAACACGCGCAGTTCCTGCGCGCGTTGTGCCGAGACATAGGCATCGCGGGCGCCCTCCTCCAGCGCCAGCATCTGGTCCTGGGCACGCTGCTCGGCCTGCTGCGCATCCAGCGCCGCCTGCTGCTGCGTCTCGACCGCCGCAAGCGCCTCACGCTCGGCCTGGCGCAGGCTTTCCAGCTGGCGGGTGCGGTTGATCAGCTCCTCGTCCTGCTCGGGACGCTGCGTGACCTGGCGCGTGCCGAGCCAGTTGTCGAAACTGTCGCGCGCCGCGCGCTGGTTGGCCGTGGCGGCCTGGTGCCGCAACTGCGCCTGGTCCAGGGTGTCCTGCGCCGTGCGTGCGGCGCGTTGCGCGGCGGCAATGTCCTGCCGCACCTGGGGCGCGCGCTGCGGGTCGAGGAAATCGTCGAGCCCTTGCGCCTGTTCCACCCGGGGCAGATCGCCCACGATGGTGCTGCCCAGCCCGACCAGGAACCAGGCGAACACAAACGCCACCAGCCACAGGCCACGGCGAAACCACTTCTCCGACCAACGCAATGCTTTGCCCATGTTCAATCCCTCTCGTTCAAAAACGCACGGTGCGACACGTTAGCGCGCTTCAGAGCGCCAGCGACTGCGGCGCCGACGCAAGGCCGCTGCGCGTGAGCCAGCCGAACACCGAGTCCACCGTGACGGTCTCGATGCGGTCCGCATAACGTTTCTCGTTCGGGTGGTCGTCGAAGGCCACGTTGGCGGTGCCGGCGCGTGCGCCGAGGCGCGTGAGGGCCCCGAGCTTGAGCGTGGTGGGCTCGTAACCCTTGAAGCGCAGCCAGGCCTGGGCCTGTTCGCGGTTGCCCACGCCCGGCTCGGTGGCCATGCTCAGGGTTTCGATGGCCCACTGGTTGGACTGCTGGTAACGCTGGCCCCAGGCATAACTCACCAGGTTGTAGGCGCTTTCGTGCAGGGCCACCGCGCGGCGCGGGTCGTTCAGCAGGTCGAGCAGCGGCGCCTGCAGGGCCGGTGCCGGCACCACCCAGGCGGCTTCCTGGCGCCACAGGTCGTCGAGGAAAAACTCACCCAGGCCCTGGCGGTACAGGTCGCCGGTGGCGGTGCCGCACTGGTTGAGTTTGTGCAGCACGCGCCAGACGCCCGCATCGGTGCGGTAGACCCAGCCCAGGTGCGAATAACGCAGCTGGTACTTGCTCAGGTCCTGCCCGGCGCGCGCCAGCAGCACCACCCGTGCGCCGCTGCGGGCGTGTTCGGCGTCCAGCGCCTGCGCGGTGCGCTGCGCCAGCGCCATGCCTTGCTCGATGCTGCGCACGTTCAGCGGCTTCTGTTCGCAGGAGCGGCCGGCGTGGGCGGCTGTGGCGGTGCCGAGCAACAAGGCCAGCGCGGTGGCGAAGCCGCAGGCGATCCGTGTGACGGGCTTGCTCATTGCGTCACCTTTTCGTTGTGCAGCAGCGCGCGGCCCAGTTCGTTCGGGATGAAGGCCAGCACCTCGCCGGCGGCCGACAGCAGCACGCCGGTACCGATCACGCTCACCGCCACCACCGTGCCGACACCGTGCACCACGCCCGAAGCCGCCTTGCCGGCCACTTCCACGCTGGCCTTGGCACCGTCCGACGCACGCTCCAGCAGATAAACCGTGCCACGCGCCGTGCTCTCCACGGCCTTGACCGTGAGCACCGCACCGGCGGTGGACAAGGCCACCGGCAGCACGCTGAGCGCAGCCGCACCGGCCGATGCCGTGCCGACCACCGAGGCCACCGGCAACAGGGACAGCGCGGCCGAGGCCTCACTCTGGGCATGCGCCGGGGCACTGGCGAGGGAGAAGGCCAGGCACAGGCCGGCCAGCAGCGACATCGACTTCAACTTGAACGTGTTCATGAAAAAACTCCGGATGAAAAAGAAAAAGGAAAAAGGAGGAATGGGGTTATTCGGCGTGGGCGCCAGCTGCTGCTGCTGCGGCGCGCTCCTGCATCGCTTGCTGGCGGCCCAGCAGTTCGCCGCGCACCTGGGCATCGCTCAGGTCGGCCTCGTGGCGGTCACGCAGGGTCTTGGCCAGCGTGAAGGCGGAGGTGACGAGGTACAGCCAGCTCACGCCAAGGTAAGCGCGGTAAGTGTCGTTGATCTCCATGCGCAGCAAGCCCCAGCCGGTCAGGCCCATGGCCACCGCAAAGCCGCCCCAGACCACCAGGCGCCACATCGGCGTTTCGGCTTCACCGGTCTGCGAGGCCTTGTGGCCGTCGCGCACCGCCTTGGACAGCACGAACACGGTGGAGAGGCAGAACACGTAACCCATCACCATGAACGCACGGTCCAGCGCCTGCCCCGGCAACCAGGCCAGGCCGGTGGCGCACAGGAGAACGGCGATACCGAACGAGACCCACACCTGAAGCTGCCAGGCACGGGTGTCGCGCATCACGATGAGGGGAGATCGGTTCGAGGCCATGTAAAACCCTTGGGGTTGTTGAGGAGCCGCGATGGTGCGGGCAACTTGACTGAAGAAGCCCGTCCGAATCAACCTGTATCACGCGATGAGCAAACAGGTATCGATATTCGATACCGACCCCCATCAGGCCATGCGCCGTCGGCTGCAATCAGACCCGTGCCGTGATGCAGTTCGCATCCCAAAAACTTAAAGTTTTGTTACAAATAGGTTTTTATTTAAGACACGCAACCAACAGGGAGCGCGCCCATGGAAGGGGTCTCACATCGTCTGTCCGGCGTCGACGACGGTCACGAAAGCACCGGAGAACCCGCACAGCACGCGTCAACCGTGGAGATGCGGGTCAGTGTGACCACCAAACTCAACCTTGCGAGCTTTCAGAACTCGGTCCCAGCCTTGCTGGAATTGGCGGTTGTGAATGGTACGTCCCTGCCGCTCACGGAATTGGAGATTCGGCTGTCTTCTGAACCCGCGTTCGTGAAGCCTCGGGTGTGGAATCTTGACACTGTCGGTCCTGGCGAAACCTACCACCTGCCAGATCTTGATGTGCGTCTGGATGGTCCGCTGCTCTCTCGCCTGACAGAGGCCGAGCCGGCGACGCTCCGTTTTGAACTCAGAAGTGGCAAGCAGCCAGAAACCGTGCTGGCCGAGCGGGAGTCGACCGTGGAGCTGCTGGCACGCAATCAATGGGGAGGCATCGGCAGGTTGGGCGTCAAGACACGAACGGACCACGTGCGCAGTGCGCTGAAGGCCAATGCGGCATTGCACGCCGCGCGCATGCACAAGCCCTTCTCAATGAGCGGACTTGAGGCGACATCCGAGGGCTATGCCGGAGACCGTTGGGCCCGCGAAACGCAGTGCCTGAAAGCATTGCTCGATCGCGACCATCGCTTGGAGGATTGCGCATCGCTTTCTGACAGCAGCGCGGGAATCTGGCAAGGTCACTTCGTGGGGATCAATGCCTTTGTCTTTCCAAAACTTGTCATTTGGAACAGTAACTTTTCCCTCCGGTGACTCTGGAACTTCCGTGGGGGCGGCTTCTGGCTTAGTTCCACTGTCTGCCCCAATCACAGCATTTCACTTTTCGCCTTCCTCATGCTTAACCGCATTCAATACGGCGAACGCAGAGTTGCGAACAAGCCTCCATTGATCAGAGTCAAGCAGCAGTGATGCATCCAATAAGTCAGGATTCTCGGTACGAACCCGATCTGTCTCCTGCAACATTTTGATGAAATCTGCAATCCCAGTCGTCATTCGCCCCGAATTTGGAAGATACCTATATAGATTCACTGCAAAATAATTGGCATCCAAATCATCGAAAACCTGCTCATAGAGCTCATCAAAGTCGGTAACTGATGTTTTAGAGAAATCTCGTTTGATCCACGCCTGTCGCAGCCTCATGTCGTCGACAACAAGCTCGCAATAACCGACAATTTGAGGAAGCCAAGTTTCAAATTCAATCATTGAAATTCCTTATGGACGGAAGGTGAAATCACCTGGCGTAATGCCGTGCGCATCTGGCAATTTCATATCAACTCGATTTCCATTTACGTCATAGGCCTTGCCATCGCGAACCTGCGTGACCGTCCCATCTGGTTTGACACGCACATAATCATGATGATTTTCTGGATTGACCCACTTCGTGTTGCCATCTTTCTTACCGGGCCTCTCCTCCCACCCCTCTGGAACGCCTTCAGGTTTTTGCGGCTTGGCTTTTGAGCTGTCGGCCCCCCGGCGTATCGTTCCCCTTAACAGAGTTTGTGATTAAACCATCCAACGCCCTAAGCGTGTCAGTTAACAAGCTGAGACCCGGCGCCACAGGGTTGAGGCTCCTCTCAAGATCAGACTATTGGGGCGGCGTCCCAATCCCAATTGGCGTTGGCACAGGCATCGGTAGACCGAATGCTTCTGCCTGCGCAGGAGTCATAGGTTTTCCGGGAATGGGACGGAGGAATATGCGAAGTTGGGCTAACTTCACCGCCCCCTCCAAAGCATTTGAGGATTCCTTGCGGTTTCCCGGCGAAGGTCCTACACCCAGAGCATCGCCTTTGCCCAGAGCTCCACCCGATCCGTCTGCTCCATAGCTCTCATGGGATACCGCAGGACTGGTGGTTTTGAACCGCCCCGGTTTCCGCGGAGGCTGTTTGGTTTAAGTCAGGCCACCACCTCGGTGTTCTGACTGGCGAGTTGCCGGTGGTAGTTTGCCTCAGCCTCTGCAGGCGGTATGTACCCGATGGGTTCGAGCAGGCGATGGTGGTTGAACCAAGACACCCATTCGAGCGTCGCGAACTCCACCGCTTCCTTGGTCTTCCATGGCGCTCGACGGTGAATGAGCTCGGCCTTGTAGAGGCCGTTGATGGTCTCTGCCAAGGCGTTGTCGTAGCTGTCGCCCTTGCTGCCCACGGACGGCTCGATGCCGGCCTCGGCGAGCCGCTCCGTGTAGCGAATGCTGACGTACTGAGACCCCCTATCCGAGTGACAGACCAGGCTGCCATCGCGCTCGGGCTGCCGGGCGTACAGGGCCTGCTCCAGCGCATCGAGCACGAAGTCAGTACGCATCGAACTGCTCACCCGCCAGCCGACGATGCGACGGGCAAACACGTCGATGACGAAGGCCACATATAGCCAGTCCTGCCAGGTCGAGACGTACGTGAAGTCGCTCACCCACAGCTGGTTCGGCCGCTCGGCACGGAACTGCCGATTGACCCGGTCCAGCGAGCATGGCGCTTTGGCATCGGCGATGGTCGTGCGCACGACCTTGCCGCGCATCACCCCGCGCAGCCCCAGCTTGCGCATCAATCGTTCGACCGTGCAACGGGCTACGACAACGCCTTCGCGTGCCAGTTGCCGCCA
>NZ_BCTJ01000006.1 GCF_001571225.1 Hydrogenophaga palleronii NBRC 102513
GGGGGGGGACGTCAGCCGCACTGCGAGAGCAGTCTCGGCATGCACCTTCGCGTGGGCCATGCCACCACGCCGATTCACCCACCGGCACAGGAACTGCGGGCGCTTTCCCCCTCTCTTCCCGGGTTTCTCTGACCCGGCAACGTGGGACAGTCGTCATCAGAGGCATTGCGCGGCTCGAGTGGTTTGATCCGCCTGGCAATTGCCTCGCAGATCGACGAAAGGAACCCTGTGCCCCATTCCCTGTCTCCCACAACAGGCAGCGCCCTGGCCTCCATGAGCCTGCGGACCAAGCTGCTGCTGCTCGTCGTTGGCGTGGTGCTGGTCGGCTTTGCCGCCACCGTGTTGACCCTCACGCGCCAGGCCGGCCAGTTGCAGGAAAGCACGGCCCTCATGTATGCCGAGGAGCTGGCCACCCGCAACGCCGCGCAGATCGGGGCCGAGCTCAATGCGACGATGACCGCCGCGCGCACGCTGTCGCAGTCGTTGGCCGGTTTGAAGGCCAGCGGCAACGCCGACCGTGCGCAGGCCGATGCCCTCATCCGCAGTGTGCTGGCGAACTCGCCGCAGTTCCAGGGCGCCTGGGCCGCCTGGGAGCCCGATGCCTTCGACGGCCGCGATGCCGATTTCGCCGGCAAGCCGGGCCACGACGCCTCGGGGCGCTACATCCCGTACTGGAACCGGGGCGACGGTGCGCTGGTGATGGAGGTGCTGGTGGACTACGACAAGCCCGGCGCGGGCGACTACTACCAGCTGCCCAAACAAAGCGGGAAGGAGACGCTGATCGAGCCCTACACCTACACGGTGGCGGGCAAGGACGTGCTGATCACCACCACCTCGGTGCCCATCGTGGTGGATGGCCGCTTCGTCGGTGTGGCCGGCATCGACGTGCCGCTCTCCAGCCTGCAGGACAAGGTGCAGGCGATCCGCATCTACGACACGGGTTATGCCAGCCTGCTGTCCCATGGCGGTGTGTACGTCGGTGATCGCGACGCGGCGCAGGTGGGCCAGGCCCTGGCGAAACCGGCGCAGCTCGATGCCGTGCGCGCCACGCTGCGCGACAACCACCCGGTGCGCATCCACTACGAACACGACCGCTTGAACACCGCGGTGACCGGCATCTATGTGCCCGTGCACGTGGGCAAGGACGGTTCGTCGTGGGCGTTCGCGGCCACGGTGCCGCAAGACCGCATCCTGGCCGAGGTCCGCCAGCTCAACATCACGGCCTGGGTGCTCGGCGCGGTGTCGATCGTTCTGGTGTCGCTGGGCCTGCTGTGGGCCCTGCAGCGCCTCGTGTTGCGGCCGCTGGGGGGTGAGCCAGCGGAGGCGGTTGCCGTCAGCGCCCGCGTGGCGCGTGGCGACCTGGGGCAGTCCGTGCCCGTGCGCCAGGGCGATGCCCACAGCCTGATGGCACAGCTCTCACGCATGCAGCAAGACCTGGCCGGTGTGGTGGCCCGGGTGCGGCAAGGCGCCGAGGCGGTGGCCACGGCCAGCGCGCAGATCTCGCAAGGCAACCAGGACTTGTCGGGCCGCACCGAAGGCCAGGCCAGCGCGCTGGAAGAAACCGCCGCCTCCATGGAGCAGCTGGGCACGGCCGTGGGCCAGAACTCGACCCACGCGCGCGAAGCCGACCAGTTGGCGCGTTCGGCCAGCACGCTTGCCGAACAGGGTGGCACCGCGGTGCAGCGTGTCGTGGACACCATGCGCGACATCGACGCCGGTTCCCGCAAGATCGCCGACATCATCGGCGTGATCGACGGCATCGCATTCCAGACCAACATCCTGGCGCTCAACGCGGCCGTGGAAGCGGCCCGCGCCGGCGAGCAGGGCCGCGGTTTTGCGGTGGTGGCGGGCGAGGTGCGCAGCCTCGCCACGCGCTCGGCACAGGCCGCACGCGAGATCAAGGAGCTGATTGGCAGCAGCGTGGAGAGCGTGGAGAACGGCACTGCGATCGTGAACGAGGCGGGCCAGACCATGCAGGCCGTGATCGCCTCTATCCAGAAGGTGTCGCGGCTGATGTCCGAGATCAGCACCGCCAGCGGCGAACAGAGTGCGGGCGTGAGCCAGGTTGGCGAAGCGGTGGTCCAGCTGGATCAGACCACGCAGCAGAACGCGGCGCTGGTGGAAGAAATGTCCGCCGCCGCGAACAGCCTGCGCCAGCAGGCAGACGAGCTGGTCAAAACCGTGTCCGTTTTTCAGCTGAAGGGCGGCGCATAGCCAGCACAACCGGGGTGACGGGGCAGCGCACCGGGCCGCGTTGCAGAAACGAAAAAACCGCCACAGGCCCTCCCGGGCCCTGGCGGTTCAGCTTGGCAGCGATGCCGTCTGGTGAAGCGCCCCGGCCGGACCCTTTCCGCCGAACCGCTCCGCCAGACGGCTGCCACAACTGGTGTCGATCAGCGTTTCGCCATCGTGTTGCCGTTGTTGAGGGCGCGCAGGCCAGCCTGGCGCACTTGTTCGGCTTGTGCCGGGGTTGCAATCACCGGGTAGAGGTGGCTGTCCACGTTCACCAGGCCCAGGCGTTGGGCTTCCTGCAGTTCGGCCAGCACTTGCGGGCGGGTCTTCTCGAAGCCGGCCGGCACCTTCAGGGGCATGGTGTCCATGTTGTCCATCAGGCCGGCGTTACGCGCGGCAATGGCCTCGGCACGCACTTCGGTACGGGTCTTCTCGAAACCGGCGGAAACCTTGAGAGGCATGGTGTCCATGTCGTTCATCAGGCCGGCATCGCGCGCTGCGATGGCCTCGGCACGCACTTCGGCGCGGGTCAGCGGGGCGTTCTGGGCCATGGCGGTGCCGGCAACGGCGGTCAGAACCAGGGGCAGGAGGATGCGGGTGGAGAGCTTCATGATGGTGTCCTTGATACGTTGGGGGAAGACGACTGGGTAATCTGTTTGCGTCGCAATCTGCGCGGCACAGGAGTGACTGTAGAAACCGGGTCTGTCGTTTTCCGAACGCGAGAATTACGGATTCGTAATTCAGCAAAACCGGCAATTCCCGGACAATTCGGGTTCCTGCGACGTCTTTTGGCGTTGTTTCCTCCACCCCCATCACCGGATTGCTGACATGCGCGTGCTGGTCATTGAAGACGAATCCAAGCTGGCGGACTACGTCAAGCGGGGTCTCTCCGAGGCCGGCTACACCGTGGACGTGGCGCGCGACGGCATCGAGGGCCGTTACCTCGCGCTGGAGGGCGACTACCAGTTGGTGGTGCTCGACATCATGTTGCCCGGCATCGACGGCTTCGGCGTGCTCGCCGCGCTGCGCGAGAAACGCAACACGCCGGTGCTGATGCTGACCGCACGCGACCGCGTGGAAGACCGCGTGCAAGGCCTGGAAGCCGGCGCGGACGATTACCTCGTCAAACCCTTCGCCTTCTCCGAGCTGCTGGCGCGCGTGGCCGCGCTGCTGCGGCGTGGCCCGGCCGCGGTGGCCGAGGCCAGCAACACGCGCATGACCCTGTGCGACCTGGAGATGGACCTGATCAGCCGCAAGGCCTGGCGCGCCGGTCAACGGCTGGACCTCACCGCCAAGGAGTTTTCGCTGCTGGCCCTGCTGGCGCGGCGCAAGGGGCAGATTCTCTCGCGCACTACCATCGCCGAGCAGGTGTGGGACATGAACTTCGACTCCGACACCAACGTGGTGGAAGTTGCGGTGCGCCGCCTGCGCTCCAAGATGGACGACCCCTTCAAGCCCAAGCTGCTGCACAACGTGCGCGGCATGGGCTATGTGCTGGAGGAACGCACATGAACACCCGCACCGTGAACAGCAGCCAGCCCGTCAACGGAACAACCACGGCGGCCACGGAGAAATCGTGCCCCTACTCCATCAGCCGTCGCCTGTCCTGGCTGCTGGCGGTGCAGACCGTGGTGGGTCTGGGCGTGCTGCTGGCCTTCATTTACGGCGCCACCAGCATGCTCTTCGCCGCCAAGCACGAGGAAGAATTGCGCAGCTACACCCACGTGCTGGTGGACGTGGTGCAGGAGGCCGACACGCTGGGCGGTGAAGCCGAGGTGAAGGCCCGCCTGGCCTGGCTGGCCGAGCGCCGTCCGGGCACCTTCGTGGAAGTGCAACGGGCCGACGGCAGCGTGTTCTACCGCGACGCCGAGCCCACCTTCAACATCACCGCGGCCGCCACGCGCGGCATGGATTTTTCCCTGTCCACCCAGGAGGCCGGTGAGCTCAAGGGCAAGGTCATTCTGGACTGCTCTCAAGACGCCAAGACCGCCCGCCGCATGGCCTTCCTGCTGGTGGGCGCGGTGCTCGCAGGGGCCGCGCTGGTGGGATGGGGCACCTATTGGCGCGTGCGCTGCAGCTTCCGCCCCTTGCTGGACCTGGCGGCCCAGACCAAGGCCATCGACGCCCGCCACCTGGGCCAGCGGCTCTCGCTCCAGGAACCTGCGGAAGAACTGCAGCCGCTGATCGACCAGTTCAACGGCCTGATGCAACGCGTGGAGCGCACCTACGCCCAGCTCGAAGGTTTCAACGCCGACGTGGCGCACGAGCTGCGCACGCCGCTGGCCAACCTGATCGGCCACACCGAGGTCACGCTCAGCCGCGAGCGCAGCGTGCAGGAGCTGGAAGAAACCTTGCACTCCAACCTGGAAGAACTGCACCGCATGGCGGCCATCGTCAACGACATGCTGTTCCTGGCGCAGGCAGACCGCGGCGTGAAGGCCCGGCGCGGTGCGTCGGTGAGCCTGGCCGAGCTGGTGCGGCAGGTGGTGGAGTTCCACGAAGCGCCGATGGAAGACCGCGGCCTGCGCGTGCAGATCGACGGCGATGCGGCCCTGTCGATGGACGAGCCCCTGGTCAAACGCGCGCTCTCCAACCTGCTGGGCAATGCGATCCGTTACGCCGACCCGGGCTCACAGCTCAAGGTGCACATTGCGCGCGAGCCGGCTGCGGATGGCAGCTCGGGCGACAGCGTGCGGCTGTGGGTGGAGAACAGCGGCCCGTCCATCGCCGCCGAGCACCTGCCGCGCATGTTCGACCGCTTCTTCCGAGCCGACGCGGCGCGCTGCGAAGTGGAGAAGCCGCACCACGGCCTCGGCTTGTCCATCGTGGCCGCCATCGCGCGCATGCACGACGGTTTCCCGGCCGCCGAGTCGCACGACGGTCGAACCCGCGTGGGCTTCAGCCTGCGCAGCACTGCGGCGGCCTGATCGTTGCAGCCCCTGGCGGGCTGCCGCGTTGGCGCTCAGTCCGCGAGGAACAGTTCCTGCAGGTCGCTGAGGAAATCAAAGCCGCGCTCGGTCGGCCACACGCGCACCGCATCGCGCGCGATCAAACCCTTCTGCTCCGCCTGCGCCAGCCCGGCGGCAATGCTGGAGAGCGGCAGGCCGGTGCGCTCCATGAACTGCAGCAGGGTGAACCCCTCCTTGAGCCGCAGGGCGTTGAGCATGAACTCGAACGGCAATGCCTTGCGCGAAACCTCTTCCGCGCTCACCACCGCGTTGCCGCTGGCCGCGCGCTCCATGTACAGGCGCGGCTCGCGCACCCGCACCGGGCGCGCCACGCGGTGCGCAAAACTCAGCTTGCTGTGCGCGCCGGCACCGATGCCGAGGTAATCACCGAACTGCCAGTAGTTCAGGTTGTGCCAGCACTGGTGGCCTTCACGCGCGTAGGCCGACACCTCGTAGCGCTGCAGCCCGGCTTCGCCGGTCAGCTCGGTGATGCGGTCCAGCATGTCCCAGGCCTCGTCCTCTGGCGGCAAGGCCGGCGGGTACTTGGCGAAGTAGGTGTTGGGCTCCAGCGTGAGGTGGTAGATGGAGATGTGCGGCGGCGCGAAGGACAACGCGGTGCGCAGGTCGGCCTCGCAGTCGGCCAGCGTCTGGCCCGGCAGCGCGTACATGATGTCGAGGTTGAAAGTGTCGAAGGCCATCGCGGCCTCTTCCACCGCCGCCATGGCCTGCGCACGGTCGTGCACCCGGCCCAGCGCCTTCAGGTGCGTATCGTTGAAGCTCTGCACGCCGATGGACAGGCGCGTCACACCGGCCTCGCGAAAGGCGCGGAAGCGGTCTTTCTCGAAAGTACCGGGGTTGGCCTCGAGCGTGATCTCCGCATCGGCCTCCAGCCGCAGCATGGCGCGCACGTCACCCAGCAAGCGGTCGATCGCTGCCGGTGAAAACAGGCTGGGCGTGCCGCCGCCGATGAACACGCTGTGCACCGTGCGGCCCCAGATCAGCGGCAAGGAGGCCGCGA
Organism: Hydrogenophaga palleronii NBRC 102513; assembly: GCF_001571225.1. Lineage (GTDB taxonomy): Bacteria > Pseudomonadota > Gammaproteobacteria > Burkholderiales > Burkholderiaceae_C > Hydrogenophaga > Hydrogenophaga palleronii. Next base: position 6,199 of record NZ_BCTJ01000006.1, read on the forward strand.
GATCGGCGCGCAGGGCGTCGAGGTAGGCCTCTTCGGGCAGGGCTTCACCGGCAACGGCGGTGGCGCTCCATTCGTGCGAGTTGAAATCGCAATAAGGGCACTTCTTCAGACACCAGGGCAGGTGAATGTAGAGCGAGAGCGGCGGCAGGCTTTGCAGCTGCAGCGTGCCCGGGCGCATCCAGTGGCGCACGTCGTTCCACGGCGTTTCGGCTGAAGCGGGCGCTGCCGTGGCCCTCGGGCCACCGCCCGGCCAGGACATCGGCACGCCGATGGGGTCGGTCATGGTGTGCCGTTCGGAGCGGGAGCGAACCAGCGTTCCCGCATCAGTTCAAGCATCTGTTGCGCCGCGCGGCCGCGGTGGCTGTTGGCGTTCTTCACCTCGGTGGGCAACTGCGCGAAGGTCTTGCCGAAGGTGGGCAGGTACATCACCGGGTCGAAGCCGAAGCCGTTGTCACCCACCGGCTCGCGCGTGATGAGGCCAGGTGCCCGGCCGCTGGCCACCAGCGGCTCGGGGTCGTCGGCGCTGCGCAAGGCCACGAGGGTGCTGATCAGGGCAGCACGCCGGTCGTTCACGCCGGCCATCTGCTCCAGCAGCGCGCGCACGTTGTTGCCATCGCCCTTGGCGTAACCGAACTGCGTGGCGTAGTAGGCCGTGTCCACGCCAGGCAGGCCGCCGAAGGCTTCCACGCACAGGCCGGCGTCGTCGGCCAGTGCGGGCAGGCCACTTTCGTGCGCGGCGTGGCGGGCTTTCGCCAGCGCGTTTTCGATGAAAGTGCGGTGCGGCTCGGGCGCCTCGGGAATGCCCAGGTCGGCCTGGCGCACCAGCTCCACGCCCAGCGGGGCAAACAGGGCCTGCAGCTCGGCCAGCTTGCCGGCGTTGTTGGAGGCCAGTACCAGCTTCATGCGAGGCCCAGTGCCTGGCGTTGCAGGCCCACCAGTTCGCCAATGCCCTTCTCGGCCAGTGCCAGCAGGTCGTTCATTTCGCTGCGCGTGAAGGCCACGCCTTCGGCCGTGCCTTGCACTTCCACGAAGTGCCCGGCGCCGGTCATCACCACGTTCATGTCGGTGTCGCAGGCCGAGTCTTCCACGTACTCCAGATCGAGCAGCGAGCGACCAGCCAGGATGCCGACCGAGATCGCGGCCACGTGGTCCTTGATCGGCGATGCCGTGATCTTGCCGCTGGCAATCAGCGTGCTGACGGCGTCGTGCGCCGCCACGAAGGCACCGGTGATGCTGGCGGTGCGCGTGCCACCGTCGGCCTGGATCACGTCGCAGTCGAGCGAGATGGTGCGTTCGCCCAGCGCCTTGAGGTCGAACACCGCGCGCAGCGAGCGCCCGATGAGGCGCTGGATCTCCTGCGTGCGTCCGCTCTGTTTGCCCTTGGCGGCTTCGCGGTCGCTGCGCGTGTGGGTGGCGCGCGGCAGCATGCCGTACTCGGCCGTCACCCAGCCTTCGCCGCTGCCGCGTTTGTGCGGTGGCACTTTTTCTTCCACCGAGGCGGTGCAGAGCACCTTGGTGTCGCCGAACTCGATCAGCACCGAGCCCTCGGCGTGTATGGTGTAGTGACGGGTGATGCGCACAGGGCGCAACGCATCGGCGGCCCGTTGGCCGGGTCGGGACAAATCGCTCATGGGAAACCTCGGGAGTTCAGGAATTGCGTTCGGCCGTGCGGCGGATCGCGGCATTGATTTCGGCGATGGATTTTTCGATCGCCGCGTCGTCCAGGTCTTCGATGGACGGGTCGGCCACACCCGACTGGATGGTGGACGCGAACACGCCGTCGTCGACATCGTCGCTATCGTCGGTGGTCGCGCGCGTGGACTTGAATTCCTCCACGGTCTCCCACTCCATCGCCAGCACGGTGACGTTGTCGCAGCGCGGCCCGCCGCGCTTGAGCGCCATCTCCACCAGTTCGGGCACGGCCTGCTCCAGCGGACGCCGGGACAGCTCGGCCGTGATCTCTTCATCGCTCACCGTGCCCCAGAGGCCGTCCGAGCAGAGCAGGATGCGGTCGCCCTGCAGCAGGTGCACCGGGCCGGAGAGGTCAAACACCGGCTTGGCGGGTGAGCCCAGACAGGTGAACAGGATGTTGCGGTTGATGTGGTCGGTGGCGCGGCCCAGGTGCTGTTGCTGCTCCATGTAGGAGTGGTCACGCGTGCGCGTGAGCAGCTGGCCGTTGCGCACCACGTACAGGCGCGAATCGCCGCAATGCACCCAGTGCAGGTGGTTGCGCTCCATCACCGCCGCCACCAGCGTGGTTCTCGGCGTGTCCAGCATGCCCTTCTCCGCGGCATACCGGATGATCTGGTGGTGCGCCGCCATCAGGGCGCTGGAGAGGAATTCCGGCACCTCGCGCACGGTGGGGTTCGCGGCCTTCTGGAAATACGCGGAGAAGGTCTGCAGCGCGAGCTGCGCCGCCATGGCGCCCTCCGGGTGGCCACCCATGCCATCGGCCAGCACGAACAGCCCCGACACCCGCGTGTAGGCATAGCCCATGCGGTCTTCGTTGCGCTCCCGGCCCCCTTGGCGGCTGATCTGGTAGACCGAGAACTTCATCGAAACTTCGTCGCCGCGTTGGTCGACTTGCGCAAGGACTTCTTGTTGTCGGACACGATGTTGTCAAACTGCAGCCGCATCTTCTCGGCCACGGTGAGCTTCGTGTAGCTGCGTTCGGTCTCGCGGCTGAGCTCCTTCTGGAGCGCGAACACCGATTGCGGGCGCGACAGCGGATCGAGCGACATGCACCACTCGACCACCTCGATCAGGTTGTCGGAGTACACGCCGCGCAGGCGCGACAGGGCCAGCGAGAGGCGGTCTTTCTCCAGCCGCTGCGGCGCGTCGTTGGGCGGGTAACCCTGCATGCTGGCGTAGATGCAGGCACCGATGGCGTAGATGTCGGTCCAGGGGCCCATCGACGAGTCGCGCCGGTACATCTCGGGCGCGGCAAAACCGGGCGTGTACATCGGACGGATGAAGTTGCCTTCCTTGCTCAGCACCTCGCGCGCGGCGCCGAAGTCGATCAGCACCGAGCGGTTGTCGTCGGTCACGAAGATGTTGGCCGGCTTGATGTCCAGGTGCAGCATCTTGTGCTGGTGCACGATGCGCAGGCCGCGCAGGACCTCGTCGTACAACGAGCGGATGGTGGATTCGCGGAACACCTTCTGCTTCTTGAGTTCGCGCGCCGTGATGATGAATTCCTGCAGGGACGCACCCTCCAGAAAGTTCATGACCATGTAGACGGTCTCGTTCTCGCGGAAGAAGTTGAGCACGCTCACCACCGACTGGTGGGAGATCTGGGCCAGCGCCCGCCCCTCTTCGAAGAAGCTCTTGAGCCCCAGGCGATACAGCGAGAGTTTTTCCGGCTGCACCTGCGGCAGCAGTTCACCCGGGCCGCGCGAGGCAAGCGAGGACGGCAGGTATTCCTTCACCGCGACCTGCTGGCCCTCGGTGTCCACGGCAAGGTAGACGACCCCGAAGCCCCCTGCCGCCAGCTTGCGAACAATGCGGTATCCGCCGATCACAGTGTCCGGCGGCAGCGGTGCGGGTTTGACCTTTGACATAATTCGGGTGGATTCCGGAACGCCTCGTTTTGGACCATTCACCCAGATGGGGCAAAGTTCAATGGCAGTTTACAGCATGACCGGTTACGCAACGGCCCACTCCAGCGGGTCCACTGCGCCGGCCAGCAGCGAGTCTGGCCGCGACCTCCAGACCGGTGTGGGCATGGAGATCAGGTCCGTCAACAGCCGTTTTCTCGACCTGACCTTCAAGCTTCCCGACGATCTGCGCGGCACCGAACCGGCCCTGCGCGAGTTGCTGGGCGCCCGCCTCAAACGCGGCAAGGTCGAGGTACGGGCCTGGATTGAAGGACGTTCGGAGACCGTGCCACGCCAGCCTGGCGCGCTCGACCTGCAAAAACTGGTCGGCCTGCAGGACACCGTGCGGGCCTGGTTGCCAGCCGCTGCACCGCTGTCCGTGGCCGAGGTGCTGCAGCTCACGGCACGTCAGCAGGGCAATCCCGGCGAACTCAACAACACCCTGGTGGCCCTGGCTCACACGGCCCTCGAAGGCCTGACCGAGGCACGCGAACGCGAAGGCAAACGCCTGGCCGCGATGCTGCAGGACCGCCTGAGCCAGCTGCGCAAGCTGGCCAAGGACGCACAACCCCTCATTCCGCAATTGGTCGCACAACAGCGGCAGCGCTTCATCGACCGCTGGAACGAAGCCCTGGGCGCGGGCGGTACCGGCGCACTGGGCAATGCCGTCACCTCGGAGATGGCCAACGACCGCGCCCTGACCGAGGCCACGGCGTTTGCGATCCGCATTGACGTGGCCGAGGAGCTGACCCGGCTGGATTCGCACCTGACGGAGATCGAGCGGCTGTTGAAGAAAGGTTCGGAAATCGGCAAACGGCTCGACTTCCTGATCCAGGAACTGCACCGCGAAGCCAACACCATGGGTTCGAAATCCTCCAGCCTCGAACTCACACGCATCTCGGTGGACATGAAGGTGCTCATCGAACAGATGCGCGAACAGGTCCAGAACATCGAATAAATATGGAATATCCCGGAAATCTGTTCGTCGTGGCCGCCCCCAGCGGGGCCGGCAAATCCAGCCTGGTCAAGGCACTGATGGAACTCGACTCGCGCGTCGTGCCCTCGGTCTCGCACACCACCCGCGCGCCCCGCGGCCAGGAGCTGCACGGGCGCGAATACTACTTTGTGAGCAATGAGAGCTTCGACCAGATGGTCATCCAGGGCGCGTTCCTGGAATGGGCACTGGTGCATGCCAACCGCTACGGCACCTCCAAGATGGCCATCGAGCAGCGCATGGCCCAGGGGGCCGACGTGGTGCTGGAGATCGACTTCCAGGGCGCCATCCAGGTCAAGCGCATATTCCCCAACGCCGTGCTGATCTTCATCCTGCCGCCCAGTTGGGAAGAGCTTCGCTCGCGCCTGGAGCGGCGCGCGGAAGACACAGCCGAGGTGATCGAACTGCGGCTGCAGAATGCCGCCACCGAGATGGCCCATGCCCAGGAATTCGACTTCGTTATAATCAACGAGTTGTTCGAGCGGGCCTTGTTTGACCTCAAGGCCATCGTCCATGCCCAGCGGCTCAAGTTTTCCGCCCAGCGTCTCGCCCGCGGCGATACCTTCAAAGCGCTCAACATCCTCTGATTTTTTGCCCTCACCCGGAGCCCGCCCATGGCACGCATCACCGTCGAAGATTGTCTGGAAAAGATCCCCAACCGCTTTCAGCTGGTGCTGGCAGCCACGTACCGCGCGCGCATGCTGAGCCAGGGCCACGCCCCCAAGATCGAGAGCAAGAACAAGCCGGGCGTGACCGCTCTGCGCGAAATCGCCGACGGCAAGGTCGGCCTCGAGATGCTGAAGAAAGTGCCGCTCTGAGCGTGTGCACTCCGGAAAAACACCGCTTCGCGGTGTTTTTTTTCGCCTGAATCAGGGCAATACCACTCTCTCACGCACAAACTCCGTGCATGGACGCAGCGGGATTGATCGTCTCGCGCTAAAGTAGAAGGATGATCAGCGAGGCCGCCACCGGCACCCTACCGCCTTCTCCCGAGCAAGCCCATCCGGCCGCCAGCGCGGCGGCGGCCAGCTTTGCCGCGTTGCTCGGCAAGCTCGACTACCTGGGCCCGGCCGACATCGAAAGCATCCGGCAGGCCTACCGCTTCGCCGACGAAGCCCACCTGGGCCAGCTGCGCAAGAACGGCGACCCGTACATCACCCATCCGATTGCGGTGGCGGCGCAATGCGCCGAATGGAAGCTCGATGCCCAGGCACTGATGGCGGCCCTGATGCACGACGCCATCGAAGACTGCGGCGTGACCAAGGAAGATCTGGTGGAGCGTTTCGGTGCTCCCGTGGCCGAACTCGTGGATGGCCTCACCAAGCTGGAGAAGCTGGAGTTCGACACCCGCGAGCAGAACCAGGCCGAGTCCTTCCGCAAGATGCTGCTGGCGATGGCGAAGGACGTGCGGGTCATCCTGATCAAGCTGGCCGACCGCACACACAACATGCGCACCATGGGCGACATGCCGCGCTCGAAGTGGCAGCGCATCAGCAGCGAAACACTGGAAATCTACGCGCCGATCGCGCACCGCCTTGGGCTGAACTTCACCTACCGTGAACTGCAGGATCTGGCCTTCCGCTTCCTGCACCCCTGGCGCTACGAGGTGCTGTCCAAGGCCTTGAACAAGTCGCGCAACCGCCGGCGAGATCTGATCGCACGCGTGCAGCGCGAGGTCGAGGCCGGGTTCGTGGGCCACGGCCTGAACGTGCGCATCATGGGGCGCGAAAAAACGCTGTACTCCGTGTACCGCAAGATGGACACCAAACACCTGTCGTTCTCGCAGGTGACCGACATCTACGGCTTTCGCATCGTGGTGCCCGAGCTGACCGACTGCTACACCGGCCTGGGTGTGCTGCACCAGATGTACAAGCCGCTGCCGGGCAAGTTCCGCGACTACGTGGCCATTCCCAAGGTCAACGGCTACCAGTCGCTGCACACCACACTGGTCGGCCCCTTCGGCACCAACATCGAGTTCCAGTTGCGCACGCACGCCATGGACGTGGTGGCTGAGTCCGGCGTCGCCGCGCACTGGCTGTACAAGGCCAGCGAACCCAGCAGCGACATGTCGCAGCGTCTGGGCACGCAGTGGTTGCAATCCCTGCTCGACATCCAGCAGGAAACGCACGACGCCGCCGAGTTCTGGGATCACATCAAGATCGACCTTTTCCCCGACGCGGTCTACGTGTTCACGCCCAAGAGCAAGATCATGGCGCTGCCGCGTGGCGCGACCGTGATGGACTTTGCCTACGCCATCCACAGCGACGTCGGCAACCACACAGTCTCGGCCCGCATCAACGGCGAGCAGCGCCCGCTGCGCACCGAGCTGGCCAACGGCGACGTGGTCGAAATCGTGACCGCCGACAAGGCCGAGCCAAATCCGTCCTGGCTGTCCTTCGTCAAGACCGGCCGCGCCCGCTCCAAGATCCGGCACCACCTGAAGACGGTGGCGCAGGAAAAATCGCATGAGCTTGGCGAGCGCATGCTCAGCCAGGCCTTGCGCTCCGAGGGCATCGCTACGCTGCCAAGCGAAGAGGGCACCTACCAGGGCACTTGGGAGAAGCTGCTGCGCTTCACCGGCAGCAAGAGCCGCACGGAGCTGTTGGCCGACATTGGCATGGGCAAACGCATCGCCAGCATGGTGGGCAAAAAGCTCGCCGTGCTGCTGGCCGAAACCGGCCTGAAACCCGACGCCCTGCTGATCAGCACGGAGCGTTATGCCAGTGGCCAGGAAGAATCGGTTTCGCAAGGCGTCGTCACGCTGGACGGCAGCGAAGGCCTGTCGGTGCAGTACGCGCCCTGCTGCAAGCCGATTCCGGGTGACCGTATCGTCGGCTACCTCGGCCGCGGTGAAGGCCTGGTGGTCCACGCCGACGACTGCCCGACCGGCAAGCGGCTGCTGCTGCGCGACGGCGAACGTTTCCTGGAAGTGGAATGGGCCGACGAACCGGTGCGCTCGTTCGACACCACGGTGGTCGTGACCGTCACGAATGGCAAGGGTGTGCTGGCGCGTGTGGCCTCGAGCATCGCGGCCGCCGAAGCCGACATCACCCATGTGGACATGGGCGATGAGCCCGCGCAGACCGCCACCGACATCCGTTTCTCGGTGGCAGTGCGTGACCGCCAGCACCTGGCCGAAGTCTTGCGCAGCCTCAAGCGCACGACCTCGGTGCTCAAGGCCCAGCGCTACAAACCCTGAGCGTTGAGATCAGGCGGGGGCGTCGTCCGCAGGTGCGGGGTACTGCACCGACAACACCTCCAGTTCCTGCACACCGCCCGGCACCACCAGCCGCACCACATCGCCCACGCGCGCCTTGAGCAGCGCACGTGCCACGGGCGACACCCAGCTGACCTGCCCCTGTGAACTGTCGACCTCGTCCACGCCGAGGATGGTGACGGTGGTTTCCTGCCCGCTGTCGTCGGCGTAACACACTGTGGCGCCGAAAAACACCTGGTCGCCACCGAAATGCAGCGAGGGATTCACCACTTCGGCAATTTCAAGTCGCTGGGTCAGGAAGCGGATGCGGCGGTCGATCTCGCGCAGGCGTTTTTTGCCGTAGAGGTAGTCGCCGTTTTCAGAGCGGTCTCCATTGCTCGCCGCCCAGTGCACGATCTCCACGATCCTGGGGCGCTCTTCGTCGATCAGCGCAAAGAGTTCGCTGCGCAGGCGGTCGTAGCCGGCGCGCGTGATGTAGTTCTTGCCACCGACGGGCACGGGCGGCGCAGCGGGCAGCTCGTCGTCATCGTCGGTATCGATCTCGCGGGTGAATGCCTTGCTCATGGGCGCTTCCTCGGCGGAAAAGAAAAAACCCGCAGCTTTTGGCTGCGGGTTTTTATATGGTGCGGCTGGCAGGAATTGAACCCACGACCCCTTGGTTCGTAGCCAAGTACTCTATCCATCTGAGCTACAGCCGCGAAGCCTCGAATTATAGCAGCATTTTTTGCAGTTCGTGCTGGACACGAACCAAACTTGAATCTATTTCGAAGTGGCCGCCCGATAACGAGGCCCGATCCACTCCATTCGGACTTGAAGGCTTCACTCCTCTACCTTCAGGCGACCTGCCCAGGAGCGTTCCTCATCTGCCACGCATCCCGAGCCCAGGTGCTCCGTCAACGCCACAGGCAGGCAAGTTGAAGGAGGTGGGGTTTTCAACCCCTGCAAGGGATACTGGTAGGCCGTGTTGGACTTGAACCAACGACCAAAGGATTATGAGTCCTCTGCTCTAACCAACTGAGCTAACGGCCCGACAAGGGCTGGATTGTAGGGCGCGCGGCGCGCCCTACTTGTGGTGGCTGAGCGCGTTGCCCACCAGCTTGGCCGTGACGTCGACGATCTGGATCATGCGTTCGTAAGACATGCGCTGCGGTCCGATCACGCCGAGCGTGCCCACCACCTGGCCATCGACTTCGTAAGGTGCAGTCACCACCGACAGGTCTTCGTAGGGAACGACCTGGCTTTCGCCGCCGATGTAGATGCGCACGCCGTCGGCCTGGGCCGACACGTCCAGCAATCGGATCAGCTGGGTTTTCTGCTCGAACAGGTCGAACATGCGGCGCAGGTTGCCCATGTCGCTGGAGAACTCGCTCACCGACAGCAGGTTGCGCTCGCCCGACACCACCACCTCGTCCTGCGCCTGGCTGGCCTCGGCGCCGATGTCCACCGCCGCTTTCATCAGGTCTGCGATCTCGCCACGCAAGGCCTCCACCTCGGTTTTCAGCCGCTCGCGCACCGCTTCCATGGTGAGGCCGGCGTAGTGGGCGTTGAGGAAGTTGGCGGCTTCGAGCAGTTGCGGCTGGCTGAAGCTGACCTGGGTGTGGATGATGCGGTTCTGCACGTCGCCCTCGGGCGACACGATGATCACCAGCACACGCCGCTCGGACAGGCTGAGGAATTCGATGTGCCGGAACACCGAGGCCCGGCGCGGTGCCACCACCACGCCGACGAACTGCGACAGGTTGGACAACATCTGCGCGGCGTTGCTGATGACCCGGTGCGGCTGGCCGGCGGCAATGCCCGGGCCGCCCATCTCGCTCACCGGCGACAGGCTGTCGCGGCGCACGGTCAACATGGTGTCGACGAACAGGCGGTACCCGCGGGCGGTGGGAATGCGACCGGCCGAGGTGTGCGGGCTGGCGATCAGCCCGAGCTCTTCCAGGTCGCTCATCACGTTGCGGATGGTCGCCGGCGAGAGCTCCATGCCAGCGGCCTTGGCCAGCGTGCGTGAGCCCACGGGCTGACCATCGGCGATGTATCGCTCGACGAGGGCTTTGAGCAGCAACTTGGCGCGTTCATCCAACATGGCCCCATTCTAAGGAAAGGTGGGCCACAGCCCCTTGCGCAGCACGGCATTTGCGGCAATCCGCCACGGACAACTGTGTTGTAATTTCCCGCATGAGCCTGCCCCCTGAAACCCGGTCCGCGCCAGCCCGCTGGAACCGCCCCCTGCGGTTTGCGCACGTTGCCATCGTGGGCAAGTACCAGGCGCCCGGCGCGCGCAACGCGGTGGAAGAAATCGCCCACTTCCTGCACGACGAGGGTTGCGACGTTTCGCTGGAGCGCGACACCGCGGCCAACACCGGCCTGCTGCAATACCCAGCACTGGACGTGGCGGCCATGGGCGATGCCTGCGACCTGGCGCTGGTGGTGGGCGGCGACGGCACCATGCTCGGTATCGGCCGGCAGTTGGCGCGTTACGGCGTGCCGCTGGTGGGCATCAACCAGGGGCGGCTGGGTTTCATCACCGACATTCCCTTCGGCAGCTACCGCGAGAACCTGCGCCCCATCCTGCGTGGCGAATTCCAGGAAGACGCCCGCTCCCTGATGGCCGCCACGGTCTGGCGCGACGGCCGCTGCGTGTTCCAGGCCACCGCACTCAACGACGTGGTGGTGAGCCGCGGCAGCGTGGCCAGCATGATCGAGCTGCGCGTGGAGGTGGACGGCCATTTCGTCGCCAACCAGCGCGCAGACGGTCTGATCATCGCCTCGCCCACCGGCTCGACCGCCTACGCCCTGTCGGCCGGCGGCCCGCTGATCCACCCCGGCATCGGCGGCTGGGTGATGGTGCCGATCGCGCCGCACACCTTGTCGAATCGTCCGGTGGTGATTCCCTCGCACAGCGAGATCGCGGTGGAGATCGTCTCCGGCCGCGACGCCAGCGCCAACTTCGACATGCAGTCGCTCACCAGCCTGCTGCACGGCGACCGCATCGTGGTGCGCCGCTCTGAACACGCGCTGCGCCTGCTCCACCCGGTGGGCTGGAGTTACTTCGACACGCTGCGCAAAAAACTCCACTGGAACGAAGGCGCCTGACCGATGAGCCTCCGACGCATCGTGCTGCGCGACTTCGTGATCGTGCAGTCCCTGGACCTTGAGCTGGAAAACGGTTTCGGCGTGCTCACCGGCGAGACCGGGGCCGGCAAATCCATCCTGATCGACGCACTGCAACTGGCGCTGGGCGCACGCGCCGACAGCGGCGTGGTGCGCGAGGGCGCGACGCGCTGCGACGTCGCGGCCGAATTCGACGCCCCCGCTTCGCTCACGCCCTGGCTGGAAGAACAAGGCTTTCCGGTTGAAGACGGTGTGCTGCTGCGCCGCACGGTGGACACCGAAGGCCGCAGCCGCGCCTGGATCAACGGCAGCGCCGCCACCGTGACGCAGCTCAAGGCGCTGGCCGACAGCCTGGTCGACATCCACGGCCAGCACGCTTGGCAGAGCCTGACCCGCGCCGAGGCGGTGCGCGACCTGCTCGATGCCTATGCCGGCATCAACACCAGCGCCGCGGCCCAGACCTGGGCCCAGTGGCGGCAACGGCGCAAAGCGCTGGATGTGGCAACCGAAAAACAGAACACGCTGCGCCAGGAAAGTGAACGCCTGGCCTGGCAGATCACCGAACTCGACAAGCTGGCACCACAAACCGGCGAGTGGGGCGAACTCAACGCCCAGCACGGCCGGCTGGCCAACGCGCAGTCCCTGCTGGACGCCGCGCAGACCGCCACCAACGCCCTGGACGACGACGATGACAACGCCGCCGCCCTGGTGCACCGCGCGCTCGCTGCGCTGCAGGCCCAGGCCCACATCGAACCGCAGTTCGCCAGCGCCATCGAGGCGCTGGAAGGCGCGCTGGCGCAGGTGCAGGACACGGTACACAGCCTGCACCAGTACACACGCCACACCGAACAGGACCCGGGCAGCCTGGAAGCGCTCGACCAGCGCCTGTCGCTCTGGGTGTCGCTGGCGCGGCGCTACCGCCGCCCACCCGAAGAACTGGCCGAGGTGCACGCACAGTGGAAGGCCGAACTGGCCCAGGTCGATCAGGCGCTCGACCTCGATGCCCTGCAGCGCGCCGAACGCGCCGACTGGAAAAGCTTCACCGCCGCACTGCAGGCCATCAGCAAGGAACGGCAGAAGGCCGCGCCCAAACTCTCGAAGGCCGTCACAGCCACCATGCAGACCCTGGGCATGCAGGGCGGCGTGTTCGAGGTCGCGCTGCTGCCACTGGAAGAACCCCAGGCCCACGGCGCCGAGCAGGTGGAGTTTCGTGTCGCCGGCCACGCCGGTGCCACGCCCAAGGCGGTGGGCAAGGTGGCTTCGGGTGGTGAACTCTCGCGCATTGCGCTCGCCATCTCGGTTGTCACCAGCCAGCTCGGCCAGGCACCGACGCTGATCTTCGACGAGGTCGACTCCGGCATCGGTGGCGCCGTGGCGCACACCGTGGGCCAGTTGCTGCGCCAGCTCGGCAAAGACCGCCAGGTGCTGGCCGTGACCCACCTGCCCCAGGTCGCCGCCTGCGCCGACCATCACCTGCTGGTGAGCAAACAGGCCCAGGGCCGGCAAACCATGAGCACGGTGGCGCCCATCGCCCACGAAATCCGGGTGCGCGAACTCGCGCGCATGCTGGGTGGCGGTGAACAGTCCGAGATCTCGCTGGCCCACGCCCGCGAGATGCTGGCCGCGTGAGCACCCGATGAACGACATCACCGACAAGCCCATCCACCTGGTCCTGATCACCGGCATGTCCGGCTCCGGCAAGTCCGTGGCCATCACGGCGCTGGAAGACGTGGGCTTCTACTGCGTCGACAACCTGCCGCCCGCACTGCTCGAATCCTTCATCGAGCTGGAGCAGAACCAGCACTCCCCGCGCGTGGCCATCGCCATGGACGTGCGCAGCGCCGCCTCGCTGCCCGGCCTGCCAGCGCGGCTGGCCCAGCTGCAGCGCCACGCCACACGCCCGGTGCACCTCACCACGGTGTTCCTCGACGCCACCACCGACACCCTGGTGCGCCGCTTCTCCGAAACGCGCCGCCTGCACCCGCTGTCACTCAAGCACGCAACCGACCAGCACCGCGCGCTGACCGAAGCGATCGAACACGAGCGCGAGCTGCTGGCCGAGTTGCGCGAGCAGGCCCTGGTGCTCGACACAAGCCTGATCCGCCCGACGCGCCTGCGCAGCCAGATCAAGGACCTGCTGGGCGCGACGCAGGCGCCCCTGACGCTGGTGTTCGAGTCCTTCGCCTTCAAGCGCGGCATCCCCATGGACGCCGACTTCGTCTTCGACGTGCGCATGCTGCCCAACCCGCACTACGAGCCCGCACTCAAACCCCTCACCGGGCTCGACGTGGCGGTGGCGGCCTACCTGGCGGCGCAGCCCGAGGTGGTGCAGATGGAACAGCAGATCACCAGCTTCCTCAGCCACTGGCTGCCGCAGATGCTGCGCGACCACCGCAGCTACGTCACGGTTGCCATCGGCTGCACCGGCGGACAGCACCGCTCGGTCTATCTGGTGGAGCGGCTGGCGCAGGCCTTCGGCAGCGCCTGGTTCACCCGCGTGCGCCACCGCGAAGACGACGACTGGCCCACACCGCCCAGCCCGGCCGCAACCCACACCTGAGCAACCGCCCGGCGGGGCCGACCCCAGGTTCGCGCGCTATCTGACACGCTGGCCATCGCGCACCTGGTGGCAGCCGTGCTCAACCTCCCTGGCTGAAAAGCTGTCGGTTCCGGGCAAGCGCCAGCGTCAGCCGGGCAGCGCCTGCAACAGCAAGCGCACCGGGGCCGGCAGACCGTAGGCCGCCAGGTCCGCCTCGTCCACCCATTGGCCGGCCGGCCAGGCATCCGCCTGCGGTGCCACCTCCAGCAACATCGGGTGCAGGCGCAGCTCGCGGTGCGTGAGGCTGTGCGCCACCGGCGCCAGGGCTTGCAGCTGCGCGTGCAAAACCTCGGGCAGCGCGGCCAGCAATGTTGCTTCGTCGGCGAACACCGGCGGGCAATACAGCTCAGCCCAGATGCCTTTGTCGGGCCGTCGCTGCAGCCAGTAGCGCGTGCCAGCCTTCCCATCGGCGTTGCTGCTGCGCAGCACCAGCAACCACCAGCTTTCGAAGCGGCGCACCAGCCGGCGCGTTTTCACCGGGTAACGCTGCACCTCGTCGCTGGCGTGCGCGCGGCAAACGCTTTGCACCGGGCAGCGCGGACACAGCGGTTTGCTGCGCAGGCAGACCGTGGCACCCAGGTCCATCAGGCCCTGGGTGTAGGCGGTCATGTCGTCCAGGGTGGGCGCAACAGGCAGCAGCGACTGGGCCAGTGCCCAGAGTTCGCGCTGCGGCTGGGTCTGTGCCAGATCGCCGTCAAACGCCAGCAGGCGCGACAGCACGCGGCGCACGTTGCCGTCCAGGATGGAGATGCGTTCACCGTGGCAGAAGGCGGCAATGGCGGCGGCGGTGGAGGCACCGATGCCGGGCAGGGTCTGCAGGCCTTCGGCGGTGGCGGGAAACACACCACCATGCAGTTGCACCACCGCCTGCGCACAGCGGTGCAGGTTGCGTGCGCGGCTGTAGTAACCCAGGCCGGCCCACAAGGCCATCACCTCGTCGGGCGCGGCCGCGGCCAGTGCCTGCACATCGGGAAAACGCGCGAGAAAACGTGGGTAGTAGGTGAGCACGGTGCTCACCTGGGTCTGCTGCAACATCACCTCGGACAACCACACGCGGTAGGGGTCGCGCGTGTGTTGCCAGGGCAGGCCACTGCGGCCGGAATGCCGCTGCCAGGTGATCAGGTAGGGCGCAAACAAGGCCTGCGGCGCCAGCGCGCCGGCTTCCTGCACGGACACCATGCGGCTCATGCCGCCACGGCTTCGTCGGATTGTTCCTGTTCGGGCGCGGCCAGCAGGTGGTCGGTGAGCTCGGCGAGCTTGGCGTCGAGCTGGTTGAGGTCGTCCTGGTGCGCCTGCAGTTCGCGGATGCGATCGTCCAGGCCGCCAGCAGCCTGCTGGATGCGCGAGACCGCCTCGATGCGGCGGGTGAAGTTGCGGCGGCGCTCGCGCAGCTGTGCGTCGAGCTGGGCCGCGGCGGACTTGTTCCAGAGTTCCACCTCGTTCACCGCGGTGTCGTACACACCACGCAGGCGGCTCATCAAAGCACGGGCGAGGCGTTCGGCGAACTCGGGCTGGGCCAGCCGCAGCGCATTGCCCAGGCTGAGGTATTGCAGGTGGCTCTTCTCGATGAGATCGAGCTCCTGCACATAGTGGCCCAGGCGCGGCGGCGACGGTGCCTGCAGCGAGAAGCCGTATTCGGCGTTGAGGTTCTTGAAGCTGCCTTCCAGCATGGACTGGATCTCGCCAGCCATGTGGTCGGTCTTGACCAGATCGGTGCGCAGGCGGTCAAAGGTGTGGTCGTAGGCGCGTCGCACACCCAGCTTGATGCCAGGCTGCTTGAGCGCCTTGCCCAGCGTGGCTACCTCGGTCTTGAGGTGCGAGATGCTGAGCATGGCAAACAAATCCTTGAGCAGGCGCAGGTGCACCGAGCGCACGGCCTGGATCTTGGCGCCGCTGGCGTCGAAGTCGGCCTGCTCCTGCTCGATGCGCAGGCGCATCTGCTTGATCACGCCGGCGTTCTTGCCACGCAGGCCTTCGAGCTCCTGCACCTGTTCCACCAGATCCCGTGCGCGGGTGTGCACCATGCGGCCGGTTTCGGTGCGCAAGGACTCGATGCCCTTGGCCACCGCCGCCCGCAGGATCTTGCGGCGCTGGCCCAGCAGGTCCACGCCCAACGCGCTTTCCAGCTCCATCAGCTTGCTGGCTTCGAGCAGTTGTTTGTCGCGGTGCACCTTGGCGAGCAGGCCCTTCTGTGCAGACACGGCCAGCACCTGGCTCGGCGCCAGGCCCAGGATTTCGGCCGAGTCGGTGCGCTGCGAGGCAATCTGCAGCTGCACCTGCTCGGGCGAGCTGAGCGCGTCCCACATGGTGTCGATCTTGTTCAGCACCACCAGGCGCGATTCACGCCCTTCGCCCAACACCGCGAGGTGCTGACGCCAGATCGTCAGGTCGGACTTGGTGACACCGGTGTCGGCCGCCAGGATGAACACCACCGCATGCGCCTGCGGCAGCAGGCTCACCGTGAGTTCGGGCTCGGCGCCGATGGCGTTGAGGCCGGGCGTGTCCAGAATCACCAGGCCCTGCTTGAGCAGGGGGTGCGCCATGTTGATCAGGGCATGGCGCCACTTGGGCACCTCGATCAGGCCGTCGGCACCCGGCAAGGGGTTGTCCTCGGGCACGTCGTCGCTCCAGAAGCCCAGGGCAGCCGCTTCGGACTGCGGCACGCGGCGCACTTCGGCCACCTTCTGGATCGCACGCGCCAGCTGTTTGGGGTCATTGACGTCCAGGTCGATGCGCTCCCATTTGTCGGGCACGTTGCGCCAGTCCACCAGCGACTGCGGCTGCAGGCGGGTTTCGATCGGCAGCAGGCGCAGGCAGGGCGGCACGTCGGCGTCGTAGCCCAGCTCGGTCGGGCACATGGTGGTGCGACCGGCACTGGCCGGCATGATGCGGCGGCCATAACCGGCGAAGAAAACAGCGTTGATCAGCTCGGACTTGCCGCGCGAGAACTCGGCCACGAAGGCCACCATGATCTTGTCGTTCTTGACCTGGCTGTGCAGCTGATCCAGGCGCTCGCGCACGCCGGACTCCATCAGATCGTGGTCGGTCAGCCACTCGGACAACAGCTTCAGGCGCAAGGCAAACTGCTTGCGCCATATTCCATGCTGGTCAAATTCCTGGTTGAAGCTCATGTGCCGTGGTCCCCGTCGATGGGCCAATATAGCATCGGCACCCGGGTGAAACCTGACCGGCAGGCATGCCCGACAGCCGGGCGCCCCGCCCGCCTTCTCACCCGGCAGCGCCTCAGCGTTTCTGGCAGGCCGTACAGAAGAAGGTCGAGCGCTGGCCCTGGCGCATGGCCTTGACCGGCGTGCCGCAGACCCGGCAAGGCAGGCCCTCGCGTCCGTAGACCATGGCATCGAGCTGGAAGTAGCCGCTCTTGCCCTCGGCGCTGGAGAAATCGCGCAGCGTGCTGCCGCCCAGCACCACCGCGCGCTGCAGCACCGTCACGATGGCCCCGTGCAGGCGCGCCGCGCGCGGCTTGCTCAGGCGGTCCGCCCGCAACGCCGGGTGGATGCCGGCCATGAACAAGGCTTCGGAGGCATAGATGTTGCCGACCCCGACCACGATGTCTCCAGCCATCAACACCTGTTTGATGGGTGCTCGCCGCAACTGCAGGGCACGGTGAAAGGCCAGCGGATCAAAGCCTGGCCCCAGCGGCTCCACGCCCAGGCCACCCAGCAGCTTGACCGCGCGGGCGTCGTCCAGCGAGGGCGCATACACCACCGCGCCAAAGCGGCGCGGATCGTGCAGGCGCAGCGTGCCCAGGCTGGTCTGCAACTCAACATGGTCATGCACGCCGCGTGGAGGCAGGTTCGGCGCAAACTGCAGGCTGCCCGACATGCCCAGGTGCACCAGCAGAACGCCTTCGTCCAGCTGCACCAGCAGGTACTTGCCGCGCCGATCCACCGCGCGCACCAGCCGCCCGGCCAGCATGGCGGGCTCACAGCCCAGCGGCCAGCGCAAGGCCTTGCCCATGGACAGCGCGAGCACGCGCGCGCCCGTGATGCGGTCGGCAAAACTGCGGCGCGTGACCTCGACTTCGGGCAACTCGGGCATGTCTGAAAGCTTTTTCTGTGGCGGCAGGAACATCGGTACGGTCTTGTGATCCCAAAGCGGAGACCCGTACACCTTCCCATTATCATGACCCGATGAACACCATGCACCGCACAGCGACCCTGGTTCTGATGGGCCTGGCCTTTGGCGCCGCAGCGCAGCCGGCCACACCGGGTGCGCCGCCCACGGAGGCCACCACACCCCCGGCCAGTGCAGCCCCCATCACCAACTCCGACCTGAACGCGCCGCTGTTCTACCAGTTGTTGATCGGCGAACTCAACGTGGTGGCGGGTGATCCGGGCACGGGCTACTCGCTCTTTCTCGATGCGGCGCGCAAACAGAAAAACCCCGAGCTGTACCGGCGCGCGGTCGACGTGGCGCTGGCAGCCCGCTCGGGCGATGCCGCACTGACCGCCGCACGAGCCTGGTCACAGGAGTTGCCCAACAGCCCTGAAGCCAACCGCTTCGTGCTGCAGATCCTGCTGGCGCTCAACCGCGTGGCCGAAACCGGCCCGGTGCTCAAAGCCATCCTGCAGGCCAGCCCGGTGGCCGAGCGCAACGACACCATCAACGCCATTCCGCAGACCTTCAGTCGCCTGACCGACAAGGCGCTGGCCGCCAGCGTGGTGCGTGAAGCGCTGGAGCCCTCGCTCAAACAAGCCTTCCACGCCGCCGCCGCATGGACCACCGTGGGCCGCATGGAACTCGCACAGCAGAATCTGCCACAGGCACTGGCCGCGGCACGCGAGGGGCACAAGGCCGATCCGGCCTCGCCCTACCCGGCCCTGCTGGCGCTGGAACTGATGGAACAAGATGTGGACGGCGCCGAGGCCCTGGTGCGCCAACAGTTGCAGGCCGGCAGCACATCGTCCGCAACCTCGGGCGACACCGCTGTGGCCCTGTCTTACGCCCGCATCCTGCTCGACCTGCAGCGCAACGCCGAAGCGCGTACGCAGCTCGAAGCCCTGACCACCCGGCAGCCCGAACAGGCCGAACCCTGGCTGCTGCTGGCATCACTGCAAGTGCAGGACAACAGCCTGCCGGCGGCCACCACGTCGCTGCAGAAGTTCATGGCACTGGCGCGCCAGTCGAGCGACGAGCGCATCAGCCGCGGCCTGACCCAGGCCTACCTGCTGATGGCCCAGATCGCCGAGAAACAGAACGACTTCCCCACCGCCAACGCCTGGCTGGACCGGATCGAAAACGCCGACGACATCATGGCCGCGCAAATGCGCCGCGCGTCGCTGCTGGCGCGCCAGGGCCAGCTGCCCCAGGCCCGCGCCCTGCTGCGCAACCAGCCGGAGCGCCGCCCCGAAGACGCGCGCCTCAAACTCGCGGCCGAGGCCAACCTGCTGCGCGACCTCAAGCAATACCAGCTGGCCTACGAGGTCTACACCGAAGCCGCCGCCAAATTCCCCGAAGACACCGACCTGATCTACGACCAGGCCATGATGGCCGAGAAGGCCGGCAAGATCGCCGACATGGAGCGCCTGCTGCGCCAGCTCATCGCGGCCAAGCCCGACCACCACCACGCCTACAACGCCCTGGGTTATTCGCTGGCCGAGCGCAACCTTCGCCTGCCCGAGGCCAAACAGCTGATCGAGAAGGCAGTGTCCATGGCACCGGGCGATGCCTACATCCAGGACAGCCTGGGCTGGGTCGAGTTCCGCATGGGCAACACCGCACGCGCGCTGCAGATTCTGCAGGCCGCCTACGGCAAACGCCCCGACCCCGAGATTGCCGCCCACCTGGGTGAGGTGCTGTGGGTCAGCGGACAACGCGAGCAGGCGCTCAAGGTCTGGCGCGAAGGCCTGCTGCTGGCAGCAGACAACGAAACCCTGCAGAGCACCCTGAAACGCCTGCAAGTACAGCCATGATCGCGCGCCGTTTTCCCGCGCCGTGGTGCCTGGCACTCGCGGCAGCCGCCCTGTTGTCGGCCTGCGCCACCCCGCCCCGCCCCGCGGCACAACCCGGCGAAGAACTCTGGAGCGGCCGGCTGGCGCTGCAGATCCACAGCACGCCGCCGCAGTCCTTCTCCGCCGGCTTCGATCTGCGTGGCGCCCCTGCGGCCGGCGAACTGCAACTGATGTCCCCACTCGGCAACACCCTGGCCACCGTGGTCTGGACGCCGCAGAGCGCCGAACTGCGCCAGGGCGGCCAGGTCACCCAGCGCGGCAGCCTGGATGAGCTCACCACCGAGCTCAGCGGCACCGCCGTGCCGGTGGCCGCCTTGTTCGGCTGGCTGCGCGGTGAACAGGGCGAGGTGCCGGGCTGGCAGGCCGATCTGTCGCGTCAGGCAGAAGGCCGCATCACGGCGCGCCGCTCGGCCCCGTTGCCGACGGCCGAGCTGCGCGTCGTGTTCCAGCCATGAGCGCGGCGGCCCCACCGCTGCGCCAGCTGCTGGACGTGCCCGCGCCGGCCAAGCTCAACCTGTTCCTGCACATCACCGGCCGCCGCGATGACGGCTACCACCTGCTGCAGTCGGTCTTCATGCTGGTCGACTGGTGCGACCAACTGCATTTCGAGTTACGCCCGGACGGGGTGATTCAACGCGAAGACCTCACGCCGTCCGCCCAGCTGCCTGTCGAAGACCTGTGCGTGCGCGCCGCGCGCGCCCTGCAACAGGCCACCGGCTGCCCACTGGGCGTGCGCATCGGACTGGAAAAACGCCTGCCGGCCGAAGCCGGCATGGGTGGCGGCTCCTCGGATGCGGCCAGCACCCTGCTGGCGCTCAACCGCCTCTGGGGACTGGGCCTGAGCCGTGCGAAACTGGCCAACATCGGCCTGCAGCTGGGCGCCGACGTGCCATTTTTCATTGGTGGGCGCAACGCCTGGGTGGAAGGCGTGGGCGAACGCCTGACGCCGGTGGCGCTGCCGCCGGCCCGTTTCCTGGTGGTCAAGCCACCCGGTGGCGCATCAACCCAACGAATTTTTGGCGCGCCGACGCTCAAGCGCGATTCAGAAACTGCTACAATCCGAGGCTTTGCTGCAAACGACTCGTGTGACGGTGCGCTGATCGATCTCCAGAAAATTCTGGCGTTCGGACACAACGACCTTCAACCCGTGGCGCAGGCGCTGTGTCCCGATGTGGGGCATTGCATTCAGTGGCTCGCTGGCCACGGTTTGCAAGGGCGCATGACCGGATCGGGAACCGCGGTGTTTGCACATCTGCCGCAGACTGTGAACCTGACGGACGCCCCCGGCGACTGGACGGTCAGAGACTGCAGCAACATGGATGCACATCCATTGCTTGACTGGTGTTGCGATTAGAATCTGCAGCGCACAGCCCGGTCAGTGGTTGCGCAACCTGCGACAATTTTGGGTTGGTTGTACGACATCACGTTGAACAGCCGACCTGCGTAGGGGAGTCGCCAAGTTGGTAAAGGCACTGGATTTTGATTCCAGCATGCGAGGGTTCGAGTCCTTCCTCCCCTGCCACCGTTCAACACAAACGTATCGGAACGGCCATCCCACCGGATGGCCTTTTTTGACGGCGATCCGCTCGGCCCGTCGCTCAAATCGCTGGGAACACCATGCAAGTTCAACCCCCGGATTTCATGATCTTCACCGGCAATGCCAATCCGGTGCTGGCTGCCGAGATCGCGCACCACCTGGGAACCCAGCTCGGCGCGGCCAATGTGGGCCGCTTCTCCGACGGTGAAGTCACTGTGGAAATCACGCAAAACGTGCGTGCCCGTGATGTCTTCGTGATCCAGTCGACCTGTGCCCCGACCAATGAGAACCTGATGGAACTCATCATCATGGTCGACGCGCTCAAGCGGGCTTCGGCCGCACGCATCTCCGCCGTGATCCCCTACTTCGGCTATGCCCGCCAGGACCGCCGCCCGCGTTCGGCCCGCGTGCCGATATCGGCCAAGGTCGTGGCCAACCTGCTGCAGACAGTGGGCGTGAGCCGCGTGCTGACCATGGACCTGCACGCCGACCAGATCCAGGGCTTCTTCGACATTCCGGTCGACAACATCTATGCGTCGCCCGTGCTGCTGGGCGATCTGCGCCAGAAGAACTACCCCGACGTGCTGATCGTCTCGCCCGACGTCGGTGGCGTGGTGCGCGCCCGTGCGCTGGCCAAGCAGCTCAACTGCGACATGGCCATCATCGACAAGCGCCGTCCGAAGGCCAACGTGTCGGAAGTGATGCATGTCATCGGTGACATCGAAGGCCGCAACTGCGTGATCATGGACGACATGATCGACACCGCCGGCACGCTGGTCAAAGCCGCCGAGGTGCTCAAGGAGCGCGGTGCCAAGAACGTTTACGCGTATTGCACGCACCCGATCTTCTCGGGCCCCGCCATCGAACGCATTGCCAAGGGCAATGCCCTCGACGAGGTGGTGGTGACCAATACCATTCCCCTGTCGCAGGCCGCACAGGCCTGCTCCAAAATTCGCCAGCTCTCCGTGGCACCGCTGATGGCCGAAACCATCGCGCGCATCGCCTCGGGTGAGTCGGTCATGAGTTTGTTTGCCGATCAGGACAACCTCTTCTGAGGGCCTGACAGCAGCAAAAAGTGGGCGGCCTCCATGGTGGGGGCGGCTCTTTTGAAACAGAGGCGTTCTGGTCGCGGAACCCCTCCACAGGAGTTAGTCATGCAATTCGTCGCTTTTGAGCGCGCCAAGCAGGGTACGGGTGCGAGCCGCCGTCTCCGCAACACCGGCCGCACGCCCGGTATCGTTTTCGGTGGTGACACCGATGTCGCCACGATCGAACTCGATCACAACGCCCTGTGGCACGCCCTGAAGAAGGAAGCGTTCCACTCGTCCATCCTGGAGATGGATCTGGCCGGTTCGGTGCAGAAGGTTCTGCTGCGCGATGTGCAGTACCACCCCTACAAGCCGCTCGTGCTGCACGTGGACTTCCAGCGCGTGAACGACAAGACGCGCCTGCACAAGAAGGTGCCGCTGCACTTCATCAACGAAGAGAACTCGCCTGCGGTCAAGACCGACAAGTGCGTGATCAACCACGTGATGACCGAAATCGAAATCGAGTGCCTGGCCACCCAGCTGCCCGAGAACATCACCGTCGACATGGGCGAAGTGGTCAAGGGTGCCACGGTGCACACCGGTGACATCAAGCTGCCCAAGGGCATCAAGCTGGTGATGCACGGCCGCAAGAACCTGACCATCGCCACCGTGGTGGAGCCGGTCGAAGAAGTGGTGGCCGCTCCCGTGGTCGCTGCCGCCGACGACAAGAAGGGTGCCAAGGGCAAGAAGAAGTAAGTCCTGCCGGACGCTTCCCCCGCACCTGCAAAGGCCCGCTTCGGCGGGCCTTTGTGTTTTCCGGGCCGCTCAAAAGGCCTGATCGATAATGCCGCACATGATCAAGCTCATCGCCGGCCTGGGCAACCCGGGGCCGGAATACGAACAGACACGCCACAACGCCGGTTTCTGGTGGGTCGACGAAGCCGCCCGCCTGCTCAAGGTGTCCCTGCAGATGGAACGTGGCCACTACGGCCTGGTGGCGCGCGCCAGCGTGGCCGGCCAGAGCGTCTGGCTGGTCGAGCCGCAGACCTTCATGAACCTCTCGGGAAAATCGGTCGCCTCGCTCGCGCGCTTCTTCAAGATCACGCCTGAAGAGGTGCTGGTGGTGCACGACGAGCTGGACCTTCCGCCCGGCGAGGCCAAGCTCAAGAAGGGTGGCGGACACGCCGGCCACAACGGCCTGCGCGACATCCATGGCCAGCTGGGCAGTGCCGACTACTGGCGGCTGCGGGTCGGCATCGGCCACCCGGGCAACAAGAACGAAGTGGCGAACTGGGTGCTGAAGAAGCCGTCACCGGACGACCGCATCGCCATTGCGCAGGCGCTGGACCGGTCGCTCAAGGCCCTGCCCCAACTGATCGCCGGCGAGATGGACAAAGCCACCGCCCTGATCCACACCAGCAAACCGCCGCGTCCCAAGCCACCACGCCCGGTGGCAACAACGCCTGCGGCTCAGGCCGCAGAAGCGGGTGGTGCTGCGCCCGGCTCGCCGCCGCCCTCGGCCAGCGACTGACCGGCGTTCTGCAACCGCTGGTACTTCTGCCACAGGGTCTCGCGCGACTCGACGTGGTTGGGGTCGACCGGAATGCAGCTCACCGGGCAGACCTGCATGCACTGCGGTTCGTCAAAGTGGCCCACACATTCGGTGCAACGCGCCGGATCGATCTCGTAGATCACCTCGCCCATGTAGATCGCCTGGTTGGGGCATTCGGGCTCGCACACATCGCAGTTGATGCATTCGTCGGTGATGAACAAGGCCATGGTCAGGCCTGCAGTGTTTGGGGTGCGAGGCGCGCTGCGACCGCGGCGCTCACCATCTGCGACACGTCGCCGCCCAGTTGCGAGATTTCGCGCACCAGCGTGCTGGAGATGCACTGCAGCTCGGCCTGCGGCAGCAGAAACACGGTTTCCACGTCGGGGTTCAGCTTGCGGTTCATGGCCGCCATCTGCGCCTCGTAGTCGAAGTCGGTCATGTTGCGGATGCCGCGCACCACGGCGTTCGCGCCCTGCTGGCGGCAGAAGTCCATGATCAGGCCTTCAAACGGCAGCACGCGCACCCGGCCGGGCAGGCTGGCCGCCACTTCGGCTGCCATGTCCAGGCGCTGTTGCAGCGTGAAGCGGGTCTTTTTGTGGTGGGCAATGGCGACCGCGATGATCACCTCGTCGAACAGCAGCGCGGCGCGCCGCGTGACGTCCTCATGGCCGAGGGTGATGGGGTCGAAGGTGCCGCTGTAGACCGCGACGCGACCCTGGCCACCGGTTGAAGCAAGGGCTGAACTCATGCCCCGGATTATGCGCGTGCGGGTCTGATGCCCGCCTCAGCCGGCGGCCAATGGCCGCAACAGGTGAAAGGCCACCGCACCAGCCTTGCCCTGGCGGTGCAGTTGCAGGCCGAGCTGGGCGAGTTCGTCCGCGCCCCAGGGGCGGGGCGCTTCCAGGTAGATCAGGCCGTCGTCGCGCAGCGCCTGGCGGGCCGCGGCGAGCGCGCCGGTGTACACGGCGTCGTTCTGGCCGTCGGCAAACGGCGGGTCGAGAAACACCACGTCCCAACCCTGGCCGGCGCGCTGGCGCAAGGCGGCGATGCCGTCACCACGCTCCACGCGCACGCCGCTGGCCTTGAGCTGCGTGCTGATGCGGCTGAGGTTGGCCAGTAGCGCGCTGTCCTGCTCGACCAGCACCACCTCCACCGCGCCGCGCGAGGCCGCCTCCAGGCCGAGTGCGCCGGTGCCGGCAAAGGCGTCGATGCAGCGCCAGCCGCTCAGGTCCTGGCCCAGCCAGTTGAACAGGGTTTCGCGCACGCGCGAGGGCGTGGGCCGCAGGCCCGGCCGGTCGGTCACGGGCAGCTTGCTGCGTTTC
The DNA here is from genome assembly GCF_001571225.1 of Hydrogenophaga palleronii NBRC 102513. Taxonomy (GTDB): domain Bacteria; phylum Pseudomonadota; class Gammaproteobacteria; order Burkholderiales; family Burkholderiaceae_C; genus Hydrogenophaga; species Hydrogenophaga palleronii. Next base: position 31,127 of record NZ_BCTJ01000006.1, read on the forward strand.
CACTGGCCGCCGATGATGCGCACCTCGTGCGGCGCAGTGGCGGCGGTGCGGGCCGCGTTGGAGACAGGTTTTTTCATGGGCGCGAGCTTACGCGAGTCGACGAACACCCGGGCGTGCTCGATCAAGAAACACCGCGGATCTGGCTCCGCCAGGCCGCAGGTGTTGCCCCCCGCAAGGGGGAGGCGCCGCAGGCGCTGCGGGGGTGAGCCCTACTTGCCGCCGACCACCACCGTGACCATGCGGTCCGGCTGCAGCACACGCGCAAAGGCGCGCTGGATGTCGGCCGTGCTCAGGCGCTGCACTTCGGACGTCCAGGTATCGAGGTAGTTCAGCGGCAGGTCGTTCCAGGCGATGTTGGCCACGTTGTCCAGCAGCTTGCGGTTGCTGTCCAGGCGCAGGGCTTCGCCGTTGACCAGGTAGTCCTTGGCGGCCTGCAGCTCAGCCTCGGTCGGCCCCTCGGCGACGAACTTGCGCACCACCTCGCGCACCACCTCCACCGCCTGCGTGGCCTGATCGGGCCGCGTGGTCAGCGCGATCTGGAACGCGCCGGCCTGGCGGCCGTTGACGAAGTAACTCGACACGCCGTAGGTCAGGCCACGTTGCTCGCGCACCTCGCTCATCAGGCGCGAGACAAAACCGCCACCGCCCAGCACGTAGTTGCCCACGAACAGGGCAAAGAAGTCGGGGTCGTTGCGCGGCACGCCGGGCTGGCCGATCAGCACCTGGGCCTGTGCCGCGGCAAACGGCAGGCGTTGATCCACCGCTTGCGTGAGCGGCAGCACCGGCGGCATCTCGGGCAGGGCCTGGCAACCGTGTGGCTGCAGGGCGGCCATCAGGCGGCCCACGATGCGGTCGGCGGTGGAGCGGTCCACCGCACCCACCATGGACACCTGCGCCCCGCAGCTCATCACATGGCGGCGGTAGAACTTGCGCATGTCGGCCACGCTGATGGTGCGCAGGGTCTTGGCGTCGCTGCGAAAACCGTAGGGATGCTTGCCGAAAACGGCGGTGCTGAAAGCGCGGCTGGCCTGGGTGCCGGGGCGGTTCTCGGCCTCCTGCAAGGCGGCCACCAGGCGTTCGCGGTCACGTTGCCAGACGCGTTCGGGCCAGGCCGGCGCGGCCAGCTGGCGCGCGGCCAGGGCCACGGCGCGTTCCAGCAGATCGGGCTCCGTGAGGGTGCGCAGCGAGACGTTGAAACGGTCCAGCGTGGCGTCGGCACCGAACTGCGCGCCGAGGTCGGCCCAGGCTTCACCGAGCTGGTTTTCGTCCAGCGCGGGCAGGCCGGGCTGGGCCGCCACGCCACCCGAGAGCAGGCTGGCGGTGGCATTGGCCAGGCCAACCTGGGTCGCGGGATCGCGGCGGCGGCCGCCATCGAAGTCGATCTGCACGTCCAGCATCGGCAGCGACGGGCTGTTGATCAGGCTCACGCGCGCGCCGCTGGCGTGTTGCCATTGTTCGATCGGAATGGTGGCCTGGGCGAGGCCCGCCGTGGCCAGCAGGCACAGGGCGAGCACGGGGCGTTGCAGCAAGGGAAGAAGCTTCATGGTGTGTGCGGGCGCGGTTCAGTCGTGCGTGAGCGCAGGGCGTGGACCGGCCGGGGCCACGGGCACGGCCTCACGGCGCGAAGGGTCGGGCACCAGCACGCCGGTGGTGAGTTGTTCGTCGGAGAAATAACGCTGCGCCACGGACTGCACCTGGGCCGCCGTGACGGCGCGCAGCCGGGTCATGAGGCGCTCGTTGCCATCCAGCCCCTGACCATTGATCCAGTTGCTGCCGAGTTCACGCGCCTGGTTGGCCACCGAGTCGAGCTTGTAGATCTCGCCGGCCATCCACTGCGTCTTCACGCGCTGCAGCTCCGCGTCCTGGATGCCGTCGCGTGCGATGCGCGCCACCTCGGCCTGCAATGCCGCGGCAGCGGCGTCGGTGCTCACGCCTTTGGCCGGCACCGCCGTCAGCATGAAGAGCTGCGGGCCACGGCCCATCAGGCCGTAGGACGAGCCGGCGCTGTCGGCCAGGCGCTTGCCGCCCGTGCCCACGCCTTGCACCAGCGCGCGGTCCAGGCGGGCGCCGTCGTAGCCGTCGAGCACCGCCGAGAGCACGGTGAGCGCCAGCGCATCGCGGTCGGCGTCGTCATCGACCTCGGCACCGCGCCACTGCGGCACCTTGTAGGCCAGCGCGACCAGGGCCTGGTCGGCCACGGCGCGGTATTCGAGCCGGCGCGGGCCGACCTGCTGCGGCTCCAGCCGCGGCTTGCGCGCCGGCACGGCACCGTTGGCGGTGATGGCGCCGAAGTGTTTCTCGGCCAGGGCGCGCACCTGCTGCACGTCCACGTCGCCAGCGATCACCAGTGCGGCATTGGCCGGCACGTACCAGCGGCGGTAGAACGCGCGGGCATCGTCCGGCGTCATGGCATCGAGGTCGCTCATCCAGCCGATCACCGGGCGCCGGTAGGGGCTGGCCTGGTAAACCATGGCGGTCAGGGCTTCGTACATGCGCGAGCGTGGCGACTCTTCGGTGCGCTGGCGCCGTTCTTCCTTGATCACCTCGATCTCGCGCTTGAACTCGTCGTCGTCCCACTGGTTGCGGGCGAAACGGTCGGCCTCGAGCCGCATGCCCTCTTCCAGCTGGCGCACCGGCAACTGCAGGTGGTAGGCGGTGGCGTCGCGTGTGGTGAAGGCGTTGTCCACGCCGCCCAGCGCGGCCACGCGGCGCGAGAACTCGCCGGGTTTGATGTCGGGCGTGCCCTTGAACATCATGTGTTCCAGCGCGTGGGCCACGCCGCTGGTGCCGTCGACCTCGTCCATCGAACCGACCCGCACCCACAGCATCTGCACCACGGTGGGCGCACGCCGGTCGGGCCGCACGATCAGCGTCATGCCGTTGGCCAGCGTGAACTGCTGGGCCGATGCGGACGGGCTCGAAGCGGAGGTGGTACTCGGGGTGGAAGGGCTGGGCGTGGCGGGTGGTGATGGTTGCGCCAGCGCGCTGCCAGCCAGCATCGCCAGAGCCATCAAAAGCACCCGACAGCGTGTGTCGGTGGGTGGCGATGGGCGTTTCATAGAATGCAATGGATTCTAGAGATGGAAAAATGTTCTCGTTCTTTCGCAAAAAAACCCCTCCTCCTTCTGTGCCGGCCACGCCCGAGGCCTCGCCGGCCCCGCGTGAACCGGCCGCGCCCGCTCCGGCTGCTGCAACTCCACCGGCCCCCGCAGTGCCCGCCATCGCGCCGGTTCCGGTTCCGGCACCAGCTCCGGTTCCGACTCCAGTCCCCGCACCGGCCGCACCGCGCCAGGGCTGGCTGGACAAACTCAAGGCCGGCCTGCGCAAGACCGGTTCGGGCATTGCCACGGTGTTCACCGGCACGCAGATCGACGATGCGCTGTACGAGGAGCTCGAATCGGCCCTGCTGATGGCCGACACCGGCGTCAAGGCCACCAGCCATCTGCTGGACGACCTCAAGCGCCGCGTGAAGGAGCAGAAGACCACCGACCCGGCGGCCGTCAAGGGCCTGCTGGCCGATGCCATTGCCGACCTGCTGGCACCGCTGCAGAAGCGGCTGGTGATCGGTGAACACAAGCCCACGGTGATCATGGTCGCGGGCGTCAACGGTGCCGGCAAGACCACCTCCATCGGCAAGCTCACGCGACACCTGGCCGACAGCGGTGCCTCGGTGCTGCTGGCGGCGGCCGACACCTTCCGCGCCGCCGCGCGCGAGCAGCTCGCCGTCTGGGCCGACCGCAACACGGTGGAGATCATCACGCAGCAAGGTGGTGACCCGGCCGCCGTGAGCTTCGACGCCGTCACCGCCGGCAAGGCGCGTGGGCGCGACGTGGTGCTGGTCGACACCGCCGGACGCCTGCCGACGCAGCTGCACCTGATGGAAGAGCTGCGCAAGATCAAGCGCGTGGTGCAGAAGGCCGATGCCAGCGCGCCGCACGAGGTGCTGCTGGTGATCGACGGCAACACCGGGCAGAACGCGCTGCACCAGGTGCGCGCCTTCGACGAAGCGCTGCAGCTCACCGGCCTGGTCATCACCAAGCTGGACGGCACGGCCAAGGGTGGCGTGTTGTGCGCCATCGCGCGCGAGAAGCCGGTGCCGGTGTACTTCATCGGAGTCGGCGAAAAGCTCGAAGACCTCGAAACCTTCGACGCACGCGAGTTCGCCCAGGCCCTGCTGGCCTGAAGCGGGCGGGTGGCGCCTCCCTATACTTCGCGCACCCGCCCACCACACCCAACCCAACACCCACGCCATGAGCCCAACCACCGCCTGGCTGGAAGCCGCTTTCCTTGGTCTGATCCAGGGGCTGACCGAATTCCTCCCGATCTCCTCCAGCGCGCACCTGCGCATCATCGGCCCGCTGCTGCCCTCCGGCGGCGACCCGGGCGCGGCCTTTACCGCCATCACCCAGATCGGCACCGAAGCCGCGGTGCTGTTGTACTTCCGGCACGACATCGTGCGCATCTTCCTGGCCTGGTGGGCCTCGCTCACGCAGGCACACAAACGCCAGGACCCGGACGCGCGCATGGGCTGGCTGATCATCATCGGCTCGGTGCCCATCGTGGTGCTCGGCCTGCTGTTCAAGGACGCGATTGAAGGGCACCTGCGCAACCTGTACATCACTGCCACCATGCTGATCGTGTTCGGCATCATCCTCGGCGTGGCTGACCGCCTGGGCCGCCGCGAGCGCACGCTGGACAAGCTCACCTGGGGCCATGGCCTGCTGTTCGGCCTGGCGCAGGCGATGGCGCTGATCCCCGGCGTCTCGCGCTCCGGCGGCACCATCACCGCCGGCCTGCTGATGGGCTACACGCGCGAAGCCGCTGCCCGTTATTCCTTCCTGCTCGCCATTCCGGCGGTGATGGGTTCAGGCTTCTACCAGCTGCTGCGCAGCTGGCAGCACGGCAGCCCCATCGCCCCTGGCCCGACCGCCCTGGCCACCCTGATCGCCTTCGGCGTGGGTTATGGTGTGATCGTGGTGTTCCTCAAGCTGGTGTCCACACGCGGCTACATGGCCTTCGTGTACTACCGCATCGCGCTCGGCCTGCTGGTGTTCGGCCTGCTCGGCGCCGGCATACTCAGCGCGCATTGACGTGCCGCCCCGGCCCGGACCGCCTGCGCCACGCGGGTTCCGGGCCCGGCGACTGCTGCGCTGACGCGACCTGCTCGCGCCCGGCAGCCCCATCCCCCTGTGCACCGGCTTTGCCGCGCCGCGGCTGATCGCGCCGGGCCTGACCATCGGCTGCGCACCGGTCAATCCCCATCCTTCCCCGCAACGCCTGTCACTTCGCTGCGCGCTGGCGCACGACCGGTCGGCCCATGGGTGCGCCGCAGCACCTGGGTGGCACGACCATTGCAAGCATGCGGCGAGGTGGCTGGCCGGCCGGTGAAGGGCCGATGACGGGCCGTGACTCGAAACGACAACACAGCGCTTTCACAAACCGGCATTAGGATAACTTTATTACTACATCTCCGACTGCCCATTTTTCCAACGCAGAACGCTTTCCATGGCCATCACCCTGCTTGTTTTCGCCCACCTGATTGCCGCCTGCATCGCCATCGGCACCATCGTGATCACCGACCTGCGGCTGTTCGCCCGCGCCATGGGGTACAGCGTGGTGATCCCGCCGCCCGAACGGCTCGAAACCCGTGTGATCACGGGGGCGCTGTTGCTGCTCTACCTCAGTGGCGCCTGCCTGATCGCGCTTGGCGTGCAGGGCTTCGCCGGCCACCTGAGCAACCCCAAGCTGCAGGGCAAGCTGGTGCTGGTGGCGCTGCTGACCCTCAACGCCTTCTTCCTGCACCGGCAGGTGTTCCCCATCCTCGGGCGTTCGCGCACGGTCTCGTGCTGGACGCGCCGGGAATGGCTCACGGTTTCGCTCAGCGTGTCGCTGTCCAACAGCCTGTGGTTCTATTGCGCCTTCCTCGGTGTGGCCCGGGTCTGGAACGGCACCGTGTCGCTCGCGCTGGTGCTGGCCGTCGCCCTCTTGGCATGGATGGTGTTTTTGGTCCTGGTCAACGCCTTGTTGTTCGTGGCCGCGCGCGACAGGCCGCGAGAACGGCCGGATTGGATAGACTCCATGAAGGCTTCCCTGAGCGACTTCTCCGGGCTACGGGACCGATAACCCGCCAGACGGCCATCCGTTCCACAGACAGGCACCGCGCCAGACCCGACATGCACGCCCTCCTCCGTTTTGCCGCTGTCCTGGCCGGCTCGGCCGCACTCTCGTCTGCCTGGGCACAGACCCCTTCCCCCACCACCGCGCACCCCTGGCAAGCGGCAGCGCCACGCCTGACGGCCGAGGCCTACTTCACCAACCTCAAGGACGGTGACCGCATCGAAACCCCTTACCTGCTCAAGTTCGGCCTATCCGGTGGCTGGGGCCTGGCACCGATCGCGCAACCCGGGCGCGCCAAGAGCGGCCACCACCACCTGCTCGTCAACCGCGACCTGCCCTTGAACTTCAAGGAAGCGCTGCCCTTCAACGACCAGTACATCCATTTCGGCAAGGGCCAGATGGAGACGGTGCTCACGCTCGAGCCCGGCACCTACACCTTGCGCATGCTGCTGGCCGACCAGAAGCACCTGCCGCACTTCGTCTACAGCAAACCGGCCACCATCACGGTGACGCAGAAGAACGCCACCGACCCCAAGACCTTGTCGGTCAAGGGCGTGAGCATGGTGCTGGACGGCCCTGTGTTGAAGCGGCCGTTTCGTGTGCAGTTCCACGCCTCGGCGTTGAACGTGGCCCACCAGGCGCAGCGCATCCCCGAAACAGGCCACTTCCGCCTCACCGTGTCGCCCGCTGCCGGCGCGCCGGTGCCGATGGACTTTGTGGAAGGCCAGACCGAAGTGTGGCTGTCGCCACCGGCCGGCAGCTACAGCCTCAAACTGGAGCTGCTGGACAACATTGCACCGGGCAAACCGCTCACCGACGCCGCCACCACCAGCGTGCGCGTCGAGTAAGTTGCCCCCTGCGCTGCTGCGCGGCTTCCCCCTCTGTGGCGCGCCTGCGGCGCTTCGGGCGGGGACGGCACCTCGGGCCGGCGGAGCCGGACCCCCAATGCCTTTGGAAAAAGGCACTTCGCACGTAACGGGTCGTGCGCCGGCGCAGCACAAAACGGATACGAGCGGCCTCAGCAGCCGAGCTGATCGGCCAGGTGCAGAAAATCGCGCGCGTGCCAGCTGTTGGCCGGATCGACTGACACGTCCTTGGGCCGCGTGACGCCAAACTCCAGCGGACGCTCCACGTAGGCCGTGGCCAGGCCGCAGGCCCGCGCCGCGGCCAGGTCGTCCTGGTGCGCCGCCACCAGCATCACCTGCGCGGGCGGCAACCGAAACACCTCGGCCACGCCGAGGTAGGTGCGTGGATCGGGCTTGTAGGCGCGGAACACCTCGGCCGACAGCACGCAGTCCCAGGGCAGGCCGGCGCGCTTGGCCATGTTCGTCAGCAGGCCGATGTTGCCGTTGGACAGCGTGCAGAGGGTGTGCCGCGTCTTCAGTCGCGTGAGCCCGGCCACCGTGTCGGGCCAGGGGTCGAGCCGGTGCCAGACGCGGTTGAGGTGTTCGCGCTCGGCCTCGCTCAGCTGCGCCAGGCCGAAACGCGGCAGCAAATCGTCCAGCACCAGGCGGTGCAGGTCGTCGATCAGCGTCCAGCCGAGTTCACCCGAACGCACGCGCTGCATGGCGGGCTGGTAACCGGCGCGCCACGCAGTGGCAAACGCATCGGCATCAACTTGCGGGTAGAGCGCCTGCACCTCGCGCACGATGCTGCCGTGCCAGTCGACCACGGTGCCGAAGACGTCGAAGGCGAGGACGGGTGTGTTCGACATGCGGATTCCTCAGCGCGGTTTGAGCGCGGTGACTTCGATCTCGATCTTCATGCGCGGATCGAGCAGGCCGGCACTGATCATCATGGCCGCCGGGCTCGCCCGGCCCAGGTACTTTCGCAGCACCGGCCAGCAGGCTTCGAACAACGACGCATCGGGCAACACGTAGTTGACGCGCACCACGTCGTCGAGGCTGGCGCCGGCCTGTTGCAGCGCGGCCTGGATGTTGAGCAGACACTGCTCGGTCTGCTGCACCACGTCGTCCGAGATTGTCATGGCGCTGTAGTCAAAACCGGTGGTGCCGGAGACGAACACCCAGTCACCTGCAACGACGGCGCGTGAATAACCAATCTGTTTTTCGTAGGGTGAGCCGGAGCTGATGTGTTGTCGGTTCATGGTGTGGCGGGTGGTGGTTGATGGTCTGTGTGGAGGCCATTGTGCCGCCGCACCCGCCGGCATGCCGCGAGCGCGCGGTGGTCGTCGTCGTGAGACTTACACCGGTGCCCAGAACACGCTGAACCAGCCGTTGGCATCGGTCCAGTGCCGGGGTTCACCAAACCCGGCCTCGCGCAGCAGCGCCGCAAAGTCTTCGGGCTGCCACTTGTACGAGTTCTCGGTGTGCAGGCGCTCGCCATCGGCGAACCTGCGCTCACCCTCCGGCCAGCGCACGGTTTGTGCGCCCGTGGCCTGCAGGTGCATCTCGATGCGCGAGGCATCGGCATTGAACAGCGCCACGTGCTGCCACGCGGCGGGTGCGAAGTCGGCCTGCAGCAGATGGTTCACGTGCCGCAGCAGGTTGCGGTTGAACGCGGCGGTGACGCCCAGCGCGTCGTCGTAGGCCGGTTCGAGCACGGTGCGCGCCTTGACGCGGTCCACACCGATCAGCAAGCCACCGCCCGTGCCTCCCGATTCGCACACCGCGTGCGTCTGGCACAGCAGCGCGAGCGCTTCGTCGGGCTGGAAGTTGCCGATGCTGGAGCCGGGGTAGAACACCACGCGTGGCCGTTGCGCCAGCGCGCGCTCCTGCAGCCAGGTGGCGCTGTCGGGGCCGAGCGCGAACCGGGTGGAGAAGTCCATGCCCAGGCCGAGCATGGGCAGTTCGGGGTGGCGCTGCTGCAAGGCGGCCAACGTGTCGCGCAGGTAGTCCACCGAGATGTCCACCGGCACGTAGGCCGACGGTTGCAGCAACGGGAACAGGCGCGCGGCCTTGGCGCAGCTGCCGGCGCCCAGGTCGACCAGCACCGCGCCTTCGGGCAGATGGCGCGCCATCTCCGCGCCGTGCTGCGCGAACACGGCGGCCTCGGTGCGCGTGGGGTAGTACTCGGGCAGTTCGGTGATGGCATCGAACAGGCGCGAGCCAAGTGCGTCGTAAAAGAACTTCGGCGCGATGCGCGCCGGTGTCGCGAGCAGGCCCGCGATCAGTTCGGGCTGCACGGCGTCGGCACGCGGCCGGTGCAACTGGACGAAAGATGGCGCCTGGTCGATGTATCGCATGGGGTCTCCTCAAGCGCCGTGCGGGGCGTCAACTGGCTCTTGCCAGCCGCAGGCCACTGAACTGCCAGCGTGCGTCGGTCGGAAAGAAATTGCGGTAGCTCGCACGCAGGTGCGGCGCGGGCGTGGCACACGAGCCACCGCGCAGCACGTACTGGTTGATCATGAACTTGCCGTTGTACTCACCCACTGCGCCCTCGGCGGGCTGGTAACCCGGGTAGGCGGCGTAGCTGCTGCTGGTCCATTCCCACACGTCGCCATACATCTGCAGCAGGCCGTCGCCCGCAGCGCGTGCGGGCAAGGGGTGCAGCGCTTCGTTTTCCTGCAGGTTGCCCTGCACCGGCAGCGGGGCGGCAGCGGCCTCCCATTCGACTTCGGTGGGCAGGCGTGCGCCGGCCCATTCGCGGTGCGTGGCCGAGGCCCAGCGCGCAAACGCGTCGGCCTCGAAGTGGCTGATGTGCACCACCGGGGTGTGCGGGTCCAGCGCCACCTCACCGTGCAGCGTGAACACGCTGGGCAGGGCGTTGGCGTCGGCGGGCAGCGTCCAGTACAGCGGCGCGCGCAGGTTCTGGGCACAGACCCAGTCCCAGCCGGCGGCGAGCCACCAGCGCGGCTCGGTGTAGCCGCCGTCCTGCACGAAGTCCCACCAGTCGCCGTGGGTGACGAGGCGGTTCATCAGCGCATGGGGTTCGAGCCACTGCCGATGGCGCGGCATTTCGTTGTCGAAGGCGAAGCCATCGCCCGTGTGCCCCACCTCCACCAGTCCACCGGGTTGCTCGATCCAGCGGGGTGCGTCCGCCGTCACCGGCACCAGGGGCCAGTGGCGGGAGTACGCCGGGCGCAGGGGGTTGATGGACAGCAGGTGCTTCACATCGGTGAGCAGCAGCTCCTGGTGCTGCTGCTCGTGGTGCAGGCCGAGCTCGATCAGGCGCAGGGCGTCGGCATGTCCGGTGTGTTCGATCAGCCGGGCCATGCGCGCGTCCACCTGTTCGCGCCATTGCCAGACGGTGGCGAGATCGGGTCGTGTGAGCAGGCCGCGCTGCGGGCGCGAGAAACGCTCGCCCACGCCCTGGTAGTAACTGTTGAACAGCACGCGGAAGGCGGGGTCGAAGGGTTTGAAGCCGGGCTCGAAGCGTTCGAGCACGAAGGTCTCGAAGAACCAGGTGACGTGCGCGAGGTGCCATTTCACCGGGCTCGCATCGGGCATGGACTGGGCCTGGCAGTCCTCGGGCGAGAGCGGTTCGGCCAGCGCGCGGCTGCGTTCGCGCACCGCCGTGTAGCGGCGCGCCAGCCCCGCGCGGTGTTGCCATGTGTCTGATGAGGAACGCTGTGCGGCAACCGGCGGGGACGTGGGGTTCATGGTGTCAGCTTTCGGGCTTGAGCCGCAGCAGCTGGCCTTCGCGGTCGTCGGTCAGCAGGTAGATGAAACCGTCCGGACCTTCGCGCACGTCGCGCACGCGCTGCGCCAGATCGGGCAACAGCTTCTCTTCGCGCACCACGCGGTCGCCGTCGAACACCAGTCGCACCAGGTAACGGAACTTGAGCGACCCCACCAGCAGATTGCCCTGCCAGTCGGCGCCGTATTGGGTGCCTTTCACGAAGGCCATGCCCGAGGGCGCGATGGAGGGCTTCCAGTACACCAGCGGCTGCTCCATGCCCTCCTGGCTGGTGATCCCCGCGCCGATCGCACCGCCGCCATAGTTCTCGCCGTAGGTGATGACGGGCCAGCCGTAGTTCTTGCCGGCGTCGGTGCGGTTGAGCTCGTCACCGCCCTGCGGGCCGTGTTCGATGGTCCAGAGCCGGCCACCCGGGCCGATGGTGGCGCCCTGCACATTGCGGTGGCCGTAGCTCCAGATCTCGGACAGGGCGCCGCTGCGCCGCACGAAGGGGTTGTCGGGGTGGGCACTGCCGTCGGTGCGCACGCGCACCACCTTGCCGTGGTGGTTGTCCAGGGTCTGGGCGTCGTTCATGCGCTGGAAGCGGTCGCCCAGCGCCAGGAACAGGCTGCCGTCCTCGGCCTGCGCAATGCGGCAACCAAAGTGCAGCCGACTGCTGATCTTGGGCTGCTGACTGAAGATGACCTTCACGTTCTCCAGCGAGCGCGCATCGGCCGACAGCCGCGCCGAGGCCAGCGCGGTGGAGTTGCGCATGCCGCCGCTGCCCGGCTCGGCGTAACAGAAGTGCACGGTGCGGTTGCGCGCGAAGTCGCGGTCGGTCACCAGGTCGAGCAAGCCGCCCTGCCCGACCGCGTCCACCGGTGGCACCCCGGCCAGCGGATCGCCCACGCGGCCGTCGGCACCGATCACGCGCATGCGGCCCGGCCGCTCGGTCACCAGCATGCGGCCGTCGCCGATGAAGGCCACTGCCCAGGGGTTGTGCAGGCCTTTGGCGACCACCTCGGTGGTCGGGCCGGCGGCCTGTGCCGTGGCAGCGAACAGCGGTGCGGCCAGCAACAGGCACAAGGGAATGATCGGACGGTGTGCAGAGGTCATGTGGCGTGGCATGTTGGCTTGCAAAGTCCCTGTTGGTGCGTTCGCGTGCGCCGGGGTTCCCGGGATCACCGCGCCGCCTCGGCCCCATCCGCTCGCGTGGAACAATCCAGGCGACGACAAACGCATTCTCCACCACACCCCCATGATCCCGAACCGGCCACGCGACCCTTTGCCGGACAGCTTGCGCGCACTCGCCCTGCTGTCGGTGCTGGTGGTGAACGCCCTGGGCTACGCCGCCGCGCCATGGGGCCCCACGCTGGGCCAGCGTTCACCCGCCGACGGCGACGCCGCCGCCCTGGTCCAGGGCCTGGTGGCCGCGCTGCTGTACGGCAAGGGCTACCCGATCCTGGCGTTCGTGTTCGGCATGGCGCTCTGGCTGGCGGCGCACGGGCGCGCCCGCCCCGAGGCGTTGCGGCGCGGCACGCTGCGCCAGCGCCTGCTCGGCCTCGGCGTGCTGCACGGCGCCCTGCTCTACTTCGGCGACATCTTGACCCTGTACGCGCTGGTCGGGCAGCGGCTGCTGCGCCGCCTGCACGCGCCATGGCGCAGCTTGCGCCGCCAGCTGTGGTTTGCGCTGGGCTGGGCGGTGCTGGCAAAGCTGGCGCTGGTGGCGGTGGCCCTGCATCTGGCCGACCGGCCACCGAGCGTGGACGCCGCCTCGCTGTCGTCGGTGCAGACCGGCTGGCAGTTCCTGAAACTGAATGGCGGCGCCTACATCCTGAGCCAGTTCATCGCCATCGTATTGGCGGCACCGCTGCTCTACCTGTGCATGCTCGCCGGTGTGGCAGCGGCGCGGCTGCGGCTGCTGAGCCACCGCCGCTGGCGGCCGATGCTGCAACGCGGCCTGCTGCGCGCGGGTGTGCCCCTGCTCCTGGTGTCGCTGGCGTACGGCTGGGGCTGCGCCATGAGCGACCCGTCGGGTGTGCTGTACGCGCGCCTGGAAGCCGTCGGCTACCTGGTGGACACGCCACTGGCGGCCGCCTACATCGCCGCGCTGGCGCTGCTGTCCTCGGGTGGCCGCGCCGCCTGGTGCCGCTGGGTCGAACCGCTCGGGCAACGCACACTGACGCTCTACGTGGGCCACAGCCTGCCCTGCCTGTTGCTGTTCTCGGGCCTGGGCTGGGCCCTGAAAGCCACCACCGTGCAGATGCTGCTGTTCAGTCTGGGCCTGTGGCTGCTGGCGCTGGCAGCGGCCGCGCTCAGCGGAAAAAAGCGCTGGCCGTTGGAGGCCTGGATGGCGCGCCGTTGACGGGGTGCGGGGCCTGTCGAAAGAAGTCAGCGCGGCCGGCGGCCGCGGCCGTCAAGCGCCGTGGGCCGCAGGCGCCGGCGTGCTGTCCAGCAGCGCGGCCATGTGGTCGAGGCGCCGCCGGTACTCGTGCTCGAAGGTGCGCTCCCTGGCAAAGTCCAGGGCCACCCGGGCCATCTCGGCCACCTGCTTCGGGTCGCGGCTGAGCCGCTGGATCACCGCGGCCAGGGCGGCCGAATCGTTCATCGGCACGCTCACCCCCGCGGCACAACGCTGCATCAGGCCTTCAAAAGCCTCGTTGGCGTAGCCCACGATGGGCACGCCGCAAGCCATGGTTTCCAGGTAGGTGCACGATGGATCGCCCTGGCGGTGGCAGCACACGAACAGGTCCACCTGGTCGCGTACCGTGGGCATCAGCTCGGACGCGAAGTCCAGCACACCACCCATTCGCACGAGGCCGCCGAGCTGGTGCCGCTGGATGGCGGCCTCCATCTCGGGAACGAGTGGCCCGTCACCATAGATGTCCAGCGTGAAGGGCACATGCAGGTCTTTCAGGGCCAGCGCCACTTTGATGAGGTGATCGGCGCCCTTCATGGCATTCAGGCGGCCCGAAAACGCCAGGCGCATCGGCGAGTCGACAGACCAGGGCTCGGTGCGCTGCGCCACCCTGGGCGCGGCGGGCAGCATCTCTGCAGACACACGGCTGTCGAAGTACAGCAGCGCACGCGGGTTGAGTTCTTTGTAGATGTCGTACACCGGTGTGCCATTGCAATGCACCGCCGCAGATGCCTTGATCGCGGCAACATTGGCGCGCTCCTGGCGCCAGGCCCAGATTTTCCGGCGCCAGGCCACCAGGGGATTAAGGCCATCGGCATCGATGATCTGCCAGCGCGTGCGCAAGGTGTACTCGGACGCCATCACATACTGGACACCCAGGGATGCGCACAGGGCCGGCATGTGGTTGAGGCGGTGGTCGGTACCACCGTACACCACGGCCGCGCGGGCGATGGCGCGACGAGCTTCTTCGCTGTCGTAGCTCGCCACCGTGACCTCGAATGGCAGCTCGCTCGGCTTCAGCCAGAGGTCGTCCAGGTTGCCGGAATGGCCGCTCTCGTCCTTCTCGGTGAGCAAGGCCACGGGGCCATCCCACTGGTCGACATTCATCTGCATGCCGGTGACAAACTTTTCGGTCAGCCGGATCCTGCCATCAGACGACACGCCTGCATTCAGACTGGGCGCGATCAACAAGGTCTTGCTTTTCATGATGTGTGCGTGAATCAACCATTCGAACTGGCCGTGCCGAAGTGTATCGACTGGCCTTGTACGCGGGTGCGAGAAAAGTCGCAATCGCCCGCAAAGGCCAAGGCTGCCCCCAGGCAGGAGCCGGCCCGAACGCGTCAACAATAGCGCCATGACCATCCACACGTTTCCCCACCTGCTCGACCCGGCCCGCTTCGAAGGCGAGGTGGAGGGCCGCCCCACCGCCCTGTACATGCTGCGCAATGCGCGCGGCATGGTGGTGGCCGTCACCAACCTGGGCGCCAAGGTGCTGCAGATCGTGGTGCCCGACCGCGACGGCACGTTCGACGACGTGGCGCTGGGTTACGACCGGCTGGCCAATGTGATCACCGGCTCACCGTCCATGGGCGCCTTCGTCGGCCGTTACGCCGGGCGCATCGGCGGCGCGCGCTTCACCTTGAACGGGCACGAACACCGGCTCACGCCCAACGCCGGCGCACATTGCACGCACGGTGGCCCGCGGGGTGCCCGCCACCGCGCCTTCGAGGCCACGCAGACGAATGCCCACACGCTGCAGCTGCGCCACCGTTTCCTGAGTGCCGAAGACCAGTTCCCCGGCACGCTGGATCTGGCCCTGACCTACCGCCTGACCGAAGACAACGCCCTGGTGATCGAACACGAAGCGATCGCGCTCGACGAACCCGGCCCTGCCAGCTTCACCAGCCACATCTACTTCAACCTCGACGGCGTGCGCCAGGGCCAGCGCATCGACAGCCATGTGCTGCACGTGCCATCGGCCCACGAGGTGCTGGCCACCGGCGCCGACGACATCGCCACCGGCGAATGCCTGTCGCTCGACGGCCACGCGCACGACCTGCGCATGCCGCAGCGACTGGGTGCGCTGAGCGACATCGACCGGAGCTACCCGCTGGCCCCACCGCCCACGCCCGGTACGGAGGCGCGGCTCTGCGCCCACCTGCACAGCCCGGTCAGCGGGCGCACGCTCGATGTGTGGACCACCGAGCCCCTGCTGCAGGTCTACACCGCCGGCCAGCTCGGCGTTGCGCCCAAGGCCGACCTGGGCAAGTGGGGCGTGCAGCACCGGCCGCGCTCGGCCGTGTGCCTGGAGCCGCAACACTTCCCCAATGCGCCGAACTGCCCGGCGCTGCCGCAGAACAACGTGGCGCCCGGGCGGCCCTACCGGGCGACGACGGTCTACCGGTTCGGCACCGTCTGAGCGCCGCAGGCGTCGTCAGAAGAGGAAGGGGATGCGGTCCCGGCGCTGGCACTCAGGCGGCTCGCCGTACCCAGCCGAGCGCACCTTGTGGTCCTGGGTGATTTCCACCTGGAACCAGCGGCAGAACGGGTTGTCGTAACGGTAACTCCAGACCGAGCCCCGCTCACGCGCCAGCCCTTGCACCTCACCTGGCCGGCCCAGCCTGGCGCGCACCTCGCCCTCGTCCATGCCGGGCAGGATCTGGACAAAGTTGGCCTCGTCGAGCACCTGTTCCGCCCGGACGGCGCGCCCGGCTCCATCGAGATAGACAAACCAAGTCTGGGTGCCATAGGGCCCACGGGGAAACTCCAGCCGGGTGCCGCCGTCAACCTGTCGCCGGGTTTCCGGCGGGCCCATGCGGGCAACGATCTGCTCCCCGGTGAGTCCGGTGAGGTCGGCGGGTGGGGCGTAACCGACGCAGCCGGTCAAAAGCGAAGCACCCATCAGGTGCCACAAGGACAAGCGCATGGCGGGCTCCCGGTTCGTGGATGAAGGCGCACCTCAGGTGCTCAAGTGTGTCGCTCCCGAAACGCCGACGTCTGCGCGCTCTCGCACACAGGGCTGGCCGCCTCAATCCCGGCAATAACCTTCGCCGCTGCGCACGGTGAGGCAATCCGACTTCGCGGCCAGCCACTTCATGCCGGTGTCGGCGCCGCCAGTGGCGTGCACAGTTTCCGCCACACCGTCGCGCTCGAAAGCGATGCGGTCTTCGCCCTGGGCGGTGCCGGCAAAGCTGCGCGGGCCATCCAGATTGCGCACCGTCACTTCGTAGCGGCCAAGGCCACCGGTGATCTTCAGGTAGGTGCCTTCCGGCCCGTTCCACTGGCCAACCCAGCCATCGGTGATGGGCGCGGCGGCAACGGTGGCGGGCTCTGCCGGTGCCGGTGCGGCCACCGGTGGTGCCTCGGGCGCCGGTCGCTCCTGGCAGCCCGCGGCGAGCAGCGCCGCCGACAGAACGGCAAGGGAACACAAGGTGGTGCATGTCATGGCGTGCGGTCCTTGAGGCGGGACAACAGAAACGGCTTCAGCCCAGCAAGGCAGCCAGGCCACCCTCGGGTTCAAAGCGCTGGTTGCGGTGCACCAGCCGGGTCGGGCCGGGCCAGGCCGGCGCCACGATGCTGTGCCGCGGGTCGCCGGGGTAACAGATCACGCGCCGGCCGTCTTCGTCGAAGGGTTCGGGTTCGATCAGCGCTGGCGGCCGGCTGCGCGCGGCAGCCAGCGCCTGCGACACGTCGGCCAGGGCGCTGAGCTGGCTCAGGCTCATGATCTGGGGCGGCGCAAGGTCGATCTCCCCGGCCCAGTAACGTTCGAGCGCGACACGCGGCGACTGCCAGACCGCCTCGGTGGCCTCGTGCGCGCAGTGCTCCACCACCTGGTCGTCCGGTGCCACGGCAACGAAAAAGCGGGTGTCGAAGCGTTTGTTGCTGACCGAGGGCACCCGCGGCGTGACCCAGCGCGACCATGGCACCAGGCAGGCGGTGGGCATGCGCAGGCCCAAGCCCTGCAGAACGGTCGGGAAAGCCGTGCCGGCGGCGGTCTGCTCGCGCACCCTGGCCACCAGCCCGGCGCCCTGCGCCTGGCCGAGCAGAAGGCCACACTCCTCGAAAGTCTCGCGCAGGGCGGCAACGTGCAGGCCCAGGGCGATGTCTGCGGCAAGCCCGGGCTCACCCAGCGCCGCCAGGCTGGCGCTGAGTGGGCGGTCCAGCGTGGCCGGTTCAACCAGCCGGTCGGCCGCATCCAGCTTGCCGCCGGGAAATACGTGCACGCCACCCAGCACGCCGGAGTTGCCGTGCCGGCGCACCAGCAGCACCTGCAAGCCAGCGGGCCCGTCGCGCAGCACCATCACGGTGGCCGAGGGCACGGGCGGGGTGAGCACTTCGTCGGAGTTGATGGCGATGGACATGGAATGACATTGTGGCCCTCCGGCCCGCGGCGGGCGGTCGCCGTGGCGCAAGGCCTCTGAAATCAACACCTAAGAACTACTTTTCTGGCGTTGCCAGCCACAAACCGGGGCCGGCCACCCCCTGCCAGATGCAAAACCGCACAGGGCCCGGGCCATGGAACTTCCGCTTTAGCACTCCCTCTTAGAGAGTGCTAACATGCTTCGCAGACACCTGAGGAGGGTTCATATGTCCCACACACTTGCTCCTGTTGCCACCGCCACCCAAGGCTCGATTGCCGTGGCCAACCCGTGGGCGCTGGTGCCGCCCCTGGGCAACCTGGACGCCTACATTTCCGCCGTCAACCGCCTGCCCCTGCTCACGCTGGAGCAGGAGCAGCAGGCCGCGCGCCGCCTGCGCGACGACAACGACCTCGACGCCGCCGGCCAGCTGGTGATGTCCCACCTGCGCCTGGTGGTCTCCATTTCGCGCCAGTACCTGGGTTATGGCCTGCCGCACGGCGACCTGATCCAGGAAGGCAACGTCGGCCTGATGAAAGCCGTCAAGCGCTTCGACCCCGACCAGGGCGTGCGCCTGGTGAGCTACGCCATGCACTGGATCAAGGCCGAGATCCACGAATACATCCTGAAGAACTGGCGCATGGTCAAGCTCGCCACGACCAAGGCCCAGCGCAAGCTGTTCTTCAACCTGCGTTCGCGCAAGCAGGGCTTCCGTGCCGAGGCGCTGGATGGTGACACCCACCGCGAGGTGCTGTCGGACAACGAAGTTGGCGTGATGGCGCGCGAGCTCAACGTGAAGCCGGAAGAAGTGCGCGAAATGGAAACGCGCCTCTCGGGCGGCGACGTGGTGCTCGACCCGACCCCGGGCGACGACGGCGAAGACGCCTACGGCCCCATCGCCTACCTGGCCGACGCCAACCACGAGCCAACTGCGGTGCTCGAATCGGCCCAGCGCGACCACCTCGCCACCGAAGGCGTGGCGCGGGCCATGAGCGAGCTCGACGAACGCTCGCGCCGCATCGTCAGCGAGCGCTGGCTCAAGGTGAACGACGACGGCTCTGGCGGCATGACGCTGCACGAGCTGGCGGCCGAGTACGGCGTGAGCGCCGAGCGCGTGCGCCAGATCGAGGTGGCGGCCATGAAGAAGATGCGCAAGGCCCTGGCGGCCTACGCCTGAAGACCCGAGCGCCCCGCCAGCCCGGCGGGCCACTCGAATCGAACAGCCCCGGTGGTCACACACCCCGGGGCTTTTTTCTTGGCCGGCCCGCCCCGGAAATGCCTCGAACCGGCGACACAATCGGTGCATGTTTCAAACTGTGTTGTCGGCAGCGATGTCCTGCCGCCGGGCCCTGTGTGGGCCGCTGGCCTTTGCCGCTCTGGCCTTTTCCCTGAGCCTCCTCACCGCCCTCCTGCTGCCCCAGCACGCCCGGGCCGACACGCACGCACCGCCGCTGGTGCTGCTGGACGGCTCACAGCCCACCATACCGCTCGCACAGCGCAGCACCTGGTGGGTGGACAACAGCGGTGCGCTCAGCGTGCAGGATGTGGAAAGCGCCCAGTACCGCCTGCCCTTTGTGACGCGCAGCGAGGAGCACCGGCTGCGCCTGCGCGATGGTGCGGCGATGTGGGTGCGTTTCGAGGCCATGGCCACCGACGACGGCCAGCGCTGGGAACTGGAGCTGGCGCGTTCGGGCACAGACCGCATCAGCCTGTACTACCGGCAGGCCAATGGTGAGTGGAAAGCGCAGCACGCGGGCGACCGCATTGCGGTGCGGAACTGGGCCTTCCCCGACCGTTACCCGGTGTTCTCGCTCGACCCCCGCGTCAACACCCCCGTGACCTACTTCGTGCGCATCGAACACGCGCGTGTGCCCTTCTCCGGCTCCCTGCAGATCCACGACCACAACACCCTGCGCGAACTGCGCATCCACCAGCAGTTCCTGCTCGGCGCCTACTTCGGGCTGGCGCTGCTGCTTGCGGCCACGGCCGTGGCCAACGCCCTGGTGTTCCGCGACGTCAGTTTTGCCGCCTACGCCATCTACATCAGCCTGCTTGGCCTGGCGCTGGCGGCGTCGCTCGGCGTGGGCGGGCAGTTCCTGTGGCCGGGTGCGGTGCGCTGGAACGGTCAGGCGGAGTTTGTGCTGCTGCCGCTGGCGGCCGTGGCCGGCATGCTGTTCGTGCGGCATGTGGTGCAGCCCCGGCGCATCGGCCGCTGGCTGGACCGCAGCGCGCTCACGCTGGCGGCGCTGTTCCTGGCCCTGATGGTCTGGGACACCATCGCGCCCAGCGACGGCAGCTTGCTGGCCGTCACCACGCTCGGGGCGCTGACCATGCTGCTGGTCTACGCCATGCTCTGGCCCGCCTGGCGCACCGGTGACCGCTGGGTGCGCTGGATCGCGCTGGGCATGCTGCCGATCCTGCTGGCCGGTGCGTTACCTGTGCTGCGCAACTTCGGGCTGCTGTCTTCCGGGTTCCTGTCGCAGTACGGCATGGCCATCGCCGCCGCCATCGAGGCGCCCCTGTTGATCTATGGCCTGCTGCAGCGCTCGTCCCAGCAGCACGAGGCACAGGCCCGCGCCCGCGCCCTGGCGCTCACAGAGCCCCTCACCGGCCTGAGCAACCGGCACAACTTCATGCTGCGCCTGCACGAAAGCCTGGTGCGTGCGCAGCGCTACGAGCACCGCAGCGCGCTGCTGCTGATCGCACTGGACAACCACACCTGGTTTGTCGAACAGCACGGACGCGAGGTGGCCGACCGCGCGCTGGTGATCACCGGCTCGCTGCTGCGTTCGGTGGCACGCGACGTGGATGCCGCCAGCCGCGTGGACGACAGCACCCTGGCGCTGCTGCTGGAAGGCCCGGTGCGCGAGGGGCAGGCTCTGGCGGCCGCCACCAGCATCGTCGCCGGTGGCCTACGGCCGTCGGCGCAACTGCCGGTGGGCAGCACCCTGAAGTTCAAGATCGTGGTGGCGCTGCTGCCCGATCCGGCGCAGGACCTGCAGCAGGACGCCCAGGCCCACCTGGACTGGCTGCAAGGTGCCATGGACACACTTCGCAAGGACCCGCGCAAGGCGATCCTGAAGTTGAATTCCTAGGCAGCGGCTCAGCCGGTGTGTGACCGGCGGCGCAGGGGGAGTGCGCACACTGCCGGAGTGCGACCCATCACGAAAGAGACAACGCCAGACCAGGGGCAGCAAGGGTCCGGCTTCGCCGGCCTAAGCTGCCGTCCCCCTCCCAGCGCCGAAGGCGCGCAAGAGAGGGGGAAGCCGCGTCAGCGGCGCAGGGGGAGCCTCTTCAAACCTCCCGGCGCAACGCAGGGAACAGGATCACGTCGCGGATGCTGGGGCTGTCGGTCAGCAGCATCATCAGGCGGTCGATGCCGATGCCGCAGCCGCCGGCCGGTGGCATGCCGTACTCGAGCGCGCGGATGTAATCGGCGTCGTAGTACATGGCTTCTTCGTCGCCACCATCCTTGGCCGACACCTGCGCCTGGAAACGCGCGGCTTGGTCTTCGGCGTCGTTCAGCTCGGAGAAGGCGTTGCCGAACTCGCGCCCGGTGATGTAGAGCTCGAAGCGCTCGGTCACCGCCGGGTTGGCGTCGTTGGCGCGCGCCAGCGGCGAGATCTCGGTCGGGTGGTCCATGATGAAGGTCGGGTTCCAGAGCTTGTCTTCGACCTTCTCTTCAAAGTACAGCACCTGCAGGCTGGGCAAGCTGCGGCTGGAGAGCTGGTGCTTCTCCTCCGTCATGCCGAGCTTCTTCAGCTGCGCCTGCAGCCAGGCCACATCGTCCACGTTGTCGCCGGCTTCGGTGTATTTCAGGATGGCTTCGCGGATCGTCAGGCGCTCGAAAGGCGACAGCACGTCCACCGGTTTGCCCTGGTAGGTCAGCGGCTCGTCACCGCGCACCTGGCGCACCACGTGGCGGATCAGCTGCTCGTTGAAGTCCATCAGGTCCTGGTAGTTCCAGTACGCCGCGTAGAACTCCATCATGGTGAACTCGGGGTTGTGGCGGACGCTGATGCCTTCGTTGCGGAAGTTGCGGTTGATCTCGAACACGCGGTCGAAACCGCCCACCAGCAGGCGCTTGAGGTACAGCTCGGGCGCGATGCGCAGGAACATCTCCTGGTCGAGCGCGTTGTGGTGGGTCTTGAACGGCTTGGCGTTGGCACCGCCGGGGATGGGGTGCAGCATCGGCGTTTCCACTTCGAGGAAACCGTGCTCCACCATGAAGTCGCGGATGGCCGTGAGCGACTTGCTGCGTGCGGCAAAACGCTGGCGCGCGGACTCGTCCATGATGAGGTCCACGTAGCGCTGGCGGTACTTGATTTCCTGGTCCGCAATGCCGTGGAACTTGTCGGGCAGCGGGCGCAGGCTCTTGGTCAGCAGGCGTATCTGGCTGGCCTCGATGGTGAGCTCGCCCGTGCGCGTGCGCATGAGCTTGCCTTCCACGCCGATGATGTCGCCCAGGTCCCAGTGCTTGAACGCGGCGTACACCGCTTCGCCCACCGCATCGCGGCTGACGTAAACCTGGATGCGGCCCGAGGTGTCCTGCAGGGTGGCGAAACTGGCCTTGCCCATGACGCGCTTGAGCATCATCCGGCCCGCCACGCTGGCCGGTGCCGGTGTGGCTTCCAGCGCCTCCTTGCTGCTCTCACCAAACTGCTCGGCCAGCTCGGCCGCCTTGTGGGCAGGCTTGAAGTCGTTGGGGAACGCCACGCCCTGCCCCTGTTTCTGCGCTTCGCGCAGGGCCTTGAGCTTCTCGCGGCGTTCGGCGATGAGCTGGTTTTCGTCCTGCGCGGCGGGCGCGCCGGTCTCGGCGTGGGGGGGAGTTTGGGCTTGGGTCATGAATGAAAAATGGGTTGGGCACCGCGGTGCGCAACCCGGGATTGTAGTTTTAGGTGCCCCCCCGCCGCGCTGATGCGCGCGCGCCCTCAAGAGGGGCGCACCCTGGGGCCGGCAAAGCCGGATCCTCGGGTGCCCTGGATGGGGCACCTCGCGCCGGCATCGCGCCGTCGCGTGAGCCGCTTTATTCGCCGAGGTAGGCGGCGCGCACCTTGGGGTCGTCGAGCATCTCGCGGCCGATGCCGGTCATGATGATTTCGCCCGAGTCCATCACGTAACCTCGGTCGGCGATCTGCAGGGCGCGGCGGGCGTTCTGTTCCACCAGCAGAATGGTCACGCCCTGGGCCGACACGTCGCGCACGACCTCGAAGATCTTGTCCACCATGATGGGCGACAGGCCCATGGACGGCTCGTCGAGCAACAGCACCTTGGGCTGGCTCATCAGTGCGCGCGCCATCGCCAGCATCTGCTGCTCGCCACCGCTCATGGTGCCGGCGAGCTGGTCCTTGCGTTCGCGCAGGCGCGGGAAGATGCCGAACATCTTGTCGATGTCGTGCGCAATGCCGGCCTTGTCGGTGCGGATGTAGGCGCCCATCTGCAGGTTCTCGGTGATGGTCATGCGCGTGAACACGCCGCGGCCTTCCGGCACCATGGCCAGGCCCTGTTTCACCAGGTCCCAGGCACCCTTGCCCTTGATGCTCTTGCCCATGTACTCGATGTCGCCAGCCTCGAATGCCAGCGAACCGGTGACGGCCTTCATCGTGGTGGTCTTGCCGGCGCCGTTGGAGCCGATGAGCGAGATCAGCTCGCCTTCGCGCACTTCGAGGTCGACGCCCTTGACGGCCTTGATGCCGCCATACGCCACCTTCAGACCGCTGATTTTGAGAAGTGTGTTTGCCATGTGATTTCCTGTTCGTTGCGCGATCCGGCGCGAGGGACGTCAAACCAGAGCATCGCGGAACCGGCCTTGCCGGGCCGCAGATGCGGCCCCCTGAAGGGGGTGACGCGAAGCGGCGCGTGGCTGGGCCATGTCAGTGACCACCGGTGCCGAGATAGGCCTCGATCACCTTCGGGTCCTTTTGCACGTCGGCGGGGGAGCCCGAGGCCAGTTGTTTGCCGTAGTCGAGCACGGTGACGCGGTCGCACAGGCCCATCACCAGCTTCACGTCGTGTTCGATCAACAGGATGGTGCGGTCGTCCTTGCGGATCTGGTCGATCAGTTCGCGCAGCTGCACCTTTTCGGTCGCGTTCATGCCGGCAGCGGGTTCGTCCAGCGCGATCAGCTGCGGGTCGGTCGCCAGGGCGCGAGCGATCTCGAGCCGGCGCTGGTCACCGTAGCTCAGCGTGCGCGACTTGTACTCGGCCAGCTTCTCGATGCCCACATAGGCCAGCAGCTCGCGCGCCCGCTCGCGGATCGCCGTCTCCTCGCGCTTGAAGC
Organism: Hydrogenophaga palleronii NBRC 102513; assembly: GCF_001571225.1. Classification (GTDB taxonomy): domain Bacteria; phylum Pseudomonadota; class Gammaproteobacteria; order Burkholderiales; family Burkholderiaceae_C; genus Hydrogenophaga; species Hydrogenophaga palleronii. Next base: position 54,879 of record NZ_BCTJ01000006.1, read on the forward strand.
CGGGCGTGCGCAGCACGGCGCCGATCAGGCCCGAGTGGGTGCGCACATGGCGGCCCACCATCACGTTTTCCAGTGCCGTCATTTCGGCGAACAGGCGAATGTTCTGGAAGGTGCGAGCGATGCCGGCCTTGGCCACTTCGTGCACGGCGGTTGGCGTGTAGGCCTTGCCCGCGAGCTCGAAGGATCCGCTGTCGGGCGTGTACAGCCCGGTCAGCACGTTGAAGAAGGTGGTCTTGCCGGCGCCGTTGGGGCCGATCAGGCCATAGACCTGGCCGCGTTTGATTTCGATGCCCACATCGCTCAGGGCCTGCAGGCCACCGAAGCGCTTGGAGACGTTCGCCACTTTGAGAATCGTGTCGGTCATCTGGATTCTCCGCTCACTTGGACAGGGACTTGCCATGCTCGGGCGCGGGCCACAAGCCTTTGGGGCGAAGCAACATCACCACCACCATGGCCAGCGCAATCAGCAGCTGGCGCAGGATTTCCGGTGCCAGGCGGCCGTCGGTCATGGCGGTGAGCGGGTGCGCCACGTGGCGCAGCAGCTCGGGCAGGCCGGCCAGCAGCAAGGCGCCGAGCACCACGCCCGGGATGTGGCCGATTCCACCCAGCACCACCATGGCCACGACCATGATCGACTCCATCAGCGAGAAGGATTCGGGCGACACGAAACGCTGGAACGAAGCGAACAACACGCCGGAGACACCACCGAAGGAAGCACCCATGCCGAAGGCCAGCAGCTTGAGGTTGCGCGTGTTCAGGCCCATGGCCTTGGCGGCGATTTCGTCTTCGCGGATGGCCATCCAGGCGCGGCCAATGCGCGAATCCTGCAGGCGGTACGAGATGATGATCGCCAGGATCACGAAGAACAGGAACAGGTAGTAGTAGAGCGTGACCGGCTGGAAGGTGAAGTCGCCAATGGTCAGGCGCTTGCCGAGGTCCAGCCCAAAGACCGAGATGGTGTCGATCTGGCTGATGCCCTTGGGGCCGTTGGTGATGTTCACCGGACGGTCCATGTTGAGCAGGAAGATGCGAATGATCTCGCCGAAGCCCAGCGTGATGATGGCCAGGTAGTCGCCGCGCAGCTTGAGCGTGGGGGCGCCCAAGATCATGCCGACCACGCCCGCAACCACCGCCGCGAGGATCATCACCCACCAGATGCTGTAGTGCAGTCCGTTGGGGAACATCGCCTTGATGGCCGGGAAGGTGTCGGCCAGGTGGGGCGAACCGAGCAAGGCAAACACGTAGGCCCCAACGGCGAAGAAGGCGATGTAGCCCAGATCCAGCAGGCCGGCGTAGCCGACCACGATGTTCAGACCCAGGGCCAACAGCACATACATGAGTGCGATATCGACAATGCGCACCCAGGAGTTGCTGCCGGTCGATTGCAGGATGATGGGCAGCAGCAACAGGGCCACTGCGGCGAGCACGAAGGCGATCAGCTTGCCGGTTTTGGTGTTCATCATGGTGTTTCTCCCTGGCGATCAGGCTCGGTCCGCCACACGTTCACCCAGCAGGCCCGAAGGGCGCAGCGTGAGCACGATGGCCAGCACGATGAAAGCGAAGATGTCGGTGTACTGGCTGCCCAGCACACCACCGGTGAGCTTGCCCAGGTAACCGGCACCCAACGATTCGATCAGGCCCAGGGCAATGCCCCCGACCACCGCACCGGCGAGGTTGCCGATGCCCCCCATGACCGCCGCCACAAAAGCCTTGAGGCCGGGCATGAAGCCCATGGCGTGCTGCACCGTGCCGTAGTTGGAAGCCCACATCACACCCGCGATGGCCGCGAGCATGGCGCCGATGATGAAGGTGGCGGAGATGACCGTGTCGGGCTTGATGCCCATGAGCGCCGCCACCCGCGGGTTCTCGGCGGTGGCGCGCATGGCGCGTCCCAGATTGGTGCGGTTGACCAGCCACATGAGGAAGGCCAGCGTGACGGCCGTGGTGGCCAGGATGACGACCTGCGTCACCGAGATGACCGCGCCGCCCACTTCAATCGGAGAGCGCGAGAGCATCGAGGGATAGGACTTGGGGTTGGGCGCCCAGATGATCATGGCGAATGTCTGCAGCAGCAGCGACATACCGATGGCGGTGATCAGCGGCGCCAACCGGTTGGAGTTGCGCAGCGGCCGGTAGGCGAGTTTCTCGATCGAGAAGTTGAGCGTGGCGCAGATCACCATGGCGATGACCGTGGCCAGGAACAGGATCATCCAGGTGGGCAACCCGGTGGATGCGCTGGTCATCCAGCCGATGACGGTCCAGCTGGTCAGGGCGCCCACCATCAGCACGTCACCGTGCGCAAAGTTGATGAGGCCGATGATCCCGTACACCATGGTGTAGCCCAAGGCCACCAGGGCGTACATGCTGCCCAGCACCAGACCGTTGATGATCTGCTGAAGCAAAACGTCCATGAAAGATTCTCCGTGTATGTGACAGGCCAGAAAACGCTTGTGGCTCAGGTTGCTTCAACCTAGCAAAAAACCCGCCAGACATGCCCCTGAAACAGGACTGCCCGCAGGTTGGTGGACGGATTGTAATGACGCGTTTTTGGGCTCCCATGCGTGTAAGCCCTTACCCGTCAGGGGTTTACCCTGGTTTTAGAGCGGGCTCCTCAACGCACATCAGCACGAATGCAGGTGCATTAGTTATTTTGATTTTGAGGTGGCTTGCGCCCGCGCAACTTATTGAGTTGGCACGGCTTTGCGCGCGGCGGCACACCCGCCATCGAGCCGGTCACATTCAGCCAAACGCTTGCAACAGCAGCTTGTGGCGGTGGGCATGCATGGCTTCGTGGGTGTACCGGGAGGCACTCTCGCGAGCCCTCAGCCCCGCATCTCGCAGCGTCGCAGGGTTGTGCGTCAGGCGCACCAGCACATCCTTCAGGCCAGCTACATCGCCTGGTGGGCACAGGAATCCGTTGCCTTCGTCGCTGATATAGGAACTCAGGCCCAGCGTGTTCGAAGCCACCAGGGGAACGGCCTGCGAGAACGCATCAAAAATGATGCGCGGCTGTTCGTCGCTGACACTCGGCACGATGACCGCGTGGTACTGCTGCAGAAGACCCATGAACGCCTCGCCGTACGAAACCGGCTCCAGGGCGCGGATCTTCACCGTCTTCAAACGTGCGGCCGTGGCAACGATCTGTTCGCGCAGCTCGCCTTCGCCAATGAAGTCGACCGCCACATGCACGCCCTCCTGGTCCGCCAGGGCCAGCGCCTCCAGCAGAACGGCCACGCCCTTGTGCGGATGAAGCCGGCCGGCAAACAGGAACCGCACAGGCTCGCCCGACTTCTGCTGCCATTGCGCAGCCGCCACCGAAGACGACAGGATGTTCGCCGCATCGATCCAGGACGCCGGGGTCACGTAGATCTTGTCGTCAGGGTGTTTGCGAAACGAGGTTTCGTAGCCCGGGTGCGTGACGAAGGTGATGTCCGCCGCACCGACAAAGAACTTGGCCAGGTATTCGTTGATCGAGTTGCGAAGCCGGTGTTTGAACGATGTGGCAACGGCATCAAAACGCCGCCAGGGCGCGGACTCCACCACCATCACCAGCTTCTTGCGCCTCATGAGCGCGATGGAGTTGCCGATCCAGCCGGGCGGGATGGGCCAACCCACCACACTGGAGTGCAGGATGTCACAAGACCCCACAGCCTTCCACAACTGGCCACTCAGCCGTGGCAAATCCTTGATCGCCTGTGCAAACGAGGTAGATGAGGGCAAGGCCACCAGGGTCAGGCGCTCCGCCAGATCGGCCTGCAGCGGGCTGAGCCCGGTCTCTTCGGTCAAGGGCACAACCGGCGATGCGAGTGTGAGCTGCTCGATGTAGGGGAAATGTCTGGCGAAGTCCTTGTGCCACAGGTCATCCAGCCAGATGCCACCGGCCTTGTCCACGAAAGTCGGGATCGGGCTCAGCAGCAGATAGCGGTGCCGGACCTTGGGCGATTCGTGGAAAAGATCTTCAGGACGGGGGGCGACGTTTTCCATGGCGAATCGTTGACGGGTGAGAAGGGTTGGCCTGATCGGCGCGACCAGATGCATGGACCCATGCCGATGGAGTGCGTCGCAGCTCAAAACCGCTGCGTTAGGGGATGAAGAGCAGCGCGCCAGATGGTAGCAGTCCGGCATGTACACCGATCCTTTGATTCCCATCCGCCCCGCGCGCAGGCGGACGAGACGCCCCAGCCCTCAGGCTTTACCAGCCTCTTCGTCCCACTTTTTCAGCACGGCCAGCTTCTCGCCGATCTTCACCTCCAGCCCCCTCGGCACCGGCTGGTACCAGCCGGGGTCTTGCATGCCGTCGGGCAGGTAGGTTTCGCCGGCCGCGTAGGCGTTCGGCTCGTCGTGGGCGTAACGGTACTCGTGGCCGTAGCCCAGTTCCTTCATCAGCTTGGTCGGGGCGTTGCGCAGGTGCACCGGCACCTCGCGGCTCTTGTCCTGCTTCACGAAGACCCGGGCCTGGTTGTAGGCGTTGTAGCCGGCGTTGCTCTTGGGCGCCGCGGCCAGGTAGATCACCGCCTGCGCCAGCGCCAGCTCGCCTTCCGGGCTGCCCAGGCGCTCGTAGGTGAGTGCGGCGTCGTTGGCGATCTGCAAGGCGCGCGGATCGGCCAGGCCGATGTCTTCCCAGGCCATGCGCACGATGCGCCGCGACAGGTAACGTGCATCCGCCCCGCCGTCGAGCATGCGGCACAGCCAGTACAGGGCACCGTCGGGGCTGGAGCCGCGCACGGATTTGTGCAGGGCCGAGATCTGGTCATAGAAGTTGTCGCCACCCTTGTCGAAGCGGCGCGCGTTCAGGCTCAGCGCGTTGCTGATGAACTCGGCGTCGATGTGCGTGATGCCGGCCGCACCGGCCGCGGTGTTGCACTGCTCCAGCAGGTTCAGAAAACGCCGCGCATCGCCATCGGCATAACCGACCAGGGTGTCCACAGCCTTGTCGTCGAACCGCAGATGCCCGATCGCCTTCTCTTGCGCGCGCTGCAGCAGCTGCTTGAGCTCGTCATCGGTCAGCGACTTCAGCACATAGACCTGGGCGCGCGACAACAAGGCCGAGTTGACCTCGAACGAGGGGTTTTCGGTGGTGGCCCCGATGAAGGTGAACAGGCCCGACTCCACGTGCGGCAACAGCGCGTCCTGCTGCGACTTGTTGAAGCGGTGGATTTCGTCCACGAACAGGATGGTGTGCCGGCCCTGCGCCAGGTACTGCTGCGCCTGCTCCATCGCGGCGCGAATGTCCTTGACGCCCGAGAACACCGCCGACAGGGCGATGAACTCGCTGCCGAAGGCGTTGGCGGTCAGGCGTGCCAGCGTGGTCTTGCCGACGCCGGGCGGGCCCCAGAAGATCATCGAATGGGCTTTGCCCGACTGGAACGCCAGCCGCAGAGGTTTGCCCTCACCGAGCAGGTGCGACTGGCCGACCACCTCGTCCAGCACCCGGGGTCGCAGCGCTTCGGCCAACGGCGCCACGGGCGCTTGTGCAAACAGATCGGCCACGGTGTTGTGCGGTGCGGGAGCGGTCACGCCCGGCTCAAGGCTTGATCACGGCAGCACCGGCCGGTGGCTGGAACGTGAAGTCCGCCGTTTTCAAGGCCGGGTTGGCCTGCCAGTCGTTGAAGGTGAGCACCGAGCGCTGGCCCAGGCTGTCCTGGATGTCGAGCACCGCCAGCTGGCCCTGGCGAAAGCCGACGCGCACGCTCTGCAGCTGGCCGTTGCGGTCTTTCGGCCTGGCTTCGACCCATTCCGTGCCGTCCTGTGCCGGCCCGGCCTTGAGTTCGAAGGCGGCCGACAGGCCCTTGATGTCCGTGCCGGACGCGATCAGCGCGGCGGGGGTGCTGCCCAGGGCGTCTTTCTGCGGGCGCGAGGTCACCTGGTTCAGGTCCACGTCGTAGAGCCACAGGGTCTGGCTGTCGGCCACGATGGTCTGCTCGAACGGTTTGTTGTAGACAAACCGGAAGCGGTTGGGACGCAGGAACTCGAAGCTGCCGCTGGAGGTCTTGCTGCGCGCCACCGTGTCGCTGGCGCGCTTGGGCGAGGTGACGACCTGGGTGAAGCTGGACTTGCCGCTGTTCACCGATTGCAGGAACTTCTCCAGGTCCTGCAGGCCGTCGGCCTGGGCGGCGAAAGCGGTCAGCGCCAGAGCGGCGGAAGTGAGGATGGCTTTGAGCTTGATCATGGAAGGTCTGACCCGGTAAAGCCGACTTGGTTGCACACCAACGCAACGGGCTTCACTCGTGGCCTCATTCGTTGCGTGAGGGCACCAGGATGTCGCGCTGGCCGCTGGACGTGAGCGCGCTGACCAGGCCGGCGTTCTCCATGTCCTCCAGCAGGCGCGCGGCGCGGTTGTAGCCGATCTTGAGCTTGCGCTGCACGTAAGAGATGCTGGCCTTGCGGTCCTTGATGACGATCTCCACCGCCTGGTCGTAGAGCGCGTCCTTTTCGCCGTTGCCGTCGCCACCGCCTTCACCGAACAGGTCGCCGCCCTCGCCATCACCCGTGCCGCCTTCGAGCACACCGTCGATGTAGTTGGGTTCCCCGCCCTGCTCTTTCAGGTAGGCCACCACGCGGTGCACCTCGTCGTCGCTCACGAAAGCGCCGTGCACCCGCACCGGGAAGCCGGTGCCCGACGGCATGTACAACATGTCACCCATGCCCAGCAGGCTCTCGGCGCCCATCTGGTCAAGGATGGTGCGGCTGTCGATCTTGCTGCTCACCTGGAACGACAGGCGCGTGGGAATGTTGGCCTTGATCAGGCCGGTGATCACGTCCACGCTAGGGCGCTGGGTGGCCAGTATCAGGTGGATGCCGGCGGCACGCGCTTTCTGCGCCAGGCGGGCGATCAGCTCTTCGATCTTCTTGCCCACCACCATCATCAGGTCGGCCAGTTCGTCGATCACCACCACGATGTAGGGCAGGCGCTCCAGCGGCTCGGGCTGTTCGGGCGTGAGGCTGAACGGGTTGCCGATGATCTCGCCACGCGCGGTGGCCTCGTCGATCTTGGTGTTGAAGCCGGCGAGGTTGCGCACGCCCATCTTGCTCATCAGCTTGTAGCGCTTCTCCATCTCGGCCACGCACCAGTTCAGGCCGTTGGCCGCGTGCTTCATGTCCGTCACCACCGGTGCGAGCAGGTGCGGGATGCCTTCGTAGACGCTCATCTCCAGCATCTTCGGGTCGATCAGCAGCAGGCGCACGTCGCGCGCATCGGCCTTGTAGAGCAGCGACAGGATCATCGCGTTGATACCAACCGACTTGCCCGAACCGGTGGTACCGGCCACCAGGCAGTGCGGCATCTTGGCGAGGTCGGCCACGATGGGCTGGCCGCCGATGTCCTTGCCCAGGCCCATGGTCAACATGGACTTGGCGTCGTTGTAGACCTGCGAGCCCAGGATCTCGCTCAGCTTGATGGTCTGGCGCTTGGCGTTGGGCAACTCCAGCGCCATCAGGTTCTTGCCCGGGATGGTTTCGATCACCCGGATCGAAATCAGCGACAGGGAGCGCGCCAGATCACGACCGAGATTGACGATCTGCGAACCCTTCACACCCGTGGCAGGCTCGATTTCGTAACGCGTGATCACCGGCCCAGGCGCAGCCGCCACCACCCGCACCTCGACGCCGAAGTCCTTGAGCTTTTTCTCGATCAGGCGGCTGGTCATCTCCAGCGTCTGGCTGTCCACGCCGACCTGGTGCGTGGGCGCACTGTCCAGCAGGTCCACCTGCGGCAGCTTGCTGTCCGGCAGTTCGGTGAACAAGGGCTTCTGGCGCTCCTTGGCGACACGCTCGCTCTTGGGCACATCCACCAGCGTGGGTTCGATCACCACCGGCGTCGGGTGATGCTCCTCGATTTCCACCCGCTCGACCTTCACCACCTCTTCGCGCTCGCGCGCGGCCTTCTCACCGATGCGCTGGTCTTCCACCGCCTCACGTTTCTCGCGCCGGGCAACGAACCAGCCGTCCAGCATCACACCCAGCTCTTCGGCCCAGTGGCCCCAGGAAAAACGGAACACGGTGGGCAGGCAGACCAGCAGCAGCGCCAGCATGGCCAGCGCCGAGCCGGTAAAGCCCAGCCAGCGCATGGCGGCCGGGCCCAGCGCATGGCCCAGCACACCACCGGCGTGGTCGGGCAACAGGGCTTCCAAGCGGTACAGGCGGCTCCATTCCAGCACCGTGCTGGCCGCCATCAGGGTGAACAGCGCCAGCCAGAACAGCGCGCGCCGCGCCCAGGGGCGGTGCCAGAGGCGGTCGCCAGCGGGGGCTTCGTCGTCACCGCTTTGCGCGCCACGAATCCAGCGCGCGAGGGTGGACAACCAGGCGCGCACGCCGGCCATGAACAGCCACCAGACCGAGAAGCCCATCAGGTAATAGCTGCCGTCAGACAGCAAGGCGCCGAGGCGGCCACCCCAGTTGCCGACCTCGGAGCCGGTGCCGGTGGTGCTCCAGGCCGGATCGGCCAGGGAGTGGCTCAACAGCGCCAACAGCCAGAACGCCAGAGCGGCGGCCCCCAGCACCAGGCCGATTTCCTGCGCAAAGCGGGACACCCCCGTCGGGCCGGCGGTCGTGCGGTCGGCGTTGAGGGTGTTGAGTGAATAAGTCATAGGCCTCGCTGAATTCCAGCGGCTAGCTTACCCCATGCGTCGGCCCGTCCAGCCCGTGGGGAACACCTCCGGTAACACGCTGCGGCGGTGTGCCACAGGCCGCAGCCTGGGTCGATCAGCCCAGCGAGTTGAGGCGTTCCTTGATGACCGTGCTGCCGTCTTCGGTGACTTCGATGAAGCCGCGGTCTTCCAGGTCCTTCATGACCCGGCTGACCATTTCACGCGAGGCGCCGATCATCTTGGCCACGTCCTGGCGCGAGACACGGTCCTTGATGACCAGCTGCCCATCCTTGTCGGGCTGCGCAAACTCGAGCAGCGCACGCGCCACGCGGCCATACACATCCATCAGGGCCAGGGACTCGATCTTGCGATCGGCGTGGCGCAGGCGCTGCACCAGACCCTTCATGACCGCGTAGGCCATGGACGTATTTTCGGGCAGGCAGCGTGCGAATTCGGTACGGCCCAGGATCAGCACGTCGGTCTGCACCTCGGCGCGCACCGTCGCCGAATGCGGCTGGTTGTCGATCAGGCTCATTTCGCCCACATAGTCGCCCGGGTTCATGGTGGCCAGAATCACCTCCCGGCCGCGGCTGTCGGTGGTCACCACGCGGGCACGGCCGGTCAGCACGATGGCCAGCGCGTTCGACTTCTTGCCCTGTTCGACGATGCACTCGCCGCGCTTGAAGCGCCGCTTGACCACAGAATCGGCCACGGCTTCGGCCTGCGCCTGCGTCAGGGTGGAGAACAGCGGAACCCGACGGATCAGGTCCAGATTGGACAGGAGGGACATGCGTGTATTCCTAGCTTGCAACAGCGCGGAGGGCGCTCTTCCATACAATGATCGGCACACTTGGGGCGACATAAAGGACTGTTTTTTCCTTCTACCGCTCTTATATAGCCGCTTACTCTAAACCACTTGGCCTTGAAACCGATCGGGCTTGTAACATGAAACACGCGAAAGTCCTTATTCTGGGCTCCGGCCCTGCCGGCTACACCGCCGCCGTTTACGCCGCGCGCGCCAACCTCAACCCGGTGCTCATCACCGGCATCGCCCAGGGCGGCCAACTCATGACCACGACCGACGTGGACAACTGGCCCGCCGACGCCGAGGGCGTGCAGGGCCCCGACCTCATGCAACGTTTTCTGGCACACGCCGAGCGTTTCAAGACCGAAATCATCTTCGACCACATCAATGCGGTCGATTTCAGCCAGCGCCCCTTCGTGCTCAAGGGCGACAGCGGCGAATACAGCTGCGACGCCCTGATCATCGCCACCGGCGCCTCGGCCAAGTACATTGGCCTGCCCTCCGAAGAGGCCTTCATGGGCAAAGGTGTCTCGGGCTGCGCCACCTGCGACGGGTTCTTCTACCGTGGGCAGGAAGTCAGCGTCGTCGGCGGCGGCAACACCGCGGTGGAAGAAGCGCTTTACCTGTCCAACATCGCCAGCAAGGTCACCCTGGTGCATCGCCGTGACACCTTCAAGGCCGAAGCCATCCTGGTCGACAAGCTGATGGACAAGGTCGCAGCCGGCAAGATCGAACTCAAGCTGCACAGCACGCTGGACGAAGTACTGGGTGACCAGACCGGCGTGACCGGCGTGCGTCTGAAAAACGTGCAGACCGGCGCCCATGAAGAGCTGAACCTCAAGGGCTGCTTCATCGCCATCGGCCACCAGCCCAACACCGACATCTTCAAGGGCCAGCTGGACATGAAGGACGGCTACATCACGACCCGCTCGGGCCTGCAGGGCATGGCCACCATGACCAGCGTGCCCGGCGTGTTCGCCGCGGGTGACGTACAGGACCACGTCTACCGCCAGGCCATCACCAGCGCCGGCACCGGCTGCATGGCCGCACTCGACGCCCAGCGTTTTCTCGAACAAAACGCCGCCTGAACGCGTTTTTTTCGGCCCAGCTGGCGGCCAAATCCGCCAGCTGGCTATAATTGCGGGCTTTGCTGAGATTTACCGGCTTGCCCGGGCACGAAGCAGATTCGGGTTACCGCCACCCTTTCCTGGCGAGGTGAGGCTGATGCGCCCAACACGGAGACCCCTCCGGTTCGCGGCCAGCAGCTGTTTAATGATCGGAGTGTCCTCATGGCACGCGTCTGCGAAGTCACGGGCAAGAAGCCCATGGTCGGGAACAATGTTTCCCACGCCAACAACAAAACCAAGCGCCGGTTCCTGCCGAACCTGCAATACCGCCGTTTCTGGGTCGAAAGCGAAAACCGCTGGGTGCGTCTGCGCGTCTCCGGTGCCGCCCTGCGCCTGATCGACAAAAACGGCATTGACGCCGTGCTCGCCGACCTGCGCGCACGCGGTCAAGCTTAAGGAGAACCACACATGGCAACCAAAGGCGCACGCGAGAAGATCAAGCTGGAATCCACTGCTGGAACCGGCCATTTCTACACCACCACCAAGAACAAGAAGACCACGCCGGACAAGATGCTGATCAAGAAATTTGATCCCAAGGCCCGCAAGCACGTGGACTACAAGGAAATCAAGCTCAAGTAATCGAGCGTTTTCCCCGCAAAAAAGCCGCTGTCACCAGCGGCTTTTTTGTGCGCGCTCGAATCACGGTGCACCCACACCGGATCGATAGCCAAAAAAAATGCCACCCTCGGGGTGGCATTTTTTGTCCGGGGCAGCTGCGGCCGGCTGGAGATCGATCAGGCGTATGCGGAGCGCAGGCGGATCGAGAAGTCGCGCAGGGCTGCGATGCCACTCTCTTCGGCACGGCGGCACCAGGCCTGCAGGTCGATGGCAAGCTGCTCGCGAGTGGCATTGGTGCTGGACCACAGAGCGCGCAGCTCTTCGCGCATCGTCACCATCTTGTCGAGCACCGGGTGCTCGGCACGCACCTGGGCCAATTGGGGCTTGACGCTGGCCGGCACCTTGTCGTCGTCGCGGTGCAGCCAGCGGCGCGCGGCCTGCAACACGGTGGCGTCGCCACGGCGTTGCTTCAGCGCCTGGAGTTCGTGCTTGCAGGCGGCACGCATCTCCAGCGCATAACCTGCCATCACTTCGTAGCGGTTGGCGATGATCGCTTCGAGCGTCTTTTCATCGGCCACCGGGCGCACGGCGCCATACGCCATCTTCGGCGGCACCTTCTTCACCGAAGCCAGACCCACGGCCTTCATCATGGAGATGTACATCCAGCCGATGTCGAACTCGTAGGGCTTGACCGACAGCTTGGCCGAAGTCGGGTAGGTGTGGTGGTTGTTGTGCAGCTCTTCGCCGCCGATGATGATGCCCCAGGGCGACACGTTGGTGCTGCCGTCGGTGGCCTCGAAGTTGCGGTAACCCCACCAGTGACCGATGCCGTTGATGATGCCGGCGGCGGTGATCGGGATCCAGGCCATCTGCAAGGCCCAGACCGAAAGGCCCAGCACGCCGAACAGCGACACGTTGATGATCAGCATCAGGCTCACGCCCAAGCGCGAGCGACCGGTGTAGAAATGCTTCTCGACCCAGTCGTTCGGCGTGTTGTGGCCGTAACGTTCGATGGTTTCGGCGTTCTTGGCTTCGGCGCGGTACAGCTCGGCACCTTCGTAGAACACCTTCTTGATGCCGAAGATGTGCGGGCTGTGCGGGTCACCTTCGTGCTCACACTTGGCGTGGTGCTTGCGGTGGATGGCGGTCCACTCCTTGGTCACCATGCCGGTGGTCATCCACAGCCAGAAGCGGAAGAAGTGCGATGCAATCGGGTGCAGGTCCAGCGAGCGGTGCGCGGAATGGCGGTGCAGGTAGATGGTGACGCTGGCGATCGTGATGTGCGTGAACACCAGGGCCACGATAAGCACCTGCCACCAGGCGGCACCGGTGATGCCCTGCGCCAGAAACTGGATCAGACCATCCCACAGAACGGAAAAAGAAGAAGACATTGAGTTCCTATAGACCGCCCGAAGGTGTCCGACACGCACACGCTGGCCCAGGGGCGGGGAGGGCCAGCAAACCCATGGATTTTACGGGCGGGGTGGCAATTCACCAAACCCCGGGCCCATGATGTGAAAACCCGGCCTTATAAGCAGGGCAGGAGGCGCTTTTTCAAGCCTTTTTCCGCCAGACGGCTGCAAAAAAGCCGTCAGTTGCGTGCCGATGAGGCCACAAACGCAGCCAAACACCGTTTTCACCGGCTGTCAGGGTGTTGGCTTCCCCCACATGTGCCGACGCCAGCAACTCGGCCACCGGCACGGCTTCGAAGTCCGGGTGCGCCTGCCCGAAGGCTTCGGCAACGGCCTCGTTTTCCTGCGTCAGCAGGCTGCAGGTGGCATAGACCAGCCGGCCACCCGGTTTGAGCAGGCGGGCCGCGCTGTGCAGGATGGCCTGCTGCAGCTCGGCCTGGGCGGCCACCGTAGCCGGGGTCTGGCGCCATTTCAGATCGGGGCTCCGGCGCAGCGTGCCCAGGCCGGAGCACGGGGCATCCACCAGCACGCGGTCGATCTTGCCGGCCAGGCGCTTGATGCGCTCGTCGCGCTCGTGGGCAATCGCCACCGGGTGCACGTTGGACAGGCCGCTGCGCGCCAGGCGCGGCTTGAGCGCGTCCAGCCGGTGGCCGGAGGTGTCGAAGGCGTAGAGACGGCCGCTGTTGCGCATGGCCGCGCCGATGGCCAGGGTCTTGCCGCCGGCGCCGGCGCAGAAATCGACCACCATCTCGCCGCGCTTGGCGTCCAGCAGCAGGGCCAGCAGTTGCGAGCCCTCGTCCTGCACCTCCACCTCACCCTGCACGAAGGCCGGCAGCTTGGCCAGCGAGGGCTTGCCCTGCAGGCGCACGCCGAGCGGGGAATAGGGCGTGGCCTGGGCGGTCAGCCCAGCGACCTTGAGCGCGGCCAGCACCGGCTCGCGTTTGGCCTTGAGCGCATTGACGCGCAGATCCAGCGCCGCCGGCTGGCTCAGGCTGTGGACCAGGGCGTCGAATTCGTCGCCCACCTGCTCGCGCAGGGCCGTGGCCAGCCATTCCGGCAGGTTGTGGCGGTGTGGCGCCATCAGGTCGGCGTCGGTGACGGCGTCGCAGTGGTCGAGCCAGGTTTTTTCGGGTTCCGTCAACGCACTCTTGATGAAGTCGCGGTCACCGGGGAAGGCCAGGATGGCCAGGCGGCGCCATTTGGAGCCGCTGCCCGAGCGCGCGAGCCATTCCAGCTTGAGGCGCTCGCGCAGGATGGCGTAGACGGTGTCGGACAGGGTGGCCCGCTCGCGCGGGCCGAGTGAGCGGTTCTCGCGGAAGTGGCGGGCCACCACCGCGTCAGTGGGGTGTTCGAATTTAAAAACCTGCTCGATCAGGCTGGCGCTTTCGTCCAGAAGGGCTTTGGGATGCATGGGAGGTATTGTCACCCCTTGAATTGGTCGCCGCCCTGCGCCGCTGCGCGGCTTCCCCCCGGGGGGACGATGCCTGGGACCGGCAAAGCCGGATCCTCGACATCCCTGGACCGGGGCACGCCCTCCGGCCACGGACGGGGTCGTGCAACGCGTTTCTCGCGCCAGAGATAATCGCGGGCTATGTCCGATCTTTCCCAACAGGTGCGCCGCCGCCGCACTTTCGCCATCATTTCCCACCCCGACGCCGGCAAGACCACGCTGACCGAGAAGCTGTTGCTGTTCTCCGGCGCGATCAACATCGCCGGCAGCGTGAAGGCCCGCAAGGCCGCGCGCCACGCCACCAGCGACTGGATGGAAATCGAAAAGCAGCGCGGCATCTCGGTCGCCTCGTCGGTGATGCAGATGGAATACCGCGACTGCGTGATCAACCTGCTCGACACCCCGGGCCACCAGGACTTCTCCGAAGACACCTACCGCGTGCTGACGGCAGTGGATGCGGCGTTGATGGTGATCGACGCCGGCAATGGCGTGGAGCCGCAGACGCGCCGCCTGCTGCAGGTCTGCCGTGCGCGCAACACACCCATCCTCACCTTCGTCAACAAGCTCGACCGCGAAGTGCAGGCACCGCTGGACCTGATGGACGAGATCGAGCGAGAACTCGGCATGACGGTGGTGCCCTTCACCTGGCCGGTGGGCATGGGCAAAACCTTCCGCGGCGTGTTCGACCGCCGCACCGACCAGATGCGCGTGTTCGCCGCCGGCGAAGAACGCCGGGGTGGCAATGAAGACGTGCTGGCCGGCCTGAACAACCCCGAGAGCATCAAACGCTTCGGCGCCGAATTCGAACAGGCGCGCGACGAGCTCGAGCTGGTGGACGGCGCCTCGCCTGCGTTCGATGAAGCGGAGTTTCTGGCAGGGCGGCAAACGCCGATGCTGTTCGGCTCGGCGGTGAACAATTTCGGCGTGCGCGAAGTGCTCGACGCCCTGGTCGACCTGGCGCCACCGCCCGGCGAGCGGCCCGCACTCCAGCGCACGGTCAAGCCGGAGGAGCCCAAATTCAGTGGCGTGGTCTTCAAGATCCAGGCCAACATGGACCCGGCGCACCGCGACCGCATTGCCTTCGTGCGCCTGGCCAGCGGCCATTTCGTGCGTGGCATGAAGCTCAAGGTCGTGCGCTCCGGCAAGGACCTGCGGCCCAACACCGTGGTGAGCTTCCTGTCGCAGCGCCGCGAGCTGCTCGACGAGGCCTTTGCCGGCGACATCATCGGCATTCCCAACCACGGCGTGCTTCAGTTGGGCGACACGCTCACCGAAGGCGAGAGCCTGCAGTTCACCGGCCTGCCCTTCTTCGCGCCGGAAATCATCCGCAGCGTGGAAGTGGCCGATCCGCTGCGCAGCAAACAGCTGCGCGCCGGCCTGACCCAGCTCGGCGAAGAAGGCGCGATCCAGGTGTTCCGCCCCGTGGCCGGCTCGGTGCTGCTGCTCGGTGCCGTGGGCCAGCTGCAGTTCGAGGTGGTGGCGCACCGGCTGGAGCACGAGTACGGCGTGAAGGCCCGCATCATGAACAGCCCCTACCAGGTGGCGCGCTGGGTCACCTGTGCACCCGAGGACGGCGGCGAGAACGAGCTCAAGCGTTTCATCGACGCCAACAGCCACCGCGTGGCACTCGACGCAGTGGACGCGCCCACGCTGCTGGTGGACCACTCGGCCACGCTGCGCGCGGTGGAGGCCAACTGGCCGAAGATCAAGTTCCACGCCATGCGCGAACACGCTGGCCTGGTGTTCGCCAGGGGCGTTTGATCAGCCGGCTGCTTGCAGCAGCCGCTCCACGGCCAGCGGATACATCAGATGCTCCTGCGTGAGCACCCGCTCGGCCAGGGTGTCGGGCGTGTCGCCCGGCAGCACCGGCACCACGGCCTGCGCCAGGATCTCGCCGTGGTCCAGCTCGCTGGTCACGCGGTGCACGGTGGCACCGGCAAAGCGACAACCCATCTCGATGGCGCGCTGGTGCGTCTTCAACCCCGTGAAGGCGGGCAGCAGGCTGGGGTGGATGTTGACCAGCCTCCCCTCGTAGTGCCGCACGAAGCCCGGCGTGAGAATGCGCATGAAGCCGGCCAGCACCACCAGGGCAGGCTGGTGGCGGTCGATTTCGGCCACCAGGGCGGCGTCGAACGCCTCGCGGTCGGCGTATGCGGTGTGGTCCAGCGCGGCGGTGGTGATGCCCTGGTCTTTCGCCCAGGCCAGGCCCGGCGCCGCAGCCTTGTTGCTGATCACGGCCGCCACGCGCGCGCCAAAACGTGCCTGCCAACGCTGCGCCCTGCCCCTCTCCACGATGGCGGCCATGTTGGAGCCGCCGCCGGAGATCAGAATCACAATGTTTTTGTTCACGCCTGACATGGCCCGGAAGTGTAATGACCCCAGACCTGCAATCCCCCGCCCCCAGCCGCCCGCGCGGCCACGATTTTCAGCAGCGCCCGCTCTCGCCCGCCGAGGCGCGTGTGCTCGGCACGCTGATGGAGAAGGCGCGCACCGTGCCCGACAGCTACCCGCTCACGCTCAATGCGCTGGTGACCGGCTGCAACCAGAAATCCAGCCGCGAGCCGGTGATGAACCTGGCCGATGCCGCGGTGCTGGAAGCGCTGGACAACCTGCGCAGCCTGCACATGGTGCTGGAAGGCAGCGGCAGCCGCGTCACGCGCTACGAACACAACTTCACACGCGCCGTGGGCGTGCCCGACCAGTCGGCAGCGCTGCTGGGCATGCTGATGCTGCGCGGCCCGCAGACCGCCGGTGAGCTGCGCCTGAACACCGAGCGCTGGCACAAGTTTCTCGACATCGCCTCGGTCGACGCTTTCCTGGAGGAGCTGCAGGACCGCTCGGACGACAAGGGCGGCCCACTGGTGGTGAAGCTGCCGCGTGCACCCGGCGCGCGCGAGCAGCGCTGGGCCCACCTGCTGTGCGGCCCGGTGGACACCGCGGCGCTGGCCGCCGCCCCCTCCACCCAGGGCAGCGCAGCCACCGAAGACGAGCTGATCCACCTCACGCGCCGCGTGGCCACGCTGGAACAGACCGTCGCCACGCTGCAGGACCAGCTGCAACACCTGCACGAACAGCTCGGCTTGTCGCAGCCCGGACAGTCCTGAAACGAACGGTCGTGCGAAACTGATCGGCTTGAAAGAGCCAACGAATCCGGCGGGTTCGTTGGCACCTTCATTGTTCAATCAGCCGGCACACACCCGCGGTGGCGGCCACCAGGAGACATTCCATGGATTTGGCATTCACGCCCGAAGAGCAGGCGTTTCGCGATGAAGTCCGCGCCTGGGTCAAGGCCAACCTGCCGGCCGAGATCGCCCACAAGGTCCACAACGCGCTGCGCCTGACGCGCGACGACATGCAACGCTGGGCCAAGATCCTGGGCAAAAAGGGCTGGCTCGGCTGGGGTTGGCCGAAAGAGTTCGGCGGCCCGGGCTGGACCGCCGTGCAGAAGCACCTGTTCGAAGAAGAATGCGCCCTCGCCGGCGCGCCGCGCGTTGTGCCGTTCGGCCCGGTGATGGTGGCGCCGGTCATCATGGCCTTCGGCAACAAGGAACAGCAGCAGCGTTTTCTGCCCGGCATTGCCAGCGGTGAGGTCTGGTGGAGCCAGGGCTACAGCGAACCGGGCTCGGGCTCGGACCTGGCCTCGGTCAAGACCCGCGCCGAGCGCAAGGGCGACAAGTACATCGTCAACGGCCAGAAGACCTGGACCACGCTCGGCCAGTACGGCGAGTGGATCTTCTGCCTGGTGCGCACCAGCAACGAAGGCAAGCCGCAGACCGGCATCTCCTTCCTGCTGATCGACATGGCCTCGCCCGGTGTCTCGGTGCGGCCGATCAAGCTGCTCGACGGTGAGAGCGAAGTCAACGAAGTCTGGTTCGACAACGTCGAGGTGCCGGCCGAGAACCTCATCGGCGAAGAGAACAAGGGCTGGACCTACGCCAAGCACCTGCTCAGCCACGAGCGCACCAACATCGCCGATGTGAACCGCGCCAAGCGCGAGCTGGAACGCCTGAAGCGCATCGCCAAGACCGAAGGCGTCTGGGACGACCCACGTTTCCGCGACCAGATCGCGCTGCTGGAGGTGGACGTGGTGGCACTGGAGATGCTGGTGCTGCGCGTGCTCTCGGCCGAGAAATCGGGCAAGAACTCGCTCGACATCGCCGGCCTGCTCAAAATCAAGGGCAGCGAAATCCAGCAGCGGTACGCCGAGCTGATGATGCTGGCGGCAGGCCCCTACAGCCTGCCCTTCATCGAAGAAGCCATGGAAGCCGGCTGGCAGGGAGACTTCCCCGGCGGCGTCACGGCCAACGCGCCGCTCGCCTCCACCTACTTCAACCTGCGCAAGACCACCATCTACGGTGGCAGCAACGAAGTGCAGCGCAACATCGTTGCCCAAACCGTGCTCGGATAAGGAGACAAGACATGGACTTCGATTTCAGCGACGACCAGGAACAACTGCGCGACGCCGTGCGCAAATGGGTCGACAAGGGTTACAGCTTCGAGCGCCGCACCGGCATCGTGGCCGCTGGCGGCTTTGACCGCGCCGCCTATGGCGAACTGGCCGA
The DNA here is from genome assembly GCF_001571225.1 of Hydrogenophaga palleronii NBRC 102513. Taxonomy (GTDB): domain Bacteria; phylum Pseudomonadota; class Gammaproteobacteria; order Burkholderiales; family Burkholderiaceae_C; genus Hydrogenophaga; species Hydrogenophaga palleronii. The sequence goes on from NZ_BCTJ01000006.1 coordinate 73,378, forward strand.
ACTCGGCCTGGCCGGCCTCTACGTGAGCGAAGACGACGGTGGCCTGGGCATGGGCCCCATCGAAGGCATGGTGGTGATGGAAGAGCTGGGCCGCGGCATCGTGCTGGAGCCCCTCGCCCAGACCCTGATCGCCTCCGGCGTGCTCGGCGGTTACGCCCCGGCCGAACTCAAGGCGGCCTGGCTGCCGCGCATCGCCTCGGGCGAGGCGCTGGTGGTGCTGGCGCACCAGGAGCGCAAGGCCCGTTACCGGCTCGACGTCTGCGCCGCCACCGCCAGCCAGGCCGGCAGCGGCTGGACCGTATCCGGCACCAAGAGCGTGGTGGCCGCGGCCGACCAGGCCGACGCCTTCATCGTGCCGGCCACGGTGTCGGGCCAGCTGGCCCTGTTCCTGGTGGAACGCAGCGCCAGCGGCGTGCGCACCACCGGGTACCACACGCAGGACGGCGCCCGCGGCGGTGAACTCACGCTGAAGGACGCGCCCGCCCAGCTCATCACAAAGGACGGCCTGACCGCGCTGGAGCATGGTGTGGACATCGGCATCGCCGCAGTGTGTGCCGAAGCCGTGGGCGTGATGGACAAGACCCTGGCCATCACGGTCGAGTACATGAACACGCGCAAGCAGTTCGGTGTCGCCATCGCCAGCTTCCAGGCGCTGCGCCACCGCGTGGCGGACATGAAGATGCAACTGGAACTGGCGCGCTCCATGAGCTACTACGCCAGCCTCAAGCTCAACGCCCCGGCGGCCGAGCGCCGCGCCGCCATGGCGCGCGCCAAGGTGCAGCTGGGCAGTTCCATGCGCTTCGTCGGCCAGCAGGCGGTGCAGCTGCACGGTGGCATCGGCGTGACCGACGAGTACATCGTGAGCCACTACTTCAAGAAGCTCACGCAACTGGAGATGAGCTACGGCGACTCGCTGCACCAGCTGGGCGAAGTGTCCAGCCGCATGCAGGACACGGCCGGCGTCTTCGCCTGACCCATCAAGCGGCCCGCACCACGCGGGCCGCCTTGTTTTTGATCCCCTTGCAACAGGAAACCTGCCCATGACCACCCGCCGATCCATCTTTGCCGCAGCGGGCAGCCTGTTGCTGGCCGCCTGCGCCGGCATGCCCCAGGGCGCCGCACCGCCACCCATCGTGTTCGTGCATGGCAATGGCGATTCGGCCTCCATCTGGCAAAGCACGCTGTGGCGTTTTGAATCCAACGGCTGGCCACGCGAGCGCCTGCACGCCATCGACCTGCCCTACCCGCTGGGGCGCGACGACGATGGCAAGGCGCAGCCGGGCCGAAGCTCCAGCGCCGAACACATGGCCTTCCTCAAGGCCGAGGTCGAGAAGGTCATGCAGGCCACGGGGGCGCCCAAGGTGGTGCTGGTGGCCAACTCACGCGGCGGCTACGCGGTGCGCAACTACATCCAGAACGGCGGCGGCGACAAGACCGTGAGCCACGCCTTGCTGGGTGGCACGCCCAACCACGGCGTCTGGGCCATCAAGGGCTTCCGTGAGGCCAACGAATTTGCCGGCACCGGCCCCTTCCTGAGCGCCCTGAACGCCCCCAAGAACGCCGCTGGTGACGAGGTGACCGGGCCCGTGAAATGGATGACCCTGCGCTCCGACAACAACGACAAGTTCGCGCAACCCGATGGCGTGTGGATCGGCGCCCGGGGCACACCCACCCAGGTCGGCTTCGACGGACCCGCACTCAAGGGCGCGCACAACGTCGTGCTGCCGCGCGTGGACCACCGCGAAACTTCGTTCGCGCCCGCCGCGTTCGACGCCATGCACCGCTTCATCACCGGGCAGGCACCACGAGCATCCGGGATCACGCCGCAAACGCCCGCCGTGCTCAACGGCAAGATCACCGGGCTCGGCCTCTCGTCCACAGACCCGGCCTCCGGCAACTACTCGAACAACCTGCCCGTGCCCGGCGCGCAGCTCGCGGTGTATGCCATCGACCCCGCCACCGGCGAACGCCGGGGCGCGGCAGTGCACAACAAGACCGTGGGCGCCGATGGCCTCTGGGGCCCCTTTGCCGCGCAGGCCGGGGCCTACGAGTTCGTCATCATGGCGCCGGGTTACGCCACCACCCACATCTACCGCAGCGCCTTCCCGCGCGGCAGCAATCTGATCCACCTGCGCGCCGAGCGCCTGGCCACGGCCGACAAGGACGCCAAGTCCGTGGTCACCTTCACCCGGCCTCGCGGCTACTTCGACGCCGCGCGCGACACGATGTCGTTCGACGGCAAGGCCCTGCCCGGCGTGCCACCGGCAGGGGCGGGCGTGGCGAGCTCAAAAATCCAGCTGGCCGAGAGCGGGATGCGCAGCATCACCGCCGAATTCAACGGCGAGAAGATCACCGGCCGCACCTGGCCCGCCGCGGAAAACCACCTGGTGATTCTGGAACTGACGTACTGACGTACTGACGCGGCTGGCGCGCCGCCCGCTCAGGCGTAACGCGCCAGCTGTTCCTGCAGCATGCCCCAGAGTTCCGCGGCGGGCCGGCTCAGCGTCGCGTCGCGCCGCCGGATCAGGCCGATCCGGCGCACGACGTCGGGTGAATGCAGCGGCCGCGTCAGCAGATCCACGGCAGCGCCCGAATGCAAGGCCAGGCGGGGCAACACGCCAATGCCGACGCCGCCGCGCAGCAACCCCAACATGGAAGACAGGTGCTCCACCTCATCGAACCAGGGTGACGCAATGCCCTCTGCAGCCAGGGCTTCGTCGATCTGCTGCCGGTTGGCGCTGGTGGAGCGAAGGGCCACCACACGCCACGGCTGCAGGTCCTTCCACGCCACGCGCTTGCGCCGTTGCAACGGGTGACCGGCCCGGAACGCGATCACATAGGGGTCATCAACACAGTGCTCGGCATGCAGCTCGGCGGTCGGGTGCCCGAGCACACCGATGCCGAACTCGGCCTCGCGCGAAAGCACGGCCTGCGTCACGCGCTGGCCCGTGTCGTCCCGCAGGTGCAGGCGCACTTGGGGATAGCGCCGGCGGAAGGCGTCGAGCACCGGCGGCAACACCGCATAGGCCACCGTGGTGAGGCAGGCCACGTCAATGCGGCCGGATTCACCGCGTGCACAACGCCCGGCCTCGGCCACAGCGTCGTCGAGCTGATCGAGCAACAGCGCCGTCTTGCGCACCAGCTCGAGCCCGAGCGGGCTCAGCGAGACCCGGCGCGTGGTCCGCTCCACCAGTGCACCGCCCACGGCGGCCTCGAGTTGCGCAATGCGCCGGCTGAAAGCCGACTGCGTGATGTGCACGCCTTCGGCCGCGCGCACAAAACTGCCGGTGCGGTGCAGCGCCGCCAGCGCACGCAGGTCGTCCACCCGGTAATTCGTGATCGCCATGCATTAATTTCTGAAAATTGAGCAATATACAGAAAGTAACTCCACCGGAAGAATGCGCACCCAGTCCCTGTCCTGGTTTGCGCCCATGCCCGTCATCAAAGTTTTTACCGCCGATCCCGTGTCCGCCTCCCTGGCCGAAGCCATGGGGCACGACATGGAGCAACTCTGCCTTGGCCTGCTGCGTGCACACCCCTCGGCGATTCAAATTGCCTTCCTGCCCGCCGTCATGGCACGCGGCGCGCCCGCCTTGCTGGAAATGCACTACCGCGCCCAACCCTTTCGTGATGCCACCGCGCTGGCTGGTTTCATGGATGGCGCCGAGCGCTCGCTGCAGGAACACCTGGGTCAGGTGCCACGCATCCGCTGCTTTGCCGTGGATGCCGTGGGCCTTTCCGCGCGCAACTGAGCCATGTCCATGAACAACCACCCCGGCACCACCAACGCTCAAGCCGCCCCGATGTGCCTGCGAGAAATCCGCAGCTTCTTTGTGGGGGGCGCCATCCGCAGCCTGCATGGACTGCCCGTCGAGCAGCGGCGCTTCGCCCAGAACGGGCCGGCGCGCGACGTCGATCCCAACGGCGACCACGTGTGCGGGCAGATGTACGTGCAGGCCTATCTGCAGGCGAATCCCACGCGGCGCGTGCCGCTGCTGCTGTGGCATGGCGGTGGCATGACCGGCGCCAACTGGGAAACGACACCCGATGGCAGGCCCGGCTGGCTCTCGTTTTTCCTTCGGGCGGGTTTCGACGTGTACGTGAGCGACGCGGTCGAACGGGGGCGTGCAAGCTGGGCTCGCTGGCCCGATATCTACACCGAGCCCCCACTGCACCGCAGCCTGAACGAGGGCTGGGACATGTTCCGCGTCGGACCTCGTGAAGGCTATGCGAGCTCCGCCAGCGAGCGGCGCGCACATGCGGGCCAGCAGTTTCCGGTCGAAGCCTTCGACAGCTTTGCCGCGCAGTGGGTGCCGCGCTGGGCCGACCACGAAGCGATGACGCTGGCGGCCTACGACGCGCTGCTGCAGCAGGTGGGCCCCTGCATCGTGCTGGGCCACAGCCAGGGCGGCGGGTTCGCGCTCGAGGCGGTTCGCCGCCGGCCTCGGCAGGTGGCCGCAGTCATCGCGGTGGAGCCCTCCGGCGCGCCACAGACGCCGCACTCCCAGGACATGACCCCACTGCCCCCGCACCTGTACGTGTGGGGCGATCACATCGCGGAGCACCCCATCTGGCAGCGCTACCGCGCCAACGTGGATGCACACGCGGTCGCGCTCAAGGCGGCCGGCACACGCGCGGACGTGTGTGACCTGCCCGGCGAAGGCCTCCGTGGCAATTCCCACTTTCCGATGACGGACCGCAATTCGGATCTCGTCGCGGCGCGTGTGCTGCACTGGCTCGACGCCATCGCGCCACCCACCACCCAGAGCTGATTTCCCTTTTCAACGCCCGCCGTTCCTTCAGGAGACACCAACACATGACACGACGCAGATTCCTTCAAGCCACCGCCTGTGTGGCCGCCGCCCTGAGCACGGCACCGGCCTGGGCACAGGATCCCCGCTGGCCCACGCGCCCGCTGCGCATCATCGTGCCGTTTGGCGCTGGCAGCGGCAACGACATCGTCGCGCGCCTGGTCGGGGAGCATCTCACGCGCGCACTGGGCCAGCCGGTGGTGATCGACAACCGCGCGGGTGGCAACGGCACCATCGGTGCCGACACCGCGGCCCGCTCGGCGCCCGACGGCTACACGCTGTTCGTGACGACGAACACCACGCAGGCCGCCGCCCCGAGCCTCATGAAGAAGATCAACTACGACCCGATCAAGGACTTCGCGCCGATCGGCCGCATCGCCAACACTCCTGCCCTGTTGCTGGTCAACCCTTCGCTGCCGGTCAAGACACTGGCGGATCTGATCGCGCTGGCCAAGTCCCGCCCCGGCAAGCTCACCTACGCATCCGGCAGCGCCGGCACGCTGGTGCCCGGGGCCATGCTGACCAGCATGGCCGGCATCGACATGCTGCATATTCCCTACAAGTCCATTCCGCTCGGGCTCAATGACGTGATCTCGGGGCAGGTCGACATGATGTTCACCGACATGGCCACCGGCACGAACCAGGTCAAGGGCGGCAAGCTGCGGGCCCTGGGCGTGAGCAGCACGGCACCGGTGCCCGCGTTGCCCGATGTGCCGCCAATCGCGCAGACGCTCAAGGGTTTCGAGCTGCTCGCCTGGTACGCCATGTACGCGCCTGCCGGCACGCCAGCCCCGGTGATCGAACGCCTCAACCGCGAGCTGCGCGCTTTCGTCGGCAACCCGGCCACGCAGGAGCGGCTGATGGTGCTGGGCTTGCAACCCATGACCAGCACGCCTCAGGAACTGGCCGATTTCGGTCGCAGCGAACTCGCCAAATGGGCCCAGCTGATCCAGCAGGCGGGTATCCAGCCCGAGTAAGGCACGTGGCGGCGTTCAAGCCGCCATCACCTCAGGCGTGCAGCCGCGAGTTCTTGGGCAGGTGGGACATCAGGAACTCCATCTGGTCCGCCAGGATGCGGCGGTTGCGCAGGATGAAGTCTTCCCACAGGCTGGGCACGTAGGGCGTGTACAGCAAGCCCATGTGGGCCTGCTCGGGCGTGCGGTTGCCCTTGCGGTGGTTGCACGACTTGCAGGCCGTCACCACGTTCATCCAGGTGTCGCGCCCGTTCTGGCCCAGCGGCACGATGTGTTCGCGGGTGCACACCTCGTCGTGGCAGGCCTCGCCGCAGTAGGCGCACACATTGCGGTCGCGCGCGAACAGCTTGCTGTTCGTCAGCGTCGGGCGCAGGTCGAAGGGGTTGATGCGCGGCACCCCCTGGGTGCCGATGATGGAGTTGACCGTGATGATGGACTGGCGCCCGGTCATCGCGTTGTGCCCGCCATGGAACACCGCGATCTCGGCCCCCATCTCCCAGCGCACTTCATCCGCCGCGTAGTGCAGGACGGCTTCTTCGAGGCTGATCCACGACTGTGGCAGCCCCTGGGCAGAGAGCTTCAAGACCTTCAAGACGGGCTCCTTCCAATGAACATGCCAACGGGGAGGGGCGGCCATGGCCAGGCCGCCCTGCGCGCGCGGGCCGGGCCAGCGGGCGCATATCATCGTGTGCCAATATAGCGCGCTTTGATGAAGCGGCTGTGGCAATGGGCTGGAAGCGCCCGCTTTCGGCCCCATCTGCCCCACGAACCCCGCCACCGACCACCCTCCTCCGGCATGAAAATCTTTCGCGGCCTGCGCTCCCACACCCCCGGCTCGGCGGGCTGCGCACTGACCATCGGCAACTTCGACGGTGTGCACCGGGGCCACCAGGCCATGCTGGCGCTGCTCAACAACGAAGCCCAGCACCGCGGCGTGCCCAGCTGCGTGATGACCTTCGAGCCGCACCCGCGCGACTATTTCGCCGCGCTGCACCAGAAACCCGAGCTGGCGCCGGCCCGCATCGCCACCCTGCGCGACAAGCTGCAGGAGCTGGAGCGCTGCGGCGTCGACGAATGCGTGGTGCTGCCCTTCAACGCCCAGCTGGCCTCGCAACTGCCGCAGGCCTTCATCGAAGACACGCTGGTGCGGGCCTTCGGCGCTCGCTACGTGCTGGTCGGCGACGATTTCCGCTTTGGCGCGAAGCGCGCCGGCGACTACGCCATGCTCGACGCCGCCGGCAACCGCCTGGGTTTTGATGTGGCGCGCATGCAGAGCTACGAGGTGCACGGCCTGCGTGTCTCCAGCTCCGCCGTGCGCGAGGCACTGGGTGCCGGGCGCATGGACGACGTGGCGGCCCTGCTCGGCCGGCCCTACAGCATCAGCGGCCACGTGGTGCACGGGCGCAAGCTCGGCCGCCAGCTGGCCGAGAGCGCGCCGGGGCGCAACGACGGTTTCCGCACCCTCAACCTGCGCTTCTCGCACTGGAAGCCGGCGGCCAGCGGCATTTTCGCGGTGCACGTGCACGGCCTCGGGCCGCACGCCGATTCGCCGCCGCTGCCGGGTGTGGCCAACCTCGGCGTTCGGCCGTCGCTCGACCCCGCCGACGTCAACGGCGGGCGGGTGCTGCTGGAGACCCATTGCCTGGAATGGCCGGCCGACATGGCCGCCAGCCTGCCCGGTGCAGAGGCCTACGGTAAAATCGTGCGCGTGGAACTTCTGCATAAACTGCACGACGAGCTGAAATACGACAGCCTCGACGCCCTCACCCAGGGCATCGCACGGGACTGCGACGACGCACGCGCGTTCTTCGCCTCGCTGCACACCCAGACCCATCGGCAGACCACGCGCGACCGAATTTAGACGACCCGTCTGCCCGGTCGCCGCCCTTCGACAGGCTCAGGGCGAACGGTTTCTGTCCCCAGTCCCCCTCACTCCCCCGTTCGGGCTGAGCTTGTCGAAGCCACCACGGAATTCCTTGCCATGTCCGATTCCCCCACCGATTACCGCAGCACCCTCAACCTGCCCGACACGCCTTTCCCCATGCGCGGCGACCTGCCCAAGCGCGAGCCGGGCTGGGTCAAGGCCTGGGAAGACCAGGGCCTGTACCAGCGCCTGCGGGTGGCACGCGCTGGCGCGCCGCTGTTCGTGCTGCACGACGGCCCGCCCTATGCCAACGGCCAGATCCACATGGGCCACGCGGTCAACAAGATCCTCAAGGACATGATCGTCAAGTCGCGCCAGCTCAACGGCATGAACGCGATCTATATCCCGGGCTGGGACTGCCATGGCCTGCCGATCGAAAACGCGATCGAGAAGAAACACGGGCGCAACCTCAGCCGCGACGAGATGCAGGCCAAGAGCCGCGCCTTCGCCAACGAGCAGATCGCCATCCAGATGGCGGGTTTCAAGCGCATCGGCGTGCTGGGCGACTGGGAGCACCCGTACAAGACGATGAACTTCGCCAACGAGGCCGGGGAACTGCGCGTGCTCAAGCGCGTGATGGAACGTGGTTTCGTCTACCGCGGCCTCAAGCCCGTGTACTGGTGCTTCGACTGCGGCTCCTCGCTGGCCGAGTTCGAGATCGAATACGCCGACAAGAAGAGCGACACGCTGGACGTGGCCTTCGAGGCCAACGACGGCGCCGCCCTCGCCAAGGCCTTCGGCCTGGCCGCCCTGCCCGAAGGCAAGAGCGCTTTCGCCGTGATCTGGACCACCACCGCCTGGACCATCCCGGCCAACCAGGCGCTCAACGCCCATCCGGAACTGAGCTACGCGCTGGTCGATACGCCGCGTGGCGTGCTGCTGCTCGCCGAAACGCTGGTCAACAAGAGCCTGGAGCGTTTCCAGCTCGAAGGCAGCGTGATCGCCACCGCCAAGGGTGAGGCCCTGCGCGACCAGGTCTTCCGCCATCCGCTGTACGACGTGGACGCCGGCTACCGCCGCCTCTCGCCGCTGTACCTGGCCGACTACGTGAGCGACAGCGACGGCACCGGCCTCGTGCACTCGGCACCCGCCTACGGTGTGGACGACTTCAACTCCTGCGTGTCGCATGGCCTGCAGGTCGACGACATCCTCAACCCGGTGCAGGGCAACGGCGCCTACGCGGCGGATTTCCCGCTGTTCGGGGGCCAGCACATCTGGAAGGCCGTGCCGGCCATCCTGGAAGCGCTGAAGAACGCCGGCCGCCTGATGGCCACACAGCCCATCACCCACAGCTACCCGCACTGCTGGCGCCACAAGACGCCGGTGATCTACCGCGCCGCCGCGCAGTGGTTCATCCGCATGGACGAGGGCGAGGGCGTGTTCACCAAGGACAAGGCACCACAGACCCTGCGCCAGACCGCGCTGGCCGCCATCGAACAGACCAGCTTCTACCCGGAAAACGGCAAGGCGCGCCTGCACGACATGATCGCCGGCCGGCCCGACTGGTGCATCAGCCGCCAGCGCAGCTGGGGCGTGCCACTGCCGTTTTTCCTGCACAAGGACAGCGGCGAACTGCATCCGGACACCATGGCCATCATCGACCGAGCCATCGGCGTCATCGAACAGGGCGGCATCGAAGCCTGGAGCCGTGTCACGGCCGAAGAGATCCTCGGTGCGGCCGACGCAGCGAACTACAGCAAGAGCACCGACATCCTGGAGGTCTGGTTCGACTCGGGCTCGACCTTCTCGCACGTGCTGCGCGGCACGCACCCGGAAGCGCACCACGAGACCGGCCCCGAAGCCGACCTGTACCTCGAAGGCCACGACCAGCACCGCGGCTGGTTCCACTCATCTCTGCTGCTCTGCGCCGCGGTGGAAGGCCATGCGCCTTACCGCGGCCTGCTGACCCATGGCATGACCATCGACAGCCAGGGCCGCAAGATGAGCAAGTCCATGGGCAACGGCATCGAGCCCGACGAGGTGAGCAAAAAACTCGGCGCCGAGATCATCCGCCTGTGGGTCGCCTCCAGCGACTACTCGGGCGACATCGCTGGCGACGAAAAGATCCTCGCCCGTGTGGTCGATGCCTACCGCCGCATCCGCAACACCCTGCGTTTCCTGCTCGCCAACATCAGCGACTTCGACCCGGCCACCGATGCCGTGCCGCACGACCAGCTGCTGGAGATCGACCGCTACGCACTCGCCCGCGCATCGCAGTTCCAGGCCGAGGTGCTGGCGCACTACGAGGTGTACGAGTTCCACCCGGTGGTGTCCAAGCTGCAGGTGTATTGCTCGGAAGACCTGGGCGCGTTCTACCTCGACGTGCTCAAGGACCGCCTGTACACCACCGCGCCCAAGAGCCTGGCGCGGCGCAGCGCGCAGACCGCACTGCACCAGATCACCCAAGCCATGCTGCGCTGGATGGCGCCCTTCCTCAGCTTCACCGCCGAAGAAGCGTGGCCGGTGCTGGCCGGTGCGCAGAACCAGGGCTCGATCTTCTTCGAGACCTATGCCGACCTGCCGCAGGCCAACGAAGGCCTGCTGGCCAAGTGGACCCGCATCTGCGAGATCCGCAACCTGGTGAACAAGGAAATCGAAACCCTGCGCGCCGCCGGCCAGGTGGGCGCTTCGCTGCAGGCCAACGTGCGCCTGACCGCACCGGCCGACGACCATGCCTTGCTGGCCTCGCTCGGTGACGACCTGCGCTTCGCGCTGATCGTCTCGGCGGTCGAGCTGCAGCTGGGCGACGCTTTGGCGGTGCAGGTGGTGCCGTCCAGCGCCACCAAGTGCGAGCGCTGCTGGCACTACCGCACCGACGTGGGCAGCGACCCCGCCCACCCCACGATCTGCGGCCGCTGCACCAGCAACCTGTTCGGCGCGGGCGAAACCCGCCAGGTGGTCTGATGGCCGGCGCCGCAGGCACGCCGGGCCGCGGCCCGGCCAGCATCGCCCCCTGGCTCGGCCTGGCGGCGCTGCTGCTGGTGGCCGACCAGGTGACCAAGCAGTTGATCCTGGCCTATTACCAGCTCGGCGACAGCACCCCCATCACCGGCTTCTTCAACATCGTGCGCGCCCACAACACCGGCGCGGCGTTCTCCTTCCTCGCCGGTGCGGGCGGCTGGCAGCGCTGGTTCTTCACCATCGTGGGCCTGGGCGCGGCGGGCTTCATCGTCTGGATGCTGCGCAGCCACCCGGGCCAGAAGCTGTTCTCCTTTGCGCTGGCCTGCATCCTGGGCGGCGCGCTGGGCAACGTGGTCGACCGCCTGTGGCACGGCTACGTGGTCGACTTCCTCGATTTCCACTGGACCTTCCTGTCGGGCATGTTCCCGGCAGGCCACTTTCCGGCCTTCAACCTCGCCGACACCGCCATCAGCATCGGCGCGATCTGCCTGATCCTGGACGAGATCCGGCGCGTGCGGCGCAAGTGAACAACACCCCCGCGCCGCCTTCGGCGTCACCCCCTCCAGGGGGCAACGCGAGTGCACCGGCAAAGCCGGATGCACCGCGTTCCTGACCGGGCACAGCGTTCGCGGCGCGGGGCCATCCCGTGCGGCGTATAGTCCCGAGGTCAATGAAACATTTGTTGGACCTTCTGGCTGCCATCGCCCTGCTGGTGTGGGGCACTCACCTGGTGCGCAAAGGGATGTTGCGCGTGTTCGGCAGCAACCTGCGCCAGATCCTCGCCTCGAGCATGGGCAACCGCTTCACGGCCGCGCTGTCGGGCCTGGGCGTCACGGCCCTGGTGCAATCGAGCACCGCCACCGCCCTCATCACCGCCTCCTTCGTCGGCCAGGGCCTGATCGCCCTGCCCTCGGCCCTGGCCGTGATGCTCGGCGCCGACGTCGGCACCGCCATGATGGCGGTGCTGTTCTCCTTTGACCTTTCCTGGCTGTCGCCGCTGTTCATCTTCCTCGGCGTGACGCTGTTCATCTCGCGCCAGGGCAGCTCGGTCGGCGACATCGGCCGCGTGCTGATCGGCCTGGGGTTGCTGCTGCTGGCCTTGCGGCTCATCTCCGCCTCCACCGCGGTGCTGACGCAGAACCCGGCGGTGCAGCTGATGCTGGCCTCGCTCACCAGCGACCTGCTGCTGGAGATCCTGCTCGGCGCCGCGCTCGCGGTGCTGGCCTACTCCAGCCTGGCCGTCGTGCTGCTCGTGTCCTCGCTGGCGCTGCAGGTGGTGGGCCTGGACGTGGCCCTGGGCCTGGTGCTCGGTGCCAACCTGGGCAGCGGCCTGCTGGCCGTCATCACCACCGCCAAGGCCGGGGTCACCACCCGCCAGGTGCCGCTGGGCAACCTGCTGTTCAAGGTGCTGGGCGTGCTGATCGCGATCTGGCTGATTCCGTTCTGGGTGCACTTCATGGAACCGCTGGTGCAGGACCCGGCCACCCTCACCGTGCTGTTCCACCTGAGCTTCAACCTGATGGTGGGCGTGCTGTTCATCGGCCTCACCCAGCCCGTGGCCCGCATGGTGAACCGCCTGCTGCCGCTGCAGGACGGCAACAGCGCGCTCGACCGCCCCAACCACCTCGACCTCTCGGCCATCGCCACGCCTTCGCTGGCGATTTCCTGCGCGGCCCGCGAAGCCATGCACCAGGCCGACGTGGTCGAGACCATGTTGCGCGGCGTGGTCACGGTGATCCGCACCAACGACCTCAAGCTCTCGCAAGACCTGCGCAAGCTCGACGACACGGTGGACAGCCTGTACTCGGCGATCAAGTACTACCTCACCAAGATCTCGCGCGAGCAGCTCAGCGAGGCCGAAGGCCAGCGCTGGACCGACATCATCAGCTTCACCATCAACATGGAGCAGATCGGCGACACGGTCGAGCGCGTGCTGCTCGACATCGAAGACAAAAAGATCCGCAAGGGGCGCGAATTCTCCGAGGCCGGCATGGCCGAAATCAACGAACTGCACGCCCACCTGGTCGACAACATGCGCCTGGGCATGAGCGTGTTCCTCAACGGCAACGTGCGCGACGCGCAGCGCCTGCTGGAGGAAAAAGTGCGCTTCCGCGACATGGAGCGCGAATACGCCGCCACCCACCTGGACCGGCTCACCGGCATGACGCCGCAGAGCATCGACACCAGCGCGCTGCACCTGGACCTGATCAACGACCTGAAGCGCATCAACTCGCAAATCTGCTCGATCGCCTATCCCATTCTCGACGGCGCCGGCGTGCTCGCACCCAGCCGCCTGCGCGAACACGTCCCTCCCACACACGCCAGCCGACTGTGAGCCCGCGGCATACCCGGTGCCCGGCAGATGACCGGGCGCTGTGCTAGGCTGGCCGTCCTTTTTTGCGCCCCGCCCCCAACAGGAGACATCCCATGCCCGGACTGCTGCCCCACGTCGACCCCGACGGCCTGCTCGAGTTCTCGGTGGTCTACACCGACCGCGCCCTCAACCACATGTCCAAACGCTTCCAGGGCGTGATGACCGACATCTCGGCCATGCTCAAGCGCGTCTACGGCGCGCACTCGGCGGTGCTGGTGCCCGGCAGCGGCACCTTCGGCATGGAGTCGGTGGCGCGCCAGTTCGCGCACGGCAAGCATGTGCTCGTCATTCGCAACGGCTGGTTCAGCTACCGCTGGACGCAGATCTTCGACATGGGGCAAATCCCGGCCAGCCACACCGTGCTGAAGGCGCGCCCGGTCGCCACCGGCGCACAGGCCGCCTGGGCACCGGCGCCCATCGACGAGGTGGTGGCCACCATCGCGCGCGAAAAACCAGCCCTGGTGTTCGCACCGCACGTGGAAACCGCCTCCGGCATGATCCTGCCCGACAGTTACCTCAAGGCCGTGGCCGACGCGGTGCATGCGGTGGGCGGCCTGTTCGTGCTCGACTGCATCGCCTCGGGCGCGATGTGGGTCGACATGCAGGCCACCGGCGTGGACATCCTGATCTCGGCACCGCAGAAGGGCTGGAGCAGCTCGCCCTGCTGCGCCATGGTGATGTTGAGCGAACGCGCACGCGCCGCCATCGACGCCACCCAGAGCACCACCTTCGCGATGGACCTCAAGAAGTGGCTGCAGATCATGGAAACCTACGAAGGCGGCGGCCACGCGTACCACACCACGCTGCCGACCGACGCGCTCACGCGCCTGCGCGACACCATGCTGGAGACCGAGGCCTACGGCGTCGAACGCGTGCGCCAGGAACAGATCGCGTTGGGCACGCAGGTGCGTGCGCTGCTGGAGCAGCACGGCTTCGCCAGTGTGGCCGCACAGGGCTTCCAGGCACCGGGTGTGGTGGTGAGCCACACCACCGACCCGGACATCCAGTCGAGCAAGAAATTCCTCGCGCTGGGCCTGCAGACCGCGGCCGGTGTGCCGCTGCAGTGCGACGAAGGACCGGACTTCAAGACCTTCCGCATCGGCCTGTTCGGCCTGGACAAATGGCACGACGTGCCGGCCACGCTGCAGCACCTGGAGCGTGCACTGGCCGAGGTCGGCGGCAAACAGCCCCTGCGGCCTGAGCCGCATCTACACGTTGTCAGCGCCGGGTTGCACTGACCCGCCGCCTGGGGGCCATCGGCGGACGGGCCAGCCTTAGCCGATTTGACATTCGCTGGTGAAGAGGCGTTCGGCGATGAAGTCGACGAACACGCGCACCTTCGGGGACAGGTGGCGGCTCGACGGCCAGATGAGATTGAACTGCCCCGGTGCGTTGAGGTGGTCGAGCAGCAGCGGCACCAGGGCGCCCGACTTCAACGGGTCTTGTGCCAGGAAATCCGGCATGCAGCCGATGCCGATGCCACGCGTCACCGCGCCGCGCAAGGCCTCCATGTTGTTGCAGGTCATCACATGCTGGATGCGCATCTCCGGCTCACCCTCGGGCAGCGACAGCGGCCAGTCCTGGATCTTGCCGCTGTTGGGAAAACGGAAGCCGATGCTGCGGTGTGCCTTCAGATCGCGCGGGCATTGCGGCGTGCCATGCCGTTCGAGGTACTCGGGTGAAGCGCAGAGCAGCAGCCGGAAGGGCCGCAACGCCCGCACCATCAGGCGGCTGTCCGGCAACTGGCCACTGCGGATGGCGACATCCACGCCTTCCTCGATGAGATCCACGATGCGGTCGGAGAAGTCGAGGTCGAGTTCGATGTCCGGGTAACGCGCCATGAACGCTGGCAGCACCGGCAGGAGCAGGTGGTAGGCCACGATCGGGCTGGACACGCGAATGCGTCCCGTGGGGGATTCGCGGGTGCGCAGCAGGCTCTCGTGCGCATCGTCGAGGTCGTCGAGGATGCGCCGGCCACGTTCGTGAAAGGCGCGGCCCTCTTCGGTCAACCGCAGGCTTCGTGTCGAGCGCTGCACCAGGCGCACGCCGAGTCGATTCTCCAGCTTCGTGACCGCCTTGCCGACCGCCGAGGGTGACAGCCCCAGCACGCGGCCGGCCGCGACAAAGCTGCCGAGATCGGCGGTTCTCACAAAGGCGGCAAGGCCGGTCCACCGATCCATGTCCACTCCATTCGATCCATTTGCGCTCTATTGAAAGGAGCGATCGCCATCTTATCAATTATTCGAGCGTGAATAAACTCAACGGCATGCAGGGGGGCCATCGCCCCCGTGCCGCACCGAACCGAGAGCCACCATGCCGAACGACCGCATCACACCCCCCACCCGGAAGTGGCTCGCCCTGCTCGCGATCTGCGCCGCGGCCGCCGCCATGCCGCTGACCTTCACCGGGACCGCGGTCGCGCTGCCCGCCATCGGCCATGCGCTCGGCGGCACGCCCGTCGCCATGGCCTGGGCCACCAACGCCTTCATGCTCACATTCGGCTCGGCGCTGATGGTGGCGGGCGCGCTGGCCGACAACCACGGGCGCAGGCGCGTATTTCTGTCGGGGTCGCTGGCCTTCGCGCTGTTCTCGCTCGCGCTCGTCTTCGCGCCCGGCATTCTTGTCTTCGATCTGCTGCGTGGTGGTCAGGGCCTGGCCGCGGCGGCCGCCTACGCCGGTGGTGCGGCCGCGCTGGCGCAGGAGTTCGAGGGCCAGGCCCGCCTGCGCGCCTTCAGCCTCATGGGCACGAGTTTTGGCGTCGGCCTGGCGCTCGGCCCCATCGCCTCGGGCCTGATGATCGAGGTCTTCGGCTGGCGCAGCATCTTCCTGGCGGTGGTGGCCCTGACCACGTTCGCGTTCGTGCTGGCCCGTTTCGCCTTGACGGAAAGCCGCGACCCCGCCTCGAGCGGACTGGACAGTCGTGGCGCGCTGGTCTTCACGGCCATGCTCGCGCTCTTCACCTGTGGGATGCTGCTCGTCCCGGAACGGGGATGGAGCAGTGCCAGCGTGCTGGCGCTGCTGGTGGGGTCGTTGGTTTGCCTCGTCGCCTTCATCGCGGCGGAGCGACGCATCAGCCGCCCCATGCTGGATCTTTCGCTCTTCCGCTACCCACGCTTCGTCGGCGTGCAGCTGCTTGCCGCCGCGCCCGCCTACGGTTTTGTCGTCCTGCTGGTGCTCCTTCCTCTGCGTTTCGTGGGCATCGAGGGCATGGGCGAGGTGGCAGCGGGCAGCATGATGATCGCGCTGTCGACACCGCTGTTGGTGCTGCCGGTCGTGGCAGGCATGCTGGTGCGCTGGTTTCAGCCGGCGACGATCTGCGGCGCCGGCCTGCTTGTCTCCGCGGCCGGCCTGTTCTGGCTCGCCCTGACGCCGATCGGCGCACCGGTTGCGGAGACCGCCCTGCCGATGCTGCTCATCGGCCTCGGCATCAGCCTGCCATGGGGTTTGATGGACGGGCTGGCGGTCAGCGTCGTGCCAAAGGAACGGGCAGGCATGGCGACCGGGATTTTCTCCACCGTGCGCGTCGCTGGCGAAGGCGTGGCGCTCGCCGTGGTCGGCGCTGTGCTCTCCATGCTCATCTCCGGCAGCATCGCTGCCTCGGACGTGGCCGGCAACGCGCCGGCAGCGGCGCAACGCCTCGCGGGAGGCGACCTCCAGGGGGCACTCGCCCTCCTGCCGGGCACCGACTCGGCCACATTGCTGGCGCTTTATGGACAGGCGTTTGCCTGGCTTCTCATGCTGCTCGCCGGCATCACCGCCATCACCGCCGTCGTCGTGTTCCTGTTCCTTGGCAGCGGCGAGACGCCCAACCCTGTCGCCGCGACCGAGCCAGACGAGGCGCAGACGCCACCACCGCCGCGGGCCAGCTCACCAAGCTGTTCGGCCTGATGCAATCCGTTTCACGTTCGCGGCGCGGCGCGGCCCAAGCCCGGGAGACCGGGTGCGCGCCCGCACCGCTGTGCTTCCGCCCGGCATTCGCGCACCGCAGCCGCGCAGCACTCAGGGCAGCAGCACCGTGCAGCCGGTGGTGGCCCGCGCTTCCAGGCTCTTGTGCGCGGCCTGCACATCGGTCAGCGCAAAGCGCTGGTCGATGCGGATCTTCACCTGCCCCGCTTCGACCACGGCGAACAGGTCGTCGGCCATGGCCTGGGTGCGCTCGCGGCTGGTGATGTGGGTGAACAGCGTCTGGCGCGTCACGTACAACGAGCCCTTGGCCAGCACGGCCGGGGCGAACGGCGCCACCGGGCCCGAGGCGTTGCCGAAGCTGGCCATCAGGCCGAAGGGGCGCAGGCAGTCGAGCGATTTCTCGAAGGTGTCCTTGCCGACCGAGTCGTACACCACCTTCACGCCCTGGCCGTTGGTGATGTCCTTGACGCGCGCGGCAAAGTCTTCGGTGCGGTAGTTGATGGCGTGGCTCGCGCCGTGCTCCAGCGCCAGCGCGCATTTTTCGTCCGAACCGGCGGTGCCGATCAGCTGCAGGCCGAGCGCCTTGGCCCATTGGCAGGCGATCAGGCCGACACCACCGGCGGCGGCGTGGAACAGCACGAAGTCGCCCGCCTCCAGGCCTTCCACCGGCCGCGCGCGCTTGAGCAGATACTGCGCCGTCAGGCCCTTGAGCATCATGGCGGCACCGGTCTCGAAGTCGATCACGTCGGGCAGCTTGCAGACGTTCATCGCCGGCATCACGCGCACGTCGCAGTAACTGCCGGGCGGGTTGGCGGCGTAGGCCGCGCGGTCGCCGGCCTTGAGGTGGGTCACGCCCTCACCCACCGCCTCCACCACACCGGCACCCTCCATGCCCAGCGCCAGCGGCATGGTGTTCGGGTAAAGGCCGGTGCGTTGGTAAACGTCGATGAAGTTCAGGCCGATGGCGTGGTGGCGGATGCGCAGCTGGCCCGGGCCGGGCTCGCCCACGCTCACGGTGTCGACCACCAGTTGTTCGGGGCCGCCATGGGCGTGGATGCGCACGGCGCGGCTGGTCTGTTCGCTCATCGAAGGCTCCTTGAGGTGTCGTGATGTCCAGGTGGCGATGCTGCCACGGATTGCCGGCACGTCTCAGCCGGCCGGGCAATCTCCCCAACCCGCGGCCAGGGATGGCCACGCGCGTACAGTGCAGCCGATGTCCCAGCCCGCCGGCACCCGCCTCTCTGCCACCACCTTGCTCATGCTGCTCCTGCCGCCGCTGCTGTGGGCCGGCAACGCGGTGCTGGGCCGCATGGTGCAGGGCCTGGTGCCTCCGGTCACGCTGAACTTCCTGCGCTGGGCGCTGGCCTTCGTGCTGCTGTTGCCGATCGCCGGCTGGGTGCTGCGGCCCGGCAGCGGTTTGTGGCCCCACTGGCGGCGCTTCGCCTTGTTGGGCCTGCTGGGCGTGGGCTCGTACAACGCGCTGCAATACCTGGCCCTCAAGACCTCCACGCCGATCAACGTGACGCTGGTGGCCGCCAGCTCGCCGGTGTGGATGCTGCTGCTCGGGCGCCTGCTGTACGGGGTGGCGATCTCGCGCCGCGCCGCGCTCGGCGCCGCCTTCTCGCTGATCGGCGTGGCGGTGGTGCTGTCGCGCGGCCACCTGGAGCAATTGCTCGCGGTGCGGCTGGTGCCGGGTGACTTCTGGGTCCTGCTCGCGTCCATCCTGTGGGCCTGGTACAGCTGGCTGCTGGCACGGCCCAAACCCGGTGCCGAGCCGGCGGCCATCAAGGCCGACTGGGCGGCCTTCCTGCTCGCGCAGATCGTGCTCGGCCTGTTCTGGTCGGGGCTGTTTGCGGCCGGCGAATGGCTGGTGTTGCCCGAGCTGCCGCCGGGTGAATCGCACATCCACTGGGGCTGGCCGACAGCCGCCGCGCTGCTGTACTTTGCGGTCGGCCCGTCGCTGATCGCCTACCGCTGCTGGGGCACCGCCGTGGCGCGCGTGGGCCCCGCACTGGCCAGCCTGTTCCAGAACCTGACCCCGCTGTTCGCCGGGCTGCTGTCGGCCACCTTGCTGGGCGAGCCACCGCAGCCGTACCACGTGGCCGGCTTCGTGCTGATCGTCGGCGGTATCCTGGTGTCGTCGCGGCGCTGACGCGCCGCCCCTGCCTCAGAAGGTGCCGGGGTAGGCGCCGCCGTCGGCCAGCACGTTCTGGCCCGTGATGTAGCCGGCGTGCACACTGCACAAAAACGCGCAGATGGCGCCGAACTCCTGCGGCGTGCCGAAGCGCTGCGCCGGGATGGTCTTGCGGCGCGCATCGGCAATTGCCTCCACGTCCCGGCCGGTCTTGCTGGCGGCACCTTCCATGGTGACGCGCAAACGGTCGGTGTCGAACGCACCGGGCAGCAGGTTGTTGACGGTCACGCCCTTGCCGGCCAGCGGGCTGCGCGCGACCCCGGCAACAAAGCCGGTGAGGCCGCTGCGCGCGCCGTTGGACAGCCCCAGGATGTCGATCGGTGCCTTCACCGCACCCGAGGTGATGTTGACCACACGGCCGAAGCCGCGCTGCGCCATGCCGTCCACCAGTGCCTTGAGCAGTTCGATCGGCGTCAGCATGTTGGCGTCCAGCGCCTTGATCCATTCGTCGCGCTCCCAGGCCCGGAAGTCACCGGGCGGCGGGCCGCCGGCGTTGTTGACCAGGATGTCGAACGCCGTGCCCGGTCCACCGGCCACCGCCAGCGCCGCCGCGCGGCCTTCCGGCGTGGTGATGTCGGCGGCCACGCCGAGCACGCTCACGCCCGGCGCCGCTTCACGCAGGGCGGCCACGGCCGCATCGAGTGCGGCCGCGCCACGCGCCACCAGCACCACGTTCACCCCTTCGGCGGCCAGCGCCTGCGCGCAGCCCAGGCCGAGGCCCTTGCTCGCGCCACACACCAGCGCCCATTTGCCCTTGATACCCAGGTCCATGTGAATCTCTCCAGTCGTCGATTATTTGGAAGTGCCGCGGCCAAAGCGCGTCACCAGGAAAACACCACCGAGCACCAGCACCGTGCCGGCAACGATCCAGCGGTTGAAAGGCTCGTCGAGGATCAGCACGCCCATGAGGATGGTGGACATCGGGCCGATCATGCCGGTCTGTGCGGTCAGGCCGGCGCCGATGCGCTCGATCGCCATCATCACCATCAGCACCGGCGCAAAGGTGCACAGGGTGGCGTTGAGCAGCGACAGCCAGATCACCTCGGGCGCCACCGCGGCCGCGCCCATGGGCCGCAGCAGCACGAACTGCAGCAGGCACAACACGCAGGCCACACTGGTCGCCAGCCCCACCAGGCGCATGGAGCCGAGGCGCTTGACCATCTCGCCGCTGTAGACCAGGTAGATCGCATAACTCACGGCGCTGGCGAACACCAGCAGCGCACCGAGCAGCGCATGCGGCCCCTGCGCACCGGCCTCGTGCCCGAACACCAGCAGCACACCGGCGTAACTCACCGCCATGGCGATGGCCTGCAGGCCGGTCACGCGGCGTTTGTAGACCAGCCAGCCCAGCAGCAGGACCAGCGTGGGGTTGAGGTACAGGATCAGGCGCTCCAGGCTGGCGCTGATGTATTGCAGGCCCCAGAAGTCGAGAAAGCTCGCGAGGTAATAACCGGTGAAGCCGAGGCCGAGAACGCCCAGCCAGTCGCGCCGCGTCAGCGCCGCCGGCTTCACGCCGTTGCGCGGCCGGCCGGCCCACCAGGCCAGGGCCAGGAACAGCGGCAGCGCGAACAGCATGCGGTACATGATGAGCGTGACCGCATCCACGCCGTGGCGGTAGGCCAGCTTGACGATGATGGCCTTGCCGCTGAAGGCGATGGAGCCGGCGCTGGCGAGCAGCAGGCCACTGGCGACATGGGACGAAACGGGATGGGCGGGCGGCGTGGCAGGCATTGGCGCGATTATCCCGGCTGACCCGCGGCAACGCCCCCGCAGGGCCATGCCCTATGGCGAACGCTGCCGTCTCGGTTGCAGCACCACCACCAGCAACAACAAGATGGCGGTCATCAAGAGCAGCGCCGACACCGGCCGCTCGATGAACACGAACCAGTCGCCGCGCGCGAGCTGCAGGGCATGGCGCAACTGCTCTTCCAGGTCGCTGGCCAGCACGAAACCGAGCAGCAGCGCCACGCCTTCGCAACCCAGGCGTTGCAGCACGAAGCCCAGCAGGCCCAGGCCCATCACCAGCCAGACACCCCAGCCGTGTGGACCGAGCGCCAGCGCACCCAGGCCGCAGGCCACCAGCATCGCGGCCAGCAGCGCACGGCGCGGCAGGCGCAAGACCTGCAACAGCGCCGGTGCCCACCAGCGCGCCAGCGGCAGGTTGAGCGCCAACAGGAACAGGTTGCCGACCCACATCGACACCAGCAGGCCCCAGAACAGATCGGGCTGCACCTGCATCACCGCCGGCCCGGGTTCGATCGCGTGCAGGCCGAGCGCGCCCAGCAGCAGGGCCATCACGGTGTTGGGCGGCAGGCCGAGCGCCAGCATGGGCAGGTAGGCGGTCTGGGCGCCGGCGTTGTTGGCCGCCTCGGGCGCGGCCACGCCACGCAGATTGCCCTGGCCCAGCGGCGGTGTGCGCTGGCGCGAGACCACGGCCTCCAGCCGGTAGGCCGCCAGCGAGGACAGCAACGCCCCGCCCCCGGGCACGACGCCGAGCACCGCGCCCAGGCCGGTGCCACGCAACATCGCCGGCCAGACCTGCTTCAACTCCTCGCGGCTCGGCCGCGTCTGCAGATCCAGCGCCGCGGTGCGCGGCGGCAACGCTGGTGGCTGGGTGGCCGTGGGCGCGGACGGTGTGGCCGGTGCCAGCGCCGACAGGCCGGCCAGCTCGGCCGCGACCGGCGCCACCACAAAGAAACCCAGCGCCAGCGCGATGAAGCCCACGCCCTCGCTCAGGCCATGGTGGCGGCCCATCCAGGGCTCCAGGCCTTCGGGCACGAAACGCGCGGTGCCGGTGTGCACGTCCCAGCCCATCAGCCCCAGCAGCAGGCCCAGCACCGCCATCGCCAGCGCCTTGAGGAAGGAACCCGAGGCCAGCACGGTGGCGCCCACCAGGCCGACCACCAGCAACAGGAAACGCTCGGCAGCACCGAACTGCTGGCCGAGCGACACCACCCACGGCGCCAGCAGCACCACCAGCGCGATGGCCAGGCAACCGGCGACGCAGGAGCTGATGGTGGCGGTGGCCAGCGCGGCACCGGCGCGGCCCTGCAAGGCCAGCGGGTGGCCGTCGTGGCTGGTCATCACCGACGAGGCTTCGCCGGGCTGGTTCAACACGATGGCGGGCAGCGAGCCGCCGTACTGCGCGCCGTAGTACACGCCGGCCAGCACCAACAAGGCAGGCAGTGCCGGCAGGCCGAGCGTGGCCGGCAGCAGCAGGGTGATGGCGGCCACCGGCCCCAGGCCGGGCAACACGCCGAACACGCTGCCGACCAGCACACCGAGTGCGATCAGCCCCAGCGCCTGCCAGCCCCAGACCGCCACCAGGCCTTGCTGCAGCGCCGCCCACCAGGAAAAGTCGAAGCCCATGGCGGTGCCTGTGCCGCGTTCAGTTGCCGGCCCGCGTGGGCCACAGCGGCAGGTCCAGATCCAGCGGGCCGACCCACAGCACCAGCACCAGCAGCGCCAGCCCGATGGACCAGAGCCAGACCCGCGCCGGCGTGCCACCCGGCGTGCCGGGCACCACCGCCAGCAGCAGGCCGGCCACACCGGCCACCAGCCCGAAAGTGGGCCAGCCCTGGAACCAGGGGCCGATCCAGGGCCATTGCGCCGGGCCGCTGCACAGCGCCAGCCAGAACAGGCCGGCGAGCAGGCGCAACAAGGGGCCAAAGCCCCAGTGCCGCACACGGCCGCCACCCAGGGCCTCGAAGGTCAGCGCCTTGAACAGGATGCAGATGCCGAGCAGGCCGAGCAGCAGGCCCAGCAGCAGCGGCACATAACCGGGCCCCATGTCGGCCGCCGAACCCAGGCTGTGGCGCGAAGCCGCCCAGCCAAAACCCACGCCCAATGCCAGGAACAGCAAGCCTGTCAGACAGTCCTGCAGGTTCTTGATCATGGCGCCGGCCCCGCGCTCACTGCACCGGCGGCGTACACGCCAGCACCTCGTCCATGGTGGTCTGGCCTTCGGCCACGCGCGCCGCGCCACCCAGGCGCAGCGGGCGCATGCCGTCCTGCACCGCCTGCTTGCGCAGCGCGTCCAGCTTGGGCTCACCGCTCACCTTGTCCTTGAAGGCTTCGGTGACCACCAGCAGTTCGTACAGGCCCATGCGGCCACGGAAGCCGGTCATGCGGCAGTCCACACAACCCACCGGCTGGTAGGGCCGGTAGCTGCCGCTGACCTGCCAGGGTTTGACCAGCTCGGCCAGCTCGGTGCGCGAGGCGGCGGTTTCGTCCACGTCCTGCGGCTTGCGGCAGGCCGGGCACAGCGTGCGCACCAGGCGCTGCGCGAGCACGCCGAGCACGGTGGCATTGATGAGGTAGGGCGGAATGCCCAGCTCCATCAGCCGCATGATGGCCGAAGGCGCGTCGTTGGTGTGCAGCGTGGTGAACACCAGGTGGCCGGTGAGCGCGGCCTGCACCGCCATCTCGGCGGTGGCCAGGTCGCGCACCTCGCCGACCATGATGATGTCCGGGTCCTGCCGCATGAGCGAGCGCAGGCCCTGCGCAAAGTCCAGGTCGAGGTGCGGCTGCACCTGGGTCTGGTTGAAGGCCGGTTCGATCATCTCGATCGGGTCTTCCACCGTGCTCACGTTCACCTCTTCGGTGGCCAGCCGCTTGAGCGTGGCGTAGAGCGTGGTGGTCTTGCCCGAGCCGGTGGGCCCGGTCACCAGCACGATGCCATGCGGGCGTTTGGTGAGGCCTTCCCAGCGCTGCGCGTCGTGCGGTGCAAAACCGAGCGCGCTCAGGTCTTTCACTGTCGACTCGGGATCGAAGATGCGCATCACCAGCTTTTCGCCGAAGGCGGTGGGCAACGTGGACAGGCGCATTTCCACCTCGTCGCCACGCGCGCCGCCAACACCGGGGCGCAGCGTCTTGATGCGCCCGTCCTGCGGCCTGCGCCGCTCCACCACGTCCATGCGGCCGAGCAGCTTGATGCGCGCGGTCATGGCGTTCATCACGCCGATCGGCATCTGGTAAACCGGGTGCAGCACACCGTCGATGCGGAAGCGGATCACACCCTGCTCGCGCCGCGGCTCCAGGTGGATGTCGCTGGCGCGCTGGTCAAACGCGTACTGCCAGAGCCAGTCCACCACCTGCACCACGCCCTGGTCGTTGGCGTCGAGCTGCTTGTTGGCCTTGCCGAGTTCCACCAGCTGCTCGAAGCTGTTGAAGCCCTGTGCGCCGGTCTTGCTGGCCGCGCGCACCGACTTGGCGAGGGCAAAAAATTCGCCGGTGAAGTTGTTGATGGCCTGCGGGCTGGACAGCACCAGGCGCACGGTGCGCCGGGTCTGGCGCTCCACCTCGGGCACCCAGTCGCGGATGAAGGGTTCGGCCGTGGCCACCACCACCTCGCTCGCGCTCACCTGCACCGGCAGCACCTTGTGGCGCTCGGCGTAGGCCGCGCTCATCACGTCGGCCACCTTGCCCACGTCGACCTTGAGCGGGTCGATGCGCATGTACTCCAGCCCGCTGCGTTTGGCCAGCCATTGCGTGAGCGCCTCGACATCGAGCACATGGTGGTCGGCGGCGCGTGCCATGCCCACCACCGCCAGCCGCTGCAACGGGTGCTGCGAGCTGTGGGCCGAGGCGCAGCGTGCGGTGGTGCGTTCGGCCTCTTCGGCCGAGATCACACCGTCCTCGCGCAACCAGCCGACCAGCGTGCGCCAGTCCAGCGGACCATCGAAGCTCTTCTGTGGTGCGTCGACGGCGGCGGAGGTTTTCATGGGTGTTTCAGGATACCGGTTTGAACAGGCGCAGCCACTTCACCGCGGGCAAACCCCAACGGGCCTGCACCGCCTCGGCGCGTGCCAGCAAGGCCATGCGCGTCGGGCGCTCGGCGGTGCGCTGTGCCAGCACCACGGTGTTGCCTTCGCGCGTGGGCTTGAAGGCCCACACCGCATCGTCGCCGAACGCGGCGCAGATGCTTTGCAGCGAGCGCTCGTAGCTGGTGTCGCGGCCGAACAGGTTGACGGTGAGGCAACCGTCGTCGGTGAGTGCGGCGCGGCAGTCGGCGTAGAAGTCGGGGCTGTCGAGCACCGGGGCGGCGGCCTCGTGGTCGTACAGGTCGACCTGCAGGGCATCGTAGGCGCCCACGTGGGCAGCGGCGCGGATTTCTTCACCGGCATCGGCCAGCAGCACGCGCAGGCGCGGGCCATCGGCCGGCAGCTTGAACCACTGGCGGCACACCGCGAGCACCTGCGGGTTGATCTCGATCGCGGTGGTGTCCATGCGCAGCTTCTTGAAGCAGTACTTGGTCAATGCCGCCGAGCCCAACCCGAGCTGCAGCGCGCGGCGCTTGGCCACCGACTCGGGTTCAACGAACAGCAGCCAGGCCATCATGCGCTGCACGTAGTCGAGCTCGATTTCGAACGGTGCCTCCAGCAACATGGAGCCCTGGATCCACTCGGTGCCCAGGTGCAGGAAACGCACCTCGCTGTCTTCGGAGATGGTCACTTCGGGCAGCACGGGCGCGCCACGGCGGGCGCGCGCGGCGGCGTTGGCGCCGGCCTTCATGCCACACCCCCGTCACCCAAAATGTTTACAAAAAGGCACAATGCGCTCGGCAAGGACAGCCCGCCTTCACAAGACATCGGGCGCGCGGGCAGGTGGAAGGGATTCGGCATCAATCTGTGCAAGTCTGAACTGGAGGGAAACCATTATGAACACGGAAGTGATCTGGAACTTCATCGTCACCCAGGGTGCCGATTTCGGCCTCAAGGTGCTGGGCGCCATCGTCGCCTGGATCGTCGGGCGCTGGCTCATCGGCGTGGCGGTCAGCCTGATCGGGCGCGCAATGGAAAAAGGCCGCAAGCTCGACGAGACCCTGATCCGTTACCTCAAGTCCATCATCTCGGTGCTGCTGACGCTGGTGCTGATCCTGGCGATCCTCGACATCTTCGGCGTGCGCACCACCTCGTTCGCCGCCCTGCTGGCCGGTGCCGGCCTGGCCATCGGCGTGGCCTGGAGCGGCATGCTGGCGAACTTCGCCGCCGGCATCTTCCTGCAGGTGCTGCGGCCCTACAAGGTGGGTGACTTCATCAGCGCCGGCGGCACCATCGGCACGGTGAAGGAGCTCGGCCTGTTCGCCACCACCATCCTCACGCCCGACAACGTGACCACCATCGTGGGCAACAACAAGGTGTTCTCGGACAACATCCAGAACTTCAGCCAGGAACCGTTTCGCCGCGTGGATTGCCTGGCCAAGGTGGCCAACAGCGTGGACGTGAACGACGCCATGGCGCGCCTGCGGGTGGCCGTGGCCGCCATCCCCAACGTGGTCGCCTCACCCGCGCCGGACGTGGAAATCCTGCAGTTCACGCCCGAAGGCCCGTTGCTCTGCGTGCGGCCGTACACCCACACCGACCACTACTGGCAGGTCTACTTCGACACCCACAAGGCGGTGGTCAGCACCTTCGGCGCGGCGGGTTACCCGGTGCCGGAAACGCCGGTGCTGCACCGCACGGTGGCGGCCTGAGGCACTCGCCAACAGACGGCGCGGGGCTGGCCGCTCAGCCACCCGCGCCGTGCCGGCGCAGCACCTCGGCCCAGGCCGCCAGCTTGCGGTCAAAACTCCAGCTGGCATTGGCCGGGCTGGTGGACGGCAGCTTGTACAGCGGCACGCCGAGTTTTTCGGTGTGCGTGGCGTGGCGAAAACTCTCGGCGCCGTTGTGCGCGATGGCGCCCAGCTTGGGACACTGCCAGCGCACCATCGAAAAATCGTTCAGCGCGGCGTTCTGGATGTTCACGTCCAGGCTGCCTTCGCGCTCGCAGGCGCCGTACACATCCCACACGCCGAGGCCGTGCGCGCGCAGGGCGGCAACGCGGTCGACATAGTCCATCGCCGGCAGCGGCAGCGCCCACAGCGCGCCGAGAATCTTCCAGAAGTGGTTCTGCGGGTGGCCGTAGTACTGCTGCGTGCGCAACGAAGCCACACCCGGGAAGCTGCCGAGCACCAGCACGCGGGTGTCGGCATCCAGCACCGGCGCCAGGCCTTGCAGCCGGCTCATGTGACTGGCTCCAGCGCCTGCAACCCCGGCAGGGCCGCGAGTGCGTTGGTGGTGCTGGCCTGTGCCATGTGCTCCACCGGGATGTTGCGCAAGCCCGCCACCACCGCACCGATGCGTGGCAGTTCCAGCGGGCTGTTCACACCCTGGGCGCGGCCGGCCTCGCGCTCGGCGGCGGTCACGTACAGCCATTGCGGCGGGATGTCGGGCGCGTCGGTCTCCAGCACCAGGGCCGACAGCGGCAACTCAGTCGCCAGCCGGCGCAGCTGGCGCGCGGTGTCGAAGGTACAGGCGCCACCGAAACCGAGCTTGAAGCCCAGCTCGATGAAGGCCATGGCCTGTTGTTCGCTGCCGTTGAAGGCGTGGGCGATGCCGCCACTCACCGGGCGCTCGCGCAGGTGCTTGAGCAAAATGTCGGCGCTGCGCCGCACGTGCAGGATCACCGGCAGGCCGTGCCGGTGCGCCAGCTTGAGCTGCGCTCGGTAGAAAAAAACCTGGCGCTCGCGCATCTCGGGTGTGCACAGCGCGGGCACGAAGAAGTCCAGGCCGATCTCGCCCACCGCCACCAGGCGCGGGTCGTCGCGGTGTTCGGTGAGCGCAGCGTCGAGCGCGGCCAGGTCGCTGTCGTCTGCGCGCGGCACGTACAGCGGGTGGATGCCCAGCGCGTAGGCGTCGCCGGTGCGGTGCGCGAGGCGGCGCACGGTGTCGAAGTTGCTGCGTTCCACCGCCGGGATCACGCACAGGCCCACGCCCCGCTCGGCCGCGCCGCGGCGCTGGCTCAGGGTGAGCGCATGGTCGGCGCCGAACTCGGGCGCGTCCAGATGGCAGTGTGTGTCGATCCACATGGCGGTATAAGGGGCATTGTGCCGGCAAGTCCCATGGCGGCCGGCGCAGCACAACAACAACCCGGAAGGAAACCGACATGTCCCTGTCTCAACCACGCTCCCGCCTCGCCTGGCTCGCCGCTCCGGCGCTGATGGTCCTCACCGCCTGCGCCATGCCCGGCGCCCCCGCCGCCGCACCGCTGGTGGGCAGCGAGTGGTTGCTGGAAGACCTGGGCGGGCGCGGCGTGCTCGACCGCGTGCAAGCCACGCTGGCCTTCCCCGAAGCCGGGCGCGTGGCAGGCAACAGCTCGTGCAACCGTTTCTTCGGTTCCTACACGCTGATGCAGGACAAGGTGGCGTTCGGCCAGCTCGCGGGCACTCGCATGGCCTGTACCGAAGCGGTGAACGAGCAGGAGATGCGGTACCTCGACGCGCTGCAGAAGGCGCAGCGCCTGGAGGTGCAGGGCAAGACCCTGCTGATGCACGTGCAGGGCCTCGACAAGCCGCTGCGTTTCACGCGCACCAAGCCCTGATCTTCACACTGCGGCCCCGGAGCGGATTGCCTGATCCAGTGCAGCCCGGGAACCGGCTCTGCCGGGCCTGAGGCTGCACCCCCGCGCAGAGCGCGGCGGGGGGTGTCCTCAGTCCAATACGCCCGTCGTCAGACGCAGCACGCGGCCGCAACGCGCGGCCAGGCTCTCGTCGTGGGTGACGACGATGAACGACGTGCCCTGGTCCCGCGCCAGCTCCATCATCAGCTGAAACACGCCTTCGGCGGTGCTGCGGTCGAGGTTGCCGGTGGGCTCGTCGGCCAGCACGCAGGCCGGCTGCGCCACCAGCGCACGCGCAATCGCCACGCGTTGGCGTTCACCACCCGAGAGTTCGGCCGGCCGGTGGTGCAAGCGCTCGCCCAGGCCCACACGCGTGAGCATGCGGGTCGCCTGCTCGGCCGCCTCGGCGCGCGGCAGGCGCCGGATCCACAGAGGCATGGCCACGTTGTCGCGTGCGCTGAACTCGGGCAGCAGGTGGTGGAACTGGTAGACGAAGCCCAGGTGCCGGTTGCGCAGCTCGCCCTGCTGCGCGGCGTTCAGGCCCGACAGCGTCTGGCCCATCAGCTGCACGCTGCCGGCGCTGGGGGCGTCCAGCCCGCCCAGCAGGTGCAGCAGCGTGCTCTTGCCCGAACCGGAGGCGCCCACGATGGCGACGGTCTCGCCCCTGCGCACGCTCAGGTCCACGCCCTTGAGCACGGTGACGTCGAGCCGGCCTTCGTGAAAACGTTTGGTGAGGCCTTGGGCCTGAAGTACGAGGTCACTCATAGCGAAGGGCTTCTGCAGGGTTGACGCGGCTCGCGCGCCAGCTCGGGTAGATGGTGGCCAGGAAGGACAGCACCAGCGAGATCACCGCCACCGGCAGGATGTCGCTCTGCTGCGGATCGCTCGGCATGCGGCTGATCAGGTAGATGTCCTGCGGCAGGAAGCTCGCGCCCAGCAGGCGTTCGAGCGCCGGCACGATGGTGTCGATGTTGAAAGCGATACCCAAGCCGAGCAGCAGGCCCGCCCCGGTGCCGATGATGCCGACCATCGCACCCTGCACCATGAACACGCCCATGATGCTGCGCGGGCTCGCGCCCAGGGTGCGCAGGATGGCGATGTCGGCGCGCTTGTCGGTCACCGTCATCACCAGGGTGGACACCAGGTTGAAGGCGGCCACGGCGACGATCAGCGTGAGGATGATGAACATCATGCGTTTTTCGAGCTGCACGGCCGCGAACCAGGTGCGGTTCTGGCGCGTCCAGTCGCGCACCAGCAGGCCGGGGTCGAGGTCGGCGGCGATGGACAACGCCACCTCGCGCGCCTGGTGCAGGTTCTTGATCTTCACGCGCACGCCGGTCGGGCCTTCCACGCGGAAGATGCGTGCCGCGTCGTCCTGGTGCAGCAGGGCCAGCGCCGAGTCGTATTCGAAGTGGCCGGAATCGAAGGTGCCCACCACCGTCATCTGGCGGATGCGCGGCACCACGCCGGCCGGCGTCACCTGGCCGCTGGGCGCGATCAGCGTCACCGTGTCGCCGGCGATCACGCCCAGGCTGCGCGCCAGTTCACCACCGAGGATGACGCCGAACTCACCCGGCACCAGGCGTGGCAGCAGGGTGTCAGACAAGTCAGCCACCAGATCGGTCACCTTGGGTTCAAGCGCCGGGTCGATGCCGCGCACCAGCGTGCCCTTCATGTCCTCGCCGCGTGCGATCAGCGCCTGCGCGCCCACGAACGGCGCGGCGCCCAGCACTTCCGGATGGCGCTCGATGCGCGCCAGCGTCTCGGCCAGATCGGGGATGGCCTGGCCGTTGGGTTCAAACACCTCGATGTGCGACAACACGCCCAGCATGCGGTCACGCACCTCCTTCTGGAAGCCGTTCATGACCGAGAGCACGATGATGAGCGCAGCCACCCCCAGCGCAATGCCCAGCATGGACACGCCCGAGATGAAGGAGATGAAGCCGTTGCGCCGGGTGGCGCGGCCGGCGCGGGTGTAGCGCCAGCCCAGGATGAGTTCGTATGGGGTTTGCATGGTGAAGTGCGGGCATTGTGGCATCCCCGACAATCGGAGCATGCCCGCATCCCACACGGCCTCTGAGCCGACCCCGCACCTGCTGGTTCCTTTCGCCAGCGCGAGCGACCCCGGCTGCCGCGCCGTGTTGCCGCAGCTGAAGCTGCCGCAGCTCGGCGCGCTGCTGGCCGAACTGACACCGGTGGTGGCCGACACGGGCGACGAGCACAGCCTGAGCCCACCGCACGAACGCGCGCTGGCGCAGGCCATCGGCCTGCTGCGCGCCGACGGTTGCCCGTTCGACGACGGCCTCATTCCCTGGGCCGCGCTCGACGATGCGCAGCCAGGCACACCGCAGGCCTGGTTCACGCCCTGCCACTTCCAGGTCGGCATGGAGCAGGTGACGCTGCTGCCGCCGGATCAGCTCGACCTGAACGACGCGCAGTCGCGCGCACTGTTCGATGCGCTGGCACCGTATTGCGCCGAGGACGGCATCACGCTGAGCTACCAGTCGGCCACGCGCTGGCACGCACGCGGCGAGCCGCTGCGCGGCATTGCCTGCGCCAGCCTGGACCGCGTGGGCGGCCGCTCGGTGGAAGCCTGGATGCCGGAGAGCACGGCCAACCCGCCGGGCAGCCGCCTGCTCAAGCGCCTGCAGAGCGAGGCGCAGATGCTGTTCTACACGCACGCCGTGCACGATGCGCGCGCAGCCGCGCGCCAGCACCCGGTCAACGGCTTCTGGGTCAGCGGCGCGGGCGCGCTCGACCATGCCCTGCCACGGTACACACCGCCCACCCAGCCCCAGGGCCTGCGGCAGGCCGCGCTGCAAGCCGACTGGTCCGGCTGGCAACAGGCCTGGGCCGCGCTCGACGCCGGCGACATTGCGCAGGCGCTGGCGCGTGTGCAGCGCGGTGAGCCCTTCACCCTGACGCTCTGTGGCGAACGCAGCGCACAACGTTTCACCCATGCCCCGCGCAGCGCCGTTGCGCGTGTGGGCCGATGGATCAAGAACCTGCCGGGCCGTGCCCCGGCCTGGAAGACGCTGGAAACCCTATGAAGATCATCACCCGCGACGTGCCTCCGCGCGCCGCCTGGACCCTGGAACAAGGCGGCCTGCACCCGCTGCTGGCGCGCCTGTTCGCCGCGCGCGGCATCACCAGCCCGGACGAACTCGACGACTCGCTGGCGCGCCTGATTCCGCCCACGCAAATGCTGGGCGCGCAAGACGCGGCGTGCGCCCTGGCCGACGCCATGGCGGCGCAGAAAAACATCTGCATCGTGGCCGACTACGACTGCGACGGCGCCACCGCCTGCGCGGTCGGCCTGCGCGGCCTGCGCCTGCTCGGCGCGCCGATGGGCTTCGACCGCGTGAACTACCTGGTGCCCGACCGCGTCACCGACGGTTATGGCCTCACGCCCTCGATTGCCAGACGCGTGAAGGCGCAAGGCGCCGACGTGCTGGTGACGGTGGACAACGGCATCGCCAGCGTGGACGGCGTGCGCGCCGCGCGCGAGCTGGGCCTGCAGGTGATCGTCACCGACCACCACTTGCCGGCCTTGAAAGACGGCGAGATCACGCTGCCCACCGACTGCATCATCGTCAACCCCAACCAGCCCGGCTGTCCGTTTGAAAGCAAGTCGATTGCCGGCGTGGGTGTGATGTTCTACGTGCTGCTGGCGCTGCGCGCCGAATTGCGCGAGCGCGGTGTTTTCAGTGCGCGCCCCGACGCCGGGCCGCCCCAAGGCGGGGCAGCGCCCGTGGGGGGCAGCGCACCACGCGAAGCGGGCAGCGTGGGGGCAGCCGTCCCTCAGCCGAAGATCGACGCCCTGCTGCCGCTGGTGGCACTCGGCACGGTGGCCGACGTCGTCAAGCTCGACGCCAACAACCGCCGCCTGGTCTCGCAGGGTTTGAAGCGCGTGCGCGCCGGCGCCATGCCGCCGGGCATGACGGCCCTGTTCAACGCCGCCGCGCGCAAGCCGGCCGCGGCCACCGGCTTCGACTTCGGTTTTGCCCTCGGCCCGCGCCTGAACGCGGCCGGCCGCCTGGCCGACATGACGCTGGGCATCGAATGCCTGACCACCGACGACGCGCTGCGCGCCGACGAGCTGGCGCGTACGCTGGACGGCATCAACCGCGAGCGCAAGGCCATCGAAGGCGACATGCGCGAGCAGGCGCTGCAGATGGCCGAGGAGATGTTCGACGAATCGGAAGAGCCGCCGCCCGCGCTGGTGGTGTTCGACCCCGACTTCCACGAAGGCGTGGTCGGCATCGTGGCCTCGCGCCTGAAGGACAAGCTGCACCGCCCGACCTTCGTGTTCGCCGCCAGCGGCGCCGAGGGCAAGGAGCACGAGCTCAAGGGCTCGGGCCGCTCCATCGCCGGCTTCCACCTGCGCGACGCTCTCGACCTCGTCGCCAAGCGCCACCCGGGTGTGCTGCTGCGTTTTGGCGGCCACGCGATGGCCGCCGGCTGCACCATCGACGAAGAGCACCTGGAAACCTTCGAGGCCGGCCTGCAGCAGGTGGCCCACGAGTGGCTCGACGCCGCCACCCTGCAGCGCCGCATGGAGGCCGACGGCCCGCTGGACACGCAGTACCGCCGCGCCGACATGGTGGATACGCTGCACAAGGAGGTGTGGGGCCAGGGCTTTGCGCCGCCGGTGTTCTGCGAGGAAGTGCAGGTGGTGTCGCAAAGGCTGGTGGGTGAGAAGCACCTGGCCCTGAAGCTCAAGCACCAGGGCGAGCCGGTGGACGGCATCTGGTTCGGCCACACCGACCCGCTGCCCGCACGCGTGAAGATCGCCTTCCGCCTCGACGCAGACGAATGGCAGGGCCAGCGGCGGGTGCGGTTTCTGGTGGAGGCGGCGGAGATCTGAACGGTATCCGCTTCCCGGGTCTGGGTTCGCCTGGGTTTCGCTCAGGCGCCTCGCGGGATCAAGGTCACGGCGCGCCCTGCTCCGCGA
Source organism: Hydrogenophaga palleronii NBRC 102513 (assembly GCF_001571225.1). GTDB lineage: Bacteria > Pseudomonadota > Gammaproteobacteria > Burkholderiales > Burkholderiaceae_C > Hydrogenophaga > Hydrogenophaga palleronii. The sequence goes on from NZ_BCTJ01000006.1 coordinate 106,794, forward strand.
ATGTCCCCCGGCGGCTGGTGCCGCCTCCTCCTTGATTTCGCTGCGCAGAGCACCCCATGCCCTCGATCTGAAGGAACAGTGGCGTGCCTGCGCTGGCGCGCCGACAGGTCGCTGGTGATCGGGTGGTTCGCCGCAGCGAAATAAAGGGGGAGAACCGGCGCAGCCGGTTCGGAGGACATTCGCGGAGGCGAGCCGCCCGGTCACCAGCGACCGGCGCCTCGTCAACGCTCAAAGAAGCCAAAACGCAGCGGCAGCGACAGCCGTCGGCCCCAGAGCGCCCAGCAACAAACCCACCGCACTCACGGTTTCGTCTGCAAAGCCGCGCTTGAGCAACGCGACACCGGCCGGATTGGGCGCATTGGCGATGACCGTGAGGCCACCGCCGGCCACGGCTCCTGCGACCAGCATGTATTTCGCCTCATCGGAAATGCCGGCGATGAGCGAGCCCAGGTAGGTGAGCGCCGCGTTGTCGGTGATGGCCGTCAGCCCCAGTGCGCCGAAGAACAGCGCCACCGGCTCCAGCCCGGAGACGATCGGCTGCAGCCACCACGCCTGCATGCCGCCCAGCACCACCAGACCGGCCAGGAAAAAGGCCACCAGCAAGGCTTCCTTGAGGATGAGCGGGTTCTGGTGTTCGCGGTAGGCCTGCGTGAAGCCCATGAACAGGAGGAACAGGCCCAGGAAGATCACCGGGTGGTGCGCAAAAACCACCACGCCGGCCAGCAGCCCCAGGTGAATGGCCACCACCGGCAGCGGTACACGGGTTTCCTTGGGCAAACCATCGTTGACCAGCGGGCCACTGCCCAGATGCGGGCCGAGCACCAGTGTGGCCACCGTGGCATTCACGACGACCGCCAGCGCCGCCTTCCAGCCGAAGTGGGTGAACATGAAGGCACTGTCCCATTGCCAGGTGGTGGCCACCATAAGCACCGGCGGTGCTGCATACGAAGTGAGCGTGCCGCCGATGGAGATGTTCACGAACAACACGCCCAGCGCCAGGTATTTCGCGCCCTCAGGCACATGGGGGCGGAATATGCGCGGTGCCAGCATCAGCGCGGCAATCGTCATGGCCGCCGGCTCGGTGATGAGCGAGCCCAGCAGCGGCACGGCGGCCAGGCCGAGCCAGGCGGTGGCCAGGGGTGTGGAAAAGGGCAAACGCTCGGCGATGCTGTGCACGCCCGCCATCACGGTGCGCAGCACCGGCCGCGACGCGGCCATCACCATCACGACAAAGACGAACAGCGGTTCGGTGTAGTTGCGCGATTCGGCATAGGCCAGTGCCTGGTCGCCGCCGACCGCGAGCGACATGCCCACGATCAACACCATGGCCCAGAAGCCAAACACCACTTCCACCTCGCCCAACAGGTGGAAAAGGCCGGCGTGGCGGGGGAAACGATGGGAGAGCCGCTCGAACTGCTTGGCCGCGAAGGTGTGCAGGAGGGCGATGGCAAAGATGGCGGCAGCCATCCACTCGACGAAGGTCTGGGTCATGGGTCAGGTCGCAGGAAAACCGCGAGGCGGCCCGACCATTCGCAAAACCTGACACGCCCCCTTGGCGTGCCACCCGTGCGCGATTTTAGCTGGGCAGGTGTGTCATGAGCCGAGCCTGCCGAGAACGCATGGCCCGAAACAACTCAGCTCATCAAGGCTTCACGCACCGCCGCCAGTTGCCGGCGCGACACCGCCAGGCGCTCGTCCACGCCGTCGAGCCGCACCATCCAGCCCTCACCCTCGACCGGGTCGTTGTGTTTTTCCACCGCACGCACCGCGCGGCGCGACACCAGGGCATTGCGGTGCACACGCACGAACAGGTGGGCGTAACGCTGTTCGAGGTCGCTCAGTGCGCCGTCGAAGATGTGTTCCTTTTCGGCCGTGCGCACGGTGATGTACTTCAGCTCGGCCTTGAGGTAGATCACGTCGGCCAGCGCCACGCGTTCGCTGCGGCCCCGCTCCTGGATGATCAGGCTCTCGGGCAGGCCGGTGGCGTCCTGCGCGCCTTCGGCCGCGCTGCGCTGGCGCACCACCTTCTGCAGCGCCTGCTGCAGGCGCTCGCGCCGCACCGGCTTGGTGAGGTAGTCCACCGCTTCCAGCTCGAACGCGTGCACCGCGTGCTCGGCGTAGGCGGTGACGAACACGATGGCCGGTGGCGAGGCCATCTGGCGCAACGTATTGGCCAGCGAGATGCCGTCCACGCCAGGCATGTGGATGTCCAGCATCAGCAGGTCGCAGCCGGTGCGCTGGATCTGCTCCATTGCCTGCACCGCGTTCGAGGCTTCACCCACCACGTCGGCGCGCGGCTCGGTGCATTCGCCCAGCAGCGTGCGCAGCCGGGACCGCGCCAGCGCTTCATCGTCAACGATCAATACCTTCAGTGCCATGTCACCCTCTCCATTGTCCGATCTGGGTCGGCGAAACCCCGCTTATACCGGTATTTCGAGTCTTACCTGAAACACGCCGTTGACCAATGCGCTCTGAAAACGCCCCTGCACGTCGTGCAGCAGCGTCAGGCGCTGGCGTACGTTGTCCAATGCCAGCCCGTTGCCCGGGCGCCCGCTGCCCGCCGGCACGGTGTTGGTGACCTTGATGACGACCACACTGCCGCGGCGCTGGGTGCTGATGCGCACCACCGCCCCGCTGGCGCTGGGCTCGACCCCGTGTTTGACCGCATTCTCCACCAACGGCTGCAGGATCAGCGGCGGCAATTTGGCGCGCGAGGCGGTTTCGTCCACGCTCCACTCCACCCGCAGCCGGTCGCCAAAACGCACCTGCTCGATCGCCAGGTAGTGTTCGGCCAGGTCCAGCTCCTGGCGCAGCGGCACCGCCTCCTTGGCGTCGGCCAGCGCATGGCGGAACAGCTCGCTCAGGTCTTCCAGCAGGTTTTCGGCCTTGGCCGGCTCCTCGCGCACCAGCGCAATGGCGCTGTTGAGCGTGTTGAACAGAAAGTGCGGGCGGATGCGCGCCTGCAGCTCGGCCAGCCGGGCCGTGGTGCCGGCCGGGCCGCGCGCCTTGGAGCGCCACATGAGCGCGGCCACCAGCACGCTGGAGACCAGCGCGCCCGAGGCGGCGCTGGCCAGCCAGGGCGAGGGCTCGGCCAGGCCCATCCAGACCAGCAGGCCGCAGCCGTACAGGCCGGAGAGCGCGCCGAAACCGATGGCCGCCGCCCACTGGCCGGGTATAGGCAGCAAGCCGAGCTGGCGCTTGAGGCCGCAGACCGTGAGCAACCAGGCCAGCACCGCCGGCAGCGCGGCCCCGGTGTAGATGGCCGTCTGCGTGACCCAGGTGAAGAACGTGGTGGCGCCGAACAGCGCGGCCACCACCACGATGGCCTGCACGAACAGCACGGCACGCAACACCGTGCCGACCTGGCAGGTGTCGAAGACCTGGACCCGCATCCGCAGGTGTTCGGGCATCTCCGCAATCGGGCGCGCACCCGCGGCATGCGCCAGTTCCTGGAAGCTCGATAAAATTCTGGAATCTTTCATGGGAAGCACATCCGTCTTCGGGTCTACCCGTGAGGGCCTCTACAGGGTCCAATGCGCCGTCAACCGGCCCGGGCGTCCTGCCCAAAGCTCCATCCCTGGCGGACTTCCGCTTCCTCATTTCTCATCCAGCCGCTGGCAAAACCATGTCCACCAACCAATTCGATAAAAAATCCGAAGCCTGGTCCGCCCTATTCTCGGAGCCCATGAGCGAGTTGGTCAAGCGCTATACCGCCAGCGTGTTCTTCGACAAACGCCTGTGGCAGGCCGACATCAGCGGCAGCCTGGCCCACGCGGAAATGCTCGCGCACCAGAAGATCATCGGCACCGCCGACCACGAGGCGATCCAGCGCGGCATGGCGCAGATCACGACCGAGATCGAATCCGGCGCCTTCGAGTGGAAGCTCGACCTGGAAGACGTGCACCTCAACATCGAGGCGCGCCTGACGCAACTGGTGGGCGATGCCGGCAAGCGCCTGCACACCGGCCGCAGCCGCAACGACCAGGTCGCCACCGACGTGCGCCTGTGGCTGCGCAGCGAGATCGACCTGATCCTCCCGCTGCTCAACGAGCTGCAGACCGCGCTGGTCGAGGTGGCGGAGCAGAACGTCGAGGTGATCCTGCCCGGCTTCACCCACCTGCAGGTGGCGCAGCCGGTGAGCTTTGCCCACCACCTGCTGGCTTACGTGGAAATGTTCTCGCGCGACGCCGAGCGTTTTGCCGACGTGCGCCGCCGCACCAACCGCCTGCCGCTGGGTTCGGCCGCGCTGGCCGGCACCACCTACCCGCTGGACCGCGAACGCGTGGCGCGCACCCTGGGCATGGTGGACGAACACGGTGAACCGCAGGTGTGCCAGAACAGCCTGGACGGCGTGAGCGACCGCGACTTCGCGATCGAATTCACCGCCGCCGCATCGCTCTGCATGGTGCACGTGAGCCGCTTCAGCGAAGAACTCATTCTCTGGATGAGCCAGAACTTCGGTTTCGTGAAGATCGCCGACCGCTTCACCACCGGCAGTTCCATCATGCCGCAGAAGAAGAACCCCGACGTGCCCGAGCTCGCGCGCGGCAAGACCGGCCGCGTGGTCGGCCACCTCATGGGCCTGATCACGCTCATGAAGGGCCAGCCGCTGGCCTATAACAAGGACAACCAGGAAGACAAGGAGCCGCTGTTCGACACCGTGGACACGCTCAAGGACACGCTGCGCATCTTTGCCGAGATGGTCGGCGGCCAGGTGAACCCGGCCAATGGCAAGAAGGAAGGCGGCATCACCGTCAACGCCCTCGCCATGGAAGAGGCGGCCAAGAAGGGTTACGCCACCGCCACCGACCTGGCCGACTACCTGGTGAAGAAAGGGCTGCCGTTCCGCGACGCGCACGAAACCGTGGCGCACGCGGTGAAGGCCGCGGTGTCGCACAACTGCGACCTGTCCGAGCTGCCGCTGGCGGTGCTGCAGGGCTTCAACAGCAGCATTGAAAAAGACGTCTACGAATGCCTGAGCCTGCGTGGCAGCCTGAACGCGCGCAACACCCTGGGCGGCACCGCGCCGGCCCAGGTGCTGGCGCAGATCGCGCGCCACCGCCGCCGCCTCGGCTGAAGCGTTGCGCTGCCGGCATCTGCTGGCAGCTGCGTGACGGAAAGTGGGGGGTGCTTTCCGCTACGCTTAGCGTGTCCCTTGGAGCACGCCTTGACGAAAAACATCCCGACCCGCCCTCTCGCCCGCCTCTCCGCCACCGCCGCCCTGCTGCTGGCCGTGGCCTTCCCCGCCGCCGCGCTGCAGATCGTGAGCACCTCGCCCAAGGGCGAGGTCTCGCGGGTGCGGCAGCTGGTGGTCAAGTTCGATGAGGCCGCGGTCGCGTTCGGCGACCCCAAGGCGCCCGCGCCAGTCTCGCTGTCGTGCAGCGACGCCCAGGCCACCCAGGGCAACGGCCGCTGGATCAACGAGCGCGAATGGGCCTTTGATTTCGAGAACGACCTGCCGCCCGGCGTGAGCTGCACGGTGCAGGCCAGGAGCGGCTTCAAGTCGCCCAAGGGCACCGAGCTGGCGGTGAGCCGCTCCAGCTTCAACACCGGCGGCCCCTTCGTGCAGCAGGTGCGCCCCGGCACCTCGTCGCGCATCGACGAAGAGCAGTATTTCGTGCTGCGCCTGAACGGCGCGGCCACCACGGCCAGCGTGCAGTCGCGTGTCTGGTGCGCGGTTGAAGGGCTGGGTGAGCGTGTGCCGGTGCGGCTGATCGAGGGCCGCGAGCGCACCGAACTGCTCAAGGCCAATGGCTGGGAGCAGCCGGCGGCCAAGGAGCCGCTGCGGTATGTCACCCTGGCCTGCAACCGCCGCTTCACGCCCGACAGCAAGGTCGCCATCGTGTTCGGCCAGGGCGTGGCCACGCCCTCGGGCGTGCCGAATGCGGTCGAACGGCGCCTGGAGTTCCAGGTGCGCGAGGCCTTCACCGTCGGCTTCAGCTGCGAGCGCGAGAACGCCCAGGCCGCCTGCCTGCCGATCCGCCCCATGACGCTGAACTTCAGCGCCCCCGTGACGCGCAAGCTGGCCGAGGGCATCCGCCTGAAAGCAGAGCGGCAGACCTACAAGCCGGTGTTCGACGAGGAGAACAGCGACGGCGACAGCCTGGTCTCGGACCTCACGTTCAAGCCGCCTTTTGCCGAACAGGCCTCGCTGAGCATCGAACTGCCGAAGAACTTCCAGGACGCGGCCGGCCGCACGCCGGTCAACGCCGACAGTTTCCCGCTGCCGGTGGCCACCGGTGCCATGCCGCCGCTGGCCAAGTTCGCGGCCTCGCCTTTCGGCATCGTCGAACGATTCGCCGAACCCGGCGGCACGCCGCTGCTGCCGGTGACGCTGCGCAACGTGGAAGCCGCGCTGCAGGTGAAGGGCCTCACGCCCGGCCAGGTGAGTGAACTGCAGCCGAAGACCGACGCCGAGATCATTGCCTGGTTCCGCAAGCTGCAGCGTTATGACCAGTTCAACGTCTCGCGCAAGCAGGCGCAGGCCGACGGGCTCGGCCCGCTGCCACGGGTGCTGGAAAACCGCGACAAGCACTGGGTCGAATCGCGCGCCGTGTCGCTGCTCAAGGGGCAGCCGGGCGTGAAGCAGATGGAGCTGCCCAAGCCGGCCAACAACGACCCGCGCCCGTTCGAGGTGGTCGGCATTCCGCTCACGCCGGGTTTCCACGTGGTCGAGATCGCCTCGCCCGCGCTCGGCGGCGCCCTGCTGGACCCGCGCTACGGCGACGCGCGCACGATGTACGTGCGCAGCTCGGCGCTGGTGACCAACCTGGGCGTGCATTTCAAGCTCGGGCGCGAGAACGCCCTGGCCTGGGTGACCACGCTGGACAAGGGCAAGCCGGCGGCGGGTGCGGCAGTGCGCGTGTCCGACTGTGCCGGCAAGGAGATCGCCACCGGCACCACCAACGCGCAAGGGGTGGTGGAGCTCAAGGGCGTGCCGCCCGAAGCGCCACGCTGCCACGATGACGGCGGTGACAGCTCGCAGGCCTACTTCGTCAGCGCGCGCCTGCAGGACGGCGCGGTGCAGGACATGGCCTTCACCTGGAGCGACTGGTACCGCGGCATTGAACCCTGGCGCTTCAACGTGCCGACCAGCCGCGACACGCGCCCGGACGAGCGCGCCCACACGGTGTTCGACCGCACCCTGCTGCGCGCCGGCGAAACGGTGTCGATGAAGCACCTGATCCGCACCGAAACGAGCAAAGGCTTCGGCCTGCCGGCCATCCTGCCCGACACCCTGGTGGTGACGCACACCGGCAGCGGCCAGCAGTTCACCCAGCCGGTGGCGTGGCGCAAAACCGCCACCGGCGGCCAGAGCGCGAGCAACACCTTCGCCGTGCCGGCCAGCGCCCGCCTGGGCAGCTACGAGGTCACGCTCAAGAACTCGGACCCGAACGAACGCGAATACAGCACCGGCGAGTTCCGGGTGGAAGAGTTCCGCCTGCCGGTGTTCGAGGGCCGCATCGCACCGCAGGACAACAAGGCTCTGGTGGCGGTGAAGAGCGTGCCGACGCAACTGCAGGTGAACTACGTCTCAGGCGGCGGCGCGGCCAACCTGCCGGTGCGCGTTTCGGCGCTGGTGCGCAACAAGAGCCTGAACTACCGCGATTTCGAGGCCTTCAGTTTCTACCCGCCGCGCGCGGCCAGCGGCGACAGCGCAGCCAGCAGCGACGAAGGCGAGGAAGAAGCCAGTGCCTCGATGGACCAGCGCGTCATCGCCGACAAGCTGCCGGTCACGCTGGACCGCAACGGCGCCGGCGCGCTCAACATCGAACAGGTACCGGCCGCAACCCAGCCGCAGGAGCTGCTGCTGGAGGCCACCTACTCCGACCCGAACGGCGAGGTGCAGACCTTGCGCAGCGTCTCCACCGTGTGGCCGGCGAGCGTGGTGGCCGGCATCAAGACCGAGGGCTGGGTCTCGGCCAGCCAGAAGATCAAGTTCCAGGCGCTGGCGCTCGATCTGGCGGGCAAGCCCGCGGCCGACGTCTCGCTCAGCGTGGACGCCATCGCCCACATCACCACCACCAGCCGCAAGCGCCTGGTGGGCGGTTTCTACACCTACGACAACAAGACCGAGACCAAGGAACTGGGCCGGGTCTGCAGCGGCAAGAGCGACGCACGCGGCCTGCTGCTGTGCGAGGCCAGCCTGGGTGAGCCGGGCGAGGTGGAGCTGGTGGTGACCGCGCGCGACGCCTCGGGCCGCAGCATCCAGGCCGCGAGTTCGGTCTACGTCACGCGCCAGGGAGAACTCTGGTTCGGCGGCGAGAACCACGACCGCATCGACCTGCTGCCCGAGAAGAAGAGCTACCAGCCCGGCGAGACCGCCAAGTTCCAGGTGCGCATGCCGTTCCGCTTCGCCACCGCGCTGCTGACGGTGGAACGCGAAGGCATCATCGAGACCCAGGTGGTGCAGCTCAACGGCCAGGACCCGACGGTGCAGCTGAAGATCCAGGAAGGCTGGGGCCCCAACGTCTACGTGAGCGTGCTGGCCTTGCGCGGCCGCCTGCGCGAGGTGCCGTGGTATTCCTTCTTCACCTGGGGCTACAAGGCGCCGCGCGAGTGGTGGACCTCGTTCTGGTACGAAGGCCGCGAATACGTGGCGCCCACCGCGCTGGTTGACCTGAGCAAACCGGCGTTCCGCCTCGGTCTGGCCGAGATCCGCGTCGGCACGCAGGCGCACCAGCTCGACGTGAGCGTGAAGCCCGACCAGGAAACCTACCCGGTGCGTGGCCAGGCCCGCGTCACCATCAGCGCCAAGCTGCCCAACGGCCAGCCGGCGGCCCATGCCGAGGTGGCATTGGCCGCGGTGGACCAGGCCCTGCTGGAGCTCATGCCCAACCGCAGCTGGAACCTGCTCGACGCCATGCTGCAGCAGCGCGCCTGGGGCGTGGAGACGTCCACCGCGCAGATGGAAATCATCGGCCGCCGGCACTACGGCCGCAAGGCGGTGCCCGCCGGCGGTGGTGGCGGCAAGAGCGGCACGCGCGAACTGCTCGACACCCTGCTGCTGTGGAACCCGAAAGTGACGCTGGACGCCAAGGGCCAGGCGGTGGTGACGGTGCCGCTCAACGACGCGCTGACCACCTTCCAGATCGTCGCCGTGGCCGACATGGGCACCGGCCTGTTCGGCACCGGCCAGGCCAGCGTGCGCGCCACGCAGGATCTGCAGATCATCAGCGGCCTGCCGCCGCTGGTGCGCGAGGACGATCAGTTCCGCGCCCAGCTCACGCTGCGCAACACCACGCAGAAAGCCATGAAAGTGGAAGTGGCACCACGCGCCACCCTGCTCGAACTGGCGCCGCAGACGGTGAACATTCCCGCCGGCGAAGCGCGTGAGGTGGCGTGGAACGTGACGGCGCCCGCGCAGCTCGCGCTGACGCGCGCCGAAGCCATCCTGTGGGAGATCGAGGCTAAGGACACGCTGGGCGGCGCGAAGGACGCGCTCAAGGCCAGCCAGCGCATCGTGCCGGCCGTGCCGCTCACGGTGCAGCAGGCCACGCTGGTGCAGGTGGACGGCGCCTTCAACCTCGAGGTGGGCGCACCCGCCGGTGCGCTGCCGGGACGCGGTGGCCTCAAGATCGCGCTGCAGCCCAAGCTGGCCGAAGGCCTGCCCGGCGTGCGCGACTGGTTCGCCAACTACCCCTTCGTCTGCCTGGAGCAGAAATCCAGCAAGGCCATGGGCCTGCGCGATGCGAAGCTGTGGCAGACGGTGCTGGCACAACTGCCCACCTACCTCGATGCCGACGGCCTGGCGAGTTACTTCCCGCCGCGCGAAGGCGATGGCAACCGCGGCAGCGACATCCTCACCGCCTACCTGCTGGCCGCCACACACGAGGCCTCCACGCTGGACCCGGCGTTTGCGCTGCCCGACGACGTGCGCGCACCGATGGAGCGGGGGTTGATCCAGTTCGTTGAAGGCCGCATCTCGCGCGAGTTCTGGAGCCCGCGCAAAGACCTGGATGTGCGCAAGCTCGCCGCCATCGAAGCGCTGTCGCGCTACGGCAAGGCGCGTGGCCGCATGGTCGGCAGCATCACGCTGGCGCCCAACCAGTGGCCCACCAGCGCGGTGATCGACTGGGTGAACATCCTGCAGCGCGTGAGCGACGTGCCGCAGCACGAACAGCGCCTGGCCGAAGCCATGCAGGTGCTGCGCGCGCGGCTGAGCTTCCAGGGCACCAAGGCCATGTTCAGCACCGAGCAGGACGACTACTGGTGGTGGCTGATGGTCAACGGCGACGTCAACACCGCGCGCCTGATCCTCACCGTGCTGGACGACCCGGCCTGGCAGGACGACATGGGCCGGCTGGCCAACGGCTTCATGGGCCGGCAGCAGAACGGCGCCTGGCACACCACCAACGCCAACCTCTGGGGCGGCCTGGCGCTGGAGAAGTTCTCCGCCAGGTTCGAGTCGGCACCGGTCGCGGGCACCACACGCGCCAGCCTGGGCAGCAGCAGCGCCGCGGTCGACTGGGCCAAGGTGGATCGCGTGAAGGCCAGCGACGCGGCCGGCGCGGCGCACCAGACCACCTGGTTCGGCGCCCCCGCCAGCCCCGGCAACCTGAAGAACAACACCGGCTTCCTGCCGTGGCCGGCCGAAGGCGGCAAGGCTGGCCTGAGCGTGTTGCACCAGGGCACGGGCAAGCCCTGGCTCACGCTGCAGTCGGTCGCCGCGATCCCGCTCAAGGCACCGTTCAGCGCGGGCTACAGCATCAAGAAGACCATCACGCCGGTGGAGCAGGCCGTGGCCGGCACGCACACGCGTGGCGACATCTGGCGCGTGGCGCTGGAGGTGAACGCCTCGGCCGACATGACCTGGGTGGTGGTGACCGACCCGATCCCGGGCGGCGCCACCATCCTCGGTGGTGGGCTCGGCCGCGATTCGCAGATCGCCACCGCGGGCCAGAGCGGTCCGAGCGGCAACGCCTGGCCGGCTTTCGAGGAGCGCAGCTTCGAGGCCTACCGCAGTTACTACGAGTACGTGCCCAAGGGCGTGTTCAAGATGGAATACACCGTGCGGCTGAACAACGTCGGCCAGTTCGCGCTGCCGCCCAGCCGGGTCGAGGCGCTGTACGCGCCCGAGATGTTCGGCGAAAGCCCCAACGCCCGCGTGACCGTGGAGGCCGCGCGGTGAAATCCATCCTCGCGCCGGCGCTGCTGGCGCTGGGCCTGGGCCTGTCGCAGCCGGCGTGGGCCCTGCCCGGTTTCGCCGAGGTGCGCGCCGACTGGCGCTCCTCCGAGGTGCGCGTGCTCGACCGGAATGGCGAACCGCTGCAACGCCTGCGGGTGGACCTGCAGGCGCGGCGCGGCGACTGGATTGCGCTGGCCGACGTGTCGCCCGCGCTGCGCACGGCCCTGCTGCTGAGCGAAGACAAACGTTTTTACGAACACAGCGGCGTCGACTGGCGCGCCGTCTCGGCCGCCGCCTGGGGCAACCTCTGGAACAGCCGCACGCGCGGCGCCTCCACCATCACCATGCAGCTCGCCGCCCTGCTCGACGAGCCCGACGGCGGCCTGCAGCGTGGCGCGGGCGGGCGCCGCATGACGCAGAAGCTCGGCCAGGCGGTGGCGGCGCAAAGCCTGGAGCGGCGCTGGCGCAAGGACCAGATCCTGGAGGCCTACCTCAACCTCGTGCCCTTCAAGGGCGAGCTGGTCGGCATCGACGCGCTGGCGCGCACCCTGTTCGGCAAGGCCCCGCACGGCCTGGACGAGTCCGAGGCGGCCATCGCCGCCGCCCTGGTGCGCGCACCCAATGCCTCGGCACGCCAGGTGTCGCAGCGCGCCTGCGGCGTGCTGAAGCTGATGCAGCCCGGCACGCGGGTGGACTGCTCCGAGCTGCACATCAGCACCACCATCGCGTTCGACAACCGCGCCTTCCCGGCCAGCGAAGGCATCGCGCCGCACCATGCGCGGCGCCTGCTGGCCAGCCAGACACCGGGGCCGACGCAGGCGCTGCGCTCCACCGTGTCGGCACCGCTGCAGCGTTTTGCCCAGCAGACCCTGCAGCGCCACCTGCGCGAACTGCGCGGGCGCAACGTGCAGGACGGCGCCCTGGTGGTGCTGGACAACGCCAGCGGCGAAGTGCTGGCCTGGGTCGGCTCCTCCGGCGTGTTGAGCGCCGCCTCAGAGGTGGACGGCGTGCTGGCCTTGCGCCAGCCCGGCTCCACGCTCAAGCCCTTCCTGTATGCCCAGGCCATCGCGCAGCGGCGCATGACCGCCGCGTCGCTGCTGGAAGACTCACCCGCCGCCATCCCCACCACCAGCGGCCTCTACATTCCGCAGAACTACGACCGCCGCTTCAAGGGCTGGGTGTCGGCGCGCACCGCGCTGGCGGCCTCGCTCAACGTGCCGGCGGTGCGCACGCTGGTGATGGTCTCGCCCGACGCCTTCCACCACCAGCTCGGCGCACTCGGCCTGCCACTGCCCGAGCCCGCGGGCTACTACGGCTACAGCCTGGCGCTGGGCAGCGCCGAGGTGCCGTTGCTCTCGCTCACCAACGCCTTCCGCACCCTGGCCAATGGCGGGCGCTACGGCCCGGTTGGCGCGCCCCCAGCGGCCACACCGGTCATCGACCCCCGCGCGGCCTTCATCGTCGGCGACATCCTGAGCGACAGCAACGCGCGCGCGCGCACCTTCGGCACAGACAGCCTGCTGGCCACGCGCTTCTGGACCGCCGTGAAGACCGGCACCAGCAAGGACATGCGCGACAACTGGGCGGTTGGCTGGTCCGAGCGCTACAGCGTCGGCGTGTGGGTGGGCAACGCCAGCGGCGCGCCGATGTGGGACGTGAGCGGCACCAGCGGCGCCGCGCCGGTGTGGGCTGAGGTGATGCAGCAGCTGCACGCCCACACCCCCAGCCGCGCGCCGCGCGCCCCGGAGGGCCTGGTGCAGGTGCAGGCGCGTTTCGACGACACGGACACCTCACGCCCGCTGGAGGCGGCGCGCAGCGAATGGTTCATCGCCGGCACCGAGCAGGCGCGCTTCAGCATGCACAACGACCGCGACGCCAAGGGCTCGCGCGGCGCCACCGCAGCGGCGTTGCGCATCCGCTCGCCGGCCAGCGGCACCATCGTCGCGCTCGACCCCGACATCCCCCCCAACCGGCAACGCCTCACCTTCACCGCCAGCGGCCCGGGCGGGCGCTGGCGCCTGGACGGCAAGCCGCTGGCGCAGGGCAGCCAGGTGCAGTGGCTGCCCTGGCCGGGCCGGCACGTGATGCAGCTCACCGACGCGCGCGGCAAGGTGCTGGACGAAGTGCGCTTCGAGGTGCGCGGCGCTGGCGTGGTGGAACGCAAACCGGCCAGAGACCCGCGCTGACATGGATCAACCCATCGACCTGAGCACCCTTCGCGTGGTGGTGGCCGCGGCCGACCTCGGCTCCATCAGCGCCGCCAGCGAACGCCTGCAACTCGCCGTGGCCGCCGCCAGCTCGCGCATCACCGCACTGGAGGAGTCGCTCGGCTTTCGCATCTTCGAGCGCTCCTCGCGCGGCGTGCAGCTCACGCCGGCCGGGCAGATGCTGGTGCAGCGCAGCCGCACGCTGCTGACCGACGCCGACCGCCTGGCCCAGCACCTGCGCGGCTACAGCGAAGGCCTGCAAGGCCATGTGCGCGTGCTGGCCAACACCTCGGCCCTGCTGGAGGTGTTGCCGCAGCGGCTGGAGCAGTTCATGCAGGCGCACCCGCTGATCCGCATCGACCTCGAAGAGCGTGGCAGCCCGGAGATTCCCCTCGCGCTGATCGAAGGCCGCGCCGACTTCGGTGTGGTCGACCTGCCGGTGCCACCGGCCGGCCTGTCCTTCGCGCCGTTCTTCAGCGACACCCTGGTGCTGCTCACGCCGCGCGCGCACCGGCTGGCGAGCCGGCGCCGGCTGCGCCTGGTGGACGCGCTGGACGAGCCCTTCATCACGCTCACCGACGGCACCGCCCTGTCCAACCGCCTGCTGGCCTCGGCCGCCGACGCCGGGCGCCAGCTGCACGTGCGCATGCGCATGCGCGGCTTCGACGCGGTCTGCCGCATGGTCGCCGCCGGCCTCGGTGTGGGCGTGCTGCCGGTGGAGGCCATCGCACCGCAGCTGGCGCACCTGCCGCTGGCGGCGGTGCCGCTGTCCGACCCCTGGGCGCGGCGCACCCACCACATCGCCACCCGCACCCACACGCCGCCCTCGCCGGCCGCGCGCACGCTGATCCGCGCACTCAGCCGCTGAACCGGCACCCACGCCGCGCGCAGCCTCGCGGTTCCGGCTTTCGCCATCCGCGAAAGCCGCCTTTGCCGCACGCCATTGCCGGGCGCGCCGGGCCGTTCCACACTGGCCGCCAGACCTCAACACACACAAGCGCCGCCGCCCCGGCCGCGCAGGAGACCTCATGAAAATCGTTCGCGTCAGCGCCACGCCGCTGAACCTGCCCGTCAGCGTGCCCATGTCCAGTGGCAAGACCAAGACCACCAGCCTGTCGGTGTGCATCGTCAGCATCGAAACCGACACCGGCCTGGTCGGAACCGGCATGACCGCCATCACCGAAGAAGAGGTGATCGGCAGCATCGTCAACGAGATCGCGGCCCACCACCTGGTTGGCCTGGACCCGATGCGCCACGAGCAGATCTGGGACAAGCTCTACTGGCTGCTCACGCCACGCGGCCAGTCGGGTTACGCCAGCCACGCCATTGCCGCCATCGACCTGGCGCTGTGGGACATCAAGGGCCAGGCGCTGGGTGAGCCCTGCTGGCGCCTGCTCGGCGGCGCGCGCGCCGAGGTGCCGGTGTACGCCACCTTCGGCTTCAACTTCTTCGACCGCGACGAACTGGCCGCCGCCGCCACCGACTGGGTCGGCCGCGGCTTCACCCGCCTGAAGATGACGGTGGGCCACCACGGCCTGCAGCGGCGCGACGAGCCACGGCCGCTGGACGTGGTGATTGCCGAAGATGTGCAGCGCATCCGCGCGGTGCGCGAGGCGGTCGGACCCGAGGTGCAGATCTACATCGACGCCAACTGCAGCCTGGATTATTTCCACGCGCAGGCCCTGGCAAAAAAAGTGGAACCCTATGGCATCAGCTTCTTCGAAGAGCCGGTGACCCACAACGACATTCCCAACCTGGTGCGCCTGCGCGCCCAGACCTCGATCCCGCTGGCGGCCGGGCAGAACGAAGGCCAGGCCTTCCGTTTCCGCGACATGCTGGTGGCTGGCGCGGTAGACGTGGTGCAGCCCAACGCCTGCATCACCGGCGGCTTCACGCAGTGCGGCCGCATCGCCGGCATGGCGGCGGCCTTCAACACCCGTTTTGCCAACGGCGGCGCCTGGCCGCACCACAACATGCACCTGCACGCCGGTCTGGCCAACGGCTCGCTGGTGGAATACCACTCGGTTGCGGTGCAGTGCTGCGAGCTGGTGTTCGACGACCTGCCCAAACCCGAAGCCGGTGTGCTGCGCCTGCCCGAGGCGCCGGGCCTGGGCTTCAAGCCCAACCCCGAGCGCCTGGCTGATCTGGCCAAGCGCCCCGGCTCGCGCGGGGCCGGCAAGGCCTGACGCCAGCCCCAACGACAACCCAGGAGACAAGACATGCCCCACAACAAAAACAGCAACGTCAACAACAACAACGTCAAAGTCAACAACGGCAACCTCCCCTCCACCGGCCGCCGCGCCGCCCTGCTGCTGGCCCTGGCCGGCGCCTTCGGCATGGGCACGGCCACCAGCAGTGCCTGGGCGCAACAGGCCTACCCCAACAAACCGGTGCGGCTGGTGGTGGGGTACTCGGCCGGCGGCGGTGTGGACGCCATGGCGCGCCT
Source organism: Hydrogenophaga palleronii NBRC 102513 (assembly GCF_001571225.1). Classification (GTDB taxonomy): domain Bacteria; phylum Pseudomonadota; class Gammaproteobacteria; order Burkholderiales; family Burkholderiaceae_C; genus Hydrogenophaga; species Hydrogenophaga palleronii. The sequence continues at coordinate 122,575 of NZ_BCTJ01000006.1, forward strand.
GCTGGCGCCACGCCTGTCGCAGCTGCTGGGCCAGCAGGTGGTGGTGGAGAACCGCACCGGCGCCACCGGCCTGATTGCCGGCGACGCGGTGGCACGCGCCGCGCCCGATGGCTACACGCTCATGCTGGGCGACAGCTCGCTGCTGATCGCGCAGCACCTGCAGCCGAAGATGACCTTCGACCCCATCAAGGGTTTTGCGCCGGTGGCCAGCGTGTTCACGCTGCCGCTGGTGATCGTCACCAGCAACGACTTTCCCGCCAAGACCCCGGCCGAGTTCGTCAAGCTGCTGCAGGCCAACCCGGGCAAGTACTCCTTTGCCACCTCGGGCGTGGGCACGGTGCACCACCTGGGCTTCGAGATGCTCAAGGCACGCGCCAACGCGCGCGTGGTGCACATCCCCTACCGCGGTGCCTCGCAGATCGTTCCCGACGTGATGAGCGACCAGGTGTCCATCGGCGTCGTCAGCGTGACCGCCGCCGAAGCCCAGGCGCGTGCCGGCAAGCTGCGCGCGCTGGCCCTGATGAATCCGGTGAAGCTGGCCGGCGCGGAAGACATCCCGCCGCTGTCCGATGCCCTGCCCGGTTTCTCCGCCGTGCCGCGCCTGTTCGTGCTGGCACCCGCGGGCACGCCCGCGCCCATCGTCGAACAACTGAGCGAAGCCTTGCGCAAGGTGATGGCCCAGCCCGACATCGCCCACGTGGCAGCGCAGCAAGGCGCGGTGCCCGCCTACATGCCGGCCGGGCCGCTGGCCGCCGACATCGTGCGCGAGTCCGGCGAGTGGGGCAAGGTGATCCGCGAGCAGAAGATCACTGCCACGCAATGAGCGCCACCAGGCCACATGGCGCGGTGTGGCCTCAGCGGCAGGGCTCTGGCTGCGGCACCTCGGTGCAGTGCTGGAAGGCCTCGGGCTTGAGGCCGCCGCCAACCACGCGGTACTGGTCAAAACAGGCGGCGCTGGCCAGGTAACGGTGCCAGCGCACCTCGCAGGCGCTGGTGCCGGGTGGCAGCGGCGTGCTGGCCGGCACCGCAACCGCGCGGTAAGCCTCCGGCACCTCGGTGGCGTACACCAGTTGCCCCTGCGCATCGACCCAACGGTAGAGCTCGGCGGCCCCGGCCGCGAACGGCAGCAGCCACCACCAGGCCGCCAGCAGGCAGACGCGGTGTGGGGAAGACAAGCGCGCTTTCATGCCGGGTGGGATGCCCCGGCGGCCCGCCAGTTCCACCGTTCGGCGGCAGCGCCGCTCAAGCCGGCACCCGGCCTGCCGATACAGGACGGGGGACCGCACCGCCACCGGCGGTGGTGCCCGGTACGGAGCCTGTTCACACATGTCTGCCCTGTTCCTTGTTGGCCTGGCGGCCCTGGCCGCCGCTGCCCTGGCGGCGGTGTTCTGGTGGCAGCGCCGTGCGGCCCGCAGCGCCGTTGCCACCGCACCGGCGGGCGACGCTGCGCAGGCACCCGGCATGGCCCCGGCCGAACCCGCCCCTGCGCAGCCTCCCGCCGCACCCCTGCCCGGCGCGCTGGCAAGTTTCCAATGGCGCACCCAGGACCAGCTGGACGCCGACAAACGCGAGGCGCTGCTGGGCGCCATCCACAAGCTGCCGAACCCGCCACAAACGCTGCAGCAACTGCTGGAGCCCGACCTGATGGCACGCGCCAGCGCGACCGAGCTGCACGCCCTGATCGCCGGTGAGCCCTGGATCGCGGTCAAGGTGCTGGCCTCGGTGAACAGCCCGCTGTACGGCCTGCAGACGCCGGTGCGGGACCTCGCCCAGGCGGTGAACTTCCTGGGGCTGCAGAGCGTGCGCCAGATCTGCCTGCAGCACCTGCTGGCCACCTCCTTCCCGGCCCGGCTGCCGCGCGTGCAGCGCACGCTGGACGCGCTCTGGCGCGCCTGCACCATCGCCAGCGAACTGGCCGCGCGGCTGGACAAGGCCTTGCACCGGTCTGCACAAGGCCCGCTGAGCACGCAGGTGGTGCTGAGCTTTGTCGGCCAGCTGGCCACCGCCTCGGTGATTCCGCAGCCCGGCCTGGCAGGCTGGCTGGAACGCGACCGCCTGGGCCGCGCGCGGCTGGAGCAGGAGCTGCTGGGCCTGAACGCCAGCGAGATCGGCCACCTGCTGATGCAGCGCTGGGCGCTGCCCGCGCCGCTGCTGGCCGAGGTGCGCGAGGCCGGCCGCGTGCTGGTGGCATCCCCGCCACCGGCGCAGGCCGGCGGAGGTGGAGGCGACGGCCTGCCGCGCCAGACGCTGACCTACCTGTGCGCGCGCCTGGGCGAACGGCTGGCGCTGGGCCAGCTGGCCTCGCTGGAGGGTTACCGCCCGGCCGACGACGACTCGGTGGACATGCACCACCTGCGCGCCAGCCTGTCGCCGCTGGCGCTGGCCCGGCTCGGCGAGCTGCTGCAAACCCCGGCCCTGCGCCACACCGTGCAGCAGCTGACCGGGCGCATGGCCGCCGCCTGACTCGCAGGGCGCTGCCGCGCCGTCAAGAAAATTCAAAGCCCGGCGACCGGGTTTCACGGCACGGGCCGGGGGTGGCGGCTACCATGCAGGGCAGGCAATACCGACCCGGATACACAACACATGACCGTCATCACCAACGTGGAAGACCTGCGCCTGCTGGCGCAGCAACGCGTGCCGCGCATGTTCTACGACTACGCCGACAGCGGCTCGTGGACCGAGAGCACCTACCGAGCCAACAACGAAGACTTCCAGAAGATCAAGCTGCGCCAGCGCGTGGCCGTCAACATGGAGAACCGCAGCACGCGCACCACCATGATCGGCCAGGACGTGGCCATGCCGGTGGCGATTGCACCCACCGGCCTGACCGGCATGCAGCACGCCGACGGCGAGATCCTGGCGGCACGCGCGGCGCGCAAGTTCGGCATTCCGTTCACGCTCTCGACCATGAGCATCTGCTCGATCGAAGACGTGGCACAACACGCCGGCGAAGGCTTCTGGTTCCAGCTCTACGTGATGAAGGACCGCGGTTTCATCGAACGCCTGATCGACCGCGCCAAGGCCGCCCGATGCGGCGCCCTGGTGCTGACGCTGGACCTGCAGATCATCGGCCAGCGCCACAAGGACCTGAAGAACGGCCTGAGCGCACCGCCCAAGATGACGCTGGCCAACCTGCTCGACATCGCCTGCAAGCCCCGCTGGGCGCTGGGCATGCTGGGCACGCAACGCCGCAACTTCGGCAACATCTTCGGCCACGTCGAGGGCATCGAGAACATGGGCAGCCTGAGCGAGTGGACCGCCAAGCAGTTCGACCCGGCGCTCAACTGGGGCGACGTGGAATGGATCAAGCAGCGCTGGGGCGGCAAGCTGATCCTCAAGGGCATCCAGGACGTGGAAGACGCCAAGCTCGCCGTGGCCTCGGGCGCCGACGCGCTGATCGTGAGCAACCACGGCGGCCGCCAGCTCGACGGCGCGCAAAGCAGCATCGAAGCCCTGCCCTCCATCGTCGATGCGGTGGGCGGCCAGATCGAGGTGCACATGGACGGCGGCATCCGCAGCGGCCAGGACGTGCTGAAAGCGCGGGCCCTGGGCGCACGCGGCGTCTACATCGGCCGCCCCTTCCTCTACGGCCTGGGCGCCATGGGCGAAGCCGGCGTGAGCAAGTGCCTGCAGATCATCCACAACGAACTCGACCTGACCATGGCCTTCTGCGGCCACACGCAGATCCAGAACGTGGACAAGAGCATCCTGCTGCCAGGCACGTACCCGAAGTAACACCCCCCGCGCGGCTGCGCCGCTCCCCCCTCTGCTGCGCGAGGGGGGCGCACTCTGGGCCCGGCGGAGCCGGCGCCTCGAGTGCCCTGGTTCAATGCACGTCGCGCCGGGGATGGCGCACAGCTCGCGACGGCATTGCGTCCCCTCTCTGCTGTGCGGGAAATCAAACCACTCGCGACTGCGCCGTGTCTTGCTCCCTCTCCCCCTGGGAGAGGGCTGGGGTGAGGGCCCGCGCGCAAACCCGTCGCCCATCGCCCATCGCAGCCCCGCACAACGCCACACCCAACGGACAATCCGCAGCGCCCGGGCGGTGTGCAGGTGATCCCGCTATGCTCACCGCCGTGACCCCTCCCCCGCCCCGCCTGCGCCGCATCGCCCACCTCGACATGGACGCGTTCTTCGCCTCCGTCGAGTTGCTGCGTTACCCGCAGCTCAAGGGCCTGCCGGTGGTGATCGGTGGCGGACGGCGGCGCGAGGACGACATGTTCGCGCGCCTGCGCCAGACCTTCCCCGAACGCGAGTGGGACGACACCACGCTGGACCGCATCCCGGTGGATTTTTTCCCGCGGCTGGAGCACTACGCCGGCCGCGGCGTGGCCACCACCGCCACCTACGCCGCGCGCCAGTTCGGCGTCGGCTCGGCCATGGGCCTGATGAAGGCCGCCAAGCTGTGCCCGCAGGCCATCCTGCTGCCGGTGGACTTTGACGAGGTGCGGCGCATCTCGCGCCTCTTCAAAAGCACCATCCGCGAGATCGCGCCGGTGATGGAAGACCGCGGCGTGGACGAGGTCTACATCGACTTCACCGACGTGCCGGGCGGCCAGCGCGAAGGCGGCCGTGTGCTGGCGCGGCTGATCCAGAAGAGCATCTTCCAGGCCACCGGCCTGACCTGCTCCATCGGCGTGGCGCCCAACAAGCTCATCGCCAAGATGGCGAGCGAGTTCAAGAAACCCAACGGTATCAGCATCGTGCACACCGACGACCTGGAGCGCCTGATCTGGCCGCTGCCCTGCCGCAAGATCAACGGCGTCGGCCCCAAGGCCGATGCCAAGCTGCAGGGCCACGGCATCCACACCATCGGCGAGCTGGCGCAGCGCGAGCAGCCCTGGCTGGTGCAGCACTTCGGCAAGAGCTACGGCGCCTGGCTGCACGAGGTGTCATGGGGCCGCGACGAGCGTGCCGTGCAGACCGAGAGCGAACCGGTCAGCATGAGCCGCGAGACCACCTTCGACCGCGACCTGCACGCGGTGCGCGACCGCGCCGAACTCGGCGCCATCTTCACCCGCCTGTGCGAGCAGGTGGCCGACGACCTGCAGCGCAAGGGTTATGTCGGCAAGACCATCGGCGTGAAGCTGCGCTACGACAACTTCCAGATCGTCACGCGCGACAGCACCATCGGCCACTTCACCAGCGACGCGGCCAGCATCCGCCGCATCGCCGGCCTGTGCCTCAAGCGGGTGGACCTCACGCGGCGCATCCGCCTGCTCGGCGTGCGCATGGGCTCGCTGGCCAAGCCCGGCGAGGTGCCACCCGAGCCCGAGCGCGTGCCCGAGGCGGCGCAGCTGTTCTGAACCACCCGGCGTCCATTGACGCGGGCAGGTACCCCACCTACATTGGCATGGACGGGATGTCGGTCGCATTCCCAGGGGGGTGTGTCATGAACCTCTGTCTCAGTCTCGACGAACTGGAACGCATCAAACGCTGGCACGTGGCCCACCGCAGGGACCACCCGCTGGAGTACCAACTGTGGGACGGTGTGCTCACCGTGTGGCTGATGGGCTGGATGGGTGGTGCGCTGGTCTTCTGCCTCGACGCCCTGTGGTTGCTGCCCATCTGCCTGCTGGGCATCTGGGCGCCCGGCCTGTACGTGCGCTGGCGCCGCAAGGTGCACCGCGCGCACCGCCTGCGCTGCGACTGGCTCGACCCCAACGGCTGAAGCACCGCACGACTCAGCGTCCGGGCCGTGACAGCCCGGGGCGCGCGCGCGGGCTACAGTGGCCGCGATTGCCTGCGATTGCTCATGCCCTCCACCACCACCGAGACCCGCCCTGCCATGACCGCACCGACCTGCTTCGCCCTCAGCACCACCGACCACGTGGCCCACCTGGTGCTGAACCGGCCCGCCGAGCTCAACACCATGCACCCCACCTTCTGGCGCGAGCTCGACGCGGTGCTGACACAGATCCACCTCGAAGGCAGCGCGCGCGCCCTGGTCATCAGCAGCACCGGCAAACACTTCAGCGCCGGCATGTCGCTGGAGACCTTCGCTGGCGCGATCAGCATGGACGACCAGAGCCCCGAAGGCCGCGCCGCCATCTTCGACCTGCTCACCGACATGCAGGCCACCTTCACGAAGATCGAGAACCTGCGCATCCCGGTGATCTGCGCCATCCAGGGCGGCTGCATCGGCGGCGCGGTCGACATGGTCACCGCCGCCTGCATCCGCTACGCCAGCGCCGACGCCTTCTTCTGCATCCAGGAGATCAACATCGGCATGGTGGCCGACGTGGGCACGCTGCAACGCCTGCCCAAGCTGATGCCGCTCGCGGTGGTCAAGGAACTCGCCTACACCGGCCGCCGCCTGCCGGCCGCGAAGGCGCTGGCCTACGGCCTGGTCAACGAGGTGTTCGACAGCGCCGAGGCCACGCTGGCCGCCGCGCTGCAATGCGCCAAGGAGATCGCCAGCAAACCACCCGTGGCGGTGTGGGGCAGCAAGCAGGCCATCCACTACGCACGCGACCACTCGGTGGAAGACAGCCTGCGCCAGATGGGCTGGCTGCAGGGTACGGTGTGGAGCAACGCCCACGTGCGCGAGTCCATCGCCGCCATGAAGGACAAGCGCCCCGGCCACTTCACGCCGCTGGCGCCGCTCAAGCCCTTCTCGTCGCTGGGCTGAACCCGGGTGCTTACAGCTCGGCGCTGAGCACCAGGCGCGCACGCGGACCGAAACTGGAGATGTTGCTCAGCGTGGCGTTGTGGTGCGCGATCACCTGCGGCGCGCTCAGCACCGCATTGCCGGCCGAGCTGTGGCCATCGGCCACCAGCGCCACCGGATAGCCCAGCGCCAGCGCGCGCCGCGTGGTGGTGTCGACGCAGAACTCGGAGTGCAGCCCGCACACCACCAGCTCCTTCACACCCCGCGCCTTGAGCAGGGCCTCGAGGTCGGTGTTCAGAAACGCGTCGGGTGTTTTCTTGCGCACCCGCAGGTCACCGGGCTGCACCTGCAGGCCGTCGGCCAGTTGCCACTCGCGCGTGCCGTGCTCCAGATAACCTCCGGTGGATTCGTGCTGGATGAACACGATCGGCCAGGCAGCCGCACGCCAGCGCTCGACCACGTGGTTGACGCGGGCAATCAACGCGTCGGTCTCGTGAGCCCGGCCCGCGCCCTCGCACAGGCCTTGTTGCAGATCGATCACGAGCAGGGCAGAGATCATGGGGTGCTCCATGGGTGCGGCGGAAATGCGGCCGCCCAGTGTGCCGCGTTTCCGGGTGCACGGGTTTCGATACGATGGTCGCCCACGCCCGCTGCGGCGAAGCCCGTCGCCATCCACACGCCATGAAAACCTTCCACAACCCGCAGCACGCCGGCCACGCCGGTCAACAGGAAATGTTCCGCGGCCGCATGGTGCCTTGCCACGAGGTGCCGGCGCGGCTGGGTTTCGTGCTCGACGAGCTGCGCCGCCGCCCGCTGGGCACCGTGGAGGCCGCGGCCTTGCCGGAGGCTGCGCTGGACGCCGCCATCCACCGCGTGCACGACGCGCGCTACCTGGCTTTTCTGGCCAGCGCCTGGGACGACTGGGTCGCCATGGACCCGGCCAACGCACAACGAGATGCCCTGCCCTCGGTCTGGCCGATCGGCAACCGCCACGCCTTTCGCACCGACGTGCTGCCGGCCAACTTCGCGGCGCGGCTGGGCCTGTTCTCCTTCGACTCGGGCTCACCGCTGACCGCCGGCACCTGGGCCGCCGCGCGCGGTGGCGCGGCCTGCGCGCTGGCGGCGGCGCAGGCGGTGGCCGCGGGTGAACGCAGTGCCTTCGCGCTCACGCGCCCGCCCGGCCACCACGCCGGCGCCGATTTCCTCGGCGGCTACTGCTTCCTCAACAGCGCCGCCATTGCCGCGCAGGCGCTGCGCGATGCCGGCCACGGCCAGGTGGCGGTGCTCGACGTCGACTACCACCACGGCAACGGCACCCAGGCGATCTTCTACGAGCGCGCCGACGTGTTCACGGTCTCGATCCACGGCGACCCCAGCACCGAGTACCCGTTTTTTCTCGGCCATGCGGACGAGCGCGGCGCCGGTGCCGGTGAAGGCCACAACCTCAACCTGCCGCTGCCGCGCGGCACCGGCGTGCTGGCCTGGCGCGCCGCGCTCGACCAGGGCCTGCAGGCGGTGCGCGACAGCGGTGCCACGGCGCTGGTGGTGCCGCTGGGCCTGGACACCTTCGAGGGCGACCCGATCTCGGGCTTCACGCTGAAGAGCGGCGACTACGCCGCCATCGGCGCCGCCCTGGCCAGTGCCGGCCTGCCCACGGTGTTCACCTTCGAGGGCGGTTACGCGGTGGACGCGGTGGGCGTCAATGCGGTCAACCTGCTGGAAGGGTTTCAGCGCGCGGCCTGAATCCGGCGCGCCCTGGGCGGCGTATCCAGAGGGACATGAAGCCCTCACACCCGCCCACCAGCACACCCGCCGACCCCAACTCCAGCCCAGCGGAGCAACGGCGCCGCAGCGCCGGCCCGTTCCCCGTGCTGGTCTGGAGCCGCCCGCCCGGCACACACCCAGCACCCGCGCGGCCCCACAATGCGCGCATGAGCGACCTCCAACCCGACGACACCCTCATCGCCCTGATCGACCGCGTGGCCCAACGCGACGAGACGGCCCTGAAAGCGCTCTACGAGCTGGTGTCGTCCAAGCTCTACGGGTTGTCGCTGCGCGTGGTCGGCAAACACGAATGGGCCGAAGACGTGCTGCAGGAGACCTTTCTGCAGATCTGGCGCACCGCGGGCGACTACCGCGCCAGCCTGAGCCCGCCCATGGCCTGGCTGGGTCTGATCGTGCGCAGCCGCTCGCTGGATTCGCTGCGCCGGCGCAGCGCCGAACGCGCCCACCTCAGCGACGAGATCGACGACGCCATGGCCGACACGATGGAAGGCGCGTCGCCCAACCCGATGGACGTGAGCCTGGCCAGCCAGCAGGCCTGGGCGCTGCACCAGTGCCTGGGCAAGCTGGAAAACCGCCAGCGCGAGGTGGTCAGCCTGGCCTACCTGCGCGACCTCAGCCACAGCGAGCTGGCCGAACAGCTCCGGCTGCCGCTGGGCACGGTCAAGACCTGGATCCGGCGCGGGCTGGAACAGTTGCGCACCTGCATGGCGCGTTTTGCGTGAGGCCAGGTATGAATCTGCTCAAAAACCCCGAATTGTTGGACCGCCTGGCCGCCGCCCACGCGCTCGGCACGCTGCGCGGTGGCGCGCGCCGCCGCTTCGAAGCCCTGGCACGCGAACAGGCACCGGTGCGTGCCGCCGCCCTGGTGTGGCAGGGCCGCGTCGCCAGCATGAACGAACTGCAGGCGCCGAGCGAGCCCTCTCCCGCGGTCTGGACGCGGATTGAAAACCTGGTGCGCGCCGACAGCGAGCAGCAGGCCATGGCCGCTGCGCGTGCATCGTCCGCAAACACCACGGCACCCGCCACCACCACCGGCGGCTGGCTGCGCAGCCTGGCGCTGTGGCGCGGCGCCACCGCGGCCGGCGCACTGGCCACGGTGCTGGCCCTGGTGGCCGCGGTTGGCCTGCGCGACCAGCTGGGGGCCCAGGTGAGCGAACTGCAGGCCCGGCTGGATGCCACACCCGCCATCGAATACGTGGCCGTGCTCAACGACGACCAGGCCGGTGCCTCCATGCTGGTGACCTTCGACCCCAAGAGCCAGAAGCTCACGCTGCAGCGCGTGGGCAGTTTCCAGGAAGCGAGCGACAAGTCGCTGCAGCTGTGGGCGCTGCCACCGGCGGGTGCGCCGCGCTCGCTCGGCGTGCTCGGCCAGGACCGCCTGCTGCAGCTCACCGCTGGCGAGGGCGATGTGCGCGAGGTGCCGGCGCTCGCGATCAGCCTGGAACCCAGGGGCGGTGTGCCGAGCGAACGCGGCCCGACCGGCCCGGTGCTGTTCAAGGGCGCGCTGATCCAGAAGATGCTCTGAGGCGTGCAGCGCCGCTGCACGCCACGCGGCCCGCAACGGCCGCGTTGCTGTTGCGCGTTACTGCCGCGCGGTGCGCACGTTGGCTGGCGGCGACTGCGGGTGGCTGCTGCGCCAGGGGTTGATGTCCAGCCCGCCGCGGCGCGTGTAGCGCGCGTACACCGTCAGCTTGGTGGGCTTGCAGCGCTGCCAGATGTCCATGTAGATGCGCTCGACGCACTGCTCGTGGAATTCGTTGTGGTTGCGAAAGCTCACGATGTACTGCAGCAGGCCGGCCTGTTCGATCTGCGGGCCGCTGTAGCTGATCTGCACGCTGCCCCAGTCGGGCTGGCCGGTCACCAGGCAGTTGCTCTTGAGCAGGTGGCTCACCAGGGTTTCGGTCACCGGTTGCTCGTCCACCGCCGCGCGCAGCAGCTCGGGTGCGGGCTGGTACTGCGTGCACTCCACGTCCAGCCGGTCGAGCAGCAGGCCGCTGAGTTCGTTCACCGGCTCGTGGTCGAACAGTTCGGGCAGCACCAACTTCACGCCGGCGCTGGCCTGCACCGGGCCGCCGTGCCAGATGGCGGTGCTGATGTCGGCGCGGATGGCGTCGCGCACCGCGTCGGCGCTTGCGAACCGCGTGTTGTTGAAGCTGTTGAGGTAGAGCTTGAAAGACTTGCTCTCCACGATGTGCGTGCTCTCGCAGGGCACGGTGATGTGGGCCAGCGCCACCATGGGTTTGCCGCGCAGGTTGAGCCAGCTCAGCTCGAAGGCGGTCCAGAGGTCGGCGCCCAGAAAGGGCACGCTGCCGGCAATGCCGATCTCGCGCCGTTTGGCCTCGCGCGGCAGCGGGAACAGCAGCGCCGCGTCGTACTGGTCGATGTAGGCCGAGACGCGGCCGAGCTGGGATTGTTCAGGGGTGTTGGCGCTCATGGGGTGGGCCTCAGATGGAAACGGGCGGTGGGTGTGGCGCGGTGTGCCGGCACGGCCTCAGACGAACTCGCGTTCGCGCAACCATTTGGTGGCAACCCATTTTTCGCCCTCGATCACCGGCGCGCCGCCGTGCAGCGTGCGGGTGGACGGGTGGGCGCGGTCGTAGCTGAAGAACACCGCGTTGCCACGCACCGGTGCCACCTCAAAACCCACGTCGGGGAAGGTGGTGCCGCCGCCGCGGGTGGGCTCGTTCAGGTACATCACCAGCGTGGCCACGCGCTGGCCGCCGCGGCGCAGGATGGTGGGCGTGCCGGGTTCGTTGGTGTCGAAGTAGTCGTAGTGCGGCTTGTACTCGGCGCCGGGCTTGTAGTTCAGCACCTGGACGCCTTCGCCGTTTTCCAGCGGCCAGTTGAGCAGGCGGGCGATGCGCGCCTCCACCGCCGCCACCTCAGGCGTCTGGCCGCGTGTGAAGAACATGCCGCTGCTGGTGCGGTCGGGGTTGAGCTCTTCGCCGCCGGTCTTGGTTTCCACCGTGAGCGAACGCGCCATGTGCGGCCGGGCGGCGGCGATCAGCGCGTCACACTCTTCGGCGCTGAGCAGGTTGCCCAGCACCACCACGCGCGGGTGGTTGAGCGAGACGATCACGTCCACCACGCGGTCGCCCGCGTCGATCTGGCGCGGCGACTGGCTCAGGTCGAGATCGGGCACCGGCACGCCCTCGGCGGGCGCGGCGGCGATGGTGGCGGCGGGCCGCTGGGCGGCCTGGCTGCGCAGGTGTTCGCGCAGCGTGCTCTCCAGCGCCTCCAGCGCCACTGCTTCCTGCCAGCCCGACGCCACCATGGACGTCAGCACGGCCTCGGGTTCAAAACCGGCGGACGCCTGCTCGATGATCCAACGGCGGAGTTCGGGGGTGACGGACTGGGTCATTTCAATTCAAGCCTTTTGCTCACGGCGGAACACCAGCCGGTCGGTCGAGGACGCGACGGGCACAAATCGGTAGCCCTCAAGATCGAAGCCCTTGAGCTGCTCGGGCGTGGTGAGCCCATGCGTGACAGCGTAACGCACCATCAGGCCACGGGCGCGCTTGGCCATGAAGCTGATGACCTTGTAGCCATCGGCCTTGCGCTCCTCGAACACACAGGTGACCACACGCGGCACCAGGGCCTTGCGGTCGACCACCTTGAAGTACTCCTCGCTGGCGAGGTTGACCACCACCGGGGTCAGCTCGGCCTGGGCGCGCTCGTTCAGGTACTCGGCGATCTGCCGGCCCCAGAACTGGTACAGGTTGCTGCCCTTGCCGGTCTGCAGGCGGGTGCCCATCTCCAGCCGGTAGGGCTGCATCCAGTCGAGCGGGCGCAGCACGCCGTACAGGCCGCTGAGGATGCACAGGTGCTGCTGCAGCCAGTCGAGCTGGGCGGCGTCCAGGGTCTTCGCGTCCAGGCCGCCGTACACATCACCGTCAAAGGCGAGCACGGCCTGCTTGGCATTCTTCGCGGTGAACTTCGGGCCCCAGGCCTCGTAACGCGCCACGTTCAGTCCCGAGAGCGCGTCCGAGAGTTTCATCAGCTGGCTGATCTGCAGCGGTGTCTTCTCGCGCAACACCTCGATGAGCTCGCTCGACTGCTTCACGAACAGCGGCTGGGTGTGGGTGGTGACGTGGGGCGGGGTCTCGTAATCGAGGGCCTTGGCGGGCGAGATCAGGAAGAGCATGGCAGGCGGTGAAGCGCGGCCCGGGGCCGCGGAGCAGACAAAGCAGGGAGCGGGTGCACACCCCGTGGGGGTATCGTGCAGTGAGCCCGATTATGACCAAGGCACCCGCACGCCCTCGTCACGCCCTGCCGGAGCACCCGAAGGCGAAAGCGCCGGCCGCGCCACCCCCGGCCAGGCCCGCAAAAACCGGTGGACGGTTCCACAAACTGGACTCCGCAGCAGGTGTATAAAGTTACGATAAGGGAAATGCATTGCATAATGGTGAACGCCAAGCAGCTTTGCCCGCGTCCGTCGACCCACAGGAGACCGCCATGCCCACCCCCGCCACCCTGCCCCCGCCAGCGCCCATCCAGCAGCTGCACCACTACGCCTACCGCGCGAAAGACGCCGAGGAAACGCGGCACTTCTACGAAGACATCCTGGGCCTGCCGCTGTACCACATCATCCAGAGCGACGTGGTGCCCAGCACGGGCGAGTACTGCCCGTACACGCACTTCTTCTTCCGCCTGCAGGACGGCTCTTTCATCGCCTTCTTCGACCTCGGCGACGACGAGGCCGCGCTGCCGAGCCCGAACACGCCGAAGTGGGTGAACCACATCAGCTTCCGCGTCGACACGGTGCAGGAGCTGGAGAACACCAAGGCGCGCCTGGAAGCGGCCGGCATCGAGGTGCTGGGCGTGACCGACCACCACATCTTCAAGAGCATCTACTTCTTCGACCCCAACGGCATCCGTCTGGAGCTCACGGCGCAGCTGGCCGACGAGTTCGAGATGCTCAAGGAAAGCAAGACCGCGCACGCTCGCCTGGCCGAATGGACGGCGCGCAAGGAACAGTGGCGCCGTGAGCGCGCCGAGGGCAAGAGCGCCGCCCCGCTCAAGCCGCAGCAGAACGACCGGCCGGAGTTCGTGGCACCCACCCAGGCCTGAGGCCATGCTGCTGGCGTTATTGAGACGGCGCTGGACCTGAACCGCACCGGCTTGAAGGTTGAAGGCGCACGAGCCGAGTGCGTGAAAACGAAAAAGACACCACACAACCAGGAGACAGGCATGTCAGCGACAGCCTACCGAGACACCGCCCACACCAACAACTACGAGCTCACCAGCGGCGCCGGTTACGTGCTGCCGGAGTACGCCTTCGTGCCGCCGCCCGAACTGCAGGGCGGTGATGGCCTGGTGCGCCACCCGATCGTGATCGTCGGCGGTGGCATCACCGGCCTCACGCTGGCCTGCTCGCTGGCGCGCCTGGGTGTGCGTGCGGTGCTGCTCGACGAAGACAACACGGTGGGCGTCAAGGGCGCTTCGTCGCGCGGCATCTGCTACACCCAGAAATCGCTGGAGATCTTCCAGCGCCTGGGCATCTTCGAGCGCATCGCCGCCAAGGGCACGCAGTGGAGCGTGGGCCGCACCTTCGCCGGTGACGACGAGGTCTACAACTTCGATCTGCGCCAGCAGAACAGCTTCCACCTCTCCAGCCAGCCGCCCTTCATCAACATCCAGCAGTTCTACATCGAGGCCTTCCTGGTGGACCGCATCCAGCAGCTCGGCCATGTCGAGCTGCGCTGGCAGAACCGGCTGACCGCCTTCGGGCAGACCGCGGACGTGGCCACCCTCACGGTGGAAACGCCGGCCGGCAGCTACCGCATCGAAGCCGACCACGTGATCGACGCCACCGGCTCCAACAGCCCGCTGCGCAAGTGGTTGAAGGTGCCGTTCGACTCGCGCCGCGGCGACGACCGCTGGTGCATCGCCGACGTGCGCTTCACCACCCGCCCGCCGGCCGAGCGCCACACCTGGATCGAAGCCCCGTTCAACGACAACCGCGCCGTCTGGCAGCACCTGATGGCCGACGACGTCTGGCGCATCGACTACCAGATGGCGCCCAACGCCGACCCCGAATACGTGAGCCGAGAAGACGTGGTGCGCGAGCGCCTGGCGCGCCAGTTCGGGCCCGACGTGGGGGTGGACATCGTCTGGGTCGGCCCCTACGCCTACCGCAGCGAATGCGTGCACGCGATGCGCCACGGCCGGGTGTTCCTGATGGGCGATTCGGCCAAGGTGGTCAGCCCCTTCGGCGCACGCGGCGGCAACACCGGCGTGGCCGACGCCGACAACCTGGCCTGGAAACTCGCCGCCGTGATACGCGGCCAGGCCCCGGCCGCCCTGCTGCAGAGCTACCAGGACGAACGGCTGGAGGCCGCGCAGCAGAACGTGTGCGTGACCAACCGCACCGCGCGTTTCCTGCGCCCGGCCGACGGCAGCGAGCGCCTGTTCCGCCAGGCCACCATCGGCCTGGCCAAGCAGTACCCGTTTGCGCGCAGCCTCATCAACACCGGCCGCATGGCGGTGGCCAACCCCTACAACCGCTCCACCGCCTGCAGCTACCGCGCCGGCAGCGCGGCCGGCCAGTCGGTGCAGAACGTGCCCTTCGCCTGGGCCGACGGCAGCAAGGGCGTGGTCAACGAGCTGCTGAACTGGGCCGAAGGCCAGTTGCTGCTGCTGCTGTTCGGCGAACTCTCGCCGGCCGAGCTGCAACGCCTGCGCCGCCTCGGCCAGCACGCGCCGCTGCGCCTGGTGCAAGTGCTGCCGGCGGGCCGCACGCCGGCACAGGCGCTGGAACACGTGCGCGACCCGCTCGACCAGTTGCGCAAGGCCTGCCAGTTGCAGGAAGGCCGCGCCTGGGCCCTGCTGCGGCCAGACGCCTACCTCGCCGCCAGCGGCGACCGCCTCAACGGCAGCCTGGTGGCCGCCATCGAAACCGCGCTCGGCCTGCACGGAGAAACCACGCCATGAAGACCACCCTGCACTTCCAGGACGCGGATGCGTTCTACGAGCAGCTGCTCGACGCCCACACCGGCCTCAGCCGCGAAGCCGCCGAGCTGTTCAACGCCCGCCTGATCCTGCTGCTGGCCAACCAGGTGGGCGACACGCGCGTGCTGGCCGACTGCATCGCCGCGGCGCGCGAGCTGCCCAACGGCGGCGCCTGAACCAACACGCCTGCCGGCTCAGCGCGGCAGGTCGGCCGGCCGCGGCAACCAGCCGAGGGCCCTGGCGTGCAGGCTCTGCACGTAGAGCCGGTCGGCGGTTTCGGTGAGGCCGGTCGTGTCGGGGTAGGCGCCTGCGGGGTCCTGCCAGTCGGCCACCACGCGGCCGTCTTCGGTGAAGGCGAACACGTGGCCGTATGCCTTGGGTATCGGCCAGGCCGCGCGTGGCAGCCGCAGCGTGATCTCGCGCAGCAGCGGCCGGGCCGCCATGCGGTCGATCACCGGGTTGCGCGGCTTCACCAGGCCGACCCAGAAACGCCCGGCCTCGCCGCGCATCAGGTTGTCGGGGTAACCGGGCAGGTTGTCGAGCAGCACGCGCGCACCACCGGCCGGCCCGTTGGACAGGTCCAGCTCACGCGCCCGGGCCGGAATGGCCCAGATGCGGTAACGCCCGGTCTCGGCCACCAGCAGCGTCTGCTCGTCGGCAGAAAGCGCGATGCCGTTGGCAAAGGACAACCCATGCGCCACCCGCTCGGTGCTGCCGCTGGCGCTGTCGTACACCAGCACGCGGCCGGTGGCGGACTGCTCCAGGATGTCGAGCACGCTGGCCTCGAAGGTGCCACCAAAGGCCTGGGCACCGAAACGCGTGGAGGCGTCGGTGAAGAACATCTGCTCGGGCGTCTCCGGCCGCCGGCTCACCACCACCGCGTCGGCGTAGCGCACCGGGTCGTCGCGCCACCGGGCGCTCAACACCGTGACCGCGCCCTGCGGATCCACCCGCAACAGGCCGCGCAGGGCATCGGCCGCCACCAGCCGGCCCGCGCGGTCGAAGTCAAAACCGAGCACGCGCCCGCCGGTGTCCACATGGGTCTGCAGCTGCGTGCCGTCGGGCGCCATGCGCAGTACCTTGCCGCTGGCCACGGTGGTGTACAGCAGGCCGTCGGGGCCGAGCAGCACCTGCTCCGGCCCTTCTTCGCCACCCAGGTCGATCTGCTGCAGCCCGGCCAGCCGGGTGTTGGCGGCGTGCGCGCCGCTGTAGCCGGGCGCCGGTGGCGCCGCACGGGCACCGGCCAGAGCAGCAGATAGGCCACCAGCAGCACGGCGGCGAGCAGCAGGAACAGCAGCGCTTTTTTCATGGGGTCTCCAGAGTGGGCCGAGGGTCTGTGCGGTCCAGTCTGGCACTGGCGGGGCCGCCAGCCTGTCGCCCGGGTGGCCCGTAAAATCAAGCACTTCCCGCTGCGCCGGGCCACTCCCGAAACTGCCCGGACTTACCCCCGATTCCCACCATGTCCCAAACGCCCGCCCAACCCGGCCTCGACAGCCTGTCCAAATCCTTCGAACCCGCTCCGCTCGAAGCCCGCTGGGGCCCCGAGTGGGAGCAGCGCGGCTACGGTGCCGCGGGCTTTCGCGGCACCGGGGTACCCGAGGCCGGTGCGCCCTCGTTCGCCATTCAGCTGCCGCCACCGAACGTGACCGGCACCCTGCACATGGGCCACGCGTTCAACCAGACCATCATGGACAGCCTCACGCGCTACCACCGCATGGCGGGCGCGAACACGGTCTGGGTGCCCGGCACCGACCACGCCGGCATCGCCACCCAGATCGTGGTGGAGCGCCAGCTGAAGACCCAGGGCATCAGCCGCCACGACATGGGACCGACGCCGGCCGAGGCGCGCAAGAACTTCGTCGCCAAGGTCTGGGAGTGGAAGGAACAGAGCGGCAACACCATCACCTCGCAGATGCGCCGCATGGGCGACAGCGTGGACTGGGGCCGCGAGTACTTCACCATGGACGACAAGCTCAGCATCGTCGTCACCGAAACCTTTGTGCGCCTCTACGAGCAGGGCCTGATCTACCGCGGCAAACGCCTGGTGAACTGGGACCCGGTGCTCAAGTCCGCCGTGTCCGACCTCGAAGTGGAGAGCGAAGAGGAAGACGGTTTCCTCTGGCACATCGCCTACCCGCTGGCCGACGGCAGCGGTTCGCTCACAGTGGCCACCACCCGCCCCGAAACCCTGCTGGGCGACGTGGCGGTGATGGTGCACCCGGAAGACGAGCGCTACACCGCACTGATCGGCAAGCTGGTGAAGCTGCCACTCTGCGACCGTGAAATTCCGGTGATCGCCGACGACTACGTGGACCGCGCCTTCGGCACCGGCGTGGTGAAGGTCACGCCCGCGCACGACACCAACGACTATGCGGTGGGCCAACGCCACGGCCTGCCCATCATCGGCGTGCTCACGCTGGACGCGGCCATCAACGAAAACGCGCCTGCCAAGTACCAAGGCATGGACCGCTTCGTCGCCCGCAAGGCGGTGGTGGCCGATCTGGAAGCCGCCGGCCTGCTGGTGGAGACCAAGAAGCACAAGCTCATGGTGCCGCGCTGCGAGCGCACCGGCCAGGTGATCGAACCCATGCTCACCGACCAGTGGTTCGTCGCCATGCAGTCCAAGGGCAACGAGAAGAACACCAGCGGCACCTCCATCGCCGACAAGGCCATCGCCGCCGTGCAGTCGGGCGAGGTGACCTTCGTGCCCGAGAACTGGGTCAACACCTACAACCAGTGGATGAACAACATCCAGGACTGGTGCATCTCGCGCCAGCTCTGGTGGGGCCACCAGATCCCGGCCTGGTACACCGAAGACGGCCAGGTGATCGTGGCGCGCAACGAAGCCGATGCACAGGCCCAGGCACCGGGCAAGACGCTCACGCGCGACCCCGACGTGCTCGACACCTGGTACTCCTCGGCCCTGGTGCCCTTCAGCACCATGGGCTGGCCGAACCAGGGTGACAGCGCCACCGACGACTACAACCTCTACCTGCCATCCACCGTGCTGGTGACGGGCTACGACATCATCTTCTTCTGGGTCGCCCGGATGATCATGATGACGTCCCACTTCACCGGCCGCGTGCCGTTCAAGCACGTCTACATGCACGGCCTGGTGCGCGACGCACAGGGCCAGAAGATGAGCAAGAGCGAAGGCAACGTGCTCGACCCGGTGGACCTGATCGACGGCATCGCGCTCGCGCCCTTGCTCGACAAACGCACCACCGGCCTGCGCAAGCCCGAGACCGCGCCCAAGGTGCGCAAGCAGACCGAGAAGGAATTCCCCGACGGCATTCCGGCCTACGGCGCCGACGCGCTGCGCTTCACCTTCGCCGCACTGGCCTCGCTGGGCCGCAACATCAACTTCGACAGCAAGCGCTGCGAGGGTTACCGCAACTTCTGCAACAAGCTCTGGAACGCCACGCGCTTCACGCTGATGAACTGCGAAGGCCACGACTGCGGGCTGATGGAACACACCAAGGCCGACTGCGAAGTGGGCAGCAAGGCCCACGGCTACATGAGCTTCAGCCAGGCCGACCGCTGGATCAGCTCGGCGCTGCAGAAGGTGGAAGCCGAGGTGGCCAAGGGCTTTGCCGAGTACCGGCTGGACAACGTGGCGAACGCGATCTACGACTTCGTCTGGAACGAGTTCTGCGACTGGTACCTGGAAATCGCCAAGGTGCAGATCAACACCGGCAACGAGGCGCAACAACGCGCCACGCGCCGCACGCTGATCCGCACGCTCGAGGCCATCCTGCGCCTGGCCCACCCGATCATTCCCTTCATCACCGAAGAGCTGTGGCAGAAGGTCGCGCCCGTGGCCGGCCTGCCGGGCGCCTCGGTCAGCGTGGCGAAGTACCCGCAGGCGCAGCCGGAAAAGATCGACGAGGCGGCCATCGCCCACGTGGCCGAGCTCAAGGCGCTGGTGGACGCCTGCCGCGCCCTGCGCAGCGAGATGAACGTGTCGCCCGCAACGCGCCTGCCACTCTACGTGCTGGGCAACACCGCTTTCATGCAGTCCGCCGGCCCGGTGCTGCAGGCCCTGGCCAAGCTGAGCGAGGTGCGCGTGTTCGACGACGAGGCCGCCTGGGCCGCGGCCGCGCAAGCCGCCCCGGTGGCGGTGGTGGGCCAGGCCCGCCTGTGCCTGTTCATGGAGATCGACGTCGCCGCCGAAAAGGCCCGCCTGGGCAAGGAAGCGGCGCGCCTGGAAGGCGAGATCACCAAGGCCAACGGCAAACTCTCGAACGAAGCCTTCGTCGCCAAGGCGCCACCGGCGGTGATCGAGCAGGAGAAAAAGCGCGTGGCCGATTTCGGCGCGACGCTGGACAAGGTGCGCGAGCAGTTGCAACGCCTGGGCGCCTGAGCAGCGGCACCGTCAACGAGAGGAAGCCCATCCAGAGACACTGCGGAACCGGCTTTGCCGGGCCGCTGGTGTCGCCCCCTGGAGGGTGACGCACCGCCGGTGCGGCGCGGGGGGTTAGCCCCGATGCATTGCGATCGAGCTCCACTGCGACGGTGACACCGCCTGTGGATCGCTGCTCGTCGTGTCCTGGTAGTCCACGTTGTCCAGCACCGAAAAATCGCTCAGGCGGTTTTCGTGGTGCGGCACGGCCTCGGGCGAGAGCGTCTCGTGGATGCGGTGTGCCAGGTACCAGCTGGCACGCAGCTTGGCTTCGCGCGTGTGTGAACCCAGGCGCGGTGTCAGGTGCAGGTTGGGAATGCCGTGCAGCGGCGTGCCTTCGGCCGCGAACTGCGGGTTGGCACCATCGAGCAGGCAGGCGTCGATGCGACCATCGCACAGCGCCAGCGCCAGCGCCTCGGCGTCGAACAGCGCACTGCGGCTCACGCCGACCCACAGCTGGCCCGGCTTGCAGTGGTTGAGCAGGCGTTCGTTGATCCAGCCGCGGAAACGCGAGGCATAGACCATCTGCAGCGAGATGGCGTCGGAATGCGCCATCAGGTCGTACTGCGACACCGGCTCGACCTTGAGCTTGTCCCAGATGTCGGACGCGTGGTGCACCGCCGGGTCGTAACCCAGCACGCGCACGCCCAGGCTGCGCAGCATCGGCGCCAGCGTGTGGGCCACCGGCGCCAGGCCGAGCAGGCCAACCGTGCTGCCCGAGAGCTCACGGCCCATGCGCACCTGCGAAATCTTGCGCCCCAGCAAAGCGCTGACCATGCCGCGGCGGTACAGCATCAGCAGACCGTAGAGCACGTACTCGGCGTTCGAGCGCACCGTGGCGCTGCGCGCCTGCAGCACGCGCACATTGCGCCGCGCGCAGGCGTCGAGGTCGGTGTTGTCGCTGGAGATCTGCATGCGCGCCACCAGCTCGAGCTTCGGCGCGAAGTCCAGGAATTCACTGGACACCACCACGTGCGGCGGCAGCACGATGGCGCGGGTCTTGTAGGTGCACTTGCGCAGCGCGACGAGATCGTCGGCCAGCTCGGGCATGAAGCTGACCTCGTGCCGCTCCTGCAGCCAGGCCAGGGCCTCGGGCACAAGGGGATCGAGCAGCAGGACTTCCATGGTGGGCAGGGCGGATGGAGGTGGTTGAACCGGTGCGCCTGCCTGGAATCAGCGGCGCTTGAGCAGGGTGACGTGGTCGCTGCCGACCGTCTGCTGTTCGACCAGCATGTTGCCCGTCTGTTTGGCAAACGCCTGGAAGTCGCGCACCGAACCCGCGTCGGTCGAGATGACCTTCAGCGTCTGGCCGCTCAGCATGTCGGCCAGGGCCTTTTTCGCTTTGAGAATGGGCAACGGGCAGTTCAGGCCGCGGGCATCGAGTTCTTTGTCGGCAGTCATGGGGGGGGGGTATTCCTGGGATGGGGGTGATTCTAAGCCGCGCACGGCGGGCGGCGCACGCCCGGGCCCTGCCCCGCTAACCGGCGCTGTCGGCTGAACCCGCGGCGGGTTTCTGCACCAGGTCTTCCAGGAAGACCGGCTCGTGCCCCTGTTGCCGCAGCCACTGCGCCAGCGCCAGGCCGGTGCCGGCGCGCCAGCAGCGCACCTGCGCGGGTGGCACGAGCTTGTAGTCAACCAGCTCGGGCGACAGCCGCACCTCGCCATGCGCACGCGCGTGGTAGGTGATGATGACCTGGTTCATGCGCTGGAAATCGTGCACAGCCACCAGCGACAGCGCGTCCACACTGAGAGACGTTTCTTCGCCGATCTCGCGCCGGATGCCCTCTTCCGGCGTTTCGCCGGCCTCCATGAAGCCGGTGATGAGGCCGTACATCTTCGTTGGCCAGGCGGCATTGCGCGCCAGCAGGATCTGGCCGTCGAGTTCGACGATGGCCGCCAGCACCGGCGTGGGGTTGTTCCAGTGGGTGAAGCCGCAGGACGGGCAGCGCAGGCGCTCGGTGAGGCCACCGTCTTCCTGCATGGCGATCATGGCCAGCGGCGTGGCGCAGGCGGGGCAGAACCGGAAAGCGGTGCTCATGGCAGCGTGCGTCCAGTGCGGCTCAGGCCGGAAACACGCCCGTGGACAGGTAACGGTCACCGCGGTCGCAGACCACGAAGACGATGGTGGCGTTCTCCACCTGGTTGGCAATCTGCTGCGCCACCCACAGGGCGCCGGCCGCCGAGATGCCGCCGAAGATGCCTTCTTCGCGCGCCATCTGGCGGCACATTTCTTCCGCGTCCGACTGGCTCACGTAGACCAACTCGTCGACCGCGCTCGGGTCGTAGATGCGGGGCAGGTACTCGGTCGGCCATTTGCGGATGCCGGGGATGCGCGAACCCTCGCTGGGCTGGGCGCCGACGATGCGGATCGCCGGGTTCTTTTCCTTCAGGAAACGCGACACGCCGGTGATGGTGCCGGTGGTGCCCATGGCGCTCACGAAGTGGGTGATGCGCCCGCCGGTCTGCTCCCAGATTTCGGGGCCGGTGGTCTCGTAGTGGATGCGCGGGTTGTCGGCGTTGGCAAACTGATCCAGCACCCGGCCCTTGCCGTCGGCCTGCATCTTCTCGGCCAGGTCGCGCGCCGACTCCATGCCACCGCTCTTGGGCGTGAGGATGAGCTCGGCACCGAAAGCCTTCATGGTCTGGGCGCGCTCGATCGACAGGTCCTCCGGCATGATCAGCACCATGCGGTAACCCTTGATGGCGGCAGCCATGGCCAGCGCAATGCCGGTGTTGCCCGAGGTGGCTTCGATCAGGGTGTCGCCGGGTTTGATGTCACCGCGTTCTTCGGCGCGCTTGATCATCGACACCGCCGGGCGGTCTTTCACCGAGCCGGCAGGGTTGTTGCCTTCGAGCTTGCCCAGGATCACGTTGCCACGCGCCTGGTTGCTGGCCGCGCCCAGCCGTTGCAGGGCGACCAGCGGGGTTTTGCCGATGGCGTCTTCGATCGTCGGGTAGTTCATCCCCAGCACTGTGCCATAATTTCCGATCCCCCATCCAGACGCCCGGGTGGTGAAATTGGTAGACGCGCCGGACTCAAAATCCGGTTCCGAAAGGAGTGTCGGTTCGATTCCGACCCCGGGCACCAGGCGATCACTCTGCAGTGATCTTCCTCGTCTCAGCAGGGTGCCTCCCTCGGCGTTTCCGCCAGGCAAGCGCACCCGAGGCAACCAACCCGTCCCCTCTTCCAGCCGGATGCATTTGCCATAGCGCCAACGGCATGTCGGGTCGCGGCGTCGTGCCGCGCGCCCCCTATGCGCCGCCCTGGTCTGCGGGCGTTTCCGCTTCGTTTCCGCCGTTGACCCAGTCTGTGTCCAGGCGCTGCATGTTCTCCAGGATCTTCAGCAGGTAGTGCAGCGTGTGGGTCACGTCGTTGACCGAGAAGTCGCCCAGGATGTCTTCGTAGTACGCCTGGATCTTGGGCTGGGCCAGCACGTGCCAGACGTGCCGCCCCGATTCGGTCATGGACACGAGGCGCGAGCGGCGATCGCGTCCGTCCGGGGCAATGGCCACGTGTCCGTCGCGCTCCATGCGGCTGATGAGGCCCGACAGGTTTTGCCTGCTCACCATCAGGTACTTGGCCAGGTCGCCCATGCTCATGCCGCCTTCGGCCTTCTCGCGCGACAGCGCGCCCAGCACCGCCCATTGCTGCGTCGTCAGCCCTTCTGCCTCCACGGCGCGTGACCCCGTTTTATGCAACATGTTTGCACATTGGTAGAGCCTGAAAAACAACCTGTTGGCCAGATCCAGCTTGGTTGAAAGGGGTGATTGACTGGAGTTAACCATGATATTCGCCAAAAATGTGGGCTTGCGCATGCCGCGCATGCGATCTAGAATTGCGTAAACATATTGACCTATGTGGGTCGTGAACACGGCGAATCATCGGACAACCCGACAACCCTGACAACCTCCAGAGGACAAGCAATGAAGCGATTCGAACACAAGACCATCGTCGTGACCGGTGGCGGCGGCGGCATCGGCGGGGCGACCTGCCTGCGGTTTGGCAAGGAGGGCGCGCGCGTCGCGGTGTTTGACCTCAACCTCGAAGCGGCCGAGAAGGTGGCGGCGCAGATCCGCGCCGACGGCGGAGTGGCGCAGGCGCTGAAGTGCGACATCACGGACCGCGCCAGCGTCGACGCTGCCGTGGCGGCCACCGAGGCCCAACTCGGCCCCATCGACGTGCTGGTCAACAACGCGGGCTGGGACGTGTTCAAGCCCTTCACCAAGACCGAGCCGGCGCAGTGGGACAAGCTGATCGCCGTCAACCTCACGGGTGCGCTGCACATGCACCACGCGGTGCTGCCGGGCATGGCGTCACGCAAGGCGGGCCGCATCGTCAACATCGCTTCCGACGCGGCGCGCGTGGGCTCCAGCGGCGAGGCGGTGTACGCCGCGTGCAAGGGTGGTCTGGTGTCGTTCTCCAAGACCGTCGCCCGTGAGCATGCGCGCCACGGCATCACCGTGAACGTGGTGTGTCCCGGCCCGACCGACACGGCGCTCTTCGCCGAATACAAGGAAGGCGCGGGCAACCCCGAGAAGCTGATGGAGGCGTTCACGCGCTCCATTCCCCTGGGCCGCATCGGCCAGCCCGGCGACCTGCCGGGCGCCATCCTGTTCTTCGCCAGCGAGGACGCTGCCTTCGTCACCGGGCAGGTCCTCAGCGTCTCGGGCGGCCTGACCATGAACGGCTGACCCTCCGCCTTTCCGCATCAAAAGAGAAAACCATGAACTTCGAAGACATCCTGTACGAGGTCCGCAACGGCGTGGCCTGGATCACCATCAACCGCCCGGACAAGATGAACGCGTTTCGCGGCACGACCTGCGACGAGATCATCAAGGCGCTGAACAAGGCGGGTTACGACCGCAACGTGGGCTGCATCGTGCTGGCCGGCGCCGGCGAGAAGGCGTTCTGCACCGGTGGTGACCAGTCGGCGCACGACGGCAACTACGACGGCCGCGGCACCATCGGCCTGCCGATGGAAGAGCTGCACACCGCCATCCGCGACGTGCCCAAGCCGGTGATCGCCCGCGTGCAGGGCTTCGCCATTGGCGGCGGCAACGTGCTGTGCACGATCTGCGACCTGACGATCTGCTCCGAGAAGGCGATCTTCGGCCAGGTCGGCCCCAAGATGGGTTCGGTCGATCCAGGCTACGGCACCGCTTTCCTCGCCCGCGTGGTCGGCGAGAAAAAGGCGCGCGAGATCTGGTACCTGAACAAGCGCTACTCCGGCCAGGAAGCCGTGGACATGGGCCTGGCCAACCTCTGCGTGCCGCCCGAGAAGCTGGACGAGACTGTGCAGGAATGGGCCGAGACCATCTGCGAGCGCAGTCCCACGGCCATCGCCATCGCCAAGCGCAGCTTCAACATGGACACGGCCCACCAGAGCGGCATTGCCGGCCTGGGCATGTACGCGCTCAAGCTCTATTACGACACCGACGAGTCGCGCGAAGGCGTCAATGCGCTGAAGGACAAGCGCAAGCCCGAGTTCCGCAAGTACGCCAAATAAAGAGCGCTGGAGACCGACGATGAATCCCAATCCCTACATTGGCGAAGACCTGCAGGCGCTGGCCGAAACCGTCCGCCGCTTTGCCCAGGACCGGGTGGCTCCGGGCTTTCTGGAGCGCGACCGCAGCCGCGTGCTCGACCGCGCCCTGCTGCGCGAGATGGGGGAGCTGGGCTTCATCGTGCCCGAGCTGCCGGAAGCGTTTGGCGGCCTCGGCATGGGGTGTCTGGCGGCCGGCGTGGTGCACGAAGAAATTGCGCGCGCCGACCTGAGCTTTTCCTACCTCAACCTGCTGGCCTCGCTCAACAGCCAGATCCTCTCGCGTTACGGCCAGCCCGAAGTGGTCACCCCGTGGCTGCGCAAGCTGGTGGCGGGCGAGGCGGTCTGCGCCATCGCACTCACCGAGCCGCGTGGTGGTTCCGACGCCGCGAACTTGCGCCTGCGTGTGGAGCGGGTGGGCGACGAGTACGTCATCAACGGCGAGAAAACCTCCATCTCGGCTGCCGACCAGGCCGACATCACCGTGGTGTTCGGCCGCACGGGCACGCCGGAATCGGGCGCGCACGGCGTCACGGCGCTGCTGGTGCCGATGGACCTGCCGGGCGTCACCACCAGCCGTTTCGATTGCCATGGCCAGCGCGCCATCGGGCGTGGCTCGATCTTCTTCGAGAACGTGCGCGTGCCACTGAACCACCGGCTGGGCGACGAGGACAAGGGTTTCGTGCAGGTCATGCACGGCTTCGATTTCTCGCGCTCGCTCATCGGCCTGCAGTGCCTGGCGGTGGCCCGTGTGGCGCTGGAAGAAACCTGGGAATACATCACCCAGCGCCAGGCCTTCGGCCAGCCGCTGTCGGCCTTCCAGGGTGTGACGCACCCGCTGGCGCAGTACGACACCGAGGTGGAGGGCGCGCGCCTGCTCTGCCTGCAGGGCCTGTGGCTCAAGGACAAGGGCCTGCCGCACTCCGCCGAGGCCGGCATGGCCAAGTGGTGGGGCCCGAAGCTGGCCTACGACGTGATCCACCAGTGCCTGCTGTGTTACGGCCACGGCGGCTACGACCGCGGCCTGATGGAACAACGCCTGCGCGATGTGCTGGGCTTCCAGATCGGGGACGGCACGGCCCAGATCATGAAAACCATCATCGCCCGCGCCCGTGCGGGCCGCAAGTTCGTGCCCGCCTGACACGGCCAGGGGCCTCTGCCCCTTTCTGACAAAAAAGAGGAGACAACACCATGGACTTCGACGCTGTTCTGCTGCCGCCGCGCCGCGCGCGCATGATCGACCAGGGCTTCTGGCACGACCGCACCATCAACGACGACCTCGACGCCTGCCTCGCGGCCTGCCCCGACAAGCTCGCGCTGACCGCGGTGCGGGTCGATTCGGGCGAGACGCGGCGCTTCACCTACCGCGAGTTGGCGCAAATGGCCGACCGCATCGCCGTCGGGCTGTCGCGGCTCGGCGTGGGGCGCAACGACGTGGTGGCCTGCCAATTGCCGAACTGGTGGCAGTTCACGCTGACGTATCTGGCCTGCTCGCGCATCGGTGCCGTCATCAACCCGCTGATGCACATCTTCCGCGAGCGCGAGCTGTCGTTCATGCTCAAGCACGGCGAGGCCAAGGTGCTGATCGCGCCGAAATCGTTCCGGGGTTTTGATTTCGAGGCCATGGTGACGGGCCTGCAACCCAGCCTGCCCGATCTGCGGCGCGTGGTCATCGTCGATGGCGAGGGGCGCAACAGCTTCGAGGCGCTGCTGAGCGGCCCCGAGTGGGAGCGCGCGGCCGATGCGCCAGACATCCTCACGCGCAACCGGCCCGGGCCGGACGACGTGACGCAGCTCATCTACACCTCGGGCACCACCGGCGAGCCCAAGGGGGTCATGCACTCGGCCAACACGGTGATGGCCAACATCATCCCGTACGCGCAGCGCCTGCAGCTCGATGCGGAGGACGTGGTCCTGATGGCGTCACCGATGGCACACCAGACCGGCTTCATGTACGGGCTGATGATGCCCATCATGCTCAAGGCCAGCGCGGTGCTGCAGGACATCTGGGCGCCGCAGAAGGCCATTGAGCTGGTCCGCGCCGAGAAGGTGTCTTTCACCATGGCCTCCACGCCCTTCCTCACCGACCTGGCGAAGACGGTCGCGGAAAGCGGGCTGAGCGTGCCCACGCTGCGCAGCTTCCTGTGCGCCGGCGCGCCGATTCCGGGCCCGCTGGTGGAGCAGGCGCGCGCCGCGCTCGGCGCCAAGATCGTGTCCGCCTGGGGCATGACGGAGAACGGTGCCGTCACCCTGACGCAACTCGATGACGACGACGAGCGCTCGTTCAGCTCCGACGGCTGCCCGCTGCCGGGCGTGGAAGTCAAGGTGGTGGACGTGGAGGGCAACAGCCTGCCCGCCGGTGAACCGGGCAAGCTGCTGCTGCGCGCCTGCTCCAACTTCGGTGGTTACCTGCGCCGCCCCCACCTCAACGGCACCGACGCCGACGACTGGTTCGACACCGGAGACCTCGCCCGCATCGACGAGCGCGGATACATCCGCATCACCGGCCGCAGCAAGGACGTGATCATCCGCGGCGGCGAGAACATCCCCGTGGTGGAAATCGAGTCGCTGCTCTACCGCCACCCGGCCATTGCCATGGCGGCCATCGTCGCCTACCCCGACGACCGCCTGGGCGAGCGGGCCTGTGCGGTGGTGGTGCCCAAGCCCGGCCAGCAAGTTGACCTCGCCGACATCCAGGCGTTCATGAAGGCGCAGAAAGTGGCCATCCAGTACATCCCGGAGCGCCTGATCGTGCGCGACGCGATGCCGTCCACGCCGTCCGGAAAGATCCAGAAATTCAAGCTGCGCGAGATGCTGCAGGACGACCCGTCCTGAAACGGCACACAGCACGTTTTCATCCACCACCACAACGGAGACAAACCATGAAGATCCACACACTGGCCCGCCGCTTGCGTCAGGCCACCCTCACGCTGTGCGCCCTCGGCGCGGCCGGGGCGCTGCAGGCGCAAACCCCGGCAACCTGGCCCACCAAGACCGTGCGCATCGTGGTCGGCTTTGCGCCGGGCGGCAGCACGGACGTGATGGCCCGCATCCTCGCGCAAGCCATCGGCGAATCCATCGGGCAGCCGGTGATCATCGAGAACAAGCCGGGCGCCAGCGGCAACATCGCGGCCACCGACGTGATTCGCGCCGCGCCGGATGGCTACACCTTCCTGATCGCGCCCACCTCGGTCGAGACCGCCAACCCGTCGCTGTTCAAGTCCAACATCCTGCCCTCGCGCGACCTCACGCCCGTCGGCGGTGTGGGCAAGACGCAGATGTACCTGGTGGCCAAACCACAGATGGAGGCCAAGGACGCGCGCGACCTCGTGGCGCTGGCCAAGGCGCAGCCGGGCAAGCTGTCCTTCGCCTCGGCCGGCGCGGGCACGCCGCCGCACCTGGCGTGTGAGCTGTTCAAGCTGGCGACCAACACCTTCATCACCCACATTCCCTACCGCGGTGCCGCGCCGGCATTGCAGGACGTGATGGGCGGCCAGGCCGACTTCGTCTGCGATCCCGGCATCTCCTTCCCCCACATCCGCTCGGGCAAGGTGAAGCTGCTGGGTGTGGTGAGCGCCAAGCGCTCGCCGTTCTTCCCCGACGTGCCCACCGTGGGCGAACAAGGCTTCCAGGGCGCCGACCTCGACATCTGGTTCGGCATGTGGGCGCCCAACGGCACACCGCCGGACGTCATCACCCGCATGGACCGCGAACTGGCCAAGGCACTGGCGCTGCCCGGCACCAAGACCCGCTACGCCGACCTGGGCGCCGAGCCGGTGCCACTGCCCACCGCGGAGTTCAAGACCTTGCTGAGCAACGAGGGCAAGCTGCTGTCCACGCTCATCAAGGAACAGAAGATCGCCGTCGACTGAACCCGAGACCTGAGCCCGAGATGAACCTGCAAGACCAACCCGTTCTGGTGGAGACGCGCGGCCGCGTCGGCCTGATCACGCTGAACCGGCCACGGCAGCTCAACGCCCTCAACGACGCCCTGATGGACGCGCTGGGCGAGGCGCTGCTGGCCTTCGATGCCGACCCCGGCATCGGCGCCATCGTCATCACCGGCAGCGCCAAGGCGTTCGCGGCCGGGGCCGACATCGACGCCATGGCGGATTGGTCTTTCATGGATGTCTACCAGGGCGCCTTCATCACCCGCAACTGGGAAACCATCCGCCGCGTGCGCAAGCCCGTGCTGGCCGCGGTGGCGGGTTTTGCCATGGGGGGCGGCTGCGAACTGGCGCTGGCCTGCGACATCATCGTCGCAGCCGAGTCGGCGAAGTTCGCGCTGCCCGAAATCAAGCTCGCCATGCTGCCCGGTGCCGGCGGCACGCAGCGCTTGCCCCGCGCCATCGGCAAGGCCAAGGCGATGGACATGTGCCTCTCGGCCCGCACGCTCGACGCGGCCGAGGCCGACCGCTACGGCCTGGTCTCGCGTGTGGTGCCCGACGCCGAACTGCTGGAGCGCACCCTGGCCCTGGCCGGGCAGATCGCGAGCTTCTCGCTGCCCGCGCTCATGGCCATCAAGGCGGCGGTCAACCGCGCCTGGGAAAGCCCGCTCACCGAAGGCATCCTGTTCGAGCGCCACGCGCTGTACGAACGTTTTGCCAGCGCCGATGCCCACGAAGGCATGCACGCCTTCCTGGACAAACGCACGCCCGAATTCCAACACCGCTGAATGGCCCAACGAACCCATGTCCCTCGACGCCGAATCCTTTGACATCCTGCTGCCCACCCTCCAGCGCTTCGTGAACGAGCGCCTGGTGCCGGCCGAGAACCACCTCGAAGAACACGACGAGGTGCCGGCCGACCTCATCGAAGCCATGAAGGAGATGGGCCTGTTCGGCCTCACCGTGCCCGAGGAATACGGCGGCATCGGCCTGTCGGTGAGCCAGGAGGTGCTGGTCAACTACGAGCTGGGACGCACCGCGCCGGCCTTCCGCTCGGTGTTCGGCACCAACATCGGCATCGGCTCGCAGGGCATCCTGATGGACGGCACGCCCGAGCAGAAAGCCACGTACCTGCCCAAGGTGGCCAGTGGTGAACTGATCATGTCCTTCGCGCTGACCGAGCCCGACGCCGGCACCGACGCGGCCTCGCTCAAAACCCGCGCCGAGCTCGATGGCGACCACTACGTGCTCAACGGCACCAAGCGCTTCATCACCAACGCGCCGCGCGCCGGCGCCTTCACGCTCATGGCCCGCACCGGCGGGCCGGGCGCGGGCGGTGTCTCGTCCTTCATCGTGCCGGCCGGCAGCCCGGGCCTCAAGCTCGGCAAGAACGACAAGAAGATGGGCCAGCGCGGCACCAAGACCTGCGACGTGATCCTGGAGAACGTGCGCGTGCCGGCGGCCAACATCATCGGTGGCGTGCCGGGCCAGGGTTTCAAGACCGCGATGAAGGTGCTGGACCGCGGCCGCCTCAACATCTCGGCCGTCTCCTGCGGCCTGGCCTCGCGCATCCTCGACGAATCGCGCCGCTACGCGCGCGACCGCAAGCAGTTCGGCAAAGCCATCGGCGAGTTCCAGCTGATCCAGGCCATGCTGGCCGACAGCCAGGCCGAATTGCTGGCGGGCTGGTCGCTGGTGAAGGACGTGGCGCAGCGCTTCGACGGCAAACCCGCCCACGCGTCCGACCCGGACATCTCGATGCGCGTCTCGTGCGCCAAGCTCTTCGCCACCGAGATGGTGGGCCGCGTGGCCGACCGCGGCGTGCAGATCCACGGCGGCGCCGGCTACATCAACGAATACCCGGTGGAGCGCTTCTACCGCGACGCACGCCTGCTGCGCCTGTACGAAGGCACGACGCAGGTGCAGCAACTCATCATCGGCCGCGAACTGCTCCGCCAGGACTGAAGCGCCGCCCGCCAAACCCCTTCAAGGAACCACCCATGGCCACGCCCAAAACCCGCTTCAACTGGGAAGACCCCTTCCACCTCAGCCAGCAACTGACCGACGACGAACGCCAGGTGCAGGACGCCGCCCGCGCCTACTGCCAGGAGCAGTTGCTGCCGCGCGTG
>NZ_BCTJ01000007.1 GCF_001571225.1 Hydrogenophaga palleronii NBRC 102513
CAGGGGGGTGTTCCATCAATACCTGTGGCCGGTCACGAACAAGGTGGCGCGCATGATGCCGAACGCGATGCGGTCCAGCAGGCGCTGCCGCCACGGGCGCTGGCTCAGGGTCTGGGCGTTGAGCACCTGGCCAGCGTGCTGCAGCAAGCCGTCGAGGTAGGTGTGCAACAGTCCGGAGAAACGCCGGTCGTTGGTCATCACATTGGCCTCGCGCGCCAGCAGCATGGACAGCGGGTCGAGGTTGGTCGAGCCCACGGTGCTCCAGCGCCGGTCGATCACCGCCACCTTGGCGTGCAACGCGCTCGGTGCGTACTCGTGGATCTCGATGCCGGCGTCCACCAGCTGCTGGTACACCGGCCGCGCCGCGCGGTACTGCATGAAGCGTTCGTACTTGCCCTGCAACAGCAGGCGCACGCGCACGCCACGTGCGGCGGCCACGGTGAGCGCGCGCCGCAGCTTGCGCCCGGGAATGAAGTAGGCGTTGCAGATCACGATCTCGTGCCGCGCCGCGCCAATGGCCTTCAGGTAAGCGCGCTCGATGTCGTGCCGGTGGCTCACGTTGTCGCGCAGCAGCAGCGTGGCGCGCGCACTGTCCACACCCAGCGGAAAGGGCGAGGTCTCGGGGAACGGTCCCTCCAGCAGGGCCGGCTCGCTCAGCGCCACGTCGGTTTCGATCTTCTGCAGCAGGCGCGTGAAATCGCCCACCGGGCGCGAGGCGCGCAAGGCGTCCCAGGCGGCCTTGAACTCGCGCTGGCGCACCCGGCGTGCCGCCAGCATGCGCCACCAGAGCTGCTCCATGGCCTCGACCATGTCGTCCACCAGCGGGCCCGCCACGCGCAGGGCGAAGTCCAGCCGCGGTGCATTGAGCCGCCCGAGCACGACGTCGTCCTGGTCGTCGATGATGTTGATGCCGCCGCAGAAGCCCACCACCCCATCCACCACGCAGAGCTTGCGGTGCAGGCGGCGCCAGCGGCTCGGCAGCAACAGGCCCAGGCGGCCCAGCGGCGCATAGGTGCGCAGGGTCACGCCGGCGGCGGCAAAACGCTGCACCCACTCGGCGGGCACCTGCGGCGTGCCCACGCCATCGACCAGCAGGCGCACCACCACGCCGCGTTGCGCCGCGCGCTCCAGCGCTTCGGCCACGCTCAGCGCGCTGCCGGCGAATTCGAAGATGTAGGTTTCCAGGTGCACCACGGTGCGCGCCGCGTCCATGGCCTGAACCAGCGAGGGGAAAAACGCCTCCCCACCCTGCAGCAGCAGCAACTGGTGACCACCGCGCATGGGCGCGTGCCGGGCGGCACGCGCCACAGGGGCGGGTGGAGTGGCGCTCACAACAACTCGAGCTCGGCGATCAGGGGCAGGTGGTCCGACATGCGCGACCACACGCGGCCGTGCGGCACATGGGCCGAGACCGGCCGCAGGCCGCGCACGAAGACGCGGTCCAGGTGCAGCAGCGGCAGGCGCGATGGGTAGGTGGCGAGGCGGATGCCTTCGAAGGTGTGCAGGTCGAGCGCCGCCATCGGCCGCAGCAGCTGGGCACCCCAGTCGTTGAAGTCCCCCGCGACGATCAGCGGCGCATCGGGCGCCACGGTGGTCCTGATGTGTTCGCCCAGGCGCTGCACCTGGCGTTCACGGCCGGCGTGCATCAGGCCGAAGTGCACCACGATCACATGCACCTGCACCTGCTCCACCAGCAGCTGCACGTGCAGCAGGCCACGTTGTTCGAAGCGGTGGTCGGACACGTCGGAGTGTTGGGTGTCCAGCACCGGCCAGCGCGACAGCAACGCGTTGCCGTGTTCGCCGTGGCGCGTGATGGCGTTGGTGCGGTAGATCGATTCGTAACCCTCGGGCGAGAGGTACCCGGCCTGGTCCAGGTCGGGCCAGCGGCTGAAGCTCTTCTCGAACTTGCGGTGGTGTCGGCGCACCTCCTGCAGGCAGACGATGTCGGCATCGAACTGCTCGACCGCATGTGCGAGGTTGTGGATCTCCAGCCGGCGGCCCGGGCCCAGGCCCTGCACTCCCTTGTGGATGTTGTAAGTGGCGACGCGCACGATGCTCATGTGCAAATCATGCCATCAAGGCTCAGGCGTGGGAGTGGAGCCCGCCCAGCAGCGGCAACCAGGTCAGGGCTTCTGCATTGGAGGGCGAAAAACAGCGCTCGGCCGCTTCGGGCCAGGGCAACCAGAGCTGGTCGCGGTGTTCGCGCGCGCTCAGCCGCACCGGCAGCGGCGCCGGAATGCACAGGCCGAACAGGTGCTCGGTGTTGTGCGTGATGCCGTCGGCATAACGGTGGCGCCATTGGGGATAAATCTCGTAGACGTTTTCCAGCCCCCAGTCGCGCAGGCTGTGGCCGGCGGCCAGCGCATCGAGCCCGGTTTCTTCCCGGACCTCACGCGCGGCGGTGGCCGCGAAGCTTTCGTCGACATGGTCCTTGGAGCCGGTGACGGATTGCCAGAAGCCGGGCGCATCGGCACGCTCTATCAGCAACACCTGCAGTGCAGGCGTGTGGATCACCACCAGCACCGACTGCGGAATCTTCACGGCGAACCGTTCAAGGTGTGGCGCTCAGCGCACGCGGCGCCGTGGGTTGCTGCTGGTGGTGGCGGCGCGCACGCGCTTGAAGGTCTGCCACATGGACCAGGCGCGCATGCCCAGCCCCAGCCAGCGTTGCGGGCGCGACACCGCCAGGCCCAGGCCACCGGCCAAGGCCACCAACGGGTTGTTGCGCAACCACATCACGCCATCGTGCACGCGGTCCATCCAGACCAGTGCCGGCTGCAATGCCATGGCGTCGTGCCGCATGCGCCGGCGCAGCAGGGTCGAGCGCCGCAGCAGCGCTTCGCGCCGACGGGCCAGGACGATGCCACGAGGGTTCACAGCTCGTCCTTGCTGGCGCGCAGGGCGGCGCTGTCCTGCCGCAGCTCTTCGACGCTGGCCGAGAACAGGCGGGTGCCCGAGCGAACGCGTTCGCGCGCGAGCCAGAGCGAACCACCACCGATCAACAAAAACAGGCCGGTGAAAATGCCCAGCGCCAGCAGGCGGTGTTGGTCCCACAGGGCCACCGTGATGAGCAGCGCGAGCAGCACGACGCCGAGACTGAGGAAGGCCACCGCCACCGCACCGTAGACCAGCAAGGCGCCGACACGCAGCACCTCTTCCTGGGCTTCGATGCTGAACAGCTCCAGCCGCAGCTGGACCAGTTCGATCGCGGTGGCAGCCAGGCCCTTGACGGACGAGGACAGGCGCTGCGGGCTGGCCATGTGGCGTTACCGGATCAGCGGCGGCCGACCAGCAGGCCGATCACCAGACCGACACCGGCTGCGGCGCCAATGGCGGGCCACGGGTTCTCGTGCACGTATTCGTCGGTGACACGTGCCACTTCACGCGTGCGTTCCTTGATGGCGGCCTCGGCATCGAGCAGACGGCTGCGTGCTTCGCGCAGGTTGTCGCCGATGCGTTCGCGCAGCTCAACCACCTTGCCTTCGGTCTGGTGGGCGGTGACCTGCATCAGCTCTTCGGCGTCGGCGATGACGCGTTGCAGTTCGGCAACCAGTTCGTCTTTGGCGGCGAGGGCGTCTTGTTTCTTGGCCATGTTGGACTCCTTGAGGTGTTGGTGAGATTGAAAAGTCATGGTACCAAACACCTTCGTAGGACAACGCTGATTCTGGTCAAGCCTTGGCTTCGCGCAGCACCCTCGCATGACACACAACAAAAAAGGGCGCCCCTCGGGCGCCCTTTTGCATGGCCATCGCGGAACGTTCAGCCGGCCTTGGCCAGGTCCACGTTGCGCAGTCGGATGTGCAGTTCGCGCAGCTGCTTCTCGTCCACCGGGCTGGGGGCCTGGGTCAGCAGGTCTTGCGCGCGCTGGGTCTTGGGGAAAGCGATCACGTCGCGGATCGACTCGGCGCCAGTCATCAGCGTGATCAGGCGATCCAGGCCGAAGGCCAGGCCACCGTGCGGGGGCGCGCCATACTGCAGCGCGTCGAGCAGGTAACCGAACTTCAGCTGCGCCGCCTCGGGCGTGATCTTCAGCGCGTCAAAGGCCTTCTGCTGCACGTCGGCGCGGTGGATACGCACCGAACCGCCGCCCAGCTCCCAGCCGTTGAGCACCATGTCGTAGGCCTTGGCCAGGCAGGCGCCCGGGTTGGTGTCCATCAGGTCTTCGTGGCCGTCCTTGGGGGCGGTGAAGGGATGGTGCACGGCGTTCCAGCGCTGCTCGTCCTCGTCGAATTCGAACATCGGGAAGTCCACCACCCACAGCGGCGCCCAGCGGTTTTCGAACAGGCCGATCTTCTTGCCAAACTCGCTGTGGCCCACCTTCAGGCGCAGCGCGCCGATGGCGTCGTTGACGATCTTGAGCTTGTCGGCACCGAAGAACAGCAGATCGCCGTCCTGCGCGCCGGTGCGCTTGAGAATTTCGGTCAGGGCTTCGTCGTGCAGGTTCTTCACGATCGGCGACTGCAGGCCATCGCGGCCCTTGGCCACGTCGTTGACCTTGATCCAGGCCAGGCCCTTGGCGCCGTAGATCTTGACGAATTCGGTATAGCCGTCGATCTCGCCACGGCTCATCTCGCTGCCACCGGGCACGCGCAGGGCCACCACGCGGCCGCCTTCGGCATTGGCCGGGCCCGAGAAGACCTTGAAGTCCACAGTCTTCATGACTTCGGTCAGCTCGGTGAATTCGAGCTTCACGCGCAGGTCCGGCTTGTCGGAGCCGAAGCGGAAGGCGGCTTCCTGGTAGCTCATGATCGGGAACTCGCCCAGATCCACGTTCAGCTGGGTCTTGAAGACCTCGATGACCATGCGCTGGAACAGCGCACGGATGTCCTCTTCACCCAGGAAGGAGGTCTCGCAGTCGATCTGCGTGAACTCGGGCTGGCGGTCGGCGCGCAGGTCTTCGTCGCGGAAGCACTTGGTTATCTGGTAGTAGCGGTCGTAGCCGGCCACCATCAGCATCTGCTTGTACAGCTGGGGCGACTGCGGCAGCGCGAAGAAGTGGCCGTCGTGCACGCGGCTGGGCACGAGGTAGTCGCGCGCGCCTTCGGGCGTGCTCTTGCCCAGCATGGGCGTCTCGATGTCCACGAAGCCTTCGGCATCGAGGAAGTTGCGCACCTGCATCGCCACCTTGTAGCGCAACATCAGGTTCTTCTGCATGTAGGGGCGGCGCAGGTCGAGCACACGGTGCGTGAGGCGCGTGGTCTCCGACAGGTTCTCGTCGTCGATCTGGAACGGCGGCGTGACGGACGCGTTGAGCACCTTGAGTTCGTGGCACAGCACCTCGATCTGGCCGCTCTTGAGCTTGTCGTTGGTGGTGCCGGCGGGACGCGCGCGCACCAGGCCGGTGACCTGCACGCAGAACTCGTTGCGCACGTCTTCGGCGGTGTTGAACATCTCGGCGCGGTCGGGGTCGCACACCACCTGCACGTAGCCTTCGCGGTCGCGCAGGTCGATGAAGATCACACCACCGTGGTCGCGGCGGCGGTTCACCCAGCCGCAGAGCTGCACGGTTTGGCCCAACTGGGCTTCGGTCACCAGACCGCAATAGTGGGTACGCATCGCCATTTCGCTTCTTCTTTCAACAGGTTCGCAGGCCAGGCCCGCGGGGACACATCAGGACAGGGGAGTGATGGCGCCGTCGGCCGCCACCTTGATCTGGGGATTCTTCGGTCCACCGGGCACGATCACACCCATGGAGACGATGTAGGTCAGCGCTTCGTCCACGCTCATCTGCAGCTCGATGCAGGCGCTCTTGCGCAGCATCACGAAATAACCGCCGGTGGGGTTGGGCGTGGTCGGCACGTAGACGCTCAAGAACTCGTCGTGCTCGGCGCCACCGGGCATGGACTGCAGGTGGCCCAGCACGTCGCCCGCCGGGGAACCGGTGAGAAAGGCGATGGTCCACATGCCCTCGTGCGGCCATTGCACCAGCAAGGCCTTGCGAAAGGCATTGCCCTTCTCGGAGAACAGCGTGTCCGACACCTGCTTGACGCCGGAGTAGATGGAGCGCACCACCGGAATGCGGTGCAGCAATGCATGCCACCAGCCCACCAGCTTGTTGCCGATGATGTTGGAGGCCAGGGCGCCGATGGTGAGCACCACCACCAGCGCGAACAACACGCCCAGCCCCGGAATGTGCATGCCGAAGAGCTGGTCGGGCTGCCAGCTGGTGGGCAGGATGCGCAGGGTCAGGTCGAGCGTGCTCACCACCCAGTCCAGCACCCACAGGGTGATGATCAGGGGCACCAGGACCAGCAGGCCGGCAAACAGCCATTTGCGCACGGAGGGCATGTAAAGGCTCAGTTGCTGCTGCTCGAGGATGGGGTGGTGCTGGCCGGTGCCGGCGCGGGCGACGCAGCAGGGGCGGCGGCCGGGGCCGGCGCAGCGGCGGCAGCGCCATCACCCGCCGGTTTGGCGGCCGGTGCGGACGCGCCGCCATCGGTGGCCGGGGCGGTGGTGGCTGGCTTGTTGCCTTCGCGGAAATCGGTCACGTACCAGCCGGACCCCTTGAGCTGGAAGCCGGCGGCGGTCAGTTGTTTCTTGAAGCTGGCCTGCCCGCAGGCCGGACACACGCTGAGCGGGTCATCCGACATTTTTTGCAGCACGTCCTTGGCATGGCCGCAGGACTCGCACTTGTAGGCATAAATAGGCATGGCGTGGACTTGGGTGGTGGGCAGTGGCGCCCCGGTGGAGCCGGACACCGCACGGTGCCGGATGCTCCCCGTGCGGGACGTGGAACAAAACCGGCCATTATAAATTGAGGGTGTGTCAACCGCCCGCGCCCGGTAAGCGCCCCTGCCAGCCGGCAGCGGGGGCTCTACCAGAGGCTCACGCGCATCAGCACCTGGACCACCACCAGGCCGATCAGAAAGCCGAAACCGCAGTAGATGATGGCCTGCAGCAGGCGGTTGGTGCGGCGCTGCTCGGCCACCAGAGTGTCGAGTTCGCGCCGCAGTTCGTGCGGCTTGTGCTGCAGGTAATCGTGCAGCAGGCGTGGCAGGGCGGGCAGCAGCTTGGCGTATTGCGGCGCCTCGGCCTTGAGCTGCTGCAGCAGCTTCTGCGGGCCGACCTGCTCCACCATCCACTTTTCCAGGAAGGGCTTGGCGGTGCTCCAGAGATCGAGTTCGGGGTCGAGATCGCGCCCCAGGCCTTCGATGTTGAGCAGGGTTTTCTGCAGCAGCACCAGCTGCGGCTGGATCTCGACGTGGAAGCGGCGCGAGGTCTGGAACAG
The DNA here is from genome assembly GCF_001571225.1 of Hydrogenophaga palleronii NBRC 102513. Taxonomy (GTDB): domain Bacteria; phylum Pseudomonadota; class Gammaproteobacteria; order Burkholderiales; family Burkholderiaceae_C; genus Hydrogenophaga; species Hydrogenophaga palleronii. The sequence continues at coordinate 7,229 of NZ_BCTJ01000007.1, forward strand.
CCGCATCAGCACCATCCCGAGCGAAATTTCCTTCAGCGGCCGGTCAAAGTACGGTTCGCAGACCGCGCGGATCGAAGACTCCAGCTCGTCGATCCGGGTGTCGGCCGGCACCCAGCCGGACTCGACGTGCAACTCGGCCACCCGTTTGTAGTCGCGCCGGAGGAAGGCGGTGAAGTTCTGCGCCAGGTATTCCTTGTCGAACTCGGTCAGCGTGCCGACGATGCCGAAGTCGAGCGAGATGTAGCGCCCGAAGGTGCCGGGCGCGGTGCTGACCTGGATGTTGCCCGGGTGCATGTCGGCATGGAAGAAGCCGTCGCGGAACACCTGGGTGAAGAAGATGGTGACGCCGTCGCGCGCCAGCTTCGGGATGTCCACGCCGGCAGCGCGCAAGGCGTCGACGCGGTTGATCTGGATGCCGTGCATGCGCTCCATCACCATCACTTCGGTGTGGCAGTAGTCCCAGAGCATCTCCGGGATCAGCACCAGATCGAGGCCCTGCATGTTGCGGCGCAGCTGGGCCGCGTTGGAGGCTTCGCGCAGCAAGTCGAGCTCGTCGTGCAGGTACTTGTCGAACTCGGCCACCACCTCGCGCGGCTTCAGGCGCTTGCCGTCGGCAGACAGGCGCTCGACCCAGCCGGCCATCATGCGCATCAGGCTCAGGTCTTTGTCGATCACCGGCCGCATGTTGGGCCGCAGCACCTTCACCGCCACCTCGCGCCCGCCGTGGCGGCCGTCGAGCAAGGTGGCGAAGTGCACCTGGGCGACGGACGCACTGGCCACCGGCACCTGCTCGAAGTGCGAGAACACGGCCGACAGCGGTTTTCCGAAGGCGCGCTCGATGGTGGCCACCGCGACCTCGCTGGGGAACGGCGGCACCCGGTCTTGCAGGTGCGCGAGCTCGTCGGCGATGTCGGGCGGCAGCAGGTCGCGTCGGGTCGAGAGCACCTGGCCGAACTTGACGAAGATCGGGCCCAGCCGCTCCAGCGCCTCACGCAGGCGCGCGCCGCGCGGGGCGTCGAGTTTGCGTCCGGTGGAGACGATGCGCGTCAGCAGGCGGATCCACGGCCGCTCGAAGCTGGAGAGCACCAGCTCGTCAAGGCCGTAACGCAGCACCACCCAGACGATGAAGGCGCCCCGGAACAAACGACTCATGCCGCGGGTCCGTCCGCGCGCGGTGGCACTGGTGTCTCGGTGGCAGCGGCCGCACTGGCGGCGGGCGCACGCGCCGCGAAACCCTCAGGCAGGCGCTGCACGAAGGCCTTCACCGCTTCGGCGGCCGAACGTGCAAAACGCGACAAGGTGTGGGCGGTGGCGTCGCCGACGATGCGCGACAGGTCTTCCTCGACGTCCCAGCGCACGTTGTCGACCAGCCAGGCAACTTCGGCGGCCAGCTGCACGTCACCCTGGATGTCGACCCCGGGCTTCTGCCCGGCCAGCACGCTCTGCGCCAGCGACAGCGGCGAGGTCTGGGTCAGCGTGACGCTGAGTTCGGGCTTGGCATCGGGTGCGCAACGCTCCAGCAGGCCGGCCGCGGTGGGCGCGAGCGTGAGGTGGAAATCACCCCACTGCACCCGCACCGGCTTGCCCTTCTGGCGGCGCAGGCGCTCCTGCGCGATCTTCTCCTGCATCAGCACGTGGTTGAGGAACAGCACGACGCGGTTCTGCAGCTCGTCGACCACCCATTCAGGCGGCCGGATCGCGCCCAGCAGGGATTGCAGGAAGTTCAGCGGTGCCGCGGCGGCCTGGGCGGCGGCGGACGAAAAAACGGGTGGTTCATTTTTCATGACCACCCGATTTTGACGGATAAAGCGCCGCTGCCGGCGCGATCAGCCCGCGAGGCTTATTGCAGGGCCTGCACACCGGCCACCAGCCAGCCGCCGGAGCCGGCTTTGGGGCGGGTGATGTTCCAGACTTCGCGGAACGGATTCGGGCCAGCCGAGGCTTCTTCGCGGATCAGGCCGGAGAACTCCACGCTGGCCATGTACTCACCGTGCAGTTCCTCGATGCCCAGCAACTGGGCTTCGAGCATCACCACCTCGGTCTTGTTCACGCGGCCACCGGCCGATTCCTCGCGCTCGGCAAGCTGGCTGCGGATCTGCTCCAGCATGTCGTCGGTCATCATGGCGCGCAGGGCCGGGATGTCGGAACGGTCCCAGGCGTCCTGCAGGCTCACGAAGTTAGCCTTGGAGGCCTTGAGGAAACCTTCGGCGTCGAAACCGGCGGGCACACCCCAGTTCTGGCTGCCCTGCAGCGCGGAACCGATCTGCGAACCCCCGTTGGCCGCGGTCAGGCCGGCCGGGCCGCTGCGCTCCCAGGGACGCGCCGACGCATCGTTGCCGACGTTCTGCGGCTGGTAGCTGCGTGGCGTGACGGGCTCGAACTGCGAGCGACCAGCGCCCTGGTAAGCCATGGAAGGCGAAGAGGCTTGTGTGCCGGTGGCACCCGCGCGGCGGCGCATCACCATGCCGATGACCGCCATGACCACCATGGCCAGCAGGCCGAACAGCAGGATCTGGCCGAAGGCTTCACCCAGGCCCAGGCTGGAGGCCAGCCAGGCCAGGCCGAGGCCGGCGGCCAGGCCACCCAGCATGGCGCCCCAGGGGCGCTTGGGCGCGGCAGCGGCGGCACCCGCGGGGGTGGCCGGGCGCGCGGCGGCGTTCTGCGACGGGGCTTGCTGTGGCGCCGCCTGTTGCGACGGGGGCGCGCTGTTGCGCTGCGTCACGTTGCCGGACTGCTTGCCGAACGACATCCCGCCGCCCATGCGCTTGGCCCACACATCGTGCGAGCCCAGCGCCATCACGCAGACCAACAACACCGACCACAACTTGTTCATACGCTTGTCTCCATCAAAAAACCAAGGGAAAAACCAACTCTATCCAACTGTCTAACTGCCGACAGGATCAGCACTTGATGCCCACGTGCAGCGCCACCACTCCGGCGCTCAGGTTGTGCACGTCGACATGGCCAAAACCCGCGCCGCGCATCATCTGCCGCAGCTCTTCCTGCCCGGGGTGCATGCGGATGGACTCGGCGAGGTAGCGGTAGCTGTCCTCGTCGTTGGCCACCAGCTTGCCCAGTTTGGGCAGCACGTTGAACGAATACCAGTCGTAGGCTTTCTCGAGCGGTTTGGCCACCCGGGAAAATTCCAGCACCAGCAATTTGCCGCCCGGCTTGAGGGTCCGATGCATTTCGGCCAGTGCAAGTTCCTTGTGCGTCATGTTGCGCAGGCCGAAGGCCACCGACACGAAGTCGAACGAGGCATCGGCAAACGGCAGCTTTTCGGCGTCGCACACCATCGTGGGCAGCACCACACCAAGGTCGAGCAGGCGCGTGCGGCCCTCGCGCAGCATGGCTTCGTTGATGTCGGTGTGCACCACGCGGCCACTGGCGCCAACCTTGCGCGCGAAGGCCAGCGACAGGTCGCCGGTACCACCCGCGATGTCCAGCACCTGGTCGCCCGGCTGCGGGTTGGCCACCGTCATGGTGTAGCGCTTCCAGAGGCGGTGCAGCCCGGCCGACATGAGGTCGTTCATCACGTCGTACTTGGGCGCGACGGAGTCGAACACGCTGCGCACCTTCTGCGCCTTGTCCTGCTCGTCGACGGTCTTGAATCCGAAATGGGTGGAAGCCATGGGCTGGATTGTCCTCGTCTTCAGTGGCTGCCGCAGGCGTGGCCGCCTTTTTCGGGCATGGGATCGTCGCGCTGTACGCCGGCGGCCAGCAGGCGCGCTTCGTACTCGGCCCACAGCTGGTCTTGCTGGGACCCCAGGAAATGCAGGTAGTCCCAGGAAAAGATGCCGGACTGGTGGCCGTCGGAGAAGGTGGGCTGCACGGCGTAGTTGCCGACCGCCGCCAGGTCCACGATGGCCACTTCGCGCTTGCCGTGCTGCAGCACTTCCTGGCCCTTGCCGTGGCCCTGCACCTCGGCCGAGGGCGAGTAGACCCGCATCAGCTCGAACGGAATGCGGTACTCGCTGCCGTCGGAAAAACCGACTTCCAGCACGCGCGACTGCTGGTGCAGGGTGATGGACTGCGGTGTCGGGGTGTTCTTGCTCAATCCGGCCATGGCGTTCTCCGTCAATATCAGGTCAGACCAGCACGCGTTCGATGCCGCCTTCGTTGGCCTTGGCCACGTACTCGGGCAGCCATTCTTCGCCGAGGATCTGGCGCGCCATCTCCACCACGATGTAATCGGCTTCGAGCAGGCCCGACTTGAGGTCGTCGCCATAGCGGCTCAGACCCTGCAGGCAGCTCGGGCACGAGGTGAGGATCTTCACGTTGTCCTTCTCGCCCACGGTACCGGCGGCGCGCAGGGCGGCTTCGCCCTTCTGGATTTCCTCTTCCTTGCGGAAGCGGATCTGGGTCGAGATGTCGGGCCGGGTCACGCCCAGCGTGCCCGATTCACCGCAGCAACGCTTGCTCTCCAGCACGTTGTCACCAACCAGCGCCTTCACGGTCTTCATCGGGTCCTGCAGCTTCATCGGCGTGTGGCAGGGGTCGTGGTACAGGTAACCGCCCTGTCCGGCCGGCAGCGTGATGCCCTTTTCCAGCAGGTACTCGTGGATGTCGATGATGCGGCAGCCAGGGAAGATCTTGTCGAACTCATACCCCTGGAGCTGGTCGTAGCAGGTGCCGCAGCTCACCACCACGGTCTTGATGTCCAGGTAGTTGAGCGTGTTGGCCACGCGGTGGAAGAGCACCCGGTTGTCGGTGATCATCTTCTCGGCCTTGTCGAACTGGCCACTGCCGCGCTGCGGATAACCGCAGCACAGGTAACCCGGCGGCAGCACGGTCTGCACGCCGGCGTGCCACAGCATCGCCTGGGTGGCCAGGCCGACCTGCGAGAACAGGCGCTCCGAACCGCAACCCGGGAAATAGAACACCGCCTCCGTTTCCGCGGTGGTGGCCACCGGGTTGCGGATGATGGGCACGTAGTCCTTGTCTTCGATGTCCAGCAAGGCGCGCGCGGTTTTCTTGGGCAGGCCACCGGGCATCTTCTTGTTGATGAAGTGGATCACCTGCTCTTTTATCGGTGCCGTGCCCAGCGTGGCTGGCGGCGCGCTGGTCTGCTTGCGCGCCACGCGCTGCAGCACCTCGTTGGCCAGGCGCTGGGCCTTGAAGCCCACGCCCACCATGGCGCCACGCACGAACTTGATGGTCTCGGGGTTGGTCGCGTTGAGGAAGAACATGGCCGCGGCATTGCCGGGCCGGAAGCTCTTCTGTCCCATCTTGCGCAACAGGTTGCGCATGTTCATGGTGACATCGCCGAAGTCGATCTTCACAGGGCAGGGGCTCAGGCACTTGTGGCAGACCGTGCAGTGGTCGGCCACGTCCTCGAACTCTTCCCAGTGCTTGATGCTGATGCCGCGCCGGGTCTGCTCTTCGTACAGGAAGGCTTCCACCAGCAGCGAGGTGGCCAGAATCTTGTTGCGCGGCGAGTACAGCAGGTTGGCGCGCGGCACGTGCGTGGCGCAGACCGGCTTGCACTTGCCGCAGCGCAGGCAGTCCTTGACGCTGTCGGCGATGGCGCCGATCTCGCTGCGCTGCATGATGATCGACTCGTGCCCCATCAGCCCGAAGCTGGGGGTGTAAGCGTTGGACAGGTCGGCGCTGCGCAGGCTGGCATCGCCCACCGGCCCCTGGCGCAGCAGCTTGCCCTTGTTGAAGCGGCCTTCGGGGTCGACGCGCTGCTTGTAGTCGGCAAAGGGCTGCAGCTCCTCGTCGGTGAGGAACTCCAGCTTGGTGATGCCGATGCCGTGTTCGCCCGAGATCACGCCGTCCAGCCGGCGCGCCAGCACCATGATGCGCGCCACCGCTTCGTGTGCGGTCTGCAGCATCTCGTAGTCGTCGCTGTTGACCGGGATGTTGGTGTGCACGTTGCCGTCGCCGGCGTGCATGTGCAGCGCCACCCAGACCCGGCCCTTGAGCACGCGCTTGTGGATCGCATTGCATTCGGCCAGCAGCGGGCCGAAGGCGGCGCCGGTGAAGATGCCTTGCAGCGGCGCGCGGATCTGGGTTTTCCAGCTCGCGCGCAGGCGGTGGTCTTGCAATTGCGGGAACAGCTCGTCGATGTCGCGCAGCCAGCCGCTCCAGAGCGCACGCACCTCGCGCACCAGGGCCAGGGCCTGCTGCACGCGGTCTTCCAGCAGCTCGGCGCTGGGGATGTCGCTGGCGTCGTCGGTCTTGCCCAGCGGCAGGTTGCCCTTGGAGAAGAGGGCTTCCAGCGCGTCGGCCAGCTTGATCTTGTTGCGCAGCGACAGCTCGATGTTGATGCGCTCGATGCCTTCGGTGTACTCGCCCATGCGCGGCAGCGGGATCACCACGTCTTCGTTGATCTTGAAGGCGTTGGTGTGCTTGCTGATGGCCGCGGTGCGCTTGCGGTCGAGCCAGAATTTCTTGCGCGCTTCGGCGCTGATGGCGACGAAGCCTTCACCGCTGCGCGAGTTGGCCAGGCGGATCACCTCGCTGGAGGCGCGCGCCACGGCGTCGGCGTCGTCACCGACGATGTCGCCGATCAGCACCATCTTGGGCAGGGTGCCGCGCTTGCTCTTGGTCGCGTAGCCCACGGCCTTCAGGTAACGGTCGTCGAGGTGCTCCAGGCCGGCCAGGATGGCGCCACCGGGGCGCTTCATCTCGCCGAACATGAAGTCCTTGATGTCCACGATGGACGGCACGCAGTCCTTGGGGTTGCCGAAGAATTCCAGACAGACCGTGCGCACGTGCTCGGGCATGCGATGCACCAGCCAGCGCGCGCTGGTGATCAGGCCATCGCAGCCCTCCTTCTGGATGCCCGGCAGGCCGCTGAGGAATTTGTCGGTGACGTCCTTGCCCAGGCCTTCCTTGCGGAAGGTGCGGCCAGGAATCACCAGTTTCTCGGTGCGCACCGGCGTCTTGCCGTCGGCCTCGAAGTACTGCAACTCGAAGGTGGCGACCTCGGCGTCGTGGATCTTGCCCAGGTTGTGGTCCAGGCGGGTCACTTCGAGCCATTGCGCCTGCGGCGTGACCATGCGCCACGACACCAGGTTGTCCAGCGCCGTGCCCCAGAGCACGGCCTTTTTGCCACCCGCGTTCATGGCGACGTTGCCGCCCACGCAGGAAGCCTCGGCCGAGGTCGGGTCCACCGCGAACACATGGCCGGCGCGCTCGGCCGCATCGGCCACGCGCTGGGTGACCACACCGGCCTCGGTCCAGACCGTGGGCAAGGGTTTGTCGTGGCCGGGCACCTTCACCCATTCCACCTCGGTCATGGCCTCAAGCTTCTCGGTGTTGATCACCACGCTCTTCCAGGTCAGCGGGATCGCGCCGCCGGTGTAGCCGGTGCCGCCGCCGCGCGGGATGATGGTCAGGCCGAGCTCGATGCAACCCTTGACCAGGCGCGCCATCTCGGCCTCGGTGTCGGGGCACAGCACCACGAAGGGGTACTCCACGCGCCAGTCGGTCGCGTCGGTCACGTGCGACACGCGCGACAGGCCGTCGAACTTGATGTTGTCCTTGGCGGTCAGCTTGCGCAGCGCCTTGGTGGCGCGCTGGCGCAGCGCGGCCATGTCTTCGAAGGAGCGGGCAAAACGGTCCACCGCCGCGCGCGCGTCGGTCAGCATCTCGACCACCAGGGCGTCACGCCCGGCGTCGTCGGCCGGGGTGCGGCGCTTCTGCACCTCGCCCAGGCGGTGGTGCAAGGCGTCGACCAGTTGCTGGCGGCGCTTCGGCGTGTCGAGCAGGTCGTCCTGAAGGTAGGGGTTGCGCTGCACCACCCAGATGTCGCCCAGCACTTCATAGAGCATGCGGGCCGAACGCCCGGTGCGGCGCTCGCCGCGCAGGCTGTCCAACAGGGACCATGCGCGCTCACCGAGCAGGCGCAGGACGATCTCTCGATCCGAGAAAGAGGTGTAGTTGTAGGGGATCTCGCGCAGGCGCGGCGCATCGTCGGTGGCGGTCGCGAGCAGCGAGAGCGGTGTGGGAGCGTTCATGTGTGTGGCTTTAGTCGCCAGCATGACAGTAGTGGGTCCAAGATGGTACCGCAGCGCAACATACACCCTGGGCCCCTGTGGAAACCCCTGTTGTCACCTTCGGGAAACGCATGTGCAATGGTTTTGATATAAAACAGCCTTAGGCTACGCCTTCCCGTTCATCTCCCGAGGAGCATTCCATGCAAAAGCGTTTCTTCCCACTGGCCGGCGCCCTCGCGCTTGCCGCCACCCTCAGCGGCCCTGCGCACGCGCAGCAGGTCACCGAAATCCAGTGGTGGCACTCCATGAGCGCGGCGCTCGGTGAATGGGTGAACGATCTGGCCAAGCAGTACAACGCCAGCCAGTCCACCTACAAGGTCGTGCCGACCTACAAGGGCACCTACGACGAGTCCATGGCTGGCGCCATCGCCGCCTTCCGTGCCGGCAACGCGCCGCACATCCTCCAGGTGTTCGAAGTCGGCACCGCCACCATGATGGCCAGCAAGGGCGCCGTCGTGCCCGTGACGAAGGTGCTCAACGACGCTGGGTTCAAATTTGACCCGACGCAGTACGTCTCCGCCGTGTCCGGCTACTACACCGCACCCAACGGCCAGATGCTGAGCTACCCGCTCAACAGCTCCACCACCATCTTCTATTACAACAAGGACGCCTTCAAGAAGGCCGGTCTGGACCCCGAAAAGGCGCCCAAGACCTGGCCCGAGGTGTTCGACGCCGCCAGCAAGCTCAAGGCCAGCGGCCACGCCTGCCCGTTCACCACCAGCTGGATCAGCTGGACCCAACTGGAGAGCTTCTCGCTCTGGCACAACACGCTGTTCGCGTCCAAGAACAACGGTTTCGACGGCAACGACGCGCGTCTGCAGATCAACACGCCGCTGCATCTGCGCCACTTCGAGAACCTCGCGAAGGCGTCCAAGGAAGGCAGCTTTGTTTACAAGGGCCGCGGCAACGCGCCCGACGCTTCCTTCCCCTCGGGCGAGTGCGCCATGATCACCGGCACCTCCGGCCTGTACGCCCGCGTGAGCAAGGACGCCAAGTTCGCCTATGGCATCTCCACCCTGCCCTACTACCCGGATGTGAAGGGCGCGCCCCAGAACACCGCCATCGGCGGCGCCAGCCTGTGGGTGATGTCGGGCAAGAAGGCCGCCGAATACAAGGGCGTGGCCGACTTCCTGAACTTCCTCAACGACACCAAGGTGCAGGCCGCGAGCCACCAGCGCACCGGTTACCTGCCGGTGACCACCGCTGCCTACAAGCTGACCGAGGCTTCCGGCTTCTATGAAAAGCACCCCGGCACCGACGTGGCCGTGACGCAGATGATCCGCAAGGCCACCGAGAAATCCCGTGGCATCCGCCTGGGCAACTTCCTTCAGGTCCGTGCCATCATCGACGAGGAAACCGAACAGATCTGGGCCGGCAAAAAGACGCCCAAGGAAGCACTGGATGCGGCCGTGGCCCGTGGCAACGAGCAACTGGTCCGTTTCGAGCGCGCCAACAAGTAAGTTCTTGCCGAACGCCCGATGATGCCCGCCAGACCCCTGGTGAGGCATCGATAGCCCGCCACGCTGCAAACCCAACCGGTTTGCGTCGGGGCGGGTTGTCTTCTTGAAAGACCGAATAATGGAAAAGCGCGTTCTCTTTCGCTCCGCATGGCTGCCCTGGGTGCTGCTGGCGCCCCAGCTGGCGGTGATCAGCATCTTCTTTTTCTGGCCGGCGGGCCAGGCCTTGGTGCAGTCGTTCCAGGTGCAGGATTCCTTCGGTTTCTCGAAGGAATGGGTGGGTTTCGAGAATTTCCGGACTCTGTTCCAGGACCCCAGTTACCTGGCCTCGTTCAAGACCACGGCGTTCTTCTCCATCGTGGTCGCGGTGAGCGGCATTGCCCTCTCGCTGGTACTGGCGATCTTTGCCGACCGCATCATCAAAGGCGCGCTGGTCTACAAGACCGCGCTGCTGCTGCCCTATGCCGTCGCCCCTGCGGTGGCCGGCGTGTTGTGGATGTTCATGTTCTCGCCCTCGCTCGGCGTGGTGGCCTACCTGCTGCGCCAGTCGGGGTTTGACTGGAACCACATGCTCAACTCCAACCACGCGATGACGCTGATCGTGATCGCAGCGGTGTGGAAGCAGATCTCCTACAACTTCCTGTTTTTCCTCGCCGGCCTGCAGTCCATCCCCAAGTCGCTGATCGAGGCCGCCGCCATCGACGGCGCGGGCCCGTGGCGCCGGTTCTGGAGCATCCAGTTCCCGCTGCTCTCGCCGACCACCTTCTTCCTGCTGGTGATCAACGTGGTGTACGCCTTCTTCGACACCTTCGCCATCGTCGACTCCACCACCCAGGGCGGGCCGGGCCGCGACACCGCGATCCTGGTCTACAAGGTCTACCACGACGGTTTCAAGGCCATGGACATGGGCGGCTCGGCCGCGCAGTCGGTGGTGCTGATGGTGATCGTGGTGACGCTGACCGTCATCCAGTTCCGCTACGTCGAAAAGAAGGTTCAATACTGACATGGTCGAACGCAGTCCCACTCTCACGCTGCTCTCGCACCTGATCATGGTGCTGGGCGTGCTCATCGTCGGCTTCCCGCTGTACCTCGCGTTCGTGGCGTCCACCCACACCGCGCAGGACATCGTGCAGGCGCCGATGCCTTTGCTGCCCGGCAGCAACTTCTGGCAGACCTACCGCGACACGCTGTTTGGCGGCGGCAGCGGCCCGGGTTCCAGCGCACCGGTGGCGCGCATGATGTGGGTGAGCTTCGTCACCGCCATCGTCATCACCGTGGGCAAGATCGCGATCTCGCTGCTGTCGGCCTTCGCCATCGTCTACTTCCGCTTTCCCTTCAAGGGCATCTGCTTCTGGCTGATCTTCGTCACGCTGATGCTGCCGGTGGAAGTGCGCATCGGCCCGACCTACCAGGTGGTGTCCGACCTCGGCATGCTCAACACCTATGCCGGCCTCACCATCCCGCTGATCGCTTCGGCCACCGCCACCTTCCTGTTCCGGCAGTTTTTCCTCACGGTGCCCGACGAGCTGGTGGAGGCCGCGCGCGTGGACGGCGCCGGCCCGATGCGCTTCTTCAAGGACATCCTGGTGCCGCTCTCGCGCACCTCGATCGCCGCACTGTTCGTGATCCAGTTCATCTACGGCTGGAACCAGTACCTCTGGCCGCTGCTGGTGACCACCTCGGAAGAGATGTACCCGGTGGTGATCGGCATCAAGCGCATGATCGCTGGCGGCGACTCCGGCAACGAATGGAACATCGTGATGGCCACTGCCCTGCTCGCCATGCTGCCGCCCGCGCTGGTGGTGGTGCTGATGCAGCGCTGGTTCGTCAAAGGCCTGGTGGACACCGAAAAGTAGGCCTCTTCTTCCATACGCGATCCAACACGTGGCGGGCCACCCCCGCCGCCCCGACCCCATACAGACATCAAGAAGCGGCCATGGCATCACTCTCCCTTCGCAACATCGTCAAGCGCTACGGCATCGGCTCCAAGGCCGTCCAAGTGATCCACGGCGTCAACGCCGAAGTCAAGGACGGCGAATTCGTCGTCATCGTCGGCCCCTCGGGCTGCGGCAAGTCCACCCTGCTGCGCATGGTGGCGGGGCTGGAAGAAATCTCCGGTGGTGAACTGCGCATCGGCGACCGCGTGGTCAACGACCTGGAACCGGCCCAGCGCGACATCGCCATGGTGTTCCAGAACTACGCGCTGTACCCGCACATGACGAACTTCGAGAACATGGCCTACGGCCTGAAGATCGCCAAGGTGCCCAAGGAAGAGATCCAGGCGCGCGTGGACAAGGCCGCCAAGATCCTGGAGCTTGGCCATCTGCTGCAGCGCAAGCCTCGTGAGCTCTCGGGCGGCCAGCGCCAGCGCGTGGCCATGGGCCGCGCCATCGTGCGCCAGCCGCAGGTGTTCCTGTTCGACGAACCGCTCTCCAACCTGGACGCCAAGCTGCGCGCGCAGACCCGGCTGGAAATCCAGAAGCTGCACCGCGAACTGGGCATCACCTCGTTGTTCGTCACGCACGACCAGGTTGAGGCCATGACGCTGGCCGAACGCATGATCGTGATGAACGCCGGCAACATGGAGCAGTTCGGCACGCCCGAAGAGGTGTACTCGCGCCCGGCCACCACCTTCGTCGCCAGCTTCATCGGCTCGCCGCCCATGAACCTGCTGAAGAACGCACCGGGCGGCCGGCCCGGCAGCATCCTCGGCATCCGGCCCGAACACCTCGACGTGGGCGACAGCGGCTGGGCGCTGCAGGTCGAGACGGTGGAGCTGCTTGGTGCCGAACGCCTGGTGCACGCGCGCCTGGGCGACGAGATGCTGATCATCCGCACCCACGAAGACCAGGGCGCGCCCGCCATCGGCAGCACCATCCACGCCCAGCCACGCGAAGACCGGCTGCACTGGTTCGACGCGCAGACCGGCCAGCGGCAATGACCGGGAGCGTGGGGGCTCGCATGCCGTGGCCGTATCCGCGCTGGATCGCCCACCGCGGCGCCGGCAAGCTGGCGCCCGAGAACACCCTGGCCGCGTTCCGCCTCGGCGCAGCGCACGGCTACCGCATGTACGAGTGCGACGCCAAGCTCAGCGCCGACGGCGTGGTCTTCCTGCTGCACGACAGCGAGCTGGAACGCACCAGCAACGGCCACGGCACCGCGGGCGAACAGCCCTGGCACGCACTGAGCCAGCTCGACGCCGGTGGCTGGCACTCGCGCGCCTTCGCCGGTGAACCGCTGGCCACGCTGGAGGCGGTGGCCCGCCATTGCCAGGCCCACCGCCACTGGCTGAACATCGAGATCAAGCCCACGCCGGGCAGCGAGCTGCGCACCGGCCGGGCCGTTGCCGAGGCCACGGCCCGGCTCTGGGCACAGGATGCGGCGCACACGCCCTTGTTGACCTCGTTCCAGACCGAAGCCCTGCAAGGCGCACAGCAAACCGCCCCGCTGCTACCGCGCGGGCTCTTGCTCGACACCTTGTGGGAGGGCTGGCGCGACGCGGCGGTGTCGCTGGGTTGTGTGGCCGTCATCTGCAACCACAAGCTCTGGGACGCGGCCACCGTCGCCCAGGCGCGTGAGGCCGGCCTGCGTTGCCTGTCCTACACCGTGAACGACGCTGCCACCGCGCAGCGCCTGCTGGATCTGGGCCTGGACGGCATCATCACCGACCGCATCGACCTGTTCCCGCCCGAAGGCTGAACCACGCGTTCAGCGCTCAGCGCTTGCGGTGCAGCCACCAGGCCAGCGTGCCCTGCACCAGCACCAGGGCCGCGTAGGTGGCCATCTTGCCGTCGCGGTCGAACAGCACCAGGCCGCCCAGCAACACCACCACCCCGGCCACCACCAGCATGAAGGCCTCCAGGCCGGCACCCGGTGCGGCCCGCCCGGCGCGGCGCAGGCGCGGCACGGTCCAGAGCAGCAAGGCGATGAAAACGGCCGGTGCAACGAAGCCCGCGAGGTGCCCGAAGAAGGCCAAAAACGTCATTGAAAACGGGTGTCGGCGACCATAAGGGTTCAATTTTATAATCACGCCATGTCTGTCTGGACCCTCGGCATCAACCACAACACGGCTCCGCTCGATCTGCGGGGCCGTTTTGCGTTCGCGATCGACCAGATCCAGCCCACTTTGAACGGCTATCGGCAAAGCCTGGCGCGCCAGCCCGAGGCCACTTTGTTGTCCACCTGCAACCGCACCGAGCTGTACGGCGCGGGCGATCAGGCCGCGGTGGACCCCACGCTCGAATGGCTGGCCCAGACCGGTGGCGTGAGCAGCGCGGTGCTGCGCGACCACGCCTACGTGCTGCGCGACGACGAGGCCGCGCGCCACGCCTTCCGCGTCGCCAGCGGCCTGGACAGCATGGTGCTGGGCGAGGCGCAGATCCTGGGCCAGATGAAGGACGCGGTGCGCGCCGCCAGCGACGCCGGCGCCCTGGGCACCACCTTGCACCAGTTGTTCCAGCGCTCCTTTGCCGTCGCCAAGGAAGTGCGCAGCTCGACCGAGATCGGCGCCCACTCCATCAGCATGACCGCCGCCGCCGTGCGCCTGGCCTCGCAGCTGTTCGAAGACCTGCGCGACATCAAGGTGCTGTTCGTGGGCGCGGGCGAGATGATCGAACTCGCCGCTACCCACTTCGCGGCCAAGACGCCCAAGGCCATGGCCATCGCCAACCGCACGCTGGAGCGCGGCGAAAAACTCGCCAGCCGCTTCGGCGCACAGGTGATGCGGCTGGCCGACGTGCCGGACCGCCTGCACGAATTCGACGCCATCGTCAGCTGCACCGCCAGCACCCTGCCCATCATCGGCCTGGGTGCCGTGGAGCGTGCGCTGAAGAAACGCCGCCACCGCCCCTTCTTCATGGTCGACCTGGCGGTGCCGCGCGACATCGAGGCCGAGGTCAAGGCCCTGCCCGACGTCTACCTCTACACCGTGGACGACCTGGCCACCGTGGTGCAGACCGGCAAGGACCACCGCCAGGCCGCCGTGGCCCAGGCCGAGGCCATCATCGACGCCGGCGTGCTGAGCTTCATGCACTGGATGGAGCAACGCGACCCATCCCACGGCGTGGTGCCGCTGATCCAGCAGATCAACGCCCAGGCCGCCGAATGGCGCGCCATCGAGATGGCGCGCGCGCGCCGCCTGCTGGCCAAGGGCGAGCCGGTGGAAGCCGTGCTCGAAGCCCTCTCGCGCGGCCTCACGCAGAAGATGCTGCACGGCACCCTGGCCGAGCTGCACACCGGTGACAGCGCATCGCGCGCCGCCACGGCGCAGACCGTCTCGCGCCTCTTCCTGCGCGACGAACCCCTGAAAAACCGGCGCGGCAACGCACCCAACTAGCGGCCCTGGCCACACCCCGGCGCCGGCGTTGGCACGCCCGCGCCGGCGTGGCCGGCCCCGCAACACCCGCACATGAAAACCTTCGTCCGCGACACCCTGATGCGTCAGCGCGCCCGGCTGCACGAGCTCGACGCCCTGCTCTCAGCGCCCGACGTGGTGGACCAGATGGAGCGCTTTCGCGCCCTCAGCCGCGAGCACGCCGAGGTCTCCAGCGTGGTCGAGGTGTTCAACCGTTTCCTGCAGCGCGAGGCCGATCTGGCCGCCGCGCATGAGCTGCTGCCCGATGCCGACATGGCCGAGATGGCGCAGGAAGAAATCACCAGCGCCAGCGCCGACCTGGAACAGCTCGACGTCGAACTGCAGCACCTGCTGCTGCCCAAAGACCCGGACGACGAGCGCAACGCCTTCGTGGAAATCCGCGCCGGCACCGGCGGTGACGAATCGGCCCTGTTCGCCGGCGACCTGGCGCGGCTGTACACCCGCTACGCCGAACGGCAGCGCTGGCAGGTCGAAACCGTGAGCGAGTCGCCCAGCGAACTCGGCGGCTACAAGGAAGTGGTGCTGCGCATCGCCGGCCCGGGCGCCTACGGGCGGCTGCGCTTCGAGTCTGGCGGCCACCGGGTGCAGCGTGTGCCCGTCACCGAAACCCAGGGCCGCATCCACACCAGCGCCGCCACCGTGGCCGTGATGCCCGAGCCCGATGAAACCGAGGCCATCAAGCTCAACCCGAGCGAGCTGCGCATCGACACCTACCGCGCCAGCGGAGCCGGTGGCCAGCACATCAACAAGACCGACTCCGCCGTGCGCGTGACCCACCTGCCCACCGGCATCACCGCCGAATGCCAGGACGGCCGCAGCCAGCACAGCAACAAGGCCAAGGCGCTGCAGGTGCTGACCGCGCGCCTGCAGGAAAAAGACCGCAGCGAACGCGCCGCCGCCGAAGCCGCCACGCGCAAAGGCCTGATCGGCAGCGGCGACCGCAGCGACCGCATCCGCACCTACAACTTCCCGCAGGGCCGGCTGACCGACCACCGCATCAACCTCACGCTCTACAAGGTGCTGCAGGTGATGGAGGGCGATCTGGACGAGGTCATCCACGCGTTGCAGGTGGCGCGCGGCACCGAGCTGCTGGCCGAACTGGAAAGAAACGCATGATCCCCCCAGCGCTTCCTCCCGGCGGGGAGTCGCGCCCCGTGACGCTGCAGGACGCGCTTCAACAGGCCGCGGCGGCGGGCATCGACCGCACCGACGCACGCATGCTGCTGCTGCTCGCCCTGCAGCGAGACCCGCACGACCGCGCCTGGCTGCTGGCACATGAAAGCGACCCTTTGCCGGCCGACGCAGCCACGCGGCTGGACACCCTGGTGCAACGCCGCCAGCGCGGTGAGCCCATGGCCTACCTGCGCGGTGACCAGGAGTTCTTCGGCCTCACGCTGCGGGTGGACCCGCGCGTGCTGGTGCCCCGCCCCGACACCGAAACCCTGGTGCACTGGGCGCTTGACTTGCTGGACACCCTGCCCGGCGCGGCCACGGTGCTCGACCTGGGCACCGGCAGCGGTGCCATCGCACTCGCACTCAAGGCGCAGCGCCCGGGCCACCCGGTCTGCGCCACCGACGCCAGCGCCGCGGCGCTGGCCGTGGCCCAGGCCAACGCTGCGCGCCTGGGCCTGGCGGTGGAGTTCCAGGCCGGCCACTGGCTGGCGGCGGTGCCGGGCCGGCGCTTTGACCTCATCGTCAGCAACCCGCCCTACATTGCCGAGGGCGACCACCACCTGCCCGCGCTGGCCCACGAACCGACGTCGGCCCTCACCGCCGGTACCGACGGGCTGGACGACATCCGCGCCCTCGTGGCCGGCGCACCGGCCGCCCTGCAGCCGGGCGGCTGGCTGCTGCTGGAACACGGCCACGACCAGGCCCCTGCCGTGCGCCGCCTGCTGAGCACGGCCGGCTTCGCCCACATCGGCAGCCGCGCCGACCTCGCGGGCATTGAACGCTGCAGCGGAGGCCAATGGCCGCAACAGCGATAATGTGGGCCGTTCCCGGGTCAGCCGGATCCCCACGCCGAAGGAGCTTTTCGTCATGAGCGACGCACAAAACCGCATTGACCAACTCGTCAAATCCCACGACATCGTGCTGTTCATGAAGGGCAGCGCGAGCTTTCCCATGTGCGGCTTTTCCGGTCGCGCCATCCAGATCCTCAAGGCCTGCGGCGTCGAAACCCGAACGCTGGCCACCGTCAACGTGCTCGAAGACGATGGCATCCGCCAGGGCATCAAGGAATACAGCAACTGGCCGACCATTCCGCAGCTCTACGTCAAGGGCGAGTTCGTCGGCGGCTCGGACATCATGATGGAGATGTACCAGTCGGGCGAACTGCAGCAGGTCATCAACGGCCAGGCCTGAGCCGGCCGTTCTCCTGCCCGCCAACAGCCACCTTCGGGTGGCTGTTTTGTTGTCGGCCTGCGCCTTTTCACACACCCGGGGCCGGTGCCTTCATTTGCGGTCGCTTTGCGGCCTTGTTCGGCTTGGTCATCCGGCACGTCCTGTGCTTGAATGAAAGCGTCGCCGCAACCAAGGAGAACCGCATGAGCTCACGCAGCCTGGTCGCTTCACCCGCCCTCGGCCTGCCCATCGCCCAGATGCGCAGCGTGTTCAGCGCCGACGATGTCGAACGCAAGCTGGCCCTTCTGCAAGCCAGCGGCAACGAGCGCGAACACGAAAGCCTGCGCAACACCTGGCAGCGCATGCTGGAACGCGGCCCACAACGCTTCGCCGTCAAACCCTCCAGCGTGCCCGACATGGCACCGCTCTACGACCTGCTGCCCAACTTCGGCGAGGTGCTCGACGACGTGAAGCGCCACGTCGCCCTGAGCCAGGACAGCCGGGACAGCCTGGAAGTCACACCCATCCTGCTGCTGGGCCCGCCGGGCGTGGGCAAGACCCACTTCGCGCGCCAGCTCGCCGACCTGCTGGGCACCGGCATGAGCCTGGTGCCGATGAGCTCCATGACGGCGGGCTGGCTGCTGTCGGGTTCGTCCTCGCAATGGAAGGGCGCCAAACCCGGCAAGGTGTTCGAGGCCCTGGTCGATGGCCAGTACGCCAACCCGGTGATCGTGGTCGACGAAATCGACAAGGCCGCGGCCGACGCGCAGTACGACCCGCTGGGCGCGCTCTACAGCCTGCTGGAACACGACACGGCGCAGAGCTTCATTGACGAGTTCGCCGAGGTGCCGATCGACGCCAGCCAGGTGATCTGGGTCACCACCGCCAACGACGAGCGCGCGATCCCCGAGCCCATCATGAACCGCATGAACGTCTACGAGATCGCACCACCTTCGCCGGAGGCCGCGCGCAAGATCGCCGCGCACCTGTACCGCGGCATCCTGGGCGAACACGACTGGGGCCAACGCTTCGAGCCCGAACCACCGGCCGATGTGCTGGACCTGCTGGCCACGCTGGCGCCGCGCGAAATGCGGCGCGCGTTGTTGACGGCGTTTGGCAATGCCCGGCTGGACCAGCGTTACCGCGTCGAACCCGACGACCTGCCGCGCCACGGCGCGGGCAAGGGCCGCATCGGCTTCCTGCAGTGAGGGGCCGGTTTCAGGCGTCGGGGTGCGCCCAGGCCTTGGCCGCCGCGTAGACCGCGTTCGGGTACTCGGCGCGCCCGCGGCTGCCGTTGTAGCGGCCGAGCGCGAGAAAGGTGTCGCCGCGTTCGCGGTCCAGGTAGTGGCGCAGGATCACGCAGCCAAAGCGCAGGTTGGTCTGCATGTTGAACAGGCGACTGGCATCGCCGTCGCCGATCAGGCGCGACCAGAACGGCATGATCTGCATGTAGCCGCGCGCACCCACGCGCGAAATAGCGAACTTGCGGAACGCGCTCTCCACCTGCACCAGGCCCAGCACCATCGTGGTGTCCAGGCCGGCGCGCCGCGTTTCGTACCAGAGGGTCTGGAGAAACTCGATGCGGGTCTGGAAGTCGGGTTTGCGGCGCTGCAGCTTGTCGCTGCTGGCACCCAGCCAGCGCAGGTAGGCCAGGCGGCGCTCCAGTTGGGCGAACTCGGGCACCGGCGGCGCGCTGTTGGCGATTGCGGCACTCAAGGCACCACGCACCGAATCGGCGAGCGGTTCTTCCAGTTGCCCGCCCGCGTGCGCCAGTCCGGGCAGCGCGCCAAGGCCCAGCGAGCCAGCGGCCAGCAGGCAGTCGCGGCGCGACCAGGCCTGCAAACTCATGCCGCCAGCTTGCCCTTCAGCAGCGCCACCACCTCGCCCACGGCCACCTGCGTGGCGGCCGCATCGCGGCGGTGCTGGTACTCCAGCTGGCCGGCCTTCAAGCCACGGTCGCCAATCGTCACACGGTGCGGCACGCCGATCAGTTCCCAGTCGGCAAACATGGCGCCCGGGCGTTCGCCACGGTCGTCCAGAATCACGTCCACACCCGCCGCCAGCAGTTCGGCATAGAGCTGCTCGGCCGCAGCCTTCACTTCCGGGCTGCGGTCCATGCCGATCGGGCAGACCACCACCGTGAACGGGGCAATCGCGTCGGGCCAGATGATGCCGCGCTCGTCGTGGTTCTGCTCGATGGCCGCGGCCGGCAGGCGCGTGATGCCGATGCCGTAACAACCCATCTGGAAAAACGCCGGTTTACCGTCTTCACCCAGGAAAGTGGCATTCATCGCCTCGCTGTACTTGGTGCCGAGGTAGAACACATGGCCGACCTCGATACCGCGCTCGATCGCCAGCAGGCCCTGGCCGTCGGGCGACGCGTCGCCTTCGACCACGTTGCGCAGGTCGGCCACCAGCTCGGGCTCGGGCAGGTCGCGGCCCCAGTTCACGCCGGTCATGTGGAAGTCGGCCTCGTTGGCGCCGCAGATCCAGTCGGCCAGCACCGCCACTTCGCGGTCCACCACCAGCTTGAGCGGCTTCTTCAGGCCGATCGGGCCCAGGTAACCCGGCTTGCAGCCGAAGTGTTCGTCGATCTCGGCCGCGGTGGCGAAGCGGAAGCCCACGTCCAGACCCGGCACCTTGGAGACCTTGACTTCGTTCATGTCGTGGTCGCCACGCAGCAGCAGCAGCCAGACCTGGCTCTGGACCACTTCACCGGCCTCGTTGAGTTCGTCGG
Source organism: Hydrogenophaga palleronii NBRC 102513 (assembly GCF_001571225.1). Lineage (GTDB taxonomy): Bacteria > Pseudomonadota > Gammaproteobacteria > Burkholderiales > Burkholderiaceae_C > Hydrogenophaga > Hydrogenophaga palleronii. The sequence goes on from NZ_BCTJ01000007.1 coordinate 27,146, forward strand.
TGGCCAGCACCAGCGACTTCACCGTGGTGGCCAGCGGCACGCCCAGCAGGGTGGCGACATCGGCGCAGGTGCTCTTGCCCGGTGTCGGCGTCTTTGCCATGGCATTGGCCGCACCCGGGCGCGGGCCGGCCGGCGCCAGGGCCTCGGCCTTTTCCATGTTGGCTGCGTATTCGCTGGCCGGGCTGTAGACGATGGCGTCTTCACCGGTGGCAGCAATCACCTGGAACTCTTCGCTCAGGTCGCCACCGATGGCGCCGCTGTCGGCCGCCACCGCGCGGTAACGCAGGCCGAAACGGTCGAAGATGCGGCGGTAGGCTGCCGCCATGCCCTGGTAACTCACCTTGGCCGCCGCCTCGTCGCGGTCGAAGCTGTAGGCGTCCTTCATGATGAACTCACGCCCACGCATCAGGCCGAAACGTGGCCGGCGTTCGTCGCGGAACTTGGTCTGGATCTGGTACAGGTTCTTGGGCAACTGCTTGTAGCTGCGGAAGTCCTGGCGCGCGATGTCGGTCACCACCTCTTCGCTGGTGGGCTGCACCACGAAATTGCGTTCGTGCCGATCCTGGATGCGCAGCAACTCGGGGCCCATCTTCTCGAAGCGCCCGGTTTCCTGCCAGAGCTCGGCCGGCTGGATCACCGGCATCGTCAGCTCCACCGAGCCGGCGCGGTTCATCTCTTCGCGCACGATGGCCTCCACCTTGCGAATCACGCGCAGCCCCATGGGCATGCAGCTGTAGATGCCGGCGCCAAGCTTCTTGATCATGCCGGCGCGGGTCATCAGCTGGTGGCTGACCACTTCCGCGTCCGCGGGTGCTTCCTTGAGGGTGGAAATCAGGAACTGAGATGCTTTCATGGGCGCGCGGGAGTTCTGCCAGGTGGTGGCGTGACAAACGGAGGTTGGGGACCGGTGCCGCGGCCACACCCGCAAACGGATCGGCCTTCTGCACCCGGAATTGCTACAGGTGTGTGATCACTTCGCAACTCGCGCTGCGCGATGCATAATGAACACAGTTTAAAAAATTGAGGTTGATTATGCTTGACAGAGAAGGCTTCAGGCCCAATGTCGGCATCATTCTGCTCAACCAGCGAAACCAGGTGTTCTGGGGCAAACGCATACGCTCACACTCCTGGCAATTTCCGCAAGGTGGCATCGACCGGGGCGAGACACCTGAGCAGGCGATGTACCGCGAGTTGCATGAGGAAGTGGGTCTCATGCCCGAGCACGTGAGCATCGTGGCCCGCACGCGCGACTGGTTGCGTTACGAAGTGCCGGACCGCTTCATCCGCCGTGATGCCCGTGGCCACTACAAAGGCCAGAAACAGATCTGGTACCTGCTGCGCCTGGTCGCACAGGACTGGAACTTGAACCTGCGCGCCACCAGCCACCCCGAGTTCGACGCCTGGCGCTGGCACGACTACTGGGTGCCACTGGACGTGGTGGTCGAGTTCAAGCGCGGCGTCTATGAAATGGCGCTGACCGAACTCGCCCGCTACCTGCCTCGGCACGACAGCCGCAACCGCCACCTGCGCGGCGGCGTTCGCCACCAACCCGCCGAAGGCATGAGCAAGCCCCCTGCGCTGGCGTGCGGCATGCCGCCCGGACTGGAGTTGCCACCCGGCGCCAGTTTTGATCCCGACCCGCAGAGCGCCACGCGCACTGCGCACAACGAGCCCAAATGACCTCTGTTGCCCTTCGGGGGCTGCGACACCTGCCGGTCGCTGCCTTCCTGTTTTCATCCCTGCTGGTGGGCGCTGCGGCCCATGCCCAGTACCGCGACGCTGAAGAAAAAACCTGGACCGAAGCCGAGGCGCCTCTCCCGGCAAGCTTCAACACGGACAACCTGCAGCCCTTCGACGTGTCGGTCAACTCAGCCCTGCGTTACGGCATTGATCCCGCGACCCTGTCTGTCGGCACCGATGGCGTGGTGCGTTACGTGCTGGTCGCGCGCAGCAGCAGCGGTGCGCTCAACGCGCTGTACCAGGGCGTGCGCTGTGAGACCGCCGAGTACAAGACCTATGGCCGCTGGGACAACCAGTCCAGCTGGAACACCAGCGACAAGGACGGATGGCGACCTCTTTCGTTCAGCGGTCCCAGCCGCCCGGCCATGATGCTGGCACAAGGTGGCATCTGCGACGGCCGCACCATCAATGGCAGCGCGCAGAAGATTCTCACCGCCCTGAAGAAGGGCCCCTCCAGCCAGCAGCACTGAGAGCCGTGCGCGCGCGTGCTCAGGTGCGCGCCAGCACCAGGTTGTCGCGGTGGATCATTTCGTGTTCGGCGACGTAACCGAGCAGGCGCTCGAAGTCGCTCGAAGACTTGCGGCACAGCAGGCGCGCCTCGCTGCTTGCGTAGTTGGCCAGGCCACGCGCCACCTCCAGGCCACGCGCATCACGCACGGCGATCACATCACCGCGTGAGAAATCGCCCTCGACACCGGTCATGCCGATCGGCAGCAGGCTCTTGCCTTCGCGCACGATCTTGCCCACCGCGCCGTCGTCCACCACCACCGCACCACGCAGCTGCAGGTGGTCGGATATCCAGCGCTTGCGCGCCTGGTTCTTGGGCGTCCGGGCCACCAGACACGTGCCGATGGCCTCGCCCTGCACCAGCCGCAACAACACCTGCGGCTCACGGCCCCAGGCGATGACGGTGGAGGCGCCCGAACCGGCGGCCCGCTTGGCGGCCAGGATCTTGGTGATCATGCCGCCCTTGCCAATGCCACTGCCGGCGCCGCCAGCCATGGCTTCCAGGCGTGGATCACCAGCACGCGCCACGTGCACGAACTCGGCCGCCGGGTCGCGCCGCGGGTCGGCGGTGAACAAGCCCTTCTGGTCGGTCAGGATCACCAGCACATCGGCTTCGACCAGGTTGGCGACCAGGGCACCCAGGGTGTCGTTGTCACCGAACTTGATCTCGTCGTTGACCACGGTGTCGTTTTCGTTGATCACCGGCACCACGCCCAAACCGAGCAGGGTCAGCAGGGTCGAGCGTGCGTTGAGGTAACGCTCGCGATCGGCCAGGTCGGCGTGCGTCAGCAGCACCTGGGCACTGCCCACGCCGCAGCCGCGCAGCTTGCTCTCATACATCTGCACCAGGCCCATCTGGCCCACGGCCGCGGCCGCCTGCAGCTCGTTGATCTCTTTCGGCCGCACGGCCCAGCCCAGGCGCTTCATGCCCTCAGCCACCGCGCCGCTGCTGACCATGATCACCTCGCGCCCCTGCTGCACCAGCGCAGCCAGCTGCTCGCTCCACTGGCCGATGGCCTCTTCGTCCAGGCCCCGCCCGTCGTTGGTCACCAGGCTGGAGCCCACCTTGACCACAATGCGCCGCGCGTTCTTGAACACGGCCTGAGGGTCCGTGCCACTCGAATTCTTCGCGATGTCAGTCGGTGCGAGGGAGGCGCTGTCCATGGGCAGTTGGGATAAAAGTCAAAGAGGGTCGGCGCCAGCGGCGAAGCGCGGATCCACTTCAACCGGCTCCTGCTGCGATTGGTGCACCTGCGCGACGTGCTGGTAGATCTTCTGCACCAACAACTCGCAGCCTTCGCGTGTGAGCGCGGAAATCTCGAACAACGGGCCCTTGTACCGGAGGCGTTTCACGATGTCCTTGACGCGCGCCTCACGCTCCTCGGCCGGCACCATGTCGAGCTTGTTCAGCACCAGCCAGCGGGGCTTGTCATACAGCTTCTGGTCGAACTTCTTCAGCTCGGCCACGATGGCCTTGGCCTGCGCGACGGGGTCAACGCCTTCGTCAAACGGCGCCACGTCCACGATGTGCAGCAACAGGCGCGTGCGCTGCAGATGGCGCAGGAACTGATGGCCCAGGCCCGCGCCTTCAGACGCACCTTCGATCAGGCCCGGCACATCGGCGACGACAAAACTTTTCTCCGGCGCCACGCGCACCACGCCCAGGTTGGGGTGCAAGGTGGTGAACGGGTAGTCGGCGATCTTCGGCCGCGCATTCGAGATGGCGGCAATCAGCGTCGATTTGCCCGCGTTGGGCATGCCCAGAAGGCCCACGTCGGCCAACACCTTGAGCTCGAGCTTGAGCGTGCGCTTTTCACCCGGCCAGCCCGGCGTCTTCTGACGCGGCGCGCGGTTGGTCGAGCTCTTGTAATGCATGTTGCCGAAGCCGCCGTCGCCACCCTTGGCAATCGTCACCTGCTCGCCCGGCTGCAGCAGCTCGTGCAAGACCTCGCCGGTTTCGGCGTCAGCAATGATGGTGCCCACCGGCATCTTGAGCACGATGTCGTCGCCCTTGACACCGAACATGTCGGAGCCCTTGCCGTGCTCGCCGCGGTGCGCCTCGAAACGGCGCGTGAAGCGGAAATCCACCAGGGTGTTCAGGCTGGCATCGGCCACGGCGAACACATGCCCGCCACGCCCGCCATCTCCGCCGTCGGGCCCGCCGAACTCCTTGTACTTCTCATGCCGGAACGATGCGCAGCCGTTGCCGCCATCGCCGGCGGCGACATCGATCGTGGCCTCGTCCACAAATTTCATGACATGCTTTCCAGGAAAAGAATCCAGCAAGGATTAAAAACCAAACAAAAAAGCCCGCACAAGCGGGCCTTTTGCATTCGACACAGCAACTGTGCCGTCTTGCGTGAGGCCAACACTCAAGCGGCCCCGACGCAGTGCCCGATTCAAACGGGCGTGATGCTCACGACCTGGCGGTTCAGTGCACCCTTGAACGAGAACGTCACGTGACCATCGGTCGTGGCGAAAATCGTGTGGTCCTTGCCCAGACCGACGTTGAGGCCGGGGTGGAACTTGGTGCCACGCTGACGCACGATGATCGAGCCTGCGCTCACCAGTTCGCCGCCAAACGCTTTCACGCCGAGCATCTTGGGCTTGGAATCGCGCCCGTTTCGCGTTGAGCCGCCGCCTTTTTTCTGTGCCATTTTGAGTTACTCCTCAGCCTGCGATCGACGCAATCTGCAGCTCGGTGAAATTCTGACGATGCCCTTGGCGCTTCTGGTAGTGCTTGCGACGGCGCATCTTGAAGATGCTGACCTTCTCGTGCCTGCCATGGGCCAACACCGTGACCGTGACCGTTGCGCCGGAAACCAAGGGAGTGCCAACCTTGATCTCGGTGCCGTTGCCGACAGCCAGAACCTGGTCAAACACGATCTCTTGGCCCACATCCGCAGCAATCTGTTCTACTTTAATTTTTTCGCCAGCAGCAACACGATACTGTTTGCCACCGGTTTTTATGACCGCGTACATATGAACCTCTTGTAAAAATTCCACGAATGGAAACCCGGCGGACCCAATTCCACCGAGCCCAAGAGTTTAGCATGTGCCTACAGATTCAGCAAACTCCGCTAAAACACCATCCTGGATGGCCTGCGCGGGCCTGCACATCTCCCCAGCGAAGCGACGTCTTTGGTCCGGTTTCTATAATCGCGGGCCAATCCCTCTTGTCACCTGCTCCAGCACCACCTACCTTGACCACACACGATGCACGACCCGTCAGCCCGCTGGAGCTGATACAGCCCGACATGCAGCAGGTGGACCAGGTCATCGGCGAGCGGCTCACCACCGAAGTGCCCCTGGTGCGGGAAGTGGCCCAATACATCATCTCGGCAGGCGGCAAACGCCTGCGACCCGCCCTGCTGCTGCTGGTCTGCGGTGCCATCAACAACCAGAGCCCGGCTCGCCACACACTGGCCGCCGTGGTGGAGTTCATCCACACCGCCACCTTGCTGCACGACGATGTGGTCGACGAGTCCACGCTACGGCGCGGCCGGGAAACGGCCAACGAGCGTTTCGGCAATGCCGCCAGCGTCCTGGTCGGCGATTTCCTGTATTCCCGCGCGTTTCAGATGATGGTCGACATCAACAACATGCGCGTGATGCAGGTGCTGTCGGATGCGACCAACGTCATTGCCGAAGGCGAGGTGCTTCAGCTGATGAACATGCACGACGCATCCATCGACGAGGCCACCTACCTGCGCGTGATCCGGTCCAAGACCGCCAAGCTGTTCGAGGCCAGCGCCCGTCTCGCCCCCATCCTGGGCGGGGCCGATGAGCGCACCGAAATGCTGTGCGCCGAATACGGACAAGCCCTGGGCACGGCATTTCAGGTGATCGACGATGTACTGGACTATGAAGGCGATGCCGAAGCGCTCGGCAAGAACCTCGGCGATGACTTGCGTGAAGGCAAGGTGACCCTGCCGATCATCTGCGCCCTGCGCGCCGGCTCAGAAGCGCAGAAGACACTGATCCGCCAAGCGATTGAAGATGGGGACTTGTCGCACCTCGAAGCCATTCGCGACATCATTGTGCAAACGGGTGCTCTGGACACGGCACGGGTGAGTGCACACGCCGAGGCTCAGCGTGCGATCGACGTGGCAAGGCAGTTGCCGGTCAATGCCTACAGCGCGGCTTTGATACAATTGGCGGCTGGTCTGCTGGAGCGACGCTCCTGAGCAGCCAGCGGCGGTCCACGACCGCCATGATGGACCCAAGGGTCTTTCGGGGTGTAGCTTAGCCAGGTAGAGCGCTACGTTCGGGACGTAGAGGCCGGAGGTTCGAATCCTCTCACCCCGACCAGATTACTTTTTCAGCAGCGACCGTTCAGGGCTGCAACGCGTCCGTTCATTTGGATTCGCGTCCTGGATACAACGTCGTGCGCGGAAGAATCGGGTATTTCAGCACGCATTGCCTCAATACTGTCGGGCAAGTCGTTGATTTACGATAGATTACATGCCTATGGCGTCTGTCGAAACCGCTCCACAAGAGACACGTTCCATGGCCTTGCCGGGCTTGGGCCGTGCGCTGGTGTCCGCTGGCAAGCTGGACCAGAAGGCCGCTGAAGATCTCTACCGCAAGGCGCAAAGCGGCCGCACGAGCTTCATTGCCGAACTGACGGGCTCCGGCGCCGTCTCCGCATCGGACCTCGCGCACACCATGTCGGTGGCGTTCGCCGCTCCGCTGCTGGATCTGGACGCGATCGACGTGCAGCGGTTGCCTGCTGGCTTGCTCGACCCCAAGATATGCGCCGACTACCGCATCGTTGTGCTGAGCAAGCGCAACAACCGACTCATGGTCGCCACGGCAGACCCAGCGGACCAGCAGGCGGCCGAAAAAATCAAGTTCGCGACGCAGATGGGCGTTGACTGGGTGATTGCGGAGTACGACAAGCTCAGCAAGCTGGTCGACACGCAGACCTCCAGTGTCAACGACACCATGGACAACATCATCGGTGGCGACTTCGAATTCGACGAGGTCGCCACCGACACCTCGATCAACGACACGGCAGACAAGGCGTCGGAAGTCGATGATGCGCCGGTGGTCAAGTTCCTGCACAAGATGTTGATCGACGCGTTCAACATGCGCGCATCGGACCTGCACTTCGAACCTTACGAACACAACTACCGCGTGCGCTTCCGGGTCGACGGTGAGCTGCGCGAGATTGCCTCGCCACCGATCGCTATCAAGGACAAGCTGGCCTCCCGCATCAAGGTGATCTCGCGCATGGACATCTCCGAGAAGCGTGTGCCCCAGGACGGGCGCATGAAGCTCAAGATCGGGCCGGAACGGGTGATCGACTTCCGGGTGAGCACCCTGCCCACACTGTTCGGCGAAAAGATCGTGATCCGTATCCTGGATCCGAGCAGCGCCAAGGTGGGCATCGACGCACTGGGCTACGAGCCGGAGGAAAAAGAACGCCTGATGAGTGCCATCAGCCGTCCCTATGGCATGGTGCTGGTCACCGGCCCCACCGGCTCTGGCAAAACAGTTTCGCTGTACACCTGCCTGAACATCCTCAACAAGCCCGGCATCAACATTTCCACCGCGGAAGATCCGTCGGAAATCAACCTGCCGGGTGTCAACCAGGTCAACGTCAACGAGAAGGCCGGCCTCACCTTTGCCGCCGCGCTCAAGGCGTTCCTGCGCCAGGATCCTGACGTGATCATGGTGGGCGAAATCCGCGACCTGGAGACGGCCGACATTTCCATCAAGGCCGCACAGACCGGCCACATGGTGCTGTCGACACTGCACACCAACGACGCGCCCACCACGTTGACGCGCATGATGAACATGGGCATTCCCACGTTCAACATCGCCTCCAGCGTGATCCTGATCACGGCCCAGCGGCTGGCCAGACGCCTGTGCGGAACCTGCAAGGCACCGCTGGACGTGCCCCGCAAGGCCCTGGTGGACGCCGGATTCAAGCCCGAAGACCTCGACGGCACCTGGACACCCTACAAACCCGTGGGCTGCTCGGCCTGCAACAACGGCTACAAGGGCCGCGTCGGCATCTATCAGGTGATGCCCATTTCGGAAGAGATCCAGCGCATCATCCTGCGCGGCGGCAGCGCGCTGGACATTGCGCAGCAAGCCGGCAAAGAGGGTGTTCGCACCTTGCGCGAATCCGGCCTGCTCAAGGTCAAGCTGGGCATGACTTCACTGGAAGAAGTGCTCAGCGTGACCAACGAGTGAGCGCGCCGTAGACACCAGCCTCAGGGGACACCATGGCCACCGCAGTATCGAAAAACGCCAAAGAACTTGTCTTCGAATGGGAGGGCAAGGACCGCAACGGCAAGACCGTGCGCGGTGAAACCCGCGCCGCCGGTGAGAACCAGGTGCTGGCGGCCCTGCGGCGTCAGGGCATCGTGCCGGGCAAGGTGAAGAAGCGCCGAATGAGTTCGGGCAAGCGCATCAAGCCCAAGGACATCGCCATCTTCACGCGTCAGCTGGCCACCATGATGAAGGCCGGTGTGCCGCTGCTGCAAGCTTTCGACATCGTGGGCAGGGGCAACCCCAACCCCAACGTGACCCGGCTGCTGAACGACATCCGCACCGATGTGGAAACCGGCACCTCGCTGAGTTCTGCGTTTCGCAAGCACCCGTTGTACTTCGACAGCCTGTACTGCAACCTGGTGGAGGCCGGTGAGGCGGCCGGTATTCTGGAAGAGTTGCTGGACCGCCTGGCGACTTACATGGAGAAGACCGAGGCGCTGAAGTCCAAGATCAAGTCAGCCTTGATGTACCCCATCGCCGTGATCATCGTGGCTTTCGTGGTGGTCGCAGTGATCATGATTTTCGTGATCCCGTCCTTCAAGCAGGTGTTCGAATCCTTCGGCGCCGACCTGCCGGCTCCCACGCTTTTCGTGATCGCCATGAGCGAGTTTTTCACCGAGTACTGGTGGCTGATCTTCGGTGGCCTTGGTGGAGGGTTTTATTTTTTCATGCAGGCTTGGAAGCGCAACGAAAAAGTGCAGCGCTTCATGGACCGCATTCTCCTGAAGCTGCCGATCTTCGGTGTGCTGATTGAAAAGTCCGTGGTGGCCCGCTGGACGCGCACCCTTTCCACCATGTTTGCGGCCGGCGTGCCGCTGGTGGAGGCGCTTGATTCAGTCGGCGGCGCCTCGGGTAACTCGGTCTACGCCATCGCAACCGAGAAGATCCAGCAGGAAGTGTCCACCGGCACCAGCCTGACCAACGCCATGACCAACGCCAACATCTTCCCCTCCATGGTGCTGCAGATGTGCGCCATCGGCGAGGAATCGGGCTCGATCGACCACATGCTGGGCAAGGCCGCCGACTTCTATGAAGCCGAGGTCGATGACATGGTGGCGGGCATCTCCAGCCTGATGGAGCCCATCATCATCGTGGTGCTCGGCACCGTGATCGGTGGCATCGTGGTCTCCATGTACCTGCCTATCTTCAAGCTGGGTCAGGTGGTTTGATGCTGGAAGCGAGTGTGCCGGCAGCGGCGCTGCTGGGCCTGCTCGGCCTGTTGGTGGGCAGCTTTCTGAATGTGGTGATCCACCGATTGCCCCGGATGATGGAGATGCGCTGGGCGGCCGAGTGTGCCGAACTGCAGCAGTCTGCGGCAACGCCCTCATCCCCCACCCCTGAGTCGGCTGATGCCGCGCCCGAAGCGGCCACTTTCAACCTCATGGTGCCGCGCTCCCGTTGCCCGCATTGCGGCCACCAGATCCGTTGGTTCGAGAACATTCCCGTGCTCAGCTACGCCGCCCTGCGGGGCCGTTGCAGCCAGTGCGCGGCATCGATCAGCCTGCGTTACCCGGCGGTGGAGCTGGTCACCGCGGCCCTGTTTGCCTGGTGCGGCGCGCACTGGGGCCTGAGCCTGGAGGCCCTGGCCTGGTGCGGCTTCTCGGCCGCGATCCTGGCCTTGGCGGGCATCGACTGGGACACCACCCTGCTGCCCGACGACATCACGCTGCCATTGCTGTGGGCCGGCCTGTGTGCGGCCGGCCTGGGATGGATCGACACGCGCCTGCCCGACGCGCTCTGGGGCGCCGTCGCCGGCTACCTCTCGCTCTGGCTGGTGTACTGGGCCTTCAAGCTGGTCACAGGCAAGGAGGGCATGGGCTATGGCGACTTCAAGCTGTTCGCCGCGCTCGGTGCCTGGTTCGGCTGGCAGGCGCTGATCCCGGTGATCCTGATGGCCTCCCTGATCGGCGCGGTGATCGGCCTGCTCATCAAGTTCAACGGCCGTTTGCGCGAAGGCGGCTATGTGCCGTTCGGGCCGTTTCTCGCCCTGGCCGGCCTGACCGCCATGGTCTTCGGCCCGTCGGCCATTCTGGCCGCCATCGGCCTGTGAGCGTGCCCCTGCCCCGGCGTTGGCGGCTCGGCCTCACGGGTGGTATCGGCAGCGGCAAGAGCACCCTGGCGCGGCTGTTGCAGGCACGCGGCGCAGACCTGATCGATGCCGACGCGATTTCGCGCGCCAGCACGGCCGCCGGTGGTACGGCCATGCCGGTGATCGCCAGCACCTTCGGCCCCGACTTCGTCACAAGCGACGGCGCGCTGAACCGTCAGCGCATGCGTGAGCATGTGTTTTCGCAGCCGCAGGCGCGCCACACGCTGGAGCACATCGTGCACCCGCTGGTGGCCGCGGAAATCCAGCGCCAGGCGCGCGCGTCGTCAGCCCCCTGCCTGGTGTTCGATGTACCCTTGCTGGTGGAGTCTCCGCGCTGGCGGCCGCAGCTCGACCGTGTGCTGGTGGTCGACTGCTCAACGGCCACCCAGGTGCGCCGCGTGCAGGCCCGCAACGGCTGGGATGCGGCGGCCATCGACGCCGTGATGCGCAGCCAGAGCCCACGCGGCCCGCGCCTGGCCGCGGCCGACCTGGTGGTCTTCAACGACGTCGACGAACTCGCCCCGCTGGAGCGCGCCGCAGAGGCGCTCGCCAGGCGCTTCGGGCTATGATGAAGGCCCGCCCGCTGCCCCGTCCTGCGAAGCCCCCGCCGCCGTGATCCTGTACGACTACCCATTCAACGAACGCATTCGCACCTACCTGCGGCTTGAACAACTGTTCCGCCGCATGGTGGAACTGGTGCCGCGCAGCCACCCGCTGGACCACCACTATGCGATCCAGACGATCTTCGAGATCATGGACGTGGCAGCCCGCGCCGACATGAAGTCCGACGTGCTGAAGGATCTGGACCGGCACAAGCAGCAGCTCATCGGCTACCGCGGCAACCCGATGATTTCCGAGCAAGCGCTGGACGAGGTCATCCAGAGGCTGGAGGACTGCTTCACGCAGCTCAACCAGATGACGGGCAAAACGGGGCAGACGCTGACCGAGAACGACTGGCTGATGAGCATCCGCAGCCGCATCGGCATTCCGGGCGGCACCTGCGAATTCGACCTGCCCGCCTACTACCACTGGCAACACAACAGCGCGGAAGAGCGCCGGGCCGATCTGCACAGCTGGTCCCTGCCGCTGGCCCCGCTGGCCGAATCCATCGTGCAGCTGCTCAAGATGTTGCGCGAGTCGGGATCGCCCCAGAAGGTGGTGGCGCCAGGCGGGCAGTTCCAGTTGACTCTGCCCCAGGGCCGCAGCTTCCAGTTGCTGCGCCTGCGCATCGACCCGGCCACCGGCCTGATCCCCGAGATCAGCGGCAACCGGTTGATGCTCTCGGTACGCCTGATGCGCCATGGCGAAGACGACCGCCTGCACCCGGCGCAGGAAGACGCCGCTTTCGAGCTCACGCTCTGCGCCTGAGATGGCTGTGAGCAATCAACAAGCCGACGCTTCCGCGCGCACGGTGCGCTGCCCGCAGTGTGGCGGGCCCAGCGTGTACGCCCTGAGCAACGTCTACCGTCCGTTCTGCGGCGAACGCTGCAAGCAGATCGATCTGGGCGCCTGGGCCAACGAAGAGTTCAGCCTACCGGAAAAAGAAGGCCAGAGCGACCCTGGCTTCGAGCAGAGCTGAGCACACTTGGCAACGCCAGTTGCGTTGCCAGGCAGCTCAGGAAGACGCGGTGGCTTGTTCCGCCGCCAGCCACTCCAGCACCGGCACTGCGCCCGCCAGCACTGGCGAGCAGGTCACCGGCAGGCGTTGCCAGGCGGCTTGCTGGCCTTCGCGCATCTGCAATTCGCCGCGCCATTCGCGCACCTTGCAGAAATGCAGTCGCACCAGGCCGTGCGGGTAATCCACCACCGACTCTCTCCAGGGTTCTGCGGCACCGATGATCACGCCGAGCTCTTCGTCCAGTTCGCGTCGCAGCGCCTGTTCGACGGTTTCACCGGCTTCCAGCTTGCCGCCCGGAAACTCCCAATAGCCGGCGTACACCTTGCCGGTCGGGCGCGAGGTCAGCAGGAACTGGCCGTCCGGCGCGATCAACACGCCCACGGCCACTTCCACCACCGCACGATCGACCGGGCGGGGCTTTGCCGGGTCGGCATCGACCACCAACACAGGCGGCTGCGTCATGACCTTGTGGTGGCGTGGGTGCCCGCGTAGTCGCGCGCGAACTGGTAGGCCACGCGCCCGCTGCGCGATCCGCGCTCCAGCGCCCAGACCAAAGCCAGCGGCCGCGCGGTTTCGATGTCAGCCGCCGGCACGCCCAGGGACGACAGCCACTGCGCCACGATGGTGAGGTACTCCTCCTGGCTGAACGGGTAGAAGCTGACCCAGAGGCCGAACCGTTCGGAGAGCGAGATCTTCTCCTCCACCACCTCGCCCGGATGCACCTCGCCGTCGGCGGTGTGCGTGTAGCTGAGGTTTTCCTTCATGTACTCGGGCAGCAGGTGCCGGCGGTTGCTGGTCGCGTAGATCAGCACGTTCGGGCTCGCGGCGGTCACCGAGCCATCGAGGATGGACTTCAGCGCCTTGTAGCCCGGCTCACCGTCCTCGAAGCTGAGGTCGTCGCAGAACACGATGAAACGCTCGGGCCGGCCGGTCACCACTTCCATGATGTCGGGCAGGTCGACCAGATCGGACTTGTCGACCTCGATCAGGCGCAAGCCCTGCGGCGAGTACTCGTTGAGGCAGGCGCGCACCAGCGACGATTTGCCGGTGCCACGTGCGCCAGTCAGCAGCACGTTGTTGGACGGCAGGCCCTGCACGAACTGCAGCGTGTTGCGCTGGATCTTCTCTTTCTGCCCGTCGATTTCCTGCAAGTCGCTGAGCCGCATCGCGCCCACCTGCCGCACCGGTTCCAGTGCGCCATGGCCGCTGCTGCGCTTGCGGTAACGCCAGGCCACCGCCGCCGACCAGTCCGGCGCCGTCATGGGTTGCGGCAGCACCGCTTCGATGCGGGCGATGAGCTGCTCGGCGCGTTGCAGCAGGCGTTCGAAATGCTCGTTCATGAGCGGTAGTCGGCGTTGATGGTCACGTACTCGTGGCTGAAGTCGCAGGTCCACACGGTTTCGCTGGCCTTACCCCGGCCGAGGCCGATGCGCACCAGGATCTCGGCCTGCTTCATCACACGCTGACCGTCTTCTTCCTTGTAGTCCGGGTGGCGTCCGCCGGCTCGGACCACATGCACGTCACCCAGGTGCAGGTCGATGGTGTTCACGTCGAGGTCGCCAATGCCGGCGTAACCCACGGCCGCCAGGATGCGGCCCAGATTCGGGTCACTGGCGAAAAAGGCGGTCTTGACCAGCGGCGAGTGCGCAACGGCATAAGCCGCCTGCAGGCACTCTGCCGCGTTGCGCCCGCCCTCGACCTGGATGGTGATGAACTTGGTTGCGCCTTCACCATCGCGCACGATGGCATGCGCCAGCTGGCGCGCCACCGGCGTCAGCGCGGCCAGCAGGGCCTGGCCGGCCGGGCTTTCCAGATCGGTGACCGGGGTGTTGCCGGCGCGGCCGGTGGCGATGACCACAAACGAATCGTTGGTGCTGGTGTCACCGTCCACCGTGACGCGGTTGAACGAGGCGTCGGCCAGGCGGCGGGCGAGTTCGCCCAGCAGGGTCGGTGCGACGTTGGCGTCGGTGGCCAGGAAGCCCAGCATGGTGGCCATGTTGGGCCGGATCATGCCGGCGCCCTTGGCGATGCCGGTGGCACTGACCGGGCGGCCATCGAGCTCGAAGCGCTGGCTGCAGGCCTTGGGCAGCGTGTCGGTGGTCATGATGCCCTGGGCCGCGGACAGCCACTGCTCGCCGCTGTCGTGCTGCGCCTGGGCCGCGTCGGCCAGCGCCGCCGGCAGGCCGGCCAGCAGGCGGTCCAGCGGCAGCGGTTCCATGATCACGCCGGTGGAAAACGGCAGCACCTGTTCGTGGTCCAGGTCCAGCGAGCGGGCCAGTGCGTTGCAGGTCTGGCGCGCGTTGGCCAAGCCAGGCTCGCCGGTGCCGGCATTCGCGTTGCCGGTGTTGATCACCAGCGCACGCACCGCCTGCCCCGAGGCCAGGTGCTCGCGGCACACCTGCACCGGCGCGGCGGCATAACGGTTCTGCGTGAACACGGCGCCCACGGCGCTGCCTTCATCGAGCAGGAACACCGTGAGGTCCTTGCGATTGGCTTTGCGGATGCCCGCTTGCGCCACACCGATGCGCACGCCCGCGATGGGCAGCAGATCCTGGGCCAGGGGGGCGTTGAGTTGAACAGGCATGTGAACTCCGTGGAAGAACCGGGGGCGCCCAGACGGCTGCGAAGCGGCGGGCGCCTAAAGGCGCCGCACCACTGTCAGTCCAGCTTGCCGTGGCACTGTTTGTATTTTTTGCCGCTGCCGCAAGGGCAAGGGTCGTTGCGACCCACGCGCGGCACCTCGCCCGCAGGGCGCGCGGCGGCGGCGGCGATGGCCGCGTCCGTGGTGGTCTGCGTCTCGCCGGTTTCGGTCGGCGCGGTGTAGGTCACGTTGGCGATCTGTTCGGCGCGCTCTTCGATCTGCTCGGCCGCGGCGGCCATCTGTTCGGCCGACTGCACACGCACGTTCATCAGCACGCGGGAGACGTCGTTCTTCACGCTGTCGAGCAACTGGCCGAACAGCACGAAGGCCTCGCGTTTGTATTCCTGCTTGGGCTGCTTCTGCGCATAACCGCGCAGGTGGATGCCCTGGCGCAGGTAGTCCAGCGCGGAGAGGTGTTCGCGCCACTGGCCGTCGATGGTCTGCAGCAGCACCACACGTTCGAACTGGGTGAAGTTCTCTTCGCCGACAACTTCCACCTTGCCATCGAACACGCCCTTGGCGGCGGCCAGCACGCGCTCGACGATTTCCTCGACGTCGATCGCTTCGGCGTCCGACACCCACTTCGTCACCGGCGCATCCACCGCCCATTCCTCGCGTAGCACACGTTCCAGCGTGGGCAGATCCCACTGCTCTTCCACGCTGCCTTCGGGCACATACTGGTGCACCAGGTCGGTGAAACAGCCTTCGCGCAGCGCGTCGATCTGGCCGCGCAGCGAGCTGGCGTCCAGGATGTCGTTGCGCTGCTGGTAGATCACCTTGCGTTGGTCGTTGGAAACGTCGTCGTACTCCAGCAGCTGCTTGCGGATGTCGAAGTTGCGCGCCTCGACCTTGCGCTGCGCGCTTTCGATGCTGCGCGTGACGATGCCGGCCTCGATCGCCTCGCCCTCGGGCATCTTCAGGCGGTCCATGATGGCGCGCACGCGGTCGCCCGCGAAGATGCGCATCAGCGCGTCGTCCAGGCTCAGATAGAAACGCGACGAGCCCGGGTCACCCTGGCGGCCCGAGCGGCCACGCAGCTGGTTGTCGATGCGGCGCGACTCGTGGCGCTCGGTCGCGATGATGCGCAGACCCCCGAGTGCCTTGACCTTGTCGTGATCGGCCTGCCACTGCTGGCGGATGGTTTCGACGCGCGCAGCCCTGGCAGCCTCGTCGAGCGATTCGTCGCGCTGTGCCGCATCGATCATCTTCTCGAGGTTGCCGCCGAGCACGATGTCGGTGCCGCGGCCCGCCATATTGGTGGCAATGGTGATGGCGCCGGGACGGCCGGCCTGGATGATGATGTCGGCCTCGCGCGCATGCTGCTTGGCGTTCAGCACCTCGTGCGGCAGTTTTTCGGCCGTCAGCAGCTCGGCAATGATTTCCGAGTTCTCGATCGACGAAGTTCCCACCAGCACCGGCTGGCCACGCTCGTGGCACTCGCGGATGTCCTGGATGGCTGCGACGTACTTTTCCTTGGTGGTCTTGTAGACACGGTCAAGTTGGTCGGTGCGCTTGCTGATGCGGTTGGGCGGAATCACCACGGTTTCAAGGCCGTAGATTTCCTGGAACTCGTAGGCCTCGGTGTCGGCCGTGCCGGTCATGCCCGAGAGCTTGCTGTACAGGCGGAAGTAGTTCTGGAAGGTGATGGAGGCCAGGGTCTGGTTTTCCGGCTGGATCGCCACGCCCTCCTTCGCCTCCACCGCCTGGTGCAGGCCGTCGCTCCAGCGCCGGCCCGACATCAGGCGGCCGGTGAACTCGTCAACGATGACGATTTCGCCGTTCTGGTTCACGTAGTGCTGGTCACGGTGGTACAGGTGGTGCGCCTTGAGCGAGGTCACCAGGTTGTGCAGCAGCGCGATGTTGGCCGGGTCGTACAGCGAGGCACCTTCGGGCAGCAGGCCGGCCTGGGCCAGCAGGCGTTCGGCGTTTTCGTGGCCCTGCTCCGTCATGTGGATGGAGTGCGCCTTTTCGTCCACCGTGAAGTCGCCCGGCTTGATCACGCCTTCACCGGTGCGGACGTCGGCTTCGCCTTCCTGGCGCGTCAGGTGCGGCACCAGCTGCTTGATTGCCACATAGGTCTGCGTCTGGTCTTCGGCCTGGCCGCTGATGATCAGCGGTGTGCGCGCTTCGTCGATCAGGATCGAGTCCACCTCGTCGACGATGGCGTAGTTCAGGCGGCGCTGCACGCGGTCCGTCGCCTCGTACACCATGTTGTCGCGCAGGTAGTCAAAGCCGTATTCGTTGTTGGTGCCATAGGTGATGTCGGCGGCGTAGGCGGCCTGCTTCTCTTCGCGCGGCGCCTGCGGCAGGTTGATGCCCACCGTCAAACCCAGGAAGTTGTAGAGGCGGCCCATCCAGTGGGCATCGCGGCTGGCGAGGTAGTCGTTCACCGTCACCACATGCACGCCCTTGCCGGACAGCGCGTTCAGGTAGACCGGCAGCGTCGCGGTCAGGGTCTTGCCTTCGCCGGTGCGCATTTCGGCCACCTTGCCGTGGTGCAGCGCCAGGCCACCCACCATCTGCACGTCGAAGTGGCGCATCTTCATGACACGCTTGCTGGCCTCGCGCACCACCGCAAAGGCCTCCGGCAGCAAGGCGTCGAGCGTCTCGCCCTGCGCGACGCGCTGCTTGAAGGACTCGGTCTGCGCCTTCAGTTCCTCGTCGCTGAGTGCCTCGTACTTCGCCTCCAGGCCGTTGATGCGCTCGACCGTCCGGCGGTAGGTTTTCAGGAGGCGGTCGTTGCGGCTACCAAATAGTTTGGTGAGGAAGTTTGTGGCCATACGTGCGGGCCTGCCACAGGCACCCTGGGGATTCCGGGCAGGCAAATGAGGAAGGGAGGGCTCTTTCGAACCCGGGGAGAACAGACGCGGGAGCTACCCGGAATGTGCTGGCGAACGCTGGGCTTTCAAGAGCAAAGCGCGCATTTTACCCGCCGAACCCAGGCCCGCTCAGGGCTTGCGCGGGCCGGCCTGGGCCGCCTGGGCGGCGGCCACGTTTTCACCCGCCGCCAGGAAGCGCTGCGGGTCCTGCGGCACACCCGAAACCCAGACCTCGAAGTGGAGGTGCGGGCCGGTGGAGCGGCCAGTCGAGCCGACTTCGGCGATCTTCTGGCCACGTTTGACGATGTCGCCCTTCTTCACCAGCACCTTGGAGGCGTGGGCATAACGCGTGATCAGGTCGTTGCCGTGGTCGACCTCGACCATGTTGCCGTAGGCGGCGTGGTACTCCTGCACCACCACCACGCCACCGGCCGCGGCCAGGATGGGGGTGCCGGTGTCGGACGGGAAATCCAGCCCGGTGTGCAGCGCCGAGCGCCCGGTGATCGGGTCGATGCGGAAACCGAAGGCCGAGCCCACCGGCACACCCACCACCGGTTTTTCGGTCGGCACCATGGTGCGCTGGATCTTCTGGTCGAACAGGCGCGACTCCACCACCGTGAGCCAGTCCACGCGGGAACCGGTGCTCTGGTCGATGCGGTCGAGCGCACCCATCAGCTCGTCCATGCTGATGTCGCGGCTGGCCACCAGCGCACCGCCGGAACCCAGGGGGGTCGTCTTGAACTCGGTCGGGCTCAAGCCGGCCAGGCCGGCCACGCGTTCGCCCAGCGAGTCGATCTGCACCATGCGCGCCTGCATTTCGCCCAGCTTGCGCGCCATCGCATCCAGGTTGGCGCGCAGGTAGGCGTTCTGGGAGTTGGCGTCGTCCTGGTGCACCAGCCGCGCCACCGGGGCGAAGCCGGGCCAGCCCTGGCGCACGCCCTCGAGAAACACCCAGTGGTAGGTGGTGATGGCGCCCAGCATCAGCAACACCGACGCCAGCGCACCGGCGGCCACCAGCTTGAAACCGTTGAGATGCAGGGCGCGGCTTTTGGCCAGCCAAGCATCCGTGATAATGATGTGCACTCTTCTTACCTTCTTTCCTGTGCGCTCCGGCATCCACCGGAATGCCCCCAACGCATGTCAACCGGCCACCGTTCCCACATCATGCTCAGCCTCGAGCAGGCCGTGGGCGCAGCGCCCACGTTGGCCGCTCTGCAGGAACGCATCCGGGAATCCCGCTGGTGCCTGGACCAGATCCAGCACCTGATCCCGGCCACCCTGCGCCCGCACGTGCGGCCAGGGCCACTGCAAGACCAGGAATGGTGCCTGCTGGTGGCCAGCGCCGCGGCCTCAACCAAATTGCGCCAGCTGCTGCCATCGCTGCAGCAGGCATTGACCCAAAGGGGTGCGCAGGTTAACGCAATCCGCATCAAAGTCCAAACGCCGGGACGATGAATGCCCCTGCAACGGGGGCGGGCGGCGCCGGCACCCCACCAGCCAGCCCGGCGGGCGATCGGTCGAATCCGTCATGCCACGATCCCCCCGTCATCCGAAGTGAAAGAATTTGCGTGTAGCATGCCCGGCACGGACGTGGCCTTCCTGATCCAGATTCAGCTGCACCGCCCCTCAATCAGAGGCCTTTCTACTGCGTGAATCTCCTTTTTTTGATGCTTTTCTCCAATACCCACCCGACTCCCCATGTTTGAAAACGTTCGCGCCGACTACCAGGCGCATGGCAGAAAGTGGGGGGCGCAGGGTTTCTGGGTCATGCTCGTTTACCGCTTTGGCCGGTGGCGCTACGGCATCCGTCCGGCCATTCTGCGCAAGCCCTTCTCCTTCCTTTACAAGGTGATGTTCAAGCTCGTGCAGGTGGTGGCTGGCGTTGAACTCCCCTGTGAAGTCACGGTCGGGAAGAACTTTGTCATCGATCACTTCGGCGGCATCGTGATCAGCGGGTATGCCCGGTTTGGCGACAACTGCAGGATTCGCACCGGCGTGGTGGTGGGCCTGTCGCGTGTCGAAGACCCTTGCGCACCGGTGTTTGGCAACAACGTGGACATCGGAGCTGGCGCCAAGGTGCTGGGCCGTGTGACCGTGGGCGACAACGTGTTGATCGGCGCGAACTCGGTGGTCACCCGTGACGTGCCTTCCGATTCCATTGCAGTGGGCCTGCCCGCCGTGGTCAAGCCGCGCCGGCAGCCTGCGCCCTCCAGCCAGGCCAGCTGAGGCGCGCGCCTGGCAGTGATGGTGCCGCTTGTCTGACTCGAACAGACGACCTATCGCTTACAAGGCGATTGCTCTACCAACTGAGCTAAAGCGGCGGGACCCGAAAATTTTACTTGACGCGCTTGAGCTGCGGTCGGCCACCGGACCGCGCAGGGCTCGGGCTGGCAGGCGGCGGTTCGGGCGTCTCACCGTCTTCCGCCGCGGTTGCGGGCGTGTCACTCGGCACCGAGCGCAGCGCACCTCTGGCCGGGCTGTCGGGTGCACTGTCGCCCTCGAGCTCGGCACCCTCTTGCTCGTCCGGCACCACGGCGGCATCCACCGCCGATCCGGCCACGGCAGCGGGTGGCGGCGCCGGGAACGCCATGCCCTGCCCGTTTTCGCGCGCATAGATGGCGATGACATGGCTGACCGGCACCACGATCTCGCGAGCGACGCCGCCGAAGCGGGCTTTGAACTCGATGAAGTCGTTGCCCAGCTTGAGCGAGCTGGTGGCGTCCATGCTCACGTTCAGCACGATCTCACCGTTCTTCACGAACTCCATCGGCACGCGCACCGAGGCGTCGACCTGCACCGCGATGTAGGGCGAGAACCCGTTGTCGGCACACCATTCGTGCAAGGCACGGATCAGGTAGGGCCGGGTGGAAGGGGTTTCGGTTTCGAAGGCACTCATGGCGTTGCGGGAACCCGGCTCCTGCGAGCCGGGGTGTCCATCACTTGCGCATGACCTTTTCGGACGGCGTCAGCGCTTCGATGTAGGCCGGGCGCGAGAAGATGCGTTCGGCGTACTTGAGCAGGGGTGCCGCGTTCTTGCTCAGCTCGATGCCGTAGAAGTCGAGGCGCCAGAGCAGCGGAGCGATCGCCACGTCGAGCATGGAGAAGTTGTCACCCAGCATGAACTTGTTCTTCAGGAACACCGGGGCAAGCTGGGTCAGGCGGTCGCGGATGTGCGCACGGGCCTTTTCCAGCGCCTTGTCGTTGCCCTTAGTGCTGCGCGATTCGAGCATGGAGACGTGCGTGAACAGCTCCTTCTCGAAGTTGAGCAGGAACAGGCGCACGCGCGCGCGGTCCACCGGGTCGCCGGGCATCAGCTGGGGATGCGGGAAGCGCTCGTCGATGTACTCGTTGATGATGTTCGACTCGTACAGGATCAGATCGCGTTCGACCAGAATCGGCACCTGGCCGTACGGGTTCATGACGCTGATGTCCTCGGGCTTGTTGTAGAGGTCAACATCCCGGATTTCGAAATCCATGCCCTTTTCGAACAACACGAAACGGCAGCGGTGGGAGTAGGGGCAGGTGGTGCCCGAATACAAGACCATCATGAGGAAGGCTCCTTAAAGCAAAAAACAGTGGTTTGCATATGCGCCGGGTCGGCACTGCAAACCACTGTGGAACGGTCGGGACGGGCTCGGGGCCCGGCCCAGCCGGATCGGATTATTTGACGTCTTTCCAGTACGAGGCGTTCAGGCGCCAGGCCACCAGGCTGAAGACGAACAGGAACAGCAGCACCCAGACACCGAGGCGCACGCGCGTGTTCTGGGCCGGCTCGGCCATCCACTGCAGGTAGGCCACCAGGTCGCCGACGTTGTCGTCGAACGCGGCTTCGCTCAGGGTGCCGGGCTTGACCGTGGACCAGCCCTTGACGCGATCCACCTCGTGGCCGTGGCTCATCACCTTTTCGTACACCGGCTGGCGCTCGCCCTGCAGTTCCCACAGGGGGTTGGGCATGCCGATGTTCGGGAAGGCGAGGTTGTTCCAGCCGGTGGGCTTGGTCTCGTCGCGGTAGTAGGAGCGCATCAGCGTGTAGACGTAGTCGGCACCGGTGCCGGCGTGGCTGGAGCGCGAGCGGGCAACCAGGGTCAGGTCGGGCGGGTTGGCGCCGAACCAGGCCTTGGCCTGCTTGGGATCGATCGAGGCCTTCATGGTGTCACCGATCTTGTCGGTGGCGAAGACCAGGTTGTCGGCGATCTGCTTGTCGTTCAGGCCGATGTCGCGCAGGCGGTTGTAGCGCATGAACGCCGCCGAGTGGCAGCTCAGGCAGTAGTTGACGAACAGCTTGGCACCGTTTTGCAGCGAGGCCATGTCATTGGTGCGCTGGGGCGCCTTGTCCAGGGGAATGCCACCACCGGCGGCCAGGGCCGCCCCCGACATGCCCAGGGCCAGCATGAAGCCCAAGAGGATTTTTTTCATTTGCTTGACTCTCCGCATTGGCTCTTTGGGGTTCAGTGGGGCTGGAAGGTGACGCGCTTGGGCACGGGCTTGAATTCGCCGATGCGGCTCCACCAGGGCATCAGGAGGAAGAAGCCGAAGTAGAACAGCGTGCCAACCTGGGAAACGCGCTCGCCGATAGGCGATGGCGGCAGCACCCCGAGGTAGCCCAGGATCAGGAAGTTGATCACGAACAGCGTGTAGAGCCACTTGTTCCAGCTCGGGCGGTAGCGGATCGACTTGACCGGGCTGTTGTCGAGCCAGGGCAGGAAGAACAGGATGACAACCGCGCCACCCATGGCGACCACGCCCCAGAACTTGGCGTCGATGGCCAGCATGAGCGCCACCAGCACCACGGCGCCACCGACGATCATGGCCTTGAAGATCGCACCGATCCTGGCTTTGAGCACGCCGAGCACGGCACCCAGCAGCACGCAGGCGATCAGGGCGTACATCATCTCGCTGGTGATGGCACGCAGCATCGAATAGAAGGGCGTGAAGTACCAGACCGGCGCGATGTGCAGCGGCGTCACCAGCGGGTCGGCCGGGATGAAGTTGTTGTACTCGAGGAAGTAACCGCCGAACTCGGGGGCGAAGAAGATGATTGCCGAGAAGGCCATCAGGAACACCGTCACGCCCAGCAGGTCGTGCACCGTGTAGTAGGGGTGGAACGGAATGCCGTCGAGCGGCTTGCCCGAGGCGTCCTTGGTGGCCTTGATCTCGACGCCGTCGGGGTTGTTCGAGCCCACTTCGTGCAGCGCAATGATGTGCGCCACCACCAGACCCAGCAGCACCAGCGGCACGGCGATCACGTGGAAGCTGAAGAAGCGGTTCAGCGTCGCGTCACCCACCACGAAGTCGCCACGGATGAGCAGCGCCAGGTCAGGGCCGACAAAAGGAATCGCGGCGAACAGGTTCACGATCACCTGCGCACCCCAGTAGGACATCTGGCCCCAGGGCAGCAGGTAGCCCATGAAGGCTTCGGCCATCAGGCACAGGAAGATCGCGCAGCCGAACACCCAGACCAGCTCGCGCGGCTTGCGGTAGCTGCCGTAGATCAGGCCGCGGAACATGTGCAGGTACACCACGACGAAGAACGCCGAGGCGCCGGTGGAGTGCATGTAGCGGATCAGCCAGCCCCAGGGCACGTCGCGCATGATGTACTCGACCGAAGCGAACGCCAGGTTGGCGTCGGGCTTGTAGTGCATCACCAGGAAGATCCCGGTCACGATCTGGATCACCAGCACCAGCAAGGCCAGCGAACCGAAGAAGTACCAGAAGTTGAAGTTCTTCGGTGCGTAGTACTCGGCCAGATGCTCGTTGTAGAGCTTGGACAGCGGAAACCGGTTGTCGATCCAGTTCAGGGCTTTCTGAGCGATCGGTGCGTCGGGGGAAATTTCTTTGAATTCAGCCATGGGGATGCCTCTGTGATCCGGGTGTCTGCCAGCGCCGCGCGGCTCAGGCCTGCTTCTCTTCGCCCACCAGCAGCGTGGTGTCGGAGAGGTAGTAGTGCGGCGGCACTTCCAGGTTGTCGGGTGCGGGCTTGTTCTTGAAGACACGGCCGGCGACGTCAAACGTCGAACCATGGCAGGCGCACAGGAAGCCACCCTTCCAGTCGTTCGGCAAAGATGGCTGCGGGCCAGGGGTGAGCTTGTCGCCAGGCGAGCATCCAAGGTGGGTGCAGATGCCGACGGTCACGAGGTACTCGGGCTTGATGGAGCGGTGCGTGTTCTTGGCGTAAGCCGGCGTGGGATAGGCCGTGCGGTCCGAATTCGGGTCGGCCAGTTCACCGTCGAGCGTTGGCAGGGCCGCCAGCTGCTCGGGCGTGCGACGCAGGATCCAGACCGGCTTGCCGCGCCATTCCACCACGATCTTCTCGCCCGGCTGGATGCCGGAGATGTCGACCTCCACCGGCGCACCGGCGGCACGGGCACGCTCGGACGGCTGGAAGGTGCTCACGAAGGGCACTGCGACAGCGGCTGCACCGGCGCCACCCATGGCGCAGGATGTGATCAGCCAGGTTCTGCGGCCGCGATCTACAGTCGCACCGGCGGTTGCTTCACTCATGGGGATCTTTCAATGAGGGTCGAGACGGGACACTTGGGACAACCCGGCATTGTACTGGAGCAGTCAAGGGGCTTTCCCGCTTGTCGGGGCGTGCGACTGGGCTATTGGCCGCGGTGCGGGCCGCCCTTTTGCACGCCATGGTGGCTGACGGCCCGGGCACCACCGCTTGTGTGAGAATCCCGCTGGAATACAGTCAGAAGGCTTGCTTTGTGCAGGCCACCAACCAATCTACGTTCAGGAGAGTCCAGATGGGCATGATGCAGGAATTCAAGGAATTTGCCGTCAAGGGCAATGTGATCGATCTCGCCGTGGGTGTGATCATCGGCGGAGCCTTCGGCAAGATCGTCACTTCCATGGTGGAAGACATCATCATGCCCGTCGTGGGTGCCGTCTTCGGCAGCCTGGACTTCACCAACCTGTTCATCGCGCTCGGCAAGGTGCCCGAGGGCACGCCCCACACGCTGGCCGCGTTCAAGGCCGCCGGCGTGCCCACCCTGGCCTACGGCAGCTTCATCACCGTGGCGCTGAACTTCACCATCATGGCGTTCATCATCTTCATCATGGTGAAGCAGATCAACCGCCTCAAGCGCGAAGCCCCGCCAGCCGCTGCGCCGGCCACGCCCGAAGACATCCTGCTGCTGCGCGAAATCCGCGACAACCTCAAGAAGTAAACACGCCTGCGGCCGGCACCCCGTGCCGGCCAGCCGCGTCAGGCCTGCGCGGCGTCCATGGCCGCGTCGATCGCGGCCAGCAGGCTTTCGGCGCTTGCGCGGCCGCTGCCAGCCAGATCGAAAGCCGTGCCATGGTCCGGGCTGGTGCGCACGAAGGGCAGACCCAGCGTGGTGTTCACGCCCTGCTCCAGCCCGAGCAGCTTGACCGGAATCAGCCCCTGGTCGTGGTACATCGCCACCACCACATCGAACGCACCCTGGCGCGCGCGCATGAACACCGTGTCGGGCGCGTGCGGACCGCTCACCGCCAGGCCTTCGGCCTGCGCCTGCTGCACCGCCGGTGCGATCTGATCGATCTCCTCCCGCCCGAACAAACCGCCCTCGCCCGCATGCGGGTTCAGGCCGGCCACCGCGATGCGCGGTCGTGCGAAACCGGCGCGGCGGAAATGCGCCTCGGTAATGCGCACCGTCTGCAGCACCTGCTCACGCGTCACCGCCTGCAAGGCCTGCTGCAGCGCCACATGGATGCTCACCAGCACCGTGCTCAGGCCCGGGCAGCTCAGCATCATGCGCACCGGCAGTTCGGCCACCGGCACACCGGCGTGCTCAGCCGCGAGCGCCTGCAGCAGCTCGGTATGGCCCGGGTGGTCCACACCCGCCGCGGCCAGTGCTTCCTTGTGGATGGGCGCCGTCACCACGGCACGGGCCTGCCCCATCAGCGCGGCACGCGCCGCCCAGTGGATGCAGTCGGCCGCAGCCCGCCCGGCGGCGGCGCTCACCTGGCCCAGCACCACACCCTGCGGCGGCTCGCAGGCCTGCACCACCGCCATGCAGCCCGGTGGCACCGATGCCAGGGCCGGGAGTTCCGTGATCTCGGCCAGCACCAGGGCGTCGGCCGCCGAGTCGGGCGCGGCGGCGGTCAGGCGCAGCGCACGCTGCAGGGTGGCCACGTCACCGGCCACCACCACCTGCCGGCACAGGCCCGGGCGCTCGCGAAAGGCCTTGGCGATGATTTCCGGCCCGATGCCGGCCGGGTCGCCCATGCTCAGGACGATGGGGCGAAGAACAGCGCTGTGGACCATGCCGCGCCTCAGGCCGGGTTGGGAATGTCGATGAACACGTGCTCGAGCCCGAGCTCGGCCGCCACCTGCGCGCCCACCGCCGGTGCGCCGTAACGCTCGGACGCATGGTGGCCGCAAGCAATGTAGGCCACGCCGCATTCGCGCGCGTAATGCGCCTGGGGTTCGGAGATTTCACCGGTGATGAACACCTCGGCGCCGGCGGCGATGGCGGCTTCGAAGTAACCCTGCGCACCGCCGGTGCACAGCGCCACGCGCGTGAGCGGCCGGTCGGGCTCGGCCACCAGCGTGACGGCGCGGCCCAGGCGCTCGGCCACGTGCTCGGCCAGCGCCGCGGCGGAAGCGCAGGCGCGCTCGCCCATGAAGCCCAGCGACTGTTCGCCGAAGCGGCCGCGCGCATCGTCATACAGCTGCACACCCAGGCGCTGTGCCAGTTGGGCGTTGTTGCCCAGCGTGGGGTGGGCGTCCAGTGGCAGGTGGTAGGCGAACAGGTTGATGTCGTGCTGCAGCAGCAGCGCCAGGCGCTGCTTCATCCAGCCGGTCACGCGGCCGTCCTGGCCGCGCCAGAACAGGCCGTGGTGCACCAGCAGGGCATCGGCCTGCTCGGCGATCGCCGCCTCGATGAAGGCCCGGCTGGCGGTCACGCCGCTGACCAGCTTGCGCACCGTCGGCCGGCCCTCCACCTGCAGCCCGTTGGGGCCGTAGTCCTTGAACTGCCCGGGCTGCAGCAGCTGGTCGAGCGAGGCCCCGAGGGCGGCGCGGGACACGGATGGGCGGGATGAAGTGGGCTCGGACATGGGGTTCGGGAGTGGGGATGGCAAAGCCCGACGGGCAGGCCCTCCATTCTGACAGCCGGCACCGGGCCGCACGTGCCGCGCGCCCTGGTGGCGCGGCCATTTGCGGGACAATAGAGCCCCTGAATCGGCCCCGGTCGGGACCACGGCCCCTCAACCCGCTCGCATCTCCATGAAACGCATTTGGCTCCTGTTCGCCCAGACCGTCACCGTGCTGGTGGCCGCCCTGTTTGTGGTCGCCACCCTGCAGCCGCAATGGCTGGGAGGCCGCAACACCACCACGGTGGTGCCGGTGTTCGAAGCGCCCTCGGGCACCCCGGTGCCGGTGGTGGAAGGCTCGGGCAGCTTCCGCGCCGCCGCGCGCAGCGCCTCGGCCGCTGTGGTCAGCATCAACACCAGCAAGGCCCCGGCCAACAACCCGCAGAGCGCCGACCCCTGGTTCCGCTTCTTCTTCGGTGACCAGGCGCCCTCGCAACAGCAAAGCGGCCTGGGTTCGGGCGTGATCGTGAGCCCTGCCGGCTACGTGCTGACCAACAACCACGTGATCGAAGAAGCCGACGAGATCGAGGTGATCCTCAACGACGGCCGCAAGTCGGTGGCCGAGGTCATCGGCACCGACCCCGAGACCGACCTGGCGATCCTGAAGATCGCGCTCACCGACCTGCCGGTGATCACGCTGGGCAATTCCGACGCGCTGGAAATCGGCGACCAGGTACTGGCCATCGGCAACCCCTTCGGCGTCGGCCAGACCGTGACCAGCGGCATCGTCAGCGCGCTTGGCCGCACCCAGCTGGGCATCAACACCTTCGAGAACTTCATCCAGACCGACGCCGCCATCAACCCGGGCAACTCGGGTGGTGCGCTGGTGGATGTGAGCGGCCAGCTGATGGGCATCAACACCGCCATCTACTCTCGCTCGGGCGGCTCCATGGGCATCGGTTTTGCCATCCCCACCTCCACCGCGCGCAGCGTGATGGAGGCGATCGTGAAGGACGGTCAGGTCACGCGTGGCTGGATCGGCGTGGAGCCTCAAGACCTGAGCCCCGAGCTGGCCGAAAGCTTCGGCCTGCAGCCGGGTTCCGGCGTGATCATCAGCGGCGTGCTGCAGAACGGCCCGGCCGCGCAGGCCGGCATCCGCCCGGGTGACGTGATCACCGCGGTGGGTGACCGCGAGGTGAAGAGCGTGGTGCAGCTGCTGTCGGCGGTAGCCAACCTGGCGCCGGGCACGCCGGCTTCGCTGGAAGTGGTGCGGCGCGACGGCAAGACCCGCATCGACGTCACGCCGGGCCGGCGCAACCTGCCCCGCCAGGCCGCTGGGCCGCGCTAACAGCGCAGCAAAAGCACAGGGCCCGCAAGCCCCGCCGCGTCAGGACGACGCGGCTTCTTCTTCCTTGCTTTCTTCTTCGGTCTTGGCGGTCGACTTGATGAACCACTGCGCGCCCCAGATGCCCATCTCGTACAACAGGCACATGGGCACGGCCAGCGCGAGCTGGGAAATCACGTCGGGCGGCGTCACCACGGCGGCGATCACGAAGGCCACCACGATGAAATACCCGCGGAAGTCCTTCAGCTGCTTCACCGCCACCATGTTCATCTTGACCAGCAGGATCACCACGATGGGCACCTGGAAGGCCAGGCCGAAGGCCAGGTACAGCGACAGGATCGCCTCCACATAGGACGCGATGTCGGGCGTGGCCGCCACGCTCGCGGGTGTGAACTTCTGGATGAAGCCGAACATCTTGTCCAGCACGAAGAACTGCACGAACGCAATGCCGACGTAGGCCAGCACGCTGCCGAGCACGATCAGCGGAATGCCGAAGCGTTTTTCGTGGCTGTACAGACCGGGCGAAACAAAGGCCCAGACCTGGTACATCCACCACGGCAGGGACAGCAGCAGCGCCGCCATGGCCAGCACCTTGATCGGCACGAAGAAGGGCGAGAACACGCCGACCGCGATCAGCTTGGCGTCGGGCGGCATGTGGGCGCGGATCGGAACCGCGATCAGGTCGATCAGGCCGCTCGGGCCGGGCCAGATGGCCAGCAGGCCCATGCAGATGGCCAGGCCGATGATGCCGTACAGGAGCCGGTCGCGCAGCTCCATCAGGTGCTGCACAAACGGCTGTTCGGAACCGGCCAGTTCGTCGGTGGGATCTTTGGGGTCGGACATCAACGGGGAGCGGAGGAGGAGCGCGGCCGGAAGCGGGCCACGCGGGCCGCACCCGACTGGGTACGGGTGCGCACGCCGGTGCGGGCCTTGAACCACTGGGGCATGGCCTTCTGCTTGATGCGCCAGTTCTTCTTCGGGTGTTTGTAGACCGGGACGTCGAACGAACCCAGCGGGGCGTTCGATGTGTCGTAGCTGGACGAATTGCCGTCCAGCCCGGCCGTGGCTTCGGACCAGGATTTTTCGAAGTCGCTGGCGCCGCTGCTGATCGAACTCTCGACGTCGCGCGCGGCTTCGGTGACCGAGTCCTTCATCTTCTTGAGCTCTTCGAGCTCCATCGAGCGGCTGACTTCGGCCTTCACGTCCGACACATATCGCTGCGCCTTGCCCAGCAGGGCGCCCACGGTGCGCGCCACGCGCGGCAGTTTTTCGGGGCCGATGACGATCAACGCCACCGCCCCGATGAGGGCGAGCTTGGAAATGCCCAGATCAATCATGTGTCGGCCATCCTGCGGGCAAGGTCGGGCGGGGGACTACCCCGCAAAACGGGCGCCGGCGCCGTGGGGAGCGCCAGCCGCCAGGGCTTCAGCTTTTTTGCTTGGCTTCGACGTCGATGGCGTTCTTGTCGGCGCGGCTTTCCTGCGTCACCTGACCGGCCGGGGCAGAAGCCGCCGCGTCGGAGGGGTTTTGCCCGCCTTCCTTGATACCGTCCTTGAAGCCCTTGACCGCACCACCCAGGTCGGTGCCGATGTTCTTGAGCTTCTTGGTACCGAACACCATCACCACGATCAGCAGCACGATCAGCCAGTGCCAGATTGAGAACGAACCCATGAGTTTCTCCAGATAGGAATGAAGCGACAGTCGCTATGCGTGGGATTCTAAGCCCCGGTAGGAGTTCAGCCCCCGGTCGAATGCGCCCGGCAAGCCGGCCAAAGGGGTGTTGCCGGACTTTGCCTCAACCGCGCAGCCAGGGGCGCGGGCCACCCATCACGTGCACATGCAGGTGGTGCACTTCCTGGCCGCCTTCGGCGCCGTTGTTGCACACGATGCGGAATCCGCCTTCGGGATATGGATTGCAGCCCTGCTCCAGCGCCAGCCGCGGGGCCAGGGTCATCATGCGGCCCATGGTGCGCTCGTGCTCCGGGCCGAGCTGCGCCATGGACGGCACGTGGGCCTTGGGCACCATCAGGAAGTGCACCGGGGCCCAGGGGTTGATGTCGTGGAAGGCAAAGATGTCTTCGTCCTCATAGACTTTTTTGGACGGGATCTGGCCGGCGATGATCTTGCAGAAGATGCAGGTGGGGTCGTGTGCGCTCATGGGAAATCAACAAATTCAGTCGGGCATGGCCTGGCTGGCGTTCATGCGCACCATGCCCTTGACGATGCGGTAGAGGAACCAGATCGAGATCAGGCACCAGGCGATCATGCCCGGCAGCAGCAGCAGGAACCACAGCGGCAAGGTGACGAGGTAGAGCACGGCGGCCCAGATCACGGTGCGGATGCGCCAGGAAAAATGGCTGGCCTGCCAGGTGCCTGCGGCCTCGTTCTTCTTCACCAGGTCGATGATCAGCGCGATCAGCAGCAGCACCGGGCTGGCCTGCCCGCCCGGCACCACCGCGCCCACCGCCACCAAGAGGTGCAGCACGTAGCTGACCCAGCCCACTGTCTTGAGGGACTGGGCTTTTTCGTTGTCGACCGTTTCCACGTCAATGATGTCGCTCATCTGAGGCTCCTGGTTGTCAACCGGCTTCGGGACCCGCCGCGGCTTCGCGCTGCAACACCTTGCGCAGCGCCTTTTCCTCCAGCCCGCTCAGGCCTTCGCGGCGTGCCAGCTCGGCCACCACGTCGGCCGGGCCGAGGTTGTAGTGGGCGAGCGCGATCATGCAGTGGAACCAGAGGTCGGCGGTTTCGTTCACCAGGCTCTGGCGGTCACCACCATGCTCCAGGTCCTTGGCCGCCATCACCACTTCGGTGGCCTCTTCGCCGATTTTTTTCAGGAAGCTGTCGGGGCCCTTGTGCAGCAGGCGTGCCACATAGCTTTTCTCGGGGTCGCCGCCGTGGGCCGGCTTGCGGCTCTCGATCACGGCGGCCAGGCGCGCCAGGTCATCGGTGTTGGACATGGTCGGATTTATTTGTAGATGGATTCGGGATCTTTGAGCACGGGCTCGACGGCGTTCCATTGTCCGCCGTCCAGGCGCTGGAAGAAACAGCTGTGGCGCCCGGTGTGGCAGGCAATGCCGGGCTCGTGCCCGAGCTGCGTGACCTTGAGCAGCACCACGTCGTTGTCGCAGTCCATGCGGATGTCGTGCACCGTCTGCACGTGGCCCGACTCCTCGCCCTTGAACCACAGACGCTCGCGCGAGCGGCTGTAATACACCGCGCGGCCGAGCTCGGCGGTCTTCTGCAAGGCCTCGCGGTTCATCCACGCAAACATCAACACATCGCCGGTGGCGGCTTCCTGCGCGATCACCGGCACCAGGCCTTGCGCGTCCCACTTCACTTCATCGAGCCAGTTCATGCGGGTGAATCTACCATGGGGTGCGGGCACTCGCCCCGGCCAGCCGCGAATGCCGTTAGGATGGTCCGGGCGGCGCCGGCGTGCCGCAGCCTCTTCCAACAAGACAAAAGGGACCTCATGAAACTCCGCACCATCCTCCTCGTTCTTTTCATTCTGTTCATCGCCGGCTTCGTGGCGCTGAACTTCGAGCAGATCCTGCAGCCGACCGCGCTGAACTTCGGCTTCACGCAGGTCCAGGCACCCATGGGGCTGGTCCTTCTCGGCATGCTGGCGCTGGTGCTGGTGGTGTTCCTGGCCGCTCTGGTGTACTACCAGACCCTGCACCTGGTGGAGGTGCGCCGCGTGACCCGTGAAGCGGCCGACCAGCGTGTGCTGGCCGACAAGGCCGAGGCATCGCGCTTCACCGAGCTGCGCCAGTACCTGCAAGGCGAGCTGCAGGCCACCGCCGTGCGTGAGAAGGAGCTGGCCGACCAGGTGCAGCTCAAGCTGGACCAGGTGCAGGCGGCGCTGACGCAGGTGGTCGAGCAGACCGGCAACGGCCTGAGCGCCACCGTGGGCGAACTGGAAGACCGGCTGGAGCGCCACTACCCGCCACGCGGCGGCAGCGAACTCTGAAACAGGCGCCGGGGCGCGCTTACAGCCGGACCGGGATGCCGCGTTCGGCCATGCGCGCCTTGGCCTGGGCCACGGTGTACTCGCCGTAGTGGAAGATGCTGGCGGCCAGCACCGCGTCGGCGCCGCCCTGCTGCACGCCGTCGGCCAGGTGGTCGAGGTTGCCCACACCGCCCGAGGCGATCACCGGCACACTCACCGCATCGGCCACGGCGCGCGTGAGCGCGAGGTCAAAGCCGGACTTGGTGCCGTCGCGGTCCATGCTGGTGAGCAGGATCTCGCCCGCGCCGAAGTCGGCCATCTGGCTGGCCCAGGCCACCGCGTCCAGGCCGGTGTTCTTGCGTCCGCCGTGGCTGTACACGTCCCAGCCTTCGCCGCGCTGGGCCAGGTCGTCGCCCTGACGGCGCTTGGCGTCGATCGCCACCACGATGCACTGGGCGCCGTACTTGTCGGACGCGTCGCGGATCACCTGCGGATTGGCGATGGCGGCGGAGTTGAAGCTGGTCTTGTCGGCGCCGGCGTTGAGCAGGCGGCGCACATCTTCCACCGTGCGCACGCCACCCCCGACAGTGAGCGGGATGAAGACCTGCGAGGCCACGGCCTCGATGATGTGCAGGATCAGGTCGCGCCCATCGGACGTGGCCGTGATGTCGAGGAAGGTCAGTTCGTCGGCGCCCTGTTCGTTGTAGCGTGCCGCGATCTCGACCGGGTCGCCCGCGTCGCGCAGTTCCACGAAGTTGACGCCCTTGACGACGCGGCCACCGGTGACGTCCAGGCAGGGAATGATGCGTTTGGCGAGCATGGAGTGCTGTTATCCGTTCAACTCGTCGGCGAGTTGTTGTGCGGCCTCGAAGTCGAGGTCACCGCTGTAGATGGAACGGCCGCAGATCACGCCTTCGACGCCCTCGTCTTCCACCGCACACAGGGCGCGGATGTCTTCCAGGTTGGACAGGCCGCCGGAGGCGATGACCGGGATGGACAGGGCCTGGGCCAGCTTGACGGTGGCGTCGATGTTGATGCCCGAGAGCATGCCGTCGCGGCCGATGTCGGTGTAGATGATGCCTTCGACGCCGTAGTCTTCGAACTTCTTGCCCAGGTCCACCACTTCGTGGCCGGTGAGCTTGCTCCAGCCGTCGGTGGCAACCTTGCCGTCCTTGGCGTCCAGGCCGACGATGATGTGGCCACCGAACGCGGTGCAGGCGTCTTGCAGGAAGCCGGGGTTCTTCACCGCGGCGGTGCCGATGATGACGTAGCGCAGGCCGGCGTCGAGGTAACGCTCGATGGTGTCGAGGTCGCGGATGCCGCCCCCGAGCTGCACGTCGACCTCGGAGCCCACTTCCTTGAGGATGGCGCGGATCGCCTGCTCGTTCTTGGGCTTGCCGGCGAAGGCGCCATTGAGGTCGACCAGGTGCACGCGGCGCGCACCCTTGTCGACCCAACTGCGCGCGATCGCCGCCGGGTCGTCGCCGAACACCGTGGATTGGTCCATATCGCCTTGTTTCAGGCGAACGCACTGGCCGTCTTTCAGATCAATGGCAGGAATCAGCAACATGATGGTGTGGGTGCGATGCGGTTGAACTAGAACTGGAGGACCCGCCGCGCTTGGACGACGGGCTCTCTGGCTCTCAAGGATTCCAGGACAGGAAGTTACGGTAGAGCGCCAGACCCTGATCGGCGCTTTTTTCCGGGTGGAACTGGGTGGCAAAAATATTATCGCGGGCAATGGCCGCTGCAAAGCGCCCACCGTAGTCCGCTTCGCCCACGCTGTTCGCGGCCAGCGTCGGCCGGGCGTAGAAGCTGTGCACGAAATAGAAGTAGGCGCCGTCGGGGATGCCTGCCCACAAGGGGTGCGCCGGGCCGCGGCCCAGGTCGTGGAACACCGGGTTCCACCCCATCTGGGGCACCTTGAAGCGGCTGCCGTCGGCCTGCAGGCGGCCTTGCAGCTGGAAGCGCACGACCTCACCCGGGATCAGGCCCAGGCCCTCGGTCGGCCCTTCTTCGCTGCGGTCGAGCAGCATCTGCATGCCGACACAGACACCGAACAGGGGTTTGTTCGCGGCCGCGTGCAGCACGGCGTCGAGCAGGCCGGAGCCCGCGAGCTCGCGCATGCAGTCGCCCATGTGGCCCTGGCCGGGCAGCACCACGCGGTCGGCGTCGAGCACGTCCCGGGCGTTGGCCGTCACGCGCACCTCCACGTCGGCGGCCTGCGCCACGTGTTGCACCGCCTGCGATACCGAGCGCAGGTTCCCGCTGCCGTAGTCCACCACGGCGACTGTCTTGCGTTTCATCAAGGGACAGGTCTCAGAGCGAGCCTT
Source organism: Hydrogenophaga palleronii NBRC 102513 (assembly GCF_001571225.1). Lineage (GTDB taxonomy): Bacteria > Pseudomonadota > Gammaproteobacteria > Burkholderiales > Burkholderiaceae_C > Hydrogenophaga > Hydrogenophaga palleronii. Next base: position 61,499 of record NZ_BCTJ01000007.1, read on the forward strand.
TGGTCGAGGGAATCACGTCGCCCATGCGCTGGTCGCGCTCGAGGGCCATGCGCAGCGCGCGGGCGAATGCCTTGAACACGGTTTCGGCCTGGTGGTGGGCGTTTTCGCCGTGCAGGTTGTCGATGTGCAGGGTCACGCCAGCGTGGTTGACGAAACCCTGGAAGAACTCGAAGGCCAGTTGGGTGTCAAAACCGCCGACCATGCCGCTCTTGAACGGCACGCGCATGTGCAGGCCCGGGCGGCCGGAGAAGTCGACCACCACGCGCGACAGCGCTTCGTCGAGTGGCACGTAGGCGTGGCCGTAGCGGCGCAGGCCCTTCTTGTCGCCCACGGCCTGCGCAAAGGCCTGGCCCAGGGTGATGCCGACGTCTTCCACCGTGTGGTGGCCGTCGATGTGCAGGTCGCCCTTGGCTTGCACGTCAAGGTCGATCAGCCCGTGGCGGGCGATCTGGTCGAGCATGTGGTCGAAGAAGCCGATGCCGGTGGACAGGTTGGCCCGGCCGGTACCGTCCAGGTTGATGCGCACCGCAATCTGCGTCTCCGCGGTATTGCGTTGCACATGTGCCACGCGGTCGGACACGGAGAGGGCGGGAAGCGTCTGGGTCATAGGGTGCTCTGGAGAGATCGGATCAACTGGGCGTTTTCCGACGGCGTTCCCACCGTCAGGCGCAGACAGTGGGTCAGCAGTGGGTGCATTTTAGAAACATTCTTCACGAGGATGCCCTGGGCCTTGAGTGCGTCGAAGCAAACTTGCGCGTCGGGCACCCGCACCAGCACCATGTTGGCTTCGCTCGGGAAGGGGGTGAAGCCCGGCAGGCGGGCCAGTGCGTCGATCAGCAGCGTGCGCTGTTCGCGGATCTGGGCGGCCTGTTCGGCGAACACGGCGACGTGCTCCAGCGCGAACAGGGCGCACTCGGCGTTGAGCACGCTGACGTTGTACGGCGGGCGCAGCTTGTCGATCTCGTGCACCAGGGCCTGTGCGCCCACCAGGTAACCGATGCGCACGCCGGCCAGGCCGAACTTGGACAGGGTGCGCATCAGCAGCACGTGGGCATTGGCGGCCGGGTCGGCGCGCATCTCGTCCAGCCAGCTGCGGCTGGAGAAGGGCTGGTAGGCCTCGTCGATCACCACCAGGCCACCGAACGTGGCGGCCTCGGCGATCAGGCGGCGGATGGTGCCGGCGTCCCAGAGGTTGGCGGTCGGGTTGTTGGGATAGGCGATGAAGGTGAGCGCGGGACGGTGCTCGCGCAGCGCGGCCAGCATGGCGGCCTCGTCCAGTTCGAAGTCGGGCGTGAGCGGCACGCCGACGAACTTCAGGCCCTGCAGCTGCGCGCTCATGGCGTACATCACGAAGCCCGGCAGCGGCGCCACGATGCTCGCGCCCGGCAGGTCGCAACCCATGGCCAGCAGCGAGATGAGTTCGTCCGAGCCGTTGCCCAGCATCAGGCCGCAACCGGCCGGCAGGTCCACGTAAGCCGCCAGCGCCTGCTTGAGGTCGTCGATGCGGGCACCGGGATAGCGGTGGATGGCCACCGCACCCAGGCGCGCACCCAGCTCGGCCTGCAGCGCGGGCGAAAGGGCAAACGGGTTCTCCATCGCGTCGAGCTTGACCATGCCGGCCGAGTCCTGGATGGCGTAGGCGTGCATGGACTGCACATCCTGGCGGATCGTGTTCAACGGGTTGTTGTTGTTCATCGCGGGCACTGCGCTCATGCCGCACCCCGCATCGGTGGCACCTCGTCCAGCCGCAGCTCGGCGGCGCGGGCGTGCGCCTGCAGGCCTTCGCCATACGCCATTTCAGCGGCGATGGCACCCAGGCTTTGCGCGCCGGCCTGGCTGACCTCGATCAGGCTGCTGCGCTTCTGGAAGTCGTACACACCCAGCGGCGAAGAGAAACGCGCGGTGCCGCTGGTGGGCAGCACGTGGTTGGGGCCGGCGCAGTAGTCGCCCAGGCTTTCGCTGGTGTAGGCACCGAGGAAGATCGCGCCGGCGTGTTTGAGCAGCGGCTCCCAGCGGTGCGGTTCGCTGCTGGAGACTTCCAGGTGTTCGGGCGCGATGCGGTTGCTGATGGCGCAGGCCTCTTCCATGCTGCGGGTGTGGATCAGCGCGCCGCGGTCGTTCAGGCTCTTGGCGATGATGGCCGCGCGCGGCATGGTGGGCAGCAGGCGATCAATCTCGCGCTGCACCGCGGCGATGTAGTCCGCATCGGGACACAGCAGGATGCTCTGCGCCAGCTCGTCGTGTTCGGCCTGGCTGAACAGGTCCATCGCCACCCACTCGGCGGGCGTGCTGCCGTCGGCCAGCACCAGGATCTCGCTCGGGCCGGCGATCATGTCGATGCCCACGGTGCCGAAGACGCGCTTCTTGGCGCTGGCGACATAGGCATTGCCGGGGCCGGTGATCTTGTCCACCTTGGGCACGGTGGCCGTGCCGTAGGCCAGCGCGGCCACGGCCTGTGCGCCGCCGATGGTGAAGGCGCGTGTGACACCGGCCACGTAGGCGGCGGCCAGCACCAGGTCGTTGCGCTCGCCGCGCGCCGCGGTGGTGGCACCGCTGCCGCCGGTGGCCACGCTGCCGCGCACCGGCGTGGGCACCACCATGATGATGTCCTGCACACCGGCCACGTGCGCCGGCACGGCGTTCATGATCAGGCTCGACGGATACGCCGCCTTGCCGCCCGGCACGTAGATGCCCACGCGGTCCAGCGGCGTGACCTTCTGGCCCAGCAGCGTGCCATCTTCGTCGCGGTAGCTCCAGCTCTCGCCGCCGGCTTTCTTCTGCGCCTCGTGGTAGCTGCGCACGCGGCGCGTGGCGGCCTGCAAGGCCTCGCGCTGGGCGGCGGGCAGGCCGTCGAAGGCGGTCTTGAAGTCGGCCTGTGTCAGCTCCAGCTCGGCCATGCTGCCGGCGGCCAGGCCGTCGAAGCGCGCGGTGTACTCCAGCACCGCCGCGTCACCGCGGCTACGCACGTCGGCCAGGATGTCGGCCACGCGCTGCTCGATCGCACCATCGGTCTCGGCCGACCAATGCAGGCGGGCCGCGAACTGCGCCTCGAAATCTGCAGCGGTGGTGGACAGGCGAACGGGACGGGCAGAGAGGCTCATGGGGCTGGTCACTTGACGATGGCCTGGGCGAAGGCGTCGATGATGGGGCGGATGGCCGCCTGCTTGAGTTTGAGCGAGGCCTGGTTGACCACCAGGCGTGCACTGATGTCCATGATGCGTTCCACCTCGATCAGGTGGTTGGCCTTGAGCGTGTTGCCGGTGGAGACCAGGTCGACGATGGCGTCGGCCAGGCCGGTCAGCGGCGCCAGCTCCATGCTGCCGTAGAGCTTGATCAGGTCCACGTGCACGCCCTTGCCGGCGAAGAACTCGCGCGCGATGGCGGTGTACTTGGTGGCGACCTTCAGGCGCGAGCCCTGGCGCACGGCCGAGGCGTAGTCAAAGTCGGCACGCACCGCCACGCTGACGCGGCAGCGCGAGATGTTGAGGTCCAGCGGCTGGTACAGGCCCTGGCCGCCGTGTTCGATCAGCGTGTCCTTGCCGGTCACGCCGAGGTCGGCGCCGCCGTATTCCACGTAAGTCGGCACGTCGCTGGCGCGCACCAGCACCACGCGCACCTCGGGGTTGCTGGTCGCCAGGATCAGCTTGCGCGACTTCTCGGGGTCTTCCAGCACCTCGATGCCGGCGGCCTTCAGCAGCGGCAGGGTCTCGTCGAAGATGCGTCCTTTGGACAATGCGAGCGTGATCAAAACCAGGTTCCTTGCGAGGTGAGCAAATCCGGAAACACCGCGGATCTGGCCTGGCCAGACCGCGGGTGTTGCCCCTTGGAGGGTGTCGCGCAAAGCGCGGCGGGTGTGTTCATTTCACCCGTTCGATGTCGGCACCGATGGCGCGCAGTTTGGCTTCCATCTGGTCGTAACCACGGTCCAGGTGGTAGATGCGGTCGACGATGGTCTCGCCCTCGGCCACCAGGCCGGCGATGACGAGGCTGGCGGACGCGCGCAGGTCGGTTGCCATCACGGTGGCACCCGACAGGCGCGGGATGCCCTCGATGACCGCCACCTTGCCGTCGGTCTGGATGTGCGCGCCCAGGCGCACCAGCTCGTTGACGTGCATGAAGCGGTTTTCAAAGATGGTCTCGGTGACCTTGCTGGGGCCCTCGGCGATGCAGTTGAGCGCCATGAACTGGGCCTGCATGTCGGTCGGGAAACCCGGGTACTCGGTGGTGCGGAAGCTCTGCGCCTTCAGGCGGCCGCTGGCGCGCACGCGGATGAAGACGCCGTCGCCGTCCTTGCCGGCTTCGATCTCGGCACCGGCCTCGCGCAGCTTGTCGATCACCGCGTCGAGGTGGTCGGCGCGGCCATGGCGCAGCAGCACGTCGCCACCGGCCGCGGCCACGGCGCACAGGAAGGTGCCGGTTTCGATGCGGTCGGCCACCACCTGGTGGGTGCAGCCGTGCAGGCGGTCCACGCCCTGGATGCGGATGCGGCTGGTGCCATGGCCTTCGATCTTCGCGCCCATAGCGATCAGCATCTCGGCCAGGTCACCGATCTCGGGTTCCTGGGCCGCGTTCTCGAGCACGGTCTCGCCCTCGGCCAGCGCTGCGGCCATGAGGAAGTTTTCGGTGCCGGTCACGGTCACCATGTCGGTCGCGATGCGCGCGCCGTGCAGGCGCGTCCTGCCCGCCGGCAGGCTGGCCACCATGTAGCCGTGTTCGACCACGATCTCGGCGCCCATGGCCTGCAGGCCCTTGATGTGCTGGTCCACCGGGCGCGAGCCGATGGCGCAGCCACCCGGCAGCGACACGCGGGCGTGGCCGAAGCGCGCCAGCAGCGGGCCCAGCACCAGCACCGAGGCGCGCATGGTCTTGACCAGCTCGTAGGGCGCTTCGGCCTGGATCGGGTCGGCAGCCTGCAGCGTGACCGAGCCGTCCTGCAACTGGAGCTGCACGCCCATGTTGTCGAGCAGCTTGCGCATGGTCGCCACGTCCTGCAGGCGCGGCACGTTCTTCAGCGTCACCGGCTCGGCCGTCAGCAGCGCGGCACACAGCTCGGGCAGCGCGGCGTTCTTGGCGCCGGAGATGGTCACCTCACCCTGCAGGGTGCGGCCGCCGTTGATTCGCAGTTTGTCCATGGTGCGTGTCAGGCTGAGGGTTGGGCCGCCCACTCGGCGGGGGTGTAGGTCTTCATCGACAGGGCATGCACCTCGTCGTTCTGGATGCGGCCGCCCAGCGTGCCGTAGACGGCCTGGTGGCGCTTGATGAGGCGCTGGCCTTCAAAGGCGGGCGAGACGATCACGGCCGACCAGTGGCGACCGTCGCCCGTGACTTCGAGGTGCTCGCACGGCAGGCCGGCGGCGATGAGGGATTGCAGTTCTTCAGCGGTCATATTCGAGCGAGCCTATCTGATCTGTTCCAGGGTTTCCGCAGAACCGGCCTTGCCGCCCCGCAGGTACGACCCTTCGAGGGGTTGGGCCATCTCTAGTGCCGGATCTTGTAGCCGGTCTTGAGCAGGTGCAGCGCGATCGCGCTCACCACCGCCAGCGCGCCGGCCACCAGGGCCAGGCTGGTCCAGGGCGAGACGTCGCTGACACCAAAGAAGCCATAGCGGAAGCCGTCGATCATGTAGAAAAACGGGTTGAGGTGGCTCACGCGCTGCCAGAAGTCGGGCAGGGAATGGATGGAGTAGAACACGCCCGAGAGGAAGGTCATGGGCACGATGATGAAGTTCTGGAACGCTGCCATCTGGTCGAACTTCTCGGCCCACAGGCCCGCCAGCAAACCGAGCGTGCCGAGCAGGGCCGCGCCGAGGAAGGCAAAGGCCAGGATCCACAGCGGCGCCACCAGCGAAGGCTGGGCAAACCACCAGGTGACCACCATCACGCCCAGGCCGACGGCCAGGCCACGCACGACGGACGAACCCACGTAGGCGACGAACCAGGCGCGGTGCGACAGCGGCGTGAGCTGCAGGAACACCAGGTTGCCCATGATCTTGCTCTGGATCAGCGAGGACGAGCTGTTGGCAAAAGCGTTCTGCAACACGCTCATCATCACCAGGCCGGGCAGCAGGAAGGCGGTGTAGCCGACCGACTCGTACACCTGCACCCGGCCTTCGAGCACGTGGCCGAAGATCATCAGGTACAGGATGGCGGTGATCACCGGCGCGGCCACGGTCTGGAAGCCGACCTTCCAGAAACGCAGCACTTCCTTGTAGAAGAGGGTTTGCCAGCCGGTCATGCCAGCACCTCTGCAGATGCGGCGGACTTGACCGCCGTGCCGGTGAGATCGAGGAACACGTCCTCCAGATCGGCCTTGCGGATCTCGATGTCCTCCGGTGACACGCCCACCTCACGCAGGCGCGCCAGGATGCGCTCGACCGCCAGCGCGTCGTTCGCGGGCAGTTGCACCACGCGGCCGGTGATGCGGGCCTGCACCGCCAGATCGGTGGGCAGCGCGGCGTCGGTCTTGAAGCGCAGCACGTTGGAGGCGGCACGCGCCAGCAGCGCGGAGGTGGACTCCAGCGCCACCACCCTGCCCTGCTTGAGCATCGCGATGCGCCCGCAGAGCGCTTCGGCTTCTTCCAGGTAATGGGTGGTCAGCAGCACGGTGCTGCCCATGCGCTTGTTGAGGTCGGAGACGAACTGCCAGAGCGTCTGGCGCAGCTCCACGTCCACACCCGCGGTCGGTTCGTCGAGCACGATCACGGCCGGCTTGTGCACCAGCGCCTGGGCGATCAGCACTCGGCGCTTCATGCCGCCCGAGAGCTGGCGCATGTTGGCGGTCGCCTTGTCGGTCAGGCCCAGGCCTTCGAGCAGCTCGTCGATCCAGGCGTCGTTGCGCCGGATGCCGAAGTAACCGGACTGGAAGCGCAAGGCCTCGCGCACGTTGAAAAAGGGGTCGAACACCAGCTCTTGCGGCACCACGCCGAGGTGGCGGCGCGCGGTGGCGTAGTCGGCCTGCACGTCGGCGCCGTGCACCAGCACGCGGCCCGAGGTGGCTCGCGCCAGGCCCGCGAGCACGCTGATGAGGGTGGTTTTGCCTGCGCCGTTGGGCCCGAGCAGGCCGAAGAACTCACCCGGCTCGATGTCGAAGGACACCGATTGCAGCGCGTGCAGCTCGCCACGCGGGGTCGGGTAGGTTTTGGAGACGTTCTGGAAGGAGACAGCTGACATGCGCGGGCGGGACCCAAGGGAACACCGGCCGCGAACAGGACATCTGCCACCGCCAGTGAACCGGGTATTTTATCCGCCCCCCTCCCGCCGCGCTGGGCAGGGGGCACCCGACCAACGCCTCAGGCCGCGAGCAGCTCGCGCACGCCGTACAACGAGGCCAGGTCTTCAAGGCGCCGGGGCCAGCCTTGCACGCGCAAGGTCTTGCCCTGGGCCAGCAGGCGGCGGCGCAATTCCAGCAGCACCGACAGGGCCGAGGAGTCGAACACCTGCAGCGGTCCGGCGTTGACCACCACCTCGGCGTCGGCCTGTTGGGCCAGGCCGCTGCCGAGCCGATCCAGCGTCTGGCTGGCCTCGGCCAGGGTCAGGCGCTGCGGCAATTCCAGGGAGGACACGGTCATGGCCCGGTCAGCTCGCCTTGGGTGCGGCCGGTGCGGCGCTCTTGTTGCGCTGCGCCAGCGCGGCGATCAGGCCGTCGATGCCCTTGCTGCTGATCTCCTGGGCGAACTGGGTGCGGTAGGTCTGCACCAGCCAGACGCCCAGCACGTTCAGGTCATAGATCTTCCAGCCGGAGGGTGTCTTCTCCATGCGGTAGTCGAGCTGGATCGGGTCGCCCATGCCACGCACTTCGGAGCGCACCACCACGTCGGTGTCGGTCGGGGCCGAGCGCATCGGGCGGAAGCTCAAGGTCTGGTTCTTCACTTCGCTCAGGGCGCCGGCATAGGTGCGCACCAGCAGGGTCTTGAACTCTTCCTGCAGCTGTTTCTGCTGCTCGGGCGTGGCCTGGCGCCAGTTCGGGCCGACCACCGAGGCGGTCATGCGGCCGAAGTTCACGTTGGGCATGATCTTGCTGTCGACCAGGGCAACGATGCGGCTCACATCACCGGCCTGGATGGCGGCGTCGGTCTTGATGGTGTTCAGCACCTCGGCAGACAGGCGCTTGACCAGCGCATCGGGCGCTTCGTCCTGCGCCATGGCAGGCACGGCCAGCACGCTGGCAGCGGTCATCATCAGGGCGGCGAGCCATGAACGGCGTTTCATCATCGGGTTCCTTTCGAGGCCTCAGCGGCCTTGCTGCAGACACTGCAGCCTAGTTCATGGGAGCTTCCCTTGTGTAAAGGGGTTCCCTTTATTCGTTGCCATTCGTATCGGTGGCCGGCTCGAATCCGTCGCCCAGGCCGATGCCGCGCTCGATCATGTCGTCGATCTGGCTCTGGCGCCGGCTCAGGTAGAGGTCGCGCATGAAGCTGTATTTGTCCAGCGCCGCTTCGTCCAGCATGTCGGACGCGCGCAGCAGCCGTGAACGGCCGTCCACCACACGCAGCCCGATCAGCGAGTTGCGCGTGGCCACGTGGTCCAGGCCGACCACCGGGTCGGCCATGCCGTCCACCAGGGAGGCGGCGCCATCGCGCACGGTCGACGGGCCGAACAAGGGCAGCACCAGGTAAGCGCCCGGGGGCGCACCCCAGCGGCCCAGGGTCTGGCCAAAGTCGATGCGTGTGCGCGGGATGCCCATCTCGGTGGCAATGTCGAGCACACCGGCCAGGCCGAACACCGTGTTGACGCTGAAGCGCATCAGGTTTTCGGTGGCTTCGAGCGGGCGCAGCTGCAGGCCGGCGTTCACCGACGACCACAGGTCGCCCAGGTTGCCGAAGAAGTTGCCGACGCCGGTGCGGATCGGGCTGGGCGTGACATTCTGGTAGGCGGTGGCGACGGGCTTGAGCACCGCCGTGTCGATTGCGTCGTTGAACCGGTAGACACCGCGGTTGAACGGCTCCAGCGGATCGCTCGGGTTGGCATCGGGCCCGGTGGCGCAGGCTGACAGCAGCGACAAGGTCGCTGCCAGGCCGGCCAGCTGGACGGTCTTGCGCAAAGGTCGTTGGCGGTGTGTCATGGCGTGGACTCCCCCGGGTGGTGCCCGGCTGTTGTTGCGGCTTGCGCGAGCAAGCTTATTTTGATCGGCGCCGGCCAGGCATCGGGGGCTCCGTTGCAAAGCCCCCACAGGCCTTATCTGGGCTCCTGGGGCACTGCGCCGGCCGGCGCTCCGGGCGCTTCGGACGCCTTGCTGCCACTCTCGGCCGCGCTGCGGAACAGGAACTGGCTGATCAGGTTTTCCAGCACGATGGCCGACTGCGTCTGGGTGATGACGTCGCCGTCGGCGATATTGCGCTCGTCGCCACCGGGTTCGATACCGATGTACTGCTCGCCCAGCAGGCCGCTGGTGAGGATCTTGAGCGAGCTGTCCTTGGGGAAGGCGTAGCGCGATTCCAGCTCCAGGCGGATATTGGCCTGGAAGGTCTTGTCGTCGAATGTGATGGACTCGACGCGGCCGACCAGCACGCCCGCGCTGCGCACGGCGGCCTTGGGCTTGACGCCGCCCACGTTGTCGAAGCGGCCAGTCACGTGGTAGGTCTTCTGGAAGTTCAGGTTCAACAGGTTGGCGGACTGCAGCGCCAGAAACAGGATGGCAGCAGCGCCGATCAGCACGAACAGGCCCACCCAGACGTCGTTCTTGGAAGTTTGCATGTCGATCTCCACTTCAATCAGATGCTGAACATGGTGGCGGTGAGGACGAAGTCCAGCGCCAGCACGCTCAGCGAGGCCACCACGACGGTGCGGGTGGTGGCGCGAGATACGCCTTCGGGGGTCGGTTGCGCCAGGAAACCTTGCAGCAAGGCCACGAAGGTCACGGCGAAACCGAACACCACACTTTTAAGAAAACCGTTACCGACATCGGCCCAGACGTCCACTCCGCCCTGCATCTGGCTCCAGAACGCGCCGCTGTCCAGGCCGATGAGCGCCACACCCACCAGCCAGCCGCCCAGGATGCCAACCGCGCTGAACACCGCGGCCAGCAAAGGCATGGCGATCACGCCGGCCCAGAAGCGCGGCGCCAGCACCCGGCGCACCGGATCGACCGCCATCATCTCCATGGCACTGAGCTGTTCGCCGGCTTTCATGAGGCCGATCTCCGCCGTGAGCGAGGTGCCGGCACGACCGGCAAACAGCAGGGCCGTGACCACCGGGCCGAGTTCGCGCACCAGCGACAGGGCCACCAGCAGGCCCAGGGCCTCGGTGGCGCCGTAACGCTGCAGCGTGTAGTAACCCTGCAGGCTGAGCACGAAACCCACGAACAGGCCGGACACGCTGATGATGGCCAGCGAATGGTTGCCCAGGAAATGCACCTGGTCGCGCAGCAGCACCGGGCGGCGCAGCACCGCACCGAGCAGCCAGACCAGACGCACGAACAGGCGTGTGCCCTGCCCCAGCGACGCCAGCAGGCGGCGCACGGCAAAACCGACGCGGGCGGGGTGCAGCGGGCTCATGGGCGGCCTCCGCGGGGCACCGGGCCGAAGTCGGCCTCCAGCGCCGGGCCGGGGTGGTGGAAACGCACCGGGCCATCCGGCAGCGCGTTGACGAACTGTTTCACCAGCGGGTCGTCGCTGTGACGCACCTCGTCGGGCGTGCCCTGCGCGGCGATCCCGCCATTGGCCAGCACGATCACCTGGTCGGCAATGTGGAAGGTCTCGTCCAGGTCGTGCGAGACCACGATGCTGGTCAGGCCCATGGTGTCGTTGAGCTGGCGGATCAGGCGCGCGGCGGTGCCGAGCGAGATCGGGTCGAGGCCGGCAAAGGGTTCGTCGTACATCACGAGCTCGGGGTCGAGCGCGATCGCGCGCGCCAGCGCCACGCGCCGCGCCATGCCGCCGGAGAGTTCACTCGGCATCAGGTCGCGCGCGCCACGCAGGCCGACCGCGTTGAGCTTCATGAGCACGATGTCGCGCACCAGGGTTTCGGGCAGTTGCGTGTGCTCACGCAGCGGAAACGCCACGTTGTCAAACACGCTCATGTCGGTGAACAGGGCGCCGAACTGGAACAGCATGCCCATGCGGCGGCGCGCTTCGTACAGCGCGCCGGTGCCCATGGTGCCGACGTCCTGGCCGTCGAACAGGGTCTGGCCCGACTGGCCGCGGATCTGCCCGCCGATCAGGCGCAGCACGGTGGTCTTGCCACCGCCGGAGGCGCCCATGAGCGCCGTGACCTTGCCACGGGGCACACTGAGCGTGACCTTGTTCAGAATGGCGCGCTCGCCATAACCAAAGGTCAGGTCGCGCAGTTCAACGAGAGGGGTGGTGTTGTCGGTGAGCATCAAACGGAAACCGGGCAGTTCAATGCCCGGTTTTTGGATGATACGGGATTCGCGCGCACCCACATTCACAGGTGTATGTAAACGCCGACGGCCCGCGTAGCGGGCCGTCTCAAGGCGGTGCAGCGGGGCAGAACCTGCCCCGTCTGCGCCCGTGAAAGCGCCCGCAGCAGCCCGCAAAAGCCGCCGCTGGGCCGGTTTCAGCGCGGCAGGTCGGAGAAACCCATCAGGAATTCGTCGACCGAGCGCGCGGCCTGGCGGCCTTCGCGGATCGCCCAGACCACCAGGCTCTGGCCGCGGCGCATGTCGCCGGCCACGAACACCTTGGGCACGTTGGACGCATAACCGCCGATGAAGTCGGTGCTGGCCTTGGCGTTGCCGCGCGCATCCTTCTCGACGCCGAAGCCGTCCAGAATGCTGGCCACCGGGTTCACGAAGCCCATGGCGAGCAGCACCAGGTCGGCCTTGTAGGTCTTCTCGGTGCCGGCCACTTCCACCAGCTTGCCGTCCTTGAACTCCACCTGCACCGTGGTCAGGCCGGTGACCTTGCCCTTTTCGCCGGTGAAGGCCTTGGTGGAAATCGCGAACTCGCGCACGCAGCCTTCTTCGTGGCTGGAGCTGGTGCGCAGCTTGAGCGGCCAGTACGGCCACACCAGGGGCTTGTTTTCTTCTTCCGGCGGCTGCGGCATCACTTCGAACTGCGTGACGCTGGCGGCGCCGTGGCGGTTGCTGGTGCCCACGCAGTCGCTGCCGGTGTCGCCACCGCCGATCACGATCACGTGTTTGCCGTCGGCACGCAACTGGCCCTTGAGCTTGTCACCGGCGTTGATCTTGTTCTGCTGCGGCAGGAACTCCATGGCGAAGTGGATGCCGTCGAGGTCGCGGCCGGGCACCGGCAGGTCGCGGCTCTGTTCGGAGCCACCGGTCAGCAGCACGGCGTCGAAGTCTTTCTGCAGCTGTGCGGGCGAGATGCTTTCCTTGGCCCAGTTGGTGACCTTGCTGCCCTTGGGCAGTTCGCCCACCATGACGCCGGTGCGGAACACCACGCCTTCGGCCTCCATCTGCTTCACGCGCTGGTCGATGTGGCTCTTCTCCATCTTGAAGTCGGGAATGCCGTAGCGCAGCAGGCCACCGACACGGTCGTTCTTCTCGAACAGGGTCACGTCGTGGCCGGCGCGCGCCAGCTGCTGGGCCGCGGCCATGCCGGCCGGGCCGGAGCCGACCACGGCGACCTTCTTGCCGGTCTTGTGGCGCGGCGGCTGCGGTTGCACCCAGCCTTCGGCCCAGGCGCGGTCGATGATGGCGTGTTCGATCGACTTGATGCCGACCGCGTCGTCGTTCACGTTCAGGGTGCAGGCGGCCTCGCAGGGTGCGGGGCAGATGCGGCCGGTGAACTCGGGGAAGTTGTTGGTACTGTGCAGCACGGTGATCGCGTTCTTCCAGTCGCCCTGGTAGACCAGGTCGTTGAAGTCCGGAATGATGTTGTTGACCGGGCAGCCGCTGTTGCAGAACGGCGTGCCGCAGTCCATGCAGCGCGCCGACTGCACCTTCGCCTGCGACTCATCGAGGCCGACGACAAATTCCTTGTAGTGCTTCAGGCGCTCGGGCACGGGCTTGTAGCCCTCTTCCAGACGCTCGTATTCCATGAAGCCGGTGACTTTTCCCATGATGCGGTTCCTTCGTGTTCTTCGTGCGTGCGACGGGCTTACTTGGCGGGGGCCGTGGCCTTCTTGGCCGTGACCTGGGCCTTGGTCGTGACCTCGGCGGCGGCCTTGCGGGCGTGTATTTCACCCAGCGCGCGCTTGTATTCGTTCGGGAACACCTTCACGAACTTGCCGCGCGAGGTGGCCCAGTTGTCGAGCAGTTCGCGTGCGCGCTTGCTGCCGGTCCAGCGGTTGTGGTCTTCCAGCAGTTTCTTCAGTTGCGCTTCATCGCTCAGGCCTCGATGCCAGACCGCCTTGTCGAGCGCGGTTTCCTGCTCGGCCGCCGACAGCACCTTCTCCAGGCTGACCATGGCGGTGTTGCAGCGCTTGGCGAAATCACCGTCTTCGTCATAGACATAGGCCACGCCGCCGCTCATGCCGGCGGCGAAGTTGCGCCCGGTCTTGCCCAGCACCGCCACCGTGCCGCCGGTCATGTACTCGCAGCCGTGGTCGCCCGTGCCTTCCACCACCGCAGTGGCACCGGAGAGACGCACCGCAAAACGTTCACCGGCGACGCCGCTGAAGAAGGCTTCACCCGTGGTGGCGCCGTACATCACCGTGTTGCCCACGATGATGTTGCGCGCGGCCTCGCCGCGGAAGTCGATGCTGGGGCGCACCACCACGCGGCCGCCAGAGAGGCCCTTGCCGGTGTAGTCGTTGGCGTCACCGATCAGGTACATGGTGATGCCGCGCGTGAGGAAGGCGCCGAACGACTGCCCGCCCGTGCCTTCGAGCTGGATGCGGATGGTGTCGTCGGGCAGGCCTTCCGGGTGCACCTGGGTCACCGCGCCGGACAGCATGGCGCCAACCGAGCGGTTGACGTTGCGCGCCACCTCGATGAACTGCACCCGCTCGCCCTTGTCGATGGCGGCGCGAGACTTCTGGATCAGGATGTTGTCCAGCGCCTTCTCCAGACCGTGTTCCTGCGACTCGGTGTGCAGGCGCGGCACGTCGGCCGGCACGATGGGCTGGGCCAGCAAGCGGCTGAAGTCCAGGCCACGCGCCTTCCAGTGTTCGATGCCCTGTTTCATGTCGAGCAGGTCGGCGCGGCCGATCAACTCGTCGAACTTGCGAATGCCCAGCTGGGCCATGATCTGGCGCGCTTCTTCGGCGATGAAGAAGAAGTAGTTCACCACGTGCTCGGGTTTGCCGCTGAATTTCTTGCGCAGCACCGGGTCTTGCGTGGCCACGCCCACCGGGCAGGTGTTGAGGTGGCACTTGCGCATCATGATGCAGCCCTCGACCACCAGCGGTGCGGTGGCGAAGCCGAACTCGTCGGCGCCCAGCAGCGCACCGATGACGACGTCGCGGCCGGTCTTCATCTGGCCGTCGGCCTGCACGCGGATGCGGCTGCGCAGGCGGTTGAGCACCAGCGTCTGCTGCGTTTCGGCCAAGCCGATTTCCCACGGGCTGCCGGCATGCTTGATGGACGACCAGGGCGAAGCACCGGTGCCGCCGTCGTGGCCGGCGATCACCACGTGGTCGGCCTTGCACTTGGCCACACCCGCGGCGATGGTGCCGACACCGATTTCGGACACCAGCTTGACGCTGATGCTGGAGTGCGGCGCCACGTTCTTCAGATCGTGGATCAGCTGCGCCAGATCTTCAATCGAGTAGATGTCGTGGTGCGGCGGGGGCGAAATGAGGCCCACGCCCGGCACGCTGTGGCGCAGCTTGCCGATGTAGTCGCTGACCTTGCCGCCAGGCAACTGGCCGCCCTCGCCGGGCTTGGCGCCCTGGGCCATCTTGATCTGGATCTGGTCGGCGCTGTTGAGGTACTCGGCCGTGACTCCGAAGCGGCCGGATGCGACCTGCTTGATCTTCGAGCGCATCGAGTCGCCCGCCTGCAGTTCGTAGTCGACCTCGAAGGTGTCCTTGCCCAGCAGGTCGGACATGGTCTGGCCCTGCTTGATCGGGATGCCCTTGAGCTCGTTGCGGTAACGCATGGCGTCTTCACCGCCTTCGCCGGTGTTGCTCTTGCCGCCGATGCGGTTCATGGCCACGGCCAGCGTGGCGTGCGCTTCGGTCGAGATCGAACCCAGCGACATGGCACCGGTGGCAAACCGCTTGACGATCTCGGCGGCGGGCTCCACCTCGTCGATGGCGATCGCGGTGCTCGGGTCGATCTTGAACTCGAACAGGCCACGCAGCGTCATGTGGCGGCGGCTCTGGTCGTTGATGATCTGCGCGTATTCCTTGTAGGTGTTCCAGTTGTTCGCGCGCGTGCTGTGCTGCAGCTTGGCAATGGCGTCGGGCGTCCACATGTGTTCTTCACCGCGCGCGCGCCAGGCGTACTCGCCGCCGGCGTCGAGCATGGTGGCCAGCACCGGGTCGTCGCCGAAGGCGGCCTTGTGCATGCGGATGCCTTCTTCGGCGATCTCGAACACACCGATGCCGCCCACGCGGCTGGCGGTGCCGGTGAAGTACTTGTCCACCGTGGCGCTGTTCAGGCCGATGGCCTCGAACAGCTGCGCGCCGCAGTACGACATGTAGGTGGACACGCCCATCTTGGACATGATCTTGGACAGGCCCTTGCCGATTGCCTTCACGTACTGGTAGATCGCCTTCTCGGCGCTCAGCTCGCCCGGCAGGCCCTTGTGGATGGCTTCCAGCGTTTCCATCGCCAGGTAGGGGTGCACGGCTTCGGCGCCGTAACCCGCCAGCACGGCGAAGTGATGCACCTCGCGCGCGGTGCCGGTCTCCACCACCAGGCCGGCGGTGGTGCGCAGGCCTTCACGCACCAGGTGCTGGTGGATGGCCGACAGCGCCAGCAGCGCCGGAATGGCAATCTGCGTGGCGCTGATGGCGCGGTCGCTGATGATGAGGATGTTCTTGCCACCCTTGATGGCGTCCACCGCGCTGGCGCACAACGAGGCCAGCTTGGCTTCCACGCCTTCGCGGCCCCAGGCCGCCGGGTAGGTGATGTCCAGCGTGTGGCTGCGGAACTTGCCCTGCGTCACGCTGTCGATGTCGCGCAGCTTGACCATGTCGGCCGCGTCCAGCACCGGCTGGCTCACTTCCAGGCGCATCGGCGGGTTGACCTGGTTGATGTCCAGCAGGTTCGGCTTGGGGCCGATGAAGGACACCAGCGACATCACGATGGCCTCGCGGATCGGGTCGATCGGCGGGTTGGTCACCTGCGCGAACAGCTGCTTGAAGTAGCTGTAGAGCGGCTTGTTCTTGTCGGACAGCACGGCCAGCGGGCTGTCGTTGCCCATCGAGCCGATGCCTTCTTCGCCGTTGGCGGCCATCGGGCTCATCAGGAACTTGATGTCTTCCTGCGTGTAGCCAAAAGCCTGCTGGCGGTCCAGCAGCTCGGGCGCCACGTTTTCCACGCCGGCGGCCTGCGGCTCGGTGGCGGTGATGCCCTGCTCTTGCGCGGCTTCACCGGCCACCGGCGTCTCGACGTCGTCGAGGCGGATGCGCAGGTTGTCGATCCACTGCTTGTAGGGCTTGCTGTTGGCGAGGTTGGCCTTGAGTTCCTCGTCATCGATCATGCGGCCCTGCTCCAGGTCGATCAGGAACATCTTGCCGGGCTGCAGGCGCCATTTGCGCACGATTTTGTTTTCCGGCACCGGCAGCACGCCCGACTCGGAACCCATGATGACGAAATCGTCGTCGGTGATGCAGTAACGCGAAGGGCGCAGGCCGTTGCGGTCCAGCGTGGCGCCGATCTGGCGGCCGTCGGTGAACACGATGGAGGCCGGGCCGTCCCAGGGCTCCATCATCGCGGCGTGGTACTCATAGAAGGCCTTGCGGCGCGTGTCCATGGTGGTGTGCTGTTCCCAGGGCTCGGGAATCATCATCATCACGGCCTGGGCCAGCGGGTAACCCGCCATGGTGAGCAGTTCGAGGCAGTTGTCGAAGGTGGCCGTGTCGGACTGGCTGGCGAAGCTGATGGGGTACAGCTTCTGCAGGTCGGCACCGAGCACGGGCGAGGTCATCACGCCCTCGCGCGCCTTCATCCAGTTGTAGTTGCCCTTGACGGTGTTGATCTCGCCGTTGTGCGCCACATAACGGTACGGGTGGGCCAGCGGCCACTCGGGGAAGGTGTTGGTGGAAAAGCGCTGGTGCACCAGGCCCAGGGCCGACACGCAACGTTCGTCTTCCAGATCGCGGAAGTAGGTGCCCACCTGATCGGCCAGCAGCAGGCCCTTGTAGACCACGGTGCGGCTGCTCATGCTGACCACGTAATACTCTTTGCTGTGCGTCAGCTTGAGGTTCTGGATGTGGGCGCTGGCGGTCTTGCGGATCACGTACAGCTTGCGCTCCAGCGCATCCTGCACGATCACGTCGTTGCCACGGCCGATGAAGACCTGGCGGATGATCGGCTCCTTCTCGCGCACCGTGGGCGACATCGGCATGTCGAGGTTGACTGGCACGTCGCGCCAGCCCAGCAGCACCTGGCCTTCGGCGGCAATGGCGCGCTCCATCTCCTGCTCGCAGGCCAGGCGGCTGGCGTGCTCCTTGGGCATGAAGATCATGCCCACGCCGTACTCACCGGCCGGTGGCAGGGCCACACCCTGGGCCGCCATCTCTTCGCGGTACAGCGCATCGGGCAGCTGGATCAGCAGACCGGCGCCGTCACCCATCAGCTTGTCGGCGCCGACCGCACCCCGGTGGTCCAGGTTTTCCAGGATCTTCAGGCCCTGCTTCACGATGGCGTGGCTTCTTTCGCCCTTGATGTGCGCCACGAAGCCCACGCCGCAGGCGTCGTGCTCGTTGCTCGGGTCGTACAGACCGTGTTGCTGGAGATGCTGTTGCTCGGCTGCCGTGGACATGGCGCTTCCTTCTCGGTTCGTGGGGCGTGAATGCAAAAACGGATTGCGAGCTTATTGCATTGCAACAACAATGCCAAGCAGATTAATAGGGGTCAGATTCCTATTAAATCCCGACAAACTTCATCGGAGTTTTATTGGGGACAGATTGATTCCGGGCGTGCCACAGCCTTGACCAAGAGGCAAATCAGCCCTCTGTGCGGGGCGTCGACGGGGGACGGCCTGCCTTCGCGCGCTCCGTGCGGCGCGGCGTACGCCTTTGCAAATCCGCCACAAAACCCGCATCACCCATGGCCCAGCCGTGCAAGGTGGCATCGGTGATGCTGTCCTGCTGCGCCGCGGACAACCCTGCGCGCACCAATTCGGTGTACGCCGCCTCGCGGGCAAAGGGCGTATTGCCCAGGGCCCAGTACAGGGCGGGTGGCACGATGCGCCGGTTCGGGGTGTGGCCGATGTAGTGGTGGTGGCTCGACCAGGGGTAAGCGCCCGGCTCCATCACCATGCCGGCGCGCACCGGGTTGAGGTCCATGTAGACCATGCAGGCCAGCAGGTAACGCTCGGCCTGGACCAGGGTGGACTTGTAGCGCCCCTCCCACAGCGTGCCGCTGCGCTGGTACAGGTCGTTGAAGTAACGCACATAGCGCCGGCCCACCGCCTGCATCATGCGCGGCACACCGTCCACCGTCTCGGGCGTGAGCAGCAGATGGAAGTGGTTGTCCATCAACACGTAGGCGTTGAATGCCACCTGGTGCTTGCGCGCGTTGTCGGCCAGCAACTCCAGCAGAAACGCGCGGTCGGCGTCGCTGCGCACGATGGCCTGGCGGTCATTGCCGCGCTGGATGACGTGGTGCGGATAACCGGCGACGGTGAGGCGGGGCAAGCGGGCCATGGCGATGGATCGGGCGCGTGGCGCGCCCGGGAGGGGAATCTGGCCCCGATTATGGTCCGGCCCGGCGGGCGGCCGCCTGCAAGCGGCCGGCCAGCACCACGCCCAACAGCGAGGACGCGCCGGTGACCACCCAGGTCCAGTGCCATCCACCCACCCAGGTCGCTACCCAGGCCACCAGCGGCGGTCCGAGAAACTGCCCCAGCGCCGAGAACTGCTGCACCCAACCCACCGTGGTGGACACGGTTTCGCTGTCGGGCGCGAGCTTTACCGCCAGCCCGAACAGGGTGCCGGGAATCAGGCCACCAACGCCGGAAAACAGCAGCACGGCCAGGTACTGCAACACCGGGTGGCCGTCGGCGCCGAAGGCCACGCCCGCCCCCAGCCCCATCGCCACATAGCCCAGCGTGAGCACCACGCCCGGCCGCACGCCGCGCGCCAGCCACCAGCCGGCGCCGATGTTGCCCAGCATGTTGATGCCGGCCGCCAGGGCACTGAGCAGGGCCACTGCGGTGCCGCTGTAGCCGGCCTGGTGGTAGATGGTCGGCAGAAAACCCACCACCGCAATCCACTGCCCGGAGTACAGGAAAAACGCCAGCGCCGTGAGCCAGGGCCCGGGCGCGCTCAAGGTGCGCCGCAGGCGCGGGCCAAGCGCCGAGGGCTTGCTGGATGCGCCAGAAGAGGTGGCGGGCACTTGCGCATCGGGCGCGACCCAGCGCGTCAGCGCCACCGCGGCCAGCAGCGACAACAAGGCCAGCAGCAGCCAGGCACCGCGCCAGCCCACCAGAGACAACAAGGGCACACCCAGCAGCAGGGCGAGCGCCGTGCCCAGCGGCATGTAGGCGCCCCACCAGCCCAGGGCACGCGACAACGTGGGCGCATGCGAGACACGTTGCCGCAACAGCCCCGGCGCGGGCAGCACGCCCAGCAGAAAACCCATGCCCTCGAGCACGCGCGTGGCCAGCAACACCGACACGTTGGGCGCCAGCGCGCCGAGTGCGCTGCCCAGCGCCAGCAGCACCAGGCCGACCAGCATCACGCGCCGTGGGCCCAGGCGGTCGGCCATCAGGCCCATCACCAGGCCGAGCGTCATGCCGGCGAGCTGTACCAGCGACAACAGGAAACCGGCCTGCACCAGGCTCAGGCCCAGGCTCTCACGCAGCACGGGAATGGCCACCGGCAGCTTGCCCACGTGCAGCGCACAGGTGACGCCCACCGCCACCACCAGGGCCGACAGGCGCCGCGGGTCTGTGGTGACTGCTGCGCTCACGGGAACAATGCGGCGCCGAACAGGCGCTCGTGCTCGCGGATCGCAAAGCGGTCGGTCATGCCCGCGATGTAGTCGGCGACGGCGCGCGCAAGGTGCTGCCGGCGGCCGTGCGCTTCGGGCAGTTCGTCCGGCGACTGCATGTAGCGCTCGAACAGATCCGCCACCACACGGCGTGCCCGTTCGGTCGTCTCCATCACCTGCGGATGGCGGTACAGGTCGCGAAACAGGAAGGTCTTGAGCTCTTGCGAACGCGCGCGCATGCTGTCCGAGAAGGCCACCAGCGGCGGGCTCTGCCGCACCGCGTCGACACTGTCCAAGCCGGCGGCCAGCACGCGCGCACGGGTGGTGTCGATGACGTCGTAGACCTGGTCGCTGAGCATCAACCGGATCGATTCGAACAGCAGCCGACGGCCATTGAGTTGCGGGTGCGCCTTCAGTGCAAGCCGGCGGTAGTGCTCGAACAGCTCGACCTCCCCCAACTGCTCCAGCGTGAGCAGGCCCGAGCGCACGCCGTCGTCGATGTCGTGCGCGTTGTAGGCGATCTCGTCGGCCAGGTTGCACAGCTGCGCCTCCAGCGAGGGAGAGCCGCCCTGCAGGAAACGCGCGGCGACGCCGCCGGGCTCTTGTTGCTCCAGCCGCAAGGCGTTGTTGCGGGAGCAGTGTTTGAGGATGCCCTCGCGGGTCTCGAAGCACAGGTTGAGCCCGTCGAAGGCGGGGTATCGCTCTTCGAGTTCGTCCACCACACGCAGGCTCTGCAGGTTGTGCTCGAAGCCCCAGCCGTCCGCATCGTCGGACACCGGCAGGCCTTTCATGCAGGCGTGCAGTGCGTCCTGCCCGGCGTGGCCAAAAGGTGTGTGGCCCAGGTCGTGCGCCAGCGCGATGGCTTCCACCAGGTCTTCGTTGAGGCGCAGGGAACGCGCGATGCTGCGGCCGAGTTGCGCGACTTCCAGCGAATGGGTGAGGCGCGTGCGGAACAGATCACCCTCGTGGTTCAGGAACACCTGGGTCTTGTAGACCAGGCGCCGGAACGCGGTGGAGTGGATCACACGATCGCGGTCGCGCTGGAACGCGGTGCGCGTCGGCGCCTCGGGCTCGCTGTGCCGGCGACCGCGGCTGCGGGCCGGATCACTGGCACAGTGGGCGAGTGACGCCGGACCCGCCGGGGGATGTCCGTGGGCGAGGTGGTGGGCCATCAGGCCTGGCAGCTGGTTTCGATCACCCGCGCCACCAGCGCATCGGGTGCACCACGCATGCTCGCCTTGCCCCGCCCGTCGATCACCACGAACTTGATTTCACCGCCCTCGGACTTCTTGTCGACACGCATCAGCGCGAGGTAACGCCCGACGTTGTCCTGCGCATCGATCACCGGCGCCACCGTGGGCAGGCCGGCGCGCTGCACCAGCTGCGTCAGGCGTGCCACGAAGGCTTCGTCCACCAGGCCCAGTGCGGCGGACAGGCGCGCGGCCATCACCATGCCGCAGCCCACCGCCTCACCGTGCAACCAGGCGCCATAGCCCATGCCGGCCTCGATGGCGTGGCCAAAGGTGTGGCCGAAGTTCAGGATGGCGCGCACGCCGGATTCGCGTTCGTCCTGCCCCACCACCCAGGCCTTGATCTCGCAGCTGCGCCGCACCGCGTGCGCAAGGGCGGCCGGATCGCGCGCCATGAGTTCGTGCATGTGGGCCTCGATCCAGTCCAGAAACGCCATGTCGGCGATCGGTCCGTACTTGATGACTTCGGCCAACCCGGCGCTGAGTTCACGCTCGGGCAGGGTCTTGAGCACCTCCAGATCACACAACACACGTTGCGGCTGGTAAAACGCGCCGATCATGTTCTTGCCCAGCGGGTGGTTGATGGCCGTCTTGCCACCCACCGAAGAATCCACCTGCGCCAGCAGCGTGGTGGGCACCTGCACAAAGGGCACGCCACGCATGTAGCTGGCGGCAGCAAAACCGGTCATGTCACCGACCACGCCACCACCCAGGGCAAACATCACCGTCTTGCGGTCGCAGCCATGGGACAGCAGGGCATCGAAGATCAGGTTGAGCGACTCCCACGTCTTGTAGGCCTCGCCGTCGGGCAAGGTCACGACGTGGACCTGGGGATACTGTGCCTTCAGCACGCGGATCAAGCGCTCTGC
Organism: Hydrogenophaga palleronii NBRC 102513; assembly: GCF_001571225.1. Taxonomy (GTDB): domain Bacteria; phylum Pseudomonadota; class Gammaproteobacteria; order Burkholderiales; family Burkholderiaceae_C; genus Hydrogenophaga; species Hydrogenophaga palleronii. The sequence continues at coordinate 83,589 of NZ_BCTJ01000007.1, forward strand.
GTACAGCGGCGCGACGGTCTCATTGGTGACCACCATGGCAGTGGTGGCGCGCGGCAGGCCGGCGTAGTGCGAAGCGTCGTCGAGCAGCCCGGCGCCGATCACGATGCCGTAACTGCGATCGCCAAGATCAATGTCCACCTGCTGGGTGCGCAAATCCGGAAGCTGTGAGGTCATGGGCACCGAGTTTATTCGGTGTGCGCCCTGCCCCGCGGTTCGCCTATTGCGGGCCGCCCGAGGCCGGAGCGGGGGGCGCAGCGCCGCCCACTTCCAGCTGCATCACGATCATGTTGACCAGCGTGGCCACGGAGGGGCGGCCAGTTTCCACAATGAAGTGCGCCACCTGACGATAGAGCGGGTCACGCACTTCGTACAGGTCGCGCAGCCGCTGCAAGGGGTCATCGACCTGAAGCAAAGGCCGGTTGCGGTCGTGCCGCAAACGGCGGAACAGCTCTTCGGGAGTCGACTTGAGGTAGAACGCCGTACCGCGCTCGTTCAGATGAGTGCGGTTCTCGGGCCGCAAAACCGCGCCGCCACCGGTGGAGACCACGGCAGCGGGCCCGTTGGTCAACTCGTCGATGACGGATGCCTCGATATCGCGAAAACGCGCCTCCCCTTCACGCTCGAAGAACTCACGGATCGAGCAACCCAGGCGTTGCTCGATGACCTGGTCCGAGTCGAAGAAGGGGAGTACCAGTCGGCGCGCCAGTTGCCGCCCGACGGTCGACTTGCCGGACCCCGGCAAGCCGATCAGAAAACTCGATCCAGCGATGCTCAATTGATGGCCGAGCGCCCCAAGACACGTGGCGTGATGAAGATCAGCAGTTCCGACTTGTTGGCGATGCGGTTGCGCGATTTGAACAGATTGCCAACCGCCGGGATATCGCCGAGCAAAGGCACCTTGTTGACTTCATCGCGTTCGGTCTGCTCGAAGATGCCACCGATCACCACCGTGCCGCCGTTCTCCACCAGCACCTGGGTCTGCACGTGTTTGGTGTTGATCGCGATACCGTCCGGCGTGGACTCGCCACGGCTGTCCTTGTTGATGTCCAGATCCAGAATGATGTTGCCTTCGGGGGTGATCTGCGGTGTCACTTCCAGCTTCAGGTTGGCCTTGCGGAATGCGATGGCCGTGGCACCGCTCGAGGTGGCCGTCTGGTACGGGAATTCGGTACCCTGCTCGATCAGGGCCTTGACCTGGTCCGCGGTGACCACCCGAGGGCTGGACACGATGCGCCCCTTGCCATCCGACTCCAGGGCCGAGATTTCCAAGCTGAGGAAACGCGACATGCTGGGGTTGAACAGCGCCAGTGCATACGAAGCAGCCTGTGCATTGCTGGGGTTGGCTGGCAAGTTGACAAACGGTGCCGAGGTGAGCGTGGGACTGGTCGTCACCGCGCCGTAGGTGGAGCCGAAATTGCCACGGATCGGGTTGCCGTTGGCCGAACCCACACTGAACCCCGTCGCACCACCACCCAGACGCACACCCAGCGATTTGCCAAAGGTGTCGTCGGCTTCGACGATGCGGGCCTCGATCATCACCTGGCGGATCGGGATGTCCAGCTTGCTGATCAGGTCCTGCACCTGTTCCAGGCGCGATGGGATGTCGGTCACGAACAGCTGGTTGGTGCGGGGCTCGGAAATCACGCTGCCGCGAGGAGACAGGATACGGGCGTTGGTGCCGCTACCACCCGAACCAGTGCCACCACTGCCAGCCGACGTCAGCTGCGCCGCAATGTCGGCCGCCTTGGCGTAGTTCATCTGGAAGCCCTGCGTGCGCAGCGTCTCCAGGCTTTCGGTCGACACCTTGGACTCCAACTCCTGCTTTTCGCGAGCCGCGATTTCGTCCTTGGGCGCGATCCACAACACGTTGCCGGACTTGCGCATGCCCAGACCCTTGGCCTGCAGGATGATGTCCAGCGCCTGGTCCCAGGGCACATCCTTGAGGCGCAGCGTCACTGCACCGGTCACGGAATCCGAGGTCACGATGTTGAAGTTGGTGAAATCGGCGATCACCTGCAGCAGCGAACGCACTTCGATGTTCTGGAAGTTCAACGACAGCTTTTCGCCGTTATAGCCTTGTCCTTGCGTGAGCTTGGAGGAATCGATCTTCTGCTCCCGCACCTCCAGCACGAACTGGTTGTCGCTCTGGTAGGCGGAGTGTTCCCAGTTGCCAGTGGGCGCGACCACCATGCGCACACGGTCCCCGGTTTGCGACGTGGTCACGCTCTGGATCGGCGTGCCGAAGTCGCTCACATCCAGACGGCGGCGCAGGCCTTCGGGCAAGGAGGTCTTGAGGAACTCCACCACCAGGTTCTGGCCTTGCTGTCGGATGTCCACGCCAACCTGGCTGTTGACCAGCTCAACCACGACACGGCCGGCATTGCCGGCGCCACGGCGGAAATCGATGTCGCGCAAGGCCGTCACATCGCGGTTGCGGTTCTCGGCGAAATGGGAGGGCGCCGTGGTCGGTGCGGACACCGGCTGCGCACGTTCCAGCACCACCAACAGGGTATTGCCCTCAATTTTGGCTTCGTAGGCAGCGGACTGCTTCAGGTTGATCACCACGCGGGTGCGGTCACCCGCCTGCACGACGTTGGCCGAGCGCAGATTGCCTTCGTTGATGTCCACCGCGTTGCGGCCAATGGCGTTCGCCACACCCGGAAAATCCAGCGCGATGCGCGCAGGCGACTGAATGGTGAATCCGGTCGGCACCGCGGTCAGCGGCTGCGCCGTGTTGATGCGAATGACTTCCACGCCACTTTGCACCCCTCCCGTGATCGACTGGATCGCGTTTTGCGCCTGGGCCCAGACCGATGTCACGGCCAGACACGTGAACACCACGCCCTTGAGCAAGCACCGCTCCATCGCTGCGAATCCCGTCGCCTTGTTTGGCTTGTTGTTCATTTAGAAGCATCCTCTTGTAGCTGCAACACCGCAACGCGCTCGATCCATTCCCCGGTGGAGTCCTGCACGATTTCGCGCAGGGTCACCTCGGTTTCGCTGATACGGGTGACACGCCCGTAGTTCTGCCCCAGGTAGCCCCCTGGCAATACCTGGTACAGCAGGTTGTCGACCTTCACCAGAGCCACCAGACGTCCCGCCTTGGTCAGACTGCCCACCATGGACATGGTGTCCAGTGGAAAGGCTTCCAGTGGTTGTTTCCGGCGGTTCAATTCGGGCTCGATCAGCGCGGTGCTAGCCACCGGTGCCGACTGCGAGCCACGCAGCACGCTGGCCAGCTTTTCCCTGCTGAAGGGCGGCGTCTGGTTCCCGGCGGTGTAGGCCTGCGGCACAAACTTGGTGGGTTCGGGAATCGGTTGCACCGAAGGCCTGATCGAATTGCGCTCGTTCTGCATCCAGGTCTGCAGCTCGTCGTGCGCCGACGATGTACAAGCCGTCAGAACCAACATCCATGTGGCAACAACGCCAAGGTGCATGCATCGGATAACGCTCACTTCTTCGCTCCCTGTGCGGCCTGTTGGGCGGCCACTTCGCCCTGGTCCAGGTAACGGAAGGTCTTGGCGACGCCATCCATGGTGAGCACACCCTCGCGCTCCCGGATGGGCGTCAGGGTCAGATTGTTCAAGGTCACGATGCGCGACAGGTTGGCGATGTCGGCGGCAAACATGCCGATGTCGTGGTAAGTACCCGTCACCCGCACGGCAATGGGCAGCTCGGCGTAATACTCCTTCACGCTGACCTGGCCGGGGCGAAACAGCTCAAACTGCAGGCTGCGGCCCAGGCCCGCCTGGTTGATGTCGGACAGCAGCGCATCCATCTCGGCCTTGCTGGGCAGCTGTTTCTCGAGCTGGGTCACGTACTGCTGCACCTGCTCCAGCTGTTTGCGCAGGGCATCCAGATTGACCGCCTGCACCAGCTTCTTGCGATAGTCCTCGCGCAGCTGCTCTTCGCGCGCTTTTTCGGCGATCAGTTCCTCGTCCGAATTCTTGAGCCAGGCGAACCACAGAGCGGCGATCACCGCCACACACACCGCGACGAACAGCAGGTTGCGTGGCAGGCCCGGCCATTGCGACGGATCGTTCGGATCCAGTCCGGTGAATTGGGACTTGAGCTTGTCCTGGATTCCCTTGAAATCCACGTTGATGTTGGGCGTTCTGGCCATGGTGCGCGATCCTAAATCACACTTTGCCCGGCGCAGCCGGCGCGGCACCCGGTGCGCCAGGAGCGGCAACCGAGGAAGGGCGCGTGAGCGAAACGCGAATGGTGAAGTTCGATACCCGGCGCTGCCCAAGGCCAGCGTTGGCGGGTGGCGCCGCGGTGACGATTTCCACCAGATCGGGGCGGGTCAGCCATTTGCTGTTGTTGGACAGGTTGCGCAACAGGTCAGACACGCGCTCCTGCGACTGCGCCACGCCCATCAGCAGCACGCTCTGGTTCTCCTGCTTCATGCTGTTGAGGTAGATGCCATCGGGCAACTGGGCCACCAGCTCGTCCAGCAGGTGCACGGGCAGGTTTCGATCACCCTGCAGGTTTTCCACCGCCGTTTGACGGGCGCGCAGGGACGCAATTTCGCGCTGCAGATTCGCGATGTCCTTGATCTCCGCCTCGAGCTTCGTGATCTCGCCTTGCAGGAAGGTATTGCGGTCCTGCTGGTTGGCGATCTGGCCCTGGTACCAGGTGAAGATGGCACCGCAGATCACGCCGCCCAGCAAGGCCGAGAGGCCCAGGTGGGTGAAGAACTGGTCTTTCTGCTTCTTGCGCGCCGCCTCACGGTGCGGCAGAAGGTTGATCAGAATCATTGGAAGAACCTCCGCAGGGCCAGGCCGGTGGAGGTCAGGTAGGACGGTGCCTCACGGGACATCTTGCGCGCCTGCACCGATGAACCCATTTCCATGGCGTCAAAAGGATTGATCACCATGCAGGCAAACGAGGTCTGGTGCGTCACGGCCTCGGTCAAACCCGGCAAGGCGGCACTGCCCCCGGCAACCAGGATGTGGTCGACCTTGTTGTAAGGCGTACTGGTGAAGAAGAACTGCAGGGCACGCCCCACTTCCTGGGCCATGCTCTCGATGAACGGGTCCAGCACGGCGGAGCGGTAGTCGTCGGGCAGATCACCGGAGCGCTTCTTGGCTTCGGCTTCGTCCGACGAAAAACCGTACTGGCGCACGATCAGCTGGGTCAACTGTGCACCGCCAAAAGCCTGGTCGCGTTCGTACAACACGTCGTCGTTGCGCATCACCTGCATGCTGGTGGTCAGGGCACCGACTTCAAACAGCGCCACCAGGGAGTCAACGCCCTGGTTGGGCAGGGTTTCGATCACGCGGCCAGCGGCCATGCGCGATGCATAGGATTCCACGTCCATCACCACGGCCTTGAGGCCGGCGGCTTCGGCCAGACCCTGGCGGTCCGACACCTTTTCCTTGCGGGAGGCGGCGATCAGCACCTCGACATCGCCCACCGAATTGGCGCTGGGGCCGATGACACAGAAGTCCAGGCTCACTTCGTCGAGCGAGAAGGGAATGTATTGATTGGCCTCAGATTCCACCTGGGCCTCGAGCTCCTTGTCGGAGAGGCCGCCCGGCAGGATGATCTTTTTGGTGATCACGGCGGAGGCCGGCAAGGCCAGCGCCACGTTTTTGGTCTTGCTGCCGCTCTTGCGCACGACGCGGCGCACCGCTTCGGCCACCTCGTCGAATTTCTCGATGTTGCCGTCGGTGATCCAGCCCCGCTCCAGCGGCTCCATGGCACAACGTTCAAGCACCAGATCGCCCGATCGGTTGCGGCCGAGCTCCACCAGCTTGACGCTGGACGAGCTGACATCGATGCCCAGCAAGGGCGCCGGTTCACGGCTGAATAACGACCCCAATGAGATCAAGGCGGTCCCCAAAAAATGTTAGCGAAATGTATCGCCAGACTTAAGAATTCACTTGAATGCTAGCAGTAAGCCCTTTGTCCAGCAAAGAATTTTTGCCTTTGAGACAAAGTGAAACGTTGTCAAAAGCATACGCATCCTGAGCCTGTCAACGATTGCTTCATCGGCCGTTTCGCCGGGAAATCCACAACAACTCACAATACGTGGACCGACTCTGGTCGACCCCTTCCGATTTTTATAATCAGCGGCTTTGGCTCTGAATCACTGCATGCCCAAGAAAGACACTTCTCCTGCCCACTCCTCCGATGCGCCAGTATCGACGGGCCGCACAGCACTGCTCTGGGTTGGTCGCTTGGTGGTGGGTCTGGCCGGACTGGCGGTGGCGGGTGTTGCGTGCGTCACGATGGCGGTTGCCATCGCACTGGCGGTCGCTTACCCCAACCTGCCCGAGGTCGCTGGGCTCGCGGATTACCGCCCCAAGCTGCCGCTGCGGGTGATTTCGTCCGACGGCGCGCTGATCGGCGAATTCGGCGAAGAACGGCGCAACCTGCTCACCATCAACGAGATCCCCGCGGTCATGAAGAACGCGGTGCTGGCAATCGAAGACGCGCGCTTCTTCGAGCACCACGGCGTCGACTACCGCGGCATGCTGCGCGCGGCGCTGGCCAACCTGCGGCAAGCCAAGAGCCAGGGCGCCTCCACCATCACCATGCAGGTGGCGCGCAACGTCTACCTGTCGGCCGAGAAAAGCTACACCCGCAAGATCTACGAGGTGCTGCTCACCTTCAAGCTCGAGCACATGCTGACCAAGGAGCAGATCCTCGAGATCTACATGAACCAGATCTTCCTGGGCCAGCGGGCCTACGGTTTTTCTGCCGCATCGCAGATCTATTTCGGCAAGTCGCTGAAGGACGTGACGATCGCCGAGGCGGCCATGCTGGCTGGCCTGCCACAGGCGCCGTCGGCCTACAACCCGATCAAGAACCCGCGCCGGGCGCGCAGCCGCCAGCTCCACATCATCGACCGCATGGTCGAGAACGGTTTCATCACCCCCGAAGAAGCCCAGGCCGCCAAGGACGAAGAGCTGCACCTGCGCCTGCCCGGCAACACCACGCGCACCCACGCCGAGTTCGTCGCCGAGATGGTGCGCCAGTCCATCGTGGCGCAGTACGGTGACGAGGCCTACACCCGTGGCCTGGTGGTGACCACCACCATCAAGGCGCCGGAACAGCGCGTCGCCTACCGCGCCGTGCGCCAGGGCGTGCTGGACTACGAGCGGCGCCAGTTCTACCGCGGCCCGGAGCTTTTCATCGACCTGCCGGACGACCCGGCCGCGCGCGACGACGCGATCGACGAAGCCCTGAACGACCGCCCGGACAACGACGACCTGCTCTCGGCTGTGGTGCTGGAGGCCAGTCCGCGTCGGGTGCTGGCGGTGCGGCAGGATGGCGAGCCGTTCGAAATCACCGGCGAAGGCCTCAAGCCAGTGCAGTCCGGCCTATCGGACAAGGCCGGGCCCAACATCAAGCTGCGACCGGGCGCGGTGATCCGCGTCGTGCAGACCGCACCCAAGGTCTGGCGCATCACCCAGTTGCCCGAGGTGGAGTCGGCCTTTGTGGCACTGGACCCGCGCACCGGGCAGGTGATCGCGCTGGTTGGCGGCTTCGACTTCCAGAAGAGCAAGTTCAATCACGTGACGCAGGCCTGGCGCCAGCCGGGTTCGAGCTTCAAGCCCTTCATCTACTCGGCAGCGCTGGAAAAAGGTCTCACGCCCATGACGGTGGTGAACGACGCGCCACTGTTCTATTCCGCCGGGGAAACCGGCGGCAAGCCCTGGGAACCGAAGAACTACGACGGCCAGTTCGAGGGCCCGATGTCGGTGCGCCGCGCGCTCGCCAAGTCGAAGAACATGGTCTCCATCCGTGTGCTGCAGCTCGTGGGCACGCAGAGCGCACAACAATGGGTCTCACGCTTCGGCTTCGATGCCGACAAGCACCCGCCTTACCTGACCATGGCGCTGGGCGCGGGTTCGGTCACGCCGATGCAGATGGCCACCGGGTACTCGGTGTTCGCCAATGGCGGCTACCGCATCGCCCCCACCCTGATCACGCGCGTGAGCGACCACCGCGGCAAGGTGCTGTACGAAGCGCCCGACCCCACACCCACCGAGGCGCAGCGTGCCATCGAACCACGCAACGCCTTCATCATGAACAGCCTGCTGCAGGAAATCACGCGTTCGGGCACCGCCGCGCGCGCGCAGGCAACGCTCAAACGCACCGACCTCTACGGCAAGACCGGTACCACCAACGACTCGGTGGACGCCTGGTTCGTCGGTTACCAGCCCACGCTGGTGGCCGCCGCCTGGGTCGGCTACGACTCGCCGCGCAACCTGGGCAGCCGTGAGACCGGCGGCGGGCTGAGCCTGCCGATCTGGATCTCCTTCATGTCCGAAGCACTCAAGAACGTGCCCGTGACGCCCTACACGCCGCCAGCAGGTGTGATCAACGTGGGTGGCGAGTGGTACTACGAGGAGTTCGGCCCCGGCCACGGCGTGCACGGCCTGGGCCTGCAGGACAACTGGCCCGGTGCGGCGGCCGTGCCGCCGCCCGACCTGGACGCCCATGGCGTGCCGGTGGCCAAGCCGCCTGCGGCACCCACCGAAGAGCGCCGCAGCATCCTGGATCTGTTCAGGAACTGAAGCTCAGCGCCTGCCCGGACTGTTCCGAGGCGTAGCGCGAGAGGTGGGCGAAGAACTCGCCCTGCCCCTTGGTGTCCATCCAGGCACGGCCATCGTGCTTGTAGTGGAAGCCGCCTGCGCGGGCGGCCATCCACACCTCGTGCAGCGGCTTCTGCAGGTTGATCACGATCTGGCTGCCATTGGCAAAACTCAGTGTGATCATGCCCCCCACGCGCTGGTTGTCGATGTCGGCGTCGGTGTCGTCGTTGATGCGGTCGCAGGCCAGCTCAATCGCTCTCAACAGCGCTTCGGCGCGGTCCTGGTACTCGGTGTCGGTCATTACAATGCGTCGATGTTTGGTTTGAAACGCATTCTAGGTTGCACCCCCGGCCCCACGCGGGTGATGGTCATGACGGCCTGCCTGCTGTGTGCCGCCTTGCTGGCCGCGTGCGGGCAAAAGGGCCCGCTGTACCTGCCAGACCCCAACGCGCCACCGAAAAAACCGCGCGCGACGCAGACCGCGCCCGCCGAGGCGCCGCCCGCGCCACCCCCGGCGCAGCCGCGCTGAACCGCCGCGTTCCCCCGCTCTCCCGCGCCCTTTCGCGCCCTCTTCGCTCCGTTCCGCATGACCACCACCGCCGGCCTGCCAGACTCCACGCTGCCCCCCTTCTTCAGCTACCAGGACCAGGCCCTGCACGCCGAAGGCGTGCCGCTGCAACGGCTGGCGGAGGAACACGGCACACCCTTGTTCGTCTACAGCCGCGCGGCCATCCTGGATGCGCTGGCGGCCTACCAGCGTGGCCTGGCCGGGCGCGAGCACCTCATCTGCTACGCGATGAAGGCCAACTCCTCGCTGGCCATCCTGCAGACCCTGGTCCAGGCCGGTTGCGGCCTGGACATCGTCTCCGGCGGTGAGCTGGAGCGCGCGCTGGCGGTCGGCGTGTCTCCGGACAAGATCATCTTCTCCGGCGTCGGCAAGACGCGCGCCGAGATGCGCCAGGCCTTGCAGGTCGGCATCGGCTGCTTCAACGTCGAAAGCCGCGCCGAGCTCGACGTGCTCGACGAGGTGGCGCGTGAGATGGGCTTGCGCGCACCGGTGAGCGTGCGCGTCAACCCCAACGTGGATGCCAAGACCCACCCCTACATTTCCACCGGCCTCAAGGGCAACAAGTTCGGCATCGCGCAGGAAGACGTGGTGGAAACCTACCGCCACGCCGCCGCCTGCGCGGGCCTGCGCGTGGTGGGTATCGACTGCCACATCGGCTCGCAGATCACGCAGACCGGGCCTTACCTGGACGCGATGGACCGCGTGCTCGACGCGGTCGAGAGCATCGAAGCCGCCGGCGTGAAGATCGAGCACATCGACTTCGGCGGCGGCCTGGGCATCGACTACCAGGGCAACGACAACCCGCCCGCGGCCGATGCGCTGTGGCAGGCCTTGCTGCAGCGCCTGGACGCGCGCGGTTTCGGCGACCGCAAGATCTGCATCGAACCCGGCCGCTCGCTGGTCGGCAACGCCGGTGCCTGCCTCACCGAGGTGCTGTTCCTCAAGCCCGGTGAACAGAAAAACTTCCTGATCGTCGACGCCGCCATGAACGACCTGCCGCGCCCCGCGATGTACCAGGCCTTTCACCGCATCGTGCCGGTGCAGCCGCGCGCAGCCGACGCCAGCAGCACGGTGTGGGACGTGGTGGGCCCGGTGTGCGAGAGCGGCGACTGGATCGGCCGCGACCGCGAGCTCGCGGTGCACAGCGGTGACCTGCTGGCGGTGCTGTCGGCCGGCGCCTACTGCATGAGCATGGCGAGCAACTACAACACGCGCGGCCGCGCCGCCGAGGTGCTGGTGGACGGTACGCAGGCGCACCTGATCCGCGCGCGCGAATCGGTGGCCGACCAGACCCGGCTCGAGCGCCTGCTTTGAGCTGACCCGGGCGCGGCCACGCGCCCCTGTTCGACACGGTTCTGCCACAAGCCGATGCGGCTTCGCGCATCAGGTTGCGCATGCATGCGCAAACGTGTGCACCTTGGCCGCGCGCCGTCACGGCGCATGATGCGCCATGGCGCCGAACACCCTCGGTGTTTGCACCTATAGGCCGGCCCGGAACGGTCCTCCAGAATGCCCTGCAGATTGTGCACAGCAACATGGCCCGCAGACCTTCTGGAAGCGTCTCAAATCATGCCCGACAAGACCAGTGACACCATCCTGGAAACGCGTCAGCTCACGAAATCCTTCAAGGGTTTCACCGCGGTCAACGATGTCAACCTGCGTGTGCGCCGCGGTGCGATCCACGCGCTGATCGGTCCCAACGGCGCGGGCAAGACCACCTGCTTCAACCTGCTCACCAAGTTCCTCGAACCGACCCAGGGCCAGATCCTGTTCAACGGCGAGGACATCACGCGCGAGCAGCCGGCGCAGATCGCGCGCCGCGGCATCATCCGCTCGTTCCAGATCTCGGCCGTGTTCCCGCACCTGAGCGTGCTGGAGAACGTGCGCGTGGGCCTGCAGCGCCAGCTCGGCACGGCCTACCATTTCTGGAAGAGCGAACGGTCGCTCAACCGCCTGAACGAGCGCGCACACCAGCTGCTGACCGAGGTCGGCCTGCAGGACTTCGCGCAGGAGACCACGGTGAACCTGCCCTACGGCCGCAAGCGCGCGCTGGAGATTGCCACCACCCTGGCCATGGAGCCCGAGTTGATGTTGCTGGACGAGCCCACGCAGGGCATGGGCCACGAAGACGTGGACCGCGTCACGCAGCTCATCAAGAAGGTCGCTGCCGGCCGCACCATCCTGATGGTGGAGCACAACATGGGCGTGGTCTCCGACATCGCCGACACCATCACCGTGCTGCAGCGTGGAGCGGTGCTGGCCGAGGGTTCGTACGCCGAGGTATCCGCCAACCCCGCGGTGATGGAGGCCTACATGGGCACCACCGACGGCCAGTTGCAGGGAGCGCACTGATGGCCGCACCCGCCCTCGAAATCAAGAACCTGCAGGCCTGGTACGGCGAATCGCATGTGCTGCATGGTGTGGACATGGTGGTGCAGCCCGGCGAGGTGGTCACCCTGCTCGGGCGTAACGGCGCCGGCCGCACCTCCACGCTGCGCGCCATCCTCGGCCTGACCGGCTCGCGCAAGGGCTCGATCAAGAGCCACGGGCAGGAGCTGATCCACCTGCCCACCCACCGCATCGCACGCCACGGCATCGGCTACTGCCCGGAAGAACGCGGCATCTTCGCCAGCCTGTCGTGCGAGGAAAACCTGCTGCTGCCGCCCACGCTCAAGGGCTCGGGCAACGGCATGTCGGTGGCCGAGATCTACGACATGTTTCCCAACCTGGCCGAGCGCCGCCACAGCCAGGGCACGCGCCTGTCGGGCGGTGAGCAGCAGATGCTGGCGGTGGCCCGCATCCTGCGCACCGGCGCCAACCTGCTGCTGCTCGACGAGATCTCCGAAGGCCTGGCGCCGGTGATCGTGCAGGCCCTGGCACGCATGATCAAGATGCTGCGCGGCAAGGGCTACACCATCGTGATGGTGGAACAGAACTTCCGCTTCGCCGCACCGCTGGCAGACCGTTTCTACGTCATGGAGCACGGCCGCATGGTCGAGCACTTCGAGGCGTCGCAGCTCGAAGCCAAGATGCCGGTGCTCAACGAACTGCTGGGTGTCTGAGCGCCCACGCCCGCCTTCCCCTCACCCCCGCAACGCCAACCCAACGGAGACCGACAGCATGAAACACACCGTCAAATTGCTCACCCTGGCACTCGGTGCCGCGGGTCTGTTCACCGCCGCCCACGCGCAGGACAAGGTGCGCATCGGCTTCACCACCGACATGTCCAGCCTGTACTCGGACATCGACGGCAAGAACGGCGCCCTGGCGATCCAGATGGCGATCGACGACTTCGGCGGCAAGGTGCTGGGCCAACCCATCGAGCTGCTGAGCGCCGACCACCAGAACAAGGCCGACATCGCCGCCTCCAAGGCCCGCGAATGGTTCGACACCCAGAACCTCAGCATGATGATCGGCGGTACCAACTCGGGCACCGCGCTGGCCACGGCCAAGGTGGCGGAAGAGAAAAAGAAGGTCTACATCGTCAACGGCGCCGGCTCCTCCGCGTTGACCAACGAAGCCTGCTCGCCCTACACCGTGCACTACGCCTACGACACCGTGGCACTGGCCAAGGGCACCGGCGGCGCGGTGGTGAAACAAGGTGGCAAGGACTGGTTCTTCCTCACCGCCGACTACGCCTTCGGCCACGCACTGGAAACCGACACCGGCAACGTGGTGAAGGCCGCTGGTGGCACCGTCAAGGGCGCGGTGCGTGCACCGTTGAACACCTCGGACTTCTCCTCCTTCCTGCTGCAGGCGCAAAGCTCGGGCGCCAAGATCATGGGCCTGGCCAACGCCGGTGGCGACACCATCGCCTCTATCAAGGCGGCGAGCGAGTTCGGCATCACCAAGACCATGAAGCTGGCCGGTCTGCTGATGTTCATCACCGACGTGCACAGCCTGGGCCTGAAAGACACGCAGGGCATGTACCTCACCGACAGCTGGTACTGGGACAAGGACGACGCCAGCCGCGCCTTCGCGCGCAAGTTCTTCGACAAGGCCAAGCGCATGCCCACCAGCATCCAGGCCGCCAACTACTCGGCCACCACGACCTACCTGAAGGCGGTTGCAGCGGTGAAGAGCACCGACAGCGACAAGGTGATGGAGCACCTCAAGAAGACGCCCATCAACGACTTCTTCGGCAAGGGCTCCATCCGTGCCGACGGCCGCTACGTGCACGACATGTACCTGATGGAAGTGAAGAAGCCGGCCGAATCCAAGGCCCCATGGGACTACTTCAAGATCGCCGCCACGCTGCCGGGCGACACCGTCTTCACGACCAAGGCCGAAACCAAATGCAAGCTCTGGAAGTGATGTGAGACAGGCGCCGCGGGCTCCGGCCCGTGGCGCCCGACCGGCACAGCCTGCCCAGCCCCACCCAACCCGACGCACCGCCGATGGACCTCTTCGGAATACCCATGTCCGCCCTGCTGGGCCAGTTGCTGCTGGGCCTGGTGAACGGCTCGTTCTACGCCATCCTGAGCCTGGGGCTGGCCGTCATCTTCGGGCTGCTCAACGTCATCAACTTCGCGCACGGCGCGCTGTTCATGCTCGGCGCGGTGTTCACGTGGATGGGCATGAACTACTTCGAGCTCAACTACTGGACCATGATCGTGCTCGCGCCGCTGGCGGTGGGCCTGGTCGGCGTGGTGATCGAGCGGCTGTTCCTGCGCTGGATCTACCGGCTCGACCACCTCTACGGCCTGCTGCTCACGCTGGGCCTGACGCTGATGCTCGAAGGCGTGCTGCGCTCGGCCTACGGCGTCTCCGGCCTGCCCTACAGCGCGCCGATCTCGGGCGCCACCAACCTCGGCTTCATGGTCATGCCCAACTACCGCGGCTTCGTGGTGCTGGCCTCGCTGGTGGTGTGTTTCCTGACCTGGTACGTGATCGAAAAAACCAAGCTCGGCGCCTACCTGCGCGCGGGCACCGAGAACCCTCGCCTGGTCGAGGCCTTCGGCATCAACGTGCCGCTGATGGTCACGCTCACCTACGGCTTCGGCGTTGCCTTGGCCGGCCTGGCCGGTGTGCTGGCCGCGCCCATCATGCAGATCTCGCCGCTGATGGGGCAGAACCTGATCATCATCGTGTTCGCCGTCGTGGTGATCGGCGGCATGGGCTCCATCCTGGGCACCATCCTCACCGGCCTGGGCCTGGGCGTCATCGAGGGCCTGACCAAGGTGTTCTACCCCGAGGCCTCTTCCACCGTGGTCTTCGTCATCATGGCCATCGTGCTGCTGATCCGCCCGGCCGGGCTGTTCGGCAAGGAAAAGTGAAGCCGGCATGAACACCACCTCCAAGAACATCCTCTACGGCCTGTTGCTGCTCGGCCTGCTGGCCGTGCCCTTCATCGGCCTGTACCCGGTGCTGGTGATGAAGCTGCTGTGCTTCGCGCTGTTCGCCTCGGCCTTCAACCTACTGCTGGGCTACACCGGCCTGCTGTCCTTCGGCCACGCGGCCTTCCTGGGCGGCTCGGCCTATATCGCCGGCCACGCCCTCAAGGTCTGGGGCGTGCCGCCCGAGATCGGCCTGGTGCTCGGCACCCTGTTCGGCGCGGTGCTGGGCTGGCTGGTTGGCTCGCTGGCGATCCGCCGCCAGGGCATCTACTTCACCATGATCACGCTGGCGCTGGCGCAGATGCTGTTCTTCTTCTGCCTGCAGATGAAGTTCACCGGCGGCGAGGACGGCCTGCAGGGCGTGCCGCGCGGGCACCTGCTGGGCGTGCTGGACCTCGGCAACGACCTGACCATGTACTACTTCACCCTGCTGGTGACGGCGGCAGCCTTCCTCCTCATCATGCGCATCGTGCATTCGCCGTTCGGCCAGATCCTCAAGGCGATCAAGGAAAACGAACCGCGCGCGATCTCGCTGGGTTACGACACGCAGCGTTTCAAGCTGCTGGTGTTCGTGCTGTCGGCCGCGCTGTCGGGCCTGGCCGGTTCGCTCAAGACCCTGGCCATGGGCTTCGCCACATTGACCGACGTGCACTGGACCATGTCCGGCTCGGTGGTGCTGATGACGCTGGTGGGCGGCCTGGGCACGCTGTCGGGGCCGCTGGTGGGTGCGGCGGTGGTGATCGCGCTGGAGAACAAGCTCGGTGAGATCGGCCACTTCCTGGCCCGGGTCTCGGGCATCGACTGGTTCAACAGCCTGGGCGAGTCCGTCACCATGGTGATCGGCTTCATCTTCGTGGTGTGTGTGCTGGCCTTCCGCCGCGGCATCATGGGCGAGGCGATTGCGCTGGTGGACCGCTGGCGCGGCGGCAAGCCGCGTAACTGACCGGCGCTTCCTTCAGGTGCGCCGTGCCGCGGCCACCATGGGTGCCTGGCGCCAGCGGCGCCACACCCGCCACAGCAGCAGGCTGGCCAGGATGGCGGCGTAGACGTACACCTCGGTGAAGTTGTTCTTGCCGGCGCGCATCCAGAAGAAGTGCAGCACCGCCAGGCCGGCCACCAGGTACACCGCGCGGTGCAGCCATTGCCAGCGCATCGCGCCGAGCGCACGGATGGCGCGGTTGAACGAGGTGGCGGCCAGCGCCAGCAACAGCAGCCAGGCCAGGAAACCCACCAGGATGAAAGGCCGCTTGGCAATGTCTGCCGCAATGCTCGCCGCATCGAACTCCATGTCGAACCAGGCGTAGGCCAGCAGGTGCATGCAGGCGTAGAAGAACACGAACAGGCCGACCATGCGGCGCAACCGCGCCAGCGCCGGCCAGCCGGCGGTGACCCGCAGCGGCGTGACCAGCAGCACCAGCACCAGGAAACGCAGCGTCCAGTCACCCAGGGAGCGGATCAGCGCCTCGGCCGGGTTGGCGCCGAGCTGGTTGGCGAAGGCCGCGTACACCAGCCAGATGAATGGCCCCAGCGCCAGCACGAAGAGAAAGGGCTTGGCGGCGGCGTGCCCGAGCCAGCGGTTCACCCGCGAGCCGGCCGGGCGCGGGCGCGTGGTGGCCATCAGAACTGCTTGCGCAGGTCCATGCCGGTATAGAGCTGCGCCACCTGCGGCGCATAGCCGTTGAACATCTGCGTCGGGCGGCGCTTGGCAAACAGGCCACCGCCTTCGCCGATGCGGCGCTCGCTGGCCTGGCTCCAGCGCGGGTGCGAGACCTCGGGGTTCACGTTGGAATAAAAGCCGTACTCCTGCGGCGCGGCCACGTTCCAGGCGGTGCGCGGCTCCTTGTCGGTGAAGCGGATCTTGACCAGCGACTTGCCACTCTTGAAGCCGTACTTCCAGGGCACCACCAGGCGCAGCGGCGCGCCGTTCTGGTTCGGCAGCACCTCACCGTACATGCCGAAGGCCAGCAGGGTCAGCGGGTGCATGGCTTCGTCCAGCCGCAAGCCTTCCACGTAGGGCCAGCCCAGCACGTTGGAGCGCAGGCCGGGCATCTGCTTGGGGTCGGCCAGCGTCACGAACTCCACGTACTTCGCGCTGCCCTGCGGCTGCACCTGCTTGATGAGTTCGCTCAGGGAATAACCGACCCAGGGGATCACCATCGACCAGCCTTCGACGCAGCGCAGCCGGTAGATGCGTTCTTCCATCGGGCTGAGCTTGAGCAGGGCATCGAGATCGAAGCTGCCGGGCTTGTTCACCAGGCCTTCCACCTCCACCGTCCAGGGGCGCGGCTTGAGCGTCTTGGCGTGGGCCACGGGGTCGGACTTGTCGGTGCCGAACTCGTAGAAGTTGTTGTACGAGCTGACGTCGTCGTAAGAGGTCAGCGCCTCCATGGTGACGGCGCCCTCCACCGTGGAGCGCCGCCCGGGCAGCGCCGCGAGCCGGCCCGGCTTGGGCGTGGCCGAGGCCGCCTGCGCCCAAGCCTGGCGGCCAGCCGGCCAGGCCGCCAGCCCACCCGCAGCCGCCGCGGCAAGCAACCACTGGCGCCGGTTGCGGTACACGTCTGGCGGGGTGATGTCGCTGCCCAGCGGGTGCTGGAAGCCATTGTCTTGTGTGCGGATGAGCATGATGGTGCCGTCCTTGCTGAAGTGCTTCCGGCGGCGGGAGATGCCGCGCCGGCGTTTCTGCCATCGTAAGACCGAAAGGCATGGCGCGAGTTCCGGGCGCCGCGCTGGCGCACCGGAACCCGGCTTTGTCAGAGCTCGCCGTAGCTGTGCAGACCCGAGAGGAACATGTTCACGCCGAGGAAGGCGAAGGTGGTGATGGCCAAGCCGACCAGCGCCCACCAGGCCGCCACCGTGCCGCGCAGGCCCTTCATGAGGCGCATGTGCAGCCAGGCCGCGTAGTTGAGCCAGACGATCAGCGCCCAGGTTTCCTTCGGGTCCCAGCTCCAGTAACCACCCCAGGCTTCGGCCGCCCACAGGGCGCCCAGCACGGTGGCGATGGTGAAGAAGGCGAAGCCGACGGCGATGGCCTTGTACATCACGTCGTCCAGCACCTCGAAGCTGGGCAGGCGCGCGGCGATGCGCCGGCGGCCGAACATGATGGTGGCCACGATCAGTGCCGAGATGCCGAAGTAAACGAACCAGTAGCTGCTGCCATTCTCGGCCGCCGACTGGCGGAACACGATGGGTTCAAAACACAGCACCACGCCCAGCAGCCACAGCGGCGCGAGCTTGTACCAGCGGCTCTCGGTGGCACTCTGCTTGATCAGGTAGGCAAAGGCCAGCATGGCGGCGATGGCGAAGGTGCCGTAGCCGATGAAGTTGGCCGGCACGTGCAGCTTCATCCACCAGCTCTTGAGCGCCGGCACCAGCGGCTGGATGGCGTGGGCCTCGCGGATCACGGTGTACCAGAGCAGGAAGCCGACCGCTGCGCTGACCACCAGCATCACGAAGGCGCCCATGCCACGCGTCTTGTACTGGTCTTCGTAGTACAGGTAGAAGGCGGCGGTCATCCAGCAGAACAGCACGAACACCTCGTACAGGTTGCTGACCGGGATGTGGCCGATGTCCGGGCCGATCTGGTGGCTTTCGTACCAGCGCACCATGGTGCCGACCAGCGCCAGCGTGATCGCCACCCAGACCATGCGCGAGCCGAGCAGCTCGAAAGTCTCGCCCGCGCGCTTGAACATGCCGACCCAGTAGAACGCGGTGCTCATGAAGAACAGCACGCTCATCCACAAAATGGCCGACTGGCTGGAGATGAAGTACTTGAGCAGGAAGACCTGGTCGGCGCGCGCCAGGTCGGCCGTGCCATCCGGCGCCTGGTAAAGCCAGAGCGCCAGCAGCGAGATCGCCGTCACCACCACCGTGAGCGCGCGTAACGGCCGCCAGAACCAGCCCAGCCAGATCATGGCCGGCACGGTGCCCCAGAGGATGGCTTTCTCGTAGCCGTCCATGGCCGCGTTGTAGCGCACGAAGGCCAGCGTGGCGCCGGCGATGACGAACACGGCGAACAGCCAGTCCCAGACATTGCGGCGGGAGAAGTAACCCGGCTGCAGACCGTGGCTGTTCTGCGCTTTCTTCAGCTCGATGGTCTGCGTGGCGGCGGTGGTATTCATGCTTGCACCTTCAGCAATTGGGTCTTCAACAGATCGAACTCGCGGTCGGCTTCCATCGTCTTGCGGTTCGACGACAGGGCCATGGTGGCCTGCGAGGCTTGCGCGCCGGCGGGCGAAAGCCAGACCCAGAGGCGGCGCTCGCGCACATAGAGCATGGCAAAAACGCCGATGATGAGCAACAGGCAGCCCAGGTAGACGATGTTCTGCCCGGGCGCGCGCGCCACCTGGAACACGCTGGCCTGCACGTGCGTGAAGTCGGTCAGCTGGAAGGTCATGGGCGCGGGGTAGAAGAAGCTGTCGCTCAGGCTGATCACCGCCTGCGACATGAAGCGCTGCATGCCCTCGCTCGGCTCCAGCGGCGCCAGGCCGGCGCGCTCGCGGCTGATCTGCAGCAGCTCGAACAGCGTGCCGTTCAGGATGCGCACCAGCACGTCGCTGGCGCGTTCACGCTCGGCCGCGGGCACGTTGTTTTCCAGGAAGGCCGACACCGCCTGCAGGCCACCACGCACCGCATTCGGTGCGGCGCCGTTGGCGGCCGCGGGCTGCACACCGGGGGCGTTGACCGACTCGGCGCCGGCGAACAGGCCCAGGGCACGCGCGGCCGAGACCGACAGCGCCTCGACCAGATCGGACCGACCGTCCTCGACCGCCGACGCGGCATAGCGCCGCACCGCTTCTTCGCGCATGCGCGGGTCTTCGAGCGCGGCACGCAGGCGCACAAAACCGTCCAGGCCATCCTTTTCGTCGACCGGCACACGCAGGTAACGGAACGGCTCGGAAGGCGTCTCGCGCAGCCCCAGCAGGTACACGCGCGCGCCGTCGATCTCCACCGGCAGCATGTAGTTGTGGTACTCCACCGCCTGCCCGGCGGCGTCGCGCAGCTTGTAGGTCACGCTGGGGCCCACGTTGCGCAGGGTCTTTTCGGTCACGGTCTTGTGGCCCGAACCCAGGCGGCTTTCGATCGAGCCGCGCAGGTCCACCTTGCGCACGTCCACACCCGCCGCGGCGTTGCTGCCCGCGAAGTTCTCCACGTTGATCACGCGCAGGCCTGTGTACTCCAGCGTCAGCTTGTCGTCACCATTGCTCAGCGCGGTGCTGCTGCCGATGGTGCCTTCGATCTCGAACGGCCGCGTCGGGCCGTTGATGGGCACGGCCTGCAGCTTCACGCGCGAACCGCCGTCGTCGAAACTGGACTGGTAGATGTTGATGCCGTGGGAACTGGCCGGGTGGTTCACCTCCACACGCGCGTCGCGGGCTTCGCCGGTTTCCTTGTCGTGGATCACGATCTCGCTGGCGAACAGCTTGGGCATGCCGGTGTCGTAGTACTCGACGATGAACTTCTTCAGCTCGACCGAGAACGGCAGGTCCTGCAGCAGCACGCCTTGCGGCTGCGCGATGATGGCCGTGCTGGCCGAGGTGCCTTCGGTGACGAGCAGGTTGCCGCGGAAGGTCGGGTTGCGGCTCGAGAGCCGGTGCTGCGCCGGCACGTCGGCGATCAGGCCACCGCCCATGAAGGCGGACTTGCCGTTGAACCAGGTCTGCGCGCGCACGATCAGGTCGCCATCGAGCAGACCACCGATACACACCAGCACGATGGCGCTGTGCGCCGCCAGGTAACCGATCTTGTTGGCCGCGCCGGCCTTGGCCGCCACCATCCAGCCGGTGCCCTCGGGCGTGTCGCGCGACTGCAGCTTCACCTTCCAGCCCGAACCCAGCAGGGTCTGGCCGATGCGGTTGGCCGCCACTTCCGGCGTTTCACCCAGCGCGCCCTCGGCGCGGTGCGGGAAGGCCTTGAGGCTTTGCGCGCGGATGTTTTCCTTGTAGGCCTTGAAGTCGGCCAGGATCTTGGGCGTGTTGCGCACGATGCACAGGCTGGTGCTCACCACCAGGAACGCCAGGATCAGCAGGAACCACCAGGCGCTGTAGACCGAATACAGGTAGGCACTGCCGAACACGTCGGCCCAGAACGGACCGAACTGGTTGACGTAGTTGATGAAGGGCTCGTGCTGCTTGATCACGGTGCCGATCACCGACGCGATGCAGATCACGGTGAGCAGCGAGATCGCAAAACGCATCGACGACAGCAACTCGACCAGCTCGCTGACGATGCGCGAGCCGGTGCGGATGTGCAGGCCTTGGGTGGAAACGGTCATGGGGATGTCGGGGGCGGAACGGTGCAGCAAAAAGGGCGGCCCCGGTGTTCCCGGAACGCGCCCTGATGTGATGTGTTTATTGGCTGGCGGTTCAACGCCCGGCGGTTTTATTGCATTGTGCCGGCAAATATCAATGCAGGCTTATATCCCAAGCCACCGCGAAGGGCTTGTGCGTGCAACGCGTTTCAGCGCAGGCCGGCGATGTAGTCGGCCACGGCCGCGATTTCGCGGTCGTTCATCTTGGCCGCCACGTCCTTCATCTGCGCGTTGTTCTTGCGCGTGCCGTCACGGAAATGCTTGAGCTGGGTGGCGGTGTACTCGGCCTGCTGGCCCGACAGACGCGGGTACTGCGAAGGGATGCCGGCGCCGTTCGGGCTGTGGCAACCGGCGCAGGCGGCGATCTGGCGATCGGCAATGCCGCCGCGGTAAATGCGTTCGCCCAGCGTCACGAGCTCCTTGTCGGTGGCCGCGCCGGTCTTGTTGTCCTTCTGCGAAGCCAGCCAGTAGGCGATGTTGCGCATGTCGGCGTCGGACAGGGCGGAGGCAAAGCCCTTCATGATGGCGTTGTCGCGCTTGCCCGATTTGTAGTCCTGCAGCTGCTTGACCAGGTACTCGGGGTGCTGGTGCGCCAGCTTGGGGTTGGCCGGCGTGGTCGAATTGCCATCCGCCGCGTGGCAGGCCACGCACACCTGACCATACATGGCGCTGCCCTTGGCCAGATCGGGCTTGACCGATTGAGCCTGGACGCTGAACGACAGGGCTGCGGCTGCAGCGGCGCAAAGAAAGGAAACAGGCAATTTCATGACGGGGCGGGCGTCGGTCGCGACGGGTTCGTTGTGGGAATTCTCGGTTTGTCTGGACAAAGCCAATCGATTTTACAATGCCCCACCGGGAAAGCCCCCAAATGACCCACCGACCCACTCCAGCCCCTTCGCCCGTCTCACCCTCCGACGACGCCCCGGGCCCCAAAGCCCCGCCCCACCGAGCTGGAAAAACCATCAACACCCTCACCCCCGACCCCAAGATTGCGCACGGCTGGCTGCACACCGCCCGGTTCCTCACCACCGCGCCGCAACTCGAACACCTGCCCCCGCTGGACGTGCCCGAAGTGGCCTTCGTCGGCCGCTCCAATGCCGGCAAGTCCACCTGCATCAATACCCTGACGCAGCAAAAGCGCCTGGCCTTCGCCTCCAAGACGCCCGGGCGCACGCAGAGCATCAACCTGTTCTCGCTCGGCAAACAGGGCGTCACCGACGCCGTGCTGGCCGACCTGCCGGGTTACGGCTACGCGGCCGTGCCGCGCGAGGCCAAGCTGCGCTGGCAACGGGTGATGGGCAACTACCTGCTCACGCGCGAGAACCTCAGGGGCGTGGTGCTGCTGATCGACCCGCGCCTGGGCCTGACCGAGCTCGACGAGATCCTGCTGGAAGTGATCCGCCCGCGCGTCGAAGAAGGCCTGAAGTTCCTGGTGCTGCTCACCAAGTCCGACAAGCTCAACCACGCCGAGGCGCAAAAGGCGCTGTCGATTGCGCGACTGCAGTCCGGCGGCGGCGAGGCGAGACTGTTCTCGGCCCTGAAGAAAAAGGGGCTGGACGAGGTGGCGCAGCTGCTCTGGACATGGACGCACGAAGCCGGCGCGATCAAGCCCCAGCCTGCGCCCGCCATCGAAGACGACGAACCGCCCGCGCTGGACTGAAGCCCCGCGGGCGCCCACCGAGCCCGCCGCATGATCCAGACCTTTGAACAAGCCCTGCCGCAGGGCATCACGCTGAGTTGCCGCGCCACCGGCGAGCCGGGCCGCCCGGTGCTGCTGTTCCTGCACGGCTTCCCCGAAGCCGCCTTCGTCTGGGACACGCTGCTTGAGCACTTTGCGCGCCCCGAGCACGGCGGCTACCGTTGCGTAGCGCCCAACCTGCGCGGTTACGAACGCTCCAGCGCCCCCGTTGAGACTGCCGCCTACCGCGCCAAACCGTTGATGCAGGACCTGCGCGAGCTGGTGCACGTGATCACCGCCGACAGCCCGACCCCGGGGCAAGTTGCCGGCCTGGTCGCGCACGACTGGGGCGGCGCGCTGGCCTGGGGCTTCGCCGCCCAACACCCGGCCATGCTGCAGCGGCTGGTGATCGTCAACGCGCCGCACCCCGCCACCTTCCAGCGTGAACTCGCCTCCTCGCCCGCTCAACAGGCGTCCAGTGCATACATGAATTTCCTCGCGCGGCCCGACGCCGCTGCGCTGCTGGCCGAGAACGACTTCGCCCGCCTGTGGCCCTTCTTCACCAACATGGCGGCCCACAGCGGCCCCAACGCCTGGCTCGACGAGGCGATGCGCGAGCGTTACCGCGCGGTCTGGCGCCAGGGCCTGGCGGGCCCGTGTGCGTATTACGCCGCCTCGCCTTTGCGCCCGCCCAGCCCGGACGATGCGGGTGCCGCTGCGGTGCAGGTGCCACGCGACAAGGCGGCGGTGAGCCAGCCCACCCTCGTCATCTGGGGCCTGGGCGACACGGCCTTGCCCGAGGCCTTGCTCGACGGGCTGGACGATTTTGTGCCCGACCTGCGCATCGAACGGGTGCCCGGCGCCACCCACTGGA
Organism: Hydrogenophaga palleronii NBRC 102513; assembly: GCF_001571225.1. GTDB lineage: Bacteria > Pseudomonadota > Gammaproteobacteria > Burkholderiales > Burkholderiaceae_C > Hydrogenophaga > Hydrogenophaga palleronii. Next base: position 106,901 of record NZ_BCTJ01000007.1, read on the forward strand.
TCGTGCACGAGCAGCCGGCGCGGCTGGCGGCCCTGATCGGCGGATTCCTCGGCACCTGAGCGGCGTCAGATGTCGGCGTAGAACGAGGCCTCACCCTCCGGCCGGGTCTTGAAGCGCTTGTGCACCCAGTAGTACTGCTGGGGCGCCTGGCGGATGTAGTCCTCCAGGTAGCGGTTCATGGTGGCCGTGTCGGCCTCCGGGTTGTCGGTGGGATAGTCGGGCCAGGGCGGCACCACCCGCACCTCGTACCCGTCGCGCGTCAGCCGGCTCAACACCGGCACCACGCGCGCGCGGCCCAGGCGCGCCAGGCGCGGCAGCGACATCAGCGTGGCGGTCTGCACGCCGAAGAAGGGCACGAAGGCGGCGTCGCGCATGCCGTGGTCCATGTCGGGCAGCAGGTACAGCGGCAGGCCCTGGCGCATGGCGGCCACCAGCGGTTTGATGCCCTGGCGCTTGCCCACCACATGCGGGTTGCCAAAACGCTGGCGCCCCTGGGCCATCCAGCGGTCCACGTCGGCATTGAGCTGCTCGGCGTAGAGGCCGCAGAAGCGCCGCTCCAGGTGCGCCGTGAGCGCGATCCAGCCCGCGTCCATGCCGACGAAGTGCGGCGCGAAGATCACCGTGGGTTCGTTGCCCGCGAGCGCATCCAGATCACCCGTGAGCGTCAGCCGCTGCTGCACGGTCTTGAGTGGCGCTTCCCACAACCAGCTGCGGTCCAGCCAGGCCTGGGCGAAGTGCACGAAATGCTGGCGCACCGCGCGGTCGCGCTCGGCGGTGCTGTGCTCGGGGAAACACAGGCCCCAGTTGATGCGCGCGATGCGCCGGCGCCGGCCCGCCACCAGATGCAGCACCTGCCCCAGCAGCCAGCCCAGGCCACGCACCCAGGACAGGGGCAGCGCCGCCAGCACGCGCATGAAGGCCACACCCAGCCGGTTGGCCAGGTTGCCACGCGGCAGGGCAGCGTCGTCGGGGTTGGGTGTGGAGGAAGACATCAGGGCGGGGGCGCGGCCGCTCGGCGTGGCGCCTTGTAACGGTCGTAGGACCACAGGTACTGGGGGGGGCATTCTCGCACCAGCGCTTCCATGGCCTTGTTGATCTGCAGCGCTGCCTGCGCCGGGTCGTCCGCCAGCGGCCCGCCGTTGAGTGGCTCGAACGGCCGCACATGCACCCGGTAACCCCGGCCCCAGCGCAGCCGTTCGCCCCAACTGAGCAGGATCTGCACACGCCCGGCCTGGGCCAGGCGTGCCGACAGGGTCATGGTGTAGGCCTCGCGGCCGAAGAAGGGCGACCACACGCCCAGGCCTTCGGGTGGCACCTGGTCTGGCAACAGGCCCACCGCCTGGCCGGCCTTGAGCGCCTTGATGAGCTGCTTCACGCCGGCCAGCGTGGTGGGCGCGGCGAACAGGCCCGGGCGCTGGCGCGCGCCGGCCACCAGATCACGCAGCCAGGGCTGGCGCGCCGGCCGGAACAACACGGTCATGGGGTTGGTGGCACCGAAACGCTGCGCATAAGCCTGGGCAGTGATCTCGAAGCAGCCGAGGTGCGGCGTCAGGAACAACACGCCCGCGCCCTGCCCCTGGCTGGCTTCGATGTGTTCGGCCCCGACCCACTGCACCGGCACCGGCCGGCCCAGCCACAGGCGCGGCAGCTCGGCCACGAGCTTGCCGGATTCACCCACCGAGGCCAGCGCCACGCGGCGCGGGTAACCGGCCTGCGCCGCGTGGGCAAACAGGCGCCGCCGGTAACGGCCGGACAGCGCAAAGCTCAACCAGCCCAGACACCAGCCCAGCGCATGCAGCACGGGCAAGGGCAACCAGCTCAGGACACGAAAGAGACAAAGGATCAGCAGGGCCACAGGCAGTAGGAATACAAGCGGTCACGCGGGCTTGATCTAGAATCCGCCCATCGCCGAGTTATGGAACTAATTGCGGGGCGATTCACAAATTCTGCTAAAGCGTTCGCCGAACTTGGACAGCCCGGCAACGCCGATCAACCTGTCTGGAGTTTATACATGGCGAACGATTTCCTTTTCACCTCCGAATCCGTCTCTGAAGGCCACCCCGACAAGGTCGCCGACCAGATCTCCGATGCCATCCTCGACGCGATCTTCGCGCAGGACCCGCTCTCGCGCGTCGCGGCCGAAACCCTGACCAACACCGGTCTGGTGGTGCTGGCCGGTGAAATCACCACCAACGCGCACGTCGACTACATCCAGGTCGCGCGCGACACCATCAAGCGAATCGGCTACGACAACACCGAGTACGGCATCGACTACAAGGGCTGCGCGGTCATGGTCTGCTACGACAAGCAGTCCAACGACATCGCCCAGGGCGTGGACCACGCCAGCGACGACCACCTGAACACCGGCGCCGGCGACCAGGGCCTGATGTTCGGCTACGCCTGCGACGAAACGCCCGAGCTGATGCCCGCGCCGATCTACTACGCGCACCGCCTCGTGGAGCGCCAGGCCCAGCTGCGCAAGGACGGCCGCCTGCCGTTCCTGCGCCCTGACGCCAAGAGCCAGGTCACCATGCGTTACGTGGACGGCAAGCCGCACAGCATCGACACCGTGGTGCTGTCCACCCAGCACCACCCCGACCAGAGCGAGTCGGCCACCAAGATGAAGGCCAGCTTCAACGAAGCCATCATCGAAGAGATCATCAAGCCGGTGCTGCCCAAGGAGTGGTTGAAGGACACCAAGTACCTGATCAACCCGACCGGCCGCTTCGTCATCGGCGGCCCGCAAGGCGATTGCGGCCTGACCGGGCGCAAGATCATCGTCGACACCTACGGCGGCGCCTGCCCGCACGGCGGTGGCGCCTTCTCGGGCAAGGACCCGTCCAAGGTCGACCGCTCGGCCGCCTACGCGGCGCGTTACGTGGCCAAGAACATCGTGGCCGCGGGCCTGGCGCGCCAATGCCAGATCCAGGTGGCGTACGCCATCGGCGTGGCACGCCCGATGAACATCACGGTCTACACCGAAGGCACGGGCGTCGTCAGCGACGAGAAGCTGTCTGCCCTGGTGGCCGAACACTTCGACCTGCGCCCCAAGGGCATCATCCAGATGCTGGACCTGCTGCGCCCGATCTACCAGAAGACCGCCGCCTACGGCCACTTCGGCCGCGAAGAACCCGAGTTCAGCTGGGAGCGGACAGATAAGGCTGCGGCACTGCGTGCCGCGGCCGGGCTGTAAGCCCGCTGCGCGTCAGCGCAGCACAGACACAACGGCGGGCTTGACCCGCCGTTGTGATTTTTGGCCGGTCGCATGTCCGGACCGACCAAGAGACCGTCGTGATCGGACCCTCATCAGGGCGGGGAAAGCACCAAAAATGTGCGGCACCCAAATGCAGGCTCGGCGCTTTTGAATGCGGCCGCTACACCACCGGTAGGTTTGACAGGGGCGGCGGTCTGAATTTTTCGTTCTGGCGTCCGATATGGGAGTACAAGCCATTTTTTGGCGTGCACGCAACGATCTGGAGCCTTGACCGATGGACACCCCTATCTGCCCCCCCGGGATGGAAACCTCTGCGCTGGATGTCGAGCATTTGCTCGCCCTGCGAACGCAGGAACTCCAGGCCGCGCTGGACAGCGCTCGGGCGCTATGCGATCAGGCGCCCTGCGGCCTGCTGACTTTTGACGCCCAGCTACGCTGCCTGCACATCAACCAGACCTTGCTGGGCTGGCTGGGCCGCAGCGAGGCGCCCACGCACCTGCACGAGCTGGTGGCCGCGGGCGCGCGCGAAGCCCTCACTGCCCATGTGGAGTCGCTGCACCAGAGCGGCCACAGCGAACCGCTCACGCTGGCGCTGCAAACCGCACACGGCCAAGCGCTGCGCGTGCAGCTGGCGTCAACCCCGGTGTTCAACGCCGAGGGCCAGTTCGTCAACGGCAACATGACGGTGACCCAGGCCGGGGACGCCGCGGCCAGCGAACACGAAGCCTCCACACCCGACAGCCTGCTGCGCGCCATCACCGACCGCATCCCGGCGCGCCTGGCCTACTACGACAAGAACCTGATCTGCCGCTTCGCCAACCAGGCCCACGCCTCGCGCTACGGCAAGACGCCGGCCGACATGGTGGGCTCGCCGCTGAGCCAGGTGGTGCGGCCGGACATCCTGCCCGACATCCTGCCGCGCGTGGCCCAGGCCCTGTCGGGCCAGTCCCAGACCTTCGAGGCCGAGCGCACCGCCCTCGACGGCTCGCGCAATTACTACGAGATCAACTACATCCCCGATCTGCAGAACGGTGCGGTCGAGGGCATCTTCATCGAACTGCACGAGATCACCGAGCGCCGCCGCACCGAAGAATTCGTGCTGCACGCCAACCGCGACCTGGAAGAACGGGTGCGCGAGCGCTCGGCCGAGCTGTTCGCCAGCGAGCAGCGCTACCGCCTGATGGTGGACGCGATCCAGGATTACTGCATTTACTTCGTGGACGAAAACGGCGGCATCACCGACTGGACCGAGAGCGCCCAGCGGCTGCACGGCCACACGCGCTCGCAGATCATGGGCCGCTCCTACGAGGTGCTGCTCTGTGGCGACAACGCGGGTGAAGACGAGGTCGACCCCGGCCAGGTGCTGCGCCTGGCCAAGGCGCACGGCCAATGGGAAACGCGCGGCTGGCGCCTGCGCGAAGACGGTTCGCGCTTCTGGGCCCACACCGTGCTGACCGCGCTGCGCAACGAAGCCGGCGACCTGCAAGGCCTGTCCAGCATCACGCGCGACATGACCGCGGCCAAGAGCCTGGAAGACGTCATGAACGACCTCAACCGCGAACTGGAAAAACGCGTGGCCGAACGCACGCAGCAGCTGGTGGCGGCCAACAAGGACCTGGACGTGTTCTCGCACATGGTCTCGCACGACCTGCGCGCGCCGCTGCGCCACATCGCCAGCTTCGTGAGCCTGCTGCAGGAGCAGATGGGCGAATCGGCGGACACGCTGGCGCTGCAGTACCAGAACTCCATCGCCAAGGCGTCCAAGCGCATGAGCCTGATGATCGAAGGCCTGCTCGAATACGCGCGCCTGGGCCGCGTCACGATCGAGTCGCAGCCGGTGCCCATGGGCCCGCTGGTGCAAGGCGTGATCGGGCACCTGCAACAGGAAAACCCGGACCGCCGCATCGAGTGGGTGATCGACAACGACCTGCCGGTGGTGCGCGGCGACGCCATGCTGCTGGCCCAGGCCCTGGGCAACCTGCTCGGCAACGCGGTCAAGTACACCCGTCCGCGCGACCCGGCACGCATCGAGATCGGCTGGAAGGTCAACCCGGTCGGTGGCCGCACCTTCTACATCGCCGACAACGGCGTCGGCTTCGACCTGGAAAAAGCCCACAACCTGTTTGTAATGTTCCAGCGCCAGCACCACTCGATGGACTTCGAAGGCATCGGCACGGGCCTGGCACTGTCGCAGCGCATCATCGAACGCCACGGCGGCCGCATCTGGTCCGAGACCGCGCTCGGCGAAGGCTGCACCTTCTACTTCACGCTGCCGTTCGACGCCATGGAGCCCGAGATGGCCTTCCCCGAGTCGTCGATGGCCGAACTCTCGGTCTGAGCCAGCCACATCCCCCGATAGTCCCCCGGGGGGCTGGCCGATAATCGCACGGTGAATCCCGCCGCCGCCCACACCACTCCCGCTGCCGCTCCCATCTCGCCCCTGTTCTCGCTGCAGGGACGGGTGGCGCTGGTGACCGGTGCCTCCCGCGGGCTTGGGCTGAGCATGGCGCAAGCCCTGGCCGCCCACGGTGCCACGGTCTGGCTTAACGGCCGCGATGCCGACACCCTGCAGGCAGCGGTGCAACAGACCGGCGCGGCCGGCCAGACCGGTGGTGGTTCGGCCCACGCCCTGCCCTTCGATGTCGCCGACGAAGCCGCGGCCAGTGCCGCGCTGGCGCACCTGATCGGCGAAAGCGGCCGGCTCGACATCCTGATCAACAACGTCGGCCAGCGCCGCCGCCAGCCATTTGACGCCTTGCCCGCCCAGGCACTGCGCGAGCTGCTCGAACACAACCTGCTGTCGGCCTGGCACCTGTGCCGCGAGGCCGCGCGCCCGATGCGTGCCCAAGGGTTCGGCCGCATCATCAATGTGACCTCCATCGCCGGACCGATCGCACGCGCCGGCGACGCTGCCTACACCACCAGCAAGGGCGCGCTGGAGGCGCTGACGCGCGCGCTGGCAGCCGAACTCGGCGGCCATGGCATCAACGTGAATGCCATCGCCCCGGGTTACTTCGCCACCGACACCAATGCCGGCATGGTGCAGGACCCTGCCACCAGCGCCTGGCTGCAACAGCGCAGCTCACTGGGCCGCTGGGGCCGGCCCGAAGAGATCGCCGGTGCGGCGGTGTTCCTGGCCTCGGACGCCGCGAGCTACGTCACCGGACACGTGCTGGCGGTCGACGGCGGCTACCTGGCGCACTTCTGACGCCAGCCGCGCACGCCAGGCCGCCGGCCCTGGCGACCACGGTGCGCGCTCTCAGGCGTTGAGGCGCCGCACCCAGGCCGCATAAGCGTCGACCCACTTCTGCACGAATTCCTTGCTGTCGGCACCGATGCCACCGTCAGCGCCGAACAGACCGTCCTTGGCCTGGATGAAGCCCTCAGGCTGGCCCAGCGTCGGCATGTCCAGATGCGCCAGCACATTGCGCAGGTGCTGCTGAGCCAGCGAGGTGCCGATGGCCCCCACCGAGACGCCCAGCACCCCGGCCGGTTTGCCCGCCCACGCACTCTTGCCATAAGGGCGCGAGGCGTGGTCGATGGCGTTTGTGAGCACACCGGGAATCGAGCGGTTGTATTCAGGGGTCACGAAGATCACGCCTTGCGAGGCGGCGATCTCGCCCTTGAGGCGTTGCACCGAAGCGGCCTGGGCCCCGTCGTCGTCCTGGTTGTACAGCGGCAGATCCCCGATCTCGACCAGCTTGAACGCAAAGTCTTTGGGTGCCAGGGGCACCAGCGCCTGTGCCAGCTTGCGGTTGAACGAATCGCGGCGCAGGCTGCCCACGACGACGGCGATCTGGAATGCACTCATGTCGAATCCTTCTGTGGTGTTGTCTAGGGGGGGTGATGGAACCGGTCTGCACGGGCTCTGCCCATGTCCGGTGCAGGTTACAGGTTTGGCGCCCGCGCCGTCATCGCCAGTGCCATGCCACGGCGGCGCGTGGGGACACCGCCCGGCCACCGTCAACGCACCGTCATGTGCACGTGAGTGAATGTGGGCCGAGCCGCTGCGCGTGCCGCAGCGGATGTCTGGCGCGGCATGGACGAAAGTCTGCTGGCGCTGTCCGCAGACACATAAAAACACCCTCTCGCCTTGAAAAGGCCCCCTTCGGCCCTTATCATTAGCACTCGCTGGGGTTGAGTGCTAACACCACCCGCCCCCAAGTCGATCAGCGGCAAGCCCCACCCAGACGGGCAGGGTCTGCCGCCCTGAACAACCATCCTTTCCATACCCAGGAGATGCAATGAACCTTCGTCCTCTCGCCGATCGCGTGATCGTCAAGCGCATTGACAGCGAAACCAAGACCGCCTCCGGCATCGTCATCCCCGACGCCGCCGCCGAAAAGCCTGACCAAGGCGAAGTCCTGGCGGTCGGTCCCGGCAAGAAAAACGACAAGGGCGAACTGTCCGCCATGAACGTCAAGGTCGGTGACCGCGTTCTGTTCGGCAAGTACAGCGGCCAGACCGTCAAGGTCGCTGGCGACGAGCTGCTGGTCATGAAGGAAGACGACCTGTTCGCGGTTGTCGAATCCAAGTAATCACCGATCCACCTGAATTTTCCGGAGAAACAACATGGCAGCAAAAGACGTCATTTTCGGCGGTGAAGCCCGCGCACGCATGGTCGAAGGCGTGAACATCCTGGCCAACGCGGTCAAGGTCACCCTGGGCCCCAAGGGTCGCAACGTGGTGCTCGAGCGCTCGTTCGGCGCCCCTACCGTGACCAAGGACGGTGTGTCCGTGGCCAAGGAAATCGAACTCAAGGACAAGCTCCAGAACATGGGCGCCCAGATGGTCAAGGAAGTCGCTTCCAAGACCTCGGACAACGCCGGTGACGGCACCACCACCGCCACCGTGCTGGCACAGGCCATCGTGCGCGAAGGCATGAAGTACGTGGCCGCCGGCATGAACCCGATGGACCTCAAGCGCGGTATCGACCGTGCCGTGGAAGCCCTGATCGCCGAGCTGAAGAAGGCCTCCAAGGCCACCACCACCAGCAAGGAAATCGCTCAAGTCGGTTCCATCTCCGCCAACAGCGACACCTCCATCGGCGAAATCATCGCCAACGCGATGGACAAGGTCGGCAAGGAAGGCGTGATCACCGTGGAAGACGGCAAGTCGCTGCAGAACGAGCTCGACGTCGTCGAAGGCATGCAGTTTGACCGCGGTTACCTGTCGCCCTACTTCATCAACAACCCGGAAAAGCAATCGGCGCTGCTGGACAACCCCTTCGTGCTGCTGTACGACAAGAAGGTTTCCAACATCCGTGACCTGCTGCCCACGCTGGAGCAAGTCGCCAAGGCCGGCCGTCCGCTGCTGATCATTGCCGAAGACGTCGAGGGCGAAGCCCTGGCGACGCTGGTGGTCAACACCATCCGCGGCATCCTGAAGGTCGTGGCCGTGAAGGCACCTGGCTTCGGCGACCGCCGCAAGGCCATGCTGGAAGACATCGCCATCCTGACGGGCGGCAAGGTCATCGCTGAAGAAGTCGGCCTGACGCTCGAGAAGGTGACCCTGGCCGACCTGGGCCAGGCCAAGCGCGTGGAAATCGGCAAGGAAAACACCACCATCATCGACGGCGCCGGCGCTGCTGCTGACATCGAAGCCCGCGTGAAGCAAGTGCGCGTGCAGATCGAAGAAGCCACCAGCGACTACGACCGCGAAAAGCTGCAAGAGCGCGTGGCCAAGCTGGCCGGCGGCGTGGCCGTGATCAAGGTGGGCGCTGCCACCGAAGTCGAAATGAAGGAAAAGAAGGCCCGCGTGGAAGACGCCCTGCACGCCACGCGCGCTGCGGTGGAAGAAGGCATCGTGGCCGGTGGTGGCGTGGCCCTGCTGCGCGCACGCCAAGCCGCTGGTGACATCAAGGGCGACAACGCCGACCAGGACGCCGGTATCAAGCTGGTGCTCAAGGCCATCGAAGCGCCCCTGCGCGAAATCGTGGCCAACGCCGGTGGCGAGCCGTCGGTGGTGGTCAACGCCATCCTGGCCGGCAAGGGCAACTACGGCTTCAACGCTGCCAACGACACCTACGGCGACATGATCGAAATGGGTATCCTGGACCCGACGAAGGTGACCCGCACCGCGCTGCAAAACGCCGCATCGGTCTCCAGCCTGATGCTGACGACCGAAGCCATGGTTGCCGAGTCCCCGAAGGACGACGCACCTGCCATGCCGGGTGGCGGCATGGGTGACATGGGTGGCATGGGTGGCATGGGCATGTAATTGCCCGGCGTTCAGGCCTGAGGACTGCGGTCCTCATCCCGACCCCAAAACCCTGCCGGGCAACCGGCAGGGTTTTTTTACGTCCTCCGGCTCCGCAGGCGCGTGGCGTGGCTGCCTCGCGTGTACCCTGCGAAGTCCGCAGTCCAAAGATGTGAACCAGGCCAGCAGAACTTCCCTGGCTCGCATCGATCTGGCATGCAGACACGTCCCGATCCCCAACGTCCTGATCATGCAAACCGCCAACCGCTCACTTGCACCGCATGAGGTCATCGCACCGATTGCACCAGGCGTGCCGCGGATGTTGACGACACGCACCCTGCAAGAGGCAGACCGCAGGGCCTTCGTCCGCGTGATGAGCGCCGCCTTCGCACAGGACCCACTGTTCCTGGACCTTTTTGGCGAAGACCACCGCCAGCCGATGGCCGCGCACTGGCGCGCGGTGTTTTTTGCCTACCTGTTCGACCGCAGCCGCATCGCCGGCCACTGCCTGCTCGGCATCTTTGACGCTCATGGCTCGCTGCTGGCGGCCTGTGTGCTGGAAGACTCGGCGCGCCGCGGGCCGGTGCTGAGCCTGGCGTGGCGGGCGCTGCGCCTGCTGCCCCGCCTGCCCTGGCGCAGCATGCGCCTGCTCAATGCCTACATTCGCCGCACGCGCCATGCGGCACCCACCTCGCACCACCACTACCTGACGATGGTCGGCACGCTGCCCGAGCGCCAGGGCCAGGGCATCGGCACCCGGTTGATGCACGGCCTGATCGATGCGGCACGCCTGAGCGGGAACATGCAGGCCATTGCGCTGGACACCGAAAACGCCGCCAACGTGCCGCGCTACGAGAAGCTGGGTTTTCGGGTCAGCCAGCGGCTGCGCGTGAGCGAGACCGACGTGTACTGCATGCTGCTGACGCTGTAAGGCCCGGGATGCCACCCGGCCGCGACAGGCTCAGGCGGCCTGGGTCAGCGCTTCGAGCTTGATGGTGTCGGCCACAAAGGCGCGGATGCCTTCGGACAGCTTGTCGGTCGCCATCGCGTCTTCGTTGAGCGCGAAGCGGAAGCTGGCTTCGTCGTGGGTCTCGAACGGAATGTCCAGCGACTGCGCTGCGGCAACATCCAGCGCGCGGTTCAGCGGCGCGTCGCTGGCCGCCAGCTGGGCCAGCAGCTCGGGGCTGATGGTCAGCAGGTCACAACCAGCCAGCGCCGTGATCTGGCCCACGTTGCGGAAGCTCGCGCCCATCACTTCGGTGTGGATGCCGTGCTTCTTGTAGAACTCGTAGATGCGGCGCACCGAACGCACGCCGGGGTCGTTCGCGCCGGCCATGGCGGCTTCGTCCCAGTTCGCACCGGCGTTCTTCTTGTACCAGTCGTAGATGCGGCCCACGAAGGGCGAGATCAGCTGCACCTTGGCCTGGCCGCAGGCGACCGCCTGGGCGAAAGAGAACAACAAGGTGAGGTTGGTGTGGATGCCCTCGCGCTCCAGGCGCGCCGCGGCCTGGATGCCCTCCCAGGTGGAGGCGATCTTGATCAGCACGCGGTCGATGTGCACGCCTTCGCCCTGGTAGAGCTCGACGATGCGGCGCGCGCGGGTGACGGTGGCTTCGGTGTCGAAGCTCAGGCGCGCATCGACCTCGGTCGATACCCGGCCAGGAATCAGCCCCAGGATCTCGCAACCGAAACGCACCAGCAGCCGGTTGGTCACCTCGTCCAGCCCTTGCGCGCCGTAGCGGGCGACCGCGTCTTTCAACAGGTGCGCGTACTCGGGCTTCTGCACCGCCTTGAGGATCAGCGAGGGGTTGGTGGTCGCGTCCTGCGGGGCGTAGGCTGCGAGCTGCTTGAAATCACCCGTGTCGGCCACGACGGTGGTGAACTGTTTGAGGGCATCGAGTTGGTTCATGCCCGGATTATCCGACAGATCGTGTAATAAAATTTCATTCTTCGTCACGCCGATGTAACCTGGTACCCAGCATGCTCGACCGGATCAAAGCCTCCCTGCCTTCACTGGCCCCCGCCGAACAACGGGTGGCCAAGCTCGTTCTGCTGGACCCGCGCACCTTCGCCAGCCTGCCGGTGACCGAACTCGCCGAACGTGCTCACGTGAGCAAGCCGACCGTGGTGCGTTTCTGCCGCAGCATGGGTTACGACGGCCTGTCGGATTTCAAGCTCAAGCTCGCCGGCACGGTGAGCGAGGGTGTGCCCTTCATCCACCGCAGCGTGGACGTGGACGACAAGACTGGCGACGTGCTGGTGAAGGTGATCGACAACACGGTGGCGGCGTTCCTCAAGTACCGCAACGACGCCTCCAGCCACGCGATCGAAAAGGCGGTGGACGCGCTGGTGGCGACTTACCAGAACCGCGGCCGCATCGAGTTCTACGGTGCCGGCAACTCGGGCATCGTGGCGCAGGACGCGCAACACAAGTTCTTCCGCCTGGGCATCAACGCCATCGCCTACAGCGACGGCCACATGCAGGTGATGAGCGCCTCGCTGCTGGGCCCGGGCGACTGCCTGGTGATCATCTCCAACTCGGGCCGCACACGCGACCTGATGGACGCGGCCGACATCGCCCGCAAGCACGGCGCGACCGTGATTGTCATCACCACCAGCGGCTCACCGCTGGCGCAACTCGGCCACATCCACCTCTCGGCCGACCACCCCGAGGGCTACGACCGCTACAGCCCCATGACCTCGCGCCTGATGCACCTGATGGTGATCGACGTGGTGGCCACCTGCCTGGCACTGCGCATCGGCGGCACCAAGCTGCAGCCGCTGCTCAAGGAGATGAAGAACAACTTGCGGAGCAAGCGGTATACGTGACCGTGCGCGTTGCGCACAGGTCACGCCCCCTAGATCCTGCCCTCTTCCACCGCATGGCACGCAATGCGGATGCCACCCAGCTGCAGCAGCTGCGGGCGCTCGCTGCGGCAGCGTTCGTTGGCATGCGGGCAACGCGGGTTGAAGGCGCAGCCGCTCGGGGGGTTGAGCGGGTTGGGCACTTCGCCCGACACCGGCGTGCGCGCGCGGCCGGTGTCGTGCATCTTCGGGATCGCGTCGAGCAGCATGCGCGTGTAGGGGTGGCGCGGCTGGTCGAACAGCGTGTGTTTGGGTGCGAGTTCGACCAGGCGGCCGAGGTACATCACGCCGACCTGGTCGCTCACGTGGCGCACCACGGCCAGGTTGTGGCTGATGAAGAGGTAAGTCAGACCGCGCTCGCGCTGCAGGTCTTTCATGATGTTGAGCACCTGGGCCTGCACGCTTACATCCAGCGCCGAGGTGGGTTCGTCGCACACCAGGAACTCGGGCTGCGTGGCCAGGGCGCGCGCGATCGAGATGCGCTGGCGCTGGCCGCCCGAGAACTGGTGCGGGTACTTCACGCGGTCCAGCGGCGACAGGCCGACCGACTGCAGCAGCTCGTCGACCCGCGCGCGCAAGGCGGCCGGCTGGCTTTCGATGCCGTGCTCGCGCAGCGGCTCGGCAATGATGTCTTCCACACGCCAGCGCGGGTTCAGGCTGGCGTACGGGTCCTGGAAGATCATCTGGATGCGCCGGCGCAGCTGGCGGCCTTCAGGGGTCTTGAAGGCGGCGTGCGCGTCCTGCCCGTCGAACTCAAAGCCGCCGCGTGTGGGTTCGTAGAGGCCCACCAGCAGGCGTGCCACCGTGCTCTTGCCACAACCCGACTCGCCCACCAGGGCCAGCGTCTGGCCGCGCGGGATGTCGAAGGACACGCCATCGACGGCGCGCAGCAGCTGGCGCGGCTGGCGTTCGAGCACGCGGTTGAGCCAGGGGGCGGAGACGTCGAAGGTCTTGGCGAGATCGGTTGCGCGCACCAGCGGTGCGGCGTCGCTCCCGGCGGCGGAAGCGGCAGTCACGGCGGGGTCCATCATGTCTGCGCTCATGCCGGCACTCCTGACTGGGCGTGCAGCCAGCAGGCCGCGCGTGTGGCGCCGGCCGGCAGCAGTTCGGGCCGCTCCACGTGGCAGCGGTCGAACACCTTCTCGCAGCGCGGGTTGTAGGCGCAGCCCTTCGGGATGGCGTTGAGCCGCGGCATGGCGCCGTCGATCTGGTGCAGGCGCTCGCGCTCCTGGCTCATGTCGGGGATGCAGGCCATGAGGCCCGCGGTGTAGGGATGCGCCGGGTGGTTGATGACTTCGTGCACCGGGCCGATCTCGGCGATGCGCCCGGCGTACATCACGGCCACGCGGTCGCAGGTTTCGGCGATCACGCCCATGTCATGGGTGATCAGCATCACCGCCGCGCCACGCTGCTTGCAGATGCTCTTGAGCAGGGTGATGATCTGCGCCTGGATCGACACGTCGAGCGCGGTGGTCGGTTCGTCGGCCACGATGAGCTGCGGCTCTGCCGCCAGCGCGAGCGCGATCACCACGCGCTGGCGCATGCCGCCGGAGAACTGGTGCGGAAAGTGGTCGATGCGCTGCTCGGCCGCCGGGATGCCGGTGTCTTTCAGCAGATCGATGGCGCGCTTGCGCGCCTCCGCATGGCTGACCGGCAGGTGGGTGGTGATGGTCTCGATCAGCTGGCGGCCCACCGAGTACAACGGGTTGAGCGAGGTCAGCGGGTCCTGGAAGATGGCACCGATCTGGCGCCCGCGCACCTTGCGCATCTGCTCGTTGGGCAGGTTGTCGATGCGTTTGCCGTGCAGCAGGATCTCGCCCGAGGCCACGCGGCCCGGCGGCTCGAGCAGGCCGATGATGGACGCGCCGGTGAGCGACTTGCCCGCGCCGGACTCGCCCACCACGCCCAGGATTTCACCGGGGGCGATGTCGAAAGAGATGTCGTCCAGCGCACGCAGCGTGCCGCGGCGGCCAGGGAATTCGACGACCAGGTTTTTGACTTGAAGCAGGCTCATCGGGTGTCTCAGCGCAAGCGGGGGTTGAGCGCGTCGCGCAGCCAGTCGCCGAGCAGGTTCACGCTGAGGGCGATCAGCACCAGCATGGCGCCCGGGAAGATGGTGATCCACCATTCGCCGGAGAACAGGTAGTCGTTGCCGACGCGGATCAGCGTGCCCAGCGAGGGCGAGGTGGGCGGTGCGCCCACGCCCAGGAAGGACAGCGTGGCCTCGGTGATGATGGCCGTGGCCACCTGGATCGTGGCCAGCACCATCACCGGGCCCATGACGTTGGGCAGCACGTGGCTGCGCATGATGCGCAGCGGCGCCACGCCGGTGACGCGCGCGGCCTGCACGTATTCCTTGTTGCGCTCCACCAGGGTGGAGCCGCGCACGGTGCGCGCGTACTGCACCCAGCCGGTGAGCGTGATGGAGATGATGAGCACGCCGAAGGCCAGCGCCTCGTGCGCGTTGGGGAACAGGGCGCGGCCCACGCCGGCGATCAGCAGCGCGATCAGGATGGGTGGGAAGGACAGCATCACGTCGCACACCCGCATCAGCACACCGTCGACCCAGCCACCCAGGAAGCCGGCCAGCAGGCCGAAGCTGACACCGATCACCACCGACAGCAGCACCGAGGCCAGGCCCACCGCGAGCGAGATGCGCGCACCGTACATCAGGGCCGAGAGGATGTCGCGCCCCTGGTCGTCGGTGCCGAGCAGGAACTCGCGCGAGCCCTCGGCGCTCCAGGCCGGCGGCAGGCGGGCGTTGGAGAGTTCGAGCGTGGCGAGGTCAAACGGGTTGTGCGGCGCCACCCAGGGCGCGAACACCGCGCCGAACACGCAGATGAGCGCGATCACCGCCGCCACGATGGCGGTGGGCGAGGTTCTGAAACTGTGGCCGACATCGCTGTCGAGCCCTCTTTTGATGAGGCTGATCACGTGGGGAGACCTGGTTGTATGCGCCACCACCGCCGGGCCCGGAGGCGCGCGGCGGTGTGCGGTGCCGGCTTATTTCGCCGGTTTCACCGACATGTAGCGGAAGGGCATGAAGTTGTCGGCCAGTTGCACCAGCTCGACGTTGTTGCCCACGCCCCAGGCCAGCGCTTGCTGGTGCAGCGGCAGGTGGCCGACGTCGTCGTTGTGGATCTGGAAGGCTTCCTTGATCAGCGCGTCGCGCTTGGCCTTGTCGGTCTCGGACTGGACCTTCAGGGTCAGCTCGTCGACCTTCGGGTTGCAGTAGGCACCCAGGTTGAACTGGCCACTGCCTTTGTCATCGACGCAGCGCATCAGGGCGTTCAAGGCGTTGTGCGAGTCGTAGGTGCCCGGCGTCCAGCCCAGCATGTAGAGGCTGGTGTCGCGACGCAGGATCTTGGGGAAGTAGGTGCCCTTGGTTTCGGCCTGCAGGTTGATCTTCACGCCGATGCGGGCCAGGTTGGCGGCCACCGCCTGGCAGATGTTGCCGTCGTTCACGTAGCGGTCGTTGGGGCAGTTCATCGCCACTTCGAAGCCATTCGGATACCCCGCCTCGGCCAGCAGCTTCTTGGCGCCGTCCGGGTCGTAGGGCAGGCGCTTGTCGAGTGCAGCGTCAAAACCGTTGATGCCGGGGCCGACCATCAGCCCCGTCGGCCGCGAGGCGCCGCGCATCACGGTGCGCTGGATGCCGTTGATGTCGATGGCCTGGTAGAACGCCTGGCGCACGCGCTTGTCCTTGAACGGGTTCTTGCCCTTCACGTTCGAGTACAGCAGTTCGTCGCGCTTCTGGTCCATGCCCAGGAAGATGGTGCGCAGCTCGGGGCCCTGCATCACCTTGCTCTTGCCGCTGGCGTTGATGCGCGCCACGTCCTGCAGCGGCACCGGTTCGATCACGTCCACCTGGCCCGAGAGCAGCGCGGCCACGCGCGTGGAATCGTTGCCGATCGGCGTGTACTCCACGTTGACCACGTTGCCTTCGATCTTGCCCCAGTAGTTGCCGTTGCGCACGAAGCTGGTCTTGATGTTGGGCTGGCGCTCGCGCAGGCGGAACGGGCCGGTGCCGTTGGCGCGGAACGAGGCCGCGTTTTCGATGCCCTTGCGGCGGTCCACCGGCCGCAGCGCCTGGTTGTCCTCGGCCCACTTCTTGTTCATGATGAACAGCAGCGAGAGCACGTCGGGCAGGATGGGAAACGGGCCCTTGGTTTCGATGTCGACCGTGAAGTCGTTGACCTTGCGCACTTCCTTCACGTCGTTGGTGTAGCTCATCATGTCCGAGCCCTCGCCCGAGGCGCGGGCAAAGGTGAACAGCACGTCGTCGGCGGTGAAGGGCGCACCGTCGTGGAATTTGACGCCCTTGCGCAGCTCGAAGCGCCACACGCTGGGCGAGGTCTGTTTCCAGCTGGTGGCCAGGCCAGGCACGAGGTTCAGGTTGCGGTCGCGCGCCACCAGCGGCTCATAGACGTTGTTGGTCACGCTGAGCTGCAGCGATTCGTTGAGCGAATGCGGGTCCATCGACAGGGCATCACCCTGGTTGCCGATGCGGATCGTCTGGGCCGACGCCACCCCCATGGCAGCCATCGCGGTCGTGGCCAGTGCGGCTGCCAGTGTTTTCCTGAAGTTCATGCTTCGCTCCTTGTTGCGTTTGTTGTGTTGGCGGAATGGGTTCTTGCGACCGGTTGGGCTTCGTCTGCCAAGGGCAGGCCGTGCTCCACCAGGCCCGCGTGCAGGGCCGCACCGAGCGGCAGCACCTCGTCGTTGAAGTCGTAGCGGCTGTTGTGCAGAAAGCAACTGCCCACGCCGTTCTCGGCGCCCTGCCCCAGGCGCAGGTAGGCGCCGGGTTTGACCTGCAACATGAATGAAAAATCCTCGGCCCCCATGCTCGGGTCCATATCGCGGTCCACGTGTTCGTGGCCCACCAGCTTCTGCGCCACGTCGGCCGCGAAGCGCGCTTCGTCGCGCGTGTTGATGGTGGCCGGGTAGATACGTTCGTAGTTCACGTGGGCGGTGGCCCCCAGGCCCAACGCCACACCCAGGCAGACCTCCTGGATGCGTTTCTCCACCATGGCCTGCACTTCGGCGTTGAAGGTGCGCACGGTGCCGACCAGGGTGGCCTTGCCCGGCATCACACTGAAGGCGCCCATGTCGCCGGCCTGCATGGCGCACACGCTGATGACCGCGCTGTCGATGGCGCGCACATTGCGCGAGACGATGCTTTGCAGCGCCGTGATGATGTGGGCAGAAACCAGCACCGGGTCAATCGTCTGGTAGGGGTGCGCGCCGTGGCCGCCCTTGCCGGTGATCTCGATGGTGATGCGGTCGGCCGAGGCCATCATGGGGCCCGGGTTCACGCCCACCATACCGGGGCGCATCTGCGGCCAGTTGTGCATGGCGTAGACCGAGTCCACCGGAAATCGATCGAACAGGCCGTCTTCGATCATGGCCTTGGCACCGGCAAAACCTTCTTCGCCGGGCTGGAAGATCAGCACCGCCGTGCCGTTGAAGTGGCGCGTCTCGGCGAGGTAACGCGCCGCGCCCACCAGCATGGCGGTATGGCCGTCGTGGCCGCAGCCGTGCATCATGCCGGGCCGTGCAGAGCGCCAGGCAAAGTCGTTGTGCTCGGTCATGGGCAGCGCGTCCATGTCGGCGCGCAGGCCGATCAAACGGCCGCTGTCCTGGCGGCGGCCGCGGATCACGGCCACCACACCGGTCTTGCCGATGCCGGTGTGGATCTCGTCCACACCACACACCTTCAGCGACTCGACCACGCGCTGCGCGGTGTAGTGCTCTTCGAAGCCGATCTCCGGGTGGGCGTGCAGGTCGCGGCGCAAGGCCGTTAGCTCGGGGTGGAAGGCCGCGATGTGCGCGAAGGCGCGGCCATGGGCCCGGATGCGCGACGCAGAAGAACTCATCTCAGTGGCCTCCCGCCTTTTCCACGCGAAGGCGCGGATCAACCGCGAAGTACAGCAGATCAACCACCAGGTTGATCACCACGAAGATCAGCGCGATCAGGCACAGGTAGGCCGCCATCACCGGGATGTCGGCAAAGGTCACGGCCTGGATGAACAGCAGGCCCATGCCGGGCCACTGGAACACGGTCTCGGTGATGATGGCAAAGGCAATCAGGCCACCGAGCTGCAGGCCGGTGATGGTCATCACCGGCACCAGGGTGTTCTTCAGCGCGTGGCCAAAGTGCACGGCGCGGTCGCTCAGGCCGCGGGCGCGGGCGAACTTGATGTAGTCGGTGCGCAGCACCTCGAGCATTTCGGCGCGCACCAGCCGCATGATGAGCGTGAGCTGGAAGATCGCCAGCGTGATCGCCGGCAGGGTGATGTGGTGCCAGCCCTTGGCGCTGAGCAGGCCGGTGGACCACCAGCCGATCTGCGTCACCTCACCGCGGCCGAAGCTCGGGAACCAGCCCAGCGTGACGGCAAACACGAGGATCAGCAGGATGCCGATCAGGAACGTGGGCAGCGACACGCCCAGCAGCGAGACCGTCATGAACACCTGGCTCATGAAGCTGCCGCGCTTGAGCGCCGCGTACACGCCCATCGGGATGCCGACTGCCAACGCCAGCACGGCGGCAACCAGGGCCAGCTCGATGGTGGCCGGCAGGCGCTCGCCAATCAGGCGCGACACCTTGGCACCCTGCCGCAACGACAGGCCGAACTCGCCCTACGCCGCGTTGACCAGGAAGTGGCCGAACTGCACGATGAAGGGTTGATCCAGGCCCAGGTCGGCGCGCAGCTCGCGGATCTGCTCGGGCGTGGCGTCCTGCCCCAGCAGGAAGACGACCGGGTCGCCCACATACTGGAACAGCATGAAGGAGATCAGTGCCACGCTGACCATGACGACAACGGCCTGCGCCAGTCGCCGAAGAATGAATGCAAACATCGTGTGAAAAATGAAGAGAGGGTCGCCCCATGCGGTGCACGACCCCCAAACCGATTGACGAAAATCAGTTTACCTTGATCAGGCGCCAGTCCAGGCGGTTGTCCGCACGGTGCACCACGTCGATGTTCTTCTTCATGGCCCAGGGAATGATCTGGTTGTACAAGGGAATGTGCGACACATCCTGGTTCTGCAGCGCCAGCGCCTTCGTCAGCAGCTCGGTGCGCAGCTTCAGATCGGTTTCTTTCTTCGTCCGTTCGACCAGTGCGTCCATCTGCGGATTGCTGTAACGGCCCACGTTGTAGTTGCCGTCACCGCCCACGCCGACGGAGCGCGTTAACGACTGCAAGCTGTACAACGCGTCAAAGGTCGGCACGCCCCAGCCCAGCATGTAGATGCTCGCCTCGTAGCGCTGGATCATGGGGAAATAGGTCACCAGCGGCAGCGTTCGCAACTTGGCCTTGACACCAATGCGCGCCCACATCGCTGTGACCGCCTGGCAGATCGCTTCGTCGTTGATATAGCGGTTGTTAGGGCACGCGAAGTCCACCTCGAAACCGTCCTGGTAGCCGGCATCGGCCAGCAGTTTCTTCGCCGCATCCACGTCGAACGGATAGCGCTTGTGCACGGCTTCCGACCAGCCGTTCACCTGGGGTGCCACCAGAGCACCCGTGGCCTGCCCCAGTCCGCGCAGGCTCACGCGGGTGATGGTGTTGATGTCAATGCCCTGGTACAGCGCCTGACGCACACGCTGGTCCTTCAGCGGGTTTTTGCCTTTGACGTTGCTGCCCGGCAATTCGTCCCGGAACTGGTCCATGCCAAAGAAGATCGTGCGGTTCTCGATCCCGTCGATCACCTTGAGCGCGGCGTTCGAGCGAACACGGGGCAAATCCTGAGGACTCGGATCGAGAACGAAATCCACTTCGCCCGACAGCAGCGCCGCCATGCGCGTGGCCACCGCCTTGACCGGTGTGTAGACGATTTCCGTCACGTTGCCTTCGGACTTGCCCCACCAGTTGGGGTTCCTGGTGAGCACGAGCCTCTGATCCGGTTGCCATTCCTTGAACACAAAGGGGCCGGTGCCCATGGCGTTGCGGTGCGCGAAATTCTCGTCTTGCGTCTTGATGTCTTTCGGCTGCGTCGAATTGTTTTTCTCCGCCCACGCCTTGCTCATCATGCGCAGCTCGGTCAACTGGTTGAGCAGCACCGGGTTGGGGTCGACGGTGAAGATATCGATGGTGTTGGCGTCCACCTTGACCACACGATCGATGCCCTGGGCATAGACGCCGAAGTTCGAGGTTTTGGTCATGGCACGCTGGATCGAGAACACCGCGTCGTCGGCAGAGAACGTCGATCCGTCGTGGAATTTCACGCCCGTGCGCAGGTTCACTCTGAGCTGCGTCGGGGACACCTGCTGCCAGGCGGTTGCCAGAACCGGCTCTGGCTTGAAGGTCTTGCTGTTGTAGTAAACGAGAGACTCGTACACCGAGGCGTGCACGCCATTGCCCAGGGCATTGTTCTGCGAATGAATGTCCCAGGTGGGGATGTCACTGGCACTGGTCCACTTGAATGTCTTGGCCTGCAGTCCCATCGCTGTCGCGGCAAGGGCAGCACCCAAAACGACCACACGCGTCGATTTGAAGGTTTGTTTCATCGTTGACACCTGAAATAAATATGGTGCCTCACTATGCAACAAACGCTCCCCGCAAAGCACAGGAGTAACCCGCGTCCGACCGGGATGCCTTCACCACGCTCAGGTGAGTGATAAGGAATCTTCCACGCTGTCCAGGCCACCGCCTCACCGCACTCCAGGGGGTACCCCGGGGAGCACCCTCAGTCCACCGCGTGCTCCAGCAACAACGAGCCGTACCAAGCGGTGAGCCGGCTGTTGGTGTTGTCGGTGTCCGTCATCAGTCCGACCTGCAGCAAAGGCCCGGGCTCTTCGCCAAACACCTGGCGAAAGTCCGCCCGCACGTCGCGCACATGGTCACGCCAGACGCCCACGTGGGTGGTGCCACTGTCGATCACCAGTTTGCGGATGCTGTCGGTGCGCGAATTCACCACCACGGAGCCCGGTGCGTCCTTGGCACTCCACACGTACACCAGGGAGGCGTACGGCAGGGGTTCGCCCGTCAACAAACGGCTCATGTCCGACAGGCGATGGTTGCGCGCGCTCCATCGGCTGCGATCACCATCAAACGCCAACACGATGCGCACCGCAGCGTCGGCCTGTGCCGCCACCGCCAGATCGGCGTTCAGGGGCAGACCATTGATGCGCCACGAAAACGACAGATGCCCCGGCGACATCAGAGGCGGCTCGAAACGCTGACGCAGGATGCTCACCGACTGGTTGGCCTGCACCCGCAACGCGGTCCGGCCCTGGGATTGCACCGGTTCGAACGCCGCATGGCGTTTGCCGGGAAGCAAAAAAGGCTCCCACGGCGCATGCGCCTCCGGTGTGGTCAACAACAGGCCTGCCGCCTTCTCCAGCGCAGGGCTCGCGGCCCGAGATGTGGAGCCGGATTCGATGGGCGTATCACCATCTGCGGCCCACTCCTCCTCTATCGCAAGCGGCCCGGCACATCCCCCCAGCATCAGCGTCGCCAGCAAGGCCAGACCGGCCACTGTGGATCGCCAGGGTTCTGAGGCATTCGCACGTTCGTTCGGGCGGGAGGGGGAAATAGGAGCGAGGCCAGCAGAAAGCGTAAAAAACATTAAATAGATACTTTTGAATCAATTTAAAGATTAATTTTTTAATCTTTAGAACTATATTTACAGCCGAAGCCATTCAGCTTCAACGGTGCCGTCCGCGCTTCTCACCGCCAGGTCACACCGTCAATCAACCATTCAGAACGGGGGAATCGATGATCAAAAGAATCTTGAGCACTGTGCTGCTGTCGCTACTGGCGACCGCAAGTATCGCGGCAGTGGACATCAACACAGCGACCGAAGCCGACCTCGACAGTGTCAAGGGCATCGGACCCGGCACATCCACCAAAATCCTGGAAGCCCGCAAAGCTTCGTCCTTCAAAGACTGGGGCGACGTCATGCAAAGGGTATCGGGCATCGGTGACAAACGCGCGGCCAAACTGTCCGCAGAAGGCCTGACCGTCAACGGCGCGGTATACAAGCCTTCGGACAAATCTGCCGTGGAAAAGGGCGCTGCGGACAAGAAAGCGAAGGCGCCCTCCTCAAAGTAGGCAACGAAAGCTGGTCACTCGGCGAACAAGTCCGCTCGAGTCCAGCCATAAAAAAAACCCACCGTGTTGCCACGGTGGGTTTTTGACTTCTTATCTTCAGCTGATCAACATCAGCTCAGGATTTAGAAGGTGTGTTGCATGCCCACGGCGAAGATACGATCCTTCTCGGTCTTCACACCAGCGGCGTTCTTTTCGCTGCTTGCGTTCAGGCCAGCGTACGTGGTGGTGCGCTTGGACAGTGCATAGGTCACAGCAACACCAGCGCCGGTGCGCTTGGCGTTGCCAGCGGCCGCATTGTCCTTGGAACGCGACACGCCGCCCGACAGGGTCACGGCCGACGACAGCGGCACGTCCACGCCAACCTGCGCGTCGGTCGCCTTGCCGGTACTCAGTTTGACTTGGCCCACGCTGGCCAGCAGCTTCACAGCACCGAAATCGTACGCACCGCCGAGGTGGGTGATCTTCAGATCATTGGGAGCAGCGAAATCGTTTTGCACTTGGTAAGCAAAGTTCACCAAGAGCGGGCCACCGTTGTAGCTTGCGGAGAAATCGGCGATGTCGGTCTTGACAGCTGCGACTTCGTCCAGCGAGTAAGTGCCGGCAAAGCTGAAGCCACCGAAGCTGGGCGACACGTACTTGAGGGTGTTGCCCGGGTTGGATGCGTACAGAGCCTTCACAGCCGACACATTGTTGCTGGAAGAGAAGCGCGAATCGAAACCGCTGTTGGTGGCGCCGAGCACGTCGTCCATCGCGGTCCACACGTTACCCACGGTGACCGTACCGAAACCGCCGGACAGACCCACGTACGATTGACGGGCGAAAGCCGTGCCAGCACCTGCGGTGCCATTGCTTGCGTCAAAGCCTTGTTCCAGACGGAAGATGGCCTTCAGACCGCCACCCAGGTCTTCGGAACCGGTCAGGCCCCAACGGCTGGTGTTCAGGTTGCCGGAGTCCAGACGGGTCACCGACTTTTGCTTGACGCCGCCAATGGTCTGGCTGGAGGACGACACGGACGCGTCGATCAAGCCGTACAGCGTGACGCTGGATTGGGCTTGAGCCACACCGGCCACGGAGCCAAGAACTGCCAGAGCAATCAGGGATTTTTTCATGGTTACTTCCTTAAGAGTATTGCGGTGACAAACACCACAAAGTTAGAAAACTGACCAACGCATCGTAGGACGAAAGACCTTGACGCTAAGGGTAAGCCCTGAAAAACGGGGTGAATTACGGCATTTTCGTTGCCACGACGCAACAAACAAGCTGGATTGACACAAGGCGGCAACCGTCGGCCGCGCCCAAAAAAAGAAAACCGCCTGCTCTTGCGAGCAGGCGGTTTTGACTGCCGATTCAGCTGGCTCTAGGCCAGCGGAAGATCAGAAGTTGTGGGCCAGACCCACACCCCAGCCAGTGATGGCCTTGTCTGCAGGCGAGCCATTGAAACCAACCAGAGCGTTCTTTTTGTTGCCCACGTTCACGTAAGCCGTGGTGCGCTTGCTCAGGAAGTACTTGTAACCGCCGTGGATCACGCGCGTCGTGCCCGCGCCGACTTCGCTGCGGTCATAGGAAGCCCACAGTTGACCAGCGCCCAAAGGCACGGTCACGCCCAGGCCCCAGGTGTTGTCGGCGTCCGAAGCGACGTTCGAGCGGTCGGTGTAGGTGAACAGCAGCTTCGCAACGTTGAAGTCATACGAGGCAGCGATCAGGTTCAGTGAATTCACAGTTGCGCCTGGAACGCCTGCTGCCAGCTTGGAGTGAGCGAAGTTCACGACCAGAGGGCCGGCTGCGTAGCTCAGGCCAACGCCGCGGTGGGCGCTGGCGCCTGCCACTTCGGAAGGAGCGTACGAAATCTGACCGGAGAAACCACCGAAGTTCGGGGTCGTGTACAGCACTTGGTTGGAAACGTACACACCGTCGGTTTCAACGGTATTGGCACGCGTTTGGTAACCGGTCACACCCTTGGTGCTGTTGGCGGTCAAAGCGTAGAAGAACGTTGGGTTGAACGAACGGCCCAGTTTGATGGAACCGAAACCGCCTTGCAGGCCCACGAACATGTCGTTGTTGCCCAGCACGTTGCCGTTGGTGGTGCCTTCGTCAGCATTGAACGAGGTCGACACCTTGAAGATAGCCTTCAGGCCGCCACCCAGGTCTTCCGCGCCGGAGATGGTCCAGTTGCTGGTGCCCAGGCGGCTGGATTCCATACGCAGCGGGCTGTTGGCGCCGCCACGGTCTTCAAGGCCGACGTCAACGGTGCCGCTCAGGGTCACGCTGGATTGTGCGAAGGAGGCGCTGGCAGCAGCCACAGCGGCCAGAGCGATCAGGGTCTTTTTCATGGAAGGGTTCTCCAAGGGTTGATGTAAGGGCCTGCGGTCTTTGCCGCTGAGCCAACCTCCATTTCGGAAGCTGGGCTGATTGCATCAGAAAGTTACGAATGACGCCATGGTGGAAAACGCTTTTGGCGCTCTGTACATGCAGTTTCGTTGCACCTATGCCACGTAGTTAGTAGTTACCCGAATATGGATATGCGACCTATCGACGGTTCATGCGATTCAGAGCCACTCCAGCTCTCGCACTCGGGGCAAGTCCTGCATCGTCCCGGACAGCCCGCAAACCGTGGCAGCATGTAGCCCAAATCAGACACAGAACACGAGCGAACCATGACCGCCTCCACCGATGCACTCCTGAACGCCGCCGACGCGGCCTTGCGAACCCTGTTTGTGGCGCCTCGGGCGTCGCGCGGCTGCCCCACCTTGCCTGAGAAGCCGACCGACCCCGAGCTCAACGTTGCGGAACGGCAACTGTCTGGCGCGCTGATGCGCGTCAACCATGTGGGTGAGGTGTGTGCACAGGCGCTTTACACCGCGCAGGCGCTGGCCGCGCGCCGGCCACTCGGGGCGCGAGCCGCCGATGAAGCCCTGGCGCAGCAACTCGAAGCCGCTGGCCAGGAAGAAACCGATCACCTCGCCTGGACCCAGGAGCGCCTGGACGAGCTGGGCGACCGGGTGTCGCTGCTCAACCCGGTCTGGTACGCCGGGGCGTTTGGCCTGGGCCTGGTCGCGGGTTACCTCGGGCGTGGCCCGAGTCTGGGCTTTGTGGTGGAAACCGAACGGCAGGTCGAAGCCCACCTGGCGAGCCACATGGACCGCCTGCCGCCCGGCGACCACGCCTCACGCGCCATCGTGGCGCAGATGAAAGACGATGAAGCGCGTCATGCCGAGGATGCCCAGCGGGCTGGGGCCGTGGAACTGCCGACGCCAGTGAAGGCGCTGATGCGCGCGGCGGCCAAGGTGATGACGACGGTGGCACACCGCATCTGAACCGCGCGCCTCCGGGGCCGTTCACGCCTCGGTCAGGTCAAAACTGGTGGTGATGTCGGCGGTTTTGCCCAGCATGATGCTGGCGGAGCAGTACTTGTCGTGGCTCATGGCGATAGCACGTTCCACGGCAAGCGCCGGAATGCCTTTGCCGCTGACCGTGAAGTGCATGTGGATCTTGGTGAACACCTTGGGATCAACTTCGGCGCGCTCGGTGGTGAGCTTGACGCTGCAGCCACGCACGTCGTGGCGGCCGCGCTTGAGAATCAGCACCACGTCATAGGCCGTGCAACCACCGGTGCCGGCCAAGACGGTTTCCATGGGGCGCGCGGCGAGGTTGGCACCGCCGTTTTCGGGTTTCGCTGCGTCAGGCGCACCGTCCATGGTGAGCACATGGCCTGAGCCGGTTTCGGCCACAAAACCCATGTGGGAGCGGGTGCCGGCCGAGCCGGTCCAGGTGACGGTGCATTCCATGTTGTGTCCTGTCGTGAAATATCCAACGGTATTGGGCAAAGCGCTCTAAAAAGCATAGAAATACGCGGCGCGATGTTGCAACGCAGCATGGCCGCGTTATACTGGCGCCATTGTATTTACGGTTGTCTCCTCTACCCTCCACGGGTGGATTTAAGCCCGGTCTGGTTCTGCCAGCCCGGGCTTTTTTTCGCCGTCGATATGATGTGCGCCAAGGAACACCATGCCGTCACCCTCAGCCAGCCCAACCCCAAAACCCCGCCGCACCGCACCGGATGCATCGCCGATCACCACCATGGGACCGGCCGACTACCTGAAAAAGATCCTCACCGCCCGTGTCTACGACGTGGCGGTCGAGTCGGCGCTGGAGCCCGCCAGCAACCTGAGCCGCCGGCTGCACAACACCGTGCTGCTCAAGCGCGAAGACCAGCAGCCGGTGTTCAGCTTCAAGCTGCGCGGCGCCTACAACAAGATGGCGCACCTCTCGCCCGAACAGCTGAAGAAGGGGGTGATCTGCGCCTCGGCGGGCAACCACGCGCAAGGCGTGGCGCTCGGCGCGCGCAAGCTCGGCACCCGCGCGGTGATCGTGATGCCCACCACCACGCCGCAGGTAAAGATCGATGCGGTGCGGGGTTTTGGCGGCGAGGTGGTACTGCACGGCGACAGTTATTCGGATGCTTACGCGCATTCACTGACCCTGCAGAAGAAGCAGGGGCTCACTTTTGTGCACCCTTTTGACGATCCGGACGTGATCGCGGGCCAGGGCACCATTGCCATGGAGATCCTGCGCCAGCTGCAAAGCCTGGGCTCCGACCACCTGGACGCGGTGTTTGTCGCCATTGGCGGCGGCGGCCTGATCTCGGGCGTGGCCAACTACATCAAGGCGGTGCGCCCAGAGATCAAGGTGATCGGCGTGCAGATGACCGACTCGGACGCGATGCTTCAGTCGGTCCACGACGGCCAGCGGGTCACCCTGCCCGATGTCGGCCTGTTCGCCGATGGCACGGCGGTCAAGCTGGTGGGTGAGGAAACCTTCCGGGTGGCGCGTGAGCTGGTCGACGACTACATCGTGGTTGACACCGATGCGGTCTGCGCCGCCATCAAGGACGTGTTCGTCGACACCCGCAGCATCGTCGAGCCCTCGGGCGCACTGGCGGTGGCGGCGATCAAGCAGTACGTGGCGACACACAAGACACGCGGCCAGACCTATGCCGCCATCCTGTGCGGCGCCAACATGAACTTCGACCGCCTGCGTTTCGTCGCCGAGCGCGCCGAGGTGGGCGAGGAGCGCGAGGCGCTGTTCGCCGTCACCATTCCCGAAGAACGCGGCAGCTTCCGCCGTTTCTGCGAGGCCATCGGCGAGCTGCCGGGCGGGCCGCGCAACGTGACGGAATTCAACTACCGCATTCACGACGGCAACGCGGCCCACGTGTTCGTCGGCCTGACCACCCACGGCAAGGGCGAGTCGACCAAGATCGCCGCCAAACTGGTGCGCCACGGCTTCAAGACGCTGGACCTGACGCACGACGAACTGGCCAAGGAACACATCCGCCACATGGTGGGCGGGCATTCTCCGCTGGCGCAGGACGAGCGCCTGCTGCGTTTCGTGTTCCCCGAGCGGCCAGGCGCGCTGATGAAGTTCCTGAGCCTGCTGCGGCCGGGCTGGAACATCAGCCTGTTCCACTACCGCAACCAGGGCGCCGACTACGGCCGCATCCTGGTCGGCCTGCAGGTGCCGGACAAGGACAACAAGGCGTTCGACAAATTCCTCGGCACGCTGGGCTATCCGTACGTGGAAGAGACTGCCAATCCCGTGTACCGTCTGTTCCTCAAAAGCTGAGCCGAACCCATCCGCCATGGCCCTGGATCCTGTCTTCGCACCCATCACGCGGCGCGCGCCCGAATTGCCCGCCAGCCTGAAGCTGCCAGCGATCAAGCCCACCACCGACACGCTGCTGGAGCACGCCATCCAGCAACGCCTGGCACCGGCCGGTGCGCCCGAACACGCGCTGGGCCGCATGGAAGTCCTGGTGCAGCAGCTCGCCCGCATCCAGAGCAACAGCCCGCTCGAGTTCGACCTGCTGGCCTTCGAATCCCCCCAACTGGTGGTGTTCGCTGCCGACCATGGCATTGCGGACGAAGGCATGTCGGACCTGGAGCAGTCCATGACCGCCGAACACGTGTTTCAGTTGCTGCTGGGCCTGGCCCCGGTCAACGCGCTGGCGCAGACGCACGGCTTCGAGCTCACCGTGGTCGATGCCGGCGTCGCCACCCACGTGACTCTGCCCGAGGAAGCGCACCGCCGAGCGCCGCTGCTGCCACGCAAGATCGGCCACGGCACGCGCAACCTGCTGCTGGGGCCTGCCATGTCGCAGGCGCAGGCGGTGTCGGCCCTGCACGCCGGCATGGACGTGGTGCGGCATCTGCCGGGCAATGTGATCGCGCTCGGTGATCTGGGCGTGGCCAACCACGTGAGCGCATCGCTGCTGCTGTCCCGCCTGTGTGGCGTGCCGCTGGCCGATGCCTATGGGCGCGACGACGGCCTGCTCGACGACAGCCTGCACCAGCAGCGCATCGAAAAACTCTCCACCGCCGCCAGCCGCCACCGCAAGGCCATCGGCGTGCTGGACGTGCTCTCGACCATGGGCGGTTTCGAGATTGCCATGATGGCCGGCGCGATGTTGCAGGCGGCCAGCGAGCGGCGCGTGGTGCTGGTGGACGGTTACGTGGCCGGCGCCGCGGCCCTGGTGGCGCGCGGCCTGAACCCTGCCGTGACGGACTATCTGGTATTCGCCCACCGGGCGGCCGACACCGGCCACCGCATGCTGCTGATCCACATGCAGGCCCTGCCGCTGCTGGACCTGGGTCTGCGCGTCGGCCAGGGCACAGGCGCGCTGCTGGCCTGGCCGCTGCTGCTCGCGGCACAAGGCTTGCTGGAAAACTGAGCCCGACCGGGCCCGTTCAGGAGACGGGCGTGCTGGCCTCGGGCAGAGTCAGCTCAACCGTGGCTGGCACACCCAGCGACGGCCCCAGGCGCACGGCGCTGCGCGTGACGGCCTGCAACACCAGACCACTGCTGTCATCGAGCGACGCGCCCACCCGGTAAGGCCGGGGAGGCTGGCCATCGACCGCGATCAGGGCGGCACCGTCCTGCGTGCCCACCGCCACCACACCCAGCAGGTTGTAGCGCGGCGGTGCGGCGGCAACCACACCCGCCGCCGGCGCAGCGGTCGAAGGCACGGAACCCAGGGTGCGCGCCACCGCCACCGGATCGGCGGCCAGTGGCGTCTGCGCCAGGGTGGACACCGGCACCACCGGTGTGCGGCCCCAGGCCAGCAACACCCAGTAACCGGCGCTAAGGCCCGCGGCCAGCCAGAGCAGGCCGGCGGCCACGGTCGGCCCGCGGCGTCCGGCGGTTTGCAGGGCAGCGGGGCTTTCCATCAGAAAACCGGAATGGCCGAAAGCGGGCACCTTCTTCATATGCGCGCATTATGATCGACGACCAGCGATTTCTGGCCCGGCCGCCACGGCCTGACAACCGCAGCTGTGTATGCGGGAGATTGATTTGCAACACCTGACCACCCCAATCCCTCAAACCCCTGCGCCCCTGGCCCGTCTGCGGCGCGGCGCGCAGCGCGGTTTCACCCTGATCGAACTCATGGTGGTGCTGGTCATCATCGGCGTGTTGGCCGCGCTGATCGTGCCCAACGTGCTCGACCGTGCAGACGACGCCCGCGTCACCGCCGCCAAGACGGACGTCAACAACCTGATGCAGGCGCTCAAGCTGTACCGCTTGGACAACCAGCGTTACCCGAGCACCGAACAAGGCCTCAACGCCCTGGTCGCCAAACCCTCGGCAAGCCCGGTGCCGCCGAACTGGCGTCCCTACCTCGACAAGCTGCCGAGCGACCCCTGGGGCCGCCCGTACCAGTACATCAACCCCGGCCTGAAGGGCGAGGTGGACGTGCTCTCGCTGGGCGCCGATGGCCAGGCCGGCGGCGAAGGCCGCGACGCAGACATCGGCAGCTGGCAGTGAGCCACCTGGCGCCCTGCCCGACCCTGCAGCGCCCCTGACCATGGCCAGCCCGGCGCGCGGTTTCACCCTGCTCGAGCTGATGATCGTGCTGGTGATCGTGGCCTTCGCCACCGCCGGCGTCAGCTTGGCCATGCGCGACGACGGCAGCACCCGCCTGGAGCGCGAAGGCCTGCGCCTGACCGCCATGCTGGAATCCGCCCGCGCCCAGTCGCGCACCAGCGGCCTGCCGGTGGTCTGGCGCAGCCTGCCGCAGGGTTTTGAATTCCTCGGCCTGCCAACCCAGGCCGGCCCCGGCTCGCTGGCCGGGCCACGCGACTGGCTCAGCCCGGACACCCAGGCCCAGGTGCTGCAGCCGCCGGGCGCACAAACCCTGGTGCTCGGGCCCGAGCCGCTGATCGCCGCGCAGCGCGTGGTGCTGGTGCAGGGCGATCGCCGCCTCACCCTGGGCACCGACGGCCTGTCCCCGTTCACCGTGCTGGCCGCCTCGCCATGAAACGCTCGCGCGGCTTCACCCTGATCGAGGTGCTGGTGGCCCTCGCGGTGGTGGCCATCACCCTGACCGCTGGCCTGCAAGCCACCGGCGCACTCACCCGCGCCTCCAGCCGTCAGAGCGACCAGTGGCTGGCCCAGCTCTGCGCCGAGAACGAACTCACCCGCCTGCGCCTGCAGCGCCAGTTGCCCGGCACCGGCGACAGCGATACCGCCTGTGTGCAGGCCGGGCGCGAGATGCGCGTGCGCGTGTCGGTGCTGCCCACGCCCAACCCGAACTTCCGCCGTGTGGACACGGTGGTCGAGGCCGCGGTTGATGGCGCGAACGTGCGCCTGCTCTCGCTGTCGACCGTGATGGGGCGGTATTGACATGAAGCACATGAAGCACCTCCTGCGTCGCCTTCGGCCCGGCCAGGACGGCTCCCCGGTGCCTCCGGCGGGTGCAGCTCGGCGTATGGCGCGCGGCTTCACCCTGATCGAACTGCTGGTGGCCATCGTCGTGCTCTCGCTGCTGGCGCTGCTCAGCTGGCGTTCGCTCGACGGCATGACACGCACCCAGACCCTCACCCAGCAGCGTGCCGACGACCTGCTGCGCATGCAGGCGGCCATGGGCCAGTGGGCCGCCGACCTCGACGCGCTGATCGACACCGGCGAAGTCAATGCGCTGGACTTCAACGGCCAGGTGCTGCGCATGACGCGGCGCGACAGCGGCGACACCGGACTCGAAAGCCGCGGCATCCGCGTCGTGGCCTGGACGCGCCTGACCGGCGTGGCCCTGGCCGGCCTGCCCATCATTTCCTCCAGCGGCAGCGCCAGCGGCCAGTGGGTGCGCTGGCAGTCCGGCCCGCTGCTGCGCCGCGACGAACTGGCGCGTGCCTGGCAGCGTGCCGCCGAATGGGGCCGTGGCGCCCTGCCCTCGCAGACCGGCAACGCCGGCACCGACAGCGCCATCGCCCTGCTCGGCATCGACCAGTGGCAACTGTTCTATCACCGCGGTGAAACCTGGGGCAACCCGCAGTCTTCGGTGGGCGCGGGCGAATCCAGCGGCGGCACCGGCGCCGGCGGCGGCAGCACCGACACCCTGCCCAACGGCGTGCGGCTGGAACTCGCGCTGGGCAACGGCGAAGGCCTGCACGGCTTTCTGGTGCGCGACTGGGTGCGCCCCACCCTGGAGGCCGGCCGCTGATGGCACGCCAGCTCCAACCCGTCCGCGCCAGGCAGCGCGGTGCCGCGCTGCTGCTGGCCATGCTGGTGGTGACCCTGGTGGCCACCCTGGCGTCGGCCGCGCTGTGGCAGCAATGGCGCGCCACAGAGGTGGAGCAGGCCGAACGCCAGCGGGTGCAGGCCGGCTGGGTGCTCACCGGCGCGCTCGACTGGGCGCGCCTGATCCTGCGCGAAGACGCGCGCGGCAACCAGAGCAACGGCAACGGCGACCACCTGGGCGAGCCCTGGGCCATGCCGCTGGAAGAGGCGCGCCTGTCCAGCTTTCTGGCCGCCGACAAGAACAACACCAGCGACCACATGCTGGAGGCCTTTCTGTCCGGCGAGGTGATCGACATGCAGTCGCACCTGAACTTCCTCAACCTGGTGCGCACCGTGGGCGCCGGTGCGCAGGCCAAGGTCGAGCTATCCGAACCCGACCTGCTCGCCTTCACCAAGCTCTACGGCCAGCTCGGCCTGCCTGCGTCCGAACTCACCACGGCTGCCAACGAGCTGCGCAACACCATGGCCCTGGCCCTGAGCGACCCCATGCCCTCGCGCACCGCCCTGCTGCCCAGGAAGTACGCCCAACTCGGCTGGCTGGGCATCAGCCGCAGCAGCCTGGCGCTGCTCGAACCCCACGTCACCGTGCTGCCGACCCGCACCAGCCTGAACCTGAACACCGCCAGCGCCGAAGCCATCAGCGCCAGCGTGCCCGGCATGGACATGGCCCAGGCGCGCCAGGTCGTGACCGCCCGCGAGCGCGAACCCTTCCGCAGCCTGGCCAACGTGACCGAAGCGGTGCCGGCCTTGAGCGGCAAGCTGTCGGACCTTTACCACGGCGTGCGCAGCAACCACTTCATGGTGCGCGGCCGACTGCGGCTGGACAACACCATCATCGAAGAGCGTTCTCTCGTCGTGCGCAACAACCTGGACGTGCGCGTGGCCTGGCGCGAACGCTTCGCGCGGCCATGAAAGCCGCAGCCCGGTGCGGGGGCCTCCCCCATGTGCGCATGCAATCCCCTGTGCGTCACTCAGCTTCTCTAGAATGTGAGGCGCCCAACCATGCCCTGCAACCCCTTGATTTGACTGCCACTCCGTGCTGATCGTCACCCCTTCGGACTTTTCTGCTGCCCCTGCCGCGGGACCGACGGCCCTGTTCGACTGGGCCTCGTCGAGCAATGGGCAACAGATCACCGACCACGGCCAGTGCGCTGCCGCGCTGCTGCCGCGCGACGACGACGTGGTGCTGGTGCTGCCCCCGCGCTCGGTCTCCTGGCACCGCGTGGCCCTGCCCAAGGTGGCCAATGCGCGCCTGCGCGCCGCACTCGACGGCCTGCTGGAAGACCGCCTGCTGACCGACACCGCCGAACTGCACTTCGCCCTCGAACCCGGTGGCCGCGCCGGCCAGACGGTGTGGGTTGCGGCCTGCCAGAAGGTCTGGCTGCGCGGCTGGCTGCAAACACTGGAAGCCGCGGCCCGCCCGGCCGGGCGCATCGCCCCAGCGCTCTGGCCGCTGGTGCCGTCCGAAGCCCCCGGCGCCACACCCGGCGCGTCGCGCAGCTTTGCGCTCGACGTGCCGTCCAACATCCACTGGGCCTACAACGAAAACGGCCAGTTCTGGCTCGGCAGCGCCGGCTTGCTGGGCGTGAGCTGCACGCCGCTGCGCGAGACCCCGATGGGCAGCGGCACCGCCGCCGACATGGTGGTCAACGCCCTCATGCCGCCGGCCAGCGACGCGCCCGGCGAACCGGGTGAGTTCGACGTCTGGCTGGCCGATCCGAGCGTGGCCGGCCAGGCCGAGCGTGTGCTGCAACAGCGCTTCGAGCTGGTCGCCCCGTCGGCCTGGCTGCTGCGTTGCGCGCAGTCCGACTGGAATCTGGCGCAGTTCGACCTCAGCCTGTCGGCCGGCGCGCGCCGCAGCCAGCGCCTCAAGCGCAGCTACCGCCAGTGGCGCAACGCGCCCGCCTGGCGCCCGGCGCGCTGGGGCTTCGCGGCCCTGCTCGGCGTGCAGCTGGTCGGCCTGAACGCCGCCGCCTGGCACGAACGCAGCGCGCTCGATGCCAAACACAAGGCCGTGGTGCAGACGCTGCAGAAGAGTTTTCCGCAAGTCACCCTGGTGCTGGATGCGCCGGTGCAGATGCAGCGCGAAGTCGTGCGCCTGCAGCAGGCCAGCGGCGCGCTCTCCGCCGGAGACCTGGAAACCCTGCTGGCCGCCATCGACCAGGCCGCGGCCGGCGAGGTGCTCACCCCTTCCACCATCGCCTACAGCACCGGCGAAGGCCGCTTCTCGGGCTGGCGCGCCACCGAGGACCAGCTGCGCGCCCTGCAGCAGTCGCTCGAACGCAGCGGCTGGCGGGTGCGTTTTGACGGCAACGAACTGGCCTTGCGCCCACCGGAATCCTGACCATGGCCGCCACCAGCGCCCCCTCTCCCTTCGCCCGCGCCACGCTGGCCCTGTCGGTCGCGCTGTCGCGCCTGTCCTCGCGCGAGCGCACCGCCGTCACCATCGCCGCCTGGGTGATCGGCCTCGGCCTGCTCTGGTGGATTGCCGTGGCACCAGCGCTGGACACGCTGCGCCAGGCCCCCACGCGCCACGCCCGGCTGGACGCCCAACTCGGCCAGATGCAGCGCCTGGCGGCCACCGCCGACGTCCTGCGCAGCCAGAGCAATGCCCAGCCGCCCGGCCGCGACGAGACGCTGCGCGCGCTCGACACCGCCACCGCCGGCCTGGGTGGCACCGGCCAGCTCTCGGTGCTGGGCGAGCGCGCCACCGTGACGCTGCGCAACACCCCACCCCAGGCGCTGGCCCAGTGGCTGGCCCAGGTGCGCATCAACGCCCGCCTGCTGCCGCTGGACAGCCAGCTGCAGCACGAAGCCGGCAGCACCGGCTGGAGCGGCACGGTGGTGCTCGGCGGCCCGGGCCTGGGCAGCGCGCCATGAACGGCGTCTGGCCCCGCCGCCTGGCCTGGATCGGCGGCCTGCTCGGCCTGCTGGTCGCGCTGCTGGTGTTCGCGCCAGCCAGCTGGCTGGCCAGCGGCGTGACCTCGGCCACCAACGGCCAGCTGCAACTGGTCAACGCACGCGGCACGGTCTGGAACGGCCAGGCCGACCTGGTGCTCACCGGCGGCAGCGGCAGCCGCTCGCAGACCGCACTGCCGCAAGGCGTGCAATGGCGGCTGGCGCCGCGCCTGGTGTCGGGCACGCCGGCCATGGGCCTGCGCCTGACCGCGCCCTGCTGCACGCCGGAGCCGATCGACATCACACTGCTGCCCGGCCTGGGCAGCGCCGAAATGCGCATCGCGCGCTCCAGCAGCATCTGGCCCGCCGAGCTGCTGAGCGGGCTGGGCACACCCTGGAACACCTTGCGCGTGGAGGGCCAGCTGACGCTGCGCACCGAAGGCCTGAGCGTGCGCTGGGACAACGGCCGCGCCAGCCTGCAGGGAGAAGCCGCCATCGAAGCCCATGACCTGGCGTCGCGCCTGTCGACGCTGCGCCCGCTGGGCAGCTACCGCATGAACATCCGCGCCGATGCCGAAGGCAACACCACCACGCTGGACCTGCAGACCCTGAGCGGCGCCCTGCAGCTGCAGGGCAGCGGCCGCTGGGTTGGCGGACGGCTGCGCTTCGAAGGCGTGGCGCAGGCCGCGCCGAACGCCGAAGAGGCGCTGGGCAACCTGCTCAACATCATGGGCCGCCGCCAGGGCGCGCGCTCGCTGCTCAACATTGGTTGATGACCAGCGCATGCGTCCCCTTTCTCACACTTCAAGCTACGATCGCTCCACCATGAATCCGAACCCCTCCAGCGTCGTCTCCGGCCGCCCGGCCCACGGTGGTGCGTTCACGGCCCTGGCCCTGGCGCTGTGCCTGCTCTCGGGCCACGCACTCGCCCAGCAGCAGACCAACAACCGCGCCGCCGCCGCGCGCCCTTCGGCAGAACCCGTGGTGCTCAACTTCGTGGCCGCCGAAATCGAATCGGTGGCGCGCACCATGGCCACCATCACCGGCCGCAACGTGGTGGTTGATCCCCGCGTCAGGGGCACCATCAACCTGGCCACCGAGCGCCCCGTCAGCCCGACTGCCGCACTCAACCAGTTCGCCGCCGTGCTGCGCCTGCAGGGCTTCTCGCTGGTGGACACCGGCGGCCTGTACAAGATCGTGCCCGAGGCCGACGCCAAGTTGCAGGGCAACGTGGTGAGTGCCGGTTCGGTGTCGGCGCTGCCGGCCTCCAACACCGTGGTGACGCAGATCTTCCGCCTCAACCACGAGTCCGCCAACAACCTGGTGCCGGTGCTGCGCCCGCTGATCGGGCCCAACAACACCATCAACGTCAACCCTGGCAACAACTCGCTGGTCATCACCGACTACGCGGACAACCTGCAGCGCATCGGCCGCATCATCTCCACGCTCGATGTCGCGGGCGCCACCGATGTGGAAGTGATCCCGCTGCAGCACGCGGTGGCCGCCGACCTCGCGGCCCTGGTGACCAAGCTGATCGAACCGGCCACCGCCGGTGCCGGTGCCCAGGCCGACCAGTCGTACAAGACCACGCTGGTGCCCGAACCCCGCAGCAACAGCCTGGTGCTGCGCGCGGCCAACCCGGCGCGTGTGGCGCTGGTGCGTTCGCTGGTGGCGCGGCTGGATCAGCCCTCGTCCGAGAACCTGAGCGGCAACATCCATGTGGTGTACCTGAAGAACGCCGACGCCACCTCGCTGGCCACCACGCTGCGCGCCGCCATGGCGGGCGACTCGGGCGGTGGCCAAAGCGGCGGCCTGGGTGGCGGCGGTGGCGCCAGCCAGAACCGCGCCGGCCTGACCAACACCAGCAACGCGGCCAACAACCCGGCCACGGCCGCCGTGGCCCAGAGTGCCGCGCCGTCCACCGGCGGCCAGATCCAGGCCGACCCGGCCACCAACTCGCTGATCATCAGCGCGCCCGAGCCGGTGTACCGCCAACTGCGCGCGGTGATCGACCAGCTCGACTCGCGCCGCGCGCAGGTTTATGTGGAAAGCCTGATCGCCGAGGTCAACGCCGACAAGGCGGCCGAATTCGGCATCCAGTGGCAGGGCGCGCTGGGCAATTCGGGCGACCGCGTGATCGGCCTGCTGGGCACCAACTTCGGCCAGGGCGGCAACAACATCCTGAACGCCGCGCAAGGCACGGCGCTGCCGTCCACCGGCCTCAACTTCGGTCTGGCGCGGCGCACCAACGGCGTCTACGTGCTGGGCTTCCTGGCGCGTTTCCTGCAGGAAAACGGCCAGGGCAACATCCTGTCCACGCCCAACCTGCTGACGCTGGACAACGAAGAGGCCAAGATCGTGATCGGCCAGAACGTGCCCTTCGTGACCGGCCAGTTCACCAACACCGGCAGCAACGAAGGTTCGGTCAACCCGTTCCAGACCATCGAGCGCAAGGACGTGGGCCTGACGCTGCGCGTGAAGCCGCAGATCAGCGAGAACGGCACCATCAAGATGACCATCTTCCAGGAGGTCAGCGCCGTGGTGCCGAACTCGGTCAACTCCAGCACCGGCATCATCACCAACAAGCGCACCATCGAATCCACCGTGCTGGTGGACGACGGCGCCATCGTGGTGCTGGGCGGGCTGCTGCAGGACGAATACTCCGGCAACCAGGAGAAGGTGCCCGGCCTGGGCGACGTGCCGGTGTTCGGCGGCCTGTTCCGCAACGAAACCCGCTCGCGCAAGAAGACCAACCTGATGGTGTTCCTGCGCCCGGTGGTGATGCGCAGTTCCAGCGACACCAACAGCCTGGCGCTGGACCGCTACGAGCTGATGCGTGCAGTGCAGAAAGACACGCAACCGGTGCAGAGCAGCGTGCTGGGTGTGAACGACGCCGCCGTGATGCCGCCACAGGTGGCCCCCAACGGCGTGCCGGCCAACGGCGGTTCGCCGATCCGCTCGCTGGCCGATCCGCTGACCACGCCGCCGGTCAACCCGCCGCCGCCTCCTGCGGCCGCACCACAACCGCTGGCGCCCCTCCGCTGAGGCCACGGCTGTGAAGTACCCGCTGCCTTACGCCTTCGCGCGCGAGCACCACTGGCTGATCGAGGACGACGGCAACAGCCAGACCCTGCTCGGCAGCAGCACGCCCGCAGCCGACACCGGCGCCCAGACGCGCCGGCTCTCGGCGCTGTCGGAAATCCTGCGCATCCACCCGGTCAGCGACATCCGCTGGGAAAACGGCGAGACACTCAAACAACGCATCAGCGCGGCCTATGCGCAAGGCGAGTCCAGCGCCGCGGCGGTGGTGAGCGAAGTGCAGAGCGACGCCGACCTCAGCCGCATGATGCAGGAGTTGCCGGCGATTGAAGATTTGCTGGAAGCCGCCGACGACGCGCCCATCATCCGCATGCTCAACGCCCTGCTCACGCAGGCCGCGCGCGACGGCGCGAGCGACATCCACATCGAGCCCTACGAGCGCCACTCCAGCGTGCGCTTCCGCGTTGACGGTTCGCTGCGCGAGGTGGTGCAACCCAACCGCGCGCTGCACGCCGCGCTGATCTCGCGCCTGAAGATCATGGCCGAGCTGGACATCTCCGAGAAGCGCCTGCCGCAAGACGGCCGCATCTCGCTGCGCATCGGCACGCGCGCGGTGGACGTGCGCGTCTCCACCCTGCCCAGCGCGCACGGCGAACGCGCGGTGCTGCGCCTGCTCGACAAGAGCGAGAGCAAGCTCAGCCTGGAAGCGGTGGGCATGCAGGGCGACGTGCTCGAAGCCTTCCGCAAGCTCATCGGCCAGCCGCACGGCATCATCCTCGTCACCGGCCCGACCGGTTCGGGCAAGACCACCACGCTGTACTCGGCGCTGCAGCGCCTGGACGCCAGCGCGCAGAACATCATGACGGTGGAAGACCCGATCGAGTACGAGCTGCCTGGCGTCGGCCAGACCCAGGTCAACTCGCGCATCGAGCTGACCTTCGCCAAGGCCTTGCGCGCCATCCTGCGGCAAGACCCGGACGTGGTCATGATCGGTGAAATCCGCGACTTCGAAACCGCGCAGATCGCCATCCAGGCCTCGCTCACCGGCCACCTGGTGCTGGCCACGCTGCACACCAACGACGCGCCCAGCGCCGTCACCCGCCTGACCGACATGGGGGTGGAGCCCTACCTGCTGAGCTCGTCCCTGCTCGGCGTGCTGGCGCAGCGCCTGGTGCGCAAGCTCTGCACGCACTGCCGGCGCGAGGACGACAAACACCACTGGCACCCGGTTGGTTGCGAGCACTGCAACCACACCGGCTACAAGGGCCGCACCGGCATCTACGAGCTGATGGTGGCCGACGACAAGATCCGCGCCCTGATCCACAACCGAGCGGCCGAAAGCAAGGTCTACGTGGCCGCCGAGGCCGCCGGCCTGCGCTCCATGCGCGCCGACGGCCAGCGCCTGATCGAAAACGGCATCACCTCGCCCGAAGAAGTGATGTCCGTGACGCGGGACTGACATGAAAGCCCGGCCTGACGTGTCTTGCCCAGAGCAGCCCTGGATCCGGCCTCGCCGGTCCGGCGGGTGCGCTCCGCTCCCGCCGCAGGCGAGAGAAGCGGGACACGCGCAGCGCGGCGCGGGGAGCCCTCTCTAGATGCCCGCCTACACCTTCGAAGCCCTGGACGCCCAGGGCGCCACGCAAAAAGGCCTGATCGACGCCGACACCGCGCGCGCCGCGCGCAGCATGTTGCGCGCGCGCGCCCTGGTGCCACTGCTGGTGGAGCCGGCCATGGGCGCCAGCGGTGCCAGTGCGGCCAAGGGCCTGAACATCACGCTCTGGGGCGGCCGCACCTTCAGCGCCACCACGCTGGCGGTCTGGACGCGCCAGCTCGCCGGCCTGGTGTCGGCCGGGTTGCCGCTGGAGCGTGCGCTGGCCGCGCTCACCGAAGAAGCCGAAGACGAAAAGCAGCGCAACCTGATGGCCTCGCTGCGCTCCGAAGTGAACGGCGGTGCGCCGTTTGCGCGTGCGCTGTCGCAGCACCCACGCGAGTTCTCGCCCATCTACACCGGCGTGATCGCGGCCGGTGAACAGAGCGGCATGCTCGGCACCGTGCTCGAACGGTTGGCCGACGACCTGGAAGCGCGCGAGGCGCTGAAGAACAAGATCGTCGCCGCCTCGTTGTACCCGGCCATCGTCACCCTGGTGGCCATCGTCATCGTGGTGTTCCTGGTGTCGTACGTGGTGCCGCAGGTGGCCAACGTGTTCGCCGGCAGCAAACGCGCCCTGCCCTTCCTCACCGTGGTCATGCTCAACCTGAGCGACTTCGTGCGCAGTTACGGCTGGGCCATGCTGGCGCTGTTGCTGCTGGGCGCAGGTGGCGTGGTGCTGGCGCGACGCAACGAGGCGCTGCGCCTGCAGATGGACGCGGCCTGGCTGCGCCTGCCGCTGGTGGGGCGCCTGGCGCGTGGCTTCAACGCAGCGCGCTTTGCCGCCACCCTGGCCATGCTGGCGGGCGCCGGCGTGCCCATCCTGCGCGCGCTGCAGACCGCCGCCGAAACCCTGAGCAACCACGCCATGCGCGCCGACGCGCTGGACACCGTGGTGCTGGTGCGCGAAGGCGCGCCGCTGGCCTCGGCACTCGGCAGCAAGAAACGTTTTCCGCCGCTGGTGGCCATGTTCGCGCGCCTGGGCGAGCAGACCGGCCAGTTGCCCGCCATGCTGGAACGCGCCGCCAAGCAGCTCGGTGACGAAGTGCAGCGCCGCGCCATGCACATGGCCACCATCCTGGAGCCGCTGCTGATCGTCGGCATGGGCCTGGTGGTGATGCTGATCGTGCTGGCGGTGCTGATGCCCATCATCCAGCTCAACCAGTTGGTGTCATGACACCCCCCCGCGCCGGCCTGTCGGCCGTCACCCCCCCAGGGGGGCAACGCCAGCGGCCTGGCAAAGCCAGTTCCGCGGCGTTCCTGGCAACGGCCCCTCGCGCGCCGGCGGCGTTCTTTCACACAGGGATCTTTTCATGGCGGTGACTCTCGACGGCAAGCTCGTCGTTGCCATTTCCTCCCGCGCGCTGTTCGACTTCGAGGAAGAGAACCGCCTGTTCGAGACCGGCGACGACCGCGCCTACATGCAGATGCAGCTCGACCGGCTCGACCAGCCCGCGGCGCCGGGCGTGGCGTTTTCGCTGGTGCACAAGCTGCTCGCCTTCAACGACGCCAACGCGCAGCGTGTCGAGGTGGTGATCCTCTCGCGCAACGACCCGGTGTCGGGCATGCGCGTGTTCCGCTCCGCCAAGCACTACGGCCTGCAGATCGAACGCGGCAGCTTCACGCGCGGCCAGCCGCCCTGGCGCTACCTGCGCCCGCTGCGCGCCAACCTGTTCCTGTCCACCCACCTCGCCGACGTGCGTGCCGCGC
The DNA here is from genome assembly GCF_001571225.1 of Hydrogenophaga palleronii NBRC 102513. Taxonomy (GTDB): domain Bacteria; phylum Pseudomonadota; class Gammaproteobacteria; order Burkholderiales; family Burkholderiaceae_C; genus Hydrogenophaga; species Hydrogenophaga palleronii. Next base: position 148,098 of record NZ_BCTJ01000007.1, read on the forward strand.
TCGAAGCCGGTGTGCCCGCCGCCCAGGTCTATCCGCAATCGGTGCACGCCAGCGGTGAACACCCGCACGAGGTGCGCATCGCCTTCGACGGCGACGCCGTGCTGTTCTCCGACGAAGCCGAACGCGTGTACCAGTCCGAAGGGCTCTCCGCGTTCCAGGCGCACGAGGCCAGCAAGGCCGCGCTGCCGCTGCCCGGCGGCCCGTTCAAGCCGCTGCTCGAAGCCCTGCACCGCCTGCAGAGCGAAGGCACGCCGCTCATGCGCGTGCGCACCGCGCTGGTGACGGCGCGCAGCGCACCGGCGCACGAACGCGCCATCCGCACGCTGATGGAATGGAACATCGAGGTGGACGAAGCCATGTTCCTCGGTGGCCTGCCCAAGGGCGAGTTCCTGCGCGAGTTCGAACCCGACTTCTTCTTCGACGACCAGACCGGCCACATCGAGTCGGCCGCGCTGCACGTGCCGGCGGGGCATGTGGCCAGTGGTGTGAGCAATACGTAACACCCCCCTG
>NZ_BCTJ01000008.1 GCF_001571225.1 Hydrogenophaga palleronii NBRC 102513
CACGCGTGGCAGCAGCTGCTCCTGGCAGTAGGCGCGGGCGGCATCCTGCACCTGGCGTTCGTCGTCGGTGAGTTGCTGGCTGAGGTGGAAGGGGTCTTCCCAGTTGAAGCGGGCTTTGGCATGGGTGCTCATCGGTGTCTCCGGTATGGGGGGTGTCGTGGGCGCGATTGTCGGCGCCTCATGAATACCTGTCTAATATCGTTCCCGTATGCATCGATACAGATAAAAGATTCATGGAGTTCCGCCACCTGCGTTATTTCCTGGTGCTGGCCGAAGAGCTGCACTTCGGCCGCGCAGCCCAGCGCCTGTCGATCACCCAGCCGCCGCTCTCGCTCAACATCCAGCAGCTGGAGGCCTCGGTGGGCGCGCAGCTGTTCACCCGCAACAGCCGCGGCGTGCAGCTCACCGCGGCCGGGCAGGCCTTCGTGCCGGCGGCGCGCTCGCTGCTGCAGCAGGCCGGCCTGGCCGCGCGGGAGGCACGCGAGGTGTCGCAGGGCCTGGTGGGCAGCCTGCAGATCGGCTTTGCGGGCACCGTGCTGTACCGCGGCCTGCCGCAGATCCTGAAAGGCTTTGCCGCCGAGCACCCGCGCCTGCGGCTGGTGCTGCGCGAGATGAGTTCGAGCGACCAGCTGATCGACCTCATGCACCAGCGGCTCGACCTCGGCTTCGTGCACACCACGCGCGTGCCCGCCGGGTTTTCGCAGATCCTGGTGTCCAGCCAGCCCTTCGTGGCCTGCCTGCCGGCGGCGCATGCGCTGGCGCGGCGCAAGTGGCTGCCGCTGGTGAAGCTGCAGGGTGAGCCGTTTGCCGTCATCTCGCGCGCCGTGTCGCCCGACTACCACGAGCGCATCCTGGGCCTGTGCGCCGACGCCGGCTTCTCGCCCGAGAACCGTTACGAGTTGCGCCACTGGCTCAGCGTGGTCTCGCTGGTGGCGCAGGGCCTGGGTGTGGCCCTGGTGCCGGCCGCGTTGCAACAGGCCGGCCTGCCGGGTGCGGTGTTCGTGCCGCTGGAGGGCGACACGCCGGCCTACGAAACCCATTGCCTCTGGAAGACCGACAGAGACCAGGCCGCGCTGGGGGCATTCCTGGGTGCTGTGCGAGCGGCCGCGCAATGATTACAGTCAACGGCCTGTGGGCTTGTGCCCGATGTTCAGGAGGAGTGCGATGAGCGACAAACAAGTGCTGGTGTTGGGCGGTGGCTGCTTCTGGTGCACCGAGTCGGTTTACAAGGAAGTGACCGGCGTGACCGATGTGGAGTCGGGCTACAGCAATGGCCAGGTGCAGAACCCGAGCTACGAGGACGTGTGCACCGGCACCACCGGGCACAACGAGGTGGTGCGGCTGGAGTACGACCCGTCGAAGATCGGCACGCGCGAGATCCTGGAAATCTTTTTTGCCGTGCACGACCCGACCACGCTGAACCGCCAGGGCAACGACGTGGGCACGCAGTACCGCAGCGGCATCTACTTCACCACGCCCGAGCAGCAGCAGGTGGCGCAGGCGCTGATCGACGAGCTGACGCAGGACGATGCCTTTGGCCGCCCCATCGTCACCGAGCTGGAGCCGCTGGACAACTACTGGCCGGCCGAGGCCTACCACCAGGATTTCTTCGAGCGCAACCCGCACCAGGGTTACTGCATGGCGGTGGCCGCGCCCAAGGTGGCGAAGTTCCGCAAGACCTTTGCGCGGCTGGCGAAATAAGGCGCAGCTGCTGAAGCCTGCCATGCAAAACGGCGCCCCGCAGGCGCCGTTTTTTCGTCAAGCCTCGCGTCAGGACGCCGGCACGTATTGCCTGGCACTCGCCTGGCATTGGCTCAGGTCGGGGGCGACCGGTGTGCCCGCTCCCGCCAGCCCCCCTGCGCCGCCCATGACGCCATCGGCCGTCGTCCACTGGTTCATCAGCGGGTAGGTGGGCGTGCCCAGCAGCGATGCGTCGATGGCGGTGTAACTCGGGTTGCGCCCCATGGGGGTGTTGAACAGCTTCACACCGACGATGGCACTGCCCGAGGCCGGCAGGTTGACGGCGTAACGCGCAAAGCTCGCGCCCGCCAACGGGTTCTTCGTGGCAGCGATGTTGGCCGCGCTCGCGTTCGACGGGCTGTGGCCGACGGGCAGCAGGACGCGCTTCACGCTGTTGTCTGCAAACGTGATCTGCAAGGTGTAGTCGCAGCCGTTGTCCGCCGTGCAGTAGTTGCTGTTGTTCGCCCGGTGCACGTTGTTCTTCAGATAGTCCATGTCACTCTGGAGTGCCGGATCGAACAGGCGCGGCAGGTTGCCGGTGCCGGGCTTGCCAATGAAGATGCGGCTGGCGTCCGGTGTCACGTTGAAGTGGGAGACGGAACCGAGGATGCTCACGACGCGCTGGTCCCACTGCATCTGCGTGTACAGCGCCTGCCAGCGGGTGTCGTTCTTGTAGGCCACGAAACTCCGGGTCGCCTCATCCCACTGCTTGATCCTGCCGGGGAACGTCGGGTCGTACTGGGCGCTCATCCGGACGTGGGTGGTGTTCTGCATGATGGCCATGCTGTAGTCGGAGAACGTGCCCCATTTGAACTGCTTGTCGTCCAGCGGCGACTGGCCGCTGTTCATGGGGTCGTTCTTGTAGCAGAGGCCGTCGCCGGCCAGGGTGCCGCGGCAGGTCGTGGCGTTTGCTTCGCGCAAGGGGGAGAGGAACAGCTTGCGGTCCGCGTCATACGCCCAGGCCGAGCCGGCCTGGCTGCCGTTGACGTAGGGGTAGTCGCCGTCGTTGTACATGCCGGCGGTGTGGCTGATGCCCCAGCCATGGCCCAGCTCGTGGAAGAAGGTGCCCGCAAAGTCGTCCGACGAGCCTGAGCCGCGCATCCACCCGGTGGTGGCCAAGCCACCTCCCTGGCTGGTGATCTGCTGGCCGTTGGCGAGCAACTCCAGGGGCATCCAGTACCCGACATGCATCGTGTCTTCGTGGTTGGCGGTGGCGGTGGTGCGCAGCACCTCGCCCCAGCGCAGCGCCTGGTTCATCACGTAAAAGCCGTCGTGTCCGGCGGTGGTCTGCATCTGCTCGCGGTTCTGGAATGCCACGGCAGGGCGGCAGTTGTTCTCGTCGTTCGCGGGCTGGGACGGAAGCAGGCCGAACTCCATCGTGCCGGCGGTCCGGGGCATGAACGAGGAGAACGGCATGCGTTGCAGGTACTCCCGGTCCCAGCTCACGCCAGCGGTGGAGTGCGCGGCCATGTCGTGAATGGCACGGGAGGTGTCCGGCCTGGCGCCGTACAGGAAGAGCGGCCATGTCCGCAGGACCGCGGCCACCGGGCGAGACACCGTGAGCGGCACGGACACCGTGTTGGTGCCGGTGCGCGAGACCTGCAGCACCGTGCCGGGCTGGACCCATTCCGCCGGCAAGGTGGCGCTGTAGTGGGTGGTCGAGTACTTGCGGTTGCCGCCGTCGGTGCCGGGCAGCTTCGAGGGGTCGTCCATCGTCAGCGGGCCCAGCTCCCGGCCGCCTGCCAGGGTGGCGCGCACCTGCGGAGCACCGCTGCCGCCCGAGGGCACCAGCATCAGCAGGGCGCTGCGCTGGCCGATGAGCGTGAGCGTCTTGAAGCGGTTGTTGGTGACGTCGTTCGGCGACTGCATCTGCCGGCCCTCTGGCGGCACCACGTGCGTCTGCGCGAGTTCGACGCCGCTGAGGGTCAGCGTGGAGCCGCCCTGAACGGGAGGGGGTGGTGCGGGAGGGGGTGGTGCCGGAACCGGGGCCCGAGGGATGGGCGCTGGCGCTGGCGGTGCGGTATCCGGGTCGGGAATTTCCTCGCCCGTGGCCGACGGCGTTCCGGCGTCCCGGAGTGAGGCGCCAGCGCTTGCCACGCTGGACGCTCCGCCGTTCCCACCGCCGCCGCAGGCCGCCAGCATGGACACCGCCAGGCAACTCAAAACGAAAGCCCGGGTGGGCGTCACCTTGTCCGAAAGATTGAAAGCCATCGTTTCACCTCCTTGCGATGGTCGGGATGCTAACAATTTGTGACAAGTCGGCCGACAGCGAACAGATCGCAGGTCAAAAGTACTTCATGGGAGGTGGAAATTACTGCATAGGCGGTAAATCGCCCGGTTGGGCAGGGTGTTCGTGCAGCCTCAACCCGGCGTCAAGGCCGTGCCGCCCGCCAGCGGGGCCACAACACGATCACCGCCAGGCCCAGCAACACCAGCGCCGCCGCGCCCAGTTTCCAGCCGGGCAGCGATTCGCCCAGCGACAGAGCCGAGGCGCCCATGCCGAACACCGGGATCAGCAGCGCCAGTGGCGTCACCGTGGCGGCCGGGTGGCGTGCCAGCAGCCAGTTCCACACGCCGTAGCCGTACAAGGTGTTGCCCACCGCCTGCCACAGCACGCTGGCCCAGACCAGCGGGCCGGCGTGTTGCAGGCCGGCGCCGATGGCCTGCGGGCCTTCCACCAGCCACGACAGCGCAAACAGCGGCGGCACCGCGAACACGCTGCTCCAGACCATGAAGTGCAGCATGTTCACCGGCCCGAGCGACTTCACCACCAGGTTGGCGAGCGACCAGAAGAAGGCCGCGCTCAGCACCAGGCCCATGCCCAGCAGCGTGACCGAGGCATCGAGGTGGCCGGCGATCACGCCCAGGCCGGCCAGCGCCAGCAACAGGCCCAGCACCTGGAAGCCACGCACCCGCTCGCCCATCAGCCAGATCGACAGGCCGATGGTGAAGAACACCTGCAACTGCACCACCAGCGAGGCCAGGCCGGGCGAGATGCTGCTGCGCATGGCCAGGAACAGCAGGCCGAACTGGCCCACCCCGAGCAGCACGCCGAACGCCGCCACCTTGCGCCAGGGGGCGGTGGGGCGCGGGATGAACAGCAGCCAGGGCAGGGCCGAGAAGGCGAAACGCAGGGTGGCGAACAGGAAGGGCGGCAGGCCGTCCAGGCCCCAGCGGATCACCACGAAGTTCGTGCCCCAGACGAACACCACCGAAAGGGCGAGGAGCAGGTGGGTGAGTGGCACGGTGCGGTCCGAAGCGGGGAGACCGGCAGTGTAGCCAGCGGCCTCACCCGTTCGCTGTCGCATTGGGCATGCCCCTGTGCGATGGCGGCGTTCGAGCGCCGTCGCCAGGGACGGCGTTCACTGCCCGCGCACGGCGGCGGTGAGGGCGCGGGTGTTGAAGCGCATCAGTTCGACGTAGCTCGGGGCGGCGCCACCGGCGGCGGAGAGCGAATCGGAATAGAGCGCGCCCGAGGGTTTGACGCCGGTTTCGCGTGCGATCTGTTCGATCAGGCGCGGGTCCGAAATGCTCTCGACGAACAGCGCCTTGATCTGCTCCTGGCGGATCTGCCGCACCAGCTGCGCCACGCCCTTGGCCGAGGCCTCGCTCTCGGTGCTCACGCCCTGCGGCGCGAGAAAACGCACCTGGTGGTCGCGGGCGTAGTAGCCAAAGGCGTCGTGCGAGGTGATCACCTTGCGCTGCGCCACGGGCACCGGCGCCCAGGCGGCGCGGAGCTCAGCGTCGAGTTCGGTGAGCTTCACCTCGTAGGCGCGTGCGTTGCGGTTGTAGAGATCGCAGTGGGAGGCGTCGGCCTCGCACAGGGCCTTGGCGATGTTGCGCGTGTACACCTTCACGTTGGCCACGCTCTGCCAGGCGTGCGGGTCGGTTTCGCCGTGGCTGTGACCATGGCCCTTCTTGTGGTCGTCGTGATCGTGATCGTGATCGTGATCGTGATCGGCCTCGCTCTTGAGCGGCTGGATGCCCTGGCTCACCACCACCTGCCGGCCCTTGTAGGCCGAGGTCTTGAACAGGCGGCTCAGCCAGCCCTCGAAGCCCAGGCCGTTGGCGAACACCACCTGCGCCTGGCTCACCAGGCGGGCATGGGCCGGCGTGGGCTGGAACACGTGCGCGTCGGCACCGGGGCCGACCAGCACCTCCACCGCCACGTGGTCGCCGCCGACTTCTTTCACGATGTCACCCAGGATGCTGAAGCTGGCCACCGCGCGCAGCGGCGCCTGCGCGTGCAGCGACGGGGTGATGGCGGCCAGGCCCAGCGCGAGGGCGGCGAGGGTGGCCTGGCGGCGGGGCAGGAAGGCAGGGGTGTGTGTCATGGTGGTCCTTGGTTGGGTCAGGCTTTGAGATGGGAAAAGGCGGGGCGCTTGTGGCGCAGCAGGCCGTGTGGCGCGAACAGCATCGAGAACAGCAACATCGCGCCCAGGCAGAGCACGATCACCGGGCTGGTGGGCCAGTCGGCGTGGTACGAGACCAGCAGGCCGCATGCGCTGGCGAGCATGGCCAGGGCCACGGCGCAGGCCAGCATCGGCAGCAGGCGGCGCACCCAGAAGCGCGCGGTGGCGGCGGGCAGCACCATCATCCCGACCGCCATCAGCGTGCCCAGGGCATGGAAGCCGGCCACCAGGTTGATCACCAGCAGCGCCAGAAAACCGAAGTGCGCGGCCGCGCTCCAGCGGCTGTTGCCACGCAGAAAGCCCGGGTCCAGGCACTCCAGCACCAGCGGGCGGTACAGCACGCGCAAGGTCAGCAAGGTCACCAGGGCAATGCCGCCGAGCAGCGCCAGCGCGGCGTTGTCCAGCGCCAGCACGGTGCCGAACAGCACGTGCAGCAGGTCCACGCTGTTGCCGCGGGTCGAGACGATCAACACGCCGAGCGCGAGCGAGAGCAGGTAGAAGGCGGCCAGGCTGGTGTCTTCGCGCAGCACCGTGTGGCGCGCCACCAGGCCCGAGCCCACGGCCACCGCCAGGCCGGCGGCGATGCCGCCCACCGTCATCGCGCCCAGCGACAGGCCGGCCACCAGGTAACCGAGCGCCGCGCCCGGCAGGATGGCGTGGGCCATGGCGTCGCCGGTCAGGCTCATGCGGCGCAGCATCAGGAACACGCCGACCGGTGCGGCGCTCACCGACAGCAGCACGCAGCCCAGCAGCGCGCGCTGCATGAAGCCGAATTCGAGGAAGGGGTCGAGCCAGAGCGCGTTCATGCCGGGACCCCTTGCGCCGCGTGTGCTGAGGCCGTGGCCTCGCAGGCCTCGGCCGCGTCGTCAAAGGGTTCCTGCAGGCGCAGGGCGCGGGTCCAGTGTTCGGCCGTCAACACCTCGGCCGTGGCACCCCAGGCCACAGGCTCGCGCGCCAGCAGCAGGGTGTGCGGGAAGTGTTCGCGCACCTGGGCCAGGTCGTGCAGCACCGCGATCACCGTTTTGCCCTGCGCGTGCCATCGGAGCAGCAGCCCGAGCAGGTCGCGGGTGGTGCGCTGGTCGATGGCGGCGAAGGGTTCGTCCAGCAGCACCACCGGCGCGTCCTGCAGGATCAGGCGCGCGAACAGGGCGCGCTGCAACTGGCCGCCCGAGAGCGTGCCGATGGCGCGGCGCTCGAAACCCAGCAGGCCGACCTCGGCCAGCGCCGCATGGCAGGCCTGGCGGTGTGCCGCGCTGTAGCGCCCGAGCGCGCCCACCTCGTGCCACAGGCCGAGCAGGGCCAGCTCCTGCACACAAATCGGAAAGCTGCGGTCGATGCCGCTGTGTTGCGGCAGGCAGGCCACGCGCTGCGAGTCGGCCAGGCCGTGAATGCGCCCACCCAGCGGTTTGAGCTGGCCGGCCAGGGCTTTGAGCAAGGTCGATTTGCCGGCGCCGTTGGGCCCGACCACCGCCACCAGCGCGCCCGGTGGCAGCGTGAGCGAGAGGTGGTGCACGGCGGGGTGGCGCTCGTAGCCCAGCGTGAGGTCGTGCAGCTCGATGGCGGCCGGGGCGGCCGCGCGGGTTGGGGGGTGGAGGTCTGACACGGGAAAGATTGCAGCTAAGATATTGCAACTGAATTGCGATAACGCGGATATTAACGCAACATAGTTGCATTTATAAAAGGCCCAGCCATGTCGCCACGCCAGACCAAAGAACCGGTGGCCGTGCCACCCCACATCCAGACCCGGCTGGAAGCCGCCGGCCTGCGCCGCACGCTGGCCACGCGCGCCGTGCTCGGCCTGTTCCTGGCCCAGCCGCACGGCGGGCTGACGCACGCGCAGGCGCTCAACGCGCTCACCGCACGGGGCCTGGACATCAACCGCGTCACGCTCTACCGCCTGCTCGACCGCCTGGCGGTGTGTGGTGTGCTGCAGCGCCAGACCGACGACGAGGCGCGCACCTGGCGCTTCAGCCTGGCGCCACCCGAGGTCAGCAGCCGGGCGTCGGGTGACGTGCCGCTGTTCGAGTGCGAGGCCTGCCACCGCCAGTTGCGTGTGGCCGACGCCAGCGCGGCCACGCAGACCCTGGCGCAGGACGTGTTCAGCGCGCTGGCACGGCTCGGCCACCAGGGCACGCGGCTGGAGGTGGCGGTGCACGGCACCTGCGTGGATTGCCTGGAGCCGGCGGCGTGATCGAGTCGCGCGGCCTGGCGTATGCCCATGCCGGCCACGGCGCCCTGCAGATGGGCGACGTGTCGGTGGCGCAGGGCGGCACGCTGCTGCTGCGTGGGCCGTCGGGCAGCGGCAAGTCGACCTGGCTGGCGCTGGCCGCCGGCCTGCTCACACCGGGCGCGGGCGAGATCGTGGTGGCGGGCCAGTCGGTCGGCGCCTTGCGCGGCCCCGCGCGCGACGCCTGGCGCGCCCGGAACATCGGGTTTCTGCCGCAGCGCCTGCACCTGAGCGAGGCACTCAGCGTGGCCGACAACCTGGCGCTGGCGCACTTCGCCGCGGGTCGGCCGGTGGACCGGGCCGGCATCCACCGCACGCTCGATGCGCTGGGCCTGGGCGCGCTGGCGGCGCGCCGGCCTTCACAACTCTCGGGCGGGCAGGCGCAGCGTGTGGCGCTGGCGCGCGCCGTGCTGCTGCAGCCGCGCGTGATCCTGGCCGATGAGCCCACGGCCAGCCTGGACGACACCGCCTGCGCCGAGGCCCTGGCCTTGCTGCGCCAGACCGCCGCGACGCTGGATGCCACGCTGGTGATCGCCACGCACGACGCCCGCGTGCGCGACGCCTTGCCACAGGCGCAGCAACTGGCGTTTGCGGCCGTGTCGCCGGAGCGCGTGGCATGAACGTGTTGTCCCTGTCCTGGCGCTACCTGTGGTCGCGCCCGCTGGCGAGTGCGCTCAACCTGCTGTTGCTGTCGCTCGGCCTGGCGTCGATGGCCTTTGTGCTGATCGCGCGCGACCAGGTGGACCGCGCCTTCGAGCGCGACCTCGCCGGCATCGACGTGGTGGTCGGCGCCAAGGGCAGCCCGATGCAGCTCATCCTGGCCGGCGTGTTCCACCTCGACGTGCCACCCGGCAACATCCCGCTGGCCGAGGCGGAGAAGCTGGCCGCACACCCGCAGGTGGCGCAGCTGATTCCGCTCAGCCTGGGCGACAACCTGAACGGTTTTCGCATCGTCGGCACCACGCACGCTTACCCGGCGCACTACGGCGCCACATTGGCGCAAGGTGCGTTGTGGCAGGCGCCGCTGCAGGCGGTGCTGGGCGCGCAGGTGGCGGCGCGCACCGGGCTGCAGATCGGCCAGGCCTTTGAAGGCGCCCACGGCCTGGGTGTGGGCGGGGCCGCGCATGGCGACACGCCCTACACCGTGACCGGTGTGTTGAACCCCTGCGGTTGCGTGCTCGACCGCCTGGTGTTGACCGCCACCGAATCCGTCTGGCAGGTGCACGACGACATGCACGCCGGCGCGAACATGGACGCGGCAGAGCGCGCGGAACTGGCCGAGGCGCTGGCCGCCGAACGCGAGATCACGCTGGCCCTGATCCGTTACCGCACGCCGCTGGCGGCGGTGAGTTTTCCACGCTTCATCAACCAGGGCACCGAGCTGCAGGCTGCCGCGCCGGCGGTGGAAATCACGCGCCTGCTGAGCATGGTGGGCGTGGGCACGCAGGTGCTGCGCGCGCTGGCCGCGGTGCTGGTGGTGGTGGCGGGGCTGTCGGTGTTCATCGCGCTCTGGAGCGCGGTGCGCGAGCGCCGTGCCGACCTGGCCATGCTGCGCATGCTCGGCGCGCCGCCCGTGCGCGTGGCCACGCTGCTGCTGTGCGAAGCCCTGTGGCTGGCGCTGCTGGCCTGTGCCATCGGCCTGCTGGCCGCGCACGGCCTGACCGCGCTGATGGGAGAAATGTTGATGGCCCGGCATTTGCTGGCCATCACCGGCTGGCAGTGGGTGCCCGGAGAAATCTGGCTGCCCGTGCTGGCCGTGGGGGTGGCGGTGGTGGCGGCCTTGTTGCCCGCCGCCAGCGCCTACCGCGTCGATGTCACTCAACTCTTGAATTCGAGGTAATCACCATGCTGAAGAAAAAACCGCTGCTGTCCCTGTTCGCTGCCGCCACCCTGTGCTTGTCCACCGCCGCGCTGGCGCAGCACTCCGACAAGGAGACCAAGGAAGACATCGGCCGCCACCGCGCCATGGCCGCCGCGCACGAAGGCGCGGCCAAGTGCCTGGAGGCGGGCAAGGGCGAAAAGGTTTGCATGCAGGAACTCACCGCCGCTTGCAAGGGCCTGGCCCTGGGCAAATACTGCGGCATGCGCCACGCGCACTGAGTACCACGTTCTTCGCCCGAGACTTCCAATGCGCTCCACGTTTTCCATCCCCTCCGTGTGTGTCGTGCTGGGCCTTGCCTTGTGGGGCAGCAGCGCCGCGGCGCAGACCCTGAGTTCGCCGGTGCCGCCGGGTACCACGGCCACGCAGCCCGCGGGCGTGCCGCACGGGCAGGGCGCGGGTGTGCACAGTCCGCTGAGCCCGTTCGCACCGCTGAGCAAGCGCGATGACGTGGTGGCCTGGTCCACGCTGACCGACATCACCACCAAGGTGGAGAAGAAGCGCATCGTGCCGGTGTACCCCGCGCCGGTGGCTGCGCTGAACCAGAAGAAGCTGCGCCTGCAGGGCTTCATGATGCCGCTGGAGCCGGGTGAGAGCCAGCGCCATTTCCTGCTTGCTTCGGTGCCGTTGACCTGCGGCTTCTGCACGCCGGGTGGCCCCGAGAGCATGGTGGAGGTGCGCACCAGCAAACCGGTGAAGTACAAGCTGGAGGCGGTGGTGGTCGAGGGCACTTTCCACGTGCTCGACAACGATCCCTACGGCCTGTACTACCGCATCACCGGCGCCGTCGGCGTGGATTGAGCGGGCGCGGCCTGGCGATACCATCGCCGGGTGAACATCCTCGCCCATCCCGTCGTCGTCTCCCTCACCCCGGTCTTCCTGCTGATCGCCCTCGGTTACCTGGCCGGGCGCAAACGGTGGATACGCGATGCCGGCATCAAGGACCTGTCCAACCTGGTCTTCATGCTGCTGATCCCGGCGCTCTTGTTCCGCACCATGAGCACGGTGCAGATCCACGATGTGGACCTGAAGCCGGTGCTGGCGTACTTCATCGCGGCACTGACGCTGCTGGCGGTGTCCATCGTCTGGCGTGGTTTCAACCGCGGCAGCGTGGTGCTGGCGCTGGCCGGCACCTTCTCCAACATGGTGATGATCGGCATCACGCTGGTGGAGTTGGCCTATGGCAAGGAAGGCCAGGTGACGCTGCTGACGCTGGTGTCGGTGCACGCGCTGATCCTGCTCACGGTGGGCTCCATCGTGCTGGAACTGGCGGTGGCGCGCGAGGCTCGCGCCGGTGGTGAGCGTGTGCCGCACGTGCTGGCCACGGCGTGGTCGGCGTTCAAGGGTGCGCTGATCCACCCGGTGCCCCTGCCCATCCTGTGCGGCCTGCTGTTTGCGCAGACCGGCCTGGCGCTGCCGCTGGTGGTGGACAAGCCGCTGCAGTTGCTTGGCAGTGCCTTCGGTCCGATCTCCCTGGTGCTGGTGGGTGTGACGCTGGCGAACACCTCCATGCAGGGCCACCTGCGCCAAGCCTTGTGCGTGAGCCTGTCGAAGAACCTGGTGTTGCCGGCGATGGTGGGCCTGTCGGCCTGGGCCCTGGGCATCACCGGTCTGCCGCTGACAGTGCTGGTGGTGGCGGCCGCGCTGCCGGTGGGGGCCAACGTGTTCCTGTTCGCGCAGCGCTACAGCGTGGCGCAGGAAGTGACGACGGCCAGCATGGGCCTGTCGACCGTGCTGGCGCTGTTCACGCTCAGCTTCGTGATGCTGTTGATGTCGGTGCTGGGCTGAAGCCCGAGAGTCGGGGTCGCCTGCCGCTCAGAACACCGCGGGTCCGGCTCAGCCGGTCCGCAGGTGTTGCCCCCTTGCGGGGGTGACGCGCGCCAGCGTGGCGCGGGGGTGAGCCAGTTATTGGCTGATCTTGCGCGCTTCTTCGACCTGGTATTCGAAGTAGCGCTGGAAGCCGAAGGCCAGGCTGCCCATCAGGGCCACCGTGCCCAGCAGCAGCGCAAACACCAGGGCGGCGATGGTCAGCCAGTTGGTGCTGCCGGGCAGCGCGTCGGCGGGCAGCGCCGGGTTGAACTGGCGGTTCCATTTCTCGCGGTCCATCAGGGCATAGACGATGGCCGTGAGGCAACTCGCCGCGATCGTCATGCCCAGCAGCGGAATCAGCACCCACGACAGCTTGTCGTCCTGGCCGTAGGTGAGCACGCGCTCCACGCCGTACCAGCCCAGCGCCGCGGGGAAGGGGTGCAGCCAGCCGATCCAGTCGCCCAGGCCGCGCAGGTAGAAGCGGTGCAGGCCGAGCACACCACCGATGAGTGCCAGCCAGACCGCCAGCGTCTTGTTCTTGGGCAACTGGGTCATGCGGCGCTTTCGGCGGGCGTGCTGTCGCCAGCGCCCAGGGTTTTCTGCATCAGCACGATGTCCAGCCAGCGGTCGAACTTCCAGCCGCAGGACTGCACCACGCCAACCGGCTCGAAGCCCAGGGCCTTGTGCAGGCCGATCGAACCGGCGTTGGCGGAATCGCCGATCACCGCCATCACCTTGCGCGTGCCGCTGCGCTCCAGCGCCGTCAGCAGCTCGGCCAGCAACGCACGCCCCATGCCCTTGCCGTGTGCGGCCGGGTCCAGATAGATCGAATCCTCAACCGAAAAACGGTAGGCCGGGCGCGGCTTGAACCAGTTGCCGTAGGCAAAACCCAGCACCTGGCCGGCGTCTTCCGCCACCAGCCAGGGCAGGCCCTTGGCCAGCACGTCGGCGCGGCGACTGGTCATTTCGGCCAGGCTGGGCGGGGTGGTCTCGAAGGTGCCGGTGCCGTGTGACACATGGTGGCCGTAGATGCGGGTGATGGCGTCGAGGTCTTCGTCGCGGCTGGGTCTTATCAAAGGCATGAGCACAGGGGGAGCAAGGGGGGAGGGAGTCAAAACCGGCGAATGGCTATAATCGCGGGTTTTGTGGCGTTTCGCTGGCCGGGTGGTCAGTCGTGTGTCTCAAGCGCTGCAGATAAGCGGGTCGCAAGATCCAGTGAAGTACCGATGTTGGTACCTCTCCACCCGAAGGATAAATCATGGTCGTCATTCGACTCTCCCGCGGCGGCTCCAAAGCCCGTCCTTTCTACAACATCGTCGTTGCCGACAAGCGCAACCGCCGTGATGGCCGTTTCATCGAGCGCATCGGTTTCTACAACCCGCTGGCCCGCGGTGGTGAAGAGCCCCTGCGCCTCGAACTCGACCGCCTGACCTACTGGACCGGTGTGGGCGCCGCCCCGTCCGACACGGTGCAACGCCTGGTCAAGCAGCACGCTGCCGCCAAGCCCGTCGCAGCCTGATCGTCGCATCGCGATTCCGGTGAACAACCCCGCGTCCGGCGCCTTCAAGGCGTCGTCCCTGCCTGACGATGCCGTTGAGCTGGGCCGCATACAGGACGCGTGGGGCATCAAGGGCTGGGTCCGCATCCTGCCCCACAGCGCCGACACCTCGGCGCTGCTTGCCTCCTCACAGTGGTTCCTGCAGCCGCCCGAAGCCCGCTTCGCGCGCGGCTTCTCGGCGTTTGCCGGCTGCGTCGATGTCGCGGTGTCCGAGGTCAAGGCCCACACCGACGGCCTGGTGGCGCAGATCGAGGGCGTGGACAACCGCAACGCGGCCGAAGCCCTCAAAGGCGTGCGCATCTACCTGCCGCGCAGCGCGTTTCCCGCCACGCCCGAAGGCGAGTACTACTGGGTCGACCTGATCGGCCTGGACGTGGTCAACCGGGAAGGCGAGCACCTGGGCGTGGTGCGTGACCTCATGCCCACCGGCCCGACCTCGGTGCTGGTGCTGGAGTACAGCGAGAGCGTGGACGGCGCCGAACGGATCGCCGAACGCATGATTCCCTTTGTCGCCGCCTACATCGACGAAGTTGACAAAGCCCAGCGCCGCATCACGGCCGACTGGCAAAAAGATTACTAGATAGCCCCCCCTGCGCCGCTGGTGCGGCGTCTTCGACCGGCGTAGCCGGATCGTCGTCGCTCCTGGAAAACGCCCCTGCGCGCCGAGCTCAGATCCAGCAAACGCCGTGGAACCGGCTTTGCCGGGCCACAGGCGTTGGCCCCCTGGGGGAGGCCGCGTCAGCGGCGCAGGGGGGCACAATCCTCCCCATGCGCTTCGACGTCATCACCCTGTTTCCCGAGCTGTTCACGCCCTTCCTGCAACACGGCATCAACCGCCGCGCGTTCGAGGGTGGACTGGTTGACGTGCGCCTGTGGAATCCGCGCGATTTCGCCGAGGGCAACTACCGCCGGGTGGACGACCGGCCCTTCGGCGGTGGCCCGGGCATGGTCATGATGGCCGAGCCGCTGTGGTTGTGCCTGCAGGCGGTGCGCGCAGAACGTGCCGAGCCGGACGAAGCACGCGCGCCGGTGGTGCTGTTTTCCCCCATCGGACAAACCTTGCAGCACGCCAGCGTGGAGCGCTGGTCGCAGAGCCAGGGTGCGGTGTTGTTGTGCGGCCGGTACGAAGGCATCGACCAGCGTTTCATCGACGCCTGCGTGGATGTGCAGATCAGCCTGGGCGACTTCGTGCTCTCGGGCGGTGAGATCGCTGCCATGGCCTTGCTGGACGCGGTGGCGCGCTTGCAGCCCGGCGTGCTGAACGACCAGGGCAGCCACCAGCAGGACAGCTTCAACCCGGCGCTCGACGGCCTGCTCGACAGCCCGCACCACACGCGGCCCGAGGTCTGGCAGGGGCCGGCCGGGCCCATGCCGGTGCCGGAGGTGCTGCTCGGCGGGCACCACGAGCGCATTGCGCGCCACCGGCGCGAGCAGAGCTTGTTGCTCACGGCACGCCAGCGGCCCGAGCTGCTGCAGCGCGCGCGGGAGCAGGGTTTGCTCGATGCGGCCGACCAGCGTTTCCTGCGCGCGCGGGGATTGCTATAATCCAGGGCTTTTCGATCCTCTGACCGGCCGCCGTGACCGGGCCAGCCCGCAAACCTGCGAAGGTTTGGACAGGGCCCCTGCCGGATTCGCGGCCTTTAGTGCAGCGCGGGCATGATCGACGAACAGGAAAACATGAACCTCATCCAGACCCTTGAGCAAGAAGAAATTGCTCGCCTCGGCAAAGTCATCCCGCCGTTCGCCCCTGGCGACACCGTGATCGTCAGCGTCAACGTGATCGAAGGCACGCGCAAGCGTGTGCAGGCCTACGAAGGCGTGGTGGTGGCCCGTCGCAACCGCGGCCTGAACTCCAGCTTCATCGTGCGCAAGATCTCCAACGGCGAAGGCGTGGAACGTACGTTCCCGCTGTACTCCCCGCTGATCGCCAAGATCGAAGTCAAGCGCCGTGGTGCTGTGCGTCGCGCCAAGCTGTACTACCTGCGTGAGCGCAGCGGCAAGTCGGCCCGCATCAAGGAAAAGCTGGGCGCGTAAGGCGGGCGGGCCCGTCCCGCTCCCTGGCCTCCCCCAAAAAGCCGCTCTTCGGAGCGGCTTTTTTGCGTCTGGCGCCAGGCATTCAGCACCCTGGCGCCGCAGGGTTGGAGCCCTGCGCGACGGCAGGCCACCGGGCATCTCGGTATGCTCGCTGCCACATGACCCAGATCCTGCCCGCTTTTGATCCGCGTCTCGTGCCCATCGTGGCCCACGACGAAGATGAGTTCCTGCGACCCGCACAGGCGCAACGCCTGACCCCCGATGGCCTGCGCCACCTGTTCGCCCACCCGCCGGTGTGGACGCCCGAGCTGCTCCGGGAACGCAAGTTTGCCGACCGCGCGCCGGCCGAGGCCGCCGTGCTGCTGCCGCTGGTGATGCGCGAGGAACTGACGCTGATCCTGACCCAGCGCGCCACCCACCTGTCCACCCACTCGGGCCAGATCGCCTTGCCCGGCGGCAAGATCGACCCGGAAGACGCCGACGCCACCGCCGCCGCGCTGCGCGAAGCGCGGGAGGAGATCGGCCTGACGTCCGAGCGCGTCGAGGTGCTGGGCACCCTGCCGGTGTACGTGACCGGCACGTCCTTCACCGTGACACCAGTGGTGGGCCTGGTGCAGCCCGGCTTCGAGCTGATGCCCAACCCGGACGAGGTGGCCGATGTGTTCGAGGTGCCGCTGACCTACCTGATGAACCCGCTGCACCACCGCCGCCATGCGATGGACTTTGAAGGCGCGGTGCGCGAGTGGTACTCCATGCCCTACCTGGACGGCGACCGCGAGCGCTTCATCTGGGGCGCCACCGCCGGCATGCTGCGCAACTTCTACCGGCTGTTGAGCGCGTAACGCAGCGGGTGCACGCCACCGCCCGGTGGCAACAGGGCCGCTGTGTAGAGCCTGTTGCACGACGCCACTATGATGGCGCCATGAGTTTTTTCGCCATCCTCATTGCCTTGCTGCTGGAGCAGGCGCGTCCGCTTGCTTATGACAACCCCGTTCACGGCGCCTTGCGCGGCTGGGCCCGCACCGTGCGGCGCAATCTGGACGCCGGTCAGTCATCGCACGGCTGGGTCGCCTGGGTGCTCGCGGTGGGTGTGCCTGCGCTGGTGTCCGGCCTGGTTTTCTGGGGGTTGTGGCGCTTCAGCTCGGTGCTGGGTTTCGTGTGGACCGTGGGCATCCTGTACGTGACCCTGGGCTTTCGCCAGTTCAGCCACCACTTCAGCGAGATCCGGCAGGCGCTCGACGTGGGCGACGACATGCTGGCGCGCGAGAAGCTGGCGCGCTGGTTGCGCGTGGACGCCTCCAGCCTGCCGCGTGCCGAATTGCTGCGCCAGGTGATCGAACAGTCGGTGCTGGCCGCGCACCGCCACGTGTTCGGTGTGCTGGTGTGCTTCGTCGTGTTCTGGGCCATTGGCCTGGGCCCTTCGGGCGCGGTGTTCTACCGCCTGGCCGAGTACCTGTCGCGCAACTGGCGCGCGCGCCCTGACGGCACGCCCAGCCCGGCGCTGCAGCATGCGGCGAGCCGCGGCTGGGGCCTGGTGGACTGGGTGCCGGCGCGTTTGACCGCCCTGGGTTTTGCCGTGGTCGGCAACTTTGAAGAAGCCGTGGCCAGCTGGCGCGGCGACGCCGAGCGGTTTGCGCCCGGCAGCGACGGCGTGGTGCTGGCCGCCACCTCGGGTGCGATCAACGTGCGCCTGGCGCCGCAACCCGATGGCCTCACGCTGCCCGAAGACGGCGACCCCGGCAACCGGCCCGAGCCGCAACTCGCCCACCTGAGCAGTGTGGTCGGCCTGGTGTGGCGTGCGGTGGTGTTGTGGATGCTGCTGCTGGCCCTGCTCACGCTGGCCGGGCTTTGATCGACAGGCGGCCCACCAAAGCCAGCCGGCGCGAAAGCACCCCAACCAGAAACACCGCGGCACCGGCTCCGCCGGGCCGCAGGTGTTGCCCCCTTGAGGGGGTGACGCGCTGCAAGCGCGGCGCGGGGGGGCTCCCCTAATACCTGCGTTTGTCCGACAGTTCCGCGAACAACTCGCTGTACAGCCGGTAGCGGTTCTCGCTGATCGCCAGCGGATCGTCTTCCGCCTGGTCCGGCTCGCCGCTTTGCACATGCGCCACCACCGCACAGCCCGGTTCGTGCAGGTGGGTGCAGTTGTAGAAGCGGCAGTGGCCCAGCGTGGCGTTCAGGTCTGGCATCAGGTGGGCCAGTTGCATCGGTTCGATGTGGTTGAGGCCGAATTCCTGGAAACCCGGTGAGTCGATCAAGGCCGTGCGCCGCTCGGCGTCCACCCAGTACCAGGTGGTGCTGGTGGTGGTGTGTTTGCCCGAGTTGAGTGCGCGCGAAATCTCGCCGGTCTGTGCCCGCGCCTCCGGCACCAGCCGGTTCACTAACGTGCTCTTGCCGACCCCCGAAGGGCCGAGCACCAGGGTGTTCCTGTTCGCCAGGTGCTGCTGCAGCACATCGAGCCCGTGCGCGCCGCCGTCGCTGGCGGTCAGGCACAGCGGCAACACGGTGCAGCCCATGCGGCGGTAGGGTTCGAGGCGTGCCCAGGCGCGGTCGAAGGCGGGTTGCAGGTCGCTCTTGTTGAGCACGATCAGCACGGCGATGCCTTCGGCCTGCGCCGCGATCAGCGCGCGCGTGAGCTGGCTCTCGGAGAATTCGGGGTCGGCCGCCACCAGCACCAGCACCTGGTCGAGGTTGGCGGCGAAGGATTTGGTGCGCAGTTCGTCCTGGCGGTAGAACAGGTTGCGCCGCGTGTCCACGCGTTCGATGCTGCCTTCGTCGCCGGTCGCCTGCCATTGCACGCGGTCGCCCACCACCACCGCATTCTTCTTGCCGCGCGGGTGGCAAATGCGGCGCTGGCCGTCGGCGCTTTCGACCAGACAGTGGCGACCGTGTGCGGCCACCACCAGGCCGGGTAGGAGGTCGGCCATCAGGCCTTCTGCAAAGTGTCCACCGCAGCCGCGCAGTGGAAGTCGCTGACCGAGATGCCGTTCACGTCGTGCGTGTTGAAGCGCACCGTGCAGCGGCTGTAGCCCAGCGCCAGGTCGGGGTGGTGGTCTTCGCGGTGCGCGATCCAGGCCAGCGCGTTGACGAAGGCCATGGTCTCGTGGAAGTTGGTGAAGCTGTAGGTCTTCTCCAGCGCGCCGTCGATCAGCTTCCAGCCCTGGGCGGCGTCGCCGTTGAGCTGGGTGAGCTGGGTCACGATTTCGGTGGCCGAGAGAGCGCGGCGGTTCTGGTGGATCGGGTTCATATCGGGTTCGCCTCAGGCAGTTTGCAGGCGCGCGAGCCGTTCGCTGGCCGGTGGGTGGGAGTAGTAGAAGCGCGCGTACACCGGGTCGGGCGTGAGCGTGCTGGCGTTGTCCTTGTAGAGCTTGAGCAGGGCGCTGGCCAGGTCGGGCCCGCTGGTGTGGTCCACCGCGTAGGCGTCGGCCTCGAACTCGTGTTTGCGCGAGAGTTGTGCCATGAGCGGCGAGAGGAAGTACGTCAGCAGCGGCACGGTCATCATGAACAGCAGCAGGGCCAGGGCGTCGTTGGGCGTGTCCATCGAGGGCGTGACACCCAGGCCGCTGAAGAACCAGGCCTGGTTCGAGACCCAGCCCAGCAGGGCGAAGCCCGCCAGGCTCAGTGCGAACATCAGCACGATGCGCTTGAGGATGTGGCGGCGCTGGTAGTGGCCGAGTTCGTGCGCCAGCACGGCGTCGATCTCGTCCGGGCTGAGTTGCTTGAGCAAGGTGTCGAAGAACACCACGCGCTTGGCCGCGCCGAAGCCGGTGAAGTAGGCGTTGGCGTGGGCGCTGCGTTTGCTGCCGTCCATGACGAACAGGCCCTTGGCGGCAAAGCCGCAGCGCTGCATCAGCGCGTTCACGCGGGTCTTCAGGGTTTCGTCGGCCAGGGGCTCGAACTTGTTGAACAGCGGCGCGATCAGGGTCGGGTACAGCACCAGGGCCAGCAGGTTGAAGGCCATCCACACGCCCCATGCCCAGATCCACCAGGCCGGGCCGGCGGCACCCATCAGCCACAGCACCAGGGCGGCGATCGGCAGGCCGATCAGCGCGCCCACCAGCGAGCCCTTGAACAGGTCGGCGAGCCAGAGCGAGAGCGTCATCTTGTTGAAGCCGAAGCGCTCCTCGATGCGGAAGGTGGCGTACCAGCCCAGCGGCAGGGTGATCAGACCGCCGATGGCGACAAACGCGGCCAGCAGGGCGAGCTGTTGCAGCATGCCGCCGCCCAGCGCGTCCAGCAGGGTCTGGTTCAACCAGTCCAGGCCGCCGAGCAGGGTCCAGCCCAGCAGCAAGGCGGCGTCGATGGCGGTTTCCAGCAGGCCGTAGCGGGTCTTGGTGATGGTGTAGTTGGCGGCCTTCTGGTGCGCTTCGAGCGAAATGGTGTCGCTGAACGCCGCCGGCACCGCACCGCGGTGGCGCGCCACGTGGCGGATCTGGCGGCTGGAGAGCACGGTGCGCACGACCAGGCCCAGCACCAGCAGGGCGCAGAAGAGGGCGGTGAAAGCAAGGGAAGCGGTGTCCATGGGGGCGAGTCTATCGAAGACCGCCTGCCGCGCGCGCCGAGGGGGCGGCGGCCCGCTGCGGCGGATCGGCGAGAATGCCCGCCATGACTTCTGCCAACCCCCCGGCCCCGGCGAACGCCGCCGCCACCGACACCCCCACCCTGGCCAAGAGCGACCAGAACCTGGTCTGGCTCGACTGCGAGATGAGCGGCCTCGACCCCGAGAAAGAGCGCCTGCTGGAGATCGCGGTGGTGATCACCGGCCCGCAGCTCACGCCGCGCATCGAAGGCCCGGTGATCGTGGTCCACCAGAGTGATGCCGTGCTGGGTGCGATGGACGCCTGGAACAAGGGCACCCACGGCCGCAGCGGCCTGATCGACAAGGTCAAGGCCAGCACGGTCGACGAAGAGGCCGCACAGGCCGAACTGCTGGCCTTCATCGGCAAGTACGTGCCGAAGAATGGTTCGCCCATGTGCGGCAACACCATCAGCCAGGACCGCCGTTTCCTGGTGAAGTACATGCCCAAGCTGGAGGCTTATTTCCACTACCGCTGCCTGGACGTGAGCACGCTCAAGGAACTCGCCAAGCGCTGGCGGCCCGAGGTCTACGAGTCGTTCAAGAAGCACCAGAAGCACACCGCGCTGGCCGACGTGCACGAGTCCATCGACGAGCTCGAGCACTACCGCACCCACTTCCTTCGCTGAGCACCGGACCGCGTCGCGCGGGCCGCAGGCCCGGCGCGCGCGGCGTTTCCACGTTTGTTGCATGTCAAAATCGTGACATTCAAGTGATGTTCGCATGACAAAAAAATCCCGTGCTCGCTTCCTTCTGAAGCACAAGGAGGCGCTGCAACTCGGCGCCGCGCTCTCGTTCCTGCTGGTGGTGGCTCTGTATGCCGCGGCCACCGGCGCGTCCACCACAGGCCTGACCAGTTCGGCCATCTGGCTGCTGATCGTGGCCGCGGCGGTGGGCGCCTACATGGCCATGAACGTCGGTGCCAACGACGTTGCCAACAACATGGGCCCGGCGGTGGGCTCGGGTGCCATGACCATGGGCTGGGCCATCGTGGTAGCCGCGGTCTTCGAGACGCTGGGCGCCATCGTGGCTGGTGGCGACGTGGTCGGCACCATCAAGGGCGGCATCATCCAGCCCGACAGCATCACCGATCCCTCGCTGTTCGCCTGGGTCATGTTCTCGGCGCTGCTGGCCGGCGCGCTCTGGCTCAACCTTGCCACCGCGCTGCGTGCGCCGGTGTCGACCACCCACTCCATCATCGGCGCGGTGCTGGGCGCGGGCATCGCGGCCGGCGGCTGGGACATGGTGAACTGGAACATGATCGGCGCCATCGTCATGAGCTGGGTGGTGTCGCCACTGGCGGGCTGCGCGATGGCCGCGGCCTTCCTCTACATGATCAAGCGCAGCGTCACCTACCGCAGCGAAAAGACCGATGCCGCCAGCCGCATCGTGCCCTTGCTGATCGGCCTGATGGTCTGGGCCTACACCACCTACATGCTGCTCAAGGGCCTGGGCCAGCTGGTGCATGTGAAAGCCTGGGCTGCCATGCTGATCGGCCTGGTCGCCGCGCTGGTGGTGTGGTGGCTGGTGCGCAAGCCGATTGCGCGCATGGCCATGCGGCAGAGCAACAGCAAGGACGGTGTGAACCGCCTGTTCACCTGGCCGCTGGTCTGCTCGGCCGCGCTGCTGAGTTTTGCGCACGGCGCGAGTGACGTGTCCAACGCCATCGGCCCGCTGGCGGCCATCTACGAAGCGGTGCAGGCCGGTGCCATTGCCACGCGCGCGGCGACCCCGATGTGGATCATGGTCATCGGCGCGCTCGGCCTGGCGGTGGGCCTGGCCCTCTACGGCGGGCGCCTGATCCGCACCGTGGGCAAGGAGATCACCGAGCTCGACAACATGCGGGCCTACGCGATCGCCATGGCCACCACCATCACCGTGATCGCTGCCACCCAGATGGGTATGCCGATCTCCACCACCCACGTCACCATCGGCGCGGTGTTCGGTGTCGGCTTCCTGCGCGAACTGCTGAAGGTGAACTACACCAAGATGGAGGCGGTGGTGTTCGCCGGCCATCAGGGCGCCGACCGCCATGAGGTCGAGGCCTACCTGAACCGCTTCGAGGCCGCCGAGGTGCACGAGAAGAAGCGCATGCTGGCCGACATGAAGCGCCGCGCCAAGGCGCACGAGGCCACCGAGGGCGCGGTGTTCGGGAAGAAGGAGCAGAAGGCGCTGAAGAAGGCCTACAAGAAAGAGCTGGTGAAACGCTCGGCGGTGCTGCGCATCGTCGCCGCCTGGATCATCACCGTGCCCGCCACCGCGGTGCTCGCGGCCGTGCTGTTTTACATCGTTCGGGCGGTGCTGGGCTGAGTGGGGTGGTGTAAAGACTCGGGTTTTCCCTGAATCTGTGCCATAATCGCGGGCTTCGCAGGCAACTGCGATGATTTGTGCATCTGCCTCACACACCAGGCCCCCCGAACACCCGGTTGGTTCGGTTCCACCAGGAACCCGTTCCCACTTCAGCGGATGGGGTCTTCGCTCCCGGCGTCACGCTTTCCTTTTGTGACCCATGGCGCGTCGATCGTTTGATGGTTGATGTTTTGTAACCACGAACGAATCCGACGCCACGGAGCTGCCACCTTTTCAGGTCGGCCGTCCCCATAGCGTTTGTTTTCAATCAATTGCGCCTTTACTGTGGCGCATGGACGAACATGAGCGACTCTTTTGAAGCCCGCGGCGATTTCTCGCCCGAAACCCAGTCTGCCGACACGGAAGCAGACACCTCCACCCCCATCGCCGCTGAAGCCGAGGCCGTTGTGCCTGCGGGCCCGAACGGTTTTGAACTGCTGGGCCTGGCGCCCGAGCTGGTGCAAGCCTGTGCCGACCTCGGCTATGTGCAGCCCACCGGCGTGCAGAAGAACGTGATCCCCAAGGCCATGGTGGCCGAGGGTGAACAGCGTTTTGCCGACCTGATGGTTTCCAGCCAGACCGGCAGCGGCAAGACCGCCGCCTTCCTGCTGCCCGTGCTGCACACCCTGCTGCAGCAACGCGCCGAGGCCGACGCCAAGGAACGTGCCGAGCGCGAACAAGCCGTGGCCGACGCCCTGGCCCGTGGCGAAGCACCGCCTAAGGCGCCCAAGCGCAAGGACCCCACCAGCCCGCGCAACTTCAAGGCCGCCACCCCCGGCGCCCTGATCCTGTGCCCGACGCGTGAACTCGCGCAGCAGGTGGCCAACGACGCCATCGACCTCGTGCGCCACTGCCGTGGCCTGCGCATCGCCAACGTGGTCGGCGGCATGCCTTACCAGCTGCAGATCGCCCGCCTGCAGAACGCCGACCTCGTGGTTGCCACGCCCGGCCGCCTGCTCGACCTGCAACGCTCGCAACAGCTCAAGCTCGACCAGGTGCAGTTCCTGGTCGTCGACGAAGCCGACCGCATGCTCGACCTGGGCTTCTCGGACGACCTCGCCGAAGTCAACGACCTGACCAGCCAGCGCCGCCAGACCATGATGTTCAGCGCGACCTTCGCGCCGCGCATCCAGCAGCTCGCCATGCGCGTGATGCACGACAACGGCAAGCACGTGCAGAAGGTGCAGATCGACTCGCCGCAAGAGCAACACGCCAACATCAAGCAAGTGCTGTTCTGGGCCGACAACGCCGACCACAAGCGCAAGCTGCTCGACCACTGGCTGCGCGACACCACCATCAACCAGGCGGTGGTGTTCTGCAGCACGCAGATCGAATGCGACGGCCTCGCCAGCGACCTGCAGCAAGCCGGCTTTGCCGCCGTTGCGCTGCACGGCGCGCTGAACCAGGGCATGCGCAACCGCCGCCTGATGGCGCTGCGCAACGGCCAGACGCAGTTCCTCGTGGCCACCGACGTGGCGGCGCGCGGCATCGACGTGCCCACCATCACCCACGTGTTCAACTTCGGCCTGCCGATGAAGGCCGAGGACTACACCCACCGCATCGGCCGCACCGGCCGTGCCGGCCGCGACGGCCTGGCCGTCACGTTTGCCGAGTTCCGCGATCGCCGCAAGATCGGTGACATCGAGGCCTACACGCGCCAGCGCATCGGCGTCGAAACCGTGCCTGGCCTGGAGCCGCGCCAGCGCGCACCGCAGCCCGAGTTTGGTGGCCGCGGCCGCCCGGCCGGCCGTGGTGACCGCTTCGGTGGTGGCGGCGGCGACCGTTTCGGTGGTGACCGCAACTACGCCGACCGCAGCAACTTCAACGCCCGTGGCCCCGCACCGCGTGGCCCGCGTTTTGAAGGCCGCCCGGAAGGCCGCTTCGACGCTCCGCGCGTTGACCACAGCCGCCCCGAAACGCGTTTTGACCCGCGCTTCGAAGGCCGTGCCGAACCGCAGCCGCGCCACGAAGGTCGCTTCGACAACCGTTCGGACAACCGCTTCGAGCAACGTGACCATGGCGGCTACCGCCAGGACACGCGCCCGGCCAGCCGTGGTTTCGGCGACCGCGGTGCACCGTCCGCCCGCCCCGGTGGTTTCTCCAGCTTCGGCCGCAGCGACAGCCGCCCGGCCGGCGCCGGTGACCGCGGTGGCTTCAGCGACCGTGGCAACGCCGAGCGCGGCGCCATGCGCGGTGGCGAATTCGCCCCGCGCCGCAGCGAAGGTGGCCCGGCCCGTCCGGTCGCCCGCCGCAGCCCGCGTTGAGCGGTCCGGTCCTGAGCAGGGCCGGCCTTGAACCACAACCCGGCTCACCCCGGGTTCAAGCCCCTCCCGCTTCGGCGCGAGGGGCTTTGTTTTGGGCGCTCGGTTGCTGGGTCGAGTCCAGCCACGCACTTCGCTATGCTGGCAGCCCGTTCGCCCGCACCTTCTCCCCGCCACACCGCTTCCGCCCATGTTGTCTCTCGACACCGCACTCAGTTTCTTCACGGTCGCCTTGCTGCTGGGCTTCACGCCCGGCCCCGACAACCTCTTTGTATTGATGCAGTCGGTCTCGCGCGGGTGCCGCGCCGGGTTGATCGTGATGCTGGGCCTGTGCGCCGGCCTGTGCGTGCACACGGCAGCAGTAGCCCTGGGGCTGGCTGCCGTGTTTGCCGCTTCGCCCGGGGCGTTCGTGGTGCTCAAGCTGGTGGGCGCCGCCTACTTGCTGTACCTCGCCTGGCAGGCCTGGCGCGCGCCCGCCGAGGCCCTGGGCAGCCAGGCCGCGCAGCCTGCCGCATCGGCGCGCAGCCTGTTCCTCAAGGGCATCGTGATGAACCTCACCAACCCGAAGGTGGTGCTGTTCTTCCTCGCGTTCCTGCCGCAGTTCGTGGAGCCCTCGGCCGGCCCGGTGGGTGTACAGATCGTGCTGCTGGGTGCCTTG
The DNA here is from genome assembly GCF_001571225.1 of Hydrogenophaga palleronii NBRC 102513. Lineage (GTDB taxonomy): Bacteria > Pseudomonadota > Gammaproteobacteria > Burkholderiales > Burkholderiaceae_C > Hydrogenophaga > Hydrogenophaga palleronii. Next base: position 25,504 of record NZ_BCTJ01000008.1, read on the forward strand.
TTCGTGCTGTCCACCCTGCTGGCCTTCGGCAGCATCGCCTTGCTGGCCGGCGTGTTGGGCGAACGCCTGTTGCGCTCGGCGCGCGCGCAGACGGTGTTGAACCGGCTGGCCGCGGCGGTGTTCGCCGGGCTGGCGGTGCGGTTGCTGGCGACCAGCCGCTGAACGCGGCCAGAAAAACCCAGCAGAAAACTCAGCCGCCCAGCACCTTCCAGAGCGCGATGCGGTTGGCCTGTTCCGACAGGCGCAGCGCGATCAGCACCTGTTGCGCGGCGTACAGGCTGCGTTGTGCGTCGAGCACGGTGAGGTAGTTGTCCACGCCGGCGGTGAAGCGCGCCTCGGACAACTCGAACGCCTGCGCGTTCGCCGCCACCACCGCCTCCTGGGCGTCCAGGCGGGCCTGCCACTGGGTGCGTTCGGCCAACGCATCGGAGGCTTCGCGGAAGGCGGTCTGGATCGCCTTCTCGTACTGGTTGACGGCGATCTCGCGGTTGGCCTGTGCCACGTCCACCGCGGCGCGGGCGCTGCCGCCGTCAAAGATCGGCCAGCGGATCTGCGGCACAAAGCTCCAGGTGCCGTTGCCGCTGGCGAACAGGTTGTCCAGCTCGCGGCTGCCGGTGCCCACGCTGGTGGTCAGGCTGATGGTGGGGAAGAGGGCGGCACGCGCCGCTGCTACGTTGGCCGACAGGGCGCGCAGGTTGTACTCGCTCGCGCGCACGTCGGGCCGCGCCAGCAGCAGACTGGACGGCAGTTCCGCCGGCAGCACCAGCAGGGCCGCGGGCGCCTGCGCCGGTTCGCCGCGCAAGGTGTCGGCGGTTGGCAGCCAGTCGGGGTTGAGGCCGCTGCCCACCAGCAGGTCTAGCGCGTTGCGGTCCTTGGCCACCTGGGCGGTGAAGGCCGCCACGTCGCCGCGCGCGGTTTCCACCGTGCTGCGGTTCTGCGCCAGCACCAGGCCCGAGGTGGCGCCGAGCGCGTGGATGCGCTCGGTCAGCTGATAAGCCTTTTCGCGCCCGGCCAGGGTGTCCTGCGCCAGCTTCAGGCGCGCCTGGTCGGCGGCCAGGTTGAGCCACGCGTTGGTGACGTCGGCCACCAGCGTGATGCGCACGCTCTGCTGGTTCACCTCGGACTGCAGGAACTGCTGCAACGCGGCCTCGTTGAGGTTGCGCACACGGCCCCAGAGGTCAAGCTCGAAGCTGGTGATGGCGAGTTGCGCGGTGTACTGGCTGCTCACGCTGGACACGCCGGCGCTGGACAGGTCGGCCGCGGTGCGGCTGCGGCTGCCCTGGCCGGCGGCGGCCACGGTGGGCAACTGCGCGGCGCTGGTGATGCCGTACTGCGCGCGTGCGCGGTCGATGTTGAGCACCGCCACACGCAGGTCGCGGTTGTGGCTGAGCGCCTGTGCCACCGTCTGCCGCAGGCCGGGGTGCTGCACCCAGGCCAGGGCCTGGGCGTCGGTCAGCGCTGCCGGGCGGGTCTCGGCCACCGGCAGGGGCTGGCCCAGGGTGGGGGCGACCACGCCTTGCACATCCGGTTGTACGGGCGGCAGCTGGGCGCAGGCGCCCAGGGCCAGGGCGGTGACCGCCGCGGCGGCGATGGCGGTCCAGCGGCGCTCAATGCGGGCAGCGTGCGGGCGCGGCATCAGGCTTCTCCTTGTGCGGACACGGGGTGGGCACCACCATGTGCGGCGGTGGCGGTTTGTTCGGCGTGGGCGCCGCGTTTGTCCTTCATGACCCAGCTGCGCACCAGCAGGAAGAACACCGGCACGAAGAACAGGCCGAGCGCGGTGGAGAGCATGGTGCCGCCCAGCACGGCGGTGCCGATGGCCTGGCGGCTGGCCGCGCCCGGGCCGGTGCCCAGGGCCAGCGGCAGCACGCCGAAGCCGAAGGCCAGCGAGGTCATCAGGATCGGGCGCAAGCGCCGGCGCACGGCCTGCACCGTGGCGTCGAAGATGCTCAGGCCCTTCTCTTGCAGCTGCACCGCAAACTCCACGATCAGGATGGCGTTCTTCGACGCCAGCCCCACCGTGGTCAACAGACCCACCTGGAAGTACACGTCGTTCGACATGCCCCGGAAGTAGGTGGCGAGCAGCGCGCCCACCACACCCAGCGGCACGGCCAGCATGACCGAGAACGGCACGCTCCAGCTTTCGTACAGCGCGGCCAGGCAGAGGAACACGAACAGGATGGAGATGGCGTACAGCAGCGGCGCCTGCGAGCCCGACTGGCGCTCTTGCAGCGAAGCGCCCGTCCATTCGTAGCCGATGCCCACCGGCATCTCCGCCATGATTTCTTCCACCGCGCGCATCGCCGCGCCCGAGCTCACGCCGGGTGCGGTGTTGGCCAGCATCTCCATCGACGGCGTGCCGTTGTAGCGCAGCAGCTGGGGCGCGCTGCTGGTCCAGTGGCTGGTGGTGAAGGCAGAGAACGGAATCATCTGCCCGGCGTTGTTGCGCACCGTCCATTGGCCGATGTCCTGCGGCAGCATGCGGTAGGGCGCGTCGCCCTGCACGTAGACGCGTTTGACGCGGCCGTTGTGCACGAAGTCGTTCACGTAGGCGCCGCCCATGGCGCTGGAGAGCACGCTGTTGATGTCGTTGATCGCCAGGCCCAGTGCGGCGGCCTTGCGGTCGTCCACCACCACCTTGAGCTCCGATGTGTCGTCGAAGTTGTTGGTGCGCATGTTGGTCAGCGAGGGGTGCTTGGTGGCCAGTTCGATCACGCGGTCCTTGGCGGCTTTCAAGGCTTCGTAGCCCAGGCCGTTGATGTCCTTGAGCATGAAGTTCACGCCGGCGTCCGACCCCAGGCCACGCACCGCGGCCGGCATGTTCACGAAGATGCGGGCCGAGCGAATGCTGGCCAGATCCCGGGTGGCCTTGCGCGAAATGGCTTCGGCACTCTGCGCCTGGTCGGGCCGCTCGTCCCAGGGCTTGAGGCGCACGAAGATGATGCCCGAGCTCTGGTTGCCGCTGTTGCCGGCGAGCGAGTTCACGCGCAGCACATCGGGCTGGGCGATGAAGTACTGCGTGATGTCCTGCAGCACCACCTCCAGCTGCGCATCGGACGAACCGGCCGGCATGGTCACGCTGGCGGTGATGAAACCCTGGTCTTCCACCGGCAGGAACGAGGTGGGCAGTTTGTTGAACAGCAGCACCACGACGCCGATGACCAGCACAAAGGCCAGCATCACGCGTTTGCTGCGCACCAGCAGCTTGCCGACGATGCCCTGGTAACCCCTGGAGGTGCGGTCGAAGCGGTCGTTGAACCAGACGAAGAAACGGTCCACCAGGCCCAGAAAACCCTTGCGCTGCTCGCGCCCGTGCAGGTGGTTCATGGGCTTGAGGATGGTGGCGCACAGGGCCGGTGTGAGCGTCAGCGCCACCATCACCGAGAACGCCATGGCCGATACGATGGCCACCGAGAACTGGCGGTAGATCACGCCCACCGAGCCGGAGAAGAAGGCCATCGGGATGAACACCGCCGACAGCGTGAGGCCGATACCGATCAGTGCCGGGGTGATTTCCTTCATCGACTTGCTCGTGGCTTCCTTGGCCGACAGGCCTTCCTCGTGCATCACGCGCTCGACGTTTTCCACCACCACGATGGCGTCGTCCACCAGCAGCCCGATGGCCAACACCATGGCAAACATGGTCAACATGTTGATGGAGTACCCCATCACCGAGAGCACGCCGAAGGTGCCCAGCAGCACGACCGGCACGGCGATGGCTGGGATCAGCGTGGCGCGCAGGTTCTGCAGGAACACGAAGATCACGATCACCACCAGCAGCAGCGCTTCCAGCAAGGTGATGGCCACCTCCTTGATCGACGCCCTCACGTACGGCGTGGTGTCCGAGCTGATCACGCCGGTGATGCCGTCGGGGAAGAAGGGCGCGAGCTCGGCCATCTTGGCGTTGATCGCATTGGCCACCGACATGGCGTTGGCGCCGTCGGCCAGCACGATGCCGATGCCGGCGCCGGGCTGGTTGTTCAGGCGCGATTTCACGGTGAGGTTGTCGCCGTCCAGCTCCACCCGCGCCACGTCACCGATGGTGACCACCGAGCCGTCGTTGGCCGCCTTGAGCACGATGTTGCGGAACTCCTCGGGCGTCTTGAGCTTGGTGCGCGCCGTGATGGTGGCGTTGAGCATCTGGTCTTTCACCGCCGGCAGCGCACCCAGCTGGCCCGCCGACACCTGGGCGTTCTGCGAGTTGAGCGCCGAGATGATGTCCGACGGCATCAGCGCGTACTGCTGCAGCTTGGCCGGGTCCATCCAGATGCGCATGGCGTAGCTGGTGCCGTACACGGTGACATCGCCCACGCCGTCCAGGCGGGAGATCACGTCCACCACGTTGCTGCTGAGGTAGTCACCAATCGCCACCTGCGTCACCGACGGATCGGGCGAGGTGAACACATAGGTCATCAGGTTGTCCTGGCCGCCTTTGTTCACGAACACGCCGCGGCTCTTCACCGCGTCGGGCAGCCGGTTCATGGCGGTCTGCAGCTTGTTCTGCACCTGCACCTGGGCCACGTCGATGTCGGTGCCCGGGGCAAAGGTGAGCTGGGTGCGCGAGCGGCCGGCGGAATCGCTGGTGGAGCTCATGTAGAGCACGTTGTCGATGCCCTTGAGCTGCTGCTCGATCACCTGCGTCACCGAGTCGGCCACGGTCTCGGCCGAGGCGCCGGTGTAGATGGCGTTGAGCGACACGCGGGGCGGCGCGATGTCGGGGTACTGCTCCAGCGGCAGCGTGAAGATCGACATGGCGCCCGCCAGCATGACCACGATGGACAGCACCCAGGCAAAGACGGGACGGTGGATGAAAAACTCGGCCATGGTGCAGCGGTGTGGAGTGGGGTTGCTCAGGAACCCGGGCCGCTCGGCATGAGCCGGCCCGGCGCCCGCTTCAAGGGGTGGCGGCGGCTGCCGGGGTCTGTCCGGCGGTGCCGGGCGCGGCGGCATTCGCCGTGGAGGGTGCCTGCGCGTTCACCACGCGCCCACCTTCCATGCGCATTTCCTGCGGTGTCACGGTCTGGCCCACGCGGGCCTTCTGGTAACCGTCCACCATCACGCGGTCGCCCGGCTTCACGCCGTCAAGCACCAGCCAGCGCGAGCCGAGCGCCTGGCCCAGCTTCACCGGGCGCTTCTCGATCTTGTTCTCTGCATTGAGCAACTGCACGCTGGGGTTGCCCGCCGGGTCGCGCTGCACCGCCTGCTGCGGCAGCACGATGGCCTGCGCCGATTCGCCGGTGGACAGCTGCGCACGCACATACATGCCGGGCATCAGCAGGCGCTCGGGGTTGGGGAAAGCCGCGCGCAGGGTGATGGCGCCGGTGCTCTGGCCCACGGTGGCGCCGGTGAACTGCAGCGTGCCGGTGTGGTTGTAGGCGCTGCCGTCTTCCAGGATCAGCTTCACCTTCGCGCCGCTGGCCTCCACCTTGCCGAAAATGCCGGCCTGCCACTGGCGGCGCAGCTCCAGCAGCTCGGCGCTGGACTGGGTGATGTCAACAAAGATCGGGTCGATCTGGTTGATGGTGGTCAGCGCCTGGGTCTGGTTGGCCGTCACCAGAGAACCGGTGAGCACGGCCGACAGGTCGGTCTGCCCGCTGATGGGTGCCGAGATGCGGCTGAACTGCAGGTTGATGCGTGCGTTGTCCAGCGCCGCCTGCGCCACTGCCACGTCGGCCGCCGACTGCGCAGCCTGTGCCTGGCTCTCGTCGTAGGCTTGGCGGCTGATGGCGTCGATCTTCACCAGCTCCGTATTGCGTGCCGCGTTGGCCTTGGTGGTCTGGGCCGAGGCACGCGCCTTGGCAAGCGCCGCCGTGGCGCTGCTGACCGAAGCCTCCAGCATGCGGGCGTCAATCTGGTACAGCGGCTGGCCGGCCTTCACCTGCGAGCCCTCGGTGAACAGGCGCTTCTGCAAAATGCCCGACACCTGGGGCCGCACCTCCGCGCTCTGCGAAGGCCGGGTGCGCCCCGCCAGCTCGGTGTGCAGGCCCTGGGCCTGCGTCGTCACCGTGATGTAGCCCACCGAGGGCGGCGTGGGCGCCGGCTTGGCCGCACCGTCCTTGCCACCGCAGGCCGCCACCAGGGCCAGCACAGCCAGCGCCACCGCCAGACCACTGGCACCGCGCCGGGCCCGTCGAGGGGCAGAGTGCGCGCAGCGCTCGATGGCGGACGGGGCGGGCATGAGGCGTGGGCTGGGTGTCGATGGCATGGATTTCAGAGCAGCATTCGTGGGGGGAGTTCACTGCGAACAGCGCGCATTGTGACCTTACATAACGGTCTGTGGCGCAAAGCGGCACTTGCCAGCGGCTGGCGCGGGTGGTTTTTCACGCGGCGGGGCTGCTGGCGCGGGCGGGCTTTGTGGTTGCTGTGGTTTAGCGCGACCCAGTGTGGTGCGCCGGCTGCAGATCGCAGTGATATTTGGGGCCGTCGAAGTCAAGGCCTTCGCAGCTTCGATCAGCACGGCGTGGTTGACTCCCATGATCTGCGCCGACTGTTTCTGGAGCAGACGGTACTGCGGCAGTCATCAAGCCGTGAGGCTTCCGGTTGGAGATGGGGCCTTTGCCGATACCGCTGCGCGCAGCCGGGGTCGCTGGCTATCGAAGCGGATATTTAATTGCTTTCTTCGACCCCGCGAACTCACTCAAAAGCTCGGTTCATGGATGCTTTTTAACGAATTGATCAAACTCGGTTGGACGGTCGTAGGTGGTTCCAGGAATCCGCAGTTTTCCCGAATTTTTCAAGCGTTAGTTCGGCGAGCTTTCGTATGTCCGCCCACTCCTTGGTTTCAATCAATTCAGCGTCTGTTTTCGGGTTCATTGGGTCATCGAATGCTATGTCAAACTCATTCAATTTGTCTCGGAAAGTACGAATTGCCATCTTCTGAGAATCGGTGATGGCAGCCGTCGACATCTCATTGTCAATAAAGTCATCGATGTCGTTGTCATCAAAAAATTGGCAATACAATTCGCTGGGGCAAATCACCGATGTAACCCCTTTGGCGCCATCAACCCAAACTGCGCGTTGAACATCAAGGTCTGTAAAAAACGCAACGCTGGATAGAAAATTCGATATGCGAGTATCAAGGGTGATCAATGTATTCTCCTTGTTGGATTTTAAGCTAGGGACGGTCTGCACAACACTCACAGCAATAGGCGTTAATGCGCGATGTTTCAGATAGCGACAGCCGCGGCGCGATTCGGGAGATTTCGGGGCCGATTTTCGGCCTCTTGCCGGTACCTCGGGGCGCTTTGGGCGCACTCATCCTCGGGCCTCTGTTAAGAGCGTTCGCCGCACCATCCACAGATTGCTCAATGCGAACAGCGTGTGCAACTGCGCGGTGTTCTTCGTCAAGCCGCTATAGCGCACCCTCACATGCCCGAACTGGCACTTGATAACCCGGAACGGGTGCTCCACCTTGGCGCGGATGCTCGCCTTTACGTGTTCGAGCTGGTCGAGCACAGCGCCCATCGGCGTGGCCTTGTCCAGCGCACGGCGCTTGCCCGGGCGCATGGCCACATGCCAGTTGACTTCGATGTTCTGCGTCTCTTCACGCTTGGCAACACCCTGGTAGCCCGCGTCAGCGAACACATCGCTCTCCTCTCCATGCACCAGTGCGCTGGCCTTCGTCACGTCATTCACGTTGGCCGCCGTGCCCACCACGCTGAGCACCAGCCCCGAGTCTGCATCCACGCCAATGTGCACCTTCATGCCGAAGTGCCATTGATTGCCCTTCTTGGTCTGGTGCATCTCGGGGGCGCACTCGCCACTGCTGTTCTTGGTCGAGTCCAGCCCACTGAATTCGCGAAACATCGGCGTGTCGTACAGCGCTTCTTCCATCGCCGGGTCCGACAGGTGGAACCACTCTTGAAGAAAGTGGATGCGCAGCATCGTCTGCACTGCAAACGCCGGGGGCAATCAGCGAGACCAGCTCGGCCCACGGCACCACCAAGTTCATCTCATCGAGGAACTCGCGCTTGCGCGTCCTCTAGGTCTTGCGCTCGTATCCGCTCTCGCCAAGGCTCATTTGCTTCATCTCGGCAATGTCTCACACTAGGCAATGTGGGGCCGAGGTTGTGCAGACCGTCCCTAACGGAACGAGTTCATACCCGACATGGCCCCAAGATTGGCGCCAAGCACCGTGGGCGCTTGGCACGGCCAATCAAACCGGCGTGCTTGAGCCCGCGGAATGTGCGTGAGTCATGGTGAGGAGCCACTCCGGCATGTCACGAGGCTGATCGTTCTGCGTGCAACGCCACTCGCCGTCGAATGTGATGGTCAGTTGAGGCTCTTCTAAAATTTTCAATGCGGGCAAATCACCGTGGCGGGCGAACTCGTAACTCGGGCGGCCTGGCAACGACTGAGGTGCGCTCGCGTCCATGCTCTTTAGCTTTAGATAAAGGGCGTAAGACTGCAACTCCACGTAGTAGCCGTTCGTGGTCGACTTCTCAAGCAGGAAGATCGTTCCGTCGCCCGGCCCCTCGCGCTGCATCGTCAGGTAGTGTGCTTTGCAGAATCCAATGAGCTCAGGATCGGCGATCACATGCGCTCGCCAGTCTGAGCAACTCTGAATGGCCGCACCCACAAGCTCACGCAACGAGTTTTCTACATCGTCCCCCAGACGGTCTAGAAGTAACTTGAACACCGGTTTTTTGACGACCTTCAGCCAGTTCTCATCCCGTTCGCGGAAAGACCCGTTGAGTGGCGCACAAAAGGAAAGGTACTTGCCACTCGGGATTCTGTAGTCTTGCAAGGACAGCAATGCGCGCTGCAGCAGGAACTCTGTGGAGAGCAGCACTTCGTCGCTGAGCAAGATCTCTGTGCTGCGTGCGTAACGGAAAAAACGTTCAAGTTGCGGCTCCGTGCTCTCTGTCGGCGTGCTGAACTCGAGCAAAAAACCGACACGCCCTTGAAGATAGCTGTGCCGCTCCACCTGTTGCAGCACCGGACCCCAGCGTTCATCGCCAAGAATCAACGCCGCTTTGTCTTGTTCCTCTTTGAACTGCTCTTGCGACAAGCCCGAGGGATGCGACTCGGACGAGATTTCTTCGTACAGGGCCATTGCGTGCAGAGCCAGAGACTTCAGTCCACGCACGCTGCTGGGCAACGTGTCCAGTTGGAAGTGAGAGTTGTTGATCAGGTTTCCGGTCACCCGTTGCCAACGACGACGCGCTTCGTTGACCGCATCCACGTCTGTTTGTTGCCATGTTGCGCGCTGGAAGCACAGCACGGCATAGAGCTTGGCAAGGTCGTCGACACGGGCCTTCGGCGACAAGCAGCGTTGCAGCACCGCGAGGTCCGACGGGTCGGGGTTGCCGCAGAAGTAGTCCAGCAGGATCTCCATCGAGCGCACAGTGTCGACCGCATAGGCTGACCGCTCTTCAAACGCCCGCAGAGAGACGTATTCATGGGCCTCCTGCAGCCGTTTGATCCAGTCCGCCTGTTGCGCTTTTTCTTCAGGCCGGCCTTTGGTTGGTTCAAACCGTTCGCATGCCTCGAACAGTGCGATCAGGTACAAGAACCGAAGGAACATCGCGTCGTGCGGTGCGCTCGTCGGGGTCGAATCCTGCACGTTCTTTTCCTGGCGTGACTCGGGCGCCGCGCGTGCCTGCAACCAGAAGAAGTGCATCCACTGCATGTCCATCTTTTCATCGATCCCGGCGGCATTGCCCGTCTTTTCCCTTGTCACCAGCCAGGCTTTGAAGTTCTCAAAGGCGGTCAGTGGCTTGCCCCGCGCGTTCATCTTGATGTACAGGTCGTCAGACAAATCGAAGTTGGTCAACTCCAGAAAGTGAAAGGTGATGGGTGGTGCGTCTGCGTCAACCAAACGACGGTAGAGCCCATCTTCGTCCTTGAAAGCCTGATGAATGGCGTCCAGCATCGTCAGGCAAGAATCCACCGTGGGGTCTTTCTTCCAACTGGAGAAGAACCATTGCCCATCCGTCAACGAGGCCGAGAGCGAAGTCCCCTGTGCGTCGATGGACGCCAAGGGAACATTTTCATGCTGGCGCACCAAGGCATTGAAGAATTCGGTGGAGCTGATTCGCGTGGCGTACCGGAATTTGCTGCGCCTTTCTGGTGCCAAGAACAGCGTCTGAAAGTGCGCTTGCTGTCCGTCTCGCAGAGCGAGATACCAGTGCAACAGAAACAATGTCGTCAGGCGTTGCTGTCCGTCCAGTACCGACAGAGTTCCAAGCTCTCTGCGGTTCTCGGAGCGAATCACACTGCCGTACACGAAGTCCAGGTCCAATGCGTGAGGTGTGCTGCGTTGCAAGGCTGTCTTCAGTGAGGCCAGAAAAATTGAACGAATGTCGCCCGCTTCTGGACGGCCCTGGGCATAGTCCCGCTGGATGATGGGGATTTCGATCCAATCGAGACCGGAAATCAAGCTTGCAAGCGACAACCTGTTTTCTGGGGAGGCGGATGTCGTCATGGGTGAACCTCTTGGCCGGCAAAAAAGCGTGTGAATGTGTCGATCATGGCCGTGAGGTGGGCATGAGAGTCTTCCTTGGTCCAGAACAACATCTTGTCGATGTCTTCGCTGTAGTACTTCATGAATGCATTTTTCGTGCAGAGCGGAACAAACTGTCCTCGTTTGTCCAGACCAAACAACTTCTTGCGCTTGATCGGAAAAATGGCATTCTTGTAACTGCGGTTGGTGGCAGCGTCCAGCAGCGTCAGATTGCCCAGACCATGGTCAGCCGTTGGATCGGTGCCTCTACCCGTTTCGCCTTCCCGCCCGTAGTGCGACACGATTTCGCCGAAGAGTTTGCTGAACGCTTGTGAATCCAGCTTTTCCGCGTCCACGATCTGAACCGCCCTGATCCGCAGTGCGTTGTCTGGGTCGGAGCGCAGGTGCTCAATGAAGTTGTTGAGCCACTGTTTCTGCAAATCCACTCGATCGGGCATCTCGGAAGTTACCGAGTGGATGTGTTCGATGTCCCATTCTTCGGTCTTGAAGAGGTTGAACGGGAACCGTGCGCTCGAGGCTTGCACCAACGACACCACATTGAACAACAGCAGCACGTTTCGCACGACTTTAGATTCGGACCCATAGACGAGGTCCGACAGGGTGTTTTGAATCTGCTCTGCTGGCGTGGCAACACCGTGCGCGTGAGAGCCCTTTGCCGAGAAGATCTGTTTGAAAATGTCGGACTTCAAACGTTCTCGGAACATGGTCTTGGACGAGCAGGCGTTCGACAAGTGCTGAATCTGGAAGATGTTTCTCGCGTGATCACGTAGCTGAAAAATGCGAAATCCGATGAGGTGATAGAGCAGGTGGTCTGAAAACCACTCATCGAGCTGCAGGAAGATGCGCTTCACGTGTTCCCACTCGTTCAGCACGTCAACGTCAGGACGCGAAAGCAAATCGTTGAACGCAAAAAAAACAAAGGTGTTGGGGTTGTCCCGTTCCAGGGCGTCACCAGACTTCACTTCCTCGGCACGCAGTCGCAACACGAGTTCGATTCGGTTGGAGGCGACGTTGGCATTGCTCAGGAAGTACCAGAACGCATCGTCTTGCAGACGCCGCTCGATATGGTCCCATTCTTGGGCGATGCGCAACTGGTTTGCTTGAAGGGACTTGGTGTCGTCACCCTCGAAGTTGCGCGCACGCAGGAACAGCGCCTTGACGAGCTCAGCGCTGGTCAGAGGAATTTTCCCCATATTGAGACGGGCGAAGACATCGACCGGCTTGACCTGGTCTGATACTTCGTACCAGATCACCTTCACTTGCTTTCGGAATGCTGACTCAAGTTTGGCCAAGTCCAGGTTTTCGTTGGCAAACCACCTTGCAATCGCCAGGTGACTCTCGTGAATGTGGAAAAAATCGATGTTGTCGTCTTTCCGTTGTGCACTGGGATCCTGTAGATAGGCTGCACTGTCCTCGCGTGTCGCGTAATGCAGCGTGAAATGTCGCCTTTGCCCGCTTTCTACATAACGGCTGTTGAAGAAATTCAAAATCAAGTACAGCGTGGTGAGGCGTTGCTGCCCATCAATGAGCTCCCTGCCCACCCCTGAATTCTTCGACACCACGACAGGCTGAAGGCAATAGAAACTGGAGGGGGTCCATTCTGGTGAAGAAACGAACTCCTGCACATCGTCTAACAGCGCCGTGACTTGTTCGGGCGTCCAGCGGTAACCCCGTTGGTAGGAGGGCACACGAAAAATTTCGTCCTTCAGGTCGTCTATTGCGCGCAGTGTCAGGTTGTTGGATTGCATGGCATTGTGGGGAATACGAACAGTGAAACCAGGCCGTTGTATGGCTTCATGAAGAGATATGGGGCGCCGCACAGGAGCTGAAGCAATGCTACTCGACCGACCGTTGAGTACATTGCTGATTAAAAAATGCTTGAAATCGTGCGTCGCTCCAGAAGATTGCGCGATTTCCCGAGTCCTCCGCTGTGTCCGCAATCACCCCCTCCTGAACCATCCGGTTGACGAGTTTCAGGGCGACGCTGTATTGAAGCTTGAGTCTGCGTTGAATAAGGCTGATGCTTGCCTGCTGCTCTCTTGCGACGACCTGGAGGGCTGCTGTGTAGGTTGAGGTTTTTTGCAGATCAACCGTCGCTGTGTTTTTTTTGATTTCCATGATTGCCCTTGTGTGAAAGTGCACCAGTTTGCCGATGTGTGCGACACCATGTGTCGCAACCCATCCCATACTGGCGAGGTGTTCAAGTTTCAGGAAAACAATGCGGAACTTCTCTAAATCGAAGTTGATGGCTCTGCGCCAATGCCCGAAACGGTTCTGGCTGGAAATTCATCGCCCAGCGTTGCGCATCGAGTCGACAGCTGCAGAGGCGCGGTTTGAAGCCGGACACCACGTTGGTGAAATCGCGCGGCGCCTTTACGACCCGATGGGTGAAGCCGTCATGGTGGACGTTGAAGGACAAGGATTCGCAGCGGCGATTCAGCACACGTCCGACTTGCTTCAGGCGCAGCAGCCGGTGTTTGAGGCGGGCTTCGCTGCCGGTGGTGCGCTTGCCTTTGCCGACGTGATGCTGCCGTCTGGCGAGCAGCCGCTTGAATGGCGCATGGTGGAGGTGAAATCGTCCACCAGAGTCAAGCCTTACCACTGCGATGATGTGGCGGTGCAAGCCTACGTTGCACGGACTGCGGGCGTTCGGCTGTCAGGCGTTGCCGTGGCTTGTATCGACAGTTCGTGGACGTACCCGGGAGGCGGTGATTACAGAGGTCTTCTGCATGAGAACGATCTGACGCAGGAGGCGTTGGCGCGTGAAGAAGAGGTCAAGTGCTGGATTGATCGTGCGCAGACCGTGTCTGCTCTCGATCAGGCTCCAGAGATGGCGGTGGGCCCGCATTGTGATGATCCGTTCGAATGCGGTTTTTACGGGCATTGCAACCAGCATGAGTCGCAGGCCACCTATCCGATTCATTGGCTTCCGCGGCGGGGTGCTCGGCTCAAGCAGGCGCTTGATGCCCGTCAAATCACCGACATGCGCGACGTACCTGATGATCTGCTCAACCCAGTGCAGCAACGGGTGAAGCACCACACCTTGACGGACACCGTTTACTTCGACTCAACAGGCGCGGCCGAAGACCTTGCTGCGCATCCTTTGCCCGCGCAGTTTCTGGACTTTGAAACCATCCAGTTCGCGGTTCCCATCTGGGCTGGAACGCGTCCCTATCAGCAGATACCGTTCCAGTACAGCCTGCACACCTTGATGGAGAACGGTGAGGTTTTGCATGGGGATTTCCTGACGCTGGATGGTGAGGATCCGTCACGCCGGCTTGCCATGGCCCTTGTTGCCGATTGTGGCGACCGTGCCTGGCCCATCTTTGCCTACAACGCTGGTTTTGAGAAAAGCCGGTTGCGAGAGTTGGCGTTGCGTTTCCCTGAACATGCGGCTCCGTTGCTGGCTATCGTTGACCGTGTGGTGGACTTGCTGCCCATCGCACGTGAGCGTTATTACCACCCCTCGCAGAAGGGCAGTTGGAGTATCAAGGCCGTGCTGCCGGCCGCGGTGCCTGCATTGCGCTACAGCGACCTGGCGGGCGTACAGGACGGCGGCATGGCCATGGACGCTTATCTGGAAGCCATTCACCCGGTAACAAGCTTGGAGCGTGTCGAGATCATCAGGCGCCAACTGCTGGCTTATTGCCAGCTTGACACCTACGCGATGGTCAGGTTGTGGCAGGTTTTCAATGGGCACGCTTGACTCGGGCGGAGGACTGTAGACCCATGCCAAAACGCCCAGAAAGCCTGGAGACGCTGCAAATGGCGATTGAGATGCTGCGCCGCATACCCAGAGGCCGTACTGTCACCGCCGCGGAGTTGCAGCAGCAACTGGCAGATGCCGGATTCGAGCGCGATGTGCGCACCGTACAGCGCCAGCTGGAGACCTTGTCGGAGTACTTCGAACTTGACCGGGACGACAGCAGAAAACCATTTCGGTACAGCTGGAAAGAGGGCGCCAAGGGATTGAGTCTGCCCGGCCTGAGTGCGCAGGAGAGCTTGTTGCTCACGCTGGCAGAGCAGCAGTTGCATGCCTTGCTTCCTCCTCGGTTGATGAGCTCCCTTCGGGGGTTTTTTGTGCAGGCGCGCGAAAAGCTGGGTGATGCCGGTGACAAATCCATTGAAAGCGCTTGGCTCAAGAAGGTTCGGGTGGTCAGCACCAGCCAACCCTTGCTGCCGCCCACCATCGCGCCAGGCGTTCTCGAGCAGGTGAGCCACGCGCTGTATGAAAACCTGTGGCTTGATGTGGATTACAAGAACGCCAACGGCAACGCCGCGCACCATCGGGTGATGCCACTGGGACTGGCGCAACAAGGTCCACGCATGTACCTGGTCTGTCGCTTTGAGGGGTACGACAACGAACGAAGCCTTGCGGTGCACCGCATGCGCTCGGCGCGGGCAAGCAGTTTTCGCTTTGATCCACCCGAGGAGTTCGACCTGAGCCAGTACGACAACGATGGTCGTTTTGGCTTCGGAAGCGGAGAGCGCATACAGCTGACCTTCAAGATTGACAAAGATGCGGGGCATCACTTGCTGGAAACGCCACTGTCAGTCGACCAGCGCGTTGTAGAGGAAGGCGATGACTATCTGGTCTCCGCCACTCTGGTGGACAGCAGCATGCTCGACTGGTGGCTGCGTGGGTTCGGTGATTCGGTTCACTCGGTGTTGAAGCGGCCTGTGTGAAATCCGCTGCGCACGGGCTGAGCATTGGGGCCGCGGCTGCTGGACCGGTGCACGGGTGGAGACGCTGCACCCCTGCGTACACTCGGTCTTCCACTGACTGCCGCAAAGAACCCAAGTGCCCGACTGGAAAACCCAACAAATGATCAAAGCCTCCGGCTGGCCCCTGGCCCCGGAGCTGTTGACCGCGCCCGATGCCGATTTCAATGCGCGCCTTGAAGGCGGCCTGGTGCCGCTGCACTGGGCTTGCGCGGAGGGCAAGGCCGGGGTTTTGAAGTACATGCTGGAGCGCGGCGCCAATGTGCTCGACGTGGCGGACGGTGCGGTCAGCGTCGCGGGGCGCACGCCGCTGTACATGGCGGTGCACTCGGGCAGTTTTCAGGTGGTGATGATGGTGATCGACCGGCTCAAGGCGCTGGGCGCACCACCGCCCGATGAGGCCTTGAAGAAGCGCCTGGCGCATGTGTTCCGCGCCAGCCATGCCGATGCCAAGAACCGCCTGCAGCAGACGCTGAAGGATTGGGAGCGCAAGGCACCTGCATCTGCTCCCGCACCGACGGCCAAGGGCGCTTGACGGGCTGAGGCACCGGCCCGCCACCGTTACGGCTCGGTGGCAGAATCCCCGGTCCTCATCGTCGGCCACGGCGCCCGCTCGCCGCCCGGCCTGCGCACCCGCCGTGCCCACCCCGTTTCTCTCCCTTCTGGTTCCCCATGCAATCCTCGCCGCCCGCCGGCATGCTCGGCATTGATTTCGGCACGTCCAACTCCGCCATGTCCTGGGCCGCGCCGGGCGGTGGCACCTCGCGGCTGATTCCGCTGGAGGGTGAGGCCACGGCCATGCCGACGGCGGTGTTCTTCAACGCCGAAGACCGGTGCACGCACTTCGGGCGCGACGCCGTGGGCCAGTACCTCGGCGGCACCGAGGGGCGCCTGCTGCGTTCGCTCAAGAGCCTGCTGGGCAGCCCTCTGCTGAACGAATCCACGGTGGTGAACCACCAGCAGATCAGCTTCCAGCAGATCGTGGAAATTTTCCTCAACGAGTTGCGCGAGCGCGCCGCGCAGGTGTTGGGTGCTGCGCCCACCCGCGTGGTGATGGGGCGGCCGGTGCACTTTGTGGACGACGACCCGGCGCGCGATGCCCAGGCCCAGCAGTCGCTGCAAGACGCGGCGCAGGCCGTGGGCTTTGCAGACGTGTCTTTCCAGTTCGAGCCGATTGCGGCCGCGCTCGACCACGAGCGCCGCCTCACGCGCGAAAGCCTGGTGCTGGTGGTTGACCTGGGCGGCGGCACGTCGGATTTCACCGTGGTGCGCCTGGGCCCGCAGCGCATGCTGCTGGCCGACCGCAGTGCCGACGTGCTGGCCACCACCGGCGTGCACATCGGCGGCACCGACTTCGACCAGCGCCTGAGCCTGGGCCAGGTGATGCCGCTGCTGGGTTACCGCCACCACGGCCCGCAGGGGCGCGAGGTGCCCAACCGCGTGTTCATGGATTTGTCCACCTGGCACCTGATCCAGTGGCTCTACCTGCCGCGCGCCATTGCCCAGGCGCAGAACCTGCGCAGCAACTACAGCGACGTGCGCCTGCACGAACGCCTGATGCGTGTGCTGGCGCAGCGCGACGGCCACCGCATTGCCCACGAGGTGGAGCAGGCCAAGATCCGCTGCTCACTGCAGGACACCGACACCACGGTGGACCTGTCGGGCGTGGAGCGCGACCTGGCGGCCCAGCTGGCCCCGGCCGACATGGCGCAGCACCTGGAGGCGCTGCTGGCACGCACCGTGGCCTGTGCGCGCGAATGCGTGCAACGCGCCGAGCTGGGCAACGCGTCGCTGGACGCGATCTACCTCACCGGCGGTTCTTCGGCCCTGCTGCCGTTCCAGCGCGCGCTGCAAGCCGAGTTCAAGGGCGTGCCGCTGGTGGAAGGTGATCTGTTCGGCGGCGTGGCCTCGGGGTTGGCTTACTCGCGCGCCTGAACAACGGCGAGAGGGCGGAAGGTGGCGGGCGTCGTCGGTGCGGTCGGCACCACCGCCCGCGCGTGATCGCGGTGTTGTCTGACAAAGGCGCCTGGCGGCGCAGGCCTAGCATGGTCCATGCAGGTTTTGACAGTGAACATCCACAAGGGTTACGACGTGTTCAACAGCCGCTCCGTGCTGGAAGGTTTGCGCCACGCGGTGCGCGCCGTGCGCAGCGACGTCGTGTTCCTGCAGGAAGTGCAGGGCGGCAGCGGCCCCAGCGCCGCGCAGTACGAATACCTGGCCGACCAGATCTGGCCGCAGCACGCCTACGGCCGCAACGCCGTGGCCGAAGGGCAGGACCACGGCAACGCCGTGCTCTCGCGTTACCCGGTGCTGCACGATGAAAACCACGACCTCTCCGTGCCCGGCGCCGAACCGCGTGGCCTGCTGCACTGCGTGCTGGCCGTGCCCGACGGGCCCGAGCTGCACGTGATGTGCACCCACCTCGGCCTGCGCGAAAAACACCGCCGCCTGCAACTGGCGCAGATCTGCGACATCGTCAGCCGCCACGTGCCCGAACACGCGCCGCTGGTGCTCGCGGGTGATTTCAACGACTGGCGCCAGCGCGCCGACGAACTGCTGGCGCCCAGCGGCGTGCGCGAGGTGTTCCGCCTGAGCCACGGCCACCACGCGCGCAGTTTTCCTGCCGGCTGGCCCGTGCTGCGGCTCGACCGCATCTACGTGCGCGGCGTGGCCATGGCCCTGCCGGTGCCGCTGCCGCGCCGCCCCTGGGCGCAGTTGTCAGACCACGCGCCGCTGGCGGCCGACATCGCCCTGGAGGCCTCCGAATGAACTCGCATTGGGTGCCCGGCAACCACATCACCCTGCTTGAAAACGGTGAGGCTTATTACCCGCGTGTGTTCGAAGCCATCGCCGCGGCCGAAAAAGAAGTGCTGCTGGAAACCTTCATCCTGTTCGACGACAAGGTGGGCCGCGGCCTGCACGCCGCGCTGCTGAGCGCCGCGCAACGCGGCGCGCGGGTGCATGTGCTGGTGGACGGCTGGGGCTCACCCGACCTGCCGCCCTCGTTCACCCAGCCGCTGCTGGAAGCCGGCGTGCAGCTGCGCGCCTTCGAGCCAGCGCAGCGCGTGCTGGGCACGCGTGTGAACCTGCTGCGCCGCATGCACCACAAGCTGGTGGTGGTGGACGGCCAGCGCGCCTTCGTCGGCGGCATCAATTACTCCATCGACCACCTGGCCGAGTTCGGCGCCCAGGCCAAGCAGGATTACGCGGTGGAGGTGCAAGGCCCGCTGGTGGGCCAGATCCAGGCTTTCTGCCGCGCCAACCTGGATGCACCGGAGCCGGCACGCGGCCAGTGGCTGCAGCGCTGGCGCCTCCGCCAGCAACGCAAGGGCGAAGCCACGCTGCTCGACGACGGCGCGCTGGCCGCCTTCGTCACGCGCGACAACCACCAGCACCGCAGCGACATCGAGCGCCACTACCGCGCCGCCATCCGCAGCGCGCAGCACCGCATCGTGATCGCCAACGCCTACTTCTTTCCCGGCTACCGCTTCCTGCGCGATCTGCGCCGCGCCGCGCGCCGCGGTGTGCAGGTGGATCTGCTGCTGCAGGGAGAGCCCGACATGGTGTGGGTGAAGCGCGCCAGCGAGCTGCTGTACCAGCACCTGATGCGCGCCGGCGTGCGCATCCACGAATACACCGAGCGCCCGCTGCACGGCAAGGTGGCGGTAGTGGACGACCGCTGGGCCACGGTCGGCTCCAGCAACCTCGACCCGACCAGCCTGAGCCTGAACCTGGAGGCCAACGTGGTGGTGCGCGACGAGGTCTTTGCCCGCCACTTGCGCGAGCACATCGACACGCTGCTGCAAAGCTGCTGCCAGCGCGTGGAGCTGCCCACGCCGGGGCGCCTGCGCTCGGCCTGGATCGCGGTGCGCAGCATGGTGGTGTTCCATGCGCTGCGCCGTTTCCCCGACTGGACGCGCCAGACCACGCCACGCGCGCCGCGCGTGGTGCCGCTGACCATCGACACCCTGGACACCCAGGCATGAGCCCACGCGCCCAACGCATCTGGCTTTGGGCGAAACGCATCGCGCCCTGGGCGCTGGCGGCCCTGGTGCTGGCGCTGGTGGCGCAGCAGGCGCGCACGGTGGAGTGGCCGGCGGTGTGGGCTTCGCTGCAGCAGATGCCGGTGCAACGGCTGGCGCTGGCCGTGGCCATTGCGGTGCTGAGCTATGCGGTGTACGCGGGTTTTGACCTGGTGGGCCGCCGGCTCACGCAGCATGGCCTCTCGGTGCCGCGCACGCTGGGCACCGCGGCCATCAGCTACGCCTTCAACCTCAACTTCGGTGCGCTGGTGGGCGGCTTTGCGATGCGCCTGCGCCTGTACACGCGCTGGGGCCTGCAGGCGGCCACCGTGGCCAAGGTGATCGCGCTGAGCATGGCGACCAACTGGCTGGGTTACCTGTGGGTGGCCGGTGCGGTGCTGCTGTGGTCACCACCGCGCCTGCCGGCCAGCGACTGGTTGCCCGGCGACGGCAGCCTGCGCGCCATCGGTGCCGTGATGCTGGCGCTGGCCCTGATGTATCTGGTGTTGTGCGCGCGCTCGAAAGAACGCACGCTGCGCTGGCGCAGCCACGCACTGCCCTTGCCGGGTGGCCGCCTGGCGCTGCTGCAACTGACCACCGGCGGCGCGAGCTGGCTGCTCATTGCCAGCATCGTCTGGGTGCTGTTCGACGGCCATGTGGCTTATGCGGTGGTGCTGGGTGCGTTGCTGATGGCGGCGGTGGCCGGCGTCATCACCCACGTGCCGGCCGGCCTGGGCGTGCTGGAGGCGGTGTTCGTCGCCACCCTCAGCGGCACGGTGCCAGCCACCGAGGTGCTGGCGGTGGTGCTGGCCTACCGCGCAGCCTATTACCTGCTGCCACTGATGCTGGCTTTGCCGGCCTACCTGTGGAGCGAAGCGGTGGCGCGCCGGGGTGGTGGTGCCGCAATGGTTGCGACAACCGGCGCGCAAGACGGTGCACGTGAGGCGCCGCGCGCCAGGCTTCAGCCGCGGCCCACGAAGGGCATCTGACTGGCCATCACCGTCATGTTGAGCACATTGGTCGAGAGCGGCAGCCCGGCCATGTAGCGCACGGCCTCGGCCACGTGCAACACGTCCATCATGGGTTCGGTGGCCATGCTGCCGTTGGCCTGGCGCACGCCCTGGGTCATGCGCGAAGACAGCTCGGTGAGCGCGTTGCCGATGTCGATCTGGCCGCAGGCGATGTTGTGCTCACGGCCATCGAGCGCGATGGTCTTGGTCAGGCCCAGCACCGCGTGTTTGCTCGCGGTGTAGGGGCAACTGAAAGGACGCGGCGCGTGGGCCGAAATCGATCCGTTGTTGATGATGCGTCCGCCCTGCGGGTTCTGCCGCTTCATCAGGCCGAAGGCGGCGCGTGCGCAGAGGAAGACGCCGGTGACGTTGGTGTCGATCACGTCCTTCCAGCGTTCCACCGGCAGCTCGTCCATCGGCACCGCGGGGGCGTTCACGCCGGCGTTGTTGAACAGCACGTCGAGCCGGCCGAAGCGCTGCTCGATGGTGTCGAACAGGGCCTGCACGCTGTGCTCGTCGCGCACGTCGGCCGGGATTGCGCTGGCCTGCTGGCCGGCGGCCTGTGCGGCGGCGGCCAGCTCGGCCAGCGGCTCGGGCCGGCGGCCGGTGAGCACGACGTGAAAGCCGTCCTGCAACAAACCCTGGGCGACGGCGCGGCCGATGCCGCTGCCCGCGCCGGTGACCAGTGCAACCCGTGTGGATGGTTCAGATGGAGCAGATGCCATGTGCGTTCCTCGTGTGTGTGCCCTGTGAGGGGGCGTGGGTGGAAGGTGCAGGCCCATGGTAATCGGCGTGCCCGGCGGGGCCGGTCACCTGTGCAACGCTCGGGCGGCCTCGCTGCCCGGCCCCAGCGCCAGCAGGTGTTCACCCATGCAGGCGTAACGCGCCTGTGCGCGTGGTGGCCGCACACCGCCGGTGAAGCGCGAGAAGGCGGGCAGGATCAGCTGCCCTTGCTGCACCACGAACGCCGGGAAGCGGCCACGGAAACCGGGCACGCTCACCACCGGATGCACATGGCCGCAGACACCCATGAGCCCATCGCTCGCCTGCGTGGCGCGCGGCATGTGGTCGAACACGAAGGGTCCGTCTTCCACCGCCTGCGCCTGGCGTGCAATGCCCAGGCCGGCCCGCGCCGCCGTGCGGTCGTGGTTGCCTTCGATCAGCAGCAGTTCCAGCCCGGCGTGGCGTGCCAGGAAGGCCGTCCAGGCGTCGCGCCAGCCGCTGTCTGTGTGCGCGCCGTGCAGCAGATCGCCCAGGAACCACAAACCGCGTGCGCCACTGTGCTGCAGCAGCGCGCTCAGGCGCGCCAGGTCGTGCGCGGCGCCACCGCGGGGCAGGGCGATGCCGGCGCTGCGGAAGGCGTCGTCCTTGCCCAGGTGCACGTCGGCCACCAGCAGGCGCTGGCGCGCCGGCCAGTAGAGCGCGCGGTCGGCGTACAGATGCAGCGGCTCACCGGCCAGTTCGATGCCGATGTGTTCAGCCATGGCGGGCCTGCAGTTGTTCGGCCGCGCGGCGCACGCGGGTGGTCCAGTCTTCGGTGCTGAGTTCGCCGCGCACCGCTTCGGCCCAGAGCGGGAAGGCCAGGGGCGTGAGCGTGGGCGGTTGTTGCAGGTCGAGCCGGCGTGCGGCGCAGCGCGCCAGCGTGGCCGAGAGGGCCGACACGTCCATCTGCTGCTCGAACACCTCGCGCTCGGCCTGCGCCAGCAGCAGGTGCGTCGGGTCGTAGCGCCGCAGCACGTCGTACAGCAGGCCACTGGAGGCTTGCAGCTGGCGCTGGCTGCGCTGGGCCGCGCCCGGCAGCGAGGGCGTGAGCATGCCGGCCACGCGTGCGATCTCGCGGAACTGGCGCCGTGCCATCTCGCTCAGGTTCAGGCTTTCCTGCAGGTCGGCCATGAGGCCCTCGGGCGAGAGCAGGCCTTGCAGAGTGGGCGCGTCCAGCGCGGCCAGCGCCTGTTGTGCGCTGAGCACGAAGCCGTGGTCGTTGACCGCGTAGACGAAGGTGTTGGGCGCCAGCCGGCCCCAGCGCAGCGCGAACAGCGCGGCCATGCCTTCGTGCACCGCGCGGCCGGCGAAGGGGTACACGAACAGCGAACCACCGTGGCGCCCGCCGCGCGCGTGCACGGTTTCCACCAGCAGGCTTTGCGGCGTCGGCAGGGCCGAGAGGCGGGCTTGCAGATCGAGCAGCGGTGCGAGCGCGCGCAGCTCGGGGCTGTCGCGCGGGCCGCTCAGCGCCGCTTCCACGCCGGCGCCCAGCTCGGTGGAAAGGGACAGGCGGCCACCCTGCCAGCGCGGCACGTTGGCGCTGATGCCGCTGGCCTTGCGCACATAGGCCGTCATGTTGTCCACCGTCACCAGCTCCAGCGTGCGGCCGGCGAACTGGAAACGGTCGTGCGGGCGCAGGCGGCTGATGAAGCTTTCTTCCACCGAGCCGAGCGAGGCGCCCCGCAGGAAGCGCACCTGCATGGCGCCGTCGGCGCTGATGGTGCCGATGGACAGGCGGTGGTGCAGCGCGATGCGCCGGCTCGGCACGCGGTAGATGCCGGCGTCGTCGCGTTGCACGCGGTGGAAATCGGGGTAGTGCTCCAGCGCCTGGCCGCCGTGTTCGATGAAGCGCAAC
This sequence comes from Hydrogenophaga palleronii NBRC 102513, assembly GCF_001571225.1. Lineage (GTDB taxonomy): Bacteria > Pseudomonadota > Gammaproteobacteria > Burkholderiales > Burkholderiaceae_C > Hydrogenophaga > Hydrogenophaga palleronii. The sequence goes on from NZ_BCTJ01000008.1 coordinate 48,340, forward strand.
ACGGCTGCCCAGGCGCTGTCACTCAGGGCCGCAAACGCGTGGGTGCCACGCACCTCGGCCAGCAGGGCATCGGCCTCGAAGCCGCCACCCAGCGCCAGCGTGACGCAGTGCTGCGACAACACGTCTAGCGACAGGCGCGGTGGTGTGCGCGCTTCGATGCGGCCGGCCTCGATGGCGCGGCGCGCGGCCGCGTACTCCGCGAGTTCCATGGCGTGCGTCGGCACGCAGTGGATGGTGCTGGCCGCGCCGGGCCGGTGGCCGGCGCGGCCGGCGCGCTGCAGCAGGCGCGCCACGCCTTTCGGGCTGCCGACCTGCAGCACCAGATCGACACTGGGAAAGTCCACGCCCAGGTCGAGGCTGGAGGTGGCCACCACGCAGCGCACCGTGCCGTCGCGCAGGCCTTGTTCGGCGGCTTGGCGCAGCGCGGTGTCGAGCGAGCCGTGGTGCAGGGACAGGGTTTCGGGTGGCTCCAGCCAGATAGAGGCCAGCGCGCGGTGCCACAGCTCGGCCTGGGCGCGGGTGTTGGTGAACAGGATGGCGCTGCGTGTGCCGGCGATGAGCTGGCTCACGCGGTCCAGCTGCGACAGGCCGAGGTTGCCGGCCCAGGGGAAACGTTCGCCCGGCGCGGGCAGCAGGGTCTTGATGGTGGTGCTGCGCGCGCGGGCCTGGCGCACGATGGGCGCGCCCGGCCGGTGCGGCAGCAGCGCGTCGCGCGCTTCCTCCAGGTTGCCCAGCGTGGCCGACAGGCCCCAGGTGACCGCGGCCGGTGCCAGCGCACGCAGGCGCGCCAGCCCGAGCTGCAGCAGCACGCCGCGTTTGTTGTCGAGCAGTTCGTGCCACTCGTCCACCACCACGCCGCGCAGGCCGCTGAGCAGGCCGGCGGTCTCGGGGTAGGACAGCAACAGCGCCAGCGATTCGGGTGTGATCACCAGCACCTCGGCCTGGCCCTGGCGCGCCAGGCGGCGGTCGCGCGAGGACGCGTCTCCCGTGCGTTTGGCCACCGTCCATGGCAGGCCGAGTGAGGCCACGGCGTGTTGCAGCGCGTATTGGGTGTCGCTGGCGAGCGCGCGCAGCGGCGTGATCCACAACAGGCGCAGGCGGGCGGGCTTTTCTTTCGTGCCTGTTTTTTTGCCGGTGTTCGTGGTGTTGGTTTTGGTGGTGGATGTGCCGGCCTCGCGCAGCCCTTCGAGCAGCGCACCACCAAAGGCTGCCAGGGTCTTGCCGCTGCCGGTGGGCGTGACCAGCAGGCCCGATTCGCCACGCAACCAATGCCGCCACACCGCGCGCTGGAACGGCGCGGCGGTCCAGCCCCGGGTGGTGAACCACGCCAGCAGTGCGGCGTCGGCCTTGCGCGGCGTGGTGCTCACCCGGCGGGTTCTTTCAGGTGCAGCGGCGGCTGCATCGCCGGCCGCAGGGCCTGCACCCAGTCGCCGTATGTGGGTGCGCCGGATTCGGCGTGCCGCAGCACCGCCGCCGGGTGGTGCACCACCCAGACCGGCAGGCCGTCGGCGCGTGGCCACCACTGGCCCAGGCTGTCCTGCACGCTGACCGGCCGCCCGAGCAGGCTGGCGGCGGCGGTGGCGCCCAGCGCCAGCAATGCCTGCGGCGCGACCAGGCGGACCTCTGCCTCCAGCCACTGCTGGCAGGCCAGGGCTTCGCGCTGGCCCGGGGTCTTGTGGATGCGGCGCTTGCCACGCGGTTCGAAGCGGAAGTGTTTGACCGCGTTGGTGAGGTAGAGCCGCTCGACAGGCCAGCCGAGTTCGGCCAGGGCCTCGCGCAGCAACTGGCCTGCCGGGCCCACGAAAGGGCGGCCCGCCAGGTCTTCCTGGTCATCCGGCTGTTCGCCCACGATCATCAGCGGCGCGCCCACCGGCCCCTGGCCCCACACCATCTGGGTGGCGTGGGCGGCCAGCGTGCAGTCCGAACAATGGCGCGCGCGCCGGCCCAGGTCGGCCAGCCGTTCGGCCGCACTTTGTGGAGAGCGTGAGGGCGTTGCGGGCTGTGCGGTCGGCATGCGGCGCAGCGGTGCGGCCACGGCCTGCTGCATGCGCGCGCTGCGTTCGGGCGCGGACTGGATGAGGCCGGTGATGGTGCTCGCCTCGGGCAGGTTGGGCCAGTAGCGCCGCGGCATCTCGCGCAGCATGGCCGAGACCTTGAGCCGCGCCGGGTTGAAGATGCTGCGGTAGTAATCGAGCCAGAGCGCTTCGCCGGCATCGGGTGGTGGCGCCTTCGAGCGGTCCACGCCGGGCGAGAAGCGCAGGCCGTCGCTGCCGTTCCAGTGAGCGCACAGGCGCGGCGTGAGGATGGCCCAGCGCATGCTGGCAAAGCGGCGCTCGAACAGGGGAACGGCGGCGCGCACGATGTGGTGCTCGGGCTCGAACCAGGCGACGTATTGCACGCTGTCTGCCGCGTTGTCATCCACGGCGTCCTGCAGCGGCCGGAAGCGCACGAAGGCGTGCATCTTGTGGATCTCGCGCCGCACCTCGCGCGCCAGCCCTTCGAGCGCCAGCCGGCGCGGGTCCAGTGCGTCTTGCCAGCGCTGCGGTTCGGCCGCCACATCGAGTGCGTAGGCGTGCAGGCGCTGGAAGCGCTGCGGGTCGGCATGCATCAGCACCGCTTCGGCCAGGCTGATGAAGCCGGCGGGCAGGCGGCGCAGGGCGTGCAGCGGCGGGGCTTCTTCGGGTGGCGCGATGGTGGGGGCGGGTGCCAAGGCTTCCAGCAGATCGGCCTGCGCCTCACCGCCCGCGCCGCCGCTCCACAACACCTCGCCAGGCGCGGCGCCGCAGGCCAGCAGGGCCGAGAGCGCGCGCAGCGCCACCTGCACATCGTCGGCCTGGTGCTGCACCCGCCAGCGCATGGCGATGTGGCTCAGTGCCCGGCCGCCACGCCGGCCAGCACCGCGTTGTGTTGCGTGATGATGGGCGTGGTTGGGGGCGTGTCGAACAGATCGGCTTGATGTTGTTGCACCGCGCGGGCCGCGAAGGGCGCACGTTGCCGTGGGCGCAGCGCGGCGGTCTGCGTGGTACCCAGCCGCACGGCACCGGGCCGGTGGTCGGGCAGGTGCACGAAGTCGAGTGCCTTGCGACCGGCCGTGCCCAGGCGTTCCATGTCGGCGTGGCGCAGCACGCGCACGCGGCGCGCGTGCAGCAGGCGCTGCACCGAGTGCACGCCCAGGCCGGGCACGCGCAGCAGGGTTTCGCGCGGTGCGCGGTTGACGTCCACCGGGAACAGCTCGGGGTGGGCCAGCGCCCAGGCGAGTTTGGGGTCCATGTCCATCGACAACATGCCGCCGGGCAACACCAGTTCGGCGGCGTCGAAACCGTAGAAGCGCATCAGCCAGTCGGCCTGGTAGAGCCGGTGTTCACGCACCAGCGGTGCGGCCTGGCCGGGCAGGCGCGCGCTGGCGTGCGGGATCGGGCTGAAGGCCGAGTAATACACGCGCTTGAGGCGGTACCCCGCGTAGAGCCCGGCGCTGGTCTGCAGGATGCTGCGGTCGTCCGAGTCGTCGGCGCCAACGATCATCTGCGTGCTCTGGCCGGCCGGCGCAAACCGCGGCGGCACGGCGCCGGTGCCCTGCTGGCCGGGCAGCGAGCGGATCTGCAAGGCTTGGCTCTTCTGCTCGCGCGCTTCGTCCAGCTTGAGGCGCATGCGCGCCATGCTCTGGCGGATCTGCTGGCCGTTCTTCTCCGGCGCCAGTGCGTCCAGTGCGGCTTGGCTGGGCAGCTCGATGTTGATGCTCAACCGGTCGGCGTGGCGACCGGCGCGCGCGAGCAGGGCCTCGTCGGCGTCAGGGATGGTCTTGAGGTGGATGTAGCCACGAAAGCCGTGCACCTCACGCAGCTGGCGCGCCACCTCCACCATCTGCTCCATGGTGTAGTCGGGCGAGCGGATGATGCCCGAGCTGAGGAACAGGCCTTCGATCAGGTTGCGGCGGTAGAAGTCGAGCGTGAGGTTGACCACCTCTTCCACCGTGAAGCGCGCCCGCTCGACGTCGCTGGAGACGCGGTTGACGCAGTACAGGCAATCGTACAGGCACCAGTTGGTGAGCAGGATTTTCAGCAGCGAGATGCAGCGGCCATCGGGCGCGTAGCTGTGGCAGATGCCCATGCCCTCGTTGGAGCCCAGGCCCTGGCGGTCGAGAGAGTCGCGGCGCGTGCCACCGCTGGAGGCGCAGGACGCGTCGTACTTGGCGGCGTCCGCGAGGATACGGATCTTGCGGGCTACCGGGCTCACACTGTAAGTATATACAGTATTTTGCAGCAGCCCTGCCTTTGCCCTTACGCGGCCTCCAGCTTCTTCTGCATGCGCGCGTAGTCGCGCCGGTAGCGCAGGGCCAGGCGGTGCTTCTGCGTGTCGGTGAGGATTTTTCCCGAGACCTGGAAGAACTTCTTTTCTTCTTCGCGCAGGTGGTGGTGCACCTTCTCCGAGAGTTTCTTCGCGTGCTCCAGCCAGGCGTCGCCGCTGGTCTCGAGCGACTGCAGTTTTTCCACCATCTCGTCCATGGTGTGGTGCTCTGCCAGCGCGTGGCGCGACGAATCCAGCCCCATGTCGTCCATCAGCATCGGGGCGTAGAGAAAGCGCTCTTCGGCCGCGGCGTGCGCGGCCAGCTCGATGCGCAATGCGGTGAACAAAGCCTGGCGGTCATCGCCGGCGGGTTTGGCGCGCAGCAGTTTGCGGCACAGGGAACGTTGGATTTCGTGGCTTTCGCGCAGGGCTTCGTAGATGTTGTCGGTCATGTGTCGGTCCATCGTGGGGGCCTTGAAACGAGGCGCCGTGGGTGGCGCCGGCTCAGGGTCTCATGATGCAGGCCACATGCCGCGCGCGGCGTAGGAGGGCGCTCGCTGCCGCGTCGGAAATGTCCGACAGTGCGAGCCGCCCTCAGTGCCGCGCGTTCACTGCATGCCGTTGCGGCGTGCGAGTTCGACGAACAGGGCCGAGTGGTCGAGGTCGGCCAGGCCGTGTTCGGTGGCGTCGGCAAAGAGTTGTTCGAACAGGCCGGTGATGGGCGCGTCGAAGCCGATCTCCTGCGCGGTGCCGAGTGCGTTGCGCATGTCCTTGAGCTGCACCGTGATGGCGGCGCGTTTGGTGAAGTCGCGCTCGACCATGCGCTGGCCGTGCACCTGCAGGATGCGGCTGTCGGCAAAGCCACCGCTGATGGCCTGCTTGACGCGCGCCATGTCGGCGCCGCCTTTTTCGCACAGCAGCAGCGCCTCGGCCACCGCGCCGATGGTGATGCCCACGATCATCTGGTTGGCCAATTTGGTGAGCTGGCCGGTGCCGTGTGGTCCCACGTGCACCGGTTTGCCGAGCAGCTCCAGCACCGGGCGCGCGCGCTCGAAATCGGCCTGTGCACCGCCGGCCATGATGGCCAGCGTGCCTTGCTCGGCGCCCACCGTGCCGCCGGAGACCGGCGCGTCCAGGTGACGCTGGCCCTGCGCTTCGAGGCGGGCCGCGTGTTCGCGTGCTTCGCGCGGCTGGATCGAGGACATGTCCACCACCAGCGTGCCGGGCCGCAGTGCGGCGGCCGCACCTTGCTCGAACAACACGTCCTGCACGATGCCACCGTGTTCCAGCAGCAGGATCACCAGGTCGGCATCGGCCACGGCCTCGCCCGGGGTGTCGGCCACCGTGGCGCCGAAGGACAGCAGGCGTTCTGCCTTGCTGCGCGAGCGGTTCCACACGTTGACCGCGCAGCCGGCTTCGCACAGGCGGCGCGCCATCGGGAAACCCATCATGCCGATGCCGAGCACGGCGATGCGTTGGGGCAGGGGAGTGGTGTTGCTGGTGTTCACGGGTGTCGGGGGTCTGTGTATCTGTATGGGGCGGCAGTCGATGTCGGGAGCATACGTGCCTGCTGCCGCCGGCGGTTGTGAGCGGCCCGCAAAAACCCCGTGACACAATGCGCCCGATGAAACACACCAGCCCCAACCTCGATCCCGCCTGGCTCGAAGTCGAGCACAACAACCGCGCTCGCGTGCCGGAATTCCAGTCGCACTTCGACCGCTGGGCGCGCGACTCGGCAGCCGCACGCGCCAACGGCCGGAGCCTGCTCGACGTGCGCTACGGCCATGGCGAGGGTGAAACGCTGGACATCTTTCCCGCGCCGCGCAAGGCGGGCAAGCCGCCCGCGCCGGTGCTGGTGTTCATCCATGGCGGCTGGTGGCGCAGCCTGGACAAGGCCGACCATTCCTTCATCGCGCCGCCGTTCGTGCAGCGCGGTGCTTGTGTGGTGCTGCCGAACTACGCGCTGTGCCCGGCGGTGACGGTGCCGCAGATCACGCTGCAGATGGTGCAGGCGCTGGCCTGGGTGTACCGCCACATCGGCGCGCACGGCGGTGACCCGCAGCGCATCACGGTGGTGGGGCATTCGGCGGGTGGGCACCTGGCGAGCATGATGCTGGCCTGCGACTGGTCGCTGGTGGGGGACGACCTGCCGCTGTCGCTGGTGAAGAATGCCCTGGGCATGTCGGGCCTGTACGACCTGGAGCCGGTGATGCACACGCCGTCGGTGCAGACGTCGCTGCACCTCACGCCCGCGGACGTGTCCCGGGCCAGCCCGGCGCGCCTGCCGGCACCGCGTTTGCGCGAAGGCCGTGGCGAGTTGAGCGCCGTGGTGGGGGCCGATGAAAGCAGCGAGTTCCTGCGCCATAACCGCCTGATCCAGCAGTCCTGGGGCACGGACGTGGTGCCGGTTTGCGAAGGCCTCAAGGGGCTGAACCACTTCAGCATCGTCGACGCGTTGGCCGACCCGCGGCAGCGGCTGCACAAGATGGTGCGGTCGCTTCTGGGTATCTAGTTTTTTGTTTGGGCTTGCTCCGACGGGACCGGCCATCGGCGACCCGGGCGACCGGCTCCGCGGCTGTCCCCCGAACCGGCTGAGCCGGTTCTCCTCATTTATGCCGCTGCGCCGGCCACCCCGATCACCGATGACCTTGTGGGCGCTCGGTCGGTGGTGTGCGAGCACCAGCCACCGGGGGACATTCGCGGAGCAGAGCGCCGTGCGCTCATGGGTCCGCGAAAGCAGGGCGTGCGAAACGCCCCGCACTAGGCCAAATCACATCAGCAGGTGTTCACCCGCGTTGTCGCCACCCAGGATCACGTAGTTCACCTTGCGCACGTCCATCAGCTTGGTGCCGCCGGAATAGCTGATCGAGCTCTGCACGTCCTGCTCCATCTCGATCAGCGTGTCCGCCAGCTTGCCCTTGATCGGTTCGAGGATGCGCTTGCCTTCAACGTGCTTGTACTCGCCCTTGTTGAAGTCGCTGGCCGAGCCGTAGTACTCCTTGAAGCGCTGGCCGTTTTCTTCCACCGTCAGGCCGGGCGATTCCTCGTGGCCGGCGAACAGCGAACCGATCATCACCATCGACGCGCCGAAGCGGATGCTCTTGGCGATGTCGCCATGGCTGCGGATGCCGCCGTCGGCAATGATGGGCTTGGTGGCCACGCGCGCGCACCACTTCAGCGCCGAGAGCTGCCAGCCGCCCGTGCCGAAACCGGTCTTGAGCTTGGTGATGCAGACCTTGCCCGGGCCCACGCCCACCTTGGTCGCGTCCGCGCCCCAGTTCTCCAGGTCGATCACCGCTTCGGGCGTGGCCACGTTGCCGGCAATCACGAACGAAGCCGGCAGCTTGTCCTTGAGGTAGCCGATCATGTTCTTCACGCTGTCGGCATGGCCGTGCGCGATGTCGATGGTGATGTACTCGGGCACCAGGCCCGCGGCCACCAGCGTGTCCACCGTGGCGTAGTCGGGGGCCTTCACGCCGAGCGAGATCGAGGCGAACACGCCCTTGGCGTGCATGTCGCGCACGAACTGCACGTTGTCCAGGTCGAAGCGGTGCATCACGTAGAAGTAACCGTTCTGCGCCAGCCAGAGGCAGATCGATTCGTCCACCACCGTCTTCATGTTGGCCGGCACCACGGGCAGGCGGAACTTGCGCCCGCCCAGTTCCACACCGGCGTCGCATTCCGAGCGGCTTTCCACGCGGCACTTGCGCGGCAGCAGCAGGATGTTGTCGTAGTCGAAGATTTCCATTTGATTACCAAGCTCCAGAAAGCTGTTGTTGAACAGGTGAGCGCTTGGTCTGGCCGGTTCTCTGGCGCCGGGCAGTATTGCCGTGGCCAAAAAGAAACCGGGCGCAAGAAGCTTGGGCCCGGTGCCCGATTGTAGCCATGCACGCCGGCACGAACCGGTACCGCGCCCAAGTCCCTTTTTTATGAGGTGTATACGCATGCCCGTATAAAAACCGGGCGGCCGGGGCGCTTTCTACAATCGCTGCATGTTGTTTGAAGATCCCGTTGCCCCGCCGTCCTCCCCGCTGCTCGCGGGCCTCAATGCCGAACAGGCGGCCGCCGTGCTGCTGCCGGCCGAGCATGCCCTCATCCTGGCCGGGGCGGGCTCGGGCAAGACGCGGGTGCTCACCACGCGCATCGCCTGGTTGCTGCAGAGCGGCCAGGTCTCGCCCGGCGGCATCCTGGCGGTGACCTTCACCAACAAGGCCGCCAAGGAAATGATGACGCGGCTGTCGGCCATGCTGCCGATCAACGTGCGCGGCATGTGGATCGGCACCTTCCACGGCCTGTGCAACCGTTTCCTGCGCGCCCACCACAAGCTGGCCAACCTGCCGGCCACCTTCCAGATTCTCGACACGCAAGACCAGCTCTCGGCCATCAAGCGCCTGTGCAAGCAGTTCAACGTGGACGACGAGCGTTTTCCGCCGAAGCAGATCCAGTACTTCATCAGCGGCTGCAAGGAAGACGGCCAGCGCCCGCACGACGTGGTGGCGCGCGACGACGAAACGCGCAAGAAGATCGAGCTGTACGCGCTGTACGAAGCCCAGTGCCAGCGCGAAGGCGTGGTGGACTTTGGCGAGCTGATGCTGCGCAGCTACGAGGTGCTGCGCGACAACGACCCGGTGCGCGAGCACTACCAGCGGCGCTTCCGCCACATCCTCATCGACGAGTTCCAGGACACCAACCGCCTGCAGTACGCGTGGATCAAGATGTTCAGCGCGCCACCGCTCGAAAGCCTGTCGGGCGCGGGCAATGCGGTGTTTGCGGTGGGCGACGACGACCAGAGCATCTACGCCTTTCGCGGCGCACGCGTGGGCAACATGGCCGACTTCGTGCGCGAGTTCCACGTGCAGCACCAGATCAAGCTGGAGCAGAACTACCGCAGCGTCAGCAACATCCTCGATTCGGCCAACCAGCTGATCAGCCACAACAGCCACCGCCTGGGCAAGAACCTGCGCACCGACGCCGGCGCCGGCGAACCGGTGCGGGTGTTTGAGGCCACCAGCGACTTTGCCGAAGCGCAGTGGATGGTGGACGAGATGAAACAGCTCGCGCGCGAAGACATGCCGCGCAGCGAGATGGCCGTGCTCTACCGCAGCAACGCGCAGAGCCGGGTGGTGGAAACCGCACTCTTCAACGCCGGCATGCCGTACCGCGTGTACGGCGGCCTGCGCTTTTTCGAGCGTGCCGAAATCAAACACGCGCTGGCCTACCTGCGCCTGCTGGAGAACCCGCATGACGACACCAGCTTCCTGCGCGTCGTCAATTTCCCGCCGCGTGGCATCGGCGCACGCAGCATCGAACAACTGCAGGATGTGGCACGGGCTGCCGGCTGTTCGCTGAACGATGCGGTGAGCGCCGTCACCGGCCGCGCCGGTGTGGCGGTGGGTGCCTTCATCGCCAAGCTCGACGTGGTGCGCGAACAGGCCGAGGGCAGCACGCTGCGCGAGATCATCGAACTCGTGCTGGCGCACAGCGGGCTCATCGAGCACTACCGCAACGAACGCGAAGGGCAGGACCGGGTGGAGAACCTGGAGGAACTGGTGAACGCGGCCGAGAGCTTCGTCAGCATCGAAGGTTTTGGCCGCGATGCGGTGGCGCTGCCGATCGACGAACACGGCAAACCGCTGACGCAAAGCCCGGCCAGCCAGGGCCTGGACCCGAACCTGCCGGTGCTGGACGAACCGCTGGCACCCGATGCCGAGACCGGCGAGACGCTCAGCCCGCTCGCCGCGTTCCTGACGCACGCCGCGCTGGAGTCGGGTGACAACCAGGCGCAGGCCGGACAAGACGCGGTGCAGTTGATGACGGTGCACGCGGCCAAGGGCCTGGAGTTCGACTGCGTGTTCATCACCGGCATGGAAGAGGGCCTGTTCCCGCACGAGAACTCGATGAGCGACCGCGACGGCCTGGAGGAAGAGCGCCGCCTGATGTACGTGGCGATCACGCGCGCGCGCAAACGCCTGTACCTCAGCCATTCGCAAACACGCATGCTGCACGGCCAGACGCGCTACAACCTCAAGAGCCGCTTCTTCGACGAGTTGCCCGAGGAATGCCTGAAGTGGCTCACGCCAGCGCAGCCGGCCTGGAGCGCGCCCATGGGCGGTGGTGGTGGCGGCCAGTGGCAGAACGGGCGCCGACCTTATGGCGGCGCCGCGTCGGGCGGTTTGCAGCCGGCCTGGTCACCCGGCTTCAAGGAGCGGGGTGATCCCAAGGGCCTGGGCCAGAAAGCGCCCGAGCCCGACCGCGGCACCGAAATCCGCGCCGGCCTGGCCGTGTTCCACAACAAGTTCGGCGAAGGCAAGGTGCTGGCGGTGGAAGGCGCGGGCGACGACGCGCGCGCGCAGGTGAGCTTCACGCGCCACGGCACCAAGTGGCTGGCGCTCAGCGTGGCCAAGCTCACGCCGATCACTTGACCCCCTCCCCCTCTGGGGGAGGGCAGGGGTGGGGGCCCGCATGCAGTGGCGTGGTCGGCGCACGAGCCCCCATCCCAACCTTCCCCCAGCGGGGGAAGAAGCGCATTCACGTGTCGACGCCGGAGCCGTGCCAGTGTCCTGCTCCCTCCCCCTCTGGGGGAGGGCAGGGGTGGGGGCTCGCATGCAGTGGCGTGGTCGGCGCGCGGCCCCCATGCCAACCTCCCCCAGCGGGGGAAGGGGCGCATTCACATGCCGCGGTGCGCGCAGCCGCCTCAGGTGCCCACCACACCGCCGTCGTTCTTCGTGATCACGATGGTCGCCGAGCGTGGCCGTTTGCCGGCGCCATAACCTGCGCTTGCCGGCCACTGGCTCTCGTACTTCGCCGGGTCGTTCACGTCGGCCATCTTCGTGTTCTCGCCCGCGTGCTGGATGTTCACGAAGATCGCGCGGCCGTCGGGGGTTTCGGTGATGCCGGTGATTTCGGCGCCCTTGGGGCCGACCAGGAAACGCTTGAGCGTGGCCGGCGTCTGCGCCTTGCCCACGTGGGTGGTCACGCTGCGGTCGCCGTGCTTCAAGGTCTTGCTGCCGCCGTCGCCGCGTTGGCCGGGCAGGGCGGCGAGCAACATGCAGTTGGTCTGGTCGGTGTAGGCGCCGTCGTCGGTTTCGATCCAGCAGATGCCGGTGGCCTTGCTGAACACCAGGCCGTCGGGTGAAGACAGGTCGTTCTCGTCGCTCAGGTTGGACAGGTTGATCTGCGCCTTGTCCGCGCCCGCTTCGGCGGCGAAGAGGTAGATGTCCCACAGGAAGGCGGCGTCGTGCGGTGCCTTCTCGGCCAGGCGCACGATGTGGCCGTTGACGTTGCCCTTCTGCTCCTTGCCGGCTTTCATGTCGGTGTAGGCGCGCGGGTTGGCGGCGTCGGTGGTGGCGGGCGTGCGGTTGCTGTTGTTGGTGAGGGTGAAGTAAACCTCGCCGTTCTTCGGGTTCACACCGCCCCACTCGGGCCGGTCCATGCGCGTGGCGCCCACGGCGTCGGCGGCCAGGCGGGTGAAGATGGCCACCTCGGCGTTGTTCTTGAACTCGAAGTAGGAACTGCCCGCGATCACCGGGTTGTTCATCGACAGCTCCAGCCATTCACCGCTGCCGTCGTCCTTGAAGCGGGCCACGAACAGCGTGCCCTTGTCGAGGTACTTGTCGCCGGCCGCGAGGCGGTTGGCGGGCTTGGCGTCGGCCGGGTCCCACTTGGCGTCGGACACGAACTTGTAGATGTACTCGCCACGCGAGTCGTCGCCCATGTAGGCCACCACCGGCTGGCCGGCGCTCACGCGGGCGAAGGTGGCGTTCTCGTGGCCCATGCGGCCGAGTGCGGTGCGCTTGCGCAGGGCTTGCGTCTTGTCGTAGGGGTCGATCTCGACGATGTAGCCGAACGTGTTCATCTCGTTGCGGAAATCGTCTTTGGCGCTGGCGCCGATGGCGCTGTTGTTCCAGCGCGTGTAGCTGTCGCTGGCGCCGCCGCTTTCCCAGCCGTGGCGGCTGGCCGCGCCGGCCTTGCGGCCGTAGCGGTTGAGGGCCTGTACTTGCTTGTCCTTCTTGCGTGCGTCGTCGTCCTTGGCGTCGCGGAAGAAATAGCCGAACCAGTTCTCTTCGCCCGAGATGAAGGTGCCCCAGGGCGTGCGGCCGGTGCCGCAGTTGTTGAGCGTGCCGCGTGCGGCGGTGCCGTCGGTGCTGTGGCGCGTCACCAGGTGTTCGCTGCCGCGTGCCGGGCCGTGGATCAGCACCGGCGTCATGGTGGTGATGCGGCGGTTGAAGGCCGAGGCGTTCTGTGTCGCCCAGGCCTTGCCGTCGGTCTGCACCTCAACCACCGAGATGCCGTGGATCATCAACTCCTTGTCGATCTCGGCCGCCGGGCGCGGCAGGGTGGAGGTGCCGCCGTTGGCGTGCAGGAAGAAGGAGCTGAGCTTTTCGTCGGTGGTGGCTTCGTGGTTCATCGCCAGCAGGCCGCGCGAAGCGAAGCTGTCGGAAGGGCGGCCGGTCGCGTCGAGGCCGAACCATTCGATGCCGTCGTGGTGGTCACCGGCGCGGTCGCCATAGCCGTTGTCGCTGCCGTCGTTTTTGTACGCCGGTGTGCTGGCGCTCAGCGGATCACCCAGCGCGTAGATGGTGCGTGCGGTGTAACCAGGTGGCACGGTGACCTGGTCGGCCAGGGTCTTGGCAACCGGCGTGAAGCCCAGGGTGTTGACCGGGGCCACCGGGCCGCCGGTGGTGGCGCAGCCGCTGAGGGCCGCCGCGCCGCCGAGTGCGGTGGCACTGGCCATGCCGACACCACCACGCAGCAGGCCGCGGCGGCTCAGGCGCGCCTGCAGCACGCTGTCAAAAACGGGGTTGCCGCTGGTGTTGGAGTCTTCGTTGTTGAAGTGGGCGTTGAGGCGGGTGTTGTCGTGGGTCATGGGGCGTCCTGGTGGGGAAGGTGAACGCGCCGATCATGTGCAAGCCGTGTGAAAGTTCGGTGACAAACCACCCGCCCGCCAGGTCGCTGCCTCGCTCGGCGGTTGCCGCACCAGCACGCCGCCAGGCAGGAAGGGGTCACGATAGTTTTCAAGTCACATCGGCCTGCAGCCGATAAGAGACGGGTGTGGGCAGCGCTACAAACAAAAAAGCATGGAGAAAAGCTGCCCGCTCGCCCCGAGGCGCTCGTCATCCAAGGGCTTGCCTTTGTTTACACCGTCATGCCAGGTCTTGTGAGCTACAGCTTTGCGTGTTTGCAGGCGGCCCCTCATCTTCACCGTCACCCTCGCCCGTCTCCCAACACAGTCCTTTTCATCCACCAGTTATCGGCATTCACCGGCGGCCGGTTTCCCCGCGTTTTTGCGCGCCGTTTTCGATTTTTATCCATGAACACTTCTCACCGCAGCATCTGGAACTCCGCACTGGGCGCCTGGGTCGCCGTTTCTGAAATCACGCGGGCCTGCGGCAAACGCAGCGGCGGCAGCGTTGCGCTGGCCGGCAACGGGGGCCTGGCACTGCGCCTGCACCACATGGCTGCGGCCCTGGCGGCCGCATGGGGGCTTGTTGGTGCGATGCCCAGCGCTCATGCGGCGTGCATGCCCTTCTCCCCCGGGACAATGGTGAGGTGCGATGGCGCTATGGCTGGCGTGTTGTCCCAGGTCACCAACATGACCGTGACCTTTGATGGAACGGCCAGGATCAGTTCGGTGCTCAACGGGCTGGCTTCTGTGACCTTCACCGGCAACAACACGCAGGTGGTCAACAACGGCGTAATCAACCCCTCCATGGACAGCGCCATTCTGTCGTTGTCCTCTGGCCTGTTCATCGGTAACACCAACAACAACCTCCTGAACATCACCAACAACAACACAATCCAGGGCACCTCTGACTCGAGGAATTTTCCGCTCACCACCTTGACCGGCATGGCGATTCAAGTGCGCAACGGCCTCGGCGGTACCACCACCATCACCAACAACGGCACCATTGCCGGCACGCCGCTGATTGGCATTACCGGGTTGGCAACGGCCGATATCCCGGTGGTGGGGGTCGAGGGAGGGGGCACGGTCGTGATGACCAACACCGGGACCATCACCGGCCGGATTTCGTTCCAGGCCTCGAGGCAGGGCAACAACTTCACCAACAGCGGTACGCTGACCGGCAGCCTTTCCATGGGTGCCGGTGCCGGTGCCGGTGCCAACCGCTTCAACGCGATCACCGGCTCGTCTGTCAGCACGGGTGGCGGCACGGCGAGCACGTTGTCGATATCGGGCCAGACGGCCAACTTCGCCGCCGCCGGTATCGTCGACGGCGGTTTGGGCTCCAACAGCACCCTGGCCCTGCAGAACGCGGTCGGTGGCGGTGCCGGCACCAACGGCAGCGGAACCATTTCCAGCGACAACTTCAAAAACTTCAGCAACCTGATCGTCGATGCCGGCACCTGGAGGATGTTCGGCCCGGTGCTGACCGGTACCACCACGTCCACCGTGCTCAACGGCGGCATCCTGTCGGTCGACAACGATGCGGCCCTGGGCACCGGGGTCATCACCAGCGCTGGCACGGGCGGCAACCTGCGGGCCGGGGCTTCGTCGGTGACGCTGAACAACCCCATCAGCATCACCGGCAGCGACCTGGGCGTCTCTGGCAGCAACACCCTGACCCTGGCGGGCCCCATCACCGGTCGCGGCGTGCTGAACAAGAGTGGCAGCGGCACCCTGATCCTGACTGGTTCGAACATCCTCCACTCCATCTCACTCGCCGGCGGTGTGACACAACTGGGTCACGTTGACGCACTGAGTGGCGGCACGTTCGATGGCATGGTCGCTGTCGACAGCGCGTCCACCTTGCAAACCTCTATACCGATACCGCTCGCCAACGACATCCGGCTCAACGCCGGGCTGACCGTGAGTGGCAGCTCCGCGCTGACCCTGAACGGCACCGTCTTCGGCGGCGGGTCGCTGAGCAAAAGCGGTACAGGCGACCTGACCCTGAACGGCGCCAACAATTTCAGCGGCGGCTTCAACCTCAACGCCGGCAAGGTGGTTCTGGCCTCTGCCGGCGCCATTGGCAGCGGCACCATCACCGCCACGGGGGGCTCCCTGGACCCTGACAGCGGCGTCTCGCTGCTGACCAACAACGTGGTACTCAATGGTGCGCTGACCCTTCCCGGTCGCTACGACCTGACCCTGAGCGGCACGCTGAGCAACAACGGCAGCCTGATAAAAAACGGCACCACCAACCTGACCCTCAACGGCAACAACACCTTTGGCGGCGGTGTCACCCTGGGGGGGGGCAGGCTCACCGTCGGCAACAGTGGCGCCTTGGGCACCGGTACGCTGAGACTTGCCGGCGACGCCAGTCTGGATGCCAGCAGCGGCGTTACCCTGACCCGCGACGTCAATCTGGCGGCCCGTACGCTGACCCTGGCTGGCAGCAATGCCATGAGTCTGACCGGAAACATCATTGGCACTGGCGGCAGCCTGGTGAAGAGTGGCAGCGCTGACCTGAGCCTCGCTGGCGACAACAGCTTCTCCGGCGGCGTGCAATTGCAGGCAGGCAAACTGGTCGTCGGCCATCACAACGCGCTCGGTCAGGGGGCCCTGATCGCCGCCAACGGCACTTCGCTGGATGCCAATGTGGCGCTGACCCTGAGCAACGCCGTCACGGCCAACGGCACGCTGAACATTGGCGGCATTGGGGATCTCACGTTGGCAGGTGCAGTCAGTGGCGCCAGCCTGATCAAGAATGGCAGTGGCCGGCTGACCCTCTCTGGCACCGACGCCTTCACCGGCAGTGCCCAAGTGAACGAAGGGACACTCACTTTCGCGGGCAGCGGCCCTGCCTTGAGCGGCAATTTGAATGTTGCCCAAGCTTCCAGCCTGGGGGTTGCTTCAAGCACACCTGTGACGGTGAGCGGCGCCGTTGATCTTGGAGACGTCTCCACGCTGTCCATCAACGCGCCCTCAAGCCTGGTGGCCCAGAGCATGCGCATAGGCACTGGCGTGGGCTTGAACATCTCGGGAATTACCGCGCCCAACCAGCTCGAACATGTGCTGATTTCCACCGACAACGGCATTGTTGGAGACTTTGGTTCAGTCACTGTCGGTGGGTTCTCCGGACCACTCGACTACCTCACGCTCAACACCCAAAAATCTGCGGACAACAGGCAGTACCTGGCCAGCTACGACCTGAGCTGGAGCGCTAAAAACTCGCTCGCCCATGGCAGCTTCTCTCTGGCAGGTGCGACGGACCGATTTGATTTGGGCGTGGGGCTGGCCGATGAGGCCGCGAATCCCACCAGCGGCTGGGATGGCAAGTCTTTGACCAAGAGCGGCGCAGGCACCTTGATTTTGTCGGCCGCCAACAGCTACACAGGAACCACCACCATCCAGGGCGGCACGCTGCAAATAGGCGATGGCGGCACAAGTGGTGAGCTGGGCTCCGGCTCGGTGCTCAACCAGGGCACCCTGGCCTTTAACCGCAGTGACAACAGAACGATTGCGAACACCATCACCGGCACGGGCGGTCTGAGTCAGATCGGTATGGGCACCACCATCCTGACCGGTGCCAACAGCTACACCGGCGCCACAAGCGTCAGCAGCGGCACCCTGGCGGTCAACGGCTCGATCGCCAGCTCAGCCGTCACCGTCAACAGCGGCGGCATTCTGGGCGGCAGCGGCACGGTTGGCACCACCACGGTGGCCGCTGGCGGCGCGCTGGCCCCCGGCAACTCCATCGGCACTCTGAATGTCGCCGGCAACCTCAGCTTCGCGCCCGGCTCGATTTACCGCGTTGAAGTCGATGCCGCCGGCAACAACGACCGCACCAACGTCACCGGCACCGCAAACCTCGACGGCACAGTGACCGTGCAGGGGGCTGCGGGCAACTACGCGGCCAACACGACCTACACCATCCTGAACGCCGCCGGCGGGCGCACCGGTGTGTTCTCTGGCGTGTCGTCCGACCTGGCCTTCCTGGACCCCACGCTGGTGTATGACGCCAACACGGTGCGCCTCACGCTGGCGCGCAACGATGTCAGTTTCGGCACGGTCGCATCGACGCCCAACCAGATCGCCACGGGCGGCGCGCTGGAACGCGCCGCCAGCGGCGCCACGGGCGACATGGTCACGGTGCTGGACGCCCTGACCGGTCTGTCGGCCGAGCAGGCGCGCGCCGCCTACGACGCGGCCAGCGGTGCTGGCCTGGTGGCGCTGCGCGGCGCCGGCGCACGTTTTGCTGCGACTTTTGGCGGCCAGCTGCAAACACGTCTGGCCAACGGGCAAGGCGGTGCGGCCAACGCACTGGCCAACGCGTTTTCCAACCGCCCCATCCTGCTGGCGTCCAACGCGCACACAAGTGACCTGTCGGGTCTGCTGACCACGGTGTCTGATGCGCCACCGCAGCGGTTCTCGCTGGGGTCCGGCGCGGTGTTGCCTTCGGCTGCGCAGAGCCAGAACCGCGGCTTCTGGCTGCGCGGCGCGGGCGGCTACCAGGACACCGAGGCCGACGGCAATGCCGCCGCCAGCCAACTGCGCAACACCGCACTGAGCGCCGGGCTTGACACCCAGCTGCCAAACGGCGTGGTGGTGGGTGCAGCCCTCAGCAGCGGCAGCTCGCGCCTGAGCCTGAACCGCCATGACAGCGGCAAATCCCGCGGCAGCGCGCTGGCCCTGTACGGCAGCTTGGATGCGGGCCCCTGGGCGTTCAAGGCGGCGGCGAGTGCGGGCTGGAACGACAACCGCATGAACCGCACGGTCACGGTCGGCGCGTTGAGCCGCACGGCCAGCAGTGACTTCAACAGCCGCACACTGTCGGCCTATGGCGAAGCGGCTTACAGCCTGCCCATGAACGGCTGGACCTTGAAGCCGGTGGCCGCGCTGTCGGTGACGAGGGACCAGGCCGACGGCTTCACCGAAACCGGTGCCGGAGCGCTCAATTTGCAGGTCGCCGGCCAGACCGTCACCTCGACCAAATCGCTGCTGGGCGCCAAGGCCAGCTTTGAAGCCGGCAGCTTGCGGCTGGAACCGCGCGCTGTCTGGGCGCGTGAGTTCGGTGACCTCGGCACGCCGATGACGTCGCAGTTCCAGGGCGCGGCGAGCGCCTCGCCGTTCCAGGTGTCGGGCGTGGCGCTCAAGCGCAACACGCTGATCCTCGGCCTGGGTGTCAGCGGCAGTCTCGGCAAGGCATTTGATCTGTTTGCCGATGTGCAGTTCGAGCACAACAGCCGCCAGCGCAATGCGGGGATGATGGTGGGGCTGCGGGGCCGCTGGTAAATAAAACGCCGGCATCCCGCCGCGTCCGCCCGGCATCGGCACACCCGGCGGCGCGGGGCGCGTCCAGCGTAGACGGCGGCCCGCGCGGCCCGGCACGCGGGCACCGCCTCGAACGTTTCTTTGAGCCCCCGTCACGGGATGGTCATGCACGTCTGAGATACTTCAACGATTGTTGAATGATTGAAGTCATGTTGAAAGACGGGGGGTTGCGATGGATGAGGTGAATGTGATCCGAGCGCTATCGGCCCTGGCGCAGGCCACGCGCCTGCGTGCCTACCGCATGCTGGTGGTGGCCGGCCCGGCGGGTGTGTTGCCAGGCCAGATGGCCGAGGCGCTGCAAAGCTCGCCCACGGCGCTGTCCTTTCACCTCAAGGAGCTGGTGGGTGCCGGCCTGGCCAGTTGCGAGCGCGACGGCCGCCACCTGATCTACCGCGCCGACTTTGCGAGCATGAACGGCCTGCTGGGTTTTCTCACCGCGCACTGCTGCGAAGGCCAGCCCTGCGCAGTGGACAACGCCGCGGCTTGCGACTGCGGTTGACGGCCATGGGGCTGTTTGAACGTTATCTGAGCCTGTGGGTGGCGGCCGGCATCGCCCTCGGTGTGGCCTCGGGCCTGGCCGTGCCGGCGCTGTTCCACTGGGTGGCCACGCTGGAGCTGGCCCACGTGAACCTGGTGGTGGCCGTGTACATCTGGCTGATGATCTATCCGATGATGATCCAGGTTGACTGGTCGGCCGTGCGCGGTGTCGGCCGGCGTCCGCAAGGCCTGTTGCTCACGCTGGTGGTCAACTGGCTCGTCAAACCTTTCACCATGGCGGCGTTGGCGGTGTGGTTCCTGCAGGTGCTGTTTGCACCCTGGATCGAGCCGGCCGTGGCCAGGGAGTACGTGGCGGGCCTGATCCTGCTCGGCGTGGCGCCCTGCACCGCGATGGTGTTTGTCTGGAGCCAGCTCGTCAAAGGCGATGCCAACTACACGCTGGTGCAGGTGTCGGTGAACGACTTGGTGATGGTGTTCGCCTACGCGCCCATCGCGGCCCTGCTGCTGGGCATGACCGACATCGCCGTGCCCTGGCAGACGCTGTTGTTGTCCACGGTGTTGTACGTGGTGCTGCCGCTGCTTGCCGGCATGTTCACGCGCCACCTGTTGCGCCGCCGCTCCGACGCGGCGGTGGGGGGCTTCGTGGCCGCGCTCAAGCCCTGGTCGGTCGCCGGCCTGATCGCCACCGTGGTGCTGCTGTTCGGTTTCCAGGCGGAGAAAATCGTGGCGCAGCCGCTGGCCATCGGCTTGATCGCGGTGCCGCTGGTGTTGCAGTGTTACGGTGTCTTCCTGCTCACCTGGTGGGGCGCGCGCCGGCTGCGGCTGCGGCACGAGATCGCCGGGCCTGCCTGCCTGATCGGCACTTCCAACTTTTTTGAACTCGCCGTGGCGGTCGCGGTGTCGCTGTTCGGGTTGAACTCCGGCGCGGCGCTGGCCACCGTCGTCGGCGTGCTGGTCGAGGTGCCGGTGATGCTGTCGCTGGTGGCCCTGATCAACACCTGGACACCGTCCCCCACAACAACCCAAGGAGCATGAAGCCATGAGCACCATCACGATTTACCACAACCCCGCCTGCGGCACCTCGCGCAACACCCTGGCCCTGATCCGCAACAGCGGTGAAGAGCCCGAGGTGATCGAGTACCTCAAGACGCCGCCCGGCCGCGACACCCTGCAGGCCCTGGTGGCGGCCACCGGCGGGTCGGTGCGCGACCTCCTGCGCAGCAAGGAAAAGATCCACCAGGAACTCGACCTGGGTGCGGCGCGCTGGACCGATGCGCAACTGCTCGACGCCATCGTGCAGCACCCGGTGCTGATGAACCGGCCCATCGTGGTCACGCCGCTCGGCACCCGCCTGTGCCGGCCCTCCGAGCTTGTGCTGGACATCCTGCCGCAGCCGCAGCAGGCGGCCTTCAACAAGGAAGACGGCGAGCCGGTGGTCGATACCAATGGGGTGCGCGTGCATGTCGCTCGCTGATCTGCCCCAGCTGGACTCCGAGGCCTTTCGCGTGCCGCAGCGCGCGCACGCGGCCGCAGCCCTGTCGCACCCGCCGCGCATCCTGTTGCTGTATGGCTCGTTGCGCGAACGCTCCTTCAGCCGCCTGCTGGTGGAAGAGTCGGTGCGCCTGCTGCAGGCCATGGGTGCAGAAACCCGTGTGTTCAACCCGGGCGGCATGCCGCTGCCCGACGACGCCCCCGAGACCCACCCCAAGGTGGTGGAGCTGCGCGAGCTGGTCACCTGGTCCGAGGGCATGGTCTGGTGTTCACCCGAACGCCATGGCGCCATGACCGGCATCATGAAGACGCAGATCGACTGGATTCCGCTGAGCCTGGGCGCGCAGCGCCCCACACAGGGCAAGACGCTGGCGCTGATGCAGGTCAGCGGCGGTTCGCAGTCCTTCAATGCCCTGAACCAGATGCGCGTGCTCGGGCGCTGGATGCGGTTGATCACCATCCCCAACCAGTCCTCGATCGCCAAGGCCTTCCAGGAGTTCGACTCCCACGACCGCCTCAAGCCCTCGGCCTACCACGACCGGGTGGTGGACGTGCTGGAAGAGCTGATGAAGTTCACCTGGCTCACACGCGATGCTTCCCCCTATCTGGTGGACCGCTACAGCGAGCGCAAGGAAACGGCGCAGCAGCTGATGCAGCGCGTGAACCAGACGGCGATCTGATCAGGCGGCGCTGCTGTCCACGCAGCGCCGCAGCAAGGCCTCGCCCATGCGGATGCGGTGGCCGTCCTGCACGCCGTCGCACAGGCCGAAGCCCGGCGGCGTGAACACCAGGATGGTGGAGCCGTGCTCAAACCAGCCCATCTCCTGGCCCTTGTCGTAGGCGGCGTTGCAGGGCAGCTGGTGCGGGCCGCGGTACTGCGCGTTGAGCGCCACGTCCACCGCGCGCAGGCGCATGCTGGCCACCAGGATGGCCGCCACCGGCACCAGCAGCAGCGGCGTGCCGTCGGCCAGGCGCGTGTGCAGGGCGGCACGTTCGTTCTTGCAGAACAGGCGTTCGATTCGCTTGAGCGCGATCGGGTTCACGTTCCAGGTGTCGCCGCTGTGGTACGTCACATGCTCCAGCCGCAGCGCGGCCGGGGCGTGGAAGCGGTGGTACATGGCCGAGGTCAGGCGCAGCGTGACGTAGCTGCCGCCGCGCAGTTGCTGCAGCATGGCCTGCGCGTGTGCGTCGGTGCCCAGCAGGTCGGCCAGCGGGTACGGAAAGCCCTTGGCCTGGAACACCTGGGCCGCCGGGTCGTCACCGATGCGCCCGCAGGCGCCGACGATGGCGTCACAAGGGCTGGTCAGCACCTCGGGCCGTGGGTCGATGGGGCGCAGGCCGGGTTTGAGTTCGCGCACGAAGCAGTCGTGCAGGCTCTCGAAAGTGCTCTTCTGCGCTTCGCTCAGGTTGATGTCGGTGAAGCCGCGCCAGACCGCCATGGAGGCGTCGCGCACCCAGGGATGGCGGATGCGGCTGAACCAGCCCATGAAGCGCGTGAGCGCGGCGCGCGGCACACGGTTGGTGAGCAGGAAGTTGATGTCTTCGTTGAGCGCCAGGCGCTGCAGCTGTCTTGAGATATTCATGTCCGCGTCATGTGTGCGACCTACAAAGGACACACATCAACCGCCCTGGAGCGCTTGCCGCATGTCCTACCTTTCTTACGCCGTGCCCCTGGGCTCGCTGGTGCTGGCGCTGCCGTACCTGCGGCAACGCCTGCAACTCTCGCGTGCCAAACACCGCTCGCTGGCGGGCCATTCGCGCATGGCCAAACGCCTGGCGACCTGGTTGCCGGGTTACGCCTACAGCGAGGCGCGTTTCTTCGATATCGATGGCGCACCGTCCGACGTGGCGGCGCGCCGCCGCCATGGTTTCGAGATGCTCGCCTCGGGCTTCGCCCGGCGTTACGCCAAGAGCCTGGCGCTGAGCGCGCAGGCGCGCGAAGGCCTGGCCGATCTGCAGTTCACCGGCAGCTACCGCGTGCCCTTCCAGTTCAGCCCCTATGTGCGCGAACACCTCAAGGTGGGCGCCTTCGTGCAGTCGGCCGAGGGCAGCAGCGTGACCGACCTCGACGGCAACCGTTTCCTCGACCTCACCGGCTCGTACGGCGTGAACGTGTTCGGGGTGGATTTCTACAAGGCCTGCATGGCTGAGGGGGCCGAGACCGGCGCCGCACTCGGCCCGGTGCTCGGCGCCTACCACCCCTGCGTGGCCGACAACATCGCGCGCCTGCAGGCCATCTCGGGCCAGCAGCAGGTGTCGTTCCACATGTCCGGCACCGAGGCGGTGATGCAGGCCGTGCGGCTGGCGCGTTACCACACGCGGCGCAAGAACCTGGTGCGCTTCTGCGGTGCGTACCACGGCTGGTGGGAAGACGTGCAGCCCGGCCCCGGCAACCCGATGCCGCCGCGCGAAACCTACACGCTGAAGGACATGGACGACAAGAGCCTGCAGGTGCTGCGCACGCGGCGCGACATCGCCTGCGTGCTGGTGAACCCGCTGCAGGCCCTGCACCCCAACCGCAACGCGCCGGGCGACTCCACCCTGGTGGACGGCAGCCGCAGCGCGGGTTACGACCGCGCCGCCTACACCGCCTGGTTGACGCGCTTGCGCGAGGTTTGCACCGAGCGCGGCATCGTGCTGATCTTCGACGAGGTGTTCCTGGGTTTCCGCCTCGCGCCGGGCGGCGCGCAGGAATACTTCGGCGTGCGCGCCGACCTCGTCACCTACGGCAAGAGCGTGGCAGGTGGTTACCCGGTGGGCGTGGTCTGTGGCCGCGCCGACCTGATGCAGCGCTTCCGCCCGGAGCGCCCGGCCGACCTGTGTTTTGCGCGCGGCACCTTCAACGCCCACCCCTATGTGATGGGCGGCATGAACGCCTTTCTGCGCCGGCTCGACACGCCCGAGGTGCAGGCGCTGTACGCCGATCAGGACGCGCGCTGGGACGCCCGCGCCCGGCGCTTCAACGACACCATGGCCGAGCACGGTTTGCCGCTGCGCGCCGACCACCTGCAAAGCGTCTGGACACTGAGCTACACCCAGCCCGGCCGTTACCACTGGATGCTGCAGTACCTGCTGCGCTGGCACGGCCTGGCCCTGAGCTGGGTCGGCACGGGGCGCCTGATTTTGGGCTTGAACCTGCAAGACGATGACTTTGAAGAAGTGCTGCGGCGCTTCGTGGCCGCGGGCAAGGACATGCAGGCGCAGGGCTGGTGGTGGCTCGCGCCCGGCACCACCCACAAGACCATTCGCCGCCAGGTGCTGCGCGAGATGCTGTCGGCAAAGATGGGCAAGCGCATCGAATGAAGTGACCTCGTCCAGAGACACCGCGCAACCGGCTCCGCCGGGGCGCTGGTGTCGCCCCCTGGGGGGAGGCGCCGCAGGCGACGCAGGGGGGCCTCTATTTCGTCGCCACGCCGGGGTCGATCAGCTGGCCGCGCATCAGGTACAGCGGCGCCTTGTAGTACAGCTTGATGTCGTGGAACGGGTCGGTGAGGATCTTGGTCATCCACACCAGGCCGGTCTTCACGTCGAACAGGAAAAACAGGTGGATGGTGCGGAACAGCAGGCCACCCGCACCGAGCGCGAGCCACAGCGTGCCAACCTGGCGGATGAACTGCGTGCCATCGGTGGGCGCCTCGAACAGGCCGAACACGCCGGGCACGGCCCACACCAGCAGCGGCGTGCCGGCCCACAGCGCCATCAGCACCACCTTGCGGCGCAGGTTGTAGCCAACCTTGATCTCTTCCTTGTGCTCGTGCGTGGCCTGGTTCACGTGGTCGTAACCCTTGGGCTCGAAGAAGAAGTGGCCGGCCTGGCGGCTGGTCATGGACACCAGCCAGGCGATCAGCGCGGACAACACCGGATCGGTCCACAACAGGGCATAGGCCAGCACGAAGCTCATGGCGCTGATGAAGTGCAGCGTCTGGTTGATGCGGCTGTGGTGGTAGTAGCGGTGGTCATCCCAGCGCTGGACTTCCAGGGTCTTGAAAAAATCGTTCACGAAAGGCTCCGGTGATGGCGAGGGTGGTGGCAAACGCATGACATGCTTGCCTGTGCGTGTGAAAACCCGGTGACAGGCGCGCGCTGTCATCAGCCTGTTGCAATGCCTCGGGAAGATCACTGCATGACCGATGTGCACTCAGATCAGATCCTGGTGGAGGAGTACCCCGCCAGCAGCCCTTCGCTGCGGCTGTCGGTGGTGACCGAAACCTGGCCGCCCGAGATCAACGGCGTCTCGCTCACGCTTTCGCGGCTGGTGCAGGGCCTGTGCGCCCGCAACCACCAGGTGCAGCTGATCCGGCCACGCCAGACGCGCGTGGACGAGGCCTCGCGCCACACCGGCTTTGAAGAGGTGCTGATGCGCGGCATGCCGATCCCGCGTTACCCCGAACTCAAGCTGGGCCTGCCGGGCAAACGCGCGCTGATCCAGGCCTGGACGCTGCGCCGGCCCGACCTCGTGCACATCGCCACCGAAGGGCCGCTGGGCTGGTCGGCGCTGCAGGCCGCGCGCAGCCTGCGCCTGCCGGTCACCTCGGACTTCCGCACCAACTTCCAGGCCTACAGCCAGCACTACGGCGTGGGCTGGCTGCGCAAGCCCATCGTGGCCTACCTGCGCAAGTTCCACAACCTCACGCGCCTGACCATGGTGCCCACCGAAGCCTTGCGCCGCGAACTGGCGGCCGGCGGTTTCCAGAACGTGCAGGTGGTGGCGCGTGGCGTGGACACGCAACTGTTCCGCCCCGACCGCCGCAGCGACGCACTGCGCACCTCCTGGGGGGCCGATGCCGACAGCCTGGTGCTGCTGGCCGTGGGCCGGCTGGCGGCCGAGAAGAACCTCGACATGGTGCTGCGCGCCTTCGAGGCCATGCGCGCCGTGAACGCCGGGGTGAAGCTGGTGTTCGTGGGCGACGGGCCGCTGCGCGAGAACCTGCGGCAGCGTTGCCCGGCCGCGGTGTTCGCCGGCATGCAGCGGCACGAATCGCTGGCCACCTACTACGCCTCGGCCGACCTGTTCCTGTTCCCCAGCATCACCGAGACCTTCGGCAACGTGACCATCGAAGCGCTGGCCAGCGGCCTGCCGGTGCTGGCCTTCGACAGCGCGGCCGCGGCCGACTGGGTGCGCCATGGCGCCAACGGCTGGCTGGTGCCGGTGGGGGACGAGGCGGGCTATGCGTCGCTGGCCGCCGGGCTGGCGAGTGAACCCGCGCGCATCGCGCAGGCCAGCACGCTGGCGCGCAGCCAGGTGGCCCAGCTGGACTGGCAGCAGATCGCCTGGCAGGTGGAGTCGCTGTTCCTGCAGACGCTGGGCGCGGCCGCCGCGCCGGTGCCATCGGCGCAGCCAGCGTCGCCCACATCGCCCACATCGCCGACGTCGCAGGCATCGGACACACGCGCCACGAATTCCGTGTGAAAGCTTGATGACATCGGGCAAGGCGCAGTGCGTTGCTCGGTCATGCCAACCGTCACGGCAGCGTCACGCAGGCTTCAGACACTGCGTGGGCTTTCTCCAACCACGGAACAAAAAAATGTCCCATCAGAACCCCGAAGAAAACCTCAACGAATCCCCGAACGAACACTTCGACGACGTGCTGCAACGCGCTGCGATGTCGCGCCGCAACCTGATCCGCGGTGGCGTGGGTCTGGCCGCCATGTCCACGATTCCTTTCATGGCCGCTTGCGGTGGTGGTGGCGGCAGCAGCGCTGCGCCCGCCCCGGCACCGGCGCCTGAAAAGGCACTGGGCTTCAGCGCCATCGACAAGAGCCTGCTGGACGACGTGATCCTGCCCGCCGGCTACACCTACAGCGTGGTGCACGCCACCGGCGACCGCCTGGTCTCCGGCATCCAGCCCTACAGCAACACCGGCGCCGAGGCCGACGAGTGGAACATGCGCGTGGGCGACCACCACGACGGCATGGACCTGTACTACATCCATCCCAGCGGCAAGTACTCGCCCACCGACACCGGCCGCGCCGTGCTCGTGATGAACCACGAAAGCTCGGCCGACGCGCACTTCTTCCACCCCCACGGCCAGACCACCAATGGCGTCAACGGCAAGAAGTTCAGCCAGTTCTCCGGCAACGGCGGCTGGGATCTCGGCATCCGCCTCGAGTCCGAAGTGCTGAAGGAAATCAACCACCACGGCGTGTCCGTGGTCGAGCTGGGCAAGGGCAGCAACGGCCGCTGGGAATACCGCCTGGACTCGCTGTATAACCGCCGCGTGAACGGCCAGACCGTCATGCGCATCGCCGGCCCGGACGCACACCTGGCCGACATCCGCAGCTTCATGGTCACCGCCTACGACACCACCGGTGCGTCTTCGCGCGGCACGCTGAACAACTGCGGCCATGGCAAGACGCCCTGGGGCACCTACCTCGCGTGTGAAGAAAACTGGGCCACCTACTTCTTCATGCCCTCGACCGCCGCTGCGCTGGACACCAAGACTCGCACCTCACGCTCGCGTTACGGCGTCATCAGCGCCGGCTTCACCGGCACCGGCGTGGGCTCGCAAGGCGCGCCGGGCCAGGGCTGGTCGGCCGTGGCCTCCGCCGGCACTGACAACCGCTTCGGCCGCTGGAACGTGTCGGCTGCGGGTGCCACCGCCGCCGCGGACTTCCGCAACGAACCCAACACCTTCGGCTTCAACGTCGAAATCGACCCGCTGACCAACGGCACGCCGGCCAAGCGCGTGGCCATGGGCCGCTTCGCCCACGAAGCCGCGGTGTGCGGCCTGCCGGTGGTGGGCCAGCCGCTGGCCTTCTACATGGGCTGCGATTCGCGCAACGAGTACATCTACAAGTTCGTCTCCACCGCCGTGTGGAGCGAGGCCGACATCGGTGGTGGCATCGCCGCCGGTGACAAGTACCTCAACGAAGGCAAGCTGTACGTCGCCAAGTTCAACGACACCGGTGCCGGCGAGTGGCTGGAGCTGAGCTTCAGCAACCCGCTGATCCGCGGCTACACGCCTTACGTGTTCGCCAACCAGGCCGACGTGCTCATCAACGCCCGCCACGCCGCCGATGCGGTCGGCGCGACCAAGATGGACCGCCCGGAGTGGGGCGCCGTGAACCCGGCCAATGGTGACATCTACTTCACCATGACCAACAACAGCGCGGCCAACCGCACGCCGAGCACCACCAACGCGGCCAACCCGCGTGCGTACACCGACCTCGACGGCCGCCGCCAGTCCGGCAACCCGAACGGCCACATCGTGCGCTTCAAGGAAACCGGCACCACCTCGACCGCGACCAGCTTCACCTGGGACATCTTCCTGTTCGGTGCCGAGTCGACCGCCGATGCCGCCATCAACCTGTCGGGCCTGAGCGCGAAGAACGACTTCTCCTCGCCCGACGGCCTCTGGTTCAGCAAGGCCACCGGCATCTGCTGGATCCAGACCGATGACGGCGCCTATACCGACATGACCAACTGCATGTTGCTGGCCGCCATTCCCGGCGCCGTGGGCGACGGCCGTGCGATCACGGTGAACAACACCCAGGGCTCGGCCACGGGTTCGCAGAACACCTTCATCGGTGCTGCGCTGGGTGACGCCAAGCTGCGCCGCTTCATGGTGGCGCCCAAGGGTTCGGAAGTGACCGGCATCACCGAAACCGCCGATGGCCGCGCGATCTTCGTGAACATCCAGCACCCGGGTGAAAACACCGCCGCCATCGGCACCAACGCGGACTTCACCTACGAGAGCCAGTGGCCCGGCAACAAGGGTTACGGCCCGACCGGACGCCCCCGTTCGGCCACCATCGTCATCACCCGCACCGACGGTGGCGTGATCGGCCTCTGAGTCCTCAGGGCTCGGTTCCAGGAAAGCCCGGCACTGCCGGGCTTTTTTTCGTGCGGGCGCGGCGGGGCAGGCCGCGGGGTAGGATGGCGCGCGCCTTCATGCCCCTCCATGTCCCCTGCGTGCTGCCCGCCCGCACCCCTGCCTCCATGAGCCTGCACACCCCCGCCGAGACGCGCTCCGGCGTTGCTTATTCCCTCGTCGCTTCCCTGCTGTTCGCGCTGCTGTACTACCACGCGACCGTGCTGGCGCCGCTGGGTGGCGCGGCCATCTACGGCTGGCGCATCGTGCTGACGGCGCCGTTCCTGGGTGTCTTCATCCTGCTGTCTCGGCGCGGCGGCGAGATTGTCGGCCTCTGGCAACGGCTGCGCGAGCGCCCGCTGCTGTGGCTGGGCATGCTGCTGTCGTCGGGGCTGCTAGGCGTGCAACTCTGGCTGTTCATGTGGGCGCCGATCAACGGCCACGCGCTCGACGTCTCGCTCGGTTATTTCCTGCTGCCGCTCACGCTGGTGCTGACCGGCCGCCTGTGTTTCGGCGAGCGCATCACGCGTTGGCAGCTGCTGGCCTGCGGCCTGGCCGCGGTGGGCGTGGCCAACGAGTTGTTGTTCGCGCCGCAGGTCTCGTGGCCGGCGTTCGTGGTGGCGCTGGGCTACCCGTGTTATTTCGCGCTGCGCCGCGTGCTGGGCAGCAACCACCTGGGTGGCATGTGGTTCGACATGGCGCTGAGCCTGCCGGTGGGCCTGTGGTTCGTGGCCACGCCGTGGCCGGCGGGCGCGGCCGAGGCGTTGCGGTTTCCGCTCTTCGGCATTCTGGCGCTCGGCGTGTTGAGCGCGGTGGCGCTGGCCTGCATGATCCAGGCCAGCCACCGCCTGAAGCTGGGCCTGTTCGGCCTGCTGAGTTATGTGGAGCCGGCCTTGCTGGTGCTGGTGGCGTTGTGGCTGGGCGAGCGCATCGCGCCGAGCCAGTGGTTGACCTACGGCAGCATCTGGGCCGCCATCCTGCTGCTGGCCGCCGAGGGCGTGGCCAGCCTGCGCCGCGTCAGGCCGCTGGATCTTCCTGCGTGAACACGAAGCTGTCGCGCACGCTGAACCAGATCGAGGCGTGGAAGGCCGAGGCCAGCAACAGGACCATGGGATAGAGCACCAGGTTGAGTGCACCACCGCCACCGAGCAAGGCGCCGAGCAGGCTCATGAGCACGCCGACCAGCATGAAGACGGCAATCCAGCCCAGGGTGTAGATCACCATCGCGCCCTTGTTGGACCAGCAGGCCAGCAGGCTGAAGAACAGGCTCTTGACCGGGCTCACGCCCTGCCAGTACACCAGCGCCGGGGCGTGCCAGAAGGCCATGAGCAGCGGCACGTAGAGCAGCATGGAAGCCCACAGGCCCTGGCGCGAGAACATCTCGCGCACCATCTCGGGCGTGACCTCGGTGCTGCCGGCCGCGTCCACCACCGGCGCGGCCTCGGTGCCGAACAGGGCGCCGACGCCGAACACCAGCATCAGGCCGGCGGCGTACAGCGCGCCCAGCACCAGCATGGCGCGGGTGCGCGCCGCACCGCCGCGAAACGCGGTGACCAGCGTGGTCGGCATGGGGAAGCGGCCTTCCTGGGCTTCGCGCGTGGCGGCCATCAGGCCCAGCGTGGCGGCCGGCACCAGTGCGAGCGAGATCAGCGTGCCGATGACCGGCACCAGCGAGAGCACCGATACCGAGGCCATGAACATGAAGAACAGGCCGGCCATGGCCAGTGGCTGGCGCAGGAAGGTCCGGGCGCCCAGCTTGACCCATTGCAGGCCGGTGCGGGCGGGAACGATGTTGAGTTTCATGCGGGAGCGGGGCTCAGGCCGATTGCAGCGCGTCGTCGCGCAGCAGGGCGGCCAGGGCCTGGGTGTCGCGCACGCGTGCGCGCAGGAGGCGTTCGAAGTGGGTGGGGTCGTGCGGTTGCAGCAGGGCGGCCTCGCGCGGCAGGTGCAGGTCCCACAGGCGGGAGATCCAGAAGCGCAGCGCGCCCGCGCGCAGCAGGGCCGGCAGCAGGCTGCGCTCGGCGGCCGTGAGCGGGCGCACCGCCTGGTAGGCCGAGAGCAAGGCGAGCGAGCGCGGGGTGTCGAGCGAGCCGTCGTGTTCCTGGTCGTGCAGCACGCACCAGTCGTTGAGGCAGACCGCGATGTCGAACAGGAAGGTGTCGCAACCGGCGAAATAAAAGTCGAAGAAGCCGGTGAGCTCGCCGGCTTCGAACATGGCGTTGTCGCGGAACAGGTCGGCGTGCACCGGGCCGCGTGGCAGGGCGGCGTAGGCCGGGCTCTGCGCCACGTGGTTCTGGTAGGCCAGCTCGGCGCGGATCAGCTCGGCCTGCGGCTCGCTGAGGAAAGGCAGCACCACCGGCACGGTCTCGTTCCACCAGGGCAGGCCACGCAGGTTGGGTTGGCTCAGCGGGAAGTCGCGCCCGACCAGGTGCATGCGCGCCAGCATGTCGCCCACCGCCTCGCACTGGGCCACGCCGGGCGCCAGGTCGCTCTTGCCGCGCAGCTTGTTGACCACGGCGGCGGGTTTGCCCTGCACCGTGAGCAGGATCTCGCCCTGCGCATTGGCCGCCGGTGCCGGCACCGGGATGCCGCGCTCGGCCAGAAACTTCATCAGCTGCAGGTAAAACGGCAGCTGCTCGAAACCCAGGCGCTCGAACACGGTGAGCACGTGCTCCAGCGTGGCGCCATCGCGCTCGCTGGTGACGAAATAGTTGGTGTTCTCGATGCCGCCCTGGATGCCCTTGAGTTCGGTGAGATCGCCCAGTTGGAGGGTGTGCAGCAGGGCAGCGGCTTCGTCGAATGCGACTTCGGTGTAAACGGCCATTGGCGAGGGATCAGAAGTTCAGGATGCGCCAGCTGCTGCGCCCGGCGTTGCCGCTGCGCTTGCCACCGGCGTCGGTGCCGCCCGCGTTGCCGTTGTCGGGCTGGATCTGGTAGGCGGGTGCGCCGTTCTTGGGCTGCACCTCGATGCTTTGTGTCTGCCCGCCCACGCGCAGCTCTTCGATGCGGGTGAGTTTGTCCTCGTGCGTGATGCGCTCGATGTTGTCGCGCGCCGACGCCGGTTCGCGCGGCGTCTCCGCCGGCGGCACCTGGGCCAGGGCGGGCAGGGCGAAGCACAGGCCCAGGGCGAGTGCGGCAATCGGACGGCGGGTGGTCGGGTTCATACGGGGGATTGTAGGCACGCCGGACCGCCCACGGCGGCGCCATGGCGAAACCGGTTACCGCTGGATACGCGCCCGGGCCGGCCGGGAATCCGTGCGCGGCGTGGCCGGGAAGTGCCCTGAACTCCGCGACAATCGTGCCATGTCAGACGCCCAAACCCCCGACGCCCCCGCCAACAAGACCCTGCTGCTGGTGGACGGCTCCAGCTACCTCTACCGCGCGTTCTTCGCCGGCGGCGAGGCCATGAGCACCACGCTGCCCGACGGCACGGTGCTGAAGACCGGTGCCATCCGGATCATGATCAACATGATGCAGAAGCTGCGCAAGGACGTGCGCGCCGACTACGCGGCCTGCGTGTTCGACGCCAAGGGCCCGACCTTCCGCGATGAGCTTTACCCCGAGTACAAGGCCAACCGCTCGCCCATGCCCGACGACCTGCGCGCGCAGATCGTGCCGATTCACGAGGTGGTGAAGCTGCTGGGCTGGAAGGTGCTGGACGTGCCCGGCGTGGAGGCCGACGACGTGATCGGCACGCTGGCCCACGTGGCCTCCGGGCAGGGCATCGACTGCATCATCTCCAGCGGCGACAAGGACCTGAGCCAGCTGGTGAACGAGCACATCACGGTGATCGACACCATGAACGACCGCCGCCGCGACATCGCCGGCGTGACGGCCGAGTTCGGCGTGCCGCCCAGCCTGATGCTGGACTACCAGACGCTGGTGGGCGACCAGGTGGACAACGTGCCCGGCGTGCCCAAGGTCGGCCCGAAGACGGCGGTGAAGTGGCTCACGGAATACGGCTCGCTCGAAGCGCTGGTGGCGCGCGCGGGCGAGATCAAGGGCGCGGCGGGCGAGAACCTGCGCAACGCGCTCGACTGGCTGCCCAAGGGCCGTGAGCTGCTCACGATCAAGACCGATTGCGACCTCAACGGCCATGTGGAAGGCCTGCCGTCGCTGGAGGCCATCACCATCCTGGGCCAGGACAGCGAGGCGCTGAAGGCCTTTGGTGAACGCTACGGCTTCAAGGGCCTGGTGCGCAGCCTGATCGAGCACGCGGTGCCGCCGGAACTGATCGAGGTGCAGCAGGCCAAGGGCAAGGCGAACGGCAAAGCCAGGGCCGGCGACGGCTCGCCGGGCCTGTTCGACGAGCCCGAGCTGGCTGGCACCGAACGCGCCAGCAACCTGAAGTACGACACCATCCTCACCTGGCCCATGTTCGACGACTGGCTCGCGCGCGTGCAGGCCGCCGGGCTGGTGGCGCTGGACACCGAGACCACCTCGCTCGACGAGATGCGAGCCGAGATCGTCGGCATCAGCTTCAGCGTGACGCCGGGCGAAGCGGCCTACATTCCACTGCGCCACGCCGGGCCGGATGCGCCCGAACAGCTGCCGTTCGACGAGGTGCTGGCCAGGCTCAAGCCCTGGCTGGAAGACCCGAAGAAGCACAAGCTCGGCCAGCACGTGAAGTACGACCGCCACGTGTTCGCCAACCACGGCATCGAGGTGCAAGGCTACGTGCACGACACCATGCTGCAGAGCTACGTGCTCGAAGTGCACAAGCCGCACGGTCTGGCCAGCCTGGCCGAGCGCCACCTGGGCCGCCAGGGCATCAACTACGAAGACCTGTGCGGCAAGGGCGTGCACCAGATTCCCTTTGCGCAGGTTGACGTGGCCAAGGCCGCCGAGTACTCCTGCGAAGACAGCGACCAGACGCTGGACGTGCACCTGGCCCTGTGGCCCCAGCTGCAGGCCGACGACAAGCTGCGCTTCATCTACGAACTCGAAATCGCCAGCAGCGAGGCGCTCTACCGCATCGAGCGCAACGGCGTGCTGATCGACGCGCCCACGCTGGCGGCACAAAGCCACGAACTCGGCCAGCGCATCGTCGAGCTCGAACAGGAGGCCTACGCCATCGCCGGCCAGCCTTTCAACCTCGGCAGCCCCAAGCAGCTGGGCGAAATCTTCTTCGACAAGCTGGGCCTGCCGGTCATCAAGAAAACCGCCACCGGCGCGCGCAGCACCGACGAGGAGGTGCTGGAGAAACTGGCCGAGGACTACCCGCTGCCGGCCAAGATCCTGGAGTACCGCGGCCTGTCCAAGCTCAAGGGCACCTACACCGACAAGCTAGCGCAACTCGCCCTGCCGCGCACCGGCCGCGTGCACACGCACTACGCGCAGGCGGTGGCGGTGACCGGGCGCCTGTCCAGCAACGACCCGAACCTGCAGAACATCCCGATCCGCACGCCCGAAGGCCGACGCGTGCGCGAGGCCTTCGTGGCCCCGGCCGGCCATGTGATCGCCAGCGCCGACTACTCGCAGATCGAGCTGCGCATCATGGCCCACATCAGCGAAGACGCGGCCCTGCTGCGCGCCTTTCACGACGGCCTGGACGTGCACCGCGCCACCGCCGCCGAGGTCTTCGGCCTGGAGCCGGCGCAGGTCAGCAGCGAGCAGCGGCGTTATGCCAAGGTGATCAACTTCGGCCTGATCTACGGCATGGGCACCTTCGGCCTGGCCAAGGCCCTGGGCATCGACAACACCGCGGCCAAGAACTACATCGCGCGGTACTTCGAGCGCTTCGAGGGCGTGAAACGCTACATGGACGAGACGCGCCAGCGCGCCAAGGACATGGGCTACATCGAGACCGTGTTCGGCCGGCGCCTGGTGCTGCCCGACATCAAGAACGCCAAGGGCGCGAAGCTGTCGGCGCTGGAGCGGCAGGCCATCAACGCGCCCATGCAGGGCACGGCGGCCGACCTGATCAAGCTCAGCATGGTGGCGGTGCAGGCTGCGCTGGACGCGCAGGGCCGGCACACGAAGATGATCATGCAGGTGCACGACGAACTGGTGTTCGAGGTGCCCGAGGCCGAAGTCGACTGGCTCAAGACCGAGATCCCGAGCCTCATGGCCGGCGTGGCGGCGCTCAAGGTGCCGCTGCTGGCCGAGGTGGGGGTGGGACCGAACTGGGACAAAGCACATTGAGGGCTCCCCCCCCGCGCCGCCTGTGGCGTCACCCCCTGAGGGGGGCGGTGCCTGCGGCCCGGCGGAGTCGGTTCCGCGGCACCTCTGGAGGACGGCCCTTCCGGCGGCTTTGAACTTCACGCGCGGGAGGGAGTCAGTTATTTTTTCAACCCAGAAGAAGGAGACACGACGATGCTCGAACAAAAACACGTGCAGGACCTGGAGGCCTTGTTGCCCGGCCAGTCCACCGCACAGGGTGCCACCCGCCGCACCGCGCTCAAGGCCGCGCTGGGTGTGGGTTACGCCGCCTCGGCGCTGCCACTGATGGCGCAGACGGCGATCAAGACGCCGGCCGACGGCCTGACGGTGGGTGAGGTGGCGATCGACGTCAACGGCCACCAGATGCATGCCTACCGCGCCGCGCCGGCGGGCAAGACCGGCTTGCCGGTGGTGCTGGTGCTGTCCGAGATCTTCGGCGTGCACGAGTACATCGCCGACACCGCGCGCCGCTTTGCCAAGGCCGGTTACCTGGCCATTGCGCCCGAGCTGTTCGAGCGCCAGGGTGATGCGCAGAGCTACGGCGAAATGGCCAAGCTGATCGCCGAGGTGATCTCCAAGGTGCCCGATGAGCAGGTGCTGGGCGACCTGGACGCCGCCGTGAAGTGGGCCGGTGCCAACGGTGGCGACACCAGCAAGCTGGCCGTCACCGGCTTTTGCTGGGGCGGGCGCCAGACCTGGCTGTACGCCGCGCACAACCCGGCGGTGAAAGCCGGCGTGGCCTGGTACGGCCGCCTGGTGGGCGATGCGACCCCGCTCAACCCGCGCCAGCCGCTGGACGTGGCGGGCAAGCTGCATGGCCCGGTGCTGGGCCTGTACGGCGCGGCCGACACCGGCATTCCGCTGGACACGGTGGAGAAGATGAAGGCGGCGCTGGCTGCGGGCAATGCGGCGTCCAAGGCGTCGAGCTTCGTGGTCTACCCGGACGCGCCGCACGCCTTCCACGCCGACTACCGCCCGAGCTACCGCAAGGAAGCGGCCGACGACGGCTGGAAGCGCGCCCTGGCCTGGTTCAAGCAGCACGGCGTGGCCTGACGCGTCTCGCCGCGCCACATGCCCCGGGGGCCGCTGACCAGCGGCCCTTTTTTATGCCGGCAGCGAACACCGGCGATGGCCCGGGGTGCGGCGGCGGCGGGGCCGGTCTGTGCTTGCACGACAATCGGAGCACTGGTGAATCGAACGATAGAACATGACCCTGATTGCGATCCTGATCGGAACCATTGCCGCTGGCGTGGGCAGCGTCTGGCTGGCGGCCCTGCTGGGCATGGCCATGCTGGCGCGTTACACCCAGCACATGCTGAGCCTGGCGGCCGGCGCACTCATGGCCACCGCCTTCATGCACCTGCTGCCCGAGGCCTTCGAGAGCGAGGCCGGTGCCCACGAGCTGTTTGCCATGCTGCTGGGCGGCCTGGTGTTCTTTTTCCTGCTCGACAAGGCCGAGCTGTGGCACCACGGGCATGAACACAACCAGGACGAAGCCGATGCCGCGCACGCGCATGGCCACGCCGCCCATGGGCACGGCCACGGCCATGCCCACCATCACCATCACGACCATGGGCCACGCTCCGGTGGCTGGGCGGTGCTGGCGGGCGACAGCGTGCACGCCTTTGGCGACGGCATCCTGATCGCCTCGGCCTTCATGGCCGACATGCGCCTGGGTGTGGTGGCGGCCCTGGCCGTGCTGGCGCACGAGGTGCCGCACCACATGGGTGATCTGGTGGTGCTGCGCCACACCTCGCGCAACTCGCGCGCGGCGCTGGTCAAGGTGTCGCTGGCAGGCACCGTCACCGCGCTCGGCGGCCTGGTGGGTTACTTCATGCTCAACCAGCTGCAGGACTACCTGCCGTACTTCCTGGTCGCCGCGTCCAGCAGCTTCGTCTACGTGGCGCTGGCCGACCTGATTCCCCAGCTGCAGAAACGCCTGAGCCTGGCGGCCACGGTGGCGCAGATCGCCTGGCTGCTCGTCGGCATCGGGCTGGTGACGCTGGTGAGCGGCCTCGCACACTGAGGCCGCGGGGGCAGCGCCCGCCCCTCAGGCCTTGCCGTTCTCGCGTGCGGGCGGTGTGCCCAGTGCGGCGGGGGCGGGCATGGCGTCACCGAACGAAAAGCGGAACTGAGCGCCCGCGCCGAGCTGGCCGTCGCCATGGATCTGGCCACCATGGCGCTCGATGATGCGGCGCACCGTGGCCAGGCCGATGCCCGAGCCCTCGAACTCGCTCGGCATGTGCAGGCGCTGGAAGGGCTTGAACAGCTTGTCCGCGTAGGCCATCTCAAAGCCGACACCGTTGTCGCGCACGAAGAACATGGGCTGCTCCGACGCCTGCGCCGGCAGCTGGCCCCATTCGAGCACGGCGGGCTCGCGGTCACGCGTGTACTTGAACGCGTTGGACAACAGGTTCTCCAGCGCAATGCGCGCCAGGTGCGGGTCGCAATGCGCACGCAGGTCCGGGGCAATGAGCAGCTCGATGGCGCGCCCGGGCTGTTGCTGGTGCTCCCGCTGCAGGATCTCCTCGACCATGGCGCTCAGGTCCACCATCTGGCGCTGCAGCACGCCCTGGCTCACGCGGGCGAGCGCCAGCAGGTCGCCGATCAGCGAGCCCATGCGCTGCGTGGACATGAGCACCCGGTCGAACAGCTGGCGCTCCTCGGCGCTCAGGCGCGGGCCCAGGGATTCGTCGAGCAGGCGGGTGAAGCCGTCGATGGAACGCAGGGGCGATTTCAGGTCGTGTGAGACCGAGTAGGCGAACGAGTCGAGTTCGGCGTTGAGCAATTGCAGGTCGGCGGTGCGCTCGCGCACGCGCTGCTCCAGCGTCTGGTTGAGACGGTGGATTTCGCGGTCGCGCCGCAGGCGCACCAGCTCGGCGTTGGCGCGGCTGGCAAAGATGGCGATCAGGGCCTGGACGTCCGGGCGCAGTTCCTCCGGTGAGCGCCAGAGCGCGAACAGCACGCCGATCGCAGTGCCGTCGGCGTCGCGCAGCGCTTTGCCCAGGTAGGCCTCGCAGCCTGAGGCGATCAGGCCGGTGGCCTGCGGATACCGCTGCGCCAGGCCCTGGGGGCAGACCAGCATGTCTTGCTGTTGCAAGGTGGTCTCGCAGGGCGTGGCGTCGATGGCGAAGCTGAAGTTGGGACGCGTCTGTCCGTCCTGCCGGATCGCGAGGCTGCGCACCCGCCCGTCGTCGCGGCATTCGCCGACCACCACCATGTCCGCGCCAATGGATTCGCAGAGGTGGCGGGTGAGGGCGCTGAAGAAGGCTTCGCCGGTTTCGGTGGCCACGCCCCGCGCGACGTTGAGCAGCAGCGACTCGCGCTTTTTCTCCGCGCTGATGTTGACGCTGCAGGCCAGGATGCAGGGCTCGCCGTCGATCTCGATCAGCTCGGCCGACACACGCACGTCAACCAGCGAACCGTCCTTGTGGCGCATGCTGGTTTCGTAGCCGTTCACGTGGCCGTCGCGCTGCAGGCGGGTGACGAAAGCCTGGCGGTCGTCCTGCGTGAGCCAGGCGCCGATGTCCACCGCGGTGCGGCCCATGATCTCTTCGGGCATCAGCCCCTGGGCGTGTTCCTTGGTGCTGTTGACCTCGATCACCGTGCCGTCCGACAGCCGCGAGATCGTCATGTTCAACGGGCTGAAGCGGAAGGCCTTGGCGAAGCGCTCCTCGGAGCGGCGCAGGCGCTCCATGACTTCGTTCTGCGCGCTCACGTCGTGGATGCTGGTGATGATCAGCTTGTCCTCGCGGTCGTTGCCCATTTCGCTCGAGATCAGGACATCGAAATGGCTGCCGTCCGCGCGCATGCAGCGCACCGGGTACTGCTCGGCGCGGCGCGCGGCGAACAGGAGGCTGAGGTAGTCGTCGCGGTGCGCCGGGACGGCCCAGAGGAAGTTGTCCTGGCGGCCCAGCACCTGGGCGCGGGTGAAGCCGAAGCAGCGCTCGAAGGCGGGGTTGACGTCGAGGATCATGCCCGAGCGCGCCGACTGCGCCATCATCGGGCCCGGGCTGGTGCGGAAGATGCGCGCAAAACGTTCCAGGTTGCGGTCGCGCTCCTGTTCGGTTTTCCTGCGCAGCTCCAGTTCCTCACGCTGCCGCTCGAACGCCTCGCGCAGCTGGCGGCCGCTGTGGTGCACCATCACGCCGACCACCACCACGGTGACCGAGTGGGTGATCCAGACCCGCAGGCCGACCTCGAAGTAGGGCGTGGCGCTGAACCAGCCATTGACCTCGGCGTAGGTCAGCACACCCATGGCGCCCACGCTCGCGAGCACGGTGACGATCAGCGCGCGGCGCCCGAGGAAGATGCCGGCACCGGCCACCGCCGCGACGAACAGAAATCCCACCGCGGTGCGCACCGAACCGTAGCTGATCACCGAGAGTACAGCGGTGCACAGCGTGCCCAGCACCATCAGATGGGCCACATAGCGCGTGCGGTCCGTACGCACCAGACCGTAGGCGATGGCGGCCACCGCCACCAGGCAGGCGGCGATCCAGGCCTCGCGCTGGCCGGGAATGGCGAACACCAGGTCGATTACCAGCACCACCAGCGCGGCCAGGCCTGTGAGCAGCGCGAGCAGTTCCAGTATGCGTTTGGGGGGCTCCTGGCCGGGCGTTGTTGAAGTGGCGGGTTCCCGGGGGCGCAGGCGTGGGCGTGGCATGGGCAGTGGATGTCTGGAGTGAGGTCTCAGCCCTGCGCGATGGGCAGGCCTGGCGTGTTGCACCATTCGCTCCAGCTGCCCGGGAACAGGCTGGAGCGGCCCAGTCCGGCGACTTCCATGGCCAGCAGGTTCGGCACCGCGGACACGCCGCTGCCGCAGTGGTGCACCACGCTGGCCGGATCCCGGCCGGCGAGCAGGCGCTCGAAATCGGCGCGCAGTTCGGCAGCCGGTTTGAAGCGGCCGTCGGCCGCCAGGTTGTCGGTGAAGGGGCGGTTCAGCGCGCCGGGGATGTGGCCGGCCACCGGGTCCAGCGGTTCGGTCTCGCCGCGGAAGCGGGCCGCGGCGCGTGCGTCGATCAAGGTCAGTTCGGGCCGACCGATGGCGGCGGCGATCGCGCCGGCCGTGCGGGTCTGCACCAGCGGGTCTTTGAGTTCAAAGCGGGTGGCGTGGGGCGTGGCGGCAGGACCGCTCTCGACGGCGCCACCGGCGGCTTTCCAGGCGGCCAGCCCGCCGTCGAGCACTGCTACCGCGTCATGGCCGCACCACTTGAGCATCCACCACAGGCGCCCGCTGGTGGCGATGGCGGCGCGGTCGAGCACCACCACCTGCATGCCGTTGGCCACGCCGAGGGCGCCGAGCCGGGCGGCAAAGGTTTCGCGCGAGGGCAGCGGGTGGCGTCCGCCGCTGGCGCGGTCGGCGCCGGTCTTGTTGCTCAGGTGTTCGTCCAGGTCCACGTGGACCGAGCCCGGCAGGTGTTCGGCCTCGAACTGGGCGCGGCCAGCGGCCGGCTTCATCAGGTCAAAACTGCAGTCCATCAGGCGCAGCGGCGTGGCGCTGGCGATGAGTTGCTGCAGTTCGGTGGCGGAGATCAGGGTCGTGTGCATGCGTGCATTGTGGGGCAGGCCACGCTCACAGCTCCTCGGGGGGCGCGTTGGGCACCGCGCGCGCACGCAGGGCGGTGGCGGTGATGCCGCTGACGGCGATCAGTGCCATGCCCAGCCAGCCAATCAGCGGCAGGCGGTCGCCGAAGAACACCATGCCGTAGATGCCGCTGAAGATGATGCCGGAGTACTGCAGGTTGGCCACCACGATGGCGGCGCCACGCGAGTAGGCGCGCGTCATGCAGAGCTGGCCGAACAGGGCGAACAGGCCGACCGGCAGCAACCACAATGCGCTCGGCCAGTGCCACGGCGAGGTGCCCACCACCAGCATGCCGGCCCCGCCGGTCACCAGTGCCGCTATCGAAAAATAAAAAACCGTGCGCGTCTCGGGTTCGCCCGCGCGCGCCAGGGCCGCCACCTGCAGGTAGGCAAAGGCGGCGAACAGGCCGCTCATCAGGCCGGCCAGTGCGCCGGAGACCTGGTCGGGTGCCAGCGTCGGGCGCAGCATCAGCGCCACGCCGGCAAAGCCGAGCAGCACCGCGATGAACAGCGGGGCCTGCTGGCGGATCGGCGTGTTGCTCCGCTGCACCAGCACCGAGCCACCCAGCAGGAAGGTGGCGATCCAGATGCTGCTCATGTAGTTGAGCGTCATGGCCGTGGCCAGCGGGAGGATGCCGATGGCAAAGAACCAGACGGTGAGCGAGATCACGCCGACGACGTTGCGCCACAGGTGCATCATGGGCACCCGCGTGGACATCGGGATGCCGCCGACGCGCATCATGCACAGCAGCACCAGGGAGCCGACCAGGCCGCGGTAGAACACGATCTCGAAGGTGTTGAAGTGCGCCGAGGCGAACTTCACGCACACCCCCATGGTGGAGAAAAACAGCGCGGCGAGCAGCATCCACAGGGCCTGCATGCGTCAGGCTCCCGGGAGGTGCGTGGGGATCAGCGGGCCGATGGCATCAACCCGCGAGGGCACCGCTCATCTGGCGGCGGTACCACTCGTGGAAGTGCTGCATGCCATCTTCCATCGGGCTCTGGTAAGGGCCAACCTCGTTGTCGCCGCGCGCCAGCAAGGCCTTGCGGCCGGCGTCCATGCGTTCGGCGATCTCGTCGTCTTCGATGCAGGTCTCCATGTAGGCCTCGCGCTGGGCCTCGACGAAGTCGCGCTCGAAGGCCGCGATTTCTTCCGGGTAGTAGAACTCCACCATGTTGATGGTCTTGTCCACGCTCACCGGGTGCAGGGTCGACACCGTGAGCACGTGGGGGTACCACTCGATCATGATGTGCGGGTAATAGGTGAGCCAGATCGCACCGTGCTCCGGCATCTGGCCCTGGCGGTACTGCATGAGCTGTTCGTGCCAGCGCTGGTAGACCGGGCTGCCGGCCTTGCCGAGCAGGTTGCCCGGGCCCACCGTCTGCACCGAGTACTCGGGCTTGAACTCCCAGCGCAGGTCGTCGCAGGTGACGAAGCCGCCCAGGCCGGGGTGGAAGGGGGCGACGTGGTAGTCCTCCAGATAGACCTCGATGAAGGTCTTCCAGTTGTAGTTGCACTCGTGCAGCTCCACGTGGTCGAGCACCATGCCCTCGAAGTCGAGCGCGGCGCGTGGCCCCAGGTCGGCCAGGTCGGCCTGGATGTCGCGGCCGTTGTCTTCGAACAGCAGGCCGTTCCACTCGCGCAGCGGGTAGTTGTTGAGGTTCAGGCAGGGGTCCTGCTCGAAGTGCGGCGCACCCAGCAGTTGCCCGGCCTGTGAGCCGCCCGTGCCGCTGTAGGTCCAGCGGTGCAGCGGGCAGACGATGTTGCCGCCGGCACTGCCGCTGCGCGTGTCGTTGAGGTTGCCACGGCCCTTGAGCATCATCGCCTGGCGGTGCCGGCAGACGTTGGAGACCAGCTCGATGCCGGATTCGGTGCGCACGAGTGCACGACCGCCGGCCTCTTGCGGCAGGGTGTGGTAGTCCCCGACGTTGGGAACCGAAAGCTGGTGCCCCACATAACGGGGCCCGCGCTGGAAGAGGATGTTCCTCTCGCGCTCGAAGAGCGCTTCGCTGAAGTAGCTGGAAACTGGAAGTTGGCTTGCGGCCTGCTGCAGTTGAAGACTTAAATCAGACATGTGGTCCTGACCTAGAGACTCCCCCTATGAAGGGGCAGGTAAGCGCTGTGCTCGTCAGACGAATTCGCGCGGGATGGGTGGGGTGGTGCGTCCCTCCGGACAGGAACTGTCCGTAGTGAAGAAGTGAGGAAAAAAGGAAGGCGGATTGTACCCCGGGGGGCACAGCCCTGGCCGGGCATAAAATGCCCCTTTGACACGGCTCCATTGCGCAGCACGCGACCGGCTCCCGGCAGGCGTTTCACCACCAGGCAGACCGTCATCGGCGGCCTGCGCCGAATGGACCCAGAACACAGAACCCATGCCCACTCCATCTACCCCCCGAGCGAGCCGAGCGGCCACCCCGTCCAACGCCCCATCCAGCTACGAAGCTGCCCTGGAAGAACTGGAACAGCTGGTGGCCCAGCTCGATGCCGGCCAGTTGCCGCTCGACCAGTTGCTCACGCGCTACCAGCGCGGTGCCGAGTTGCTGGCGTTCTGCCGCACCCGGCTGGAAGACGTGGAGAACCAGATCAAGGTGCTCGAAGGCGGCACGCTCAAACCCTGGGACGCCGCGTGAGCGCCGTGTTGTCCGACACCCAGGATTTCCGGACCTGGCGCCAGGCGCAGCAGGATACGGTCGAACGCGCACTGGAGCGCTGGGTACCGGCCGACGCGCCGGCCGGCCTGGGCGACGCCATGCGTTATGCCGTGCTCGACGGCGGCAAGCGCCTGCGCCCGCTGCTGGTGCTGGCCACCTGCGAGGCCGTCGGTGGCCACCACGCGGCGGCGCTGCGCGCGGCCTGTGCGGTGGAGCTCATTCACGCCTACTCGCTGGTGCACGACGACATGCCCTGCATGGACAACGACGTGCTGCGACGGGGCAAGCCCACGGTGCACGTGCAGTTCGGCGAGGCGCAGGCCCTGCTGGCCGGTGACGCACTGCAGGCGCTGGCGTTTGAACTGCTGGTGCCGGGCGACGACAGCGTGGGCGACGCGATGAGCGCGCGCCTGTGCCGCCTGCTGGCGCTGGCCGCCGGTGCCGACGGCATGGCCGGTGGCCAGGCGGTTGATCTGGCCAGCGTGGGCATCGCGCTGAACCAGGGCGCACTCGAAGCCATGCACCGCCGCAAGACCGGCGCCCTGCTGCAGGCCAGCGTCACCATGGGTGCGGCCACCGGTGTGGTGTCCGCCGCAGCGCATGCCGCGCTGGTGCAATACGGCGCCAGCCTGGGCCTGGCGTTCCAGGTGGTGGACGACATCCTGGACGTGACGGCTGACTCCGCCACCCTGGGCAAGACCGCCGGCAAGGACGCCGCGGCCGACAAGCCCACCTTCGTTTCCCTGCTCGGCCTGGGTGAGGCCCAGGCCTATGCCGACCGCGTGCTGGCACAGGCGCACGACGCCCTGCGCCAGAGCGGCCTGGCCCACACCGACACCCTGCACGCCCTGGCCGACTGGGTGGGACGGCGCGCGTCCTGACCTTTCACGCGAGCCCGTTCCCCCACATGACCCAAGCGACACTGCCCATGAGCTCTCTGCTGTCATCCATCGAGTCGCCCGCCGACGTTCGCCGGCTCTCGCGCCCGCAACTGGTGCCCCTGGCCGACGAGCTGCGCAGCTTCCTGCTGCAAAGCGTGGCGCGCACCGGTGGCCACCTCAGCTCCAACCTCGGCACGGTGGAACTCACCGTGGCACTGCACTACGTGTTCAACACGCCTGAAGACCGGCTGGTCTGGGACGTGGGCCACCAGACCTACCCCCACAAGATCCTGACCGGGCGGCGCGACCGCATGGACACGCTGCGCCAGTTCGGCGGCATCAGCGGCTTCCCGCGCCGCGACGAGAGCGAGTACGACACCTTCGGCACCGCCCACTCGTCCACCAGCATCTCGGCTGCGCTCGGCATGGCGCTGGCGGCCAAGATCAAGGGCGAATCGCGCAAGTCGGTCGCC
The DNA here is from genome assembly GCF_001571225.1 of Hydrogenophaga palleronii NBRC 102513. Taxonomy (GTDB): domain Bacteria; phylum Pseudomonadota; class Gammaproteobacteria; order Burkholderiales; family Burkholderiaceae_C; genus Hydrogenophaga; species Hydrogenophaga palleronii. Next base: position 92,411 of record NZ_BCTJ01000008.1, read on the forward strand.
ATCATCGGCGACGGCGCCATGACCGCGGGCATGGCCTTCGAGGCGCTGAACAACGCCGGTGTGGCCGATGGCCGACTGCTGGTGGTGCTCAACGACAACGACATGTCGATCTCGCCACCGGTGGGCGCGCTCAACCGTTACCTGGCGCAGTTGATGAGCGGGCAGTTCTACGCCGCCGCCAAGAATGTCGGCAAGACCGTGCTCAAGGGCGCACCGCCCCTGTTCGAGCTGGCCAAACGCTTTGAAGAGCACGCCAAGGGCATGGTGGTGCCGGCCACGCTGTTCGAGAAGTTCGGCTTCAACTACATCGGCCCCATCGACGGCCACGACCTCGACTCGCTGATCCCGACGCTGGAGAACATCCGCCAGCTGCTCGACAGCGACAGCGGCCCGCAGTTCCTGCACGTGGTCACCAAAAAGGGCCAGGGCTACAAGCTGGCCGAAGCCGACCCCGTGGCCTACCACGGCCCCGGCGTGTTCGACCCCGCGGTGGGCCTCACCAAACCCGCCAAGCCGCCGAAGACCACCTTCACCCAGGTGTTCGGCCAATGGCTGTGCGACATGGCCGAAGCCGACCCGCGCCTGGTCGGCATCACGCCGGCGATGCGCGAAGGCTCGGGCATGGTCGAGTTCGAGCGCCGCTTCCCGGCGCGTTACTTCGACGTCGGCATCGCCGAACAACATGCCGTCACCTTCGCCGCCGGCCTGGCCTGCGAAGGCCTGAAGCCGGTGGTGGCGATCTACTCCACCTTCCTGCAGCGCGCCTACGACCAGTTGATCCACGACGTGGCGCTGCAGAACCTGCCGGTGGTGTTCGCACTCGACCGCGCCGGCCTGGTCGGTGCCGACGGCGCCACGCACGCCGGTGCCTACGACATCGCCTACCTGCGCTGCATCCCCAACATGTCGATTGCCTGCCCGGCCGACGAAGCCGAGTGCCGCCAGTTGCTGAGCACCGCGTTTGAACAGAACCACCCGGTGGCCGTGCGTTACCCGCGCGGCGCCGGTGCCGGCGTGGCCCAGCCGGCCGGCCTGCAAGGCCTGCCGTTCGGCCGTGGCGAGCTGCGCCGTCAGGGCAAACGCATCGCCATCCTGGCGTTCGGCACCCTGCTGCAGCCGGCACTGGCCGCCGGTGAACAACTCGGCCTGAGCGTGGCCAACATGCGCTGGGCCAAACCGCTGGACCTCGACCTGTTGCGTGAACTCGCGCAGACGCACGAGGCGCTGGTGACGGTGGAAGAGGGTTGCATCCAGGGCGGTGCCGGTGCCGCGGTGCTGGAGGCCTTGCAAGCCGAGGGCATGCAGCTGCCGGTGCTGCAGCTTGGCCTGCCGGACGTGTTCATCGAACACGGCGATCCGGCCCGCCTGCTGGCCATGGAAGGCCTGGACGCGGCGGGCATCACCCGCTCCATTTCGACGCGTTTTGCCGACCTGCTCGACGGCGCAGCCGGCCTCAAAGTGGTGGCCTGATTCCGCTCCCACGTTGGTGTGCGCGACGAGGGAAAACCCCCTGAGTTGCGGCAAAAACGGCTTTCTACAATTGAATTCGACCGGGCCTGAACGGCCCGGTTGCTGGCGCGTGCAGCCCGCACGGGCCGGGGCCCAATTCAATCTTTACGGAGCTGTTCACCATGGATCGTCGTTCTTTGATCGCCACCACCGGTGTGGTTGGGCTGGCCGGTTTGATGGCCGCTTGCGGCAAAAAGGAAGAGGCCGCACCGGCGGCTCCCGCAGCGGCGGCCCCCGCGGCCCCCGCCGTTCAGACCGGTGAAACGATCCGCTGGCGACTGGCCTCCAGCTTCCCCAAATCGCTCGACACCATCTTCGGCACCGCCGAGGTGTTCGCCAAGAAGGTCAGCGAGATGACCGGTGGCAAGTTCCAGATCTCGGTGCACGCCGGTGGTGAGCTGATGCCCGCCTTCGGCGTGGTGGACGGTGTGCAGAGCGAAGCGGTTGAAATGGCGCACACGGCGCCGTATTACTTCTATGGCAAGGACCCGACCTTCTGCCTGGGATGCGCCGTGCCCTTCGGCATGAACGCGCGCCAGATGACGGCCTGGATGTACGAAGGCAACGGCCTCAAGCTGATGCGCGAGTTCTACGCCAAGTACAACATCGTCAACCTGCCGGGTGGCAACACCGGTGCGCAGATGGGCGGCTGGTTCCGCAAGGAAATCAAGTCGGTGGCCGACCTCAAGGGCCTGAAGTTCCGCACCAACCCGTTTGCCGGCCGCGTGCTGGAGCCGTTCGGTGTGGTGCCGCAATCCATCCCCGGTGCCGACCTGTACCCGGCGCTGGAAAAAGGCACGCTGGACGCGCTGGAGTGGGTTGGCCCGTACGACGACCAGAAGCTCGGCTTCAACAAGGTCGCGCCGTTCTACTACTACCCCGGCTGGTGGGAAGGTGGCCCGCAGCTGGACTTCTACATCAACAGCAAGGCCTGGGACAAACTCTCGGCCGAGTACAAGGCGGTGGTGGAAGCCGCGGCCTCGAACGCGCACGTGAGCATGCTGGCCAAGTACGACGCGCGCAACCCGGCTGCGCTCAAGCAGATGGTGGGCTCCGGCACCAAGCTGCGGCCCTTCACGCAAGACGTGATGACGGCGGCCTTCAAGTCGGCGCAGGACATCTACGCCGACCTGAACAACACCAACCCCGAGTGGAAAAAGGTCTACGGCGACTATTCGAAATTCCTGGCCGACCAGAACGCCTGGTTCCGTTTCACCGAAGGCACCTTCGACCGCTTCATGCAGCAGCAGAAACTGTGATGGCGCAGACCACCTTCGCTCAAATCAGAAAAACCCCGTCGGCGCCAGCCGCCGGGGTTTTTTTCATGGCCCGGTCGTGCCCCGTGGAGGAACGCCCGTGGCTCAGGGCGCGGGCGGCGGCTTCGGGCGCATGCCCTGTTGCACCACCTCGCCGGCGAAGGCGCGCAGCAGCTCGGCATCGGCCGAGTGGAACCAGGCGATGCCACCCTGGCGCCGGCGCACCAGCAGGCGCGGTGCGATGACGGATTGCAGGCCGCGCCAGTGCACCAGCTTGAAGGTGGCGACCTCGTGTGCCTGCACGCGCTTGTCCCACAACCAGGTCTGCACCAGTTCCTGACCTTGCAGCCGGGTGCGGCTGAAGACGATCCACCACGCCACCCAGGCGATCAGAACGCCGGCCAGCACCAGCATGGCCAGGCCGGTAAACGACCACTGTGCGGTGCGCAACGCGGGCCACGCCCGCAGCGCGTACACCGCCAGCGCGACCACCATCAGCACCGCCAGCACGCGCAGCAGGCGCGGGTAAGCCGCGCTTTCGCGCGTCGCGTCGGCGTTGGGGCGTTCGTTGGCCGTCGTCATTGCAATGGCGCGCGTGCGCCTTCGGCGGGGGGCGCCGCGGCGGGCTCTTCGGCCGGCTGGTTGCCGAACGGGTTCTCCATGTTGATGCCTTCACTGGGGTTGTCTGTGTCCGCCGGCATTTCCAGCTGCACCTTGTCGAGGTCGATCTCGACCTCCTTGTCGAGGAACACCGTCACCGTCTGCGGGAAGAAGATGACGATTGCCACCAGCAGCAACTGCATCACCACCCAGGGAATCGCGCCCATGTAGATGTCGGTGGACTTTACCGGGTACGGAATGCGCTTTTCCTTGAACAGCGTGTCGGCAATGCCGCGCAGGTAGAACAGCGCGAAGCCGAACGGCGGGTGCATGAAGCTGGTCTGCATGTTTACGCACAGCAGCACACCGAACCACACCAGGTCAATGCCCAGCTTGTGCGCCACCGGCCCGAGCATGGGCAGGATGATGAAGGCGATCTCGAAGAAGTCGAGGAAGAACGCGAGGAAGAAGATGAAGACGTTGACGACGATCAGGAAGCCGACCTGGCCGCCCGGCAAGTCGCTCAGCAGGTGTTCGATCCACACCGCACCGTCCACACCCTGGAACACCAGCGAGAACACGCGAGAGCCGATCAGGATGAAGACCACCATGGCGGTCAGGCGCATGGTGCCCTGCATGGCGTTCCACAGCAGCGCCCAGCTCAGGCGCCGGTGCATGGCGGCCAGCACCAGCGAACCCACCGCGCCCATGGCGCCGGCTTCGGTCGGGGTGGCGATGGCGTGGTCCATGAAGGGCAGGCCGCCCATGGAGCCGAGCACGGCGAAGATCAGGATGGCCGAGGGGATGATGCCGCGCAGGCACTTGCGCCACAGCGCCCAGCCGTGCAGCGTGCGCGCCGTCGGCGGCAGACCCGGCACCATCTGCGGCCGGATGCGGCCGAGCATGAAGGTGTAGGCCGCGAAGATCAGCACCTGCAGGATGGCCGGGCCCCAGGCACCCTTGTACATGTCGCCCACCGAGCGGCCGAGCTGGTCGGCCATGATGATCAGCACCAGCGAAGGCGGCACCAGCTGGGTGATGGTGCCCGAGGCCGCCAGCACCCCGGTGGCGTAGCGCATGTTGTAGCCGTAGCGCATCATCACCGGCAGCGAGATCATGGCCATGGCGATCACCTGGCCCGCCACCGTGCCGGTGATGGCGCCGAGGATGAAGCCGACGATGATGACCGAGTAGCCCAGGCCACCGCGCACCGGTCCGAACAGCTGGCCCATGGAATCGAGCATGTCCTCGGCCAGGCCGCATTTTTCGAGCACCGCCCCCATCAGCGTGAAGAACGGGATGGCCAGCAGCAGGTCGTTCGACAGGATGCCGAACATGTTGAGCGGCAGGTTGGCCATGAAGTTGGCCGGGAACCAACCCATCTCGATGGCGTAGAAGCCGCTGAAGAGGCCGAGTGCGGCGAGCGAGAAGGCGACCGGAAAGCCGATCAGCATGATCACGATCAGACCCGTGAACATGACCGGCGCGAAGTTTTCCATTTGCATGCTGGTGTCGTCCTGGAGAGGTCGGTGGGCGCGCCGTGCTCGCTGTGTTTACTGCACCGGCTTCTCGTAATGGATGCTCATCTGCATGTCGCCGCGCAGGTAGGCCACGCGTTTGATGATCTCGGCAATGCCCTGCACGAACACCGCACCGAAGCCCAGCGGCATCAGCAGCGCCGCTGGCCAGCGAATCAGGCCGCCGATGTTGCCCGAGCCTTCCTTGGTCAGGTACATGTTCCAGAACATCGGCCAGGTGAGCCAGGTCAGCAGGCCCATCACGGGCAGCAGGAACACCAGCAGGCCGAAGATGTCGACCCACACCGGCCCCTTGCCGGGCAGGCGGCCGTAGAAGATGTCCACCCGCACATGCTCATTGAGCTTGAGCACCAGCGGCGCGCCCAGCATCACCGTGGTGGCGAACAGGTACCACTGGATTTCGAGCCAGGCGTTGGAGCTGATGTCCAGGCCATAACGCACGAAGGCATTGCCGGCCGAAATCAGGGCGGCCAGCAGCACCGCCCAGGCGGCGAGCTTGGCGAGGCGCTCGGCAATCCAGTCGACCAGGCGGGCGAATTTGAGCAGAGTGGACATGGGGTGGGGCGGGTGGGTGCCGACGCAGGTAGGCGCTGGTCTGGTGGTGGCGTTGATCGATGGTGACGGTCGGGCCTGTGTGCAGGAAGGCAGTTTGTCCAATAAACCCAGGCCGCAAGCTAGTGACTTTCCCTTACCGCGCACGCTCGCCGGGTGCCGCCACGACAGCGGCGACAATGCCGCCTGCGCCCCTGCCGCGCAGCCGCGTGCGATCCGCCCGCGGTGCCACCGAATCAATGGAAAACCCCATGCAACTGGACGTTCGTGTTCTCGACCCGCGCATCGCGGACCAATTGCCCGCGTATGCCACCCCTGGCAGCGCCGGCCTCGACCTGCGCGCCTGCCTCGATGCCCCGCTGGTGCTGGAAGCCAACGCCTGGCAGCTGGTGCCGACCGGCCTGGCGATCCACCTGGCCGACCCGGGTTATGCCGCGCTGATCCTGCCGCGCTCGGGCCTGGGCCACAAACACGGCATCGTGCTCGGCAACCTGGTGGGCTTGATCGACAGCGACTACCAGGGCCAGCTCATGGTGAGCGCCTGGAACCGCAGCGACGTTGCCTTCACCATCGAACCCATGGAGCGCATCGCGCAACTGGTGATCGTGCCGGTGGTGCAGGCCCGCTTCAACATCGTGAATGAATTCGCCGCCGCCAGCGAGCGCGGTGCCGGCGGCTACGGCTCCACCGGCCGCAGCTGAAACCCGGGGCGCTGCGAAGGCGGTCTTCCAGCGCTACCGCGGAACCGCCCCCCGCGAAGAAGCCGCGCGCAGCGCGGCGGGGTGCTCTCAGTGCAGCGTGTGCGGACCCGGTTCCGTCAGGCCCGGGCCTTGCAGTTCGTCGGGGCCGTCGACCTGCATGCGGAAGAAGCCCGTGCCCAGCGAGCCCTTGCCGATTTCACTTTCCTCTGCCTCGCGCACCGCATGCACCTTCAGGCGGATGCGCAGCGCGATGCCGGCCAGTGGGTGGTTGCCATCCATCACCACGTGATCGGGGTAGATGTCGCTCACGAAATACAGGCGGTCCTTCGGCGCGTTCGCATTGCCACCGGGCGGCAAGCCTTCAAAGCCCATGCCTTCTTCCAGCTCGGCGGGGAACAGGTGGCGCGGCTCCAGGAACAGCAGGCGGTCGTCGTAGTCGCCAAAGGCATCGTTGGGCTCCAGTTGCAGCTCCACCGTGTCGCCGGCCTTGTGGTTCAGCAGGGCCTCTTCGATCTTGGCCAACAGATCATGGCCACCGAGCAGGAATTCCACCGGCTCGTCGAGCACGTCGAGCTCTTCGCCCAGCGTGTCCTTGAGGGTCCAGGTCAGTGCGACCACGCATTGTTGGTTGATTTTCATCCGACAATTGTCCCATGTTCAAACCTTCGACCAAGCGCCAGCCATCTTCTGGCATCCCCGCGACCGACCTGGCCTGTGACCTGCTGGGCGGGCTCTCGCCCACCCTGTTCATGCGCCGCCACTGGCAAAAAAAGCCGCTGCTGGTGCGCGGTGCCATCCCCGGGTTCACCCCGCTGCTGAGCCGCCAGCAACTGTTCGACATGGCCGCCGCCGAAGCGGTGGAGTCGCGCCTGATCGTGCGCAAGCCCAAGGGCTGGACGCTCAAGCATGGGCCGCTGGCGCGCACCGCGCTGCCACCGCTCAAGCAGGCCGGCTGGACCCTGCTGGTGCAGGGGGTGGACCAGCACCTGGATGCCGCGCACGACTTGCTGCAGCGTTTCCGTTTCCTGCCCGATGCGCGGCTGGACGACCTGATGATCTCCTGGGCCAGCGACGGTGGTGGCGTGGGCCCGCACTTCGACAGCTACGACGTGTTCCTGCTGCAGGCCAGTGGTCAGCGCCGCTGGCGCATCGGCCGGCAGAAAGACCTGTCGCTGCAGGAAGGCGTGCCGCTCAAGATCCTGAGCCACTTCGAGCCCGAAGAAGAACACGTGCTGAACCCCGGCGACATGTTGTACCTGCCGCCACGCTGGGCGCACGATGGCGACGCCATCGGCGGCGACTGCACCACTTACTCCATCGGTTTCCGTGCACCGCAGCGCGGCGGCCTGGCGGGTGAGCTGCTGCAGCGCATGGCCGACGAGCTGGACGACGACACCCTGTACCGCGACCCCGGCCAGCCCGCCACCGCGCACCCGGCCGCCATGCCCGCCGCGCTGGAGTCCTTTGCCGCCGACGCGTTGCAGCGCCTGCTGGCCGAGCGCCACTCGCTGGCCTGTGCGCTCGGTGAGGTGATGACCGAACCCAAGCCACGCATCTGGTTCGACGAGGCCGACGGCGGCTGGACGCCGGGCGCCTTGCGGCTGGACCGGCGCACGCGCATGATGTACGACGAACGCCATGTCTTCATCAACGGCGAGAGCTTCCGCGCCGGTGGCGCCGACGCCCGGCTGATGCGCACCCTGGCCGACCAGCGAGCCCTGGACCAGCGCCAGGTCGCACGCGCCAGCGACGATGCGCAGGCGCTGCTGCAGGACTGGTTCGAGGCCGGCTGGCTGCACCGCGTCGAACCCGCCACCGGGGCCTGACGCCACACGCGCACCAGGAGTCCGCATGACCGATCCTCTGACCACACCGCCGACCCCCGATGCCGCGGCCACGGGCCTGCCCGATGGCCGGCTGGAAGGCCGCCAGGTGTTCGTGGACCTGGTGCGCCAGGCGCTGGCCACGGCAGCCGATGCCGGCTGGTCGCGCATCGTGTTGTGCGACGCCGATTTCGCCGACTGGCCGCTGGGCGAGCGCGAGGTGATCGACTCGCTCAACCGCTGGGCACGGCGCGGCCGCACGCTGCAACTGCTGGCGGCCGACTTCAATGTGCTGCGCCTGAGTCACCCACGCTTCGTGCAGTGGCGCGTCACCTGGGGGCACCTGGTGGAGGCACAGGCCTGCGGCAGTGCCGCCAGCGCCGACCTGCCCAGTGCGTTGTGGTCGCCACACTGGACGCTGCAGCGCCTGGACCCGGTGCGCGGCACGCTGGTGGCCAGCCGCAGCGCCGAACGCCGCGTGGCCTTGCAGGAACAACTGCAGCAGTGGTGGCTGAAGAGCACGCCGTCGTTTCCCGCCTCCACGCTGGGGCTGTGAAGAAACGTAAAAATACCCTACCGGGACCAGGCTGTCATCTTCCGCGGGTATGATCCGCGCCGGTCAGGGAGGCAGGCCCAGCTGCGCCGCCCGACCGTGGGGCCAACGTCATGCCGTATTGGGAGGCACCGGCGGTCCCGCAGAGCCTTCGGGCCGATCCGTCACCTCATCCATTGGAAAAAACCCGTCATCATGAAAAAGACCATCCTGTTCGCCAGCATCGTTGCCGCCATTGCCCTGACCGCCTGCGGCAAAAAAGAAGAAGCCCCTGTGGTTGTGCCGGCACCTGCTGCTGAACCCGCACCGGCCCCGACGCTGGAAGGCGCTGCCGATTCCGCCAAGGAAGCCGGCGCTGCTGCAGCCGACTCCGCCAAGGAAGCCGCTGCCGTGGCCGTGGACGCTGCCAAGGACGCAGGCGCTGCCGCTGCCGACGCTGGCAAGGCCGCTGTCGAAGCCACCACCGACGCCGCCAAGGCCGCTGCCGACAAGGCTCACGAAGCCGCCGAGCAGGCCAAGGCTTCGGCCAGCAAGGCCGTGGACGCCGCCAAGGACGCCGTGAAGTAAGACGCCGGACCGGACCCGCTGCGAGGCGGGACCGGCCCAAAGAAAAAGCCGCCCTCGGGCGGCTTTTTCTTTGGGCTGCAGGCCCTGGTGAGCCTGCAGTGATTGGCTTACTTGAGGTCGTCGGCCAGCACCTTGGCGATGCGCTGTGCCGCGGTCGAGGCGTCGGGCTGGCCCTGGGCGTCGAGCACCGCCACCGTGGTCTTGTTGTCGGCGCTGCTGCGCACCGACACCTGGTAACGGGCGGCCTTGGCCTCGGTCTTGGAGGCGCCGAAGAGCTTGCCGAAGAAGCCGGGCTCCTTGGCATCCATCACCGGTTCGACGTAGCGCACAAAGTACAGGCCCTTGCTGCGGTCGCGGTCTTCCACCGTGAAGCCGGTGCGGTCCAGCGACAGGCCGACACGGCGCCAGGCGCGGTCGAAGTTGTCTTCGAACAGCACCACCGGGGCGTTGTTCACCGTGCTCACGCGGGCTGCGGCCTGCACCGGCGCGCTGGCGGCGATGGCCTGCGATTGCGCTTCGGTCACACCGAGCTTGACCATCAGGCGGCGCAGGAACTCGGTTTCGAGTTCCACGTCGGCCGGGCGGGGTTGCCACACGGTCTGGTCTTTTTCCTTGGTGGAGTAAACCTCGACCATACCGCGGTGGCTGATGTAGATCTCGGTGCCGCCGTTGGCGGTGCGCTCCAGGCGGGTGCGGAAGCGGTCACGCTCGCCGGTGGAGTAGAGGTTCTCGAACACCTTGCCGATGGTCGAGCGGATGAAATCCTGCGGCAGCTTGGCGCGGTTCTCGGCCCAGTCGGTTTCCATGATGCCCAGCCCTTCCTGGTCGAGATCAAGCAGGAAACCGTTTTCCTGCCAGAAGTCGCGGATCGGGCTCCAGAGCTTGTCGGCCGGGCGGTTCACCACCAGCCAGCGCTGGTTGCCGGCGCGTTCGATGCGCACGTCACCCACCGTCACGGCGGCGGTGCTGGCGGCCGTGGCCTGTGCCGGCTGTGCGGTTTCGTAGCCGCTGGCGGTGACCGTGGTGCCGGGCACGTTGTAGCGCGAGTCGCGACTGAGCTGGCTCAGGTCGGGCGGCACGTCCAGCGTGCTGCCGCGTTGCGCGCTCTTGTAGTCGATCTTGTCTTCCTGCAGCATCGAGCAGCCCGATGCCAGCAGGGCGGCTGCCAGCACCAGGCCCAGGCGGGGCAGGAGGCGGGCAGCAGAGGGCGCGCTGGTGTTGGCGTGCAGGGTCGGATTCGGGGTGCGGATGGGCATGTTGAGGGGCTCGTTGAAAACGGAGGGATCGCTCGCCGGGACTCAGGCCAGCAGGCCGCTGGCCCGCAGGGCGCCTTCGACCGTGGGCACCAGGGGGCGAGACATCGGTGTCATGGGCAGGCGCATGGCCTCGTTGCACAGGCCCAGGCGGGACATGGCCCACTTGAGCGGGATCGGGTTGGCTTCGACAAACAGGTTCTTGTGCACCGGCATCAGCTGGAACTGGATCGCCATGGCGCGGCGCGCATCGCCTGCGATGGCCGCAGCGCAGAGTTCGCTCATCAGGCGCGGCGCGATGTTGGCGGTCACGCTGATGTTGCCCTGGCCACCGCACAGCATGAGGGCGACGGCGGTCGGGTCGTCGCCGGAGTAGATCGAGAAGCCCTTGGGCACGTCGCGGATCAGCCACTGCGCGCGTTCGATGTTGCCGGTGGCTTCCTTGATGCCGACGATGCCGGGCACCTGGGCCAGGCGCAGCACGGTGTCGTGCGCCATGTCGGCCACGGTGCGGCCGGGCACGTTGTAGAGCACGGTGGGCAGGTCGCCCACGGCTTCGGCGATGGCCTTGAAGTGCTGGTACTGGCCCTCTTGCGTGGGCTTGTTGTAGTAGGGCACGACCTGCAGCTGGCAGTCGGCGCCCACGCTTTGCGCGAAGCGCGCCAGCTCGATCGCCTCGGCGGTGGAGTTGGCGCCGCAGCCGGCCATGATGGGCACGCGCTTGTCGCCGTGGGTCTTGGCCTGCTCGACGGAGACGCGAATGATCTCGCAGTGCTCTTCGACGTTGACCGTGGGCGATTCGCCGGTGGTGCCGACGACGCCGATGCAGTCGGTGCCTTCGGTGATGTGCCAGTCGATCAGCTTGCGCAGGGTGGGGTAGTCCACGCTGCCGTCTTCATGCATGGGCGTGACCAAGGCCACGATGCTGCCGGTAATGGGATTCATAGCTAAGGGCTCGAATTGGGCTGTATGCAGGGCGCCCACCCCAGGAGGGCGGGCCACGGCACACGCGAAGGGTGCATTCTACCCAGTGGCGTCCAGAGGAAACCGCGGGGGCGAGACGGGGGTGCCCGTGGGTTTTCGCACCGCCGCCAAGCGTTGCACGAAACGTTCGGGGCGGTCGCAGAAGCCGTCTTCGTACGCCACCACCTGCAGACCCTCGCTGGCGCGCAAAAGTTCGCCGGGCTGCAGCAGAAAGTCCGGGCGCGAGGGCTTGCCCACGCTTTCATTGCCGGCGGCGAAGGTCTCGTACAGCAGCACGCCGCCCTCGGCCACGCTTTGCACGATCACCGGCAGCAGCGGCCGCCAGAGGTAGTTGGTGACCAGCACCAGATCAAACCGCTCACCCTCGAACGGCCAGGGGCCGTTTTCGATGTCGGCCTGCACCGCACGGCCCCAGGATGCGACCGCCGCGATGGCCTCGGGCGAACGGTCCACGCCGGTGACGCGGTGCCCGCGTTGCGCGAACCAGCGCAGGTGGCGGCCATGGCCGCAGGCCACGTCGAGCACCGAACCGCCGGGTGGCACCAGGTGCGACCAGCGCTGCACCCAGGCAGAAATTGCTTCGGTACCGTGCATGTCAGTGCGCCTCCCGGCGCATGGCGTGTTTGTGTTCTGGAGCATCGTGGAACGGGATTTGGCGGGCTGCAGGTGCGGCCCCCATGTCGGGGGAGGGGTGCGAAAGGCGGTATGCCATACCTTAGAAGCAGCTCCAGAGCTGGTCGGCCAGGCTCACCAGGAAGTCCGGCCGGTTGTACAGGGCAAAGGTGGCCAGCAAGGCCAGCATCGCGGCGGACCAGGCCAGCGCGCGCACGGCCATCGGCTTCACGCTGCGGCTCCCACGCGCTGCGGCGCGCGCACGATGGGCGACTCGCGCACCGGCAGGTTGACCAGGCCGGCAAAGATGCCGAGTGCGATCGACAGGTACCAGACGATGTTGTAGCTGCCGGTCTGGTCGTAGAGCACGCCGCCCAGCCACACGCCGAGGAAGCTGCCGATCTGGTGGCTGAAGAAGATGAAACCGCCGAGCATGGACATGTGGGCCACGCCGAAGATCTGCGCCACCACCGCGTTGGTGGGCGGCACGGTGGAGAGCCACAGCACGCCCATCACGGCGGAGAACACGTACACGCTCATGGGCGACAGCGGCACCAGCAGGAAGACGGTGATGACGGCGGCGCGCGCGAAGTAGATGAAGGCCAGGATGTGGCGCTTGGCCAGGCGCTGGCCGAGCGCACCGGCGGCGTAGGTGCCGATCACGTTGAACAGGCCGATCAGCGCCAGCGCATAACTCGCCACCTGCGGCGACAGGCCGTTGTCCTTGAGGTAGCTGGGCATGTGCACGCCGATGAACACCACCTGGAAACCGCAGACGAAGTAACCCGCCATCAGCAACTGGAAGCTGCGGTAGCGGAAAGCCTCGCGCAGCGCCTGGCCGATGGTCTGCTCGCGCTGCACGGGCGCACCGCCGCCGAACCCGGGTTCGCGCAGGCCCATGGCCAGCGGCACGATCAGCAGCACCACCACACCCAGGATCAGCAGGGCCTGCTGCCAGCCGAAATCGCTGATCAGCCAGCCTTCTACCGGCACCATGAGGAACTGGCCGAACGAGCCCGCGGCCGCGGCCACGCCCATGGCCCAGGAGCGCTTCTCGGCCGGAATCTGGCGGCCGATCACGCCGTAGACCACGGCATAGGTGGTGCCTGCCTGGGCTGCGCCGATCAGCACGCCGGCGGTGAGCGCAAAGCTGAGTGGTGTGGTGGTCAGCGCCATGCCGGCCAGGCCCAGGCCGTACAACACGGCGCCGCCCACCAGCACGCGGGAGGCGCCGAAACGGTCGGCCACCATGCCGGCGAAGATGCCGAACACGCCCCAAGAGAGGTTCTGGATCGCCAGCGCAAAGGCGAAGTTCTCCCGCGTCCAGCCCTGCGCCTGCGTGATCGGCTGCAACCACAGCCCGAAGCCGTGGCGCACGCCCATCGACAGGGTGACGATCAGCGCACCGCACGCCAGCACCTGCAAGGCAGAGAGGCGGGGTGGGGAGGGGAGGGTGGGCGTCGAGGACATGCAGGAAATGTAGCGAAGATGAACAGCCCCTGCCTGTCCCGGGCGTGGCGGGGTGCCTTGATATTTTTCCGCGCCACTGATGAAGCGCGTGCATCGGGCACGGGTGGCGGTTGAAAAGTCTGTATTTGCATACAGTTCCCGGAGCATACAATCCGCCCCCATGGCGACCCAAACACCCAACGAATACTCCGAAGGCTCGATCCGCGTCCTCAAAGGGCTGGAGCCGGTCAAGCAGCGGCCGGGCATGTACACCCGCACCGACAACCCGCTGCACATCATCCAGGAAGTGCTGGACAACGCGGCCGACGAGGCCCTGGCCGGCTACGGCAAGAAGATCAAGGTCACGCTGCATGCCGACCATTCGGTGAGCGTGGAAGACGACGGCCGCGGCATCCCCTTCGGTCTGCACCCGGAAGAAAAGGCGCCGGTGGTCGAGCTGGTGTTCACCCGGCTGCACGCCGGTGGCAAGTTTGACAAGGGCAAGGGTGGCGCGTACAGCTTCTCGGGTGGCCTGCACGGCGTGGGCGTGAGCGTGACCAACGCGCTCTCCACCCGCCTGGAGGTGACCAGCTTCCGCGAAGGCCAGGTGGCGAAGCTGGCGTTTTCCGCTGGCGACGTGATCGAACCGCTGGCAGTGAGCAGCAAGGGCGAGGGCGACCGCAAGCAGGGCACCACCGTGCGCGCCTGGCCCGACGCAAAGTACTTCGAATCCGCCGCGCTGCCCATGGGCGAACTCACCCACCTGCTGCGCAGCAAGGCGGTGCTGATGCCCGGCGTGAGCGTGACGCTGGTGAACGAAAAGATCAAGGACACGCAGACTTGGCTCTACAAGGGCGGCCTGCGCGACTACCTGCAGCAGACGCTCAACGGCGAGCCGGTGATTCCGCTGTTTGAAGGTGAAGGCTTTGCCGACAGCGGGCACGACAGCTTCGCCGAAGGCGAGGGCGCGGCCTGGTGCGTTGCCTTCACCGAAGACGGCCAGCCGGTGCGCGAAAGCTATGTGAACCTGATCCCCACCAGCGCCGGCGGCACGCACGACAGCGGCCTGCGCGACGGCCTGTTCCAGGCGGTCAAGGGCTTCATCGAACTGCACGCCCTGCTGCCCAAGGGCGTGAAGCTGCTGCCCGAAGACGTGTTCGCGCGCGCCAGTTATGTGCTGAGCGCCAAGGTGCTCGACCCGCAGTTCCAGGGCCAGATCAAGGAGCGCCTGAACTCGCGCGACGCGGTGCGCCTGGTCGGCAGCTTCGTGCGTCCTGCGCTGGAGTTGTGGCTCAACCAGCACGTGGACTACGGCAAGAAACTGGCCGAGCTCGCCATCAAGGCCGCGCAGTCGCGCCAGAAGGCGGGCCAGAAGGTCGAGAAACGCAAGGGCTCCGGCGTGGCCGTGCTGCCCGGCAAGCTGACCGACTGCGAAAGCAAGGATGTGGCACACAACGAGGTGTTCCTGGTCGAGGGCGACTCGGCCGGCGGCAGCGCCAAGATGGGCCGCGACAAGGAAAGCCAGGCCGTGCTGCCCTTGCGCGGCAAGGTGCTCAACACCTGGGAGGTGGAACGCGACCGGCTGTTTGCCAACACCGAAATCCACGACATCTCGGTCGCCATCGGCGTCGATCCACACGGCCCGAACGACACGCCCGACCTGAGCGGCCTGCGCTACGGCAAGGTCTGCATCCTGTCTGACGCGGACGTGGACGGCTCGCACATCCAGGTGCTGCTGCTCACGCTGTTCTTCCGCCATTTCCCCAAACTTATCGAAACCGGCCACGTGTTCGTGGCGCGCCCGCCGCTGTTCCGTGTGGACATCCCCGCGCGTGGCAAGAAGCCGGCGGCCAAGCAGTACGCGCTCGACGAAGGCGAACTGCACGCCATCCTCGACAAGAGCGCCAAGGACGGCGTGGCGCCAGAGAAGTGCCAGATCAGCCGTTTCAAGGGCTTGGGCGAAATGAGCGCCGAACAGCTCTGGGACACCACCCTCAACCCCGACACCCGCCGCCTCATGCCGGTGGTGCTGGGCGCGATCGACTTTGCCGGCACCGAAGCCCTCATCACCAAGCTCATGGGCAAGGGCGAAGCCGCCTCGCGCCGCGAGCTGATGGAGCTGCACGGCGATTCGGTCGAGATCGACATCTAGCTGAACTCCCCCCGCGCCGCTTCGCGTCACCCCTCAGGGGCGACACTGGCAGACCGGCAGAGCCGGATCTGCGGTGTCCTTGACCGAATCGCCGCCTTGAACGAAGAACCGATTTGCCATGACTGAAACTCCTGAACTGCCGCTGTCCGCACCGGACGATGACGGCATGAACCTCGCCAACTACGCCCAGCGCGCCTACCTGGAGTACGCGCTCTCGGTCGTGAAGGGCCGCGCCCTGCCCGACGTCTGCGACGGCCAGAAGCCGGTGCAGCGCCGCATCCTCTACAGCATGGACCGCATGGGTCTGGGCTTCAGCGGGCCGAACCGCAACACCGCCGCGCGCCCGGTAAAGAGCGCGCGCGTGGTTGGTGACGTGCTGGGCCGCTTCCACCCGCACGGCGACCAGGCCGCCTACGACGCGCTGGTGCGCATGGCGCAGGACTTTGCCCAGCGTTACCCACTGATCGACGGCCAGGGCAACTTTGGCTCGCGCGACGGCGACGGCGCCGCGGCCATGCGATACACCGAAGCGCGGCTGGCCAAGATCACCACCCTGCTGCTCGACGAGATCGACGAAGGCACGGTGGACTTCGTGCCCAACTACGACGGCTCCACCGTCGAACCCAAACAACTGCCGGCGCGCCTGCCGTTCAACCTGCTCAACGGCGCGTCGGGCATTGCCGTGGGCCTAGCGACCGAAATCCCCAGCCACAACCTGCGCGAAGTGGCCGACGCCTGCGTGGCGCTGGTGAAGAACCCCAAGCTCACCGACGAGGAACTGCTCGCCATCCTGCCCGGGCCCGACTACCCCGGTGGCGGCCAGATCATCAGCCCGGCCGGCGACATTGCCGACGCCTACCGCAGCGGCCGCGGCAGCCTCAAGGTGCGGGCGCGCTGGAAGATCGAAGACCTCGCACGCGGCCAGTGGCAACTGGTGGTGAACGAGTTGCCGCCCGGCGTGAGCACGCAGCGCGTGCTGGAAGAAATCGAGGAACTCACCAACCCCAAGGTGAAGGCCGGCAAGAAGGCGCTCACGCAAGACCAGACCCAGCTCAAGGCCAGCATCCTGATGGTGCTCGACGGCGTGCGCGACGAGTCCAGCAAGGACGCGCCGGTGCGCCTGGTGTTCGAGCCCAAGAGCAGCCGCATCGAGCAGCAGGAACTCATCACCACGCTGCTGGCCCACACCAGCCTGGAAACCTCGGCACCGATCAACCTCACCATGGTGGGGCTGGACGGCCGGCCGACGCAGAAGTCGCTGCGCCTGATGCTCACCGAGTGGATCGCGTTCCGCCAGGGCACCATCACCCGCCGTTCGCAGCACCGCCTGAACAAGGTGCTCGACCGCATCCACATCCTCGAAGGCCGGCAGTTGGTGCTGCTCAACATCGACGAGGTGATCCGCATCATCCGCCACAGCGACGAGCCCAAGCCCGCGCTGATCGAGGCCTTCAAGCTCAGCGACCGCCAGGCCGAGGACATTCTTGAAATCCGCCTGCGCCAGCTGGCGCGGCTCGAAGCCATCAAGATCGAGCAGGAGCTGAAGGAACTGCGCGAAGAGCAGGGCAAGCTGGAAGACATCCTGGCCAACCCGGGCAGCTTGAAGCGCCTGATGGTGAGAGAGATCGAAGCCGACGCCAAGACCTTCGCCGACCCGCGCCGCACGCTGATCCAGGCCGAGAAGAAGGCTGTGGCCGAAATCAAGGTGGTGGACGAACCGGTGACGGTGGTGATCTCCAGCAAAGGCTGGGTGCGCGCGCGCACCGGCCACGGCCACGAGAAGGCCAGCTTCGCCTTCAAGGCCGGCGACGGCCTGTACGGCACCTTCGAGTGCCGCACGGTGGACACGCTCATCACCTTCGGCAGCAACGGCCGCGTCTACTCGGTGCCGGTGGCCAGCCTGCCGGGTGCGCGCGGCGACGGCCAGCCCATCACCACGCTGATCGAGCTGGAAAGCGGCACGCAGCCGCTGCACTACTTCGCCGGCCCGGCCCATGCGGCGCTGCTGCTGGCGGGTTCGGGTGGTTACGGCTTCCTGGCCACGGTGGAGAACATGACCACGCGCCAGCGCGGCGGCAAGACCTTCCTCAACCTGGGCGAGGGCGAAACGCCGTGTGCACCGTCGCACGCCGCCTTCACCTCGGGTGGCACGCCGCTGGCGCCGGCCACGCACGTCTGCTGTGCCTCCACCGGCGGGCGCATCCTCACCTTCGAAATCAGCGAACTCAAGCAGATGGAGAAGGGTGGCCGCGGCCTGCTGTTGATCGACCTGGAAGCGAAAGACACGCTCGCCGGTGCAGCCGCCTACACGCGCAGCGTGAAGATCGAAGGCATCGGCCGCGGCGGCAAGGAGCGCGACGAAACGCTGGAGATTCGCAGCCTGAACAACGCGCGGGCCGCGCGTGCCCGCAAGGGCAAGGCGGCCGACCTGGGCTTCAAGCCCAACCGCATCACGCGGGTCGAGTAGCGCAAGCATGGCGCGCTCGCCGACGCTCGACGAGCTGCGCCGCTACGCCATCGCACGCAGCCTGTTCAAGCCGGTCACGTTGCCGGCGGCGATCCGCCGCCTCGGCTTCGTGCAGGCCGACCCGATGCGCGCACCCGCGCGGGCGCAAGACCTGATCCTGCGTTGCCGGGTACAGGGTTACCGCGCCGGTGACCTGGAGCGCCGCTACGAGCGCCTGGGCATAGAGGAAGACGCCTTCGTCAACTACGGCTTCGTCTCGCGCGACACACTGGCCCTGCTGCACCCGCGCACGCCACGCCGCGCCTGGGACGCAGCCACCACCGCCCGCGCGCAGGAGCTGCTGGCCTTCGTGCGCGAGCGCGGCCCGGTGCACCCACGCGAAGCGGGCGAGGCCTTTGCCCACCACGGTCGCGTGGCGGGTTATTGGGGCGGTGAGCTCAACGCCAGCACCCGGCTGCTAGAGCAGATGCACCACCACGGCTGGCTGCGGGTGCGCCGGCGCGAGGCCGGCACGCGCGTGTACGAGGCCGTCACCCACGTTCAGCAGGACAACGACCCCGCCGCACGCCGCGCACGCGCCGAAGCCCTGGTGGACCTCATCGTGGCCCTGTACGCACCCTTGCCCGCACCCAGCCTGGGTTACCTCGTCACCCTGCTGCGGTATGGAGCGCCCGGCCTGGCGGTGGAGGCGCGCGAGGTGGCCAAGGCCGCGCGCTCGCGCTATGGGCACGCGGACATCGACGGCACCTGCTGGTACTGGCCCGCGCACGAGAACCCGGTCTCGCGCCGCCACCAGGCCGGCGAGGGCGTGCAGCTGCTGGCGCCGTTCGACCCGGTGGTGTGGGACCGTCGCCGCTTCGAGATGCTGTGGGGCTGGGCCTACCGCTTCGAGGCCTATGTGCCGGCCGCGAAACGCACCATGGGCCACTACGCCTTGCCGGTGCTGTGGGGCGAGCAGATGGTGGGCTGGGCCAACCTGCGCATGGAGCGCGGCCGGCTGACCCATCAGCTGGGTTTTGCCGATGCCCGCCCACGCGATGCGGGCTTTCGCCACGCGCTGGATGAAGAGCTGGCGCGGTTTGAAATCTTCCTCTCGCAGGCCCCGGCGACCTGAAAACCTGGCCGCTGCATCGCATGCATCACAGAACAAAGCAGCACCTTCGGCAAGGCCCGGGAATCCGGTCACGGAAGGGCCCCAGACGCCTCGTTACCAAATGACACGGCCGGACTGCCTAGAATCCGGGGTTTTAACCAGCAAGGCTCAGATGACTACCGAAAAGAAACAAACCGCATTCAACCGTGCCCTCAAGCCCAGCGCCGAGCTGGCCGCTGTGATCGGCGCGACGCCACAACCCCGCACCGAAGTTGTGAAACTGATGTGGGAGTACATCAAGGCCAACAACCTGCAGAACCCGAAGAACAAGCGCAACATCCTGGCCGACGCCAAGCTCAAGGCGGTCTTCGGCAAGGACGAAGTCACCATGTTCGAGATGACCGGCCTGGTGGGCAAACACCTGAGCTGAGGCCAGACCGCGGGGCGGCCCGGCCCCCGTGACCAGCCGCCGTGCGGCCCACACGCCTGTGTTGCGCGATGGGCCTCAACATCAATTGAAATCAAGCAGGTGGATGGACGATGGAAAACGGCGAATGGACCGGCGTGGTGATTGCGGCCGTGCTCGCGCTGTTGACTTTTGGCGTGACGCGTTTTGTGGTGCGCCGCATCACGAGCCGTCGTGTGGCCAAACAGCAGGCGGTGGAGCAGGCGCAGCAGAGCCGCCAGGTGCGGCGCGCGCAGGAACGGGCCCGCAAGAAATGAGCAGCGACTGGCTGCAGGGGCAGTGCCCCGCACCATGAAAAAGAGGCCGCTGTTGCGGCCTCTTTTTTTGATGGGTCGGCGAACGCGAAGGCTCAGGCCAGTTCGGCGATCAATTCGATTTCCACGCAGGCACCCAGGGGCAACTGCGCCACGCCGAAGGCGCTGCGGGCATGTGCGCCCACGGTGCTGCCGAACACCTCGCCCAGCAGCTCGCTGCAGCCATTGGTGACCAGGTGCTGCTCGGTGTAGCTGGCGGTGGAGTTCACCAGGCTGAGCACCTTCACGATGCGCTTGACGCCGTTGAGGTCGGTGCCGGCGGCCTTGCAGGCCGCGTCCAGCGTGCCCAGCAGGTCGACCGCTACCGCGCGTGCGGCGGGCTTGGCTTCGTCGGTGGTCATGGTCAGGCCCAGTTGGCCAACCCAGGGCTTGCCGTCCTGGCGTGCGATGTGGCCACTCAGGAAGATCAGTTTGCCGGTCTGCACGAAGGGCACGTAGGCGGCGGCGGGCACGGCCACGGGCGGCAGGGTGATGCCGAGTTGGTTCAGCTTGTCGTAGATGCTCATGGGGGCTCCTGAAGGTCCTGAAGAATGAGCGGCCCATTCTATCGACGGGCCCGCACTGCAGCGCCGGTGCGGCGAGCCGCGGCGCAGGGCTGCCGCGTTCAGGCGTCCTCAACCGCTTCGAGCTGGCCCAGTTCGTCCGGCGGCGCCACTGTCACCGCCACGTCCAGGCTGTGCCGTGCGCCGCTCTGGATCACGCCGCGCATGGGCGAGACGTCGCCGAAATCGCGGCCGGTGGCCAGCGCCACGTAGTCTTCTCCCGGGCTGCCGCGGCCGCAGCGGTTGTTGGTCGGGTCGAAGTCGAACCAGGTGCCGGCGGCGGCCGTCGGCTGGCCGTCGGGCCCCTGGTTGCCCTGGCCCGGCAGCGGCACGTACACCGACACCCAGGCGTGTGAAGCGTCGGCACCGATCAAACGCGCTTTGCCGGGTGGCGGGCGCGTGAGCAGGTAACCGCTGACGTAACGCGCCGGCAGGCCCAGCGTGCGCAGGCAGCCCAGCATGATGTGGGCGAAGTCCTGGCACACGCCCTTGCCCTGCTGCAGTGCGTCCAGCGCCGGGGTGTTGACCTCGGTGCTCTCGCTCTCGTAAACGAGTTCGGTGTGGATGCGTTCCATCAGCGCGCGCACGGCGTCCAGCGCCGGCAGGCCGGGCTTGAAGGCCGGGCGTGCGAAGGCCGCAAAGGCGTCGTCGCGTGGCACAAAGGGCGAGGCGTAGAGGAATTCGCTGGCGGCGTCGAACGGCGCCCGGGCGTGGTAACGGAAGTGTTCGCGCACGCGCTCCCAACCGATGCCGCGCCAGGTCTGGCTTTCGGGCAGGGGCTGCGGGGCTTGCGTCTGCACCAGGCTGTCGGCCTCCACCGTGAGCACGCGGTGGGTGGACTGCAGCGAGAAGAAGGTGCGCTGGTTGCCAAACACGTCCGTGGTCTCGCTGCGCGCGGCCGGGGTGGGGCTGATGCGCAGCTCGTGGTGCAGCACCTGTTGCGTGACCGTGTCCACCGGCTGCAGGTGCACCATGTGTTGCGCCATGTCGATGGCGCCGTGGTACCGGTAGCGGGTGCGGTGCAGGATGCGAAGGCGCATGTCAGGCCCTGAGCGACTGGTTGCCGCGGTCGGCGTGGCTGAAGTGCAGCCGAGTGATCTCGTCGGAGACGTGCACCGCGGCGTCTTCGCAATCGTCAAGCAGGGCGGCGAGGTCGCTCCAGGTGCGCAGGCCTTCGGGGCTGCGCTGCCAGTTGCTCAGGTCGGTGAGTTGCCAGGCCGCGGGGTCGGGCAGGCCTTGCGCCAGCACGGCGTCTTGCGGCGTGGTGCTGGTCGCCAGCTTGGCCAGGCGCGAGCGCAGTGTCTGCAGCACCCAGGCGAGCGAGCGCGGGTTGTCGTGGTCCATCACCAGCAGGTCGATCAGCGCCACCATGTCGCGCCGCTGCTGGTAACGGGCGTGGAAGGTGATGGTGCTGTCGAACAGGGCCACCACGGCTTCGAAGCCGGCGGCGTCGTGCAGGCAGCCGTGTTCGAGCGCCAGCGAGAGCGCGCGAGAGAGCGTGATCAGGCGCTCGATGTGGCGGCCCATGGAGAGCAGGCGCCAGCCGTCGTCGCGCACCATGCGGTCGGTCTGTGAGCCGGTGATGGCGGCCAGCAGTTCGCTGGCGTTCTGCAGCGCCACGATGGCTTCGGCGGTGGTGTATTCGGCGTCGGTGGAGAGTGCGGCGCAACTGCGCGCGAAGCTGGCCTCGGTGCGTTCGATCAGGTGCCAGTGTTCCCGCGACAGGCGTTCGCGCACCTGCGATGCCGCGGCCTTCAGGGCGCGCAGGTTGAAGCCCACGCTGTGCGACTGTGCCGCCATCGGGTCGCTGGCGGGCGGGCAGAGAGCGGCGATCAGGCTGCGTGCGAACACCCGCGGCGAGAGTTGGGCGGTGGGCGCGTCGGCCAGCACCAGGGCGTTTTCGCGCGCCATGCCCGACATCCAGGCCATCAGCGCGCGCGAGCTGGGCTCTTCGCCGCCCATGTGGTTCAACACGATCTGCGCCAGGCGGATGCTGTTTTCTGCGCGTTCGGTGTAGCGGCCGAGCCAGAACAGGTTTTCGGCGGCGCGGCTGGTCACCGGCCACCGCTGCTGCGCCAGCGCCAGCGTGCTGGGTGCGGCGTCGAGCAGGCTGGTGTGGTCCACCGGCCCTTCGGTGAGCACCCAGCAGTCGGCGCTGCTGCCGCCGCGCTGCATGGCCGCGATGAGTTCACCACGCGGCGCCAGCCGCACCAGGCCACCGGGCAGGATGCGCCAGGACTGCGGGCCGTCGGCCAGTGCGAACACGCGCAGCATGGCCGAGCGTGGCATCAGGCGTTCGCCGCTCCAGGTGGGGGTTTGCGACAGCGGCAGCCAGGACTGCACGGTGTAGTCGTCGGGGTGGCGCGCCATGCGGCCCGACCACTCGTCGAGTTCGCGCTCGCTCAGGCTCTGGCCCATCACCGTTTCCAGGCCCGAGCGCGGGTAGGTGGGTTTGATCACGCTGTCCTTGAGCAGCGGCAACACCTCACGCAGCGCTGCGTCTTCGCCGCACCACCAGGTGGCTAGCGAGGGCAGGGCCAGCTCTTCGCCCAGCAGGTGGCGGCTGATGGCGGGCAGGAAGCCGAGCAACGCGCTCGACTCCAGCGGCGCCGAACCCGGCGCGTTGGCCAGCAGAAGGTTGCCGGCGCGCAGCACCTGCAGCAGGCCGGGCACGCCCAGGCGCGAATCGGAGCGCAGTTCCAGCGGGTCCAGCCACTCGTCGTCCAGGCGCTTGATCAGCGCGTGCACAGGCTCCAGGCCGTCGAGCGTCTTGAGGAACAGGCGCTGGTCGCGCACCGTGAGGTCGTTGCCTTCGACCAGGGTGAGGCCGAGGTAACGCGCCAGGTAGGCGTGTTCAAAGTAGGTTTCGTTGTACGGGCCGGGGGTGAGCAGCGCGATGCGCGCGTGTTCGCCCTCGGGTGCCATGCGCTTGATGCCGTCCATCAGTGCGCGGTAGCTGGCCGCCAGGCGCTGCACCTTCATGCCGGCGAAGGCCTTGGGGAACTGCCGGCCGATGGCGATGCGGTTTTCCAGCAGGTAACCCAGGCCGGAAGGCGCCTGCGTGCGCTGGCCGACCACCCACCAGCGGCCGTCCGGGCCCTGGGCGAGATCGAAGCCGACGATGTGCAGCCAGGTGTCGCCGGGCGGGCGCACGCCCTGCATGGCGCGCAGGTAACCGGGGTGGCCCTGCACCAGCGCGGCGGGCAGCAGGGCGCGCTTGAGCAGTTCGCGCTCGCCGTACAGGTCGGCCATCATGGCGTTGAGCAGGCGCGCGCGCTGCAGCACGCCGGTTTCGATCTGCGCCCAGTCTTTCGGGCCGATGAGCTTGGGGAACAGGTCCAGTGCCCAGGGCCGTTCCAGGCCGCTGTCGGCGTTGGCGTAGACGTTGTAGGTGACGCCGTTGTCGCGCACCTGGCGCTGCAGGTTGTCGGCGCGGCGGTTCAGTTCGGTAAAACCGTCGGTGCCGATGTGCTCGAAGAAGCTGCTCCAGGTGGGCGAGAGCGCATCGGCATCGGGACGGCCGCCGGCGCGCAACTCGTCGCGGTGGCCGGGGTCGGCCGGCACCGAAAGCGACAGCGCCCAGTCACCGGGCGACTCGGGGTGCAGACCGGCAAAAAGAGAGTCTTCTGGATCGGGATTCACGGGGCCCAAGTATGCCCGTTGGCCCGCACGCGGCCCCGCGTCACCGGGGTCGCCGCGTTGCATCGGTCACGCCGCGCCGCGTGGCGCACGCCCCACCGCTCGCAGGTCCAGGGTGCAGGGGAACTCGCGGCTGCTGCTGGCCGGGGCCACGTCCATGCGGCCGGGTGTGTGGCCCATCTGGAAAAAGCGCGACAGGCGCCGGCTCTCGGCCTCGTAGGCGTTGATCGGGAAGGTGTCGTAGTTGCGCCCGCCCGGGTGGGCCACGTGGTATTGGCAGCCGCCCATGGAGCGCTTGAGCCAGGTGTCGACGATGTCGAAGGTCAATGGCGCGTGCGCAGGAATCGACGGGTGCAGCGCCGACGGCGGGCTCCAGGCCTTGTAGCGCACGCCGGCCACGTACTCGCCCACGGTGCCGGTGCTGTGCAGCGGGATGGCATGGCCGTTGCAGGTGATCACGTGGCGGCTGTCGTTGAAGCCGCTCACGCGCACCTCGATGCGTTCCAGCGACGAGTCCACATACCGCACGGTGCCACCGATCGCGCCTTCTTCGCCCATCACGTGCCAGGGTTCGAGCGCGCTGCGCAGGGTGAGCTCGATGCCACGCGCCTGCACCTGGCCGACCAGCGGGAAACGGAACTCGAAGTGCGGCTCGAACCAGGCCATGTCGAAGGTGTAGCCGAAGTCGGCAAGGTCGGACAGCACGTCTTCGAAGTCGGTGCGCACGAAGGTCGGCAGCAGCAGGCGGTCGTGCAGCTCGGTGCCCCAGCGCGTGAGGCGGCCGTGCCAGGGCTGTTGCCAGAAGCGCGACACCAGGGCGCGCAGCAGCAGCTGTTGCGCGATGCTCATGCGCGCGTGCGGCGGCATCTCGAAGGCACGCAGCTCCAGCAGGCCGAGGCGGCCGGTGGGTGAGTCGGGCGAGAACAGCTTGTCGATGCAGAACTCGCTGCGGTGGGTGTTGCCGGTGACGTCGATCAGGATGTTGCGCAGCGTGCGGTCCACCATCCAGGGCGGCATGTCTTCGCCGTAGGTCTTGCGGTTCTGCTCGATCTGCGAGAGCGCGATCTCCAGCTCGTACAACTGGTCGTTGCGCGCCTCGTCCACGCGCGGCGCCTGGCTGGTCGGGCCGATGAACAGGCCGCTGAACAGGTAGGACAGCGAAGGGTGGTTGTGCCAGTAGGCCAGCAGGCTGCCAAGCAGCTCGGGCTTGCGCAGGAAGGGCGAGTCGGCCGGTGTGGCGCCCCCCATCACGAAGTGGTTGCCGCCCCCGGTGCCGGTGTGGCGGCCGTCGGTCATGAACTTCTCGGCGCACAGGCGCGTCTGGTGCGCGGCCTCGTAGAGGAATTCGGTGTGCTCCACCAGTTCGCCCCAGTTCTTCGCCGGGTGGATGTTGACCTCGATCACACCCGGGTCGGGTGTGACCTGCAGCATCTTCAGGCGGGGGTCGCGCGGGGGTGGGTAGCCTTCGAGCACGATGCGCACGCCCAGCTTCTCGGCCGTGGCTTCCACCGCGGCGAGCAGGTCGAGGTAGTCCTCCAGCAGCGCCATCGGCGGCATGAAGATGTAGAGGTGGTGGTTCTTGCCACCGCCGGCCTTCTCGGCCTTGGGGCCGTTGGCGCGGTGCGGGTCGCGTGCTTCCACGCACAGCGCGGTGCGCGTGAGCCAGGCGGCCGACTCCTCGCGCTGCGGGAAGCGCGCGGCCAGGGCCTGCACCGGTGCCGCGCCCGGGCCGGGCTGGCCGGGGCGCAGGCCTTCCACGGTTTCGGCGTCGGGGTCGAAGTCCGTGCCCTGCAGCGCCACCGTGCCACCACCGGCAAAACCACCACCCACCTGGTGCGGCGACACCTGGCGCTTGAGCGCGGCGCCACGCGGCAGCGGGTCGCGCGCGGAGTGTGGGTCTTGTTCGATGTGGTACGGATAGTCGGCCGCCGAGACCCAGGGCAGCGAATCCAGCGGCAGCCGATAGCCCATGGGCGAGTCGCCTGGCACCAGGTACATGCGCTCGTCGCGCAGGAACCAGGGGCCGGTGGACCACACCGTGCCCGAGATGCGCGGATAACCGCTCTTGCCGTTGCTCGACAGCGCGCCGTTCTGGCCCGCGGCCTGCAGTGGCAGCACATAACCCACGGTGCTCTCCAGTCCCTGGCTGAAGACGCGGCGCAGGCGCGCGCGTTCCAGTTCGTCGTCGAGCTTGCTGTCGAACGGGTCTACGTTCACCGGCAGGCGGCGTTCGCGCCAGAGGTAGTACCAGGTGTCCTCGAAGCCGGGCGTGATGTACTGCGTCGACAGGCCGAGCTTGCGTGCCAATGCTTGTGTGAAGCGGCGCGCGTCGTCGCTGGTGTAGTGCGCCTCGTCGCGCTCGTCGGCCAGCAGGGCGGGGTTGTGCCAGACGGGTTCGCCGTCGGTGCGCCAGAACAGGGACAGCGCCCAGCGCGGCAGCTGCTCACCGGGGTACCACTTGCCCTGGCCCATGTGCACGAAACCACCGGCGCCGTACTCGGCGCGCAGGCGGTCGAGCAGCTCGGTGGCGTAGCCGCGTTTGGTGGGGCCCAGGGCGTCGGTGTTCCATTCGCCGGCGTCGCGGTCGCTGGTGGCGACGAAGGTCGGTTCGCCGCCCATGGTCAGGCGCACGTCGTGCCGTTCAAGGTCGGCATCGACCCGATCACCCAGCGCCAGCACGCCGGCCCACTGGTCTTCGGTGTAGGGGCTGGTGACGCGCGGCGATTCGTAGATGCGCGTCACGCCCATGTGGTGGCTGAATTCCACCTCGCACGGGTCCATCGCACCTTCCACCGGCGCGGCGCTGGAGGGCTGCGGCGTGCAGGCCAGTGGCACATGGCCTTCGCCGGCGAGCAGGCCGGAGGTCGGGTCCAGGCCGATCCAGCCGGCACCGGGCAGGAACACCTCGCACCAGGCGTGCAGGTCGGTGAAGTCTTTCTCGGGCCCGTTCGGGCCGTCCACCGATTTCACAT
Organism: Hydrogenophaga palleronii NBRC 102513; assembly: GCF_001571225.1. Lineage (GTDB taxonomy): Bacteria > Pseudomonadota > Gammaproteobacteria > Burkholderiales > Burkholderiaceae_C > Hydrogenophaga > Hydrogenophaga palleronii. The sequence continues at coordinate 119,453 of NZ_BCTJ01000008.1, forward strand.
CGGCGGTGAGCTGGATCAGGTAGCCCGAGACGAAGCGCGCGGCCAGGCCCAGGTGGCGCAGGATCTGCACCAGCAGCCAGCCGCTGTCGCGGCAGGAGCCGCTCTTGAGCTTGAGCGTGTCTTCCGGCGTCTGCACGCCGGGCTCCATGCGGATGGTGTAGGCGATGTCGCGCTGCAGCCGCTGGTTGATCTCGACCAGGAAGTCAATGGTGCGGCGCTGCTTGCGGTCCACTGCGTCCACGTATTGTTTGAGCAGCGGCGTCAGCGGTTCGGTGGCGAGGTAGGGCGCGAGGTCCTTGGTCTGTGCGTCGTCGTAGCCGAACGGAAAGTTCTCGGCCTCGGGTTCGAGGAAAAAGTCGAACGGGTTGTAGACCGCCATCTCGACCACCAGGTCGATCGTCACCTTGAACTCGGTGGTCGGCTCGGGGAACACCAGGCGCGCCTGGTAGTTGGCGAAGGGGTCCTGCTGCCAGTTGATGAAGTGGTTGCCCGGCTCGATGCGCTGCGAGTACGACAGCACCTTGGTGCGGCTGTGAGGCGCGGGCCTCAGCCGCACCACTTGTGGCCCCAGCTTGACCAGGCGGTCGTACCGATAATGGGTGATGTGGCTCAGGGCGACATGGATGGCCATAACGAGAGACTTTCCAGGGAGGAGGGGTCAACAATGGATCCGCAGGCAAAAAAGCCTTTGCCGGGGCGGCTTGCAACCATGCTAGCAAGTCTTGCGCCACGGCTGCGTGACAAGGCAGCGAAGCCGTGCTGCGCGGTCTGATCATGCGCCATGGCGGCACCGCCGTGTTGCTGGGCTGGGTGGCGGGGGTGGCGCTGCAGTTGCAGCAGCCGGCCCTGTGGGGCCTGGGAATCTATCTGGCTCTGCTGGCGCTGGCCGGCTTCATGGCGCTGGGCGTGGCGTTCATGCGTGTGCCCGGCACGCTGTCCGGCTGGCGCTGCCTGGTGCTTGTGCTGCTGGGTGCGCTCACTGGTTTTGGCCTCACGGGCGCGCGTGCCGCGCACTTTGTCGCCGACGCGCTGAACCCGGCGCTGGAGGGCGCCAGCCTGCAGGTGACGGGGCGCATTGCCTCCCTGCCGCAGCACAGCGCGCAAGACCAGCGCTTCGAATTTCAGGTGGAGTCGGCGGCCACGCTGGCAGGCGAGGCGGTGCACCTGCCGCCGCGCCTGCAGCTGGGCTGGTACGGCCAGGGCAACGCCTGGAACAATGCCGACAGCAGCCACGCGGCGCGCAGCAACCCGGCCGTGCGCGCCGGTGAACGCTGGCGCTTCACCGTGCGCTTGCGCCAGCCGCATGGCAACAGCAACCCGCATGGTTTCGACCGCGAGCGCTGGCTCTGGGAGCAAGGCATCCAGGCCACGGGTTATGTGCGCAACGGCCCACGTGATCCGGCGCCGCAGCGGCTCGGGGCCACGCTCTGGCACCCGCTGGACAGCCTGCGCCAGAGCGTGGCGGAACGCATCGAGACGCGGGTGGCACCACACGATCCGCGCAGCGCGGGTGTGCTGAGTGCGCTGGTGGTGGGAGACCAGGGTGCCATCGAACGCACCGACTGGGACCTGTTCCGCACCACAGGCGTGGCCCACCTTGTCAGTATTTCAGGATTGCACGTCACCCTGTTCGCCTGGCTCGCGACCTTGCTCGTGGGCGCGCTCTGGCGGCGCCTGGCTTTTCTCCGGCCGGGTGCGCTGCTGGCACTGCCGGCACCCTGGGCCGCCGGCATCGGCGGTGTGGCGCTGGCATTGGCCTACGCGCTGTTCTCGGGCTGGGGCGTGCCGGCGCAACGCACGGTGCTGATGCTGGCCGTGGTGGTGGGCTTGCGCCTGTCGGTGCGGCACTGGCCCTGGCCGCAGGTCTGGCTGCTGGCGCTGGCGGTGGTCTTGTTGCTCGATCCCTGGGCGCTGATGCAGGCCGGCTTCTGGCTCAGCTTTGTGGCGGTGGCCATCCTGTTCGCCACCGACCCCGGCCGTTCAACACAAGTGACGGGTGACCCGGTGCGCTGGACGCAGCGTGGCAGCACGGCCGTGCTGGGCCTGCTGCGTGAGCAGGGCGTGGTCACGGTGGCATTGGCGCCGCTGACGCTGTTGCTGTTCGGCCAGTTCTCGGTGGTCGGCCTGCTGGCCAACCTGGTGGCCATTCCCTGGGTGACCTTGCTGGTGACACCACTGGCCTTGTTGGGTGTGTTGCTGCCGCCGCTGTGGGACGCAGCGGCCTGGGCGGTGCAGCTGTTGTCGGGCGTTTTGCAGTGGCTGGCGCAATGGCCGTGGGCGGCGCTGTTCCGGCCGGTGGCGCCACTGCCGCTGGCCGTCGCCGCCGTGCTGGGCGCGGCGCTGCTGGTGTTGCGCCTGCCCTGGGTGCTGCGCCTGTCGGGCCTGCTGCTGGTGTGGCCGGCCTTGTTGTACACGCCGCCGCGCCCGATGCCGGGCCAGTTCGAGTTGATCGCACTGGACGTGGGGCAGGGCAGTGCCGTGCTGCTGCGCACCGCCACGCACAGCCTGCTGTACGACACAGGGCCGCGTTACGGGCCTGCGCCCGACGCCAGCGACGCCGGAGACCGTGTGGTGCTGCCGTTGTTGCGTGCGCTGGACGAGCGGCTCGATGCGGTGGTGGTGAGCCACCGCGACAGCGACCATTCGGGCGGGGCGGCGGCGGTGCAGGCCGCGATGCCGCAGGCACGCTGGTGGTCGTCTTACGACGCCGACCCGGCGCGCCGCTGCGTGGCGGGCCAGCGCTGGCAATGGGACGGGGTGGACTTCGAGGTGCTGCATCCGCAACCCGATCACTACAACGAAGAGGGCCAGGGCAGGCTCTCCAGCAACGCCATGTCGTGCGTGCTGCGGGTGGCGAACGGCGCGCACAGCGCCTGGTTGGGCGGTGACATCGATGCGGCACAAGAGACCCGCCTGGCGATGGCGCGCCCCGATCTGCGTGCCACCGTCATGCTCGCGCCACACCACGGCAGCAAGACCTCCAGCAGCCCGGTGCTGCTCAACACCTTGCAACCGCAGTGGGTGATCGTGCAGTCGGGTTACCGCAACCGCTTCAACCACCCGGCGCCCACGGTGCTGGAGCGGTATGCGCAGCGCGGCATTCCGTGGGTGAATTCACCCGATTGCGGCGCCGCCACTTGGCGCAGCGCCGAGCCCGGCAACGTGCACTGCCGGCGCGAGCTGGACCCGCGCTACTGGCAGTACCGGGCGGCAGGCCCGGCCGCCGCCGCTGCCAATACGGCAACGTTGGCCGCACCCTGAGATACGCGCGGGTGGTGCGCTGGGGCCTTCGCGAGCCTCTTCAACGCCAACGCGGTCGGCGTGGTGTTCAGCCAGGGCACCTATGAGTTCACTCGCGACAACGCCGACAGGGACACCGTCGTCGGCTACAAGGTCACGACTCCCGACGGCAGTGAGTCCTACGACACGCTCGTCTTGCGCACCAGCAGCAGTGCAGACGGAAAGCTTCGAATGATTGGAAACCAGTACCGTTTTCCAGGCCGTGTCGCGGCCTACCAGCAGCGGCGCAACTTCATCAGTCTGGGCCAGGAAGCCTATGACTACTTCAGCACGGGTTATGCGCTGGACGTGAACAACCGTCAGCGCTCGGGCAACCTCGGTCCGGTGTTCAATCGCGTCGTCGTGACCACGCCCAGCGGCTCGGTCCTCACGCTGCAGCCCAGCGGCAACTCCAGTTTCCTGGGCCTGGTCAAGCCAGGTGGGGTGGTCACCGGAACCAGCTTCGTTCGCTTGCGCAGCGAGTATGTGGACGGCAGCACGTCCCGCCCGCGCCCCCGCACCGTGGACCCCTCGCTCTTCTTTGTGGCGGATCCGGACCGCACGGAAGCCACTCTGGCCAATGCCGGGTCGCAGGGAACCTGGCGGTTCGATTACTACCTCAACTTCGACGATCCGGCCACTCCTCAGGACGGCACCACGGTGCACCGAGGTGCAGTACTACAAGAGCCGCGCTCGCGCCCTCACCATCGCCGAACTCCGCACCCAGGGGCTTGCGCAGTTGGTGCCGGCCATGGTCGCTGACATGCGCTCGGGCACCGAGCCTTCAGGCGTGCAGGACGCGGGGCAGAATGTGTTTGTGCAGGGTGACACCGGCGACATCGTCACGGACAACGGCGGTCCTGGCTGGAGTGTCGGTGCGGGCCAATTGCCCCCCACGCAGATCACCTTGTTTGGGCGGTCGCCGCGCACGGGCAGCAACGCCAACTTCACCGATTCCGTCGATGTGCGATCGACCGCGCGCCAGGCCATCGTCCCTTGCTCGGTGCAGAGCGTGACGGACGACCACTGCTTCAATAGGGGTTCCAGCTACGCCGAGGGGACGCGTCTCACGGGTCTGCATCTCTTCGCACGTGACATGGCAGGACGTGAGTACGCCAACTTCTACGCGATGTATCAGCTCAACGTCGCTCCGTAAAAGTTTCTCGAGGCGCCGGGATTGGCCTGCGCTCCGTCTGCGGATGCACAGAGCCCAATCCCCGCGTTGCCGAGGTGACAGGCCGGCGCCCAACCTTGAACAGCAATGTTTAACGGTGGGCGTTTTTTTCGACCGGAGCAGGGACGGTTCAGGTTCTGGCTTCAACTTGCCGGGTGAACACTGGGCGGCTGCCGGTCCACAAGCGCCAGCTCAAGCCCCCATCTGCGTGTTCCGGCCTGCCAGCGTGCCAACGAAAGCGGCCAGCAGCGCAAGGGCCGCGCAAATGCCGAGGGGTATCTGCCAACCACCGAGTGCGTCGTGAAGGAAACCCATCGCCAGCGGTCCAACCGCCGCGAGCAGGTAGCCGATGCACTGGGCCATACCGGACAGCGATGCCGCCTGCGAGGCCGTGCGGGAACGCAGCCCGATGAAAGCAAGACCGAGCATGAAGTGCGCTCCAGCGCCGACGCCGAACAGGACGGCCCACATCAGGGCGTACGCCGGCGCGAGCTGAAGCCCGATGAGTGCGACTCCTGAGAGCGCGGCGACGGTCGCCGCGGCAAGGCGCTGGTCGTGCAAGCGCCGAAGCAAAGGGCCCAGCAGCAGGCCAGGCACTGCGGTGGACAGTTGCAGCGCGCCATGCAGCGACCCCGCCTGCTCGGGCGACAGCCCCATGTCGGTCAGGATGGTCGGCAGCCAGCCGATGACGACGTAGTAGATGGTCGAATTGAGGCCGAGGTACAAGGTCACCTGCCATGCAAGCGCGGCGTGCCACACCTTGCCGCCGTGCGGCGGCGTGGTCGTGTCCGGTGCGGGTTTCGTGCGGGCAGCGAGCTGCGGCAACCAGACCAGAAGCGCCGCCAAGGGCAGGACGAGGAAGGCCATGAGCGCCGCCTTCCACCCCCAGGCCGAGGCCAGCGGAACCACGGCTGCCGAAGCCAGTGCCGCCACCACGCCCATTGCGAGCGCAAAAGCGCCGGTCACTGCGGGGATGTTGTGCGGGAATTCGCGTTTCACCAGGCTCGGGAGCAACACGTTGCCGACGGCGATGCCCATGCCGGTCACCCACGTGCCGACATAGAGCGCCCAGCTGGCGCCTGAAGAGCGCAGCGCAATGCCGAGCGCCACGGTGAGCATCGCTCCGAACAGCGCGCGCTCCAGCCCATACTCGCGCGCGAACAGGGCACTGAACGGAGAGAGGATCGCAAAGGCCAGCAGGGGCAGGGCGGTGAGCGCACCTGCGGCGGTCGTGCTGAGGTCGAAGTCGGCGCGCACCAGGCTGAGTACCGGCGGCAAACCGGTCACGGGGGCGCGCAAGTTGGCGGCAATGAGCAGGATGCCTGCGAGCAGCGCAAATTGCGTCGTGCGGCGTTTTGTGGTCAGTAGGGTCATGATGTCCTCGATGTGGATCAGGACTCTATGGCCAGGGTGCTTCGTCGCGGTAGAGAAAGAATGACAATTAATCGCTGAAAAATGCCAAAAAACAGTCCACTGGCCGACATGCTCCGCCGCTTCGACACCGATGCCGACCATCATCCGGCGGTCGCTCTGAGGCTTGACGTGACCGAGAACGACGCCGAGCAGCCGATTCACTTTCATCGCAAGGGCCAACTTGTGATGGCGGCGCGCGGGGGCGTGACGTGCGAGGTGCCCAGGGGGATGTGGATGGTGCCGCCGCGGCATGCGGTCTGGATTCCGGGCGGCATGCCGCACAGCAACCGGGCCACGGAGAATGCCGAAATCTACTTTCTCTTCGTGGAGCCGGACGCGGCATCGATGCCGAGCAACTGCTGCACCCTCGCGATAAGCCCGATGGTGAGCGAGCTGGTGAAGTACTTGGCGCAGCAGGGCCTGGCCTTTCAGTCGGATGGGCCGACGGCGCGCCTCGCCGCCGTCCTGCTCGAACAGTTGGCCACGGCCCCGGTTGAGCGGCTTCACGTTCCGATGTCCGGCAACCCGAAGCTCCGGCGCATGGCCAGGGCGCTGGGGAAAGACCCGGCGGACCGGACCACCTTGCCGCAGTGGGCGGACAAGCTGGCCGTCAGTGAGCGGACGTTGGCGCGGTTGGTGTTGCGCGAAACCGGGCTGACGTTCGGCCGCTGGCGCCAGCAGCACCAGCTGGTCGTTGCGGTGCGCCTTCTGACAGAGGGCGCGGCCGTGCAGGATGTGGCGGGGGCATTGGGATATGAGTCCGTTACAGCTTTCATCACCATGTTCAAGAAGGCGCTGGGCAAGCCGCCCGCGCAGTATTTCGCCGCCGTTCAAGCTTCAAGGTCTTCTGTTCCACGCACGCCAGCCGACCGGTGAACCCGAGCTTCGAAGGGCGGGCTCGCGCAGCGGTGGCCCGTTCCCAACGTTGGCAAGAGGTCGAAAACAAACCGCTCTTGAGCAAGCGTGCGGCTCTGCCCAGGCCGTTCTCAGGGCTTCTATCGGCACGAGAGGTGTACAAAAGCGTTGTGCGTGGTTTGAAACCGGGCCATGCAAGCCGCCGGCGTGGAGCGCGCCGGGCAGCCTGCTCGTAAACCCTGGCCCGGTCCTTGCTATGCTGTGACCAGGAGAAACAGCCCATGAGCCGACCGATGTTTGACGAAATGAACGCCTCGCCCAGCGAGGTCCGGGCCCACTATCTCAACTACGCCCGCTGGCTCGCCCAGCAGCCCGACGAGGTGATGGCGGCGAGGAAGGAGGAGGCGGAGATGATCTTCCGCCGCGTCGGCATCACCTTTGCGGTGTACGGCGCCAAGGACGAGGACGGCTCGGGCACCGAGCGCCTGATCCCGTTCGACCTGATCCCGCGGGTGATTCCCGCCCACGAGTGGCGCAGCATGGAAGAGGGCCTGGTGCAGCGCGTGACCGCGCTCAACCGCTTCATCCACGACGTGTACCACGACCAGGAGATCATCAAGGCCGGCATCATCCCGGCCGACCAGATCTTCCAGAACGCGCAGTTCCGCCCCGAGATGATGGGCGTGGACGTGCCGCACAACATCTACTCGCACATCTCCGGCATCGACATCGTGCGCGCACCCAATGCCGACGGCGTGGGCGAGTACTACGTGCTGGAAGACAACCTGCGTGTGCCCAGCGGCGTGAGCTACATGCTGGAAGACCGCAAGATGATGATGCGGCTGTTCCCCGAGCTGTTCGGCGAGAACCGCGTGGCCCCCGTGGCCCACTACCCCGACCTGCTGCTGGAGACCCTGCGCGAGGTCAGCCCCGCCACCACGGCCGAACCCACGGTGGTGGTGCTCACGCCCGGCATGTACAACAGCGCCTACTTCGAGCACGCCTTCCTGGCGCAGCAGATGGGCGTGGAGCTGGTGGAAGGGCAAGACCTGTTCGTGAAGGACAACTTCGTCTACATGCGCACCACGCGCGGCCCCAAGCGGGTCGACGTGATCTACCGCCGTGTCGACGACGACTTCCTCGACCCTTCCGTGTTCCGGCCCACCTCCACCTTGGGCTGCGAAGGCCTGCTGGGCGTTTACCGCAGCGGCAACGTGGCCATCTGCAACGCGGTGGGTACCGGCGTGGCCGACGACAAGTCGATCTACCCCTACGTGCCCAAGATGATCGAGTTCTACCTCGGGCAGAAGCCGGTGCTGAACAACGTGCCCACCTTCATGGGCCGCGACGCCGAAGACCTCAAGTACATCATGGCCCACATGAAGGACCTGGTGGTGAAGGAGGTGCACGGTGCCGGCGGTTACGGCATGCTGGTCGGGCCGGCCTCCACCCAGGCCGAGATCGAAGATTTCCGCAAGGCCGTGGCGGCCAACCCGGGCGGCTACATCGCGCAGCCCACGCTCTCGCTCTCCACCTGCCCCACTTATGTGCAGAGTGGTGTGGCACCGCGCCATATTGATCTGCGGCCTTTCGTGCTCAGCGGCAAGGAGGTGCAGATGGTGCCGGGCGGACTGACCCGCGTGGCGCTCAAGGAAGGTTCGCTGGTGGTCAACTCGTCGCAGGGCGGGGGCACCAAGGACACCTGGATACTCGAAGACTGAAAGAGAACACCATCATGCTGTCACGCACCGCCGACCACCTGTTCTGGATGTCCCGCTACACCGAGCGCGCGGAGAACACCGCGCGCATGCTCGACGTCAACTACCAGACCTCGCTGCTGCCGCAATCCGCCGCCGTGGCGCAGGTGGGCTGGGAGGGCTTGCTGGTCATCAGCGAGCTGATGCCTTCCTACACGCAGAAGTACGGCCAGGAAATCACGCCGCGCAACGTGCTCGACTTCATGGTGCGCGACGAGACCAACCCGTCCAGCATCCTCACCTGCCTGAAGGCCGCACGCGAAAACGCACGTGCCGTGCGCGGTGCGCTCACCACCGAGTTCTGGGAAACGCAGAACCAGACCTGGCTCGAACTCACGCGCATGCTCAAGAGCAAGAACTTCGAGCGCGACCCGGCCGAATTTTTCGAGTGGGTCAAGTTCCGCTCGCACCTCTCGCGTGGCGTGGCCATCGGCACCATGCTGCAGGACGAGGCCTTCCACTTCTACCGCATGGGCACCTTTCTGGAGCGTGCCGACAACACCGCGCGCCTGCTGGACGTGAAGTTCCACGCCGTGCACAGCGACTTCTTCGGCGCCGCCAGCGAGCTCGACCAGGAGTACGACTTCTATCACTGGAGCGCGATCCTGCGCAGCGTGAGCGGCTTCGAGGTCTACCGCAAGGTGTACCGCGATGTCATCACGCCCGAGCGCGTGGCCGAGCTGCTGATCCTGCGTGCCGACATGCCACGCAGCCTGGCCGCCAGCCTCAACGAGGTGGTGAACAACCTCACCGTGGTGTCCAACGACCACAGCGGCGAAACCCTGCGCCGCGCAGGCAAGCTCAAGGCCGACCTGCAGTACGCGCGCATCGACGAGATCCTCTCCACCGGCCTGCATGCTTTCCTGACACAGTTCCTGGATCGCGTGAACGAACTGGGCGGGCGCATCAGCCAGGACTTCCTCGTTCCCTCGCACTGACGCGGCGGCCGAGGGGCTGCACCGCGGGCGAAAAAACCGGGCGAGCAACCGAAAAAATCACGGACGGGGCGGCCGCGCAGGCCGGCCGCCGGTCGAATGCACCTATCCTGACGTGTCGGGCCGGGTGTGGGCGGTGATGCGCCACGCCTGCCCGGCGCGACAACCACGGAGGCTCAATGGCCAGCGATCTCGACACGGTAAGGGTGCTGCGCGCCCTGTTCAACGACATGCCTCGTGCACCCCAAGGTCTTTCCCAGGAAGAGACCATGGCCTGGGTGCAGCAGTCGATGACCGAGTACGAGGGTGGCGACATGGCCTACATGATCGAGCACATCACGCGCAACTCGATGCTCGACATCGTGCTGCGCCTGCGCGAAGACGGTTACCTGAAAGACGACGCCACGTTTGCCGACACCCTGGACCTGCTGGCCACGCCCGACGGCCGCAAGAGCTTCATGGACCGCTGCATCCAGGCGCAGAAGAGCGCCGACGCCACCTCGCGCCTGATCAACCGCGCCAAGCGCGAATGGACCGACCCCCTGCCGCTGTTCAGCTCCGACCCCGGCATGCTGGCCCGCTTCGTGCGCGGTGAACTCTCCGGCCCCGGCCCGCTGTACGCCGAGTTCAAGGCGCGCGAGGACGTGCGCGAGATCGGCGTGTTCGAGCAGGCGCCCGATGGCATCCACGAGTTCTCCTGGGGCTTCGTGGTGGAAGACGAAGGCGCCTGGCTCTTCTACGTCGCCGACGTCTGGCGCCGCGGCACCGTGGGCTGCTTCGACCGTTTCTTCAGCGCCTGGCATCAGGCCATGGCCGCGGGAGCGGCGGCGTTTTCCGCCAGCGAGGCACCCGCCGACGGCGAGCACGACGCCCACCCGCTCGTGCCGACTTGCCTGCAGATGGACGACGGCATCGCCACCTTCAGCAGCCTCGCGCTGCAAACCAGCGGCCCGATGTGCGACTCGGAAACGCGCCGCTGGATCGGCGAGGTGTTCATCGACCACATGCTGCCGACCATGGCCGCGCGCGTGGTGGACCCGAACTACGACTTCCCGCTGCCGAGCCCAGCCACGCATTGAGCAGCGCCGGCCCGCCGCACGTGCGCGGGTTCAAGGCCACGAACCTGCTTGCGGCATCAACACAGGCTGCGCCATTGCGCGATCCAACCTGAGCAGGGGCCACATCCTGCCGTGTGCGTGCACTGCCCGACAATGGCGCCATGCAGTTCCAGCCCATTCTTGAAGACATCGTCCACACGCTGCGCCCCCAGCTCGGTGCGCAGGGCCAGGTGGCCAGCTACATCCCCGCATTGGCGCGGGTGCCGGTGGTGCAATTCGGCATTGCGCTGCGCACCTGCGACGGGCAGGAGGCACACGCCGGCGACAGCACCACACCGTTCTCGATCCAGAGCATCTCCAAACTCTTCGCCCTGGTCATGGGCATGCGCGCCATGGGCGAAGGCCTGTGGGAGCGCATCGGCCGCGAACCCTCGGGCAACCCGTTCAACTCCCTGGTGCAACTGGAGTCCGAGCAGGGCACACCGCGCAACCCCTTCATCAACGCCGGCGCCATCGCCGTCACCGACCGCCTGCTCAGCCACGGCGATCCCAAGGCGTCGATGCTGGAACTGGTGACCAGCCTGTGCAACGAGCCGGTGCACTTCGACGAAGAGGTGGCGGCCTCGGAAGCCGCCACCGGCTTTCGCAACATCGCGCTGGCCAACTTCATGAAGAGCTTCGGCAAGATCGACAACGACGTTGCCCCCGTGCTCGACGCCTACTTCCACCACTGCGCGGTGAGCATGTCCTGCCTGCAACTCGCGCGCGCCACGGGCTTGCTGTGCCGCGACGGCCGGCACCCGTTCAACGGCGAGCCGCTGCTGACGGAACGCCAGACGCGCCGCATCAACGCCTTGATGCTGACCTGCGGCACCTACGACGCGGCGGGCGAGTTCGCCTTCCGCATCGGCCTGCCCTGCAAGAGCGGCGTGGGCGGCGGCATCGTGGCGGTGGTACCCGACCAGCTGAGCCTGTGCGTGTGGTCGCCGGCGCTCGATGCCACCGGCAACTCCCTGCTGGGCATGCAGGCGCTGGAAATGTTCACGGCGCGGACGGGTCTGTCGGTGTTCTGACGCGCCCCGGGGTTGGGCGGACGGGGCGCCTCGGTCAGTTGCCGTTGGCCATCTGTGCCTTGATCGTCTCGCCCAGTTCGATCACCGCCAGCGCGTAGTAACTGCTCCAGTTGTAGCGCGTCACCACGTAGAAGTTTTCCGTGCCGGCCACATAGCTGGACGGTGCTCCCGCGTTCTCCAGTTCCACCAGCGCCAGCTTGCCGGTGTGCGCCAGGGCCGGGCCTTCCAGCACCGCACCTTTGGCGGTGAAGCTGGCCACGCCGAAGCTGGGCAGGATGTCGGGGGCGAGCAGGGTCTCGAAGTCTTCCTTGCTCTGGTTCGGGTCGAAGCGCACCGGGTAGTGCGTGGGCATGCCCCGCTGCCAGCCGAATTCCTTGAAGTAGTTGGCCACCGAACCGATCACGTCGGCCTGGCTGTTGAACAGGTCCACCTTGCCGTCGGCGTCGAAGTCGATGGCGTACTTCACCCAGCTGCTGGGCATGAACTGCGGCCAGCCCATGGCGCCGGCGTAGCTGCCAAGGTAACTCTGCGGATCAGTCGCGGTGCGTTCGGCCAGGCTCAGGAACTGCTCAAGTTCGCTGCGGAAGAACTCGGTGCGTGCGGCCGCGCGCGGGTGGTTGGTCGGGAAGTCGAAGGCCAGGGTGGTCAGCGCGTCGAGCACGCGGAAGTTGCCGGTGTGCTGGCCGTACAGGCTTTCCACGCCGATCACGCCCACGATCAGGCTGGCCGGCACGCCGTACTCGGCTTCGGCGCGTGCCAGGGCCTCGCGGTTGTTTTCCCAGAAGCGCTGGCCGGCGCGCAGGCGCACCGGTTCGATGAAACGCGCGCGGTAGGCGGCCCAGTTCTTGGGCGTGCCGCTGGGCGCCGGCTGCATCAGGCGGATGACGCTGGGAATGCGTTGTGCCGCGCCGATCTGCTGGCGCACCCAGGCGGGGTTGAGGTCGCGGCGCTGCGCCAGGTCGTCCGCAAACGCCATGGCGGCAGCGCTATGTGAGTAGCTGTGGGCCGCTGCCTTGGCGGCGGCGGGGGCCGTCCAACGTGTCTTGGCGGGTGATTGCGCCAGTGCGTTGCCGGCGCACAGCGCGGTGGCCAGTGTGAGCAGGGCCGACGCAACTGCAAGGGCGATGGGAGAAGCGCTGGCGCGTCGGGCGCGGATGGAGGAGGCGATGGTGTTCAACGGGGCTCTTTTCTGGGCCAGGTGAGTTGGCGGAACTGGCGTTGCAGCGTGGCCAGGGTGGGCGTGCCGGCGTGGCCCGGTCGGGCGTAACGCTGGGCTTCGAGTTGCAGCAGCCATTGTGCAATGCCCTGGGCGGCGGGCGTGGTGCCCCAGCGGCCTTGCACACGTCGGGCGAGTTCACGCGGCGGGGTGTGGTCGGCGCTGTCGAGGCCGAGCGCGGCCAGGCGCGCTCGCGCGCGCTGCAGCAGGCGCAGCCACGGGTCGTGCTGTTGGCGCTCCCAGAGCGTCCAGGCGGCGCCGAGCAGGCTGACGAACACCACCACGCCGATCAGCACATAGGCCAGGTCGGTCCAGCTCGGGGTCTTGAAGCCCAGGCCTTTCAGCAGGTCGAGCTGGCGGCCCTGGGTGTAGTTCAGCACCCACTGGTTCCAGCTGTTGTTGACGGCCTCCCAGGCCGCCCGCACCCGCGCGGCGAGGTTGGGGTCGAGGGTGCGCAACGCGCCGGCCAACGCGCCCTCGGGAGCGCCGAGGCGCTGCAGCGAGCCGATGCGCCCGGGTGAGACGGCGGAGGTCGGGTCGACACGCACCCAGCCCTGGCCGGCTTGCCAGACCTCGGCCCAGGCGTGGGCGTCGCGCTGGCGCACCGTCCAGTAGCCGTCCACGCCGTTGCGTTCTCCGCCCTGGTAGCCGGTGACGATGCGCGCCGGGATGTCGAGCGCGCGCATCAGGATGACGAAGCTGCTGGCGATGTGTTCGCAGAAGCCTTCGCGGCGGTCGAACCAGAACTCGTCGGCCGTGTGCTGGCCGTACACGCCAGGCTCCAGCGTGTAGGTGTAGCCGCCGGTGCGCAGGCGCTCCAGGGCGGCGTTGACCAGTCGCGGCGTGGCCCCGGGCCCGCTGCCGTGTTCGCGCCGCAGTTGCACGGCCAGTTCCAGCGTGCGCGGGTTGTAGCCGGCCGGCAGCTGCACGTGGTCTTGCAGTGCCAGCACCGCCTCGCGAGGGCCGTGGCGGAACGTGGTGTGGCTGACCGCGCTGTAGCGCAGCAGGCTGCTCACCGGCCGTTCGGTGAGCCACTGCAGCTCGTTCGTCATGCGCACCCGCATGCCGGGCACCTCGGGCACCTGTTCGGCGGCTTCCAGCAGGAACAGCCAGGGGCGCCGGTTCGGCTCCATGGTGATGGCGTAACGCACTGCCTCACCCGACACGGCCAGCTCGCTGCCCAGCGCCTGCGCAGGCGGGAAGCCGGAACGCAGGGGCCGCCACTCGACGCCGTCGAAGGCGCTGAGCACCGGGCCGCGGAAGTACAGCTCGGCCTGGGGTGGTGGCGTGTCGTCTTCGAAGCGCACCCGGAAAGCGATGCTGTCGTCCAGCACCAGCTCGGCGATCTGGCCCACGCGCATGCTGGCCGAGAGGCCGCTGCGCCCGCGGTCTTCGCCCGGTGTGCCCCACAGCGGCGAGAGGCGCGGGAACAGCAGGAACAGCACCAGCATGATGGGCGCGCCCATGGCGGCCATGCCGGCGGCGATGCGCGCGGCCTGCGCCAGCGAGGGCCGGCCCACCGGCATGTGGGCGTTGACCAGCCCGGTCAACAGGCCCAGCAACGCGATCAGGATGCCCGCCGCCGTCAGCAGCGACTGCGAATAGAAGAAGTGCGTGAGCAGGGTGAAGAAGCCGAGGAAGAAGATCACGAAGGCGTCGCGGCGGGCGCGCATCTCCAGCGTCTTCAGCGTCAGCAGCATCACCACCAGCGTGACCCCGGCGTCCTTGCCGAGCACCGTGCCGTGCGTGCCCCAGGTGCCCGCCAGCGTGAGCAAAAGCAGGCCAAGCCGCCACGGCCAGGCAGGCAGCGGCAGGCCACGCAGCGCCAGCACCGCGCGCCAGGCCAGCACGCTCACCGCCAGCGCGCTGCACCACCACGGCACGTGCGCCACCTGCATCAACACCACCCAGGCCACCACGGCGAGCAGGAAGAGCGTGTCGCGCGTGTCGCGTGGAGGGGCGGCAACCCACGCTGTCAAACCACCGGGCCGGCGCGACGGGATTGAGTCCAGAGCAGCCGCGGAACCGGCTTTGCCGGGCCGCAAGCTGCGCCCCCCTTCAGGGGGGACACGCGGAGCGTGGCGGGGGGTGTTCATACCACCGCCATCGCTTCCAGACAGCGCGCCCGGTGCACCGCACCCTGGTCGGGTGCGATTTCGCGGCCGGGCAGGCGCAGGCCGTAGTCCAGGCCGAGCCGGTCCGCCATCAGCACCCAGGCGGTCAGGCGCGAGAGGCGCGCTTCCAGGTCGCCCGCACCGCACTGCGCATGGTCGAGCCAGAGCTGCTGGTGCTGGGTGGACAGCGCGTCGCGGCTCACCAGCTCGTCGCGCCCGCCGGCAAAGGCCTGGGCGGCTTTTTTCCAGACCACGGCCTTGATCGGGTCGCCCCGGCGGTAGGCGCGCACGCCGTCGAACTCGCCCGTGCTCTGCACGCGCGCGCTGCCGGAGCGGCCGGGCTGCGGCTCACCCGGCGGCAGCGGTGGCGGCTGGCTCTCGGGTTCGGGGTAGACCAGCACCGTGCTGGCCGGGCGCCACACCGTCCAGACGCGGAAAGTGCCGAGCGGAAACAGCGTGAGCGCAGTGAGCGCGGGCAGGGCATGCAGGCCGCGCCCGGGCACCGGCCAGCTCACCTGCAGCGTGGTGCTGCCTTGTGCGGGCACGTCGGTCCAGGCCAGCGGGGCGTGCGCCGGGTCGACGCCGATCACGCCCATGCCGATGCCGTAGCGCACACGCCGGCGCTCGCTCGACAGGCGGATGTCCAGCGCGGCGGCCTGGCCGGCGTGCACCGGCTCGGGCGGGTTCAGGTGCAGGGTGGTGCCACGCAGGTTGCCGTGGCACACGTGCATGCCGACCACTGCGCAGCCGGCCAGCAGAAAGGTGAGCAGGTAACCGAGGTTGAGCTGGTAGTTGATGCTGGCCACCAGCAGCAGGATCAGCGTGAGTGCCAGCATCCAGCCGGCCCGCGTGGGCAGGATGTAGACGTTGCGCTGGGTGAGGGTGAGCGTGTCGCGGCGCGGCAGGCGGTTGTGCCACCAGGCTTGCAGTCGGGCGCGCGGATGCCCCCATCCAGAGGTGCCGAGGAACCGGCTTTGCCGGGCCTCAGGCACCGCCCCCCTCTCAGGGGGGACGCGCGGAGCGCGGCGGGGGGTGCTCGCACTCACGGCAACGGCACGGCTTCCAGCAAGGCACGCACCTGCTCCACCGGACCGCGCCCGGCGTCGCGCACCGGCGTGAGGCGGTGGGCCACGGTCTGCGGCAGCACGGCGGCGATGTCGTCGGGCGCCACGTAGTCGCGCCCGCTCAGGTAGGCCTGGGCCTTGGCCGAACGCACCACGGCCAGCGCGGCGCGTGGCGACAGGCCTTGTGCAAACCAGCGCCCGCTGCGCGTGGCGGCCACGATGTCCTGCAGGTAATCCAGCACCGGCTCGGCGGTGTGCACCTGGCTCACGGTGTGCTGCAGGTCGACCAGGTCGGCCGGCGTGAGCGCGGGCGGCAGCTGTTCGAGCATGTCGCGCCGGTCCTGGCTGCGCAGCAGCTCGCGCTCGGCGGCGCGGTCCGGGTAGCCGATGGACAGGCGCATGTGGAAGCGGTCCAGCTGCGACTCGGGCAGGGCGTAGGTGCCGAGCTGGTCGTGCGGGTTCTGCGTGGCGATCACGAAGAAGGGCTCGGGCAGCAGACGCGTTTCGCCTTCCACCGTGACCTGTTTTTCTTCCATCGCTTCGAGCAGGGCGCTCTGCGTCTTGGGGCTGGCGCGGTTGATCTCGTCGGCCAGCAGCACCTGGGAGAACACCGGGCCCGGGTGGAAGACAAAGTCTTCACGGCCGCGTTCGTAGATCGACACGCCGATCAGGTCGCTGGGCATCAGGTCGGCGGTGAACTGCACGCGTGAAAACTGCAGGCCGAAGGAGCGTGCCAGGGCGTGCGCCAGCGTGGTCTTGCCGACGCCGGGCACGTCTTCGATCAGCAGGTGGCCGCCCGCCAGCAGGCAGGCCACGCAGTCCGAAACCTGCTGCGATTTGCCCACGATCACCGTGTTAAGCTGGCTCAGCAGCAGTTGGATTCTTGTGTCGGCTTGCATGCCGCGAACCATACCGTAAAACCCCATGAGCCAAGCCACCGGGTATTTCACCCACCGGGATTGTTGGAGACACGAGATGGGCGCCGGACACCCGGAATGCCCGGATCGGCTCGATGCCATCGAAGACCGCCTGCTCATCAGCGGCCTGGAGATCGCGCTGGAGCGCCGCGAAGCCACCGCCGCCGCCATTGCCGACCTCGAACTCGCCCACGGTCGCATGCACCTGGCGGCCCTGCGCGGCCTGAGCGACCAGCTGCGCGACGACATGGCCGCCGGCGGCCCGAGCCACGCGCAGGTGGACCCCGACACCTCCATCAACACCCACAGCTGGGACGCGATCCTGATGGCCGCGGGCGCCGCCATCGATGCCACCGACGCGGTGATCGCCGGTGAACTCGCCAACGCCTTCTGCGCCGTGCGCCCGCCGGGCCACCACGCCACGCGCAACCAGGCCATGGGCTTTTGCTTCGTCAACAACGTGGCGGTGGCCGCCAAGTACGCGCTGGAGCGCCATGGCCTCAAGCGCGTGGCCATCGTGGACTTCGACGTGCACCACGGCAACGGCACCGAGGACATCGTGGCCGGCGACGAGCGCATCCTGATGTGCAGCTTCTACCAGCACCCGTTCTACCCGCAGTGCGAGCACTCCACCGCGAGCAACCTCGTCAACCTGCCGGTGCCGGCCTATACCAAGGGCATGGACATCCGCGAACTGGTCGACATGATGTGGCTGCCGCGGCTGGACGCGCACAAGCCACAGATGATCTTCATCAGCGCCGGCTTCGACGCGCACCGCGAAGACGACATGGCGCAGATGGGCCTGGTCGAGCAGGACTACGCCTGGATCACCGAGCGCATCAAGGAAGTGGCGCAGCGCCATGCCAAGGGCCGCATCGTGAGCTGCCTGGAAGGTGGTTACGCCTTGAGCGCACTCGCGCGCAGTGTCGAAGCGCACCTGCGGGTATTGGCCGGCGTCTGAACGCATGGGCCGTGTGGTCATCCCATAATGTTCCGATGACCGAGACCGCCCACACCCCATCTCCCGCCGCCGACGCCGTGCTGTTGTGCGCGCGCGATGCGCGTGGCGTGCACACGCTCACGCTGAACACGCCGCGCAGTTTCAACGTCCTGTCCGAAGCCATGCTGGCGGCGCTGCAGTCCGCGCTGGACCACGTGGCCGCCGACCCGCAGGCGCGGCTGGTGGTGATCGCCGCCGAAGGCCGCGCTTTCTGCGCCGGCCACGACCTCAAGCAGATGAAGGCGCAACCCGAACTGGCCTACTACCAGGCGCTGTTTGCGCAGTGCTCGCGCGTGATGCTGAGCATCCGCGCGCTGGAGGTGCCGGTGATCGCGCGTGTGCAGGGCCTGGCCACCGCCGCCGGTTGCCAGCTGGTTGCGCAGTGCGACCTGGCGGTGGCCAGCGACAGCGCCACATTCGGTGTCAACGGCATCGACGTCGGCCTGTTCTGCGCCACGCCGGGTGTGGCGCTCTCGCGCAACATCCTGCCCAAGCAGGCGATGGAGATGCTGCTCACCGGTGACTTCATTTCGGCCGACGAGGCGCGTGTGCGTGGGCTTGTCAACCGCGTGGTGGCGGCCGACGCGCTGGACGCCGAGCTGCAAACCCTGGTGGAGCGCATCCTGGGCAAACCCCGCGAAGCCCTGGCCATGGGCAAGGCGCTGTTCTACCGCCAGCTGGAGACCGACATGGCGTCGGCCTACGGGCTGGCGGGCGAGAGCATGGCCTGCAACATGGCGCACGCTGTGGCGCAGGAAGGTGTGCAGGCCTTCATCGACAAACGCCCACCGTCCTGGCGCGCCTGATCCTTTCTTCGTTTTATTTTTTCCCTTTCTTCCTCTCCCATGAATCCTCAGGCGCATCCGAAACCCATTGACGACTTCGGCCTCTGGCTCGCTGGATTCACCCAACCCACGGTGCTGGTCGAGCTGGCCGCGCTGGCGATCTGCGTCGGGCTGGCCTGGGTCATCAGCGGTGCGCTGCGCAAGGCCTTGCGCATGGAGGACGACAGGAAGTCGGTGCTGTTCGGCCGGCGCCTGATCGACGGCGCGATGTTCCCGCTGCTGCTGCTGCTGCTCGCCTATGTGGCGCGCGCCATCGTCATCGCGTTCATGCCGCTGGCCGCGTTCAAGGTCGCCATTCCGGTGCTGGTGGCGCTGGTGGTGATCCGCGTCGGGGTGAAGGTGTTGCAGGCGGCTTTCACCACCGCACCCTGGGTGAAGGCGCTGGAGCGCACCATCTCGTGGGTGGCCTGGGCGGCCATGGTGCTGTGGGTCAGTGGCCTGCTGCCGGTGGTGCTGGCCGAGATGGACGACATCTCCTGGAAGCTCGGCTCGAGCACGCTGAGCCTGCGCACCCTGGTGGAAGGTTTCATCACCGCCGGTGCGGTGATGATCCTGGCGCTGTGGGTGTCGTCGGCCATCGAGTCCCGCCTGCTGCGCACGGCCACGGGTGGCGACCTGTCCATGCGCAAGGCGGTGAGCAATGCCACGCGCGCCTTGCTGCTGTTCGTGGGCCTGATCATCGCGCTGACGTCGGTGGGTATCGACCTGACGGCGCTCTCGGTGTTCAGCGGTGCGATCGGTGTGGGCGTGGGTTTTGGTCTGCAGAAGCTGGCCTCCAACTACGTCAGCGGCTTCGTGATCCTGGCCGAGCGGCGCCTGCGCATCGGCGACAACGTGAAGGTGGACAGCTTCGAGGGCCGCATCCTCGACATCAACACCCGCTACAGCGTGATCCGCTCGCCCGCAGGGCGCGAGTCCATCGTGCCGAACGAGCTGATGGTGATCAACCGGGTGGAGAACTTCACGGGCGCGCTCACGCGGGTCTGGCAGACCTCGGTGGTGTCGGTCGCCTACGACAGCGACGTGGAGCAGGTGAGCGGGCTGCTGCTCAAAGCCGTGGACGAGCAGGCCGCGGCGCTGAAAGAGCCCGCGCCGCAGGCATCGCTGTCGGCCTTCGGCGCAGACGGGCTGGAGTTCACCGTCGGCTACTGGATCAATTCGGGCGACGGTGCCGAGCAGCTCAAACTGCGCTCGGCGATCAACCGCGCGATCCTGCAGGCCCTGCGTGAGAACGGCATTGAGATCCCGTACCCGCAACGCGTGCTGCACACCGTGAGCAGCCCGGCCGAAGCGGGCCGCACCGACAGCGCTGCGCCACTGCCGCCGGTTGCCGACTGAGCGGCGGCCGCTGCGCCCGATGGCGCAGCCTGGCCTGCCCGTTTCCATCCGCCCCTTCTGACCGCCCCGACCCTTCGATGCTTGAGGGCATCGAGGCAGGGCTGTGCGCGCCCGGCTTTCTAGATGATAATGATTATCATTAAGAAATAAGCCGTCGCCCATCCGATGACGGCATGCACACAGGAAGGCGCCGCACATGAATCTCCGCACAGACCTGCAATCCGCTGGCGAGCCGGCCGGCCACCACAGCCCGCCTTCGCTGCAGCAATGGCAGCGTGAGATGCGGCGCGGGCAGGGCGCGGCCTTGCAGGGCCAGTTGCTGCTGGCGCTGGCCAGTTACCAGCAGGCGGTGGCGCTGGCGCGTTCGCTGGTGGCCGACCCACCCGACGGGCAGGCCGACGATTGCGTCGCGGCTCTGGTGGTCGCGCACCTGAACCTGGCCGACGTGCTGGCCGACGCCGGCAGCGTTGAGCTTGCCGCCGTGCAGCGTTGCCATGTGCACGAGGTCTTGATGCAGTTGCTGCAGTCGGGCGAGACCACCCACGACGAGCTGCAGCGCGCGGCCTTGCGCCACAGCCGCGAAACCCATGCCTGCCTGATGCTGCATCTGTCCGAGCACGGCAGCGACCCGGCCATCCTGCGCGCCTTGCGCAAGGGTTGCATGGCGCTGGCCGTCGGCCCCGTGCACTGAAGCCCCGCCGGATTTCCACCGCTTTCTGTTACCCGAAGGATGTTCTGACCATGTCCCATACCTTGCCCACCCTGAGCTACGCCTACGACGCGCTGGAGCCGCACATCGACGCGCAGACCATGGAGATCCACCACACGCGCCACCACCAGACCTATGTGAACAACCTGAACGCCGCGCTCGAGGGCACGGAGTACCAGGCACTGCCGGTGGAAGCGCTGGTGGCGCAGGTGCAGTCGCTGCCCGAGAAGCTGCAGGCGCCGGTGCGCAACAACGGCGGCGGCCACGCCAACCACAGCCTGTTCTGGACCGTGATGTCACCCGGTGGTGGCGGCGAGCCAGAGGGCGATGTGGCGCGCGCCATCGACACCGAGCTGGGTGGCTTCGAGGCCTTCAAGAAGGCCTTCACCCAGGCCGCGCTGACGCGCTTTGGCAGCGGCTGGGCCTGGCTCTGCGTGAACCGCCAGGGTGCTCTGGTGGTGGAGAGCAGCGGCAACCAGGACAGCCCGCTGATGGTGGGCATCGGTTCCGGCAACACACCGGTGCTCGGCCTCGATGTCTGGGAGCACGCCTACTACCTCAAGTACCAGAACCGCCGGCCGGAGTACATCGCCGCGTTCTACAACGTGGTCGACTGGCAAGAGGTGGGCCGCCGCTACGCCGCGGCCCGGGCCTGAGGCCGCGGCGCACAAGGGAGTGAACATGAACGGCGAAGACACCTGGCCCGTGATGACCGCAGGCCGCTGGCGCAAGGCGGTGGGTGCGCTCATCCTGCTGGCGGGCGTGGTGGCGCTGGCTTCGCAGTTCGCCGCTTACCTGGCGACGCAGCCGCGTGTGTCACTGGCCTGGCAGGCCGGGCTGATGGCCGCGTTTGCGACCGCGCTGGGCACGCTGCCGGTGCTGTTCTCGCAACGCCTGTCCGAGCGCACGCAGGACACGCTGTTCGGTTTCGGCGCCGGTGTGATGCTGGCCGCGTGTTCCTTCTCGCTCATCATCCCGGGCCTGGCCGCGGCGCGCAACGCGGGGGCGGGCACCTGGGAGGCCGCCGGCATCATCGGTGCTTCCATCCTGCTCGGGGGGGCGGTGCTGCTGCTGATGGAGCGGCTGTTGCCGCACGAGCACTTCATCAAGGGCGTGGAAGGGCAGAGCTCGCGCACGCTGCGCCGCACCTGGTTGTTCGTGTTCGCCATCGCGCTGCACAACGTGCCCGAAGGCCTGGCCATCGGCGTGGCCTTCGGCGGTGACGACCCTTTGCGCGCCAGTGCGCTGGCCGCCGGCATCGCGATCCAGGACGTGCCCGAAGGCCTGGTGGTGGCCGCGGCGCTGCTGGCCGCGGGTTACCGGCGCTGGCTGGCCGTGGGCCTGGGCGTGGCGTCCGGCCTGGTTGAACCGGTGGGCGCGGTGCTGGGTGCGGCGGTGGTCAGCCACAGCGCGGGCCTGCTGCCCTGGGGGCTGGGTTTTGCGGCCGGTGCCATGCTGTTCGTGATCAGCCACGAGATCATTCCCGAGTCGCACCGCAAGGGCCACGAGGCCTGGGCCACCGGTGGCCTGATGCTGGGCTTCGTGCTGATGATGATGCTGGACTCTTCGCTCGGCTGACGCCGGCCTGCCGCAAGCCGTTCAAGTGGCCTGGCGGCCGGTTCAGTCCGTCGAATCCAGCACCACCATCGGCCTTGGGTCGGGGCCGCGCAGTGCGGGCGCAGGGCCCGGCAGGGTTTCCATCATGCGTGCACCGGCCGCGAGCTGCTGGTGGGCGGGCAGCTGGCGCAGGTTGCCGAACAGGCGCGTGGCGTTGTCGGGCGCGTTGACCGCCCGCGAGGCCAGGTACCACAGGCGGAACAGGTGCGCTTCGTCGGACAGCGGCACCTTGTAGACCAGGTTCATCACGGCGGCAAACAGGTAGTCGGCGGCGCTGTCTTCCGGCGCCTTGACATGGGTGGGCGTGCCATGGTCACTCTGCCAGACCGGGCTGTTGACCAGGCGGTGCAGGCGGCGGGCACGGCCCAGGCCGCGGTCGAGTTGCAGCGCCACGTCCCAGGTGCGGACCGGGTCGTCCAGGCCGGTGAAGGCGGCGGTGGTGCGTGCCAGCTCCATCGCCAGTGCGCGGGCGCGGTCCGGGTCCCGGCGGCTGAACATCAGGCGTGCGGTGCGGCCCACCAGGCGCATGGTGGTGGCCTGGCGGTCAAAGCCTTGTGGGATGCTCATGCTGCAGGTCTCGTCACGGGCCCCGGTACGCCGCAGCGGCACCACTGAAAGACGGCCTGCCGGCGCGTTGGCGCACGCGCTTGCAAGCAAGGAGCGGTTGTCGCGGCGTGTGGTGAGGCTGTTCATGGTGGGCTGGGTGTCGGGTCAATGACTGCAGGGTAGCCAGCCGCCGCCATGGGCACAAACGCTTTAACAGTCGCTTAACAGAGCCGCGCGTTGAAACGTCGATTCCTGCGCAGGGCGTCAGGGTGCTGGGATGTCGATCGTGACGGGTTCCACGCTGGCGGCGAGCGTGAACTGGAAGGTGGCGCCGTGGCCGGGCTCGCTGTTCACCTCGATGCGCCCGCCATGGCGCTCGACGACCGTGCGCACGAACACCAGGCCCAGGCCGACACCGCGCGTGCGGCTTTGCGCCGGATCGAGGCGCGCGAACTGCTGGAACAGGCGTTCCTGCTGCGCTTCGCTCATGCCCGGCCCGTCGTCGGTGATGCACAGTTGCCAGCCCGCCGCGGTGGGCTCCAGGGCGCACAGCACCTCGGTGTGTTCGGGGCTGTACTTCACCGCATTGCCCAGCAGGTTGCTGATGGCGCGGGTGAGTAGGCCGCGGTCGGCCTCGCAGAGCGCCGGCGAGCCGGGCCGCTGCACCAGGATGCCAACCTGCCGGGCCTGGGCCTGCGGCCACACCTCGTCGACCGCGTCGTCCAGCAGGTCGGTGAGGTCCACCGTCTGCATGCGGTAGGCCGTGGACTCGGCGCGCGCCAGTTGCACGAACTCTTCGGCCAGGTCCAGCGTGCGGCGCGCGTATCGCTCGATGCGCTCCAACGTCTCGGGCGGCATGGCCTGTGCCGGGTTCAGGCGCTGCACGGCAAGCAGCGCCAGGATGGAGGCCTGCGGCGAACGCATGTCGTGCGAGATGAAGCGCAGCGCCACATCGCGCTGGCGTTCGGCTTCGCGGATCGGGGTGATGTCGACCAGGCTGGCGATCCAGCTGGTGGCCTGGCCGTCGGTGTTGAAGCAGGGTACGAAGCGCACCAGCAGGTCACGCCCCGTGCCGTCGCGTGCCTCCAGTCCCCAGGGTTGCGGCGCCTGCTGGAGCTGCGCGGTTTCGAACACCGGGGTCTGCGTGCCGGCGCGCCGCACGTCCTGCAGCAGCTCGGCCAGCGGGCGGCCTTGCAACGCGTCGATCTGCTGGCGCTGGAAGTAGCCGTGGGCGGCTTCGTTGGCCATCAGCACCAGGCCGCGCGCGTCAGTGATCAGCGTGGCGTCGGGCACGCTGTTGAGGGTTTCGCTGACGAACTGGTGCAGGTTGCGCAATTGTTCGGAGGCATTCTGCAAGGCGTGGATGTGGCGGTCCAGCAGGTCGCCGCTGCGCGCCGCGGGCAGCATGGTGGGCAGATCGCGGCGCGTCTCCATGCGCCGGAACTCGGCCAGCAGGTAGTTCATGGCGGTGCGCAGGCGGCGCCACACCCACAGCGGGTAGGCCAGCAACACACCCAGCAGGCCGGCCGCGGGCGCGAACTGCAGGCCGAGCAGCGCGGGCGCCAGCGCGGCCGCACCGACCACCGCCACCAGCAAGCCGGCGCTGGCCAGCAGTGCCGAGGTTGGCGTCAACAGCAGCACGGCCAGCAGGGCCAGCACCACCGGCAGCGTGCAGAACAGCGCGTTCTGCCAGGCGCTGGCGCGCTCCAGCCGGTGGTCGAGCAGCAGCGCGTTGAGCACGTTGGCTGCGATCTCCACGCCCGGCATCAGCTCGGCCTGGCCCGAGCGCGGCGTGGCGTAGGCGTCGCCCATGCCGGCGGCGCTGGCGCCCACCAGCACGAACTTGCCGGCCAGCTGCTCGGGCGGCACCAGGCCTTTGAGCACATCGACGTAGGACACCCTGGGCATGTGGCCCGGCGGGCCGGCGAAGGGAATCTGCATCCAGTGGTCGCGCTGCCAGGCGCCGGCGCTTTGCGGCGGCGGTGCGCGTTCGCCGGGCAGCGGCGTGGGCAGGCTGGCACCACCGACGCGCAGCAGGGCCAGCGCAAACTGGTCCCACCAGCGCTCGCCGTCGCCCTCGCGCAGAAAACTGCTGCGCACGATGCCGTCGTTGTCGATCTCCAGGTGCACATGGCCGATGGCCGCGGCTGCCGCAGCGAGTGCGGGTGCCGGGTCGGTGCGCCTGAGCTGGCCGGTGCCCTGGGCGTCCAGCAGCATCAGCGGCAACACCACCTTGCCGTTGCGGGCGATGGCGTTGGCCAGCAGCGTGTCGTCGGGCGCGTCCTCCGGGCCCGGTTCGACCATGATCAGGTCCAGGCCCACGGCACGCGGCCCGGCGGCGTTGATGCGGTCGAGCAGGCTGGCGTGCACCGCGCGCCGCCAGGGCCAGCGCCCGATCTCGGCCAGGCTCTTGTCGTCGATCGCCACGATCACGATGTCGGGCGAGACACTGTGCTGGCTCAGGCGCGAGAGCTGGTCATTGAGTGTGAGGTCCAGGTGCTCCAGGCTGCGCGACACCACCAGTGCGACCACGCAGGCCAGCAGCACACATGTCAACAGGCCCCATTCGAGCCAGCGCTGGGTGGGCCGCCGTTGCGCGCGTCCCGTTGGCGGTGTGCCAGACGACGGGGCGGCGTTGCGGGGGCGCGTGGTCACGGGCAGCGGCTCAGCGCGTGCCGGTCCGTACCGGCTGGCCGTCGAAGCTGGTCAGCGGCTGTTCGCTGCTGGTGCTGATCTGCTCGTGCACCTCCAGCCGTTGCGCCGAAGACCAGGCGCCTTGCAGACCATCGGGGTCGATCTGCCGCACCCGCAGGTGGTAGGTGCCGGGTGGCGGCATGCTGCGGCGCCAGGCCGGCTCTTGCAGTTGCTGGTCATCCAGCAGGCGCGCAAACTTGTCGTCGTGTGCCAGCTGGATCTGGTGCCGCCACGGACCGCCCGGGCTGGCGCTCCAGGCCACGCCGAGCGAACGGCTGTCTTCGCTGCGCAGGCTGGGGGCTTCCGGTTGCGGGGGCAGTGGCACCACGTTGAAGGGCACTGCGGCGCTGAACGGGCCCTGGTCGCGTTGCCCCTGTGCATCGCGTGCCACCGAGGCCACGCGCCAGTGGTAGGCCCCCGGCGGCAGGTCGACCGCCTTGTGCCGGCATTGCGGCAGATCACCGGTCTGCGCCACCAGGTCCGTGAACGCGGCGTCGCGCGCGAGCTGGAAGCGGTAGCCCACGGCGTCCGATCCTTCGGTGCACAGCAGCTCGACCGCGTGCGCTGGCAGGCGGCTGCCGGCCCGGGGCTCACGCAGCAGCGGCGCCTGCGGGCGGGCATTGACCACCAGCGTGCGTTGCGCCTCGATGCCAGGAATGCCCTGGGCGTCGAGTGCGCGCACCGCGAGCTGGTATTCGCCGTCTTCCAGGCCAGCGAAACGCGCCAGCGGCTGCGTGAAGCGGCCGTTGCGCAGCACCTGTTCGGATGCCGCGTCGCGCGCGATGCGCACCTGCCAGGCCACGGCGCCGGTGTCCTGTGCCAGCGGCACTTCGACCCAGGCGATGTCTTCGAGCACCGCCGGCACGCGCGAGAGGTCGGGTGCGGCGAGCAGCGGCACCACGCCGATGGCCGTGCCGGCCGCGCCCACGCGCGTGCCTTCGCCCGCACGCACCATGGCTGCTGCACCGGCGCCCGGGCGGGCGTGTTGTGCCTGCACGTGGATGGCGCCCTGGCGCACATCACCGATGAAGTCACCCTGCGGGCCTACCGCCACGCCGAAGGTGGTGCCGCGCACACCGCCGATGGCGCGCGGCGTGTGCACCTCGAAACGGCTGCGTGACGCAGCGGGCAGCGGTGACACCGTGGCGTCGATGCGGCCACGTTCGAGCTGGATGGTGGACTGCACCTGGCCCGATGCTGGTGCGTGGCGCAGTTCGCGCAGCTGTGCACTCGAGCCGGCGGCCAGGCGCAGCAGCGAACCGTCGGCCAGCCGCAGCGTCACGAAGCCGTCGTCGCCGACCTCGATCTGTGCACCTTCATTCACCTTTGCACCGATGGCCAGCGGCTCGGCCGCGGTCTGTGCGGCCGTGCGCACGCTGGCCTGGCCGGCCACGTGCAGCACCTCTGCCGAAGCGGGCGCGGGCCGCGCCAGCGCGGCGGGAATCACCAGCTGGCTGCCGGGCCTCAGGCGGCGCGGGTGGCTCACGTGATTGAAGCGTTGCAGCTCGGGCCACTGCCGCGGATCGTCCAGGTAACGTTGTGCGATGTCGTGCAGGTTGTCGCCCGGTTGCACGGTGTGCACCAGGTCTTGCTGCGCCAGCACGGGCGCGCACAGGCAGAGCCCGGCGATGGCCAGGGACAGGGTCAGCAGGCGTTGCCTGGAATGTGGGGCAGGGCGGGGCAATGGGTGGCGGTTCATGTTCAGGTGGCGGTGCCCGGGCGCGCAGGGCCCAGGTCTTCCAGGCGGTAGCCGTGGCTGTAAATGGAGACCAGCTTGTAGCCGGTTTCCGCACGCAGGCGCAGCTTGCTGCGCACGTGCGACATGTAGACGTCGAGTGAGCGTGAGGAGATGTCCGCGCCGATGCCCCACACGGCTTCGATCAGGTGGGCGCGCGAGAGCAGACGGCCAAGGTTGCGGAACATGATGAGTGCGAGGTCGAATTCCTTGTTGCTCAACGTGGTCACGGCCTCGCCGTTGATCCACACCCCCCGGTCCTGCGCCAGGAAGCGGTAAGGCCCCCATGTCACTTCCTGCGCGGGCGGCAGATGGCCACCACGGCGCAGCAAGGCCATCAGGCGCGCACTGAGTTCACCCACGCGCGAGGACTTGACCATGTAATCGTCTGCGCCGCAGAGCAGGCCTTCGATGATGTCGCGCTCGTCGCTGCGGTTGGTCACCATCAGGATCGGCACCGGCGCCACCGCCATGTTGCGGATGGTGCGGATCAGGTCCGGACCGGCGATGTCGGGCAGTTCCCAATCGATGATGAAGAGATCGAAAGTTTCCTTGGGCAGCAGGCGCAACAGGGCTTGCGCGTTTTCGAAGCGGTGGCAGTCATGCCCCATGGACACAACCACGGCCTTGACCAGATCCAGTTGTGCAAGGTCGTCATCAACGGCGGCTATGCGCATGTGGCTTCAAAAGATAAGGCATGGGTCCCCTGACAGATGTTTGGGCGAATATATCGGCGGATGCGCGGGCGCGCAGCCCCTTTGACAATCAATTAAGAAATCGCCGTGAACCGGAGCATACCGGTAGGGGTTTCAAAAGCCGCTTCCCTGATGGCAATTTCGCGCCTAAAATGCGGAAAAAGCACGATCGTTCTTTTATGTGGGCATGGCCCGCGGCGAGAGCGCCGGACCACGATTCGGCAAAAGCATCGGCATACAATCTCCAGATTGACGTGCACGTCAATTTGGCACGCCAGTTTTCCAAATCATCAGGAGCATCCCAA
>NZ_BCTJ01000009.1 GCF_001571225.1 Hydrogenophaga palleronii NBRC 102513
CACAGCCAGCGGCCCGCTTCGGCGGGTCGCCCAATCAACGGGGGCGGCCATGCGCTGCCTCCGTGACACAAAAAAAGGGCGCCTACCAGGCGCCCTTTTTCATGGATGGAAAGCAGGCGATGCCGCTTATTCGGCGCTGGCCTGCTGGATGCTGGCGGCTGCGTCGAGCTGCATGCGCTGCAGCTTGGCGACGGCGTCGAAACGCGCACGGAAAGCGGGTGCCACCGGCACGGATTCGCTCTGGCGCGCAATGGCCAGCGGGTCCACGTGCACGCCGTTGTCGCGGAATTCCAGGTGCAGGTGCGGGCCGGTTGAGGCGCCGGTGGTGCCGACCGCGCCGATGAAGTCGCCCTGGCCCACGCGTTGGCCCTTGGTGACGCCGATGCGGCTCAGGTGGGCGTAGACGGTGGTCTGGTTGTTGCGGTGGCGGATGTAGATGACGTTGCCGTAACCACGCTGCACACCGGCGAACTCGACCACGCCATCACCAATGGTGCGCACCGGGGTGCCGGTGGGGGCTGCGTAGTCCACGCCCATGTGGGCCTTGCGGCCGCCGGTGATGGGGTGGAAGCGCATGCCGTAGCCGCTGCTGACGCGCGAGAACTCCAGCGGCGAAGCCAGGTAGTAACGGCGCGAGCTCTGGCCGTCGAAGCCGTAGTAGCCGCCCTTGTGGCCGGGCTCTTCGAACCACACGGCTTCGCGTTCGCGGCCGTCGTTGGCGAACTCGGCGCTCAGCACACGGCCGGTACGCAGGCTTTCGCCGTCGGCTTCCAGGCTTTCGTAGACCACGCTGAAGCGGTCACCCTGGCGCAGGTCGCGGCGGAAGTCGATGTCGCTGGAGAACATTTCGGCCAGCTGGATCGCCACCGGGTCGGGGATGCCGGCGGCATCGGTGGCGGCGAACAGGGAACTGCGGATCACGCCACTGGCCAGCCGCGAGGTGGCGGTGAGCGTGCCTTGCTCCAGGCGCGAGGTCAGCTCGCCCTGTTCGGACTTTTCCACCACCAGGCGGGTGAAGCCGCGTTCGTCGCTGGACAGCCAGCGCGCGGTCAAACGCAGCAGCTCTTGCTGGTCGCTGGCTTCTGCGTGCACCGTGCGGCCGGCGCGGCCGGCGGCCAGCAGCTGGCGCGCCACCGGGTCGTTGCGCAGGAAGGCCTGGGCTTGCGTATCGGACACGCCCAGGCGCTGCAGCAGGCTCTGGGCGGTGTCGTCGCGGCGGGTCGTGTCGCTGCGGAACAGCACCATGGGGCTGATCGGTTGCGTGGCCAGCAGGCTGTGGATGTCTTGCTGTGTCGGGGCGGCGAGGGCTTCGACGACCTGGCGCACGGGCAGGTCGGCGGCGTCGGGGGCCAGCGGCGCGATGCCGAAGGCGGTGACGCCGGTGCCCAGCAGCAGCACACCAACGCCGCCCATGATGCGGCGGGGGTGACGGGCAAGGCTTTGGGTCGCGGCTTCAAAAAGTTGAGCCAGCGTGGAGAGTGACGGGCGGATCAAAATCGGTGTTTCCAGAAAGGGTTGCGCCGGGCAGCGGGGCAACGCACACAAAAAAAGAGCGGTTGAGGCGGAACAAGTTCACTCAAGCGCCCGGGCGGCGACGAACAGTGTTGTTATCGTGCAAAAAATGCGCCAACTAAAATCCGTCAACAGCGTTTGGCAGTATAGCCAGCGCCAACGTCCACAGCACCCGAAGAACCCCGATGACCACCGCCAAAAACGAAACTGAAAGTTCTCAAAATTCACCCCCCATGACAGACGGTGTGAGAGAGGCGCTGAACGTGACCCTGCGGGGCTGCGAAGAATTGATTCCCCAGGCCGACTGGGTCAAAAAATTGTCACAAGCGGAAACCACCGGCCAGCCGCTGCGCATCAAGTTGGGGCTGGACCCGACGGCGCCCGACATCCACATCGGCCACACGGTGGTGCTCAACAAGATGCGCCAGCTGCAGGATCTGGGACACCAGGTGATTTTCCTGATCGGCGACTTCACCACCTTGATCGGTGACCCCTCGGGCCGCAACAGCACGCGCCCGCCACTGACCTCGGAGCAGATCAAGGCCAACGCCGAGACCTACTACAAGCAGGCCAGCCTGGTGCTGGACCCGGCACGCACCGAGATCCGCTACAACAGCGAGTGGTGCCTGCCGCTGGGCTCGATGGGCATGATCCAGCTGGCCGCCAAGTACACCGTGGCGCGCATGATGGAGCGCAACGATTTCCACCAGCGCTTCACCGCCGGCACCTCGATCAGCGTGCACGAGTTCCTGTACCCGCTGCTGCAGGGCTACGACTCGGTGGCGCTCAAGAGCGACCTGGAGCTGGGCGGCACCGACCAGAAGTTCAACCTGCTGATGGGCCGCCACCTGCAGGCCGAGTACGGCCAGGAGCCGCAGTGCATCCTGACCATGCCGTTGCTCGAAGGGCTGGACGGCGTGGAGAAGATGTCCAAGAGCAAGAACAACTACATCGGCATCACGGAAGACGCGAACTCGATGTTCGCCAAGGTGCTGAGCATTTCGGACACGCTGATGTGGCGCTGGTACACGCTGGTGTCGTTCCAGTCGCTGGCGCACATCGAGGCGCTCAAGCAGGCGATTGCCCAGGGGGCGAACCCGAAGGACGCGAAGGTGGCGCTGGCCAAGGAGCTCACCACGCGTTTCCACAGCGCGGCAGCAGCCGATGCGGCGGAGCAGGACTTCATCAACCGCAGTAAGGGTGGTGTGCCGGACGAGATCCCCGAGGTGGCGCTCTCGGGTGCGCCGCTGGGCATTGCGCAACTGCTGAAGTCGGCTGGCCTGGCGCCGTCGAGCAGCGAGGCCAACCGTTTGATCGACGGCGGTGGTGTGCGCGTCGATGGCACGGTGATCAGCGACAAGGGCCTGAAGCTGCCAGCCGGAACTTTCGTGGTGCAGGTGGGCAAGCGCAAGTTTGCGCGCGTGACGGTGAGCTGAAGTTTTTGGGGGTGTGACTTCGCGGGCCCGCGCGCACCGCTCCGCTCCGCGGATGTCCCCCGAACCGGCTGAGCCGGTTCTCCTCCTTGACTCCGCTGCGCAGAGCGCCCGGTCGCCCCGGGCCAGGCGATGGTGGGTGTGCCACCGCAGCCGACCCCGGGGGGCAGTCGCGGAGCCCGTCGCCGCTGGCGCTCGGGCCACGAAGACCCGCAGGCGTGAAATGTCTGCCGGCCAACAGGCCCAAGGGCCTAAGAGCTCAACGCGCCCCGGCCTTCTCCAGCATCGCCACCATCGCCGAATACCCGCGCGACTTTGCCAGCGCCAGCGGGGTCTGCCCGCCGCGGTCGGTCAGTTGCAGATTCGCCCCCGCATCGATCAGCGCCTTGAGCGTGGCCTGATGGCGTGCACCACCGTCGCCCAGCACCACCGCTTCGATGGCGGCTGTCCAGTGCAGGTTGTTCACGTGGTCCAGCGGCGCACCGGCGGCGATCAGCTGCCGCACCACGCCGTCGTGGCCGAGGTGGGCGGCGGCGATCAGTGCCGTGCCGTCGTAACGGCTGGTGGTTTGCTTCGCGCTGGCGCCCAGTTGCAACAGCACGCGCAGCGTCTCTTCATCGTCCGCCACGGATGCAATCGTCACCGCGTCGTAGCGGTCGTTCTCCAGCCGGTTGATGTCGGCACCGGCTTTCACCAGGGCCCGCACCGCCTCGCGCTGGCGCGCGAACGTGGCCACGTGCAGCGGCGTGCGACCGTTTGCGTCGGTGGCGTTGAGCGCCGCGCCGGCGGCGGCCAGGCGGGTGATCTTCGCGCTGTCGCCGCTGTGCGCGGCGGCATGCAGGCCGCTGTAGGCAGCGGCCTCGCCCGCGCTTGGGCCCACCTGTGCCCAGGCCGGCACCGAGGCCACCGCGGCCAGCAGGGCGGTGATCAGGGTGCGGCGTTTCATTTCAGCAGCTCCTTGACCGTGTCGAGTGCGGCCACGGCGCACTGTTCGTCCAGGTGGCCGCCGGGGGCGCCACCGACACCGACCGCGCCGATCACCTCATTGCCCACCTTCACCGGCACGCCGCCGCCGAGCAGCAGGTAACCGGGGATGTTCACCAGGTTGGCGGCCGCCGGGTTCTTTTGCGCGGCTTCCATCATGGCCAGCGTGGTGTTCTTGGCCGAGGCCGAGGTGTAGGCCTTCAGGCGGCTGGCTTCCAGGGTGTGCGGGCCGGCGTTGTCGGCGCGTTGCACCGCACGCACGCCACCGGCGCGGTCGACCACGGTCACCGCCACGTTGTGGCCGGCCGCGCTGCAGGCCGCCACGGTGGCGCTGGCGATGCGGTTGGCGAGGTCGAGCGACATGTTCTTTTCCGTGCGCACGCTTTGGGCGCCGGCCAGGGAGGCGGCGCTCAGGGTCAGGGCCAGGATGGAGGCTTTGGTGAAGGCTTGCATGGTGGTGTTCTCCGGTGGTGTGAAGCGGTTCGATCAACCGTGGGAGAACTGTAAAAAATGGCGCCCGCCGCGGCCATTCGGGCGGCTACGCGCGGCCCTCCGTAGAACTACGCAGCCGAACTGCCACCGCCAACGCCTCCGCTGCCGGCCGCATCGTCGGCGTCCACCAGCGCGGCGTAGTGCCGGATCAACTGCGCCAGCGACGGCGCCTGCAGCTTGCCGAACAGGTTCGCGCGGTGGGTCTCGACCGTGCGCGGCGACAGGCCGAGCGCGCGGCCGATCTCCTTGTTGGTCAGGCCTTCGACGATCAGGCCCAGCACCTCGCGCTCGCGTTCGGAGAGTTGCGCGTAACGCTCGCGCGCCGCGCGGTCGGCTTCGTGGTGCTGGCGCGAGCGTACGTGCTGGCGCACCGCGTGCTGCAGGGCTTCGAGCAAGGCCTCGTCGTTCACCGGTTTTTCCAGGAACTCGGCCGCACCGGCCTTGAAGGCGCGGCGGCACATGTCCACCGTGCCGTGGCCGGTGAGCATGATCACCGGCTGGTCCACGCCTTGCGCCACCAGGGTGTCGAGCACGCTCAGGCCGCTGATGCCGGGCATGCGCACGTCGAGCACGATGGCGCCGATGGCGTCGCGGTCGAAGTCGCGCAGAAAGGCCTGCGGGTCGCTCCAGGGCATGACGCGCAGGCCGACGGTGCCGATCAGCAGGGCCAGGCTGTCGCGCACCGCCTGGTCGTCGTCGATCAGGTGCACCGTGGGCGACAAGGTGTCGCCGGGGCTGGCCGTCGTGCTATCGGGGGTGTTCATGGCAGGCCTCCTTCGGCCAGCGGCAGCTGCAGCCTGAACACCGCGCCACCGTGCGGCGCGTTGGCCGCGCTCAGCGCGCCGCCCATGCCCTGGGCCAGGGTTTCGCACAGGCTCAGGCCCAGGCCCAGGCCGCCGTCGCGGGTGGAGAAGAAGGGCTCGAACAGGCGCGGCAGCACTTCGGGCGGGATGCCGGGGCCGTTGTCGGCCACGCTGATCTCGCCGTTGCCACCCTGGGCCCGCACGGTGAGGGTGAGGCGGCGCTCGCCCGCGGGCCGCTGTTCCAGCGCCTGCAGCGCGTTGAGGATCAGGTTGTGCACGATCTGGTCCAGCGCCACCGGGTCGGCCTGCACCGTCACCGCGTGTGCGGCGTCCAGCTCCGGCTCCACGTTGCGCCGCTGGCATTCGGGTTCCAGCAGGTAGAGCGCGCGCCGCACCGCTTCCACCGACGCCACCGGCTGGTGCTGGCCGTTGCGGTCGGGGTGTTCCACCGCCTGGCGCAGGCGGCCCACCACCTCGGCGGCGCGGCGTCCCTGGGCGGCGGCCTGCAGCATGGCATTGCGAGCGGTGGACAGGTCGGGCGGGTCGTCGTTGAGCAGCCGCTGCGCGGCCTGCGCGTTGGCGATGACGGCGGTGAGCGGCTGGTTCAGCTCGTGCGCCATGCCGGCCGCGAGCTCACCCAAGGTGTTCAGGCGCGCCACCTGGCCCAGGCGCAGCAGCTCTTCGGCGCGGCGGCGTGCGCTGCGCTGGGCCTGCAGGTGGCGCAGTGCAGCCAGCACGGCACCGACCGCCAGCACCCAGGCCAGCATGCCGCCCCAGGGCAGCTGGGCCCAGCCCACCGTGAGGCTGGCGGCGACGTCGAACGGCTGGCTCTCGGCGGCCAGCGCCTTGTGGGCCTGGAAGCGCCAGCCGCGCGTGGCCTGCTCGTCCCCGGCGCGGCCGGGCTGGACCACGTAGCGCTGGCCATCGTGCTCCAGCGTCACGCGCACCGGGCTGCTGTCGGGCTGCATCGGCCATTCGGACCAGGGCACCATGGCGTGCACGTCGATGGTGAGTGCGTAGCTGGTGGGGTTGGCGGCCAGCACCAGCTGGTAGCGCCCGGCGGCCAGGTCGAGCGCGCCGAGCGCCGCGCGGCGGGTCTGGCGCGAGCGGGTTTCGGCCTGGGTCAGCCGCGGGTCTTGCCAGCGCTGCTCGGGTTCGCGCCGTTGCACGCTCAGGATCTGCGAGTACAGCACCGGCAGGCGTTGTTCGGGGAAGGATGCGCCGACGCTGCTCTCGGCGGCGGGCTGCAGCAGGGCCAGCGTGGCCAGCATGGCGTCGTGCTGCACCACCTGCTGGCTCAGCAGCCGGTGCACGATGCGCGCGTCGGTTTCGAACAGCGCGCGCTGGGTGTCGAGCGACTGGCGCGCCAGCAAGCCGGCGCCGGCCAGGGACAGCACCAGCCCGCCGAGCACCCACCATTTCAAGCCTTGCCATGACTGTCGCATGCGCCGGATTCTGGCACGCCGTCCGCCGGCACAATGGCGGCATGAGCTTTGCCGCCCTTCGCCGCCTCACGCCGCGCCAGTTGCTGATGGTGTCGATCGGCGTGGCGCTGCTCACCATCGTGCTGAAGACCGCGGCCTGGGCGATGACGGGTTCGGTGGGCCTGTTGTCCGATGCGATGGAGTCGCTGGTGAACCTGGCCAGCGCGGTGTTCGGCCTGGTGATGGTGACCATCGCGGCGCGCCCGGCCGACGAAGACCACCCCTATGGCCACCACAAGGCGGAGTATTTTTCGTCCGGCTTCGAGGGCGTGCTCATCATCGCTGCCGCCCTCGGCATCGTCTGGGCCGCGAGCAGCCGCCTGCTGGCGCCGCAGCCGATCGAGCAGGTGGGCTGGGGCCTGGCGCTGTCGCTGCTGAGCTCGCTGCTCAACGGCCTGCTGGCCTGGGCGCTGCTGCAGGCCTCGAAACAACACCGCTCGATTGCGCTGGAGGCCGACGCCAAACATCTGCTGTCCGATGTCTGGACCTCGGGTGGCGTGGTGATCGGCATCGTGCTGGTGGCGCTCACCGGCTGGCTCTGGCTCGACCCGGTGGTGGCCCTGCTGGTGGCGCTCAACATCCTGAAGGAGGGCGGCAAGCTGGTGTGGCGCTCGTCGCAGGGCCTGATGGACGAGGCGGTGGAGCCCGAGGTGCAGGCGGTCATCGACGACACGCTGGCCGGTTTTGCCCTCAGGCAGGGCGACACCACCGTCATCCGCTTCGACCACCTGAGCACGCGCCGCGCGGCGCAGCGCCGCTTCGTGGACCTGCACATGCACGTGCCCGCCGGCTGGACGCTGGGCCGCGCGGCGGCGGTGCGCGGCGAGGTCGAGCGCGCGCTGATGGCCGCCGTGCCGGGGCTGCGCGCCAGCATCCAGCTGCTGCCGAGCGACGTGGAAACCCTTTCTCTGAACCAGGACGATCCAACAACATGATTTCGCTGCTGCAACGTGTGAGCCAGGCCCGTGTGGACATCGCCGGCCAGACCGTGGGGGCCATCGGCCCCGGCCTGCTGGTGCTGGTGTGCGCCGAACCCGAAGACACCGAGGCGGTGGGCGAGAAGCTGCTGGCCAAGGTGCTCAAGCTGCGCATCTTTGGCGACGAGGCCGGCAAGATGAACCGCAGCGTGCAGGACATCGGCGGCGGCCTGCTGATCGTGAGCCAGTTCACCCTGGCGGCCGACACCCGCAGCGGCAACCGCCCGGGCTTCACCGGCGCGGCACCGCCGGCGCAGGGCGAGGCGCTCTACGACGCATTCGTGAAGGCGGCACGCGCGGCCCACCCCGAGGTGGCCACCGGCCGCTTCGGCGCCGACATGCAGGTGCACCTGGTCAACGACGGGCCGGTGACGATTCCGTTGCGCATCACGGGCTGACACCGCAGGTCGCCACGGTCCAGTGCTCGCACGGAACCGGCCTGGCCGGGCCGTCGCGCGCGCCCCCTGGGGGGCGGGGGGATCTACTTGTACGGATCGGGCTGGCCGAGCCCGGCCAGGATTTCGGTTTCGCGCGCTTCCATCTCTTCCGCGTCTTCTTCGCCGGTCTCGTGGTCCCAGCCCTGCGCGTGCAGGGTGCCGTGCACCAGCAGGTGGGCGTAGTGCTCGGTCAGCGGTTTCTTCAGCTCGGCGGCTTCGCGCGCCACCACGGGCGCGCACAGCACGAGGTCGGCCATCACCACGGGTTCGATGGCGTAGTCGAAGGTCAGCACGTTGGTGGCGTAGTCGCGCTGGCGGTAGTCGCGGTTGAGCGCCTGGCCTTCTTCGGCATCGACGATGCGCACGGTGATTTCGGCGTCGCCGTCGAGCGCATGGCGGATGCAGCGTGTCACCCAGTGGCGCGGCAGCGCGGCGCGGTGGGTGGCAGCGTCGGCCAGCGCGCCGAATTGCAGCGACAGGCTGAGCGTGGGCAGGGGCGCGGCCATCAGCGTGGGTTCGCCGGTTGGGCGAAGCAGTTGGACATCAGAACCTGTTCCTGGCCGTTGGCGTCGAGCGTGCTGAGTTCGCCCTTCATGCCCTGGGTGTACCAGCGCAGGTGGTGCTGCGGATCGAGCGCGACGAAGCGCACGCCGGTGGTGGCGCGCCGGCCCTGCAGCATCAGGGTGCGGCCGCCGTGGTGCAGGGCAGCGAAGGCGGTGCCGTTGCTCAGGTTCAGGTAGGCCAGTTCGGTTTCGGCACCGCCGTCGCAGCGGTAACGCACGGCCTGGCTGCTGAACACCAGCGAGGGTTGCTGCACCGCAGCGGCCTCGGCAGCCGGTTTGTCGGTGGGGCTGGTCTGGGCCTGGGCGGTGCCCAGCGCGAGGGTGGCCAGGCACAGGGTGCCCAGGCCACGCAGGAAGGAAGCTGCTGAAAACATGGTGCGGAAATTCAAACGGGGTCTCAAACGGGGTCTCAAACGGCTTTGCGGCGCGCGCGCTTGGCCGGCGCGGCGGGCTCTTCGTGGTCGGCGCGCGGCGTGCGTGCGTCGTAGGCGTCCACGATGCGCGCCACCAGCGGGTGGCGCACCACGTCGGCGCTGGTGAGGCGGTTGAAGGCGATGCCCTGCACGCGCTTCAACACGCGCTCGGCGTCGATCAGGCCGCTGAGCTGGGTGCGCGGCAGGTCGATCTGGCTCACGTCGCCCGTCACCACGGCTTTGGCGCCGAAGCCGATGCGGGTGAGGAACATCTTCATCTGCTCCACCGTGGTGTTCTGCGCCTCGTCCAGGATGACGAAGGCGTGGTTGAGCGTGCGCCCGCGCATGAAGGCCAGCGGCGCGATCTCGATCTGCTGGCGCTCGAAGGCTTTCGCCACCTTGTCGGCGCCCATCAGGTCGTAGAGTGCGTCGTACAGCGGGCGCAGGTAGGGGTCTACCTTCTGGCCCAGGTCGCCGGGCAGGAAACCGAGCTTCTCGCCCGCCTCCACCGCCGGGCGCGTGAGCACGATGCGCTGCACCGCACTGCGCTCCAGCGCGTCCACCGCGCAGGCCACCGCCAGGTAGGTCTTGCCGGTGCCGGCCGGGCCGATACCGAAGGTGATGTCGTGCGTGGCCATGTTTTCCAGGTAACGCGCCTGGTTGGGCGTGCGCCCGCGCACCTCGCCGCGCCGCGTCTGCATCGCCAGCGCGCCGTCGCCGGGTTCGGCCAGGGCGGTGTCGCCGCTGAGCATGAGCTGCACCTGCTCGGGCGGAATCGGCTTCTTCGCCATCTCGTAGAGTGCCTGCAGGGTTTCGAGCGCCTGGTTGGCCCGGGCCTTGGGGCCTTCGATGCGGAACTGCTCGAACCGGTGCGCCACCTTGACCTGCAGCGCCGCCTCGATGCTGCGGATGTGGCTGTCCATGGGACCGCAGAGGTGCGCCATGCGCGTGTTGTCGGGCGGGGAGAAGGTGTGTCTGAGAATCAAACCGATAATCCAGTGAACCAAGGAATTTCCCGATGATAGGCAAGTTGACCGGTACCCTGCTGGAGAAAAACCCGCCCCAGATCCTGATGGACTGCCACGGCGTGGGTTATGAGGTGGACGTGCCCATGAGCACCTTCTACAACCTGCCCGCCACGGGCGAGAAGGTGGCGCTGCTCACGCACTTCGTGGTGCGCGAGGACGCGCAGATCCTCTATGGCTTCGGCACCGCGTCCGAACGTGAGGCTTTTCGCCAGCTGATCAAGATCAGCGGCGTCGGCCCGCGCACCGCACTCTCGGTGCTCTCGGGCATGAGCGTGGCCGACCTGGCGCAGGCGGTGAGTGCGCAGGAGAGCGGGCGTATCGTCAAGGTGCCCGGCATCGGCAAGAAGACCGCCGAACGCCTGTTGCTCGAACTCAAGGGCAAGCTCGGCGCCGACCTGAACCTCGCCCCCGGCGCCGGCCCGGCGCAGAGCGATGTGCAGAGCGATATCCAGCAGGCGCTGATGGCCCTGGGCTACAGCGAGAAGGACGCCGCCGCGGCGCTGAAGGCGCTGCCGAAGGACGTGGGTGTG
This sequence comes from Hydrogenophaga palleronii NBRC 102513, assembly GCF_001571225.1. GTDB lineage: Bacteria > Pseudomonadota > Gammaproteobacteria > Burkholderiales > Burkholderiaceae_C > Hydrogenophaga > Hydrogenophaga palleronii. Next base: position 10,657 of record NZ_BCTJ01000009.1, read on the forward strand.
AGCGAAGGCATCAAGCTCGCGCTGAAAGCACTGGCGAAATAAATGAGCATCCAGACCGACGATTTCGCCCCCGCGCCGCGCGTGGTGTCCGCGGCCCCGGCGTCGCCGAAAGAAGAGGCGATCGAGCGTGCGCTGCGGCCCAAGTTGCTCGACGAGTACGTGGGCCAGGCCAAGGTGCGCGAGCAACTGGAAATCTTCATCGGCGCGGCGAAGAAGCGCCACGAGGCGCTCGATCACGTGCTGCTGTTCGGCCCGCCCGGCCTGGGCAAGACCACGCTGAGCCACATCATTGCGCAGGAACTCGGCGTGAACCTGCGCCAGACCAGCGGGCCGGTGCTGGAGAAGCCGAAGGACCTGGCGGCGCTGCTGACCAACCTCGAAGCCAATGACGTGCTGTTCATCGACGAGATCCACCGGCTCAGCCCGGTCGTCGAAGAAATCCTCTACCCCGCGCTGGAGGACTACCAGATCGACATCATGATCGGCGAGGGACCCGCGGCGCGCAGCATCAAGCTCGATCTGCAGCCCTTCACCCTGGTCGGCGCCACCACGCGCGCCGGCATGCTCACCAACCCGCTGCGCGACCGTTTCGGCATCGTGGCGCGGCTGGAGTTCTACACCTCGGAAGAGCTGGCGCGCATCGTCAAGCGCAGCGCCGGCCTGCTGAACGCGCCGATGGACGACGACGGCGGCTTCGAGATCGCGCGCCGTTCGCGCGGCACGCCCCGCATTGCCAACCGCCTGCTGCGCCGCGTGCGCGACTACGCGGAGGTGAAGGGCAGCGGCACCATCACGCAGGACATTGCCAACCGCGCGCTCGCCATGCTCGACGTGGATCCGCAGGGCTTCGACCTGATGGACCGCAAGCTGCTGGAGGCCGTGATCCACCGCTTCGACGGTGGCCCGGTGGGACTGGACAACATCGCCGCCAGCATCGGTGAAGAGCGCGACACGATCGAGGACGTGATCGAGCCCTATCTGATCCAGCAAGGTTTTCTGCAGCGCACGCCGCGCGGGCGCATCGCCACGCTGGCGGCGTACCGGCACCTCGGCGTGGCGCCACCGGCGTCGCCGAACGAGCTGTTTGCCGACTGACCACACCCAAACAGCAAGCGGTTGAAAGCCGTTGGAAAACCGTTCAGGGGAGGGGCGACATGGATGAGCGCATGCGGCTGGCAACGGGCGATGGCCAGCAGGTATTTCGAGCGTCGTGGACCAGCAGCACGGTCTGGCTGGCGGCGTTCATGGCCTTGCTGGCGGCGGGCTGTGTGGTGGGCGCGGTCGCGGCCGGCTCGCGTGGCGGCTGGATGTTCGCCGCCCTGGGCGTGTTTCTGGGCCTGATGGCCTGGCTGCTGCTCAAGCCCTTCCTCAGCGCGCACCCCATCCTCAGCGTTGGCGCCGACGGCATCGGGGGTTTCCTGCTCAAGGGCCAGACCATTCCCTGGAGCGACATGGACGATCTGCAGCACCTGCAGGTGCAGAACCTGGACCAGCTGCAGATCGTGTTGCACGAAGGCGCCGTGTCGCGGGCCGCCACGGCGAGCCTGTTCCACCGCGGTCTCAAGCGCGCCATCGTGCTCGGCCCGTTGCGCCGCAGCGAGCGCGCCATCGCGGCGCAGGCGGCGCTGCAAGCGTTTCGCCAGCATGCCTCGCACCAGGCGCAGACGGTGCTGAATGGGCGCATGGAAGCGCTGCAGGCGCACGAGGCTTTTGAGGCGCGGCTGCGCAGCCTCACGCCGGTGCCCTGGGCGGTGTACCTGGTGATCGCCGTCAACGTTGCGGTGTGGCTGTTCAACCTGCTGGACGGCATGAGCCCGATGAAGCCGACCCCGGCCGAGCTGTTTGCCTGGGGCGCGAACTCCACCACCGCCGTGGTGCGCGACGGCGAGTACTGGCGGCTGTTCACGGCCACCGTGTTGCACGGCGGCGTGTTGCACCTGGGGCTGAACATGTTCGCGCTGTGGGACGCCGGCCGGCGCGTCTGCCGTTGGTATGGCAATGGCCAGTTCCTGCTCATCTACCTCGGCGCGGGCCTGGCGGGCAGCGCGCTCAGCCTGCATTTTTCGTCGCAGCAGGCGGTGTCGGTGGGCGCCTCGGGCGCGGTGTTCGGCGTGCTGGGTGCGCTGCTGGTGGGCGTGTACCAGCACCGTGCCAGCGTGCCCAAGGCGATGGCGACACAGCTGATGACCAGCCAGGGCGTGTTCGTGGCGCTCATGCTGGCGCAGGGATTTGCGCGCTCGGGCATCGACAACGCCGCCCACGTGGGTGGCCTGCTGGCCGGCGCCTTGATGGCCTGGCTGCTGGTCGAGCAGATCGACGAGCAGGCCGGCGCGGCGCGGCGGCTGGGGCGCCAGGCCGTGTCCGTGCTGGCGGTGCTGCTGGTGGTCGGCGGACTGGTGACGACGGCGCGGCCGGGTGCAGACCACGGCGAGCTCTTCGCCACGCAGAGCGCGCTGGACGGTGTGTTGCCGCAGTTGCAGGCGGCAGAGAAAGCGCTGCAGGCCGACGTCGACGCACAAAGGGCCAGGCGCCTGAGCGAAGACGGCTTCATCGAGGCGCTGGAGCAGCGCCACATTCCGGCCTACACCGAGGTGGACGCTGCCTTCAAGGCCCTGGACAGCCGCCAGTTCACACCCATGCTCACCGACCTCGCCGAGTTCCACGCCACCATGCTGGAGATCATGACGCTGGAGGTGGCTCAGTACCGCAGCACCGCGCCGTCCGCACAAACGCGTGCGCGGCTGAACGAACTGGCGGCGCGGCTCGATCCGATCAGGGCGCGGCTGCGCGCGGAGGGGGATCGGGAGTAAAGCCTGGCGCGCCCGATTGTCGATGCCGAGCCTTGTGATTTCTCCAGTCCGAACTTTCAGCACCCTCATGTCCATCGACCGAAGAAAGCTTTTGCTGGCAGGTGCCGGCCTGCCGTTCGTGGCGTCCTGCGCCAGCGACATCACCCTGCTGCGCGACAAGCCGCCCGAGGTTCTGGCCACGGACTTGAAGGTCTGCTCCGCCGCGTATGTCGTCTTGCGCGCGGGCATACCGGGCAGCCCGGTGCTTGTCTCCGGCTGCGCCGATGCCACGGCGCAGGCAGACGCCGTCTTCCAGGCCGCGTCCCTGACCAAACCCGTGGTGGCTTATGCGGCGCTGCGCCTGGCACTCGCCGGCCAGCTCGATCTCGACGCGCCGGTGTCCCGATACCTTCCCAATGGCTACAAGCACTTTCAGAGCCCGTTGAAGCGGGGCCCCGGCGACGCACACGATCAGGTGCCCGGCAGCGTGCTCCGGCGTGTCTCGGTGGCCCAGTTGCTCAACCACAGCGCCGGCTTTCCGAACTGGTCCGGCAAGCCCCTCGCTTTTGAGTTTGACCCTGGCCAACGCTGGGGCTACTCCGGCGAGGGCTTCGTTCTGCTGCAGAGCGTGATCGAGTCCATCGGCCAGATGGACCTGGCGGCCCATGTCGAGCAGCAGGTGTTCCAGCCGCTGGGCATGGCCGATTCGAGCCTGGTGTGGCGCGACGATCTTGAAGCCCGCGCCGTGCACGGCTTCTCGGCGTTGGGCTTTCGGCAGCGGGTGCGCTTCCCCAGCGCATTGGCGGCCGCCTCGATGCTCACCACGGCGGCCGACTATGCACGCTTCATGTCGGCGCTGCTGGCCAACGAGCCGCTCCTGTCGCTGACCCTGAGCAAGCCGATTGACGTGGACGGACCGCTTGGCCTGCAGTGGGGTCTCGGCTGGGGGATCGAGCGGACAGAGGGCGGGCCCTGTCTCTGGCAATGGGGCAACAACCCCGGGTTTCGCGCGTTTGCGATGGCATCTGCCTCATCGCGAGACGGCTTCGTGGTGTTCACCAACAGCGATGCAGGCATGCCGCTGGCGGCGTCCATCGCGCAGCGTGTCCTGCCGGGGGAGCACAACGCCTTTCGTTTCTCCTGGGTGGCCTGACGGCCACGAGACAGGCGCGTCCCGCCAGGCATCCCGTGTTCGTTTTACCCGCGCTCATCATTCCGCTGGTCTTTGGCCTCGCCCTCTATCGGCTGTACCAGGTTCCGCGCCGGCTGTGGTCGGGCGAGTTGCAACTGCCCGGCGCAAGGAACCGCCTCCTGCACGCCGCCACCATCGCGGCCTACCTGGTGTTGTTGGTCTGCACCCTGGCGCTGGGCGTTGCGCTGGCTCGGGCCCTGCTGGTGGCGGAGGATCGCCTGTCTGCCTACTGGACGCTGCTGGCCTACATGGCGGCCTATCCGCTGGTGTACATCGGCGTGGCCTGGGTCTTCTACTACGGGCTCAAGCCCGCGTCACCGCCCCGCCGCTGAGTTCGTGACCGAGCTGGGCGCTTCAGGCACGGCGCCGATGCCCGCCAGGCCGCGCAGCATCCCGACCACGATCAGCACCTGCGCCGCGTAGTAAGTGCCGAGCACCCACACCTGCGACATCGGCAGCGGCGACACGAAGCGGTTCGTGGCCAGCAGCGCATCGCTCAACATGAAGAAGACGGTGCTGATGGCCACCGCCACCGCCGCGTGGTTGCGCAAGTGCAGCGCGCGGCCCATGGCCTGCGCGGCCATCAGCGCGATCACCAGCACATAGGCCGCCACCGGCCCGCGCAGTGCCGCCGGCAGGCCACCTAGCCAGAGAAAGGCGTACATCACCACGCCCATGCCCACGGTGGCCGCGAGCACGCGCCGGTTGGCGAACCAGGGCGCGTCTTGTCGGAACAGGGCGATGTAGGCCAGGTGGGCGATGAGGAAAGACGCCAGGCCCGGGATGAAGAAGCCCGGGAACATCAGGAAGGCATCACCCGCGAGCGAGGCCACCAGCGCGCCCAGCAGCAGCCAGTGGGCGCGCCGCAGTCCGCCCCGGTTCCGCGCATGCGCAACCACCACGGCCAGGGCGATCAGCATGGTCAGCGGTTTGAAGACGCGGTGCAGCTCGATCGCGCCCAGTGCAGCGCTGGCCATGGACAGCGCGCCGCTTTCGATCATCAACGCCTCGCCAATCGAGATGCGGCCCTGCATCACAGCGCCGATGCTCCACAGCGCCACCAGCAGCACTGTGAACACCACCGCGCTGCGCGCCAGTGGCCAACCGTCGGCGACCCACAGGAACGCCGCCACGCCGGCCAGCATCAGCAGGAACTGCAGGCCGGCAAACACCTGCATCGTGCGCGTCATCGGTGGTGCGTAGGCCTGCACGGTGTGGATGTTGAAGGCCGGTGAAGGGAAGCGCTCCGCCACGTCGGCCGGCCGCCAGCCCGGGGGCTTGAGCCACACGCGCAGCTTGTCGGCCCAGCGTCGCGTGTGCCACGCATCTTTCAACAGGCCCCAGTACACCTCGCCGTTGGCCCACAGCGGGTCCCAGCTCTGCAGCGGCTTGCGCGTGCCGTAGACGCACTTTTCGTCTTCTTCCTGGAAGCTGCCGAACAGCCGGTCCCAGACGATCAGGATGCCGCCGTAGTTGCGGTCCAGGTAACGGTCGTTCACCGCGTGGTGCACGCGGTGGTTGGAAGGGCTGCAGAACCAGCGGTCGAACCAACCGAGCTTGCCCACCTGTTCGGTGTGCACCCAGAACTGGTAGAGCAGGTCGATCAGCGCGACCACGCCGAACACCAGCGGCGGCACACCGGCCACGGCCATGGGCAGGTAGAACACCCAGCCGAGCAGTGCACCCGAACTGGTCTGGCGCAGCGCGGTGGAGAGGTTGTAGTCCTGGCTCTGGTGGTGCACCACGTGCGCGGCCCAGAACACGGCGCTCTCATGCCCGGTGCGGTGCAGCCAGTAGTAGCAGAAGTCGTAGAACACCAGCGCGACGAGCCAGCCGGCCCAGCTGGTCCAGAACGGGTGGTCGGGCCAGATCGCCACCGCCGAGTACACGGCGGTGTACAGGCCCACGCGCAGCAGCCGCGTGAACACCGCACTGATCTGGCTCAGCATGCCCAGGCCGATGCTGGTGATGGCGTCGTCGAGCCGGTAGGTATTGCGCTGGCGCCGCCGGCCGATGGTGTATTCGAGCGCGATCAGCACGAAGAACACCGGCGCGGCCAGCACGATGATCTGGCTCGGGCTCACGGGAGGCAGGGGAGGGGGCTGCGGCGCATGCGCGCATTGTGGGCCGAACCAAGCGATGGGAAGGCTGGCATCAACCCCTAGACCTTTGCCGGTCGGCTGTCGGCTGTCGGGTCCTGGCCGATGGTGGTCACTGTCAAATTTTTTCTAATAGAAGAGAAATTTGTTTAGCTTATTTTTTCTGACGGCAACCCCTACATTTGCGCCCAGGTTGACACCGGTCAACTGCACAGACACAGGAGACTTGAATGCGGGCCAATTCCATGAAATCCATTTGGGCACGTGATGGCGTGGTGGTGAGCGGCTGGCTGTCCATCCCCTCGCCATTTACGGCCGAGGTGTTGGGACACCAGGGTTATGACGTCGTCACGCTGGATTTGCAGCACGGCATGATCAGTTTCGAGCAGATGCTGCACATGTTCCAGGCGCTGTCGTCCACCCCCGCCATGCCGATGGCGCGCCTGGCTGCCAACGACCCCACGCACATCGGCCGCGTGCTCGATGCCGGCGCGTACAGCGTCATCTGTCCCATGATCAACAGCGCGAAAGAGGCTCAGGCCTTCGTCAGCGCCTGCCGCTACTATCCGCACGGCGTGCGCTCCTATGCCCCGGTGCGGGGGCAGATCTATGGCGGGCCAGACTATTTCCCCAAGGCCAACGACGAGATCGTGAAACTCGCGATGGTGGAGACGCGCGCCGGTTTTGACGCGCTGGATGAAATCCTGGAGGTTGAAGGGCTGGACGGCATCTTCATCGGACCGAACGACCTGGCGATCGCCTTTGGCTGCCCGCCGGTGAGCGAGTCGGACCACGCCGAGGTTCGCGACGCGATCGCCTCCATCTGTGAGCGCACGCGGGCCGCCGGCAAGGTGGCGGGTATCCTCTGCTCGGGGCCGCAGGCAGCGCTCAAGCGCGTCGAGCAGGGCTTCCGCTTCGTCTCGGTGGGCGGCGACATCTTCATGCTGACGCAAGCCGCCAAGAACTCGGTGGCGGCGTTCCGCGAGGGGCTGCGTGCCGGGGCCTGATCTTTTCTGGAATCTGTAGGAACGGCATGCAGCATCGCTTTGACAACCGGACGGTCGTCGTCGTCTCGATCTCGAACCAGGGTGGCGGCGCGTTTGGTGTGGCCGGCGGCGCACGCAACCTGCATGTGGGCGCGGTGTGCGCGCGTGCATTCGCGCAGGCTGGCGCCCATGTCTGGCTGGTGGACGATGACGTGCCCGCGCTGGAGGCGCTGGTGGCAGAAATCCGTGCACCGGGAGGCCGGGTCGATGTGCTGATGGCCGACCCCTGTGATGCATCCGCACTGGCCGCTGCCGTGGCGCGCGCGGGGGAGGCGCTGGGGCCGGTGCACGCGCTGATCAACAGCCATTTCGAGTCGGTGATGGGCACGGTGGAAGGCTCGTCGCCAGCCGAGTGGCTGCGAGCGGTCACGGTCAACCTGCTGGGTCCGGTGCATGCCACGCAGGCCTTTCTGCCTTTGCTCAAGCGCGCGGGGGCTACAGAGGGTGGTGCAAGCATCGTGCACATCGGCTCGATCGACGGGAGTCTGGGCAACCCCCAGATCCCGGCGTATTCGGCGGCCAAAGGCGGTCTGGTGCCCCTCACCCACGTGATGGCGGACGAGTTCGCCGTGCATGGCATCCGTGTCAACTGCGTGGCGCGCGCCATGATGGTGGAGCGCGACGCAGCGCCGCACGCGCGGTTTGCACCGCTGGTGGCGCAGACACCGATGGGGCGGCCCGCCTACCCCGACGAACTGGCCGCCGCGGTCTGCTTTCTGGCGTCCGAGACGTCCTCGTACATCAATGGGGTTGTGCTGCCCGTCGACGGAGGCCGAAGCGGCATCACGCCCGGCACACGCCGCCCCTCTCAGGAACCCACATGAGCCTGTTCACCGAGCCCAAGATCGATTGCCACGCGCACGTGTTCGACCCCGTGCGTTTTCCCTACGCGCCCGGCACGGCCTATGCGCCCTCGGGCAGTGAGATCGGCACCGCGCCTTATCTGGCCAGCGTATACCGCACGTACGGCGTCGAACGCGCGCTGCTGGTGGGGCCCAACTCGGGCTACGGCGTGGACAACCGTTGCATGCTGGACGCCATCGCGCACAGCGAGGGCCGCTACAAGGGCATTGCCGTGGTGCCCAACGACATGTCGCGCGATGCGCTCGAGGCGCTGCGGCAGCAGGGCGTGGTCGGGGTGGCGTTCAATGCCAGCCTCAACGGCGTCGAGCACTACAAGGATTGCGCGCCGCTGGTGCGCACTTTGGAGGCGCTCGACATGTTCCTGCAGATCCAGGTGCATGGTGATCAACTGCCCGGCCTGATGCCGTTGCTGCAGGGCTCGGGCGTGCGTGTGCTGGTGGACCACTGCGGCCGGCCGGTGCCCGGCACGGGGCTGGACCAGCCCGGCTTTCAGGCCCTGCTCGAACTGGGCCGCAGTCGCCGGGCGGTGATCAAGCTCTCGGGCCAGGCCAAGTTCTCTGAGCAGGCGTATCCGCACGCCGATGCCCAAGCCTATGCCCGGCGTTTGCTGGAGGCGTTTTCTCCCGACGCCTGCATCTGGGGTTCGGACTGGCCTTTCTTGCGCGCGGCCTCACGCATCGACTACGGCACGGTGCTCGCGCTGGCGGAGGAGCTGCTGCCCGATGCCTCGGACCGCCGCAAGGTGATGCACGACAACGCGGCCCGCCTGTTTGGCTTCACGACCTGAAACGCTGCGCAAAAAACTCGGTGAGCAGGCGCGCCGCTGCGCTCAGGCCGGCGCGCTCGTTGCGGAAGATCATGAACTGGCGCTTCACCCGCGGCGTGGTCATGGGCATCATCACCAGGTCGTAGGGCCTGAGCAGGGGCGTGGTGAATTCGGGTGCAAACATGACGCCCTCGTTCTCCGAGGTCATGGCCAGCGCCGTGGAGAAATGCCCCACCTCGCGCGCGTTCTCGAAATCCACAACGTGACGGGAGTCGCGCGCCAGCAGCGTGGCCGCCCGACGATCGGCCAACAGCACCTGCTCGTCCTTCAACGAAGACCAGCGAACGGACTTTGACCTGGCCAGGCGGTGGCGTGTCGAACACACCAGGGACAGCCCGGACGAGAACAACAGGTCGGACGACATGCCCGGCTCGCAGATGCGCTCCGGGCCGATGCCGATGTCCACGACTTTGCGCTGCAGCATCTCCTGCACGTTGTCGTAAGGCGCGGGCACCAGGGTGACGTCGATGTCGGGCCATTGCGCCTGGAAATCGGTGATGGCCGGCGGCAGGATGGAGCAGCTGAGCAACTGGCTCGCTCCCACACGCACGACGCCTGACTTGTTCTGTGCGATGTGGCGAACCGCCTCGTGCAGTTGCTGGTGTTCGGCCAGCAGCTGCTCGACCAGCGGCAGCATGGTGGCGCCCTGGGGCGTGAGGCGCACCGAGCGCGTGGTGCGCTCGAACACCGGGAAGCCGGTGGCTTCCTCCAGCGACTTGATGGTCACGCTCAAAGCCGCGCTGGTCACGTGCAGCACCTGGGCCGCCTCGACGAAGCTCGAGGTGTGCGCCACCGTTGCAAAGACGCGCAGTTGCTTGAAGGAAAAGTGCATGGCTGCCGATTATCAATTTTTAATGAATGCTTTGAAAAATTATTTGGCTTTTCTTTATGGTTGGGGCTTCGTATAGTTTTCTCCAGAGCGACCCGAGACCCGGTGACCGCCGTTCCAACAGGAGACAAAAACCATGCTTTTCCGACCCATGTTCGCCCTCGGTGCGCTCGTTCTCGGGGCCTTGACCCTGACCGGAGCGTCCGCCCAGGGCAAGTGGCCCACACGACCCGTCAAGCTGATCGTGCATGCGCCGGCTGGTGGCGCCGCAGACATCTACGCCCGCCTGGTCGCCGACGGGCTGCAGGCGAAGTGGAGCCAGCCCGTGGTGGTGGAGAACCGGTCCGGCGCCAACGGTCTGGTGGCCACGCAGGCCCTGATGCATGCTGCGCCCGACGGCCATACGCTGATGCAGACGGCCACCGGGCCGGTGGCCATGAACCCCCTCATGCACGGCAAGGCCTACGACCCGGCGACGGCCTACGCCGCCATCGGACCAGTGTCCTCGTCCGGCATGATCGTGGTGGCTGGCGCGAACGAGCCCTATACCGACCTGCGTGGCATGGCCGCCTACGCCAAGGCCAATCCGGGCAAGATGAGCTACGCCACCGCCGGTGCCGGCGCCGTGCCGCACATCGGCATGGAATACGTCAACGTATCGCTCGGTGCCGACCTGTTGCACGTGCCGTTCCGTGGCGAGGCGCAGTTCATTCCCGAGTTGCTGGCCGGCCGCGTGTCCGTGGCCATGATGGTGGCGGGTTCGGCCCTGCCGCATGTGCAGTCAGGCAAGCTCAAGGCGATCGCGGTCACGTCGGCCGAGCGCAATCCCGCCCTGCCTGGGGTCAAGACCCTGCAGGAAGATGGCATCAAGGTGGCGCTGCCGCTCTGGTTTGGCCTGGTGGCACCGGCCGGTACGCCGGCCGAGATCCTGAAAACGATCAACACCGACCTGGCCGCCGTCACCGCCAGCGCGCCGGTGCAGAAGCGCTTTGCCGAGCTCTCGGTGACCGTGCCGCCGCCCATCTCACCCGAGGGCTATCGCCAGTACCTGATCGACGAGTCGAAGAAGTGGGCGACGATGGTCAAGGAAACCAACATCTCCCTCAAAGCCGAATGAGCCCTCGGGCATGAAGGCGCGCCCGGGTGGTGGCGCGGGCGGCCCGGGCGGATGGGCGCAAGTGCTGGTTTTCGCAGTGGCATCAACCCGCATCGCCATGCCAGAATCGCGCCCATGCCTGTCACCCCACCGATTGCCCCGGAGAGTGCCACCACCGCGCTGTACCGCGCCGCCCTTGGCCCGGTGAACACGGCGCAGCACCTGCCCGCGTTCGAGCGCTTCGACGCCGCCGGGCGCGCCAGCCCGGTGTGGAACTGGGCCGCCGGGCTGCTCACCCTGAACTGGATGCTGTTCCGCCAGCTCTGGGGCGCGGCGCTGGTTTACCTGGCCTGCGCCGGTGGTGTGCTGTTGCTGGTGCTGGGCCCGTTGCGCGATTGGTGGCTGTGGCCGCAGTGGCCGCCGGGTGTGCAGTGGGGCGCCTTTGGCGCGTTGCTGTTGTTGAGCATCGCGGTGCCGGGCGTGTGGGGCCCGGCCTTGCTGCACGCGGACACGCGCCGGCGCATCACGCGCGCGGTGCGCGAGGCCCGCACGGTGCGCGAGGCTTGCGCCATGCTGGAAACACAGGCCAGCACGCGGCGCCGTCTGTGGGGCCTGGCGGCACTCAACGGCCTGCTGGCGCTGGCCGTGCTGGCGGCGGTGTTGTGGCTGCGGCCCGGCGCACCGGGCACGCGGGGGGGTGACGCGATGGTGATGCCGCCGACACAGCAGTCCGCGCCCGAGGCGACGCCGGCTGCGTTCGTGGCCGTGCCAGACCACGCCGTTGAAACAGAACCCGCCGTGGCAGCCGAATCGCCCGTGGCCGAACCTGCGAGGGAGGTCGAGGTCAACCTGGCCAGCGTGGCTCCGTCGCAGACCGAGCCGGAGAGCGCTGCACCTGCACCTGCACCCGAGGTACCGGCGGTGGCCGTGTCTGCCACCCCTGCCACCCCTGCCACCCCTGCCATGGCTGCACCCAAGCAGACGCCACCGCCAGCCACCTCCAAACCCGTGGCCGCCCCCCCCCGGTCTGCAGCACCAAGCGCCGCACCGGCGGACGATCTGCCGCAGGCGCATGGCATCAACGTCGGGCTGTTCGCCGAGCGCGCCAATGCCGAAAAGGCGCAGGCGCGCCTGGTGGAAGCCGGTTTGCCCGCCATCCTGCAAAGCACCGAATCGGCCAAGGGCACGCCGCTCACGCGGGTGCGGGTGGGTCCGCTGGCCAGCCGCGCGCAGGCCGAGCAGGCGGCCGAGCGCATTCGCGCCATGGGGCTGGAGGCGCAGATCTTTGCGCCCGGTGGCGGTTAGGCCTTAACCGACGGCGCCGCGCGCGTCGATGCGGATCAGGCGCTCGATCTCACCCGTCACCAGCCCGCCGCGCACACCCACCAGGTAGTCGTGCAGGTTCACCGTCGGGTCGCAGTGGCCCGGCACCAGCCACACCGTGTCGCCCAGCGAGGGCAGCGGGCTGCCGGCCGGGCTGGCGTGCAGCAAGCCGTGTTCGTCGCCGCCGTTGGCAAACGACAGGCCGGGCGGGCTCCACACCGCGGGCAGGCCACTGTCCACCGCGTGGCTCTTGTGGCCGGCGTCGCACACCGCGTGGTGCGCGGCGCGGCTGATCACCTGGGCCTTGACGAACAGCGCGTGCTCGAACACCGGGGCCTGCGGCGCGCTTTCGTTGCGCGCGTAGTCCGCGTCCATGAACAGGTAGGAGCCGACCTGCAGTTCGCCCCAGACGTGGCTGGCGGTTTCCAGTGCAAAGGTGCCGGTGCCGGCGCCGGTGATCAGCGGCACCTCGAAGCCGGCGGCCTGCAGCCGCTCGCGGGTGAGCGCGGCGGCCCAGGCGGCCTCGGCAATGGCCTGTGCGCGTTCGCCCGGGTCGCGCCGGTGCTGGGCGCCGCCGTGGTAGGCCTGCAGGCCGGCGAAACGCAGCACCGGGTGTTCGGCGATCAGGCGCGCCAGGTCTACTGCCGGCTCGCCCGGCGGCACGCCGCAGCGGCCCTGGCCGACGTCGATTTCCACGAACACGTCGATGCGCGCTTCGCCACTCACCTGCGCGTCCACCAGCGCGCTGGCCAGGCGCAGCACGCCGGCCGCGCTGTCAACCGCGATGCCGAAGCGCGTGGGCAGGTCGCGCACCGCCTCGGCCAGGCGCTGCAGCTTGGGGAAGGCGATCACCTCGTTGCTGATGTAGATGTCGTTCACACCGGCCGCGGCCAGCGCCAGCGCTTCGTCGGTCTTCTGCACGCACACACCGACCGCGCCGCGCGCCATCTGCATGCGGGCGATCTCGGCGCTCTTGTGCATCTTGGCGTGCGGGCGCAGGCGCAGGCCGTGCGTGCGCGCGTAGGCGGCCATGTGGTTGAGGTTGCGCTCCATGGCGTCGAGGTCGATCACCAGCGACGGCGTGTCGATGGCGGCCACGCCCTGGCCGACCAGCGCCTGCGCGCGTTGCCAGCGGACGGCCTGCGGGGTGTCAGACGGTGCGTTCATCGAGTGGGTTTCCTGCTTGCAGATGGGTGACGTCGGCCCAGCCAACCAGGCTCAGGCCCTCGGGCGACCACAGCAGCCGGTTGACGGCGGTGTTGGGCAGCTCCCAACTGCGTGGTGCGTTCAGTTCCAGGCGGGTGGCGGCGCGGTACAGCATGTCCATCACGCCGCCGTGCGCCACCATCAACACCTGCTCGCCGGGGTGGCGCGAGGCCAGTTCCAGCACGGTCGGGATCACGCGGCGCTGCAGCTGTTCCAGCGATTCGCCGCCGGCGGGCGCGAAATCGGGCATGCGCTTGCGCCAGGCCAGGGCTTCGGTGGGCCAGCGCTGCTCGATTTCCGACCAGGTTTGTCCTTCAAAGCGGCCGAAATGGCGTTCGCGCAGGCCCTGGTGCGGTGTCACCGGCAGATCCCGGGTGCGCGCCACCGCCTGCGCGGTTTCAAAGGCGCGCCCCAGGTCGCTGGCGTAGACGGCGGCAATCGGCTCGTCGCGCAAGGCCTGCGCCAGCTGGGCGGCCTGCCAGCGGCCGGTTTCATTGAGGGCGATGTCGGTGTGGCCCTGGATGCGGGTGTCGCGGTTCCAGGCGGTTTCACCATGGCGCACGGCCAGGATGCGGGTGACTTGCAAAGGAAATCCTTGAAGACGGACGAAGGTGCACCACTGTACCGGCAGCGCCACGCCGGCGCACGTATTGCGGTCGTCTGGTGCGGTGGTTGCGAGACAATCCGAGGCATGACGCCGCCGCCATCACGCCCGGACGGGGATTTTTCCTCGCTCTTCAATTTCCTGCCGATTGGCGCCTACCGCAGCTCTCCCGAAGGGCGCATGGTGCGCGCCAACCAGGCGCTGGTGGCGCTCAACGGTTACGACACCGAGGCCACCCTGCTGAGCTCGGTCAACGACATTGCCCGCGAGTGGTACGTCGATCCGGGGCGTCGAAGCGTCTTCCGGGCGCTGCTCGAACGCGATGGCTTCGTGCGTGGTTTCGTCTCCGAGATCCACCGCCACAAGACACGCGAGCGCGTCTGGATCAGCGAGAACGCACACACCGTGCGCGACCATGACGGCACCTTGCTCTATTACGAGGGCACGGTGGAGGACATCACCGAGCGCATGCGCAACCAGAAGGCCCTGCACGACAGCGAGGAGCAGCTGCGCCTGATCACCTCCCAGGTGCCCGGTGCCGTGTTCTCTGTGTACGTGGGGCGCGACGGCAGCCGCGAGTACCGCTTTCTGAGTGCCGGCATCCGCGACATCTACGGCTTCGAGGCGGAAGAGCTGATGCGCAACCCGTCGATGATTGCCCGCTATTTCCACCCCGAAGACCAGGCCTTGCTGGAGCGCGACCGGCGCGCCATCCTGGCCGGGCAGGCACAGCTGGAGACCGAGTTCCGTGTCGTGCTGCCCGACGGCACCATCAAGTGGGTGAGCAACCGCTCCAGCGCGGTGTCGTCCGACGAGCGCGGTTTCCTGCGGGTGGGCATGCTGCTCGACATCACCGACCGCAAGAACGCCGAGGCCGCGCTGCATGCCAGCGAGGCGCTCTGGAAGCTGGCGCTGGAGAGCGCGGGCGACGGTGTGTGGGACTGGGACCTGGTGACCGACGAAGAGTTCTTCTCCGACAGCGTGAGGGCGATGTTCGGCTACGACGAGGCCGACGAGATCAACCTCTCGGTGGCGCTCGACGCCCGCACCCACCCCGAGGACGTGGCCCAGATGCGCGCCGACCGGCTGGTCCACTTTGAGGGGCGCGCTCCGGCGTACCGCAACGAGCGCCGCATCCAGTGCAAGGACGGCAACTGGAAGTGGGTGCTGTCGCGCGGCGTGGTGCTGGCGCGCGACGAGGCCGGCAAGCCGACGCGCATGGTGGGCACGCACACCGACATCACCGAGCACAAGCACGCCGAGGCGCAGCACCGGGCGCTGGAGGGGCAGTTGCGCGAGTCGCAGAAGATGGAGGCCATCGGCACCCTGGCCGGCGGTGTGGCGCACGACTTCAACAACCTGCTGGCCGCCATCCTGGGCAACCTGGTGCTGGCGCGCGAGGACGTGGGCGAGAACCACCCGGCGCAGGAGAGCCTGGCCGAGATCAACCGCGCCGCCATCCGCGCGCGCCAGCTGGTGCAGCAGATCCTCACCTTCAGCCGGCGCCAGACGCAGGAGATGGTGCGCCAGCCGCTCACGCCGCTGGTGGAGGATGCGCTGGGCCTGATGCGCTCCCTGCTGCCGGCCGGCATCCGGCTGGTGACGCGCCTGCCCTCGGGCTGCCTGTATGTGCTGGCCGACGCGACGCAGATGCAGCAGGTGTTGATGAACCTGTGCACCAACGCCTGGCAGGCGATGGAAGATGGCTCGGGCGACATCACGGTGGCGCTGCGCGAGCAGGTGCTGGACGCGTCGCAGGGCCTGCAGCTCGGCGGCCTGGCGGGTGGCACCTACGCCTGCCTGAGCGTGGCCGACAACGGCCCCGGCATGGGCGAGGCCACGCAGCAGCGCATCTTCGAACCCTTCTTCACCACCAAGGCGCCGGGCGCGGGCACGGGCCTGGGGCTGGCGGTGGTGCACGGCATCGTCAAGGCGCACCGCGGTGCCATCGCGGTGCACAGCCGGCCGGGCGAGGGCGCGCGCTTCGACGTTTACCTGCCGCTGGCCGCCGGAGCCGACGAGGCGGCGGTGCCGGCGGACGCGGGCGCGGCCCAGGCGGTGGCCGTCGCTGCGCCGGTGGGCAAACACGTGATCTACATCGACGACTACGAGGCGCTGATCTTCCTGGTCGGGCGACTGCTGCGCAAACAGGGCTACCGGGTCAGCACCTTCGAGTCTGGCGAGTCGGCGCTGGAATGGCTGGGTGCCCACCCGGACGAACCGGTGGACCTGGTGGTGAGCGACCAGAACATGCCGGGCATCTCGGGCGTTGAGGTGGCGCAGGCGGTGCGTACGCTGCGCCCGGGGCTGCCGGTGGCGATCGTCTCGGGCCATGTGAACGACCAGCTGATCGCCGATGCCACCGAGGCCGGTGTGTGCGACGTGATGGGCAAGCAGGACAGCATGGACGCCCTGGGCGAAGCCATCCGCGAACTGCTGGAGCGCCGCACCACGCCCTGAGGCCGCCAGCGCGGCGGCCGGCGCCGCTTCAGCGCGGCACTTCGATGTTGACCTGGCGCAGGCCTTCGGGCGGGGCCGGGAAGTCGCGCAGTGCCGCGTCCAGCATGGCCGACCAGAGGCCGTTCGTGCTGTTCCAGCGCCCGTCGTGAGCGGCCCGGGTTTCGTACACCACCTTGCCGCTGGCGGCGTGGCGGATGATCAGCGAGACCTCGCGCTTGTAGTAAGGCGATTCGATGCGCGGGTACATCGGCATCCAGATGATCTGGCCGCGCCCGGTCACGATGTAGTCGCGCCCCGGCATGCCGTAACCAAAGCCGGGGCCGAAGCCACCACCCCAGTAACCGCCGCCCCAGAAGCCGTCGTAGGGGCTCTCCCAGGGGGCGCGTGGCAGGCGCTGCGTGCCGCCGTCCACATGCACCGTCCATTGCGTGGCGGTGCCGGCCGCGGCACGTGTCCAGCCCACCTTGGCCAGCGCCAGTTCGGTGAGCTTCTCCAGTTCGTCCTGCCCGGTGGCAACCTTGCCTTCGCGCTGCGAGGGCAGGCGGTCGAAGCGGTACACCTGCGGCGCCTGCGGGATCACCACAGGCACGCCGGGGGCGCTGGCGCGGTCGGCCCAGCGGGCGTAGCTTTGCACCTGGTTGTCCACCAGGTACACCGAGGCGCAGCCGCTCAGCGCCGCGAACGCGGCCGCCAGGCCCAGGCCCTTGAAGATTCGAAACACGTTTGCTCGGATGGTCACGCGGGTGGTCATGCTGCCTCCTGTTGTCGGGGTGTGCGGCGCGCTGACGCTGGGGTGCTCAGTGGGCCGCGGCAATCGGTATGACTGCCTTGGGCGCCGAAGCGTTCCCCACCGGGGCCGGCCAGTCCGTGGCCGCTGCCGCTTCGCCGGCGCCCGCTTTCGGCAGGGGCTCGTCGTCAAAGGCCTTGTCGCCGTTCTCGTCGGCCTCGCCGGTGGCCTTGATGGTTTCAAAAGGAAACAGCGCGCGGTCCATCAGGTGGCTGGGCACGATGTTCTGCAAGGCGGTGAACATGTTCTCGACCCGGCCCGGGAAGCGCTGCTCCCAGTCCTTGAGCATCAGGCCGACCTGCTTGCGCTGCAGGTTTTCCTGGCTGCCGCACAGCGTGCAGGGAATGATGGGGAACTCGCGGATCTCGGCCCAGCGGATCAGGTCCTTCTCGGGCACATAGGCCATCGGGCGGATCACCACGTGCTTGCCGTCGTCGCTCACCAGCTTGGGCGGCATGCCCTTGAGTTTGGCGCCGAAGAACATGTTGAGCAGCAGCGTCTGCAGGATGTCGTCGCGGTGGTGACCGAGCGCGATCTTGGTCGCGCCCAGCTCGTCCGCCACGCGGTACAGGATGCCGCGGCGCAGCCGGCTGCACAGGCTGCACATGGTCTTGCCTTCGGGGATCACGCGCTTGACGATGGAGTACGTGTCCTGGTTCTCGATGTGGAACTTCACGCCCAGCTTGGTCAGGTAGGCGGGCAGGATGTCGGCCGGGAAGCCGGGCTGCTTCTGGTCGAGGTTGACCACGATCAGCTCGAAGCGCACCGGTGCGCGCGCCTGCAGCTTCTGCAGGATGTCGAGCATGCCGTAGCTGTCCTTGCCGCCCGAGAGGCAGACCATGACGCGGTCGCCTTCTTCGATCATGTTGTAGTCCACGATCGCGCGGCCGACCTCGCGGCACAGGCGTTTTTCGAGTTTGTGGTTTTCGAATTCGATGTTCATCGCGGTTCTCTTCGGGTAAGTGACTCGGGCTCGCGCCAGGCGTTCCCCGGCATGATGCGCTGCATGAAGGCGGCGAACATGGGCACGGTGAATGCCGTGTCGCCGTGGGTGGGGCTCCAGACCATGCCCTTGCCGATCAGGGTACTTCGGGTGGGTGCCAGCGAGGACACTTTTTCATCCAGGCAGGCCGCCACGTCTCCCGAGCGGTGCGGGCCGTCGCCGAGTTCGGCCATGGCGCGCAGGTAGCGTTTTTCCTTCGGCGTGCAGCGGTCGAAGCGCACGCGGAAGAAGCCTTCGTCCAGCGCGGCCACGGCGGTGATGCTGGCCTTGCGCACCACGTCGATCCCGATCGGGCTGTTGTCCGCCGCCAGCCAGGTGTGGCTGCCCCAGGTCTGCAGGAAATAGGCATAACCCTGGCTCAGGCGCAGGATCTCGTGCAGCGCCGGTGCGGTGATGGCCACACCTTCGTCGCGCAGGGGGATTTCGATCGCCTGCATCGCGGCCTCGGGGGGCAGGGCACCGATGACCGGGAAGTCGAACAGGCGCTCGGCATACGACTTGGCGTTGCCGAGCTGACCACGCAGCTGCGGCAGGCCGGCGCCCACCAGCACCACCGGCAACTGGCGCTGCGAGGTGCGGTGCAGGGCGGTGATGAGGGCCGCCAGCTGTGCCTCCGGCACGTACTGCAGCTCGTCGATGAACATCGCCAGCGCGGTGTCGGCCGCCTTGGCCGCCAGGCCCACCTGCTCCATCAGGGCCTGCAGGTCGTGCTCCAGGTCGCCGTTGTCGGCCAGGCCGGGTTCGGCCTCGTAGTCCAGGCCGACCTCGATGTCGTTGTAGGTGACTTTCAGGCGGCTGGCGAAGCCGGCCAGCGCGCGCAGGCCGCGAATGGCGAGGTCGCGTGCGGCCTCTTTCTGGCTCAGGCGCAGGAGGGCCTGGCGCAGCTGCGGCGCCAGCAGCGCGGGCAGAGAGCGGCCTTCGGGCGCTTCCAGCCGCACGGTCTGGATGCCGGCCATCTCGGCATCGTCGCGCACGCGGTCCAGCAGCACCGTCTTGCCGACACCACGCAGGCCCACCAGCATGGCGCTCTTGGCCGGGCGACCGATGCGCGCGCGCTCCAGCGCCACGCGCAGCGACTCACGCAACGCATCGCGGCCAGCCAGCTCGGGCGGCGGCGTGCCGGCACCGGGGGCGAAGGGGTTGCGAATCGGGTTCATGGCCGCGATTCTACCGAAGTTCGATAAATTACTGAATTCCAGTAATTTGCCGAATATCACTTGATCTGAGGTAAATACCCCTTATCAAGCCGCTGCCGGGCCAGGGCGACAGCGGATCGCCCGGGCCATCTCCTTCAGGTCAGTGCCAGCGACAGCGCTGGAAATACGGCCACCAGCAGCAGGACGAACAGCATGGCGCCCACGTATGGCAGCGAGCCCGCGAAGATCGACTCCACAGAGACCTTGGGGTCGTTGAGGGTGGACTTCACGGTGAACACCGAGATGCCGAAGGGCGGCGTGAGCAGGCCGATCTCCACCGCAAGCACCGTGATGACACCGAAGTGGATCAGGTTGAAGCCCAACTCGGTGGCGATGGGAACGGCCACGGGCGTCATGATCAGCAGCATGGAGCTGGAGTCCAGGATCATGCCGAGCGTCAGCACGATGAAGATGTAGATCAGCAGGAAACCGGTGGGGCCGAGCCCGGCGCTCTGCACCATGTCGCTGATGGCCATCGGAACGCCCGCCACCGAGAGCATGCGGCTGTAGAACCCGGCAGCGATGAGCAGGATCAGGATGGTCACCGAGATGCTGCCGGTTTCGTGCAGCACGCGCCAGAGCTTGCCCTGGCCCAGGCTGCGTCGCGACAGGGCGACCAGGAAAGCGCCGAAGGCGCCAATGCCGCCGGCCTCGGTGGGTGTGAACAGGCCGCTGTAGAGACCGCCGAGCACGAGCACCACCAGCAGCACGATGGGCACCAGCTTGCCGGCCATCTGCGCGCTGGTGAGCACGGCGCCGGCGCTGCGCTGCAGCGAGGCGTCGCGCTGGCGCTTGAGGTCGTAGACCATGCCGGGCGCGTACGTGGCCATGAGCACGATCATCACCACGAACACCACGGCCAGCATGAAGCCCGGGATGATGCCGGCGATGAACAGGGTGCCGATGGATTGTTCCGCCAGCACGCCGTAGATGATGAACAGCAGACTGGGCGGGATCATCATGCCCAGCACCGAGCTGCCCGCCACCGTGCCGGCGGCGAAGGCGGTGCGATAGCCGTGGTTCACCATCTCCGGCACGGCCACGCGCGTGAACACGGCGGCCGACGCAATCGACACGCCGGTGACGGCGGCGAACACCGTGTTGGCCGCGACCGTGGCCACACCCAGGCCACCGCGCACACGCCGCAATAGCGCATCGGCCACATCGAAGGTGTCCTTGCCCACGTTCGATACCGAGACCAGCAGCCCCATCAGCACGAACAGCGGGATGGTGGCAAAGATGTAGTCGGCCACACCGTTGTAGGCCGAGAGGTAGAACAGCCGCATGGCCATCTGCACGTCTTCGCGCATCAGCCAGATACCGGCGAAGCCGATGCCGATGAGGGCGATGGCGATGTGCACGCCCATCAGCACCAGCACGACCAGCGCGCCGATCAGAACGCCGCCGAATTCAAGTTCTGTCATGTGGGTTCTCCGGACTCGCCGGCGTGGCGCCAGAGCGAGGGAATTTGAAGCAGGTACGCGCCTGCGGCCATCACCGAGCCACCCACGATGAGTGCGCGAAACGGCCAGGTGGGCACGGTGTACACGCCCTGCACACCGAAGAACTCGCTGGTGCTCCAGGCTTGCGTGAACTCGGGCCAGGCGATGAAGGCCAGGGCGACGAACAGTGCCGCACCGAGCAGGGCGTTGCCCACTTCGAGCAGGCGCAGGGTGGTGCGCGAGCGTTTGCCGATCACGCGCAGCAGGAAGTCGCTGCGCGTCATGCGGCCCGCGCAGATCGCTGCCGCGAGCTGCAGGAAGACGATGGACGCCACCGAACGTGCCGCGAATTCGGCCACGCCGGTGATGGGATGGTCAAAGAAGTTGCGGCCGGCCACGTCGGCCACCACCAGCAACATCATGAGAAAGATCCACACCGTGCCGACTGCGGCGAGCACGCGCGCAATGCCTTGCAGGGGATGGGTTGCCGCGGGCGCGGCGGCCGCGCCGTCGGCGGCGAGCTCAGGTTCGTTTTGCACGGATCACCTCTGGGGGAAGGCGCCCCGCGCCGGACTGGCGCGGGGCGGGAGAGGGCGCTCTCAGCGGTTCTGGCCGTCCCAGTCGCGCAGGGGCTTCACGCCACGCGCACGCAGTTCGTCGAAGTAGGCCTTGAGCACGGCCTTGCCGTTCTCGCCCGTGGCTTGCAACCAGGGCTGCACGATGTTGGGCAGGCCGTTGACCCACTTGGCCTTCTCGGCCGGGGGCAGGTCGCTGATCTGCAGGCCGGCGGCCTTCATGGTTTCCAGGGCCGCGTTGGCGGTCTTGGTGACGTGCGCGCCGTGCGCCTTGGAAGCAGCCTTGCCGGCCTGGACGAAGGCGTCCTGCACATCCTTGGGCAGGTTGTCGAAGAAGCGCTTGTTGGCGGCCACGCTGCCGAAGTACATCGCGCCAATGTCAACCCGCGTGAGGTGCTTCGCAACTTCGTACACCCGCGCCGGGCCGATGCCGCTGGCGAACGACAGGGCGCCCTGCGTCACGCCGGTCTGGATGTTGGTGTAGTAGGTGGTGAGTGCGCCATCCACCGGCGTGGAGCCGGTTTCGCGCAGCCAGTTGGCCGACGTGCCTGGTGCGTTGATCTTCTTGTTCTGAAGATCGGCCATGGTGCGGATCGGGAAGTTGGCGTAGATGTCATAGGTGTCGGTGATCAGCGAGGACAGCGGCACCATGTTCTGCGTGGCCCAGCTGTTGCGCAGCGCGGGCACGGTCACGTTGAGCTTGTCGAAAATCTCGATCATCAGCTCGTGGTTGGTGGTGGCGAAGGGCGTGAAGTAGGTGACGTTCTGCAGCGGCATGGCCGAGTTTTCCCAGACCGTGCCCACCATCCCGACGTCCACGATGCCGTCGCGCACCGCGGCGCGCGTGTCGGTGAACTTGTAGAGCGTGCCGCCATAGTTCTCGCGCCAGCGCACCTCGTACTTCCCGCCGCCGGCCTTGAGGATGCGGTCCACCTCTGGCTGGAATGCCTCCTTCATGGCGTAGGCCCAGATGTTGGTCGTGGGGTGGCTGGAGCCGATGTTGACGGTGATGCGTTGCTGCGCGGCGGCTGGCAGCGCGGCACCCAGGGCCAGCAGGCCCGCAGCGGTGAGGGTGGCGAATTTCATGGGCGTTGTCTCCTTCTTTTGTATGGGTGGAATGGCTCAGCGAGCCGGGGGGGTCTTGGCCGGCTCAAGCAGATCGCGGCTGGACTGCAGGTAGCCGCGCACGCGGTCACGCACCAAGGCTTCGTCACAGGTCTCGTGCATGGCATCGCTGTGCACGTCCTGGCCATAGATCCAGCGGCGGATCGAGATGTAGAACATGCCGCCGTGCAGACCCATGAGCAGTTCCAGCTCGCGCTCGCTGGGCTTGGCGCGCGAGGTGGAACCGCGAAAACGCCGCGTCTCGCGGACGAGGCGCGGGAACAGGCGCTCGCGCAGCATCGCGAAGAAGCGGTCGGAGATGGCGTGGTCCATCAGACCCGAAAACATGAGGATGCGAACGAACTCGCGCGAAAGCGCGTTGTTCACGTAGTCCGCATAGAAGGCGGTGAACTTGTCCTCGACATCGATCTTCGGGTTGTCGAGCAGTGCATCCCAACTGTCGCGCCAGCGGCCTTCGAACACGTCGAGGTAGACGCGGTCGATCAAGGCCTGCTTGGTGGGGAAGTAGTGGTAGAGCAGCGCGTGTGTCACGCCGATGCTCTTGGCCAGATCGCGCAGCTGGGCACCAAAGCCGTGGGATGCAAAAAACTGGATCGCGCCATCGACGATCTGGCGCTCGCGCTCGTTCACGCTGAGCCGCCGGCGCGCGGGTGCTCCCTCGACAGTGGTGGTGGCGAGTTTCTGCTGTTGATCAGGGTTTTTCTGTATGCGCACTCTATTTACCAAAAGGTCAATGAGACATAGTATTGTTGAACGGTTGGTAAACAAGCGCACCCGTGAAAACCCGGGGGCCAAAAGAAAACACACATGGAACTCAACGGAGACATCCTGATGGCGGCACCTCGCAACGAGGTCTGGGCTGCCATCAACAATCCCGCGGTGCTGGCGCGCTGCATCCCTGGCTGCGAAAGCATGGACGCCACCAGCGATACCGAGCGCACGGCGCGCGTCGCGGTGAAGATCGGTCCGGTGCGAGCCCGCTTTACCGGCCACATCCGCATGCAGGACGTGCGGCCGGGTGAGGGCTGCACGCTGCAGTTCGAAGGCTCGGGCGGTGCCGCGGGCATGGCCAAGGGCCAGTCCAGCGTGTCGCTCAGCGACGAAGGAGATGGCACGCGACTGCGTTACACGGCCCAGGCGTCGGTGGGCGGCAAGCTCGGCCAGGTGGGCGGCCGCATGATCGATGCGGCGGCCAAGCAGATGGCCGACCAGTTCTTTGTCGCGCTGCAATCCGAGCTCGCGCCGCGCGAAGAAGCGCCAGCCGCGCCGCCCGAAACGCCGGCGGGCGATGCACCGCCTGCGGCCTCGGGCCACGGCGAGGCGGCACCAGCGGCGGCGCCTGCCCGCACGGCACCCGTGACCGTGCGCGGCGCGGCGGCTCCTGTTGCCCCCGCCGCGGGCAGTGAAGGCGTTCGCGTGCTCTGGTTCGCCTTGGGTGCGCTGTCCACCGGCTTCGGCGTGTGGATCGCTTCCGTTCTGTTCGTCTGAGGAGACCGCCTTGAAGGCCGCTGCATTCGACTACATCAAGGCGCATTCGATCACCCAGGTGTTCGATCTGCTCCAGACCCACGGCGACGACGCGCGCGTGCTAGCCGGTGGCCAGACGCTCATGGCCACGCTCAACATGCGGCTTTCAGAGCCGGCGCTGGTGATCGACATCACCGGGCTTGCGGCGCTGCGCGGCATCGAGCAACGCGGCGACGTGCTGCGCATCGGTGCGCTTGCCACACACACGCAAATCGAGCAGAGCGCCCTGGTCGCGCGGCTGGCACCGCTGCTCACCGAAGCGGCGCCGCACATCGCTCACCGCGCCATTCGCAACAGCGGCACCTGGGGCGGCTCCCTCGCCTATGCCGACCCGGCCGCGGAGTGGCCCGCCTGCCTGCTGGCTTTGGGTGGCACGGTGGTCGCGCAGGGACCGGCCGGCGAGCGCCGCATCGCGGCCGATGACTTCTTCACCGGCCTGTACGCGACCGCACTGCAGCCGGAAGAAATCATCATCGCGAGCGAGTTGCCCATTGCGACCGAGCACCAGTGGCAAGGCATGTTGCAGCTCGCGCGGCGCCACGGCGACTACGCCATCGTGGGCCTGGCGGCCTCGGCGCAGCGGCAGGGGGGTGTGCTGCGCGCGCCGCGCCTGGCGTTCATGGGCGTGGGCATCACACCCTGGCGGGCGCGCGAAACCGAGGCGGTGCTGGATGGCAAAACCCTCGACGACGCCACCCTGACCCGCGCCGTGGCCGCCTTGCGTGAGGAGATCGAGCCCTTGCCCGACCTCACCAACACCCCTGACACCAAGCGCCACCTGGCCGGCGTGTTGCTGCAGCGCCTGCTGGCTTCGGCCCGCACCTGACAAGAGAAGAAGAGCGAGAAGAATCCCCATGCCCGACCTGTTTCCCCTCCAAGTCACCATCAACGGCCAGACGCGCCGCTGCTCCGTCGAGCCGCGCACCCACCTGGTGGATTTCCTGCGCGAGGACATCGGCCTCAAGGGCAGCCACCTCGGCTGTGAACACGGCGTGTGCGGCGCCTGCACCGTCGAGCTCAACGGCCAGATCGTGCGCGGTTGCCTCACCCTGGCGGTGCAGGCCGATGGCGGCACCGTGCAGACCATCGAGGGCCTGAGCCAGAGCGGCACGGTCCGCGACCTGCAGCAGGCCTTCATCGCGCGCAATGCGCTGCAATGCGGCTTCTGCACCTCGGGCATGCTGATGGCCGCCAAGGAGCTGATCGAGACGCGCCCCGAGGCCACCCGCACCGAGGTGCGTGACTGGATCTCTGGCAACTACTGCCGCTGCACCGGCTACCACGCCATCGTCGATGCGATCTGCGACGTGCTGCGCCAGCGCAAGGAGAGCTGACATGAAACGCGACATCGTCAACCTCGAACCCGGCACCGAACAACCCACGCCGATCGCGCCCGTCACCGAAGACCAGCGCTACATCGGTGTGCCCGTGCCGCGCAGCGGCATCGAGCGTCTCACGCAGGGCCTGGGCCAGTACATCGACGACATCGAGCTGCCGCGCCTGGCGCACGTGGTGTACTGGCGCAGCCCGGTGGCCCACATGCGCATCAAGGCCGTGCACGGCGACGCGGCGCGCACCATGCCCGGTGTGCTCATGGTGGCCGACGGCCAGGACCTGGCCAAGGTCTGCAAGCCCTGGGTGGCGGTGCTGGGGCACCTCGCGGGCATGAAATCCGCACCGCAAAACGCACTCGCCGTGGACCGCGCCTGCTGGCAGGGCGAGCCGGTGGTGGCGGTGGTGGCCGAGACACGTGCGCAAGCCGAAGATGCGCTGCAGCACATCATGGTGGACTGGGAAGAGCTGCCTCTGGCCACCGACATGGAGCGCGCACTTGACGAAGGCGCCGCGCCGATTCACGACACACTGGGCGACAACCTGTGCTTCACGCGCAGCCTGGACGTGGGCGATGTGGACAAGGTCTTCGCCGAAGCCGACGTGGTGGCCGAAACCACTTTCGAGTTTGGCCGCCACACCGGCGTGACGCTGGAGCCACGCGGACAGATCGCGCACTGGAACCCGGCTGAGCAGCGCCTGACGGTCTACCACTCGTGCCAGGCGCCGCACATGATGCAGGACCTGTACGGCCGCCAGTTCGATCTGCCCGCCAGCGCCATCCGCGTGCTCTGCAAGGACGTGGGTGGCTCCTTCGGCCTCAAGGTGCACGCCTACCCGGACGACTTCGCCACCGTGGCCCTGTCCATCCTACTGGGCCGACCGGTTAAGTTCGTGGCCGACCGCCTGGAGAGCTTCACCAGCGACATCCACGCGCGCCACCACCGCGTCCAGGCCCGCATCGCCGTCAACAACGACGGCGAGATCCTGGGCTTCGACATGCACGACCTCACCGGCATCGGCCCGTACTCGATGTTCCCGCGCACCAGCGCGATCGAGGGCAACCAGGTCGTCAACCTGGTGGGCGGGCCATACAAGCACAAGCACTACCGTGCCAAGCTCGACGTGGTGTTCCAGAACAAGACCCCCACCTGCCAGTACCGCGGCGTGGGTCACCCTATTGCCTGCGCGGTGACGGAGGGCCTGGTGGACCTCGCGGCGCAGAAGATCGGCATGGACCCGCTGGAAATCCGCGCCAGGAACGTGATCCCCGACGATGCTTACCCGGCCACTGGCGCCTCGGGCATCAAGCTTGAGGTGCTGTCGCACGAGGCCAGCCTGAAGAAGCTGCGCGAGCTGATGCACTACGACGCGCTGCGCGCCGAACAGTCTGCGCTGCGCAAGCAGGGGATCCACCGCGGCATCGGCTTCGCCACGGTGATCGAGCTCACCAACCCCAGCGCCGCTTTCTACGGCGTGGGCGGCGCGCGCATTGCCTCACAGGATGGTGCCACCGTGCGGCTGGACCCGGAGGGCGACATCACCGTGCTGGTGAGCGTGGGCGAACAAGGCCAGGGCACCGAAGGCATCTACCGCCAGATCGCGGCCGACGCGGTGGGTGTGGACATCAGCAAGGTGAAGGTCATCACTGGCGACACCGACATGACGCCCTACGGCGGCGGCACCTGGGCCTCGCGCGGTGCGGGCATCGGCGGCGAAGCGGTGCTGCTCGCGGGTCAGGCGCTGCGCGAGAGCATCCTCAAGCTGGCGGCCGTGATTCTCCAGCGCGAGGTGGACACGCTGGCACTGCGCCGCGACCGCGTGGTGGACGCCGACGGCGGCGCGGAACTGCTGCCGCTGGCCGAGCTGGGCCGCATCGCCTACTTCCGCTCCGACACCCTGCCGCCCGACTTCACGCCCGAGCTGATGGTGACGCGCCACTACGCGCAGCGCGACTACCCCTTCATCTTCACCAACGGCGTGCAAGCCTCCTACGTGGAGGTCGACCCCGAGACCGGCTTCGTGCGCCTGCTCAAGCACTGGGCGGTGGAGGATTGCGGCCGCGTGCTCAATCCCATGCTGGTGGACGAGCAGATGCGTGGTGCCATCGTGCAGGGCATCGGCGGTGCGCTGTTCGAGGAGTGCCTGTACGACGACGCCGGCCTGATGCTCAACGCCAACATGGCCGACTACCTGGTGCCCATGTCGGCCGAAATGCCCGACATCGAGGTGGCCCACATCATGACGCCCACGCGCAGCTCCAAGCTGGGTGCCAAGGGCGCGGGCGAGGCGGGCACCGCGGGCGCACCCGCGGCGGTGATGAACGCCATCAACGACGCGATCGCGCCTTTCGGCGCCCACGTGCATTCTCAGCCGATCACGCCGGAGAAGCTGCTGCGCGCGCTGGGCAAGGTGGCCTGAGAAGCGCGGGCAGGGTGCTCACCACTGCCCACTCTCCATCCGGATCGCCACCTCGCAGTCGTCGAAGATCTCCAGCTTGGCAATCTTCACGCGCACGCCGATCACGCCGGGCAGTTGCATCAGGCGGCGCGTGAGTTTGCCGATCAGGCTCTCCAGCAGGTTCACGTGTTCGGCGGTGCACTCGTCGATGATGATCTGGCGCACTTTGCGGTAGTCGAGCACGTGGCCGATGTCGTCGTCGTGTGGCAGCAGCGGCTGGGTGCCCTGGTTGAGTTCGGCGTCAACCTGGATCGGCTGCGGGCTCGATTTCTCGTGATCGAGGATGCCGAGGTTGGCGTCGAAACGCAGGCCCGTAAGGGTGAGGATCTGCTGGCCTTGCTGCGGGGCGGTGTCGGAGGTATTGGTCATTGTTTTGTACCCGGGGTGTCGGACCGGAACCGGAACACTTCGACCCCGACGGCCTCGCAATCAGGGTAGACATCGGGTTTGCTGGTGGACAGGCGCACCGCCTGGACATCCGGGTGCTGCAGCAGCCGCTGCACCAGGTCGTCGCACAGCGTTTCCTGCAGGCCGATGGGGCCCTGGCCGATGCGCTCGGCCACCACGGCGCGGACGAAGTCGTAGTCCACCACTTCGTCCAGGCGGTCCGTGCTCGGCGTCGATCGGGCGTAAGGCACATAGAGCTCCACGTCGATCCAGATGCGTTGCGCGCCGGTCTTCTCGAAATCGTGCACGCCGATCTGCACCCACACCTCGTGCCGGCGCAGGAACAGCTTGCGGCAGGTGCGCATCAGGTCTTGCATGTCAGCGGGGGCGGTGGTCACGCTCGGACTCCTTGAACAGTTCATCGACGACAAACATCACATCGCGCTCCAGCGGCACGAGGTGCTGGCCATTGTCGACACAGAGGGTGGTGCCGGTCACGGAGGGATTGCCCGCCAGGAACAGGCAGGCCTGCGCGACGTCGGCCGGGCGGATCGGCTTGCGCAGCAGGTTGATCCGGCTGGCGCGTTCGAAGTTCTCCGGGTCCTGCGGGCCGCTCAGGTACATGAGGCCGGGTGCGACGCCGCACACGCGGACCCGGGGCGCCAGCGCCTGCGCCTGCAGGGCCACGACGCGCTCCAGCGCCAGCTTGGAGGTGGTGTAGGAAAAATAGTCCGGGTTCAGGTTGTAGACCTTCTGGTCGAGCACATGGACCACGCAGGCGTCGGTGCTGCTGCCAGCCGCGTGCTGCCGGGCGAGTTCGCGCCCGAGCAACAGCGGTGCGATGAGGTTGACCTCCAGCAGCGCCCTGGCGCGCTCGGGGTCGAATGCGGCGCCGGTGTCGGGTTCGAACTGGGAGGCGTTGTTGAGCACCGCACGCAGCGGGCCGCTTCGGCGCTCGACCTCGTCCATCATCGCCAGCACCTCGTCCTGCTGCGCCAGATCCGCCTGCACGGTTTCGACAGACAGGCCTGCCTGTCGCAATTCCGCACGCAGGCGCTCGGCATGATCGCTGGAGTGGTGGTAGTGGCACCAAACCTCCCAGCCCGCGTGCGCGAAGGCCCGCACCAGTTCGGCGCCCAGGCGCTGCGCGCCACCCGTCACAAGTACCCGGTCAGCCATGGGGGGACGCCGCCTCCAGCAAACCGCGAACGAAGAACGACAGATCCTGCGCAAAGTAAAGGCGATGGGCGGGGCTCAGCAGAAAATCCTCGTGCAGGACCTTGATGAACACGCAGCCTTTGCGGCCGGTGCCGGCCTCGGTCTGGATCAGGGGGTTGAGCACATAACCCTCCCGCTCGGCGCCCACCAGGCAGGAGTGAAGTCCGGGATGGTTCTCGAACACGGCTCTTGCATTGTTGTCAGCCGGCGGTGTGGGCGCCCAGAACACGAGGTTGACCTTGCGCACATTGAGTTCGAGCCGGAAGTGCAAGGTGGCCGGTGGTGGCGCGTCGGACGGCATGGACACCGTGTAGTCGGTGATGAAGCCTCGGGACTGGTGTTCGATGCGCGCGTTCGCCAGCGCACCCGGCCCCGCCAGCGGTGCCAGGTTTTCCTGCAGTGCCTTGGGCACTTCCTTCTCCAGCAGCAGGGAGGTGAGCTGGCGCAGCTTGCGCGAGCCGCCGTCCCCGAACACCAGGGCAATCACGATCAGGCCCAGCGGAAGCCCCACGGTCAGGATCGACACGGCCGCGGCGATGGCCTCCTTGTCGCGCGCCAGCATGCCACTCACCAGCAGGCCCAGTGCGTTGGCCAGGGTGAGCAGCATAATGGCCGCGAGGCCCAGCTTGGCCCATCCTGGCAGCGCCAGCATTTTCAGCCAGCGAATGAGGTCGCTGGACGTCCGCAAACCTTCTTCACTCATGGTGCCAGTTTCCCTTTCAGACCCAGCGGTGGATGACCTGCCCGGGATTATCCGACACCACATCGCGCAGCACGGCGGCTGGTTGCCGTTTGACCGCTTCATGGCGATCGCGCTCTACGAACCCGGCCTGGGTTACTACGCCAACGCACGCGCCAAGTTCGGCCAGCTGGCGAAAGACGGCAGCGATTTCGTCACCGCACCCGAACTCACACCGCTGTTTGGCCAGACGCTGGCGCGCCAGGTGGCGCAGGCCCTCGCCGCCAGCGGCACCGACGAGGTGTGGGAGTTCGGTGCCGGCACCGGCGCGCTCGCGCTGCAGGTGATCGAGGCGCTGGACGCGCTCGGCCAGCCGCTGCGCCGCTACACCATCGTTGATTTGTCGGGCAGCCTGCGCGAGCGCCAGCGCGCCACACTGGGCGCCCACGCCGAGCGTGTGCACTGGGCCGATGCCCTGCCGGATACGCTGCATGGCGTGGTACTCGGCAACGAGGTGCTCGACGCGATGCCGGTGCGCCTGCTGGCGCGCGTGGGCGGTGTGTGGCACGAGCGCGGCGTGGCGCTGGACGCGGCGGGCGCCCTGGCCTGGGCCGACCGCGCCACCGAGGCACGGCCGCCGCTCGAGGTGGATGGCGAGCACGACTACGTCACCGAAATTCACCCGCAGGGCGAGGCCTTCGTGCGCACCCTGGCCGACCGCCTGCAACGCGGCGCCGCCTTCCTGCTCGATTACGGCTTCCCTGAGGCCGAGTACTACCACCCGCAGCGCGCCATGGGCACGCTGATCTGCCACCGCCAGCACCGCAGCGACAGCGATCCGCTGAGCGACCTGGGCGAGAAGGACATCACCGCCCACGTGAACTTCACCGGCATCGCCCTGGCCGCGCAGGACGCCGGCCTGGACGTGCTGGGCTACACCAGCCAGGGCCGCTTCCTCATCAACTGCGGCCTGCTCGACGTGGCGCAACACGCCGATGTGCGGCAGAACGCGATGATGCAGAAGCTGGTGAACGAGCACGAGATGGGCGAGTTGTTCAAGGTCATCGCGCTCGCGCCCGCCGGCACCGGCGCGGCCTGGCTGCCGCTGGGTTTTGCCGCGGGCGACCGCACGCACAGGCTCTGACCATGATCCGCTGGATGATCGTCATCTTCCTGGCCCTGCTGCTCATCAGCTGGTTCACGCCGCTGCTGCGCAAGCTGGGCTTCGGCAAGCTGCCGGGCGATTTCCGCTTCACCGCCTTCGGCCGCGAGTGGTTCCTGCCCTTCGCCACCACCGTCGTGCTGAGCATGCTGGCCAGCCTGATCGGTTACCTGGTCTGAGCCGGCTTGAAATCGGCCGCAGCGCAGGCATCTTGCTGAAATGACCACCGATCCCCTGCACATCGTCTGCCCGCACTGCCACACCACCAACCGCGTGGCGCGCGATGCCCTGGGCCAGGCGCCCGATTGCGGCAAATGCCACCGCCCCCTCTTCGACGGCCACCCGGCCGCGCTCGACGCGGATGCGTTCGAAAAACACGTGGCCCGTTCGCAGATCCCGGTGCTGGTGGATTTCTGGGCGCCGTGGTGCGGGCCCTGCCGCAGCATGGCGCCGCAGTTCGAGGCGGCAGCACGTGAGCTGGAGCCGCAGATGCGGCTGGCCAAGCTGAACACCGAAGAAGCCCAGGCGCTGGCGGCGCGGCTGCAGATCCGCAGCATTCCCACGCTGGCGCTGTTCGTGGGGGGCCGCGAGGTGGCGCGCCAGCCCGGCGCCATGGGCGCGGCCGACATCGTGCGCTGGGCGCGCGCGCACCTGCCGCGGGCCTGAGTTCGGCCCGTTGGCTTCGGCCCGTTGGCGGTCGAAGATTTCACCGCAATAGGCGCTATCGTTGAGGCTCCTCGGGCCTTCCTCTTTTCAGCATGTCTTCATCTTCGAACACAGGCCGTCTGTTGGCCGATGTCGGTGGCACCAATGCGCGGCTGGCCTGGCAAGCCGGGCCCGGTGCCGCCATCGAACACATCCAGGTGCTGCCGGTGGCCGACCACCCCAGCCTGCAGGCGGCGATCCGCGTGTACCTGGACGGCCTGGGCCGCCAGCCGGCGCTGGCGGCCATCGCCATGGCCAACCCGGTCACCGGTGACCGGGTCACCATGACCAACCACAACTGGACGTTCTCGCAGGCCGCCCTGCGCGACGAACTCGGCCTGCGCACGCTGCGCGTGCTCAACGACTTCACCGCGCTGGCGCTGGCGCTGCCGCATCTGCCGGCAGAAGACCTGCGGCAGGTGGGCGGTGGTGCGGCCGTGGCGGGTGCGGCGCTGGGCCTGCTCGGGGCCGGCACCGGCCTGGGCGTGTCGGGCCTGCTGCCCGATGGCGCGGGCGGCTGGGTGCCGATTGCCGGCGAAGGTGGCCACGTGACGCTGCCCGCTGCCAATCCGCGCGAACGCATGCTGATGGACGTGCTGGTGCAGCGCCATGGCCACGCCTCGGCCGAGCGCGTGACCAGCGGCATGGGCCTGCTGGAGACCTGCCAGATCCTGTGCCTGGCCGACGGTGTGGACGACAGCGCCTTCACCAGCGCCGCCACCGTGACCGAGGCCGCACTGGCCGGCACGCACGCTCAGGCGGTGGAGGCCTTGCAGATCTTCTGCGGCGTGCTGGGCTCGGTGGCCGGCAACCTGGCGCTCACGCTCGGTGCGCGCGGTGGTGTGTACGTCGGTGGTGGCGTGGTGCCGCGCCTGGGCACCTGGTTCGACCGTTCGCCCTTCCGCGAGCGTTTCGACGCCAAGGGCCGCTTCGAGGGATACCAGAGCAGCATCCCGGTCTGGGTGATCACCGCGCCGCAATCGCCGGCGCTGCTGGGCGCGGCCTGCGCGCTCGACACGCGCCCCTGAGTCCTCAGTCGGCCTGTGCGGCCGGCGCCGTGGCCTGCTGCTGGGTGATGGTGAACGGTGCCGCCTTGCCCTCGCGGTCCTGCCCGGCGTACACCATGAGGTGCGGCACCGGGATCTGGATGCCCTTGGCATCGAAGGCCGACTTCAGGCGGCGCAGGTATTCGCGCTTGATGCCCCACTGCTCGATCGGCAGGGTGCGCAGGCGGCAGCGGATGATGACGGCCGACTCGGCCCAGCTGTCCACACCGGCGATCTCCAGGTCGCCCAGGATGCGCGGCGCAAACGCCGGGTCGCTGCGCAGTTGTGCGGCGACGTCGCGCATCACTTCCATCACTTCTTCGACGTTCTCGCGCAGCGCCACGCGCACGTCCACCACCGCGTTGCTGAAGTCTCGCGTCATGTTGATCACGGTGCTGATGTAGCCGTTGGGCACGTAGTGCACGTTGCCGTCGTAGTCGCGCAGCTGCACGTAGCGGAGCGTGACCTGTTCCACCACACCCGAGTGCTCGCTGAGCTTGACCACGTCACCCTGGCGGATCTGGTTCTCCAGCAGCAGGAAGAAGCCGGTCACGTAGTCCTTCACCAGACTCTGTGCACCAAAGCCGACCGCCAGGCCGACGACACCGGCCGCACCCAGGATGGGCGCCACCGACACCCCGATCTCGGCCAGCACCAGCATGCCCGCCACCAGGCTCACCACCACCGTGATGAGGTAACGGAACACCTGGTCCAGCGTCTGGGCGCGCTTGGCGGCTTCGCGGTCGTCCATGCGGTCGGAGATGCGTGTGCGCAGGGTGCGCATTGCGCGCCGCGTCACGCCCACCACCAGCCAGGCCAGCGCGATGATGACCACGATGCGCAGCATGGCGGTGGCCGCGCCGCCCAGGCTGATCCACCAGCGGCTGGCGATGTCGATGAAGTTGTCGGTCATGGGTGTCTGTCCTCCGGAACGTGAAAGAAAAAATGCAAGGCGGGCGCCGGCCTGGCGGCCGGCGCCCGCTGTGGATGGGGGTCAGGCGGTGGGAATGGCCTTGAGGGCGGCCAGGAAACGTTCGCGCCACCAGTGCACGTCCTGCTCGCGGATGCCCTGCAGCAGCGCCTGGTGGCGGCGCTGCCGTTCGGCCAGCGGCATCTGCAGCGCGCGCTGCAAGGTCTCGGCGGTGCGTGTGGTGTCGTAGGGGTTGACCAGCAGCGCTTCCTTCATCTGCTCGGCCGCGCCAGCAAAACGCGAGAGCACCAGCACGCCCGGGTCTTCCGGGTCTTGCGCGGCGATGAACTCCTTGGCCACCAGGTTCATGCCGTCGCGCAAGGGCGTCACCAGCGCGACGCTGGCCGCACGGTACAGGCCGGGCAGGCGCCTGCGCGCCACGTTGCGGTGGATGTAGCGCACCGGCATCCAGTCGAGCTCGCCGAAGTCGCCATTGATGGAGCCGCACAGGCTCTCCAGTTCCTGGCGCAGCGAGGCATAGGCATCCACCGATTCGCGGCTGGGCGCGGCGATCTGGATCAGGGTGGCGCTGCCCAGGTTCTCCGGGTAGGCGCGCAGCAGCTGGCGAAAGCTCTTGAGCCGCTGCGGCAGGCCCTTGGAGTAGTCCATGCGCTCCACGCCCAGCAGCAGGCGGCGGCGCGAGTACTCGCGCCGCATCTGCTCGTGCATGTCCAACGCGTCGCGGCCCTGGCCGAGCGCGGCGAACTCGTCGACGTCGATGCCGATCGGGAAACTCTGCACCTGCAGCGTCTTGCCGAAAGCGCGGAACTCGTGTTCGCCCAGGATGTCGGCCGGGGTCTCGGTGTTGACGTAACGCGCGAAGTGCGACACGTCGGCCTCGCTCTGGAAGCCCACCAGGTCGTAGGCGAACAACGAGCGCATCAGCCAGTCGTGCTCCGGCACGGCGGCCAGCATCAGCGGAGGCGGCAGCGGGATGTGCAGGAAGAAACCCATGCGCTGCTGGCAGCCCATGGCGCGCAGCTCGGCGGCCAGCGGGATCAGGTGGTAGTCGTGCACCCAGATGATGTCGTCGGGCCGCAGCAGGGCTTTGAGCTTGTGCGCGAACATCTGGTTCACGCGCCGGTAGCCGCCGATGTAGCCGGCGTCGAAATCGGCCAGGTCGAGCCGGTAGTGGAACACCGGCCACAACACGCCGTTGCTGTAGCCCAGGTAGTAGCTGTCGTGGTCCTCGCGGCTCAGGTCCACCGTGGCCAGGCGCACACCGCCGGCGGTCTGCAGGTGCAGATCGCTTTCGCCCGGCGTGCCGTCTTCCACCACCTTGCCGCTCCAGCCGAACCACAGTCCGCCGGAGGCCTCAAGCGCCTGGCCCAGCGCCACCGCCAGCCCGCCCGAGGCCGGCTTGCGCGGGTCGGCGATGCGATTGGAGACGACGACCAGGCGGCTCATGCGCTCTCGCTCCCGCCAGCGGCTACCTGCGTTGGCCTGCCGGGCGCCGATCCAGGGACACCGTGGAACCGGCTTTGCCGGGCCGTTGGTGTCGCCCCTTGAGGGGGAAGCGCCAACGGCGCTGCGGAGTGGGTCATATCACGCTGTCCCAACTGGCCGAGAGCCGCACGGCCGCGTTGATGATGCCCACCATCGAATAGGTCTGCGGGAAGTTGCCCCACATCTCGCCGGTGGTGGCGTGCGTGTCTTCCGACAGCATGCCCAGCGGGTTGCGTGCGGCCAGCATGGTCTCGAAGATGGCGCGTGCCTCGTCCACGCGGCCGATGCGCGCGAGCGCGTCGATGCGCCAGAAGGTGCAGATGTTGAACGCCACCTCGGGCTTGCCGAAATCGTCGGCCGCTTCGTAGCGCCGCATGAAGGGGCCGTCGCAGAGGTGTTTCTCCAGCGCATCGAGCGTGGCGATGAAGCGTGGGTCTTTCGGGTCGATCAGGCCGACCTCGGCCATCAGCAGCACGCTGGCGTCCAGGTCGTGGCCACCGAAGCTCTCGGCGAAGGCCTGGCGCTTCTCGCTCCAGGATTCGCGCAGGATGCGCTCGCGCATGGTATCGGCGCGGTCGGCCCACAGCTCGGCGCGCCCCGGCAGCTCCAGCGTACGCGCGATCTTGGCCAGGCGGTCGCAGGCGGCCCAGCACATCAGCACCGAGCTGGTGTGCACACGCGCCCGGGTGCGCAGCTCCCACATGCCGGCGTCGGGCTGGTCGTGGATGAGCATGGCGCGTTCGCCCACCGCTTCGAGTTTTTCGAACTCGGCCAGGCCGGCCTGGCGCAGCAGGCGCTTGTCGTGGAAGGCCTGGGCGGCGGCCAGCACGATGTTGCCGTACACGTCGTGCTGGAAGTGTTCCTGCGCCTGGTTGCCCACGCGCACCGGCCCCATGCCGCGATAGCCGGACAGGGTGTCGCAGATGCGCTCGGGCAGTTCGCGTTCGAGGCCGATGCCGTGCAGCGGCTGGATGTGGCCACCGCCCGCGCCCACCACCACGTTGGACAGCCAGCGCAGGTAGTCCTCCATGGTGCCGACCTCGGACAGGCTGTTGAGCGCGCGCACCACGAAGAAGGCGTCGCGCAACCAGCAGTAGCGATAGTCCCAGTTGCGCTGGCTGCCCGGCGACTCGGGGATGCTGGTGGTCATCGCCGCGATGATGGCGCCGGTGTCTTCGTAGAGCGAGAGCTTGAGCGTGATGGCCGCGCGGATCACCGCCTCCTGCCACTCCAGCGGAATCGCCAGGCGCCGGCTCCAGTTGCGCCAGTAGGCGATGGTCTCCTGCTCGAAGTGGCGCGCCGTGTCGCCGATGCCGCTGTCCAGCGTTTCGTCCGGGCCGAAGATGAAGTTGTGCTCGCGCATCAGCAGGAAGGGCGCGCGCGAGAGCACGTGGCTGATGGACGCATCGGTGTGCAGGCGCAGCGTCTGCCCGTCGCCGACGTAACGGATGTGGTTGCTGCCCGAGGTGATGGTGGGCGCCGACCGGCCCCAGTCGAAACGCGGCAGCAGGCTCACGCGGATGCGTGGCGCGCCTTTGAGCGGGCGCACGCGGCGCACCAGTTGCGTGGGCCTGAAGTAACGCCCGCGCGAGAGGAAACGCGGCGCGAAGTCGGTGATGGACAGGCCGTTGCCGTCGTGGTCCCAGAGCTCGGTGATCAGCACCGCGGTGTTGGGCTCGTAACGCTGGGTGGCTTCTGCCAGGCCTTCGATCTCGATGGCGAAGGCGCCCTGTTCGGCGTCGTCACCGCCGAGCAGGGCGTGGAACACCGGGTCGCCGTCGAAGCGTGGCAGGCAGCTCCAGACCACGCGGCCGTGCGGATCGATCAAGGCACTGAAGGAACAGTTGCCGACCATGCCGAGCGACAGGGAGGCCGGGGCGGGCGGGGCGAAACCGGGGTTGCTCATGGTGTGGTGCTGGGGATGGCAAAAGCGTCGCCCAACCAGTGGCGCAAGGCGGCGGGGTTGGGACAGCGGTGGCGCGCGCGGCTGGCGCCCTCGCCAACCTTGATGCCCTGGCCACCCAGGCGCTGCACCACGTCGAAGCCGGCCTCGTCGGTCACGTCGTCGCCGGCAAACACCGGCACGCGTCCGGCGAACGGGGCTTCGCGCATGAAGGCTTCGATGGCGGTGCCTTTGCTGATGCCGATGGACTTCACCTCCACCACCGCCTTGCCACGCAGCAGCTGCAGGCCGGGCTGGTTGGCGATGGCGCGCGACAGCGTGTCCACGCACAACGTTTCCAGCGTGGGCGCCAGCCGGTAGTGCAGGGCGATGGAGGTCTGTTTGCGTTCCAGCAGCAGGCCACCATGGCGCGACACCAGGTGCTCGGCGGCGGCGATGGCGCGCGCCAGCCCGTTGGGGCGCATGGCGGCCGCGCCGCCCTGCAGGGACAGGCGCACGGCGCCGTGCTCGAAGGCGCCGGGCCAGGGCCAGGGCGAGACCAGCATCGACTCGAGGTCGTCCAGCGCGCGCCCGGTGATCAGCGCCAGCGCGCCGCCCAGGTGCTCGTGCAGCCGGTGCAGCAGGGGCACCAGTTGGGGGTCTATCGCCACGGCGTCGGGCCGTGGGGCCAGATCGGCGAGCGTGCCATCGAAGTCCAGAAACAGCGCGGACCGGTCGCTCAACAGTCTAGGAAGGAGGGTGCTCATCAGCCCCTACCGTAACAGCCCTCGGACCCGCATGGGGTGATAAATCGTTTAACCGACCCTGCGGGTGAGAGACTGCGGCGCCACTTGACGGCCAGGGCACATGCTCAATCGCCAGCGTCGGCGCGGCCTGTGGCGGCGCTCAGGCCATCGTGCACCGCGGCCACGCGCGCCTGGTGGATGCGCCCACCCACGGCCGCACCGGCCAGGCCCTCGGCCTGCGCCAGCGCGGCCACCGCGGCGGTGTCGACGGCCTGCGCCCACTGCAGTGCCTGCGCCAGCCGCGCGCGCTGCGGGTAGGGCTGCTCGTGCAGGCCGAGGCGGCCGCGCGCGTCGCACTCGCAGGCCAGCAGCACCTCTTGAAAGCGGTGTGGCTTGCGCAGCGCGTCGCAGCGTTCCAGCAGGCGCACCAGCGCGGCGGCCGACAGGTCGCCGCTGCGGTGGATGTTGCCGTGCTCGCGCGCCACCACGTCGGCCAGCTCGCGGCAGTCGGTCGGCACCCGCAGGCGTTCGCACACGCCCTTGAGCAGGCGCGCGCTGCGCTCCTCGTGGCCGATGTGGCGCGGCAACACGTCGGCGGGCGTCGTGCCCTTGCCGAGGTCGTGGCACAGGCAGGCGAAGCGCACGGTGAGTGGTGCATCCAGGCGCGCGCTCATGTCCAGCACCATCATCAGGTGAATGCCGGTGTCGATCTCGGGGTGGTAGTCGGCGCGCTGCGGCACGCCCCAGAGGCGGTCCACCTCGGGCAACAGGCGTTCGAGCGCACCGCAATCGCGCAGCACCTCCAGCATGCGGCTCGGGCGCTGCTCCATCAGGCCACGTGCGAGTTCCTGCCAGACACGCTCGGCCACCAGGTGGTCCACCTCACCGTCGTCCACCATGCGCCGCATCAGCGCCAGGGTGTCGGGCGCCACCGAAAAATCGGGGAAGCGCGCGGCAAAACGCGCCAGCCGCAGGATGCGCACCGGGTCTTCGGCAAAGGCGCCGGTGACGTGGCGCAGCACGCGCGCCTGCAGGTCCTGCTGGCCGTGGTGCGGGTCGATCACGGGTGCCTGGGCAGGGTCGTCCGCGTGTTCAGTGGCCACCGCCATGGCGTTGATGGTGAGGTCGCGCCGCGAGAGGTCGTCTTCCAGCGTGACGCCGGGCGCGGTGTGGAAGGCAAAGCCGTGGTACCCCGGCGCGGTCTTGCGTTCGGTGCGCGCAAGCGCGTATTCCTCGCGCGTCTGCGGGTGCAGGAAGACCGGGAAGTCGCGTCCGACTGGCAGGAAACCCGCATCGGCCATGGCCTCGGGCGTGGCGCCCACCACCACCCAGTCGCGGTCCGTGTGTGCGGCGGGCGGTGTGGCGGCGGCACGCGCCATCAGCGCGTCGCGCACGGCGCCGCCCACGAGATAGATTTTCATGGCGCCAGTTTAGGCCTTGCGCCGGCGCCAGGCCGGCGGGGCTTCAGCGGCCCAGGCGGTAGGGTTCGTCGAAGTCGATGAAGTCGTGTTCTGCCCGGGCCTCGTCGATCCAGGCCTTCACGCCCGGCAGGGCCAGCACCCGCGCCACGTAGGCGGCGAGGTCGGCCGGCACCGGCAGTTCGTAGGTGACCAGGCGCGAGCAGACCGGCGCGAAGTAGGCGTCGGCGATGCTGAACTCACCGAACAGCAGGGCGCCGGCGGGTTGTGCGGCCAGCAGCTCGCTCCACAGGCCGCACAGGCGCGCCACGTCGGCGCGCACCTCGGCCTTGTCGCGCCAGACCAGGCGGCCGATCTCGGGCAGCGAGGCTTCGATGTTCATCGGGCAGTGGTTGCGCAGGGCGGAGAAACCGCTGTGTATCTCGGCGCAGACGCTGCGGGCGCGGGCGCGTGCCTTCACGTCCTGCGGCCACAACCGGTGCTCAGGGAAACGTTCGGCGAGGTACTCGGCAATGGCCAGGGTGTCCCAGACCGCCAGGCCGTCGTCCACCAGCACCGGCACCTTGCCCAACGGGTTCACGGTGCGCAGCTTTTTCTTGAAGACCGAGTTGGTGTCGAAGGAGTCGAAGCGCACCATCACTTCCTCAAACGGGATGCCGGCCTGCTTCAGCAGCACCCAGGGCCGCATGGACCAGGATGAGTAGTTCTTGTTGCCGATGTAGAGCTGCAATGCCATGGAAAACCTCCGCTGAAGAAGCCGCCATGGTAGGGCGTTGTCGGCCGCTGATTGATGCCAAAACACCGCGCGATTCATTCGCCGTGCCGGGCCCGCGCCGTGGCCCCGGGGTGCTAGCTATTTAGGCGTATTTTTCGAGAATGCGGGTCGAGCGCTCGACCTCGCGAAAAATGCTCAGTTCGGCGTCCGACACCGACACCGCTTCCATCATCTCGCAGGCCATCATGCGGTAGAAGGCGCGGTCCATGGCCTTGCGTGCTGCGGCCATCTGCTGGGCCACGTCTTCACAGCCTCTGCCACTCTCCACCATGTCGATCAGGCCACGCACCTGGCCCTCGATGCGCTTGAGCCGATTGACCACATCGCGCTGGTGTTCCGAGTGGTAGGCAGAGCCCGATGTGTTCGAGACGGGCTTGCGGTTCGGGGACTTGCGGGCTGAGGCTGGCATGGGTGGCTTGTAGTTGAAAGGTATTCAATTCTGGCAACCGGGCGAGTGTGCCAAAAAAATACCCCTACAGGGGATACCGCCGGAAGAAAAGGGGACTAGCGGGGGATTAGCGCCCGGCGCCGTGCCGGTAATCCAACAACTGGCTGCGCCCGCCGCGCTGGCCCAGGTAGGTGGGGGCCACGCTGTGCACGCTGGTCGGCTGGATGCCGAGTGCGGTCAGGCCGGGCCACTGTTGCGTGGCCAGGTTGTCGCTGGCCAGGGAGTCCAGGTTGTCGCGGCTCATCAGCGGTTCGCCGGGCAGCCACTCCATCACACCGGCCTGCAGGCGGGCCAGGGCCGCGGGCAGGGCCCACACCGGGCGCTGCTGGCTGCCGTAGCGCCCGGCGATGCGCGCCAGTTCGGCCAGGGTCAGCACGTCGGGGCCGGTGCATTCGAAGGTCTGGCCCACGCTGCTGGCCGGCAGACCGCGGTCGCGCAGGCTGGCCACCACCGCGTTGGCCACGTCTTCCACCCACACCGGTTGCAGGCGCGTGTGTGCGCCGGCCAGCGGCAGCAGCGGCAGGACGGCCTGCAGGCGCGCGAACAGGTTGAGGAAACGGTCGCCGCTGCCGAACACCACGCCCGGGCGCAGGATGGTCAGGTCCAGGCCTGCACCACGCAGCACTTCTTCACCGCGCGCCTTGCTGCGCTGGTAACGGGAAGCACCGTCCAGGCCCACGCCGAGTGCGCTCACGTGCACCACGCGGCGCACGCCGTCGGCGGCGCAGGCTTCGGCCAGCGACAGCGGCAGCTCCACGTGCACGCGTTCGAAATCGTCTTCACTGCCGTGCAGGATGGCCACCAGGTTGACCACCGCGTCGTGGCCGTCCAGCAGCGACAGCAGCTGGCCCGGGTCGTGGACGTCGGCTTCCAGCACCGTCACGCGTGGCAGGTGCTGCACGCGCGCGGCGTTGATGGCGCGGCGCGTGGGCACCGTGATGCCCCAACCTTGGCGGTGCAGTTTTTCGCAGACGTGGCGTCCGATGAAGCCGGTGCCGCCGAGGACGAGGACGTTTTTCATGGGGGCTCAGGGCAGGTCGGGGTTGGCGGGCGGCAGGTTGGTCGGGGCCGGACCCACCGAGCCCAGGCGTGCGCGCAGCGACTGCGGCTGGCCGGTGATGAGGGCAGCGTAGTTGGTGGTGTTGGCGAGCACGCGCTTGACGTAATCGCGCGTTTCCTCGAACGGGATGTTCTCGGTCCAGACCTCACCCGGCAGCACCGGGCCGTTGCGCCACTGGCGCGGGCGCCCAGGGCCGGCGTTGTAGGCGGCGGCGGCCAGCGGCAGCGAACCCTGGAAGTCGTCGAGCGCAAGCTTCAGGTAAGCGGTGCCGATGCGGATGTTGGTGTCGCGGTCGGTGATCTGGGCGGGCTTGAAGTCGGTCATGCCGATCTTGCGCGCTGTCCAGCTCGCGGTGGCCGGCATCACCTGCATCAGGCCGGAGGCGCCGACGCCGGAGCGCGCGTCGGTGACGAAGCGGCTTTCCTGCCGGATCAGGCCATAGACATAGGCCGGGTCGAGGCCGATCTCGGTTGCGCGGCTCACCACCTGTGCCCGGTGCGGCGTGGGGAAACGTTGCGTGTGGTCGATCAGCTCGGGCGTGCGCAGGCTGGTGTTGATGCAGCGGTCCCACAGCGCGTTCTGGCAGGCCACGGCGGCGGCGGCTAGCAGCTCGCGCTCGGGCAGGCCGCCGGGGCTGTGCAGGTTGGCGGTGTAGTTCCACTCGCGCACGCCTTCGCTGCGCAGGCCCAGGCGGATCGCCGCCAGCGCACGGCGCAGGCCGGGGTCGTTCTGCGCTGCGGACAGTTCGTCGGCGGTGAGCGGGGCCGGGGCGGGTGGCACGGTGATGGGCCGGCCGAGTTCTTCCAGCGCCAGCTGTTCGTAGAAGTCGCGCGTGGAGGCGATGCTCTCGAACAGCGCGCGGGCGCGTGCCTGGGCGCTGGCCGCGTCAGGCAGTTGCAGTGCCTGCAGGGCGCGCGCGTCCCAGTAGACCCAGACCGCTTCGCTTTGCTGCGCTTCGCCCATGGCGCCGATGGCCGTGTGCACTGCGGCCCAGGCGCCGGCGCGCAGACCGGCGCGGGCCATCCAGGCCAGTTGCTCGTCGTGCATGTCGCGCGCCTCGCCCTTGGCAAAGTAACCGAGGGCGTCGGGCTGCAGGCGTTGTGCGGCGCGCCGGCCGATCACGCCCCAGGTCCAGCTGCGTTCTTCCTTGGTGAGCTGGGCCTGCCAGCGCGTGCGTTCAAGCTCCTGCGCGGCCACCGCCGGGTCGCTGGCGGCGAGGCGGATGATGGCCAGCGTCACCAGCTCCTTGGTGCGCGGGCGGATGGCGGTGATCTTGTCGTCGAGGTACTTGGCCGGGTTGGCGGCGATGCTGTCCACCGTGGGCACGATGTCGGGATCGACCAGGGACACGGCCTGCATCGCCACGCGCGGGCGGTTGCTGTCCATGGCCAGGCGCGCGCGCTGCCACACGGCGGCCGGCTTGAGGTGGCCGCTGGCGAACAAGGCGCGGGCGGCGCTGGCGCAGCCGTCGTCGGCGTCGCGCTGCGCCAGCCAGTTGGCCTGCACCAGCGGGGCGGCGGCGTCGCCCGGCGTGCGGCCGGTGGCGACGTCGCGCATCAGGGCGTAACAACGCACCTGGCGGTCGTCGTTCATGCGAAAGCGCGGCAGCTCGGTGTCGAAGTTGTCCCAGTCGCCGGCCTTGGCCAGTTGCAGCAGCCAGTCGTTGCGCAGGCGGTCTTCCCAGTAGGTGCCGGGCATGCTGTCGAGTGCGCCGCGGATCTCGGCCGGCGTGGCGCGGTCCAGCCGCGCGCGCATGTCCCAGTAGATCGCCAGCGGCTCCAGCGTGTGGCCGCGCACGCTGGGCAGCAGGTTGGCCAGCGCAAAGCTGTTGCCGCGTGAGTAGGCCGAGCGCATCTCCAGCAGCGCGGCGTCGCCGGCCACGCTTTGGGCCAGCACCGCCGAGGGCAACAGGAGCACCGCCATAATGAGCCGCAGACCGCGCTTGTGCAGATGCCGTTGCACACGGGCTGCGGCCCCCTGTTTCTCAACAACCAGATTCATGTCTCGATTATGGACAACAAAGATGGTCAGAGCCCCCACAAACCCCACGCCGCGCCTGCGGAAGGACCGGCGGCAGCGCTGAAGGCCGAATGGCGCAAGGCGCTGATCGAAAAGCGCCAGGGACTGGCCGACCGGGCCTGGCGCAACGACCTGCTGCAGCGTGTCATGCGCGTCTGGCTGATCGAACGGCCCGACACCATCATCGGCGCCTACTGGCCGATCAAGGGCGAGTTCGATCCGCTGCCGGCGCTGTTCCGCTGGCAGGAGGCCGGGCTGGAGGAAGACGCTCAGGGCCAGCAGCGGCACCGCCGCATCGGCCTGCCGGTGGTGAACAAGGTCGACAAGACGCTGACCTTCTACACCTGGTACCCGGGCTGCCCGATGGAGGAAGACGCCTACGGCATTCCCAAGCCCAAGGACACCGAGATCGTTGAACCGACGCTGATCTTCGTGCCCTGTGTGGGCTACGGCC
The DNA here is from genome assembly GCF_001571225.1 of Hydrogenophaga palleronii NBRC 102513. Classification (GTDB taxonomy): domain Bacteria; phylum Pseudomonadota; class Gammaproteobacteria; order Burkholderiales; family Burkholderiaceae_C; genus Hydrogenophaga; species Hydrogenophaga palleronii. The sequence continues at coordinate 54,853 of NZ_BCTJ01000009.1, forward strand.
CGGGTGGTTACCGGCTCGGCTACGGCGGCGGTTTCTACGACCGCACGCTGGCCAGCCTGAGCCCCAAACCTTTCACCGTCGGCCTGGGTTACGACTTCGGCTGGGTGCCGGACCTGCGGCCCGAGATCCACGATGTGCCGCTGGACGCGATCCTGTCGGACACCGGGGTGATGTGGCCTGAACGCTAGACCGGCAAGGCCCCCTCGCTGCGGCGGCGCCCCTCAGGGGTGCTCGGCGCTGGCGTGCACTTCGGTGATGCGTTTCTCGCGCCGCACCAGGTAGAGCCCGCTGCCGATGATGATGGCCGCGCCCAGCCAGGTGTGGCCGCTTGGCAGTGTCTGCCAGACCACCCAGTCCAGCCCGACACCCCAGGCCAGCGCGGTGTACTCGAAGGGCGCCACGGCCGAGGCCTGGCCGTGGCGGAAGGCTTCGGTGATGGCCAGCTGGCCGCAGAAGCCGGTGACCGCCAGCGCCAGCAGCAGTGGCGCGTCGCTGCGCTGCACCGCCACCCAGTCGGGCCAGGCCAGCGCGCCGGCGCCGATGGCCACCAGCAACATCATCGACAGCACCATGCTCTCGCTGCTGTCGGTGCGGCTGGCCAGCCGCCCGGCCACCGCTGTCACCGCGTAACACAGGGCCGCGGTCAGCGTGGCCAGGCCACCGAGGGTAAAGAAGCCTGCCTGCAGGGCGTCACCGCTGGGCCGCAGCGCGATCAGCACGCCGATGAAACCGGCGCCGATGGCCCACCAGTGCGCCGGCGGCACCCGCTCCTTGAGCACCGGCACCGCCAGCGCGGTGATCAGCAGCGGCGAGATGAAGAACAGCGTGTAGGCGGCCGACAGCGGCAGCTCGCGCACGCCCAGGGTGAACAGCGCCAGCATGGTGATGCCCAGCGCGCCGCGCAGCAGGTGCAGCGGCCAGCGCACCTTGAGCACGGTGTGCCAGGCGCGGCGCCAGCTGATGTAGAGCAGCACCAGGGGCAGCGCCGTCATGCCGCGCAGGGCCGCGATCTGCAGAACCGGGTAACGCGCCGAAAGCGCCTTGAGCAAGGCGTCCATGAGCGCAAAACAGCCCACCGCCATCACCATGAAGACGATGCTGCGCAGGTTGCCGGAAGCGAGGAGCGGTTTGTTCATGAATGCGTTTGTGGAGCGAATTGTGCGGGCCAGCACACCGCGGAGCCGGTTTTGCCGGGCCGCCAGTGTTGCCTCTTTCGGGAGGCTGCGCCGCAGGTGGCGCGGGGCCGTCAATCCATGTTGTCCACCGTGTCCGGGTCGGGCACGTCGCCGATGGCCTCGCGCGTGGCCGCGGCCTGCAGCAGCAGCCAGTCGCAGAAGGCCTTCACCTCGGGGCGCTGCGCGCTGCGCGGCGCCACCAGCAGCCAGTACACCAGCGGCGAGTCCAGCCGGACGTGGGGCAGGGGCTCCACCAGCGCGCCGCTGGCCAGGCTCTCGGCCACCAGCGGCAGGCGCGCCAGCGCCACGCCCTGGCCGGTGAGCGCGGCCTGCACGATCTGGTTGGCGTAGTTGAAGTACATCCAGCGTTGCGGCGAAAGCTTGGCCGGTGCGCTGCGCGCGGTGCTGCGTTTGCCTTTGGCGCCGGCCTCGGTGCCGGCGAGCGGCGCGCCGCCGAAGGTTTCGAGCCAGCGCTGCCAGGTGAGCCACTCAAGGTGGCGCGTGCGGTGCGCGTCGCCGGCCTCGATCAGCGCGCAGCGCGACAGGTCTTCGATGCTGCGGATCGGGTGCGACTTGAGCAGCCAGGGGCTGGCCACCGGCGTAAGCTGTTCGCCAAAGAGGCGTTGTGCGTTGGCCGGCATCGCTTGCGGCACGGCATAACGCAGCGCCAGGTCAACGTCGGAGGTGGTGAGGTCCACCGCGGCATCGGTGGCGTCGATGCGGATGTCGATGTCGGGGTGGTCGCGCTGAAAGGCTTCCAGCCGCGGGATCAGCCACATCGAGGCGAACGAGGCCCAGGTGGTGATGGCCACACTCTTGCGCCCGGCGCTCTGGCGGATCTGGCGCACCGCGGCATCGATGCGCTCCAGCGCCATGCTGGACGCGCGCAGCAGTTGCGAGCCGGCGGCGGTGAGCTCGACCGCGCGCGTGTGGCGCAGGAACAGGGCGGTGCCGACCTCGTCTTCTAGCGACTGGATCTGCCGGCTCACCGCGCTCTGTGTGAGCGACAGCTCTTCCGCGGCGGCGCGGAAGTTCAGGTGCCGGGCCACCGCCTCGAAGGCGCGCAGGTGCCCGGCGGCAATCGGGCGGGTGCGGGGGTGGCTGCTGGTGAGCTGCATGGGGGCTCCGGGGCATTGATGCGGTTCGAGAATCAATAGCTTACTGCGTATTCATTGGACGGACGGGGGCTGTGCGCCGATCATTCATTCCCAGGATGAGCCATCGTCCCCTTTCCCAGGAGCCTCCCATGACCACCCCTTCCACCGCCTCTGCCGTTGCCGAATCCCGTGCCGACCGTGTCCGCACGCCGGCGGCACCGCGTGGCTGGCGCCTCGAAGAGCGGCTGGCCATGAGCCTGCGGCCGCAGTTGCCGAGCCGGCTGGAGATCACCGAAGGCCGCGCCTGGGTCACCCTCGACCTGCCGCGCCAGGGCCCGGGCATGGGCCGGGGCAACCAGTCGGGTGACTTCATGCTCTGTGCCGGGGAAATCCTGCGTGTGCCGGCCGGTGCGCGCCTGGTGATGGAACCCTGGCAGCCGGCCGGTACCGTCGGCCCGGTGCGCTTCGACTGGCAGGCCGAATCGCCCGTGCCGGCCGTGGCCCTCTGGCGCGACGGTTTTGTGCGGGAGGTGGTGGCACCCTCGCGCGAGCTCGCCCAGGCGCTCTGGCAGGTGGGTGCGGCGGTGGGCCGGCTGGTGCGTGGCCTGTTCGGTTACGGCGGCCTGCTGGTCACCGGCCGCGCGCGCCCGCTGGCCACGGCCTGCGATCCGCGCACCCGCTGAACGCGCGGCGTCAGCCCTTTTTCTTCTTGCTGGTGCGCGGGCCGGCCGCAGCCGCCCGCTTTTTGGGCCGGCGCGCGGCCACCGCCGCCTCCAGCGCCAGCCGCGCCCAGGGCAGCATCAGGGCGGGGGACTCCAGCGCTTCGTCCGGCGGCGTGTGGTAGTTCAGCCTGCCGGATGTGCCGTCCTTGAACTCGTAGAGGAAAGGCCGGCCGCGGGCCGCCAGCCACTGCGGCTCGGTCTCGGCGTTGCTCTTCAGGAAGAGCGTTTCGTCAAAGATCAGTGCGATGTTCATGCCATCGGTGCCGATGCCCCAGCCGCCGAACATGCGCTTGGGCACACACGGTCCCACGCACGAGAGCAGTTCACAGGCGTGCAGCGCGAAGGGATCGACGGGTTTGGCCATGGCGGCATGGTAAGCGGCACGGGGGCGACAATCCACCCATGGCCAGACCCAAATCCGCGACGCACGACCTCAAGCGCGACCAGATCCTCGACGTGGCGGCGCGCTGCTTCGCGGCGCAGAGCTTCCCGGCCGCCAGCATGAACGACATCGCCGCCGCCTGCGGCACCAGCAAGGCGCGGCTGTACCACTACTACGAGAGCAAGGACGCGATCCTGTTCGACCTGCTGGACCGCTACACCCAGCGCCTGCTGGCGCTGATCGGCGAGGCCGAGGCGCGTGCCCAGCGCAAGAACCTGAACGAGCGCGATGCCCTGAGCGAGCTGGTGCGGGCCTTTCTGGACGAGTACGAAACCTCGGCCACGCGCCACGTGGCGCTGTTGTCCGACACCAAGTTCCTGGGTGAGCTGCAACGCGAGACCATCCTCAACCGGCAGCGCGACGTGGTCGCCGCCTTCACCCGTTTCCTCAAGCGCGCCTACCCGGAGCGCGTGACACCGGCCAACCAGACGGCGCTGACCATGATGCTGTTCGGCATGATCAACTGGACCTTCACCTGGCTGCGCCCGGACGGCAGCATGAGCTACCAGGCCTTCGCCGACGAGGTGGTGCAGGTGCTGGAGCGGGGCCTTTCTGGCGGCTGAATCCACATCCGCGCGCCGGGTCTTGAGGTTTACTGATGCGTAATTGATTTCGGTTAGGTAAAATTCCGGCTTCCCCCACACGGAGACCCCATGAGCAAAGCCTTTGCCTCCCAGGCCGACCTGGCCGACAAGAAGACCACCTTCGAGCAACTCAGCAAACACTGCTGGGCCTACACCGCCGAAGGCGACCCGAACTCGGGCGTGATCATTGGCGAGCAGTTCATCATGGTGAGCGACGCCACCGCCACGCCGGCGATGGCGCAGGACCTGATCCGCAACATCCGCACCGTCTCCGACAAGCCCATCAAGTACGTGCTGCTGACGCACTACCACGCCGTGCGCGTGCTCGGCGCCAGCGCCTACAAGGCCGAAGGCGCGACCGAGGTGATCGCCAGCCGCGGCACCTACGAGCTGATCGTCGAACGTGGTGCGCAGGACATGCAGAGCGAGATGGAGCGTTTCCCGCGCCTGTTCCGCGGCGCCGACAGCGTGCCCGGACTGACCTGGCCCACGCTGGTGGTTGGTGACGGCCAGCCCGGTCGCCAGGGCACCCTGGAGGTGGACCTGGGTGGCGTGAAGGTGCAGATCTGGCACCCCGGCCAGGGCCACACGCGCGGCGACACCATCGCCTGGGTGGAAGAAGAAAAAGTGCTGTTCAGTGGCGACCTGGTGGAATACGAAGCCGGCGTCTACACCGGCGACGCCCAATTGCAAGAGTGGCCCGCCACGCTCGAAGCCCTGCGCGCGCTCAAGGCCGAGTACATCGTGCCGGGCCGTGGCGAAGCCATGAAGGGCAACGCCGACGTCAACAAGGCGCTGGACTACACCCAGCGCTGGGTGACCACCCTGTTCCAGGCCGGCAAGGAAGCCGCCGCCGCCGGCATGGACCTGAAGGCCGCCATGGCCCACACCCGCAAGAGCATGGACCCGGTGTTCGGCCACGTGTTCATCTACGAACACTGCCTGCCGTTCGACGTGAGCCGCGCCTACGACGAAGCCCAGGGCATCAAGAACCCCCGCATCTGGACCGCCGAGCGGGACAAGGAGATGTGGGCGGCCTTGCAGGCCTGACCCGCAGGGGCAGGCTTACAAGCGCTTCAGCGCTGCAAGCCTGACCGGAACGGGCAGGTCTGAAAGCCAGGCGCTCCGATGCTGCAGAACCCAACACATAAACCACATAAGCCGCCCTCGGGCGGCTTTTTGTCGTACACGCTACGATCCACCGCACCGTCCGCCACCGCCTGCCCATGCCCACACCGCACCTGCACCACACCGCCACCGACTGGGGCATCGTCGCGGTGTTCGCCATCGTCTACCTCGGCATGTTTCTTGGAGGCCTGCCGCGCCTGAAGCTGGACCGCGCCGGGGTTGCCCTGCTGGGTGCGATCGCGGTCATCGCCCTGAGCGGTCTGCCTGTGGAGGACGCGGCGCGCTCCATCGACCTGCCCACCATCGTGATGCTGTTCGCCTTCATGGTGGTGTCGGCGCAGATGCGCCTGGGCGGGTTTTACGGCGCGGTCACGCGCCGCGTGGCGGCCATGCCGCTGTCGCGCCATGGCCTGCTGGCCGCGCTGATCGTGGTGGCCGGTGCACTTTCCGCCGTGTTCTCCAACGACGTGGTGTGCCTGGCGATGACGCCGGTGGTGGCGCGCCTGTGCCTGCAGCGTGGCCTGAACCCGCTGCCCTTCCTGATCGGCCTGGCCTGCGCGGCCAACATCGGCTCGGCCGCGACGCTGATCGGCAATCCGCAGAACATGCTGATCGGCTCGGTGCTGCAGTTGCCCTTCGGCGCCTACGTGCGCCAGGCCCTGCCGCCGGTGCTGATAGGCCTGGGCCTGCTCTGGCTGTGGCTGGCCTTCGGGCCCGGCGCGCGCGCCGCCGCGCCCGCGCCGGGCGCACCCGCCCGCCCGCTGCCGGCGGCGGTGTTCGAGGCCGCGCCGCCCGAAGAGCCGGCGTTTGACCGCTGGCAGACCAGCAAGGGCCTCACCGTGGCGGCGGCGCTCATGGGCATCTTCCTGTTCACCGACTGGCCGCGCGATGTCGCCGCGCTGGTGGGCGCCGGCCTGCTGCTGCTGAGCCGGCGGCTGCATTCCTCGCGTGTGCTGGGCCTGATCGACTGGCCGCTGCTGCTGCTGTTCATGGGCCTGTTCGTGGTGAACCACGCGTTCGAGACCACCGGCCTGGCCGCGCAGGCGGTGGCCTGGCTGGGCGAGCAGGGCGTGCACCTGGTGGAGCCGGGCCCTTTGCTGGTGGCCGGCGCGGTGCTGTCCAACCTGGTGTCCAACGTGCCGGCGGTGATGCTGCTGCTGCCGCACATGGGCGGCGCCGGTGCGCAGTCCGGGGTGATGCTGGCGCTGGTCACCACCTTCGCCGGCAACCTGCTGCTGGTGGGTTCGATTGCGAACCTGATCGTGGCCGACCTGGCGCGCGAGCAGGGCATCGTGATCGACTGGAAGCGCCACGCCGTCACCGGCATTCCGGTGACCCTGCTCACGCTGGCCGTGGTCTGGGGCTGGATGCGCTTCGGACTCGGCTGACGGCGGGCGCGACGGCAGCGCCTGCGCTGGCTTCAACGCTGCGCGTGCAGGGTGCGGAAGTCGTCTTCGTAGGCCTTGAGCGCACGCACCGCGCTGGCGCGTTGCTCGGCCGTGGTGCTGTTGTGCAGCGCGGCGAACTGGTTGCAGCTCTGGCGCAGCAAAGCCTCGCTGTAGGCCTGGTAGGCCGGGTCGGGTGACTGCCGGATGCGGTCGATGTGTTCGCGCACCAGTTGTTCGGCACGCGCGGGGCTGGCCTGCACGTCGCGCACCGTCTGCAGCAGATCGGCCTGACGCCGCAGGCGTTCCGACTGGGTGCGCTGCGGGTCGAACGGCGAGGTTTGCAACAGCTCGCGCAGCAACTCGCGCTGGGCGGTGCTGAGCGTGCCGTAGAACGACTCGCTGCGCTCCACCGCCTTGTCCAGCCGTTTGTTCAGGCGCTGCTCGGGGCTGCCGCGCAGGAAGTCCTTCTCAAAGTCCGCGTTGCTCCTGGCCTGCCGCTGCTTCAGGTGCTCCAGCTGCTCGGGGCTGAGCCGGCGCGCCAGCCGCGCCAGCGGTTCGACGGCTTCCTCGGCCACGCGGTCGAGCCGCGCGCGGATGTCGTCGAGCTGGGTGCAAGCCTGCGCGGGTGTGAGCCGGTCGGTGGCCATGGCCTGCCACTGCTGCAGCAGACTGGCATAGGCCGGCAGTTCCTGGCTGCGGTGCCACTGGAAGAACGTCTTGAGGTCTTCGCGCGTCTGGGCCGTCTGCGTGTCGTTCAGGTCCACATGGCGGTGGATCCACCAGTAGCTCAGTGTTGGTGCCTGGTTGTAGGCCAGGCGTGTCGTGGTGCACGCGGCCAGCACCACGCACATGCCCAGCAGCGCCAGGGGCCTGGCGACCCGGCGGGCGATAATCCGCAGCGGGTGATGGCCGGCAAGAACGCTGTGCAACCCGTCTTTGCAAGAGGTGTTCATGTCGTTCCCTGTGGATGTGGTGGTGATGGCGGCGGGCAAAGGCACGCGCATGAAAAGCTCGCGGCCCAAAGTGTTGCACCGTTTGGGCGGCCGCGCATTGGCCCAGCACGTCATCGACTGCGCAGCGCGGTTATCCGCGCGCTCGGTGGTGGTGATTACTGGCCACGGCGCCGAACAGGTGGAAGCCGGCCTCACGGCCCCGATTGGCAACGCTGACCATGCCGACCCCCAGCTGCGCTTCGTGCGCCAGCAACCCCAGCTCGGCACCGGCCACGCGGTGCAGCAGGCCGTGCCGGTGCTGCCGGACGACGGCGTGGTGCTGATCCTCAACGGCGACGTGCCCCTGATCGGGCAGGCCACGCTGGAGACCCTGCTGCAGGCCTGCGAAGGCCAGCACCTCGCCCTGTTGACCGTGGACACGGGTGGTGATGCCACCGGTTATGGCCGCATCGTGCGCTCGCTCGACGCCGACCGTTCGGTGCACGCCATCGTGGAACACAAGGACGCCAACGAGGCGCAGCGCCGCATCACCGAGTGGTACAGCGGCGTGATGGCCGCGCCCGCGGCCCTGCTCAAACCCTTGCTGGCCGGTTTGACCAACGACAACAGCCAGGCCGAGTACTACCTCACCGACGTCGTCAAACACGCGGTGGCGCAAGGCCTGGCGGTGCGCGCAGTGGTGACGCACGACGCGGTGGAGGTGGCCGGCGTGAACAGCCCGGTGCAACTGGCCGACCTGGAGCGGGCCTACCAGCGCCGCCTGGCCGAAGCCTTCATGGAGCAGGGCGTGCGCCTGGCCGATCCGGCGCGGCTGGATGTGCGTGGCGAACTGCTGTGCGGGGCTGACGTGGAGATCGACGTCAACTGCGTGTTCGAGGGCCGCGTGAAGCTGGGCGAGGGCGTGCGCATTGGCGCCAACTGCGTGATCGCCAACGCCGCCATCGACGACGGAGCGGTGATCCACCCGTTCACCCACATCGACGGCGAGAAGCTCGGCGTGTCGGTGGGCCGGGGCGCGCTGATCGGGCCGTTCGCGCGCCTGCGACCGGGCGCGCAGCTGGGCGAGGCGGTGCACATCGGCAACTTCGTGGAAGTGAAGAACAGCACCCTGGCCGCCGGCGCCAAAGCCAACCACCTGGCCTATCTGGGCGACGCCACCGTGGGCGAGCGGGTGAACTACGGCGCGGGCAGCATCACCGCCAACTACGACGGTGCCAACAAGCACCGTACGGTGATCGAGGCCGACGTGCACGTCGGCAGCAACTGCGTGCTGGTGGCGCCCGTCACCATCGGTGCCGGTGGCACGGTGGGCGCGGGTTCAACCATCACCAAGAGCACCGCACCGGGCGCCCTCGCGGTGGCGCGCGGCAAGCAGATGGCGCTGGAGAACTGGCAGCGACCGGCGAAGAAAAAGGGCTGAAGCCCTGCGGCGGCTGGTCAGGCGCTGACGCCGCCTTGCCGCAGGACGGGGGCTGTCAGCCCCCGCGCACGTCGTAAGAGCTGCCGTCGAAGCCGCTCTCACCCGGCTGGCGGCTCTCGCCGAAACTGCCGTTGCCGACCTTGTTGCGTGGGCGGCCACCACCGAGTTGGCGTGGGAGGTCCATCAAGCCGCTCATGCCCATGACTTCGGACTCGCGAAAGCCGTTGTTGCTGCTGTGCTGCTGGTCGAAGCCGGAGAACTGGCTTTCCAGTTGCTGCATGGCGCTGTCGCGCTTGTCCACTTTGGGTGGGGGCTTGGGCAGCTCGGCCAGGTTGAGCTGGGCACGGAAGTCGGCGGGCGACGGCATGCGGTGGATGCCGTTCTTCAGAAACACGAACCGCACTCCCGCGCTCTTGAGGATGCGGTTCTTCATCTTGACCTTGTGCGCCTTGGCCTTGGCGTCGCTCAGGTGGTGTTGTTCGATGTCGAACGCAAAGCTGGGGCGGCCATCTTCGCCGCAGACGATGAAGTCCACCTTTTGTTCGTTCAGGCGCTGTTGCGCCCGGGTGCGGTTCACCGCGCGGCGCACCGACAGCATGCCGGTGAGGGTGATGTTGGGCAACACCACCTGGCCCGGGAACGTGTCCTGCAGGTAGTCCAGCATGTGGGCCTGTTCGGGCGTGAGGATGCGCTCCGGTGTGTAGCGGTCGTCCCGCCCCGAAGAGGCGTTGCGCGCGGAACGCTTGACCGCCCAGAGGGTCAGCGCCATCAGCACCAGAACGGCAGCGATGACAGTCGCAATCGTCCACATCTCCATAACCTGCTCCTTGAACCAAACAAATGTTGTCGTTTGGCCGCATTTTAGGGGCGTGTTACAGACTGGGTACATCTTCTGGCCCGCGCAAGCCTCTCAGATGGGGGTTCCGTGAGATATGCATCAAAAGAAAACAGGCGTCGGCAGCTTTGTGTTGATTTAGTGTTAGCTGCGCGCCAGCGGCAACCGAGGGTCGAACTTGGCCCGTTTGAGGCTGAAAAAGGCCTTGATGTTGCGCACGTTGGCGTCGCTGGTGAAGAGGCGCTGCGCCAGTGCCAGGTAGGCCGGCATGTCGGCGCAGTGCACCACCAGCATGAAATCCGGCCCGGGGCTCACGCGGTAACACTGCTGCACCTCCGGTGCCGGCAGGATGCGGGCCTCGAAGGCGTCGAGCTGCTCGGCGCTTTGGCGTTCCAGCGTCACCTCGACCAGGGCGGTCAGGCCGTGGCCGAGCAGCGGGGCGAGGCGGTCGGCGCTGAGCAGGGCCACCTGCCGTTCGATCAGGCCGAGCTGGCGCAGGCGTTTGATGCGTCGCAGGCTGGTGGGCGGTGAGAGGTGCGCGAGCTCGGCCAGCGCCTGGTTGCTGCGTGAGGCATCGGCTTGCAGCAGGTCCAGCAAGCGCAGGTCGGCGTCGTCGATGTTGATTGATTCCATGAATTTTGAATCTATGAAATATTTGGCCTCGCTATTTGCTGCGAGAAATTATCGGCCATATGCCTTGAATATTTGATGATTAATTTCTGATGGGCTTGCTTAGCATCCAGCATCGCAATTCAGGAGTACAGCGTATGTGTGGCATCGTGGCAGGGGTTTCGGGGCGCGACATCGTGCCCGTGCTGGTTCAAGGTCTGCAGCGGCTGGAGTACCGCGGTTATGACTCTTGCGGTGTCGCGGTGCACAACGGCGGCCTGCGCCGCGCACGCAGCACGGCACGCGTGGCCGAGCTGGCCCAACAGGTGCAGCAGGAGGCCATTGCCAGCGGCACCGGCATCGCCCACACCCGCTGGGCCACGCACGGTGCGCCGGTGGTGCACAACGCCCACCCGCATTTCAGCCACGGCCCGGGCGCGGCCGCCGGCACGCCCGGCCGGGTGGCGCTGGTGCACAACGGCATCATCGAAAACCACGACCAGCTGCGCGAAGCCTTGCAGGCCAAGGGCTATGTGTTCGAGAGCCAGACCGACACCGAGGTCATTGCCCACCTGATCGACTCCCTTTACGAAGGCGATGTGTTCGCGGCGCTGCAAGGCGCGGTGGCGCAACTGCATGGCGCGTATGCGCTGGCCGTGTTCCACAAGGACGAGCCGCACCGCGTGGTCGGCGCGCGCGCCGGCTCACCCCTGGTGCTGGGTGTCGGCCAGGACGCGAGCGAACACTTCCTCGCCAGCGACGCCATGGCCTTGGCCGGTGTGACGGATCAGATCGTGTACCTGGAAGAGGGCGACCTGGTCGACCTGCAACTCGGCCGTTACTGGGTGCTGGACGCCAAGGGGCGTTCGCTGTCGTCCGAGCAGCGGCCCGTGAAGACGGTGCAGGCGCACAGCGGCGCGGCCGAGCTCGGCCCCTACCGCCACTACATGCAGAAGGAAATCTTCGAGCAGCCGCGCGCCATTGGCGACACGCTCGAAGGCGTCGAGGGCATCACGCCCGAGCTGTTCGGCGACGGCGCGTACGGCATCTTCAAGGAAATCGACAACGTGCTCATCCTGGCCTGCGGCACCAGCTACTACAGCGGTTGCACGGCCAAGTACTGGCTGGAAGAGATCGCACGCATCCCGACCCAGGTGGAAGTGGCGAGCGAATACCGTTACCGCACCAGCGTGCCCAACCCGCGCACCCTGGTGGTGACCATCACCCAGAGCGGCGAGACCGCCGACACCCTGGCCGCGCTGCGCCACGCGCAAAGCCTGGGCATGAAGCACACGCTGACGGTCTGCAACGTGGCCACCTCGGCCATGGTGCGCGAATGTGAACTGGCCTACATCACACGCGCCGGCGTGGAGATCGGCGTGGCATCCACCAAGGCCTTCACCACCCAGCTGGCCGGCCTGTTCCTGCTCACGCTGGCGCTCGCGCAATCGCGCGGCCACCTCAGCGAAGAGGCAGAAGCGCAACACCTGAAAGCCATGCGCCACCTGCCGGTGGCCCTGCAGGCCGTGCTGGCGCTGGAGCCGCAGGTGATCAGCTGGGCCGAAGACTTCGCGCGCATGGAAAACGCGCTGTTCCTCGGCCGTGGCCTGCACTACCCGATTGCGCTGGAAGGCGCGCTCAAGCTGAAGGAAATCAGCTACATCCACGCCGAGGCCTACCCGGCCGGTGAACTCAAGCACGGCCCGCTGGCGCTGGTGACTGCGGCCATGCCGGTGGTGACGGTGGCTCCCAATGACGCGCTGGTGGAGAAGCTCAAGAGCAACATGCAGGAAGTGCGCGCGCGCGGCGGTGTGCTGTACGTGCTGGCCGATGCCGACACGCGCATCACCAGCGGCGAAGGCATCCACGTGATCCGCATGCCCGAGCACTACGGCGCCCTGAGCCCGCTGCTGCACGTGGTGCCGCTGCAGATGCTGGCGTACCACACCGCGCTGGCCAAGGGCACGGACGTGGACAAGCCCAGAAACCTGGCCAAGTCGGTGACCGTCGAATGATGGGGTGATGATTTCGTGCGCTTTGTGTGCGAGGGAAACGAAACCGTTTACTCAGAATCGAGTCAAGGTTGATGGCTGCGAGTGACCTTGTGCCGTATTCAGTACTGCACGGAAGTAGAGCGTTCTGGCCTCTCTGAGATCGCCGTTGCAGCGTGCACGCTGCAACGGCTTGCCAACTCGTCGGGATGGCACGGTCCGCACGGAGGGGGCGGCTCTCGTTGTCGTGCTGCCGCGGTGTTTCGATCTTGCTCCGAGCGCCTTCAGCAGCCTGAACCAGGTGGCATTGAGGCATTTCCTGCGCTGCCGATCGTTAGGGCTCTCCATGTTGGCGCTATCGGTCGGCTTGCCGGGTCGGCTGGATTCGAGTTCGATGCCGCGCTCATTGGCTCACTTGCCATCACCTTGGAGGTGAGCGCGCCGGGTCGAGGTGGTGCCACGAAGGGCGGCTCTTGCACCTGCTTTGACGAGTCTTATGCGCCGTCGGCTGCGGGTAGGCAGCGCTTGAGACAGTTGCTCATGTGTGCCTGAGCCGCTGCGCGTGCGGCTTCCGGGTCGCGGCTGCGGATGGCGTCCAGCAAGGCGCGATGCTCGGCCATCACCTCATCTCGGTGGGTCTGCCAAGCGTCGTCTTCGCGCGATTCCTTGATCGTGCCGCGGATGTGATCCGAAAGGAAATCGAGAAAGTTGGAAAACAGTTCGTTGTCGGCCGCCTCTGCGATCCGCCGGTGGAACAGCACGTCCGAGGCAACACTGTCGCCCCCTGCGGCAATGTCGGCTTCCATGGCAGCGTAGGCGTCTTCGATGGCGCGCAACTGCGCGTCGGTGGCTCGCTCGGCCGCCAGGGTGGCGGCCTGCATTTCAACGCCGGTGCGCAACTCGAACAGTTTCTGTGGTCCGACGGGTGATGCCTGGCGGGAGGTGAGCCTGAACGGGCGCGATGTGCTGTCCAAGTTGACGAATGCGCCAGCGCCCTGGCGGGTCTGGATCATGCCCTCTGCCTTGAGGGTCGATATGGCCTCGCGCACCACTGACAGACTGACGCCAAATCGCTTCGACAACTCTTGACCGGTTGGCAGTTGTTCGCCCGGCTTGAGCACCCCTCTCTGGATCTCGTCGATCAAGCGTTGCGCCAGTCTGTCGGTGAGCGTCGGCTTCGCGAGGTCATCTGTGAGCGCGGCGTCGTTCATATGCGATCGGGAGGGGCTAGTCCATTCAGTCGGTCCATGGCATCAAGCAGGTGCGGGACGAAAAGCGCTTCCAGTCCCTGCTCGGATGCACTAGTGTAGGCCGAGATCGTGGCTTCGCTGAGGGCGCCTTGCGCGTTGGCGGCTTCGTTCATGCTCCTGTAGTACCGCATGTCCTTGAGTGCATTGCCCAGCGAGAAGCGGAACATTTCGTCGTTGCCCTCTTCCACGTAGGGGCGCAGTCGCTGAAAGGCCGTGCTGTTGGCGCCACCGCTGGCGATCACCTCACCGAGCACATTGAGGTTCACACCGGTCTTGCGGGCCAGCGAATAGGCCTCCGCCAGCACGGCGGCATTGCTCAGTACCACGAACTGGTGCAACAGCTTTACCGAGTGCCCGGTGCCAGTGTCGCCGCAGTGGTAGAGGTTCCTGGCCCAGCAGTGCATCAGACCTTCCAAACGGGCCAGCACCTGGGGGGCGCCGCCGAGCAGCAGGTTGATGGCGCCTGCCTCGGCGTCTCGGGGCGTGCCGGTCATGGCAGCGTCAACAAACTCGGCACCTTGAGCTCGCAGTGCCGCAGCGATTCGTAGCGAGGACTCGGGAATGGACGTCGAGCAATCGATGACAGTGCGCCCGGCGATCGGGCCGGACAACAAGCCCGAGGCTCCGAACACAACGTCCTCCACCTGAGGCGTGGCACTCACGCAGATCACCACGGTATCGACCTGCTCCAGCAGCGCCGCTGGCGTGGACGCCTCCTGGCCGCCTTGAGCGAGCAGGGCGGCCGCGGTGTTGCGGTCTTTGTCGTTGCGAATCAGCAAGGACACCGCATGCCCCGCGCGAGCCGAGTTAGAGGCCAGGGCATGGCCCATGAGTCCGAGGCCGATGAAGCCGACGCGGCAAGCAGGTTGTGTCATGTGAGTTGTGGATTGGCTTGAATTGAGCAGATTATATGGTTATCATAAGACTTAACCAAGGAGACAAATCCATGAACAACCGACTCAAGGCTCGGATGCAGGCTCGGGAGCCGGGGCTGCTAAATGCGTGGCTGGTGCTGGGCAGTCCGGCCGTGGCGGAGGTGATGTCGCGCCAGCCCTGGGATTCGATGACCGTGGACATGCAGCATGGGCTTTCCGATTTCGAGGCCACGGTTCACATGCTGCGCGCCATGAACGGGTCGGACGTCACGCCCATGGTGCGTGTGCCCTGGATGGAGCCCGGGCTGATCCAGAAGGTGCTCGATGCGGGTGCCTTTGGTGTGATCTGCCCCATGGTCAACACCCGCGAGCAGTGCGAGCAGTTCGTGTCGGTCTGCCGCTACGCGCCACAGGGCACCCGTAGCTTCGGCCCTACGCGCGCGCCCGTCGTTGCGGGCGCCGACTATTGGAAGAAGGCCAACGACGAAGTGTTGACGTTCGCCATGATCGAAACCCGCCAGGCCGTGGAGAACATCGACGCCATCGTGTCGGTGCCGGGCCTGGACGGCGTCTATATCGGTCCCTCCGATTTGAGCCTGACGCTCGGCCTGGATCCCGTGGCGGATCTGGACCACCCCACCCTGCTGGCCGCGATCGAGACGATCCGAGTGGCCGTTGAGCGTGCTGGCAAGTTCAGTGTCATGCACTGCTCACCCATCGACTACGCCATGCGAATGGCTAACAAAGGCTTTTCGCTGCGCACCGTCTCGAACGACGGGCGCCTGCTGGCGATGGCCGCTCAGGAGTTGTTCCGCACCGTGAAGTCCCGCCCGGCGAGTGGTGCCGCAGGCTATTGATTCATTCCACAAAAAAGGAGACATATGACTACCAAACGATTGACCCGCCGCCGCGTCCTGCTCGTTGGCGCTTCTATGGCCCTGGTCGCGCCGTTTGCCCACGCGCAAACCTTCCCGCAGCGCCCCATCACCTTCATCGTGCCGTGGCCGGCTGGCAGCACGTCCGACAACACCATGCGAGTGCTGTCACAGGTTGCCTCCGAGCATCTGGGCCAGCCCATCGTCATTGATAACAAGCCAGGCGCTTCCGGCACGTTGGGTGTTGGGGCGCTGGCCAATGCGAGGCCCGATGGCTACACCATTGGCCAACTGCCGCTGTCGGCCACGCGCTTCTCGCAGTTGGGCACGCTCAAGATTGATCCGCGCAAGGATCTCACACCCATTGCACGTGTCGCCGGTCTCACATTCGGTATCGTGGTGCATAACGACTCCCCCTTCAAGTCAATGAAGGACCTGCTTGCCTATGCCAAGGCCAATCCGGGCAAGCTCACGTACGGTTCACCCGGCGTTGGTAATCAGACTCACATCGGCATGGAAGTCATCGAGATGGCCACGGGTGTGAAGTTCCTGCATGTGCCCTACAAGGGCGGCAACGACGCAACGCAAGGACTGTTGGGCCGCCATGTCGACATGGTGGCTGACTCGTCGGGATGGGCGCCGCTGGTGCTGCAGGGCAAGCTGCGTCTATTGACCGTGTGGGGAGAGCAGCGATTGGCGCGCTTCCCCGACGTGCCGACCATGAGGGAGCTGGGATACAACGTCCTGATGTCCGCGCCCGGCGGCGTGGCGGGCCCGGCCGGACTGCCCGCCGATGTGTCGGCGAAATTGGCCGAGGCTTTCCGGCAGGCCAGCAAAAGTACGGAGTTCAAGGCTGCGCTCGATAAATTCGATATGCCACTCATGTACCAGGAGCCGGCGGATTACCGAAAGTACATTGAGCAGTCATATGCCGAAGAAACCGTGCTAATCGACAAACTGAACCTTCGCGAAATACTGAAATGAACACCTCCATCGTGGACTTGCCGGCCGCCCTGGCCAAGGTTGTCGGAGCCGAACATGTCTTGACAGAGCCGCCTGATCTGGCGCCTTTCGTCGAGGACTGGCGCGGTCGCTACCGGGGGGAAGTCTGCGCCGTTGTGTTGCCCGCCAGCACCGAAGAGTTGTCCGCCGTCGTGCGTCTTTGCGCGCAGGCCGGAGTGAAGGTGCTACCCCAGGGAGGGCACACCGGCCTTGTGGGCGGTGCCACGCCTGTGGGTGCACGCCGCGACGACGGCAGTGCGCCGGTGATCGTCGCCATGCGACGGATGAACCGGATTCGGGAGATTGATCCTGTCGGTAATACGTTGGTGGCCGAGGCAGGATGCGTGCTGGAAACCCTGCAACAGGCTGCGGCCGAACAGGGACGCCTGTACGGGGTGACCTTCGGTGCGCAGGGCTCTTGCCAGATTGGCGGCAACGTCTCCACCAACGCGGGTGGCACGGGGGTTCTCAAATACGGCAACACCCGCGAGCAGGTGCTGGGCCTGGAAGTGGTGCTGCCTGATGGCCGCATCTGGAACGGCCTGCGCACGCTGCGAAAGGACAACGCTGGCTACAACCTCAAGCACCTGTTCATCGGTGGCGAAGGCACGCTGGGCATCGTCACGGCGGTGGCGGTGCGCCTGCACCCACGTCCGGCCGTGCTCGCCAACGCCTGGTTGACGCTTGACAGCGTCGAGAACGCTCTGGCGTGTCTGGCTCATCTGCAGTCGATCGCTGGCGACCGCATTGCGGCCTATGAGCTGCTCAACCGCGCGCAGTTGCGTGCCGTGCAGGACCATTTCCCCGATGTGCGCCTGCCTGCCGATCCAGATGCGCCCTATGCCGTGCTGCTGGAGCTCAGCGACACCTACGCTCGCGCAGACCTGAACGGGCTGATGGAAGACGCACTCGGTCAACTCAGCGAGCGCGGGCTGCTTCGCGATGCCGCCATTGCTGCGAGCGAAGCTCAGCGCGCCGCCTTCTGGCACATCCGGCATGGCATTTCCGAGGCCAACCGCAAGGCGGGCATGGGCCTGTCCACCGACGTGGCGGTGCCGGTGAAATCTCTGGCGGTGTTCATCGAGAACGCCAGCCGCGCCGTGCTGGCCCGCTGGCCCCAGCTTGAGATCGTCCTGGTGGCGCACATGGGCGATGGCAACGTGCATTTCATCCCGAGGTATTCGTTCGAGGCGTGGTCGCAAGTCGAAGACCAGCCCGTTGTGGCGGATGCCGTGCGCGCGGCGGTCCACGACGAGGCCGTAGCGCTCGGCGGTACCTTCAGCGCCGAACACGGCGTGGGTTACGTTTTGGTGGATGAACTGAGCCGGCTGCGTGCGCCGCTAGAGTTGGAAATGATGCGCCGTGTTCGAGTGGCATTCGATCCAGAGGGATTGATGAATCCGGGCAAGTTGATCGATGGCTGATCGTGCAAAGCCTGTCCTGGGCGTAATTGCGGACGATTTCACCGGTGCAACCGACGTGGCCAGCATGCTGGTGCGCTCGGGCATGCGAACGGTTCAGGTCATTGGTGTGCCACAGGGACTCGTGCCCGAGGCCGACGCGGTCGTGGTGGCCCTCAAGACCCGAACCGTACCCGCCGCCGAGGCGGTGCAGGAATCGCTCGACGCTTTGAAGTGGCTCAAGGCGGCTGGGGCCCGGCAGATTTACTTTAAGTATTGCTCCACCTTCGACTCGACCCCTGAGGGCAACATCGGCCCCGTGGCCGATGCACTGCTGGATGCGCTGGGCAGCGAGTTCAGCATTGCATGTCCGGCGTTTCCGGAGAACGGGCGCACGGTTTATCGAGGGCATCTGTTCGTGGGCGACACGCTGCTCTCCGACTCGGGCATGCGTCACCACCCGCTGACCCCCATGAACGACGCCAACCTCATGCGAGTGCTTCAGGCGCAGACCAAGGGCAAGGTCGGGTTGATTGCGTTCGAATCCGTTGGACCGGGTGTGGCCGCCACGCGAGAACGAATGGCACAACTGCGCACCGAAGGCGTGCGACTGGCCATTGCAGATGCCATCGATAACCAGGACCTGCGCACACTGGCAGACGCTTGCGCTGACCTGCCCCTGATCACCGCCGGATCTGGGGTGGCACTTGGATTGCCTGCGGCCTATGAGGCGCGCGGCTGGCTGAAGCTCGATGCCCGTGCGGCCGATCTGCCAGGTGTGGGCGGCTTTGGTGTCGTGCTATCCGGTTCGTGCTCCACGGCGACCAACGCGCAGGTCCGGCACTGGATCGAAGCGGGGCGGCCTGCGCTGCAGATCGACGTGCTGGCTTTGGCCGCAGGAAAGTCGCTTGCGCAGGGCGCAATCGAATGGGCCACGCCTCGCCTTGTCGAGGGACCAGTGCTGGTGTACGCCACCGCCGGCGTTGAACAGGTGAAGGCTGCACAGGCTTTGTTGGGCGTCGAGCAGGCGGGCCTGCTGGTTGAACAGTGTCTGGCAGACATCGCTGCGGGACTAGCCGAGCGGGGTGTTCGCCGGTTCGTGGTCGCCGGAGGCGAGACTTCTGGCGCAGTGGTGCAGGCGCTGGATGTTCAACAGTTGCGCATCGGCGGGACGATCGACCCGGGGGTTCCCTGGACCCAGGCAGTGGGCCGTGAGCTGCTTCTGGCCTTGAAGTCTGGCAATTTCGGGGCAGTAGATTTCTTCGCCAAAGCCCTGGCGCTGACCGCATGACGACCTTGCAAGACCTGCGGGCCGAAATCTGCCGCGTCGGACGCTCCCTGTTCTTGCGCGGCTACGTCCATGCGACGGCGGGGAACATCAGTGTGCGACTGGACGCCGGGCTCGGTGGTGGTTTTCTCATCACGCCCACAGACGCCTGTCTGGGTTTTCTGCGACCCGAGGCGCTGGCCTGGGTGGACGAAGAAGGCGTGCAACAGTCTGGCGAACGCGCCAGCAAGACCCTGGCCCTTCATCGCCGAATCTACGCAGCCGACGAGACCGCCCGTTGCGTCATCCACACACACTCGACGCATCTGGTCCGGCTGACGCTGCAGGGTGTCTGGCATGAAGAAGACATCCTGCCGCCGATCACGCCCTATTACGTGATGAAGGTGGGGCACGTCCCTCTCATCCGCTACCACCGACCGGGTGATCCGGCTGCGGCGGCCGAGGTGGTTGCCGTGATCGCGCGCGGCCAGCAGCGCGGCGCCCCCATCCGCGCCGTGATGCTGGACCGCCTGGGTCCCAACGTGTGGCACGAGAGCCCGGCCGCCGCCATGGCGGTGCTGGAAGAACTGGAAGAGACCGCGCGCCTGTGGCTCACATGCGAGCCACGGCCGCAACCGCTGCAGGCAGCACAGATCGACGAACTGACGCGCCACATGGGCGCTCGCTGGTGAGAACGGAAATCACATGCCTCTCTTCGCCGCCAACCTTTCCATGATGTACCAGGAGCATGCCTTCCTGGATCGATTCGATGCCGCCGCCGCCGATGGCTTTCGCGCTGTCGAATTTCTCTTCCCTTATGAGCATGCGCCGGAGCACATTGCCCTCGCATTGCGCCGCAACGGGCTGAACCAAGCCTTGTTCAACCTGCCGCCCGGTGACTGGGCTGCTGGGGAGCGCGGCATGGCCGCCCTGCCGGGCCGGGAAGATGAATTTGCCGAGAGTGTGGGCCGTGCCATCGGCTATGCCCGGGCCATTGGTTGCCACAGGCTTCACGCCATGGCCGGGCTGGTGCCCGCGGGAGCCGATCGAGTGCAAATGCGCCAGACGTTCGTCAGCAACCTGCGCCTGGCTGCGAGGCAACTGGCGCCGCATGGCATCACGCTGCTTATCGAACCGATCAACACGCGCGACATGCCTGGCTACTTCCTCAACTACCAGCAGCAGGCGCACGACATCGTGGCAGAAGTGGCTGCACCCAATCTGAAGGTGCAGATGGACTTCTATCACTGCCAGATCATGGAAGGCGACGTGCGCACGCGACTGGAGCGCCATCTGAAGGACGTGGGACACGTCCAGATCGCGGGTGTTCCTCACCGCCACGAGCCCGATGAGGGCGAGCTGGACCACGCCTGGTTGCTCGCCGAACTCGACGCGTTGGGCTACTCGGGCTACGTGGGGTGCGAATACCGGCCCCGCGCCGCCACGTCCAGCGGACTGAACTGGATTCAACCCTACAAGGATTCTCAAGTATGAAAGTGATCATCACCGGCGGCGCCGGTTTTCTGGGCACCCTGCTGGCTCGCGCTCTGCTGGAGCAAGGCACACTGCGCGGCGCCCCCATTGACCAGTTGGTGCTGGCCGATCTGGTCGAGAGTCGTGATGAAGCGCTTCGCGCCGATGCACGCGTGCAATGCAGGGCAGGGGATCTGCTTGAACAGCTTCCCGTGCTGATGGGCGAGCCCGTGGATGCCGTGTTTCATCTCGCCTCGGCGGTGTCAGCGGAGTGCGAGTCCGACTTCAACCTGGGTCTGCGCTCGAATCTGGACACCACGCGCGCGCTGCTGGATGCGTGCCGGCAGCAGGCCGAACGTGGCGGCAACGCTCCGCTGTTTTTCTTCTCCAGTTCGGTGGCGGTGTATGGCTCGGACCCGGCACTCCCCCTGCCCTCCGCCGTGGAAGATCACACCCTTCCAACGCCACAGTCAAGCTATGGCATCCACAAGTTCGTGTGTGAACAGCTGGTAGCCGACTACACCCGCAAGGCTTACATCGATGGCCGTTGTGCGCGACTGATGACAGTTTCAGTGCGCCCTGGCCGTCCCAACGGCGCGGCGTCCAGTTTCCTGTCTGGCATCGTGCGCGAACCTCTCGCGGACATGGAGGCCGTTTGCCCGGTGGATCTGGACACTGCCGTGGCGTTGGCATCTCCCGCCACGACCATCGCCGGCATTGTCGCCGTGGCCGAAGCGTCACGTGAAGACTTTGGTGGACGCACGGCGCTGAATCTTCCCGCCCTCACGGTCACCGTGCGGGAGATGCTCGCTGCCTTGCAGGCAGTGGTTGGCGACGACGTTATGCAGCGTGTGCGTTTCGAACGCAACGAGGCTGTGGAACGCATCGTCGGTGGCTGGCCAGCTCGCTTTCACAGCGAACGCGCGCAGGCGCTGGGCCTGCGCGCGGATGTCGATTTCCGCTCGGTCATCGAGCAGTACATGCGCGACCACGCGCCCACCTCCACCCATTGATCTGGAAAAATCGCTATGCATATCCGTCTGCGCATTGTTGGCTTTCTGCTGCTCACTCTTTCCGCGCTGTGGACCGTTCCCGCGGCAGCCGATGACTACCCGAACAAGCCGGTGCGATTGGTGGTGCCGTTTCCACCTGGAGGCGGCGTGGACTTGTACGCTCGCAGCATTCAACCGGAGCTTTCCAAGGTTCTTGGCCAGCCTGTCATCATCGACAACCGTGCGGGTGCTAGTGGCATGATCGGCGCCGAAGCGGTGGCCAAGGCAGCGCCGGATGGCTACACCCTTTTGGTCGGCAACATCGCCGTGTATGCCATGAACCCGGCCACGTATAGCAAGATGTCTTACGACCCCTTGAAGGACTTCACTCCGGTGGTGCAGACGGTGATGGTGCCCTATGTGCTGATTGTCAACCCCGATCTGCCAGTGCAGACCATTCCCGAGCTCCTGGCTTACGCCAAAGCCAATCCCGGGAAGTTGACCTATGGTTCTTCGGGCAGCGGCAGTGCCCAGCATCTTGCCGCCGAACTGTTCAAGTCGCGCACCGGGGCGGATCTGGTGCACGTGCCTTACAAAGGTGTCGGTGCGCTGGTGACGGACCTGATCGCCGGTCACATCAAAGTCGCTTTCGCCGACCAGGCCAGCATGATGCCGCATGTGAAGGCCGGCAAACTTCGTTTGATCGCCACAGCCGGTCTGCAGCGTGTGCCTGAATTGCCAGACGTTCCGACGGTGGTCGAGGCTGCGAAGCTGCCGGGCTTTGAGATTTCGGGCTGGCAAGGCATTTCTGGCCCCGCCGGCATGTCACCGGCGATCGTCAAGAAGCTCAATGAGGCGATTAACCGTGTGCAAAGCATGCCCTCCATCAAGAGCGGTTTCAGCGCTGCTGGCCTGACCACTGTGGGTGGCACACCAGAAGAGTTCACTCGCTACGTGCAGAGTGAGATTGTTCAATGGAAGAAGGTGGCCAAGGACGTGAACGTCGTTGTTGACTGAACTTCAGCGAAGTTGTCTTTTCACCGTCTTGGCTGAAGGCATCTGCAAGCCAAGAAGGTGAACAACGCATTGCATTCGCCCTGAAGTTCCCTGGTCAGAGCAGCCGTTCTCACTCAAATTTGTCCCACGCGAGAACCCTATCCTGCTGATTTGGGTGGCAGGAGATTTCACGAGTGCAGGACGTGGTGACACTGAGTGCCATATGGTGCTGGGCATTGCGCGAGAAGATGTCCATTCGCGAAATCTCCAGGCCAACAGTTCGGCTCGCAACACTGTTCAGAAGCACCTGAGGGTAGGTGGCGAAGAGCCCTGCTATGCCAAGCGCTCGAGCTCCAGCAAGCTCGATCCTTCCGCTGAAAAGCGCCTTACATGGCTGTTGATCGAAGCCAGCATGCAGAGCGCGAACTGCATCATGCGCCTCGATTGACTCCGCGTCGGCAACACGCCGGCCCTTCTCACAGCCCGCGCTCGCGCACGCTCAGGGCCGAGCGGTATGGCTTTCTCAGCCGGTACAGCTGGGCCGGCCGGCTGCGGATGCCGGGGCGGGTGGCGCCGGGCACTTCTTCCAGGATGTCCAGGTCTTCCAGCTTGCGCCGGAAGTTGGCCCGGTTCAGTGGCTCGGACAACACCGCTTCGTACACCGCGTGCAGCTCGGGCACGGTGAACTGTTCGCCACACAGGAACACCGGCAGCGACGAGTAAGCCGCCTTGCTGCGCACCCGCGCCACCACGCCGGTGATGATGTGGGCGTGGTCGAACGGCAACGCCGGGAGCTTGTCGACCGGGAACCATTGCACGCTGCTGCCCAGCACGGGCGCAGGCACCAGCGCGTAATACACCACCGTGAGCGACCAGCCGCGCGGGTCGCGCGCCGGGCCCGAGAAGGTGCCGTACTCCTCCAGGTAGGGGCTCACCACACCGGCCTTGTCCAGCAGCACGCGCGCGGCCGCGGCGCCGGCGTGGTCGTCTTCGTTCTCGTGCACATAACCACCCGGCAGCGCCCACACGCCTTTGAAGGGTGCGCTGTCGCGTTTGAAAAGTGCCACGTGCAGCTCGCTCTCGATGAGGGTGAGCAGCACGGCGTCGACGGTCAGAATGGTGGCCATGGCGTGGGGTTTTCTGCGCATTCTAAGGCTTGGATTCAAATTGCATCTACAGTGCAATGGCGCTTGAAATTCACCTATCGAGTTTTTGAAAATACAAAGATTCAAAATGAGTCTAAGTAGATATACTGAGGCCGTTGACCGCCATCCCTGAAGGACCGACATGCGCACCAAGCTCCTGATCATTGATCCCCAGAACGACTTCTGCGACATCGACGGCGCCACCCTGCCGGTGGCCGGCGCCAACGCCGACCTGCAGCGCCTGGCCGCCTTCATCGCCGCGCACACCGACCGCATCGACGACATCACCGTCACGCTCGATTCACACGCCAGCGTGGCGGTGGAACGCACAACTTTCTGGGTCGACCGCAACGGCGAGGCGGTGGCGCCGTTCACGTTTCTCACGGTGGACAACGTCCGCGAAGGCGAGTACCGCCCGCGCAATGCCGCGCTGACAGCACCCGTGCTGGCCATGCTGGAGCAGCTGGCAGCCGCCGGCAAGCCGGGCATGGTGGTCTGGCCGGTGCACTGTGTCACCGGCACCTGGGGCCACAACATCCAGAGCGATGTGGCGCAGGCCCTCGCCGGTTGGGAGATGGCGCACCAGCGCTCCGTCAGCAAGGTGCTCAAGGGCGAGTACCCCTTGAGTGAGCACTTCGGTGTGTTCGAGGCCGATGCGCCGGTCGCGTCGGTGCCCGGCACGCAGTTCAACCGGGCACTGGCCGCGTCGCTCGCCAGCGGGGCCGACTTGATTGCGATTGCCGGCCAGGCCTCCAGCCACTGCGTGGCCTCCAGCTACGACCAGTTCATGCGCTTCCTCGCGCGGTCGCCGGCCTTCGCGCCGCAGGTCGTGCTGCTGCGCGACTGCATGAGCCCGGTGCCCGGCTTCGAGCCACTGGCCGATGCCTTGTTCGAGCGCGCACGCGCTGCCGGCACGCGGGTGCTGACGGTGGGCGAGCTGGCGAAGAACCTGGGCTGAATCATCCACGCCGAGATTTCACGGAGACCACCATGAGCGACCTCCAGACCCCGACCGCTGCCGCTACCGCCGAGGCCTTCGTGCCCGTCGTCACCTCGCTGCTCGGCACCGACCTCTACAAGTTCACCATGCTGCAGCCCATGCTGCACTCGATGCCGGCCAACCAGGCCGAGTACCGCTTCGTGTGCCGCAACCAGCCCGGTTACCCGCTGGTCGAGATCCTTGACGAAGTCGAGCGCCAGCTGGACCACCTGTGCACGCTGCGCTTTACCGAGGACGAGCTGCAGTACCTGGGTGCGCTGCGGTACATCAAGTCGGACTTCGTCGATTTCCTGCGCATCTTCCAGCTGCAGCACCGCTACATCCGCGTGAGCGCCGACGGCGACCAGTTGAGCATCGTCGCCCAGGGCCCGCAAATCCACGTGATGTTCTTCGAGATCTTCGTGCTGGCCATCGTCAACGAGATCTACTTCCGCCGCTTCAGCACACCGGCGGTGCTGGACGAAGGCCGCCGGCGCCTGCACGGCAAGGTGGCACTGCTGCGCGAGCTGGGCCGCAGCGCCACCCGGCGCCACCCGTTCGAGTTTTTTGATTTCGGCGTGCGCCGCCGTTTCTCGGCCGACTGGCAGGAGGAGGTGGTGGCCACCTTCGCGCGCGAGTTGCCTGAGTACTTCAAGGGCACTTCCAACGTGTACCTGGCGAAGAAGTACGGCCTGGTGCCCATCGGCACCATGGCGCACGAGTACCTGCAGACTTTCCAGGCGCTCAACGTGCAGCTCAAGGACTTTCAGAAGGCGGCGCTGGAAACCTGGGTGCAGGAGTACCGCGGTGACCTCGGCGTGGCCCTGACCGACGTGGTCGGCATGGACGCGTTCATTGCCGACTTCGACCTGTACTTCGCCAAGCTGTTCGATGGCCTGCGCCACGACTCCGGCGACCCGGTGGCCTGGGGCGAGAAGGCGCTGGCGCACTACGAGCGGCTGAAGATCAACGCCCACACCAAGCGCCTGGTGTTCTCCGACGGGCTCGACCTGCCGGCCGCGCTCGGCCTGTACCACCACTTCGGGGACCGCATCCAGACCGGCTTCGGCATCGGCACCAACCTCACCAACGACATGGGCCTGCGCACGCTCAACATCGTCATGAAGCTGGTGAGCTGCAATGGCCAGCCGGTGGCCAAGCTGTCCGACTCGCCGGGCAAGACGATCTGCGACGACGAGACCTTTCTCGCCTACCTGCGCAAGGTGTTCCGCATCGGCGCCTGAGTGTTCTTTCAATCAGCCATGGCAAGGAGCTGCCCATGCTGCGCATCACCAGTGCCCAGATCAACCCCACCATTGGCGACATCGACGGCAACATCCGCCTGATGCTCGAAGCCGCGCGCCAGGCGCGGCTGGACGGCTCGCAACTCGTGGTGTTTCCCGAGATGAGCTTGACCGCCTACTACCCCGGCGACATGCTCGACGAGCGGCCGTTCCAGCAACGGGTTGCCGAGGGCATCCAGGCGCTCAAGCGCGCCACGCGCGAGGTGCCCGAGTTGCATTGGGTGGTGGGCGCGCCGCTGCAGCGTGAAGGCCCGGGCAAGAAGTTTTACAACGCGCTGCTGGTGCTGCGCAACGGCGAGGTGCTGCTGCAGTACGCCAAGCAGCTGCTGCCCACCTACAACGTGTTCGACGAACGCCGCCACTTCGAACCCGGCCCCGAACACAGCGCGCGCACCCTGCGCATCGAAGGCGTGCGCGTGGCCTTCATGGTCTGCGAGGACGGCTGGAACGACGACGGCGCGGACTACAGCGTCAACCCCTTCAGCCAGCTGGCCGAGGTGCTGCCCGATCTGGTGGTGTCGATCAACGCCAGCCCGAGCAACATCGGCAAACGCGAGCAGCGCCACCAGGTCTTCAGCAAGGCCTGCGCGCGCCACAAGCTGGCCTTGTTGTACGTCAACCAGATCGGCGGCCACGACCAGCTGGTGTACGACGGCGCGTCCTTCGCGGTGGACGCGTCCGGGCGCATCGTCTTCGAGGCACAACGCTTCGTGCCCGACGTGACCACGCTCGGCTTCGATCCCGGGCACCAGAGCTTTGTCGATGCGAGTGGCAGCCCGTTGCAGGCGGTGCAACCCGAGGGCCTGCACACCATGGACTTCTACCGGCGCCAGATCGTGCTCGGCCTGAAGGACTACGCGCGCCGCTGCGGCTTTCGGCAGGTGGTGGTGGGTTCGTCGGGCGGCATCGACTCGGCGCTCACGCTGGCATTGGCGGTGGAGGCCATGGGCGCGGACAACGTGGTGGCCATCACCATGCCCTCGCGTTTCTCCAGCGAGGGCAGCGTGTCTGACTCGGTGCGCCTGTGCCGCAACCTGGGCATCGCACTCATGGAGCACCCGATCCACGCCATCGTGAGCGGCTACGAGCAAGGCTTTCAGCCCGCGTTCGGTGAACGCCTGGAAGGCCTGGCGCTGGAGAACCTGCAGGCGCGCGTGCGCGGCACCATCCTGATGGCCTACTCCAACCGCTTCGGCCACCTGCTGCTCACCACCGGCAACAAGTCCGAAGTCTCGGTCGGTTACTGCACCTTGTACGGCGACACCAACGGCGGCCTGGGCCTGCTGGGTGACCTCTACAAGACCGAGGTGTTCGAGCTCTCGCGCCACCTCAACCAGGCGGCCGGCCGCGAGCTGATTCCGCAGGCCATCATCGACAAACCCCCGTCGGCCGAACTCGCGCCCGACCAGAAGGACACCGACAGCCTGCCACCCTACGAGGTGCTGGACGAGATCCTCAAGCAGCTCATCGAAGGCGAGCGCTTGCCGGCCTGGGAGAAGGCGCGTTCGCTGCGCACCGTGGCCGAGCTGCAGGCCAGCGAGGCGGGCCGTGCCCTGGTGCAGCGGGTGGCCCGCATGATCGCGCGCAACGAATACAAGCGGCGCCAGGCGCCCCCGGTGCTGCGGCTGCGGCCACGCGCTTTTGGCAGCGGGCGCCAGATGCCGATCGCCGCGGTCAGCGCGGTCTGATTCACGACCACCCGCCAGGAGATTCCATGTCCACCGCGTCCTCTGTTGTGTCCTCTGCCGATCTGGCCGTCGTCATCGGCCGCTGGCAACTGCCCCACCTCGGTCACCTGAAGCTGTTCGAGGCCGCGCTGCAGAGCGCGCCGCGCGTGGTGGTGGTGATCGGGTCGGCGTTCCGCTCGCGCGACGTGCGCAACCCTTTCACCTGGGAAGAGCGGCGCGACATGATCCTCGCCATGTTGCCCGGCCAGGCCGAGCGCCTGCAGTTCGTGCCGGTGCGCGATTACTACGACGACGAGCGCTGGGCGCGCGCCGTCACCGATCAGGTGCAGGTCGTGGCGGGCGGCTCGCGCCAGATTGCCCTCATCGGCCACATCAAGGACGCCACCAGCGCCTACCTGAACCGGTTTCCTGCGTGGCGGCGCGTGGGCGTCGAGCCGGTGGACGGGCTGGACGCCACCGCCTTGCGCAAGGTCTATTTCGGCAGCGAAGACACCGGCATGGCCCTGACCGTGCTCACGCCTTACCTGCACCCCAGCACCGTGGCCTACCTGCAGGCCTGGTCGTTGCTGCCCGAGTACCGCCGCCGCTGCGACGAAGCGCGCGCGGTGGCGGCGATCCGGCAGAAGTACACCGCGCCCCACTACCTGGCGGCAGACGCCCTGGTGGTGGTCAACGATCACGTGTTGCTGATCCGGCGCGGCGGCCAGGTGGGCCATGGCCTGTGGGCGCTGCCGGGTGGTTTTGTCGACCGGGGCGAGCGTTTCCTGCAGGCCGCCATGCGCGAGCTGCGCGAAGAGACGGGTTATGCGCCACTGCCGTCCACGCTGCAGGCCGCGCTGCGCGACTCGGCCGTGTTCGACCACGAGTTGCGCAGCCCGCGTGGCGGCATCGTGTCCATGGCCTTCCGCTTCGACCTGGGCCAGATGAATCACCTGCCCGAGGTGAAGGCGGCCGACGACGCGCAGCTGGCCGCCTGGGTTCCCGTGGCCGACCTGCCCGGCATGGCGGGGCAGTTCTTCGAAGACCACGACTGCATCCTGGACCGCCTGGTCGGCCTGTACCACGACACACCCGGCCCGGCCTGAGGGCGCGGCGCCGCCGGTGCACGGGAGCCTGGTTTGCTGGATTTCCCTGGCGGTATATAGCGGTCGGTTGCCAGATCTTCACTATGCAGGGTGGGTGATTTCGGGTTTCGATGTATATACTCGTATATTGCGAAATAAACACCCGGCGAGACATCCATGAAACCCTTCCTGAAGCGCACCCTGGCCCTGTGGCTGGCCTCCGGCATGGCCCTGTCCGCCCACGCGGCCGACATCACGGTGTCTGCCGCCGCCAGCCTGACCAACGCCTTCCGCGACATCGCGCCGCTGTTCGAGGCCGCCCACTCGGGCACCAAGCTGCAGTTCAACTTTGCCGCCTCGGGTGCGTTGCTGGCGCAGATTGCCAAGGGGGCGCCGGCCGACGTGTTCGCCAGCGCCGACCAGGACACCATGGACCAGGCGCAGGCCCAGGGCCTGGTGCAGGCCGCGCAGCGCCGCGACTTCGTCTCCAACGCTCTGGTGGTGATCGTGCCGACCGCCAGCACCCAGCAGCCGAAAAGCGTCAACGACCTGGCGCAGCCGGCGTACGGCCGCATCGCCATCGGCCTGCCGGCCAGCGTGCCGGTGGGGCGCTACACCAAGGGCGTGCTGGAAGCCGCCAACCTGTGGGGCGCGATTGAACCCAAGATGATCGGCGCCACCAATGTGCGCCAGGCACTGGACTATGTGGCGCGCGCCGAGGTGAACGCCGGCTTCGTCTACGCGACGGACGCGGCCATCATGCCGGACAAGGTCAAGGTCGCGCTCACCGTGCCCACCGCCAAGCCCATCCTGTACCCGGTGGCACCGCTGCCCGCCGGCCCGAACGCGGCCCAGGGCGCGCAGTTCGTGGACTTCCTGTTCACCCCGCCGGCGCAGGCCATCCTGAGCAAGTACGGCTTCGGCAAGCCCTGAGACCCAGGCCCTGAATACAGGACACCGGAGGCGCCATGGCCGAAGCCTGGATACCGCTTGCCCTCACGCTCAAGGTGGCGGGCTGGGCCACGGCGCTCAACCTGTTCCTGGGGGTGGGTGTGGGTTATGCCATTGCGCGCTGGCGCTTCCCGGGCCGTGATCTGGTTGACGCCGCATTGACCCTGCCCATGGTCATGCCGCCCACCGTGCTCGGTTATTACCTGCTGGTGGTGATCGGCACGCAGGGCGTGGTGGGCGCGTGGCTATTGCAGCACTTCGGCATCCGCCTGATCTTCACGGTGGAGGCGGCCATCATTGCCGCCACCATCGTGTCCTTCCCCATGGTGTTCAAGGCCGCGCGCGCGGCCTTCGAGACGGTGGACCCGCAACTCGAAGACGCGGCGCGCACGCTCGGCATCAACGAATGGGCGGTGTTCTTCCGCGTCTCGCTGCCGCTGGCCTGGCGCGGCATCCTCGCCGGCCTGCTGCTGTCGTTCGCGCGCGCACTGGGCGAGTTCGGTGCCACGCTGATGGTGGCCGGCAGCATCGCCGGCAAGACGCAGACCCTGTCGATCGCCATCTACGAAGCCGTGCAGGCCGGGCAGGACAACACCGCCAACTTCCTGGTGGTGGTCACCTCCATCGTCTGCGTCGCCGTGTTGCTGAGTGCCGGGCGGCTGGTGCCTGGCCGTGTGATGGTGCGGGGTTGATGCCATGTACCGCGAACACGCCGCCCCACCACCTTTGGCCGTGCCGTCGCCGGACGCGGCCGCCAGCCACAATGCCGGCATGACACCGGCCTTCACCTGGGACGTGGCGCTGCGCAAATCCTTGCGCCAGGCCGGCTCGCGCTTCGAGCTCGACGTGCGCTTCCAGGCCACGGCGCCGCGCGTGGTGCTGTTCGGCCCCTCGGGCGCGGGCAAGACGCAGACCCTGCGCATGATCGCCGGCATCGTGGCGCCCGAGCAGGCGCGCGTGGTGGTGGCCGGGCGCGTGTTGTGCGACACCGCGCAGGGCCTGCAGACCTCGCCGCAGGAGCGGCGCCTGGCCTATGTGTTCCAGGACTACGCGCTGTTTCCCCACCTCACCGTGATCCAGAACGTGGCCTTTGCGCTGCGGCGCGGCTGGCGCAACCCGGCCAAGGCCATCGTTGACGAGAGCGTGCAGCGCTGGATCACCGCCTTCCACCTCGAAGCCATCGCCGGCCACTACCCGCACCAGATCTCGGGCGGCCAGCGCCAGCGCACCGCACTGGCGCGCGCCCTGGTCACCAACCCCACGGCCCTGTTGCTGGACGAACCCTTTGCCGCGCTCGACAAGGGCCTGCGCGAACGCCTGCGCAGCGAGCTGCGCCAGCTGCTGGACCCGCTCGGCCTGCCGATGCTGCTGATCACGCACGACGACGACGACGTGCGCAGCCTGGGCGAGCAGGTGGTCTACATCGAAGGTGGGCGCGTGGTCGACACGCCCGGTACCCGCCCCGACTGATGCCGCGCGCGGTGCGCGCAAGGCCGGCTGCTATGCTCAAAACGTGCCGCCCGGGCACCGGTGGGTCCGGTGCCGGCGGCCCACAGGACAAGCAGCGGGAGCCGGCATGGTGACGAAGAAACGCAAGGGCAGTGGACGGCTGGACATCCGGGGATCGATCTGGTTGTCGGTGGACGAAGACAGCGTGGGCGGCCACGGCCGCATGGCCTTGTTGCGTGCGGTGGAGCAGCACGGCTCGATCACGCAGGCTGCCAAGGCTTTCGGCATGAGCTACAAGGCGGCCTGGGATGCGATCCACAAGATGAATGCCCTCTCGCGCACGCCGCTGATCGAGCGTGCGGTGGGTGGCAAGGGTGGTGGCTCCACGCGCCTGACGGCGCACGGCCGCCTGCTGGTCGAGCGTTACGAGAAGGTGGATGCGATCCACCAGCGCTTCGTGTCCCTGCTGGACGAAGGCGCGATGGACCTGGACGAAGATTTTTCACTGCTGAAGGTACTCAACATGAAAACCAGCGCGCGAAACCAATGGGTCGGCAAGGTCAGTGCGGTGCGCTCGGGTGCCGTCAACGACGAGGTCGAGGTCACCCTGCCGGGCGGCCAGCGCCTCGCGGCCATCATCACGCACGAGAGCACGCAGACGCTCGGCCTCAAGACCGAGCTGTCGGTGATCGTGCTGGTCAAGGCGTCCTCGGTCCTGCTTGCCACCGAACTCGATGGTGTGCGCGTGTCGGCGCGCAACCGTATCGACGGCACGGTGCACGCGCTGACGCCGGGCGCGGTGAACGCCGAGGTGACCGTGCGCACCCGCGACGGCCTGGACGTGGTGGCCATCGTCACCCAGGGTGCGGTGGCCTCGCTGGCGCTGGCGCCCGGGGTCGCGGTGACCGCGCTGGTCAAGGCCTCGGACGTGATCCTCGCCGTCGCCAGCTGAGGCCTCTTCGTTTTCATTTCACCGGGTCGTCTTCGTGCAGCCCGCTCAGGGCGCCGTGGCGCGTCTCCTTGAGGCTGCGTCGCACCAGGCGGCCATCGTTCATCCGGTCCACCTGAAGGTCGTTCTGCCCGAGCGCCTGGGTGAGCCAGTTGCCCAGTGCGGCGTCGTCTTCAGCCAGCAGCATGCGCATGCTCGTGGTCTCCCGGAAACGGTGCGGCGCGGCGTTTCGGGCCCGCAGCCGGGCCGGTGTGTGGTGCGCCGCGCGCCGCCGTGCGGGGCCCCGGTGCCCGTGTAGTGACAGTTGTGCCGGGGCGGGTGGCCTGCGCTTGCGCCAGAATGTCCGTCCATCCCGGCGTTGCACCGGGAGCCTTTGACGCCTTGTCCGAACCTGCCGCCTCTGTTGCCATGCCTGTCTCCCGCCGCCCCCGTTCCACCGCCGCACCCGCCCCGCAGACCGGGGGCGCCGACACCACGCTCGGCCTGCACGAGCCCGGCCATTTGTTCCGTCGCGCGCACCAGCATTCGGTGGCCTGCTTCAACGCCGTCTTCGGCCGCGCGGTCACGCCACTGCAGTACGCGGCGCTGCGCGTGCTGCAGGAGCACCCCGGCATCGACCAGGTGACGCTGGCCGCGGCGATCGCGCTGGACACCTCGACCGCGGCCGAGATCGCCGTGCGGCTGGAGCGCGACGGCTGGATCGTGCGCGAGATCGGCGCGCGCCGCCAGCGCCGCCTCGAACTCACCGCCGAAGGGCAGCGCGTGATCAGCGACATGCTGCAGTCCGAAGCCCTGCTGGCCGACCGCATCCTCGCCCCGCTCGACGCCGGCGAGCGCGAGCTGCTCATGGGCCTGATGCACAAGCTGCTCGGCAAACCCCCCGTCTGAACCCGGTTGACGCGCGAGCGGGCTTTGGCTACATTTGATTCAGTGTACTGAATGAAGGAGACAACGATGAGCTGGATACGCAATGCTTGGTACGTGGGTGCCACCTCGGCCGAAGTCGGTGACGCCCCGCTGGGCCGCCGCCTGCTGGGCGCACGCATGGCCTTTTTCCGCGACGCCGAGGGCCGGGTGCAGGCGGTGGAAGATTTTTGTCCGCACCGCGGCGCCGCGCTCTCGCTGGGCCGCGTCTGCAAGGGTGAGCTGGTGTGCGGTTACCACGGCCTGGTGATGGGCGGTGATGGCGTCACCCGCTCCATGCCGGGCCAGCGCGTGCAGGCCTTCCCGCGCATCCAGCGTTTTGCGGTGGAGGAGCGTTACGGCTTCATCTGGGTCTGGGCCGGTGTGGCCGACGAGGCCGACCCCACCACCATCCCGGTGCTGGAGTGGCACGACAACCCGGCCTGGGCCTACGACGGCGGGCTGTTCCACATCAAGGCCGACTACCGCCTGATGATCGACAACCTGATGGACCTGACGCACGAGACCTACGTGCACTCGACCAGCATCGGCCAGCAGGAGATCGACGAGACGCCGTGCACCACGCGCCGCGAAGGCAAGACCGTGGTCACCAGCCGCTTCATGGAGAACATCGAGGCGCCGCCGTTCTGGCGCGGGGCGCTGGAGGCGATTGGTGTGAGCGGCAACCCCAAGGTGGACCGCTGGCAGGTGTGCCGCTTCTCGCCGCCCAGCCACGTGATGATCGAGGTGGGTGTGGCGCTGGCTGGCCACGGGGGCTACGACGCGCCCGACGACAAGAAGGTCTACAGCGTGGTGACCGACTTCATCACGCCCGAGACGGACGGTTCGATGTGGTACTTCTGGGGCATGGCACGGCGCTTCCAGCCGCAGGACAAGGACCTCACCACGCGCATCCGCGACGGCCAGCATGGCATCTTCTCGGAAGACCTGGAGGTGCTGGAGCGCCAGCAGCAAAACCTGGAGGCGTTTGCCGAGCGCAAGCTGCTCAAGCTCAACATCGACGCTGGTGGGGTGCAGGCGCGGCGCCTGATCGACGAGCACATGGCGCAGGAAACGGCGACGGCCTGAGCCGCCCCCCCTGCGTGTGAACATGGCCGACGAGCCGCTGGCAATCTGGCTGCCGGGCCTCGTGTGCGACGAGGCGGTGTGGGCCGGGGTGCACGCGCACTGGGCCGCACCCGGCCCGGTGATCACTTACCCGGACGAGCGCAGCATCGGCGCCATGGCGCAGCGCGTGCTGGCCGCCGCGGCGGGTCGCCGGGTCTGCCTCATCGGCCACTCCATGGGCGGCCGTGTGGCGCTGGAGGCCGCGCGCCAGCTCGGGCCGTCGCTGTGTGGCCTGGTGCTCTGCAGCACCGGTTACCAGGCCTTGCCGGGCGATGAGGCCGGCCAGCGCGAGCGCGAAGGCCGCGCCCAGCTGGTGGCGCTGGCGCAGGGCGATGGCATGCGCGCCATGGGCGAACGATGGGTCAAGGGCATGCTCAAGCCCGAGCACCTGGGTTCGCCGGTGGAAGCCGATGTGGTGGCGATGATCGCCCGCCACACGCCGCGCACGTTCGAGAACCATGTGCAGGCCTTGTTGAACCGACCCGATGCCACGGCCACCCTGAGTGGGTTGAGCGTGCCGGTGTTGCTGCTGTGTGGTGCGCAGGACAGCTGGAGCCCACCCGCGCGCCACGCGGCCATGGGCCAGCTGGTGCCGCCGGGCCTGGCGCAATTGCAGATCATTGAAGACGCGGGCCACATGCTGCCCATGGAGCAGCCGCTGTTCGTGGCGCACGCCATCCGCGCCTGGATGCAACGGCACACCATCACGCGCTGAAACGTGTGCGAGCCCCTGGCCGGGTTCAGCGTTTGCCGCGCATCAGCTGCTGCATGGTGCTCACCACGAGGTGGATCATCCACGCCGCCAGCCGCTCGGGCCAAATCCCTCTGGGCTGACCGCTGGCGATGACCGAGGCCGTGCTGCGGCGGCGGTCGGTGACGGTGTGAAAACCGATGCGCTGAATCTCCAGCCGCTCGACCACATCGAGCCCGCCTTCCGCCAGCACCACCTCCAGGCTGCGCACACCGCGCGCGTGCAGGGCGCGCGCCAGCGGCAGCAGGTCGGCACGCGCGGGTTGCCAGTACACCGCCTCGCGCGCCCGCCGGGCGGTGCCGAACACGATGACCGCGTGGTCCGCGGCCGGCAGGGCATCGGCCCAGCCGGCTGCGTCGCGCACCACCGCGTGGTCCAGGCGCGCGGTCGTCTGCAGGAAGGCGCGGGTGGTCAGCACCGTCACGCGGTCCTGGTTCGTCTCGCCCAGCAGCTCGTGCAGCACCGCGCTGCCGGTGGCGCCACCGGCGCCGGCCACGAGCACATGGCGGGGTGGTGGCGCGGCTTCGCTCATCGGGGGAAGGGCGCCGCGAGGGCGAACCACACGCCCAGCGCGACCGAGATGATGAAGGCGCCGTCCAGCAGGCCGGCGAGCAGGAAAACCTTGGGTTGCATGGCGTCCATCATCTCAGGCTGGCGGGCGGACGCCTCCAGGTACTTGCTTGCCATCAGGCCGATGCCGATGCAGGAACCGAGGGCGCCCAGGCCGATCATGTGGCCGACGGCGAGTGGGAGTTGGCTGAGGTCTGACATGCAAAGCTCCTGGAGGGATGAAGGTCTGTGTGATGGCTTCACTGTGCCAGTGGGCCTGCATCAACGCCATGACCTGACAGGTCATCGCCGAGCGGCCAGGCCCTGCTGCCTTAGGATGGGCGGCGCCGATTCCACACCACAACACCGGGACCCGAGACCACCATGCACCGCCTGGCCCAGACCACCGACCTTCACGCGGTTCACCGCATCTACATGCACGACGAGGTCGTGCCCTTTCTCGGCGTCGAGCCCATGCCGCTGGCGGAATTCCAGCCGGTGTTCGACGGCCTGTTGGCCGGCGGTGGTTTCCATGTGGTCGAACGCGCTGGCGTGGTGCAGGGCTTCTACCGTGTGCAGCGGCACGCCGGCCGCGCCGGGCACACCGCGTACCTGGGCACGCTGGCGGTGTTGCCCGACGCGAAGGGTACGGGCTTTGCCGCCGGCATGATGAACGATGTGATCACCCGGCTCGCGGCCGAGGGGGTGTTGCGCGTGGAGCTCATGCTGGAGGCCGACAACCCGCGCGCGATGGCGTTCTACCGCAAGCTCGGCTTCGAGCACGAGGGCACGCTGCGCGCGGCCTACAAGCGCGCCGCGCAGGAACACTACGTCGACGAAATCCTGATGTCGCGGCTGTTGGCGCCGCTGCCGCGCGCCGCCACGCCCGGGTAACGTCGGACGGACCGAGGCTTTCGTTCTTGCGCCGCAGCATGCATGCCTCTACTGCCTGTCATACACTGGGGAGTATCTATGCGGTACCGCAGGTCTTGGACGGCCCGTCGCACCCGCAGCCACCCTGTAGGAGGCCGATGTGACGCATCCAGCGTTGAGCTTCTTCAGTGACACCCGCATCCTGTCAGCGATCCTGATCGGCATGCTGGGCATGACTTTCCTGGCGCACGCCAGCTCGCGGTCCTGGCCTTACGTGAAATGGCTGGCCGGCGCGGCGCTGGTGTTCGGTGTGTCGCAGGGTGCGCTGGTGTCGATGGATGCGCTGGGCTGGGTGAGCGCCTCGGTGGTCGGGCCGATCGGCTCCGTGATGGGGCTGGCGACCATGGCCGCCGTGATGGCGGGCCTGCAGGCCTGTTTTTCGCCCGGTGGCATGCCACCCATGCGCGTGTTCATCGGCCTGCTGGTGGGGGCGCCCCTGTTGGTGGTGGCGATGAGCACCTTGCTGCACGGCTGGAACTTTGCCGGCCCCGCCACCATTGCCCTGATCTTTTCCGCCGCATCGGTCTGGCTGGTATCGCTCTGGCTGCGCGACGGCTGGGGTGGCCAGCTGGTGCTGGCCGTGCTGTTCCTGGCCTATCCGCTGCTGTTCTTGGTGG
Source organism: Hydrogenophaga palleronii NBRC 102513 (assembly GCF_001571225.1). Taxonomy (GTDB): domain Bacteria; phylum Pseudomonadota; class Gammaproteobacteria; order Burkholderiales; family Burkholderiaceae_C; genus Hydrogenophaga; species Hydrogenophaga palleronii. Next base: position 91,737 of record NZ_BCTJ01000009.1, read on the forward strand.
CCATGCTCGCCGGTCTGAGCCTGTTGCAGCTCCGCCAGCTCACGCCCTTGCCGGTGAGCATTGCCTTCGTGTTCGTGATGACGCTGATCATGCAGCGCGAGTCGAAGATCGTCGTGCGCGAACTGCGCGAACGCGTCAAGGCCGAAATCGCCCTGCAGCAACTCACCGACTCGCTGGAGGAAATCGTGCGCAGCCGCACGCGCCAGCTGGAGGAAATCATCCAGGGCCTGCGCTCGTTCGCCGGCATGGTCTCGCACGACTTGCGCGGCCCTTTGCGCAACACCGCCGGCCTGGCCGATCTGGCGCTGGATGAGTACCGGGCCGGCCACGCCGAGGGCACGGAACAGGCCTTGCAACGGATCCGCCGTGAGGCGCAGCGCGCCTCCAGCATGGTGAACGACCTGCTCACACTCGCCAAGGTCGACGAGGAGGCCCCCAGCCCCGAAGCGGTGGACATGCAGGCGCTGCTGCGCGACTGCCTGCAATCGCTCTCGGTGCAGTTCCCGCAAGCGTCCGATGTGGTGCAGGCATCGCCCTTGCCGGTGGTGCAGGCCGACGCGGGCCTGATGCGGCACGTGTTGATGAACCTGCTCGGCAACGCGCTCAAGTTCGGCGGCGAGCGGCGCGACCTGCGCATCGCGCTCGAAGCACGGGAAGACGGCGGCTTCTGGCGCTTCTCCGTGGCGGACAACGGCCCGGGTTTCGATCCCGCCAAGAGCCACGAACTGTTCAAGCCGTTTTCGCGCCTCGACGAACGCCAGGCGGGTGGCACCGGGCTGGGGCTGACGGTGGTGAAGCGCGCGGTGGAGCGGCATGGCGGCTCCGTGGGTGCTTCGTCCGAACCGGGCCGGGGCGCGGCCTTCTGGTGGACGGTGCCTGCAGCTCCGCAGGGCTGAGGCGGCGGGCCGGGCCTTCATCGGTCATGGTGGCCGCACCGCGCGGTGGTAAGGTCGGCGCGGTTTTCAACGCCCGAAAAGGATGGCCCATGCTCGCCCGCCGAAGTGTCTGGATCTGTGTGCTGCTGCCGCTGCTGCTGTTGTCGGGCTGCGGCAAGACCGATCCCAAAACCGCACTGGAAGCGGCGGTGCAGACCCTGCAGGACAACCTGGAAGCGAAGAAGGCCAGCGCCGTGCTCGACCAACTGCACCCGGGCTTCCAGGCCGGTGGCGAAGGCATGGACCGCGAATGGGCGAAACGCACCATGGCCCTGATGTTCATGCGTTACGCCAACATCCGCATCATCGCCGTCACGCGCCACAGCCGCATCGACAGCGGCAGCTCGCAGGTGGGCCACACCGAAGCCCAGGTGCTGGTGACGGGCGCCCAGGGCCTGATTCCCGAACGCGCCGAACCCTATGCCATCCAGCTGGAGTGGCGGCTGGACGGCAGCGACTGGAAACTGATGCGCCTGCAGTGGGAGTGAGTGTCTGCGCAGGTGCCGGCAGGGGTGCCGCGGCGGGTCGGACGTGGCCTACAGACGCTGTTTCGCCGCAGGTCTAGCATGGGTTTTCGGGCGGTGTGGGCACCGCCAGTGAGGAAGGTCTCGCCATGCACGCATTGCAAATCCCGTTGCAGAACCTGTTGCAGAACCCCATGCACCGCTGGCGCTCCCGCGCCGGCCTCATCGCCGCCGTGGCCCTGTGCTGCAGCCTGCCGCTGGCGGCGCAAACCACCACCCCGGCGCCCAACAAGGCGGCGGTGGAAGCCAACTACCAGCGCGACCGCGCGGCCTGCCAGGCCATCACCACACCCCCGGACCGGAGCAACTGCCTGCGCGATGCCGCGGCCGCACGCAGCCAGGCCTTGCGCAGCGGCGCGCCGCGCACCGTGCCGTCACCCGAGCAGCTGAAACAGAACGCGCTCAAGCGTTGCGAGGAACACCCGACCACGGAAGGGCGCGAGATCTGCGAGCGCATGGCGCGGGGCGAAGGCCAGGCGTCCGGCTCGGTGCGGGGCGGTGGTGTGATCCGTGAACTGGAGACGACGGTGCCCGCACCACCGCCGCCACTCGGCACGCCCGGCAGCCTGCCACCCATGCAGCCCATGCCGGCACCGGCCGACGGGCCGGCCTTGCTGCCACCACCACCTGTGCCCGCGCCGGTCCCGATGCAGCCGCGCTGACGACAGCGGTCAGCTCAGAGCCAGTACTCCCAGGCGCGCGCGAAGAACTCCTTCACGCGCGGCCCGACGCCACGCCGGCGCCACTCCTCCAGCGTGACCTGGCGCGACGCCGCCAAGTCGGCGTCGAACAACCGCTGCAACTGCGATGCGAACTCGCCGCCCAGCACCACGGCGTTGAGTTCGTAGTTGTGCAGGAAGCTGCGCCAGTCCAGGTTGGTGGAGCCGACGGTGGACCACACGCCGTCGATCGAGCCGGTCTTGGTGTGCAGGATCACGCCCTGGCGCTCGTAGATCTTCACGCCTGCGCGCAGCAACTGCGTGTAGTAGTGGCGGCCGGCGTGGAAGACCAGCCAGGAGTCGGTCTTGCCGGGCAGGATCAGCTTCACGTCGACGCCGCGCTGCGCCGCGTCCGACAGGGCGGCGAGCAACTGCGGGTCTGGGGCGAAGTAGGCGTTGGTGAGGTAGACCGTGCTCTCCGCGCTCTGGATGGCCGAGAGCAGGGTGGCGTAGATGGTGCTGTATGCGTCCTGCGGTGAGCTGCCGATGGCGCGCACCACGTCGCGGCCCACGCGCTCGGGCGTGGGGTAGTACGCGCGCTCGTCCAGTGGCGCGCCGTTCTGCGCTGCCCAGGTCTGCAGGAAGAGCTTCTGGAATTCGGCTACCACCGGCCCGCGCAGCTGCACGTGCGTGTCGCGCCAGGGTGTGTTGTCACCGCCGCCGGCCGGGCCGCCGCTCGACGCCGACGCGAACGAGCCACTGGAGTACACGCCGCTGATGTTGATGCCGCCGAGGAAGGCCACGCGGCCGTCCACGATCAGCAGCTTGCGGTGGTCGCGTTCGTTGAGCACCCATTCCTTCTGCCGCGTCTGCGCCGGGTTGATCGGGTTGAACTCCAGCACCTGGATGCCGCTGTCGGTGAGTCGCTGGAAGAACTCGACGGGTGTGTTGAGCGTGCCCACGCTGTCGTGGATCAGCAGCACCTGCACGCCCTGTTGCCGCTTGGCGATCAACGCGTCCGCAAAACGTTGCCCGACTTCGTCGTCGTCGAGGATGTAGGTTTCCAGGTGGATGTGGTCTTTGGCCGCGGCGATGGCCGCGAGCATGGCCTCGTAGGTGGCGGCACCGTCTTCCAGCAGCACCGCCTGGTTGCCGGCGGTCAGCGGGCTGCCGACGACGGCTTCTTCCAGCGCCAGGTGGCGCGACAGCACATCCGTGCCCTGGCCCTCGGCGCGCAGGCGTTCCAGGATCGCGCGGCTGCGTTCGGCCGACAGGGGCCCCTGCGTGCCCTCCAGCTTCACGGGCGGCGGGCGCCGCTGCTGGTCGGGCACCACGCGCGGCAGGCTCTTGCAGCCGACCAGCGTGAACAGCAGCAGCACAACCCCTGCGGCAGGCATCCAGCGCAGGCGGGGCCATGGGAAGCGCGGCGTGAGAGTCATCTGCGAGCCCTTGTCTGTGATCCGTGACCTGTCTCGGCGCACACCCTGCGTGAAGGTGTGTGCGGCTGCCACAGATAGTAGGGCGTTCGGGCTTCGGCCGCCGGGGCTTTTGCATGCCCCGCCAACACGCCGCCGCAGATGCGGCGGTGCGCTCAGGTCACCGGTGCGGGGTTGAACAGCACCAGCTGGTTGTGCAGTTTCCAGCGCTCGGCCCAGGTCCGCTGGCGGCCGCTGGCCACGTCGAGCATCAGGCGGAACAGCTCCCAGCCCACCTGCTCGATGCTGGCCGTGCCGTCGGCGATGGTGCCGGCGTTGAGGTCCATCAGGTCGTGCCAGCGCCGCGCCAGCTCGCTGCGCGTGGCCACCTTGATCACCGGCACCGCGGCCAGGCCGTAGGGCGTGCCGCGGCCGGTGGTGAACACGTGCAGGTTCATGCCGGCGGCCAGTTGCAGCGTGCCGCAGATGAAGTCGCTGGCTGGTGTGGCGGCGTAGGTCAGGCCTTTGCTTGTCAGCTTCTCGCCCGGGGCCAGCACGCTGGAGATCGGCGCGCTGCCCGATTTCACGATCGAACCCATGGCCTTCTCGACGATGTTCGACAGGCCGCCCTTCTTGTTGCCCGGCGTGGTGTTGGCGCTGCGGTCCACGCCGCCACGCTGCAGGTAGGCGTCGTACCAGGCCATCTCGCGCACCATGGCTTGCGCCACCTCGGGTGTGGTGGCACGTGCGGTGAGCTGGGCAATGCCGTCGCGCACCTCGGTGGTCTCGGAGAACACCACGCTGGCGCCGGCGCGCACCAGCAGGTCGGTGCAGAAGCCCACCGCCGGGTTGGCCGTCACGCCGCTGAAGGCGTCGCTGCCGCCGCACTGCACGCCCACCACCAGCTCGCTGGCCGGCACGGTTTCGCGTCGGCGTGCGTTCAGGCGCTTCAGGTGCACCTCGGCCTGGCGCAGGATGGAATCGACCATGGACATGAAGCCGACGTGTGCGTCGTCCTGCAGGCAGATGGTGTCCAGCCCCCCTGCGCCGCTGTGCGGCGCCCCCCCTGGGAGGGGGGGCACCCCCTGTGGCCCGGCAGAGCCGGTTCCACGGGTGTCCTGGATCGGGATCGCGTTGGCGGGAAACAGGCGCTCGGGCTGCAGCTTCTCGCAGCCCAGGCTGACCACCATCACCTCACCGCCGAAGTTCGGGTTCTGGCTGATATTGCGCAGGGTGCGGATCGGGATGACGGCATCCGGCGCGTCGATGGCAACGCCGCAGCCGTAGCCGTGCTCCAACGCCACCACGTCGTCCACATGCGGGTAACGCGGCAGCAGCTCGGCCTTGATGCGCTGCACCGCGAAGTCGGTGACGCCGGCCACGCACTGCACGGTCTGGGTGATGGCCAGGATGTTGCGCGTGCCGACCGAACCGTCCGGGTTGCGGTAACCCTCGAAGGTGAAACCCATCAGCGGCGGCTGCGGCTCGGGGTGCACGGTGGCCATCGGCAGGTGGTCCAGGCCACGGGCCTCGGGCATCTGCAGCAGGCGCTCGTTGACCCAGCTGCCGGCGGGAATGGCGTCCAGCGCGTGGCCGATGGGCACGCCGTAGCGCAGCACCGCGTCGCCGCGGGCCAGGTCCACCAGCGCCACCTTGTGGCCTTGCGGCACACGTTCGCGCAGCACCGGGCCACCATCGGGCAGGGCGGTGCCGGCGGGCAGGCCGCCCTGGTTGGCGACGATGGCCACGTTGTCGCCGGCGTGCATGCGGATGGTCAAGGGCTGCAGCTCGGCGGCCGGGGCGAGAAGGGTGTCGGGCATGCGCATCTCCTATGATCCAGACCGAACCGCAACCCATGTCGGGTTGTGATGGTGAACGAACTGGTACCGGTACCATTTTATGCCGCAAAACAAAGCATCCGACAATAACCGGCGCGCCCGCCGCGGCAGCGGGGCCATCACCCTGCGTGACGTGGCCCGGCTCGCCGGGGTGGCGCCCATCACGGCCTCGCGCGCGCTCAACACGCCGGAGCAGGTGTCGGCCGAGGTGCGCAAGAAGGTGCTGGAGGCGGTGCAGAAGACCGGTTACGTGCCCAACCGCATGGCCGGCGGGCTGGCGTCTTCACGCAGCCGGCTGATCGCGGCGGTGGTGCCGAGCACCGTGATGTCGGTCTTCATGCCGACCATCGAGGCGCTCAACGAAACCCTGTTCGACACCGGTTACCAGCTCATGCTGGGCCAGTCCGACTACTCGACCAGCCGCGAGGAATCGCTGCTGGAGGCCATCATCGGCCGCCGCCCCGACGGCATCTTCATCACCGGCATCATGCCGCCCAGCCTGGGGCGCACACGCCTGCTGGCGTCGGGCATTCCGGTGGTGGAAACCTGGGACCTGACCCCCACACCCATCGACATGCTGGTGGGCTTCTCGCACACCGCGATCGGCCGTGAAGTGGCGCGTTTCCTCATGGGCAAGGGGCGCCGGCGCCTGGCGCTGATCCGCGCCGAAGACGAACGCGCCGACCGCCGCGCCACCGCCTTTGCCGATGCCGTGGCACGCGCCGGCCTGCCGCCGGTGGTGGTGATCAACGTCGGCGCCTCGCGCTCCTTGCGCAGCGGCCGCGACGCGCTGGCCCGTTTGCTGGAGCAGGCGCCCGATGTCGATGCCCTGTTCTGCAGCTCCGACCTGCTGGCGCTGGGGGCACTCACCGAAGCGCGTGCGCGCGGCGTGACGGTGCCCGACCAGCTGGCCGTCATCGGCTTTGGCGACGTGCCGTTTGCCGCCGACCTCGAACCGGCCATGAGCACCGTGCGCATCAACGGCCCCGACATCGGGCGCCTGGCCGCGCGCCACCTGATCGACCGCGCCGAGGGCCGCGACGTGGCCGAGCGGGTGATCGACGTCGGCTTCTCCATCGTCGAACGCGCCACCACCTGAACCCAGGGCTGGGCAGGCGGCAGCGCGCCGCCTGCCCAGAAATGCGTTGACGTCCTGATTTGGTACCGCTACCATCTGCGTCCGGTCGAACAGGCTTGAAGACCTGTCCGGTTCGTTTGCGTTGCGACGCCATCCCAACACACAGGAGACAAGACACATGATGAAGAAGCTGTTGCTCGCGCTGGGCGCGACCATGACCCTCACCTCGGCCATGGCCTGGCCCACCAAACCTGTCACCATCGTCGTGCCTTTCCCGCCCGGCGGATCCACCGACCTGATCGCCCGCGCGCTGCAGCCCAAACTGCAGGAGAAGTTCGGCGGCACCTTCGTGGTGGACAACAAGCCCGGCGCCACCGGCACCATCGGCGCCACCCAGGTCGTGCGCTCTGCACCCGACGGCCACACCCTGTTCGTTTCCTCCCTCGGCCCGTTCGTGATCGCGCCCCACCTGTTCAAGGTGACCTACGACGCCGTCAAGGACTTCGACTACATCAGCGTTGCGGTGCAGGCGCCCAACGTGCTGGTGGTGCCCGCCGCCTCGCCGCACAAGAGCCTGGCCGACGTGCTGGCGTTCCAGAAAGCCAACCCGAACAAGATGACCTTCGCGTCGTCCGGCAACGGCAGCAGCGACCACCTGACGGCCGAACTCTTCTGGCAACAGACCAACACCTCGGGCGTGCACGTGCCCTACAAGGGCGGTGGCCCGGTGATGACCGACCTGCTGGGCAACCAGGTGGACTCGTCGTTCATGAACATCAACACCGCCATGCCGCAGATCACCGCGGGCAAGCTGCGCGCGCTCACCATTACCAGCGCACAACGTTCGCCCCTGCTGCCCGATGTGCCGACGCTGCAGGAACTCGGCGTGCAGCAGGCCAACGTGCAATCCTGGCAAGCCGTGGCCGGCCCCAAGGGCATGCCGGCAGACCTGAAGAACCAGCTGCAGGCCGCCATCAAGGACGCGCTGAACGACCCCGCCATCAAATCCAGGCTGCTGGAGCTGGGGTTTGAAGTCGTGGCCAACACGCCCGAGCAGTTCACGGCATTCCAGGCCGCCGAGTTCGCGCGCTGGAAGGCGCTGATCGAAAACCGCAAGATCAAGGTGGACTGACCCCCGCCGCGCTGCGAGCGACCCCCTGGCAGGGGGCGACACCTGAGGACCGGCGGAGCCGGTTCCTCGGTGTCTCTGGATGACCTCCCTGCACGCCGACAACCTTCTCCCTGTTCCAACCTCTTCACGCTGCCTCATGTCGTCCACTCCCCGCATCACCGAACTGCGCGTCGTCCCTGTCGCGGGGCGCGACAGCATGTTGCTCAACCTGAGCGGTGCGCACGCGCCGTTCTTCACGCGCAACATCCTCATCCTCACCGACAGCGCCGGGCGCACCGGTGTGGGCGAGGTGCCGGGGGGCGAGAAGATCCGGCAGACGCTGGACGATGCGCGTGAACTGGTGGTGGGCCGGTCCATCGGCGAGCACCAGTCCCTGCTGCGTGAACTGCAGACCCGCTTTGCCGACCGCGACGCGGGCGGGCGCGGCCTGCAGACCTTCGACCTGCGCACCACCATCCACGCCGTCACCGCAGTGGAATCGGCCCTGCTCGATCTGCTGGGCCAACACCTCGACGTGCCGGTTGCCGCCTTGCTGGGCGAAGGCCAGCAGCGCGAGTCGGTGGAGATGCTGGGTTACCTGTTCTTCGTCGGCGACAAGAAGAAGACGAACCTGCCTTACGCCAGCGAGCCCGGCGCCGACAACGCCTGGTTCCGCCTGCGGCACGAAGAAGCGATGACGCCCGAGTCCGTGGTGCGCCTGGCCGAGGCCGCGCGCGAGCGTTATGGCTTCAACGACTTCAAGCTCAAGGGCGGCGTGTTGCGCGGCGACGAAGAAGTGGACGCGGTGACCGCGTTGCACGAACGTTTCCCGGATGCGCGCGTCACGCTCGACCCCAATGGCGGCTGGCTGCTGAAGGACGCGATCCGCCTCGGCCAGCGCATGCGTGGCGTGGTGGCCTATGCCGAAGACCCCTGCGGCGCAGAAGACGGTTTCTCGGGCCGCGAGGTGATGGCCGAATTCCGCCGCGCCACCGGCCTGCCCACGGCCACCAACATGGTCGCCACCGACTGGCGCCAGCTCACGCACGCGCTGTCGCTGCAGAGCGTGGACATTCCGCTGGCCGACCCGCACTTCTGGACCATGGCCGGCAGCGTGCGCGTGGCGCAGACCTGCCGCGACTGGGGCCTGACCTGGGGCTCGCACTCCAACAACCACTTCGACATTTCGCTCGCCATGTTCACCCACGTCGGCGCGGCCGCACCGGGCAAGGTGACGGCCATCGACACCCACTGGATCTGGCAGGACGGCCAGCGCCTCACCAAAGAGCCGCTGCAGATCGTCGGCGGCCACGTGCAGGTGCCGAAGAAACCCGGCCTGGGGCTGGAGCTCGACATGGCCGAGCTGGAGAAGGCGCACCGGCTGTACCTCGAACACGGCCTGGGCGCGCGTGACGATGCGATGGCCATGCAGAGCCTGGTGCCGAACTGGCGCTTCGACCCGAAGCGCCCGGCGCTGGACCGCTGAATTTTTTGCCACATTGAATCAAGAAACAAGGACTGCGATGAGACCCAACCGTCTGCGCGAAATCTGGGCCAAGGGAGGTGCGGTGGCCAATGGCTGGCTGGCCATTCCCAACAGCTTCTCGGCCGAGACCATGGCCCACCAGGGCTGGGACTCGTTGACCATCGACCTGCAACACGGCGTGGTCGATTACCAGACCATGGTGACCATGCTGCAGGCCATCTCCACCACCGACACCGTGCCCGTGGTGCGTGTGCCCTGGCTGGAGCCCGGCATTCTCATGAAGACGCTCGACGCCGGTGCCTACGGTGTCATCTGCCCGATGGTGAACACGCGCGAAGACGCGCAGAAGCTGGTGGCCTACACCCACTACGCGCCGCGTGGCACACGCAGCTTCGGCCCGGTGCGCGCGCTGCTCTACGGCGGCGCCGACTACCCCAAACACGCCAACGACACCATCGTCACCTTCGCCATGATCGAGACCGCGCAGGCGCTCGACAACCTCGAAGAGATCCTGTCGGTGCCCGGCCTGGACGCCATCTACATCGGGCCGTCCGACCTGTCGCTCGCGCTCGGCTGCAATCCCACCTTCGACGACCTCGACCCCAAGGCCGCACAGGCGGTGGAGCACATCCTGGCGCGCGCCAAGGCGCACGGCCTGGTGGCCGGCATCCACAACGGTTCGCCCGAGGCCGCGGCACGCCGCATCGCCATGGGTTTCCAGTTCGTCACCATCGGCTCCGACGCCCGCCTCATGGCCGCCGGTTCGCAGCAAGTACTCTCCACCCTGCGCGCCTCGCAAGCGCCGAAGGGCGTGAGCGGCTATTGATCCCCACAACCCCACCCAGCGCGGCGGGGTGTTCACAAAGGAAAAACATGAAGATCGGTTTCATCGGCCTCGGCATCATGGGCACGCCCATGGCACTGCACCTCGTCAACGCCGGCCACACGCTGTACGTGCACACCCGCAGCCAGGTGCCCGAAGCCATCCAGGCCGCCGGTGGTGTGCGCTGCGACAACGCCGCCGCCGTGGCCCGCGAGGCCGAGGTGGTCTTCACGATGGTTCCCGACACACCCGACGTCGAGGCCGTGCTGTTCGGCGAGAACGGCGTGGCGCAGGGCTTGAGCAAAGGCAAGGTGGTGGTCGACATGAGCTCGATCTCGCCCATGGCCACCAAAGCGTTTGCGAAGAAGATCAACGCACTCGGCTGCGACTACATCGACGCGCCGGTGTCCGGTGGTGAAGTCGGCGCCAAGGCCGCATCGCTCACCATCATGTGCGGCGGCGACGAGGCCGTGTTCGAACGCGTGCGCCCGCTGCTGGAACTGATGGGCAAGAACATCACCCTGGTCGGCGGCAACGGCGACGGCCAGACCACCAAGGTGGCCAACCAGATCATCGTGGCGCTTAACATCGCCGCCGTGAGCGAAGCCCTGGTGTTCGCCAGCAAGGCCGGCGCCGACCCGGCCAAGGTGCGCCAGGCATTGATGGGCGGCTTCGCCGCCAGCCGCATCCTGGAAGTGCACGGTGAACGCATGATCAAGCGCACCTTCAACCCGGGCTTCCGCATCAAGCTGCACCAGAAAGACCTGAACCTCGCGCTGCAAGGCGCGAAGGAACTCGGCGTCGGCCTGCCGCAAACCGCCAACGCCGCGCAGCTCATGCAAGCCTGCGCCGCCAACGGCATGGGCGAGCTGGACCACTCGGCGCTGGTGAAGGCGCTGGAGTTGATGGCGAACCACGAGGTCGCGCAAGGCTGAGCCTGCGGGCCGGTGATGCCGCCGGGTGTGCCATGGCGGAACACTCGGTGCTAGGGTAATCCCCGGCTCCCGGTGCGGCAGGGCGTACGGCAGGATGGGCTGTCCCCCTCCATGCCCACAACCCATCTTTTCGCCCCGCCATGCCCGCTGCTTCCGCCTCCGCCGACACCCTCCGTTTTTTGCAGGCCCGCGACCTGCTGCTGCAGACCCGCGAGGACCGCGCTGCCGCGGTGGAGGGTTTCCGCTGGCCGCGGCTTCGGCATTTCAACTGGGCGCTCGACCACTTTGACGCGCTGGCCGCAGGTCCGCAGGCCAATGACCCGGCGCTGTGGATCCTGGAGGCCGACGGCCGCGAGCAGCGCCTGAGCTTTGCCGAGCTCTCGACGCGCTCGGCGCAGGTTGCCAACTTCCTGCGCGCGCAGGGCGTGCGGCGCGGTGACCGCGTGCTGATGGTGCTGGGCAACGAATTCGCGCTGTGGGAAACCATGCTGGCCGCCATCAAGATCGGCGCGGTGCTGATCCCGGCCACCGCGCTGCTCACCGCCGACGACCTGCACGACCGCATCACGCGCGGCGACGTGCGCCACGTGGTGGCGGGCACGGCCCAGGTGCCCAAGTTCGCGGCGTTGCAGGGCGGCTTCACGCGCATCTGCGTCGGCGCGCCGCAGCCGGGCTGGCTGGACTTCGAGCGCGCACGCGAGCAAGCGACGGTGTTCGAGCCCGAAGGCCAGACCCTGGCCACCGACCCGCTGCTGCTGTACTTCACCTCCGGCACCACCGCGCTGCCCAAGCTGGTGCTGCACTCGCACCAGAGTTATCCGGTCGGCCACCTCTCCACCATGTACTGGCTCGGCCTGCGCCCGCGCGACGTGCACCTCAACATCTCGTCGCCGGGTTGGGCCAAACACGCCTGGAGCTGCTTCTTCGCGCCCTGGAACGCGGGCGCCTGCGTGTTCATCCACAACACGCCGCGCTTCAACCCGCAGGAGCTGCTGACCACGCTGGCGCGCTGCGCCGTCACCAGCTTGTGCGCGCCGCCCACCGTGTGGCGCATGTTGATCCAGGAAGACCTGGCGGCGTGGCGGCCGAAGCTGGCGCTGCGCGAAGTGATCGGCGCCGGTGAACCGCTCAACCCCGAAATCATCGAGCAGGTGCAAAAGGCCTGGGGCCTCACGCTGCGCGACGGCTACGGCCAGACCGAAACCACGGCGCAGATCGGCAACGCCCCCGGCCAGCCGCTCAAGGCCGGCTCCATGGGGCAACCGCTGCCGGGTTACCGCATCGTGTTGCTCGATGTCGATGGCCGCGAGGCCGACGAAGGCGAGGTCTGCATTGCGCTCGACGAGCGCCCGCTCGGCCTGATGGACGCCTACCTCGACAGCGCCGAGAAAACCGCCGATGTGATGCGCGACGGCCACTACCACACGGGCGACACTGCAGCGCGCGACGCCGACGGTTACTACACCTTCGTCGGCCGCGCCGACGACGTGTTCAAGGCCTCGGACTACCGCATCAGCCCGTTTGAACTGGAGAGCGCGCTGATCGAACACGAGGCGGTGGTCGAGGTCGCGGTCGTGCCCTGCCCGGACCCGGTGCGCACGGCGGTGCCCAAGGCCTATCTCATCCTGGCGCCGGGCGCCACGCCAGGCCCCGCGCTGGCCGAAGCCATCCTGGCGTTCGGACGGCAGCAACTCGCGCCCTACAAGCGCGTGCGCCGCATCGAGTTCGTCGCCGAACTGCCCAAGACCATCTCCGGCAAGATCCGCCGCGTGCAGTTGCGCAAGCAGGAAGTCGAGCGCCAACTGGCCGGCACGCGCGGTGAGGCCGAGTACCTGGAAGAAGACTTCCCGGCGTTGCGGCAGGCGGGCTGATCCGGCCTGGGTGCGGCTACGGCGTGAGCCCGGCCGCGCGCAGGAAGGTGTTGTTCTCGTCCACCGTGCCCACGGTCACGCGGATGCAGCCCTGCAGGCCGTGCAGGCGGTCTTGCCGGCGCACCAGCACACCGCCGGCCAGCAGCTGCGCGTGCGCGGCCGCGGCATCGGGCGTGCGCACCAGCAGGAAGTTGGCGTGTGAGGACAGCGGCACCCAGCTCGGGTGTTGCCGCAAGGCCTGGAACAGGCGCTCGCGCTCGCTCCGCGTCTGCGCCACGCGTTCGTGCAGGTAGTCGGCGTGTGCCAGCGCCACCTCGGCACTCACCGATTGCAGCAGCGACACGCCGAACGGCGGCACCAGCTTGCGCAGTTGCTGCGCCACGGCGTCCGAGGTCAGTGCGTAACCCAGGCGCAGGCCGGCCAGGCCCCAGGCCTTGGAGAAGGTGCGCAGCAGCACCACGTGCGGGTGGCGGCGCGCCAGCGCGCGCGCGTCTTCACCACCGATGAAGTGATGATAGGCCTCGTCGACCACCAACAGCCAGCCGTTGCGGCTGGCGGTGGCCAGGCGTTCGAGTTCGTCCAGTGCGCACAGCGAACCGGTGGGGGCATGTGGGCGCGGCAGGTAGATCACGCCTTGTGGCTGCTGTGTCTCGGTGTCGGGGCTCTGCTCGTCGAGTGCGGCGATCAGGGCGTCGAAGTCCATCGACTGGTCGGCCGCGCGCAGCGGCACCTCGGTGAGCCGGGCGCCGAGCAGCTGCGCGTCCAGCCCGTAGAGCGCGAAGTTGGGCGTGACCGTGAGCACGCGGCCACCGCCCAGTGCACTGAGCTGGATCAGCAATGAGATCAGCACATTGCTGCCGGTGGTGATCACCGTGCCCGCCGGTGACCAGCCTTCGAAGCGCGCCAGCGCCTCGCTCAGGCTTTCGGCGTTGAGGTCGGTGTAACGGTGCCAGGGCAACTGGCGCAGGCGCTCCAGCGCGAGTGCCTTGAGCGCGTCGGGGAAGTCGGCGAAGGACTCGTTCTGGTCGAGCTTGACCGGGGCCGAGATGGGGGCGAAGGGGTAGTCGGGGCTGGCCAGCACGGCCGGGCGAATGGGCAGGGACATGCGGGCATTGTCCCGCCAAACGCGCAGGGGCTCAGGACGGGCTGCCCTTGCCCTTTGCCGTGCGGGTGTTCACCGGGGCGGCGGCGTCGGCCTGGTCGGACACGGTCACCACGTCGGGTGCGGGCGGTGCGGCCACCACCTCCTGTTCAGCCACCGCCTCGCGCGCTTCGGTCAGCGTGAGCAGGATGTCGGCGTACCAGGCGCAGTTCAGGCCGAGCGATTCGTCCAGCACCAGGTCGCGGTTGCCCATGTCCATGCGCGCCGAGTGCACACCGAGCAGCTTCCAGGGCAGGATGGCCGAGCCGTCGGTGGGCGCGCCGAGGTCGCGCATCACCACCGCCGCGCCGCTGGTGCCGCGGTGGGTGCGGGCGTCGGTGAGGAAATAACCGTGGCCCTGAAAACGGATGCCGTAGGGCGAGGCCACCACCGCCTGGCGCAGCACCGGCAGGTGGTGCAGGCCGTCGTGGAAGCCGAGCGGAAAACCCACCACCAGCAGCGACTGGCCGGGCACCACTTCGTTGAAGGCGGTCTGCAGGTGGTCGGGCGTGAAGGCGCGGATGACGGTGGCCTCGGGCAGGGCGCTGCGGTCGATCTCGACCACCGCGACGTCGATGTCACCACCGCTGTCCAGGCCCTGGCGCCACACCGCCTGGCCGTCGTCGTACAGCGGGATCGAGAAGCCGGTGGAGCGCGTGAGGTTGGTGCCGTCGATGTGCAGTTCGATCTCCAGCCGGTCGGGGAAATGCTGCGATACATCGTCGATCACCACGTGCCGGCTGGTCACCAGGTACAGGCGGCCTTCGCGCTCGAAGAAAAAGCCGCTGGCGTTGGTCAGGGGTTGCAGGCCGTGAAAGGTGGAGACGCGGGGTGTCGAGAGGAACAGCGGGTCCACGGGGGCGTCGATGTGGGCTGCGGGCACGGCGGTTTGCGGGTCTTCGGGGACAAAGGGTGGCCTGGTCATGTGGGGAGTGTCGCACCCTTGCTGGCCGCACGGGCAAGCCCGTTCCGCCTGGGGGTTTGTGGTGATGGTCGGTGTGTGTATGTGGCGGTCAGGCTAATGCGCAGGCCGTGCGCAGGTCTGTGCGTCATCACACGCTCTTGCACGGATCAGGCCGGTGGTGGCAGGCGGAACTGCTTCTCGATGAAGGCCCATGCCATGCGTGTGGCGTCGGGCCCGTTGGCGTCGCTGAAGGCCTGGCTGGCCGCGCCGCCGCTCCAGGCGTGGCCCAGGCGCGAGACGTCCACCAGCGAAGCCACCACGCGCGCGCGCTGTTTGAAATCGGTCACGGCCATGGGGTGGCGCTGGCCGCGCCGCAGCACGCGTGGCGCCATTGGTTTGGCGCCTGCGTGTTCGGCCCACAGCAGGGCGGCGGCGGTGCCGTTGCGCGGTGACACCACGCCGTCGTCCGCACCCTGGATCACCAGCAGCGGTGGCCAGCGCACGGTGGATGGCCCGGCGCTGGCGGTGCCCGGTGCCGGCAGGCGCTGGCCACGCATGGCGGCCAAAGCCGTGGCGGTGGATTCGGCCGCGCCGGGCGCCACGCCCGAATGCATCACCACCGCGCGGAAGCGTGCCGGGTGGCGCGTGGCCAGCAGGGCCGCCATGCTGGCACCGGCCGACAGGCCGGCGATGGCGATGCGCGCCGGGTCCACCGGCTGCAGCAGGCAGACTTGGTCGATGGCCAGCATCAACAAGGCCATCTCGCTCTGCGCGCGGCCGTTGCGCAGCGCATACCAGTTCCAGCAGCGTTGCGGATGGGCCAGCCGGTCCTGCTCGGGGTAGAGCACCATGAAACGTTCGCGCCGCGCCAGCGTGTTCATGCGGGTGCTGGCGGCAAAACCTGCCGCGTCCTGGCCGCAGCCGTGCAGCATCACCAGCAGCGGCAGTCGTTCACCGGGCAGCAGATCGGGCGGGCGGTAAAGGCGGTAGCGGCGCGCGCCACCTGGGCCCATGGCCAGGCCGGGCTGCCAGTCGCCCGCGCCGGCCGCTGGCGCCTTGCGCGGCGCCGGGGTGGCCGCGCGCACCGGCTTCTTCTTGGGCGCTGCACGCGGCGGTGTGAGTGCGGCGCGCGTCACGGCGCGCAGGCTGCGGTTGAAGGCGCGTACCCAACTGGCGCTGCCGCGGCGGCGGCTCATGCGCCGGCGCGCCGGGTGCGTGGAGCGGCGGTGGACCGGGTGGGGCAGGAGAGCAGGCGGTGGCAGCGTCGCATGGGCGTTCCGTTCATGGAGCAGGGGTGTGGAACCCAGTGTGCCGCAGGCTTGTGTAACCCTGTGTGTGCGCTCCCCGGGGCACGCGGTGTTGTGTGCGCTGTCGAACCGACACAGGTGCGCCGTGCGCCCGACAGTGAACGCAGGGCACCAGGTCGGTGCCCCTGACAAGGAGAAGTCCCATGCGCAAGCCGCACCCCCTTTACCGTCCGGTGTTTGCCGCCGCAGTGGCCTTGGCCATGACCACCCTGGTCGCCTGCAACCGGGCCGAAACCCCGATGGAAGCCCCTGCGGCTCCGCCCCCGAACTCGGCCCCGGCCGAAGCACCGCCGGTGATGCCCACACCGCCGAGCGCCAGCACCGAGTCCGCCGCACCGTCCACCACCATGGGCGAGAAGATCGACGACACCGTGATCACCACCAAGGTGAAAACCGCCCTGCTGGCCGACGAAGCCGTCAAGGGAGCCGATATCTCTGTCACCACGGTGGCGGGTGAAGTGCAGCTCTCGGGCGCCGTCGCCAGTCAGGCGCAGATCGACCGCGCAGTGGAGGTGGCCAAGGGTGTGGAAGGCGTCCTTCGGGTACAGAACGGCGTCACCCTCAAGCCGTGACGACACTGCGGTGTTGATCCGGCCAAGGTGCTGCTGCACGGCAGCGTCTCCGGGTCTCGCCGCATGTGTGCGGCAACAGGTCGTGCGTCCGAGCCTTGGCTGAGCGCGCTGGTCTTTTTTCGGTCGGGCGGACCAGCACCAGCGCCACAAGCCGCTGCCGGCGTTGGGCCGCGTCCGCAATCACCCCCCCCAGCAACCTTTCCCCACGCAAGTTTTCCCCACGCAACGCCAAGCACCGCGCACGCCGCAAGCTCGACAGGCGCGCCCTACAGCCGGCACATCACAGGGTGATGTGAGCCGGACGGGCAGGGCTGCGGATGGCGAAAAAGGCACACTTTCCTGCGCGGGGACTGCCGCTTGGCGCTTCCGGGCAGCATTCCCCATCGCATCCGGCTGAAATGCAGCGTTCAAGTGACAGAATGTTTCCATGTCAAACGGATTGCACGTGATGCCGGTGTTCGGTGGGTTTTGCTGTGGGCGTACGGCCTCCAGCATGGCGTGGCGCACGCGCGGCCTGCGCATGCTGCGCTGCGCCGCGCTGGCGGCACTGGCCATGGTTGTGCTGGCCTGCAGCGAAGTGCCCGCGCCGCCGCTGCTGGTGGGCATCAACACCCGGATCGGCTACGACCCGCTGGTGCTGGCGCGCGACCGCGGCCTGGCCGATCCGCAGCAGGTCAAGGTGGTCGAGCTGATCTCCAGCGCAGAGGCCTTGCGCCACCTGCGCAACGGCCTGCTGGACGCCGCCGGCCTGACCATGGGCGAGGCCTTGCGCCTGATCGACAGCGGTTTTGACGCGCGCATCGTCGCCGTGCTCGACACCTCCGCCGGTGCCGACGTGGTGCTGGTCGCGCCCCATATCCGCCAGCTGGGCGGCCTGCGTGGCGCGCGCATCGCGGTGGAAGACGCGACCGTGGGCACGCTGATGCTCGACCGCCTGCTGGACCAGGCCGGGTTGCGCCGCGAGCAGGTGACTGTGTTGCGGCTGGACGCCACCCAGCACCTGACCGCGCTGCAAAGCGGGCGCGTGGCCGCCGCCGTGAGTTATGCGCCGATCGACGAACCGATGCAGCGCGAAGGTTTCCGCCCGATCTTCGACAGCCGGGCCATGCCGGGTGAGATCGTTGACGTGCTGGTCGTGCGCACCGAGGTGCTGCGCAACCGGCCCAAGGCGGTGGACGCGCTGATGGCGAGCTGGGCCACCGGCCTGGCGGCGCTGCAGCAAGACCCGATCGGCGCGGCCGCGGCGCTGGCACCGGGTGCCGGCCTCACGCCAGCGCAATACGAAGCCGTGCAGAAGGGTCTGCGCTTCTACACCCCGGTCGAATCGCTGCAGCTGCTCAGCGGTGACCCGCCGCGGCTGGCGCAACAGGGCCAGGCCGTGACCCAGCTGCTGATGGAGCCGGGCGTGCTGAAGGCCCCGCCGCGCTGGGCCGACCTGATCGACACCGCGCCGGCACGCCGCGCGCCGCACCCGCGGGGTCGGCCATGAAGCCGGTGGCGCGCCTGCTCTCCATTCCGGCACGTTGGCTGGCGCCACTGATGCTGGTGGCGTTTGCCATCACCACCACCGGCATCAACCTCGTGCTGCAGTGGCGCGAGGTGGACCAGCAGGTGACCGAGAACGAGAGCCGCCGGCTGCACGAGCGCCTGGGCGTGGAGCAGAGCCGCCTGAGTGCCGAGGCCGGCAACTTCAACACCTTGCAGGTGCGCCGCCTGGTCGGCGGCCTGGGGCTGTACAGCGGCATGCAGCACGCCTATTTGCTGGACGACCGTGGACTGGTGCAGGCCTCGTTGCTGCGCTCCGACATCGGCATGTCTTTTGACGATCTGCTCCAGCTGTATCCCGAACTCGCGGGCATGCGCGCCGCGTTCGCCCAACCCCTGGCCGGCTCCACATTGCAGGTGGCGCGTGCGCCGGCGCAGCCCTGGCTGTTCGGCCGTGCCGCGCTTGAGCCCGGCCTGGAGCTGCTGACCCTGGTCAACCTGAGCCAGCCGATCGCCGCGCGCCATGCCGGCATGCGCGCCCAGGTGCTGCGCGAGGCCCTGGTGCTGACCGCGATGGTGGCCCTGCTGGCGCTGCTGCTGCACTGGGTCTGGTTCCGCCGCGCCGAGCAGCTGGCGCGCGCGCTCACCACCATGGGCGAGGGCCAGTTGCAGGCCCGCACCGGCCTGCACGGACGCGACGAACTGGCGCTGATCGGCGCTGCGGCCGACCGCATGGCCGAGCGCCTGCAGGCCGATCAGTCCCTGTTGCAGCGCATGACCGATGTGGTGGACCGTTCGCCGCTGGTGGTGATCGAATGGCTCAACGTGATCGGTTGCCCGATCCGTTACGTGAGTCCTTCCATCGCGCAATGGGGTTATGCGCCCGAGCCCCTGCTGCAGGGCCGCATGACCTACGACAGCCTGATCCACCCCGATGACGTGGGCCAGGTCAATATCGAGATCGACCACTACCTGGACCACGGCCCCGACCAGTACCGGCAGGAATACCGGCTGCGCTGCGCCGACGGCCGCTGGATCTGGATCGACGACCGCAGCTCGCTCACGCGCGATGCCGACGGCAAGGTCACGGCCATCAGCGGTGTGCTGCTCGACATCACGGTGCAGAAAGAGGCCCAGCTGGCGCAGCGCGACCAGGTCGAGTTCCAGCGCATGTTCTACGAGCTGCCGCTGATCGGCATGGCGATCTCGTCGCCGCACGACACGCACTGGCTGCAGGTGAACGATCGGCTGTGCGAAATCCTCGGCTACACGCGCGAGCAGCTGCTGAGCGTGAGCTGGGCCGAGATGACGCCGCAGCCGGATCTGGATCGCAACCTCGAACTGCTTGAACGCATGAAGGCCGGCGAGACCGAGAGCTACCAGATGCAGAAGCGGTTCATGCGCTGGGACGGCAGCTTCGTGCACACCGAGATCCATGTGCGCGCGGTGCGTGAGCCCGACGGCACGCTCAAGCACCTGTTCTCCATCGTTCAGGACGTGACCGAACGCCTGCAGACCAGCCAGGCCCTGAGCGACCAGAAGAGCCTGCTGGAGCAGGCCGAGGCCATGGCCGGCCTGGGCAGCTGGTTGTACGACTCGAACACGCGGCACATCTGGTGGTCGCGCCAGATGTACCACAACATCGGGCGCGACGAAGCGCTGGGGCCGCCACCCACGCTGGAGGCCTATCTGGACTGCCTGCACCCCGAGGACCGCGACCGCGTGGGCCGTTTCCTGCGCACCCTGCCGCGGCACAAGGTGGGCCGCATGCACACCGAGTTCCGCCGCCATCCTTCGCTCGGGCGTGAACGCTGGTTCCGCGGCGGCGTCGAATGCCGCGAGCTCGCCGATGGTGCCGGCGTTCACTTCAGCGGCACCCTGCTCGACGTCACCCACATCAAGCTGGCGCAGATGAACCTGGAGCGCATCAACGCCAAGCTGGAGCAGCGCGTGGCCGAACGCACCGAGCAGCTCAGCGTGGCCAACCGCGAGCTGGAGGCGTTTTCGTACACCGTCTCGCACGACCTGAAGGCGCCGCTGCGCGGCATCGACGGCTACAGCCAGTTGCTGGAAGAAGAGCACAGCGACCGGCTGGACGAAGAGGGCCGCCAGTTCATCGGCCGCATCCGCCGCGGCGTGCACCAGATGGGCTGTCTGATCTCCGATCTGCTGGCCTATTCGCGCATGGAGCGCCGCACCATGGAGCAGCGCCAGGTGGAACTCAAGCCCTTGCTGGACCTGGTGCTGGAAGGCCACGCGGCCGACATCGCCGCGGCGCGCACCGAGGTTGTGCTGCAACTGGAGCCGATGGTGCTGCAGCTCGACCGCGAGGGCATGGCGGTGGTGCTGCGCAACCTGGTCGGCAACGCCGTCAAGTTCAGCCAGAGCCAGCCGCAGCCGCGCATCGAGGTTGGCGCACGCCATGAAGACCAGCGCTGCGTGCTCTGGGTGCGCGACAACGGCGTGGGCTTCGACATGAAGTACCACGACCGCATCTTCGGCATCTTCCAGCGCCTGCAGCGGGCCGAAGACTACTCGGGCACCGGCGTGGGTCTGGCGCTGGTGGCCAAGGCGGTGCAGCGCATGGGCGGTCGGGTCTGGGCCGAGAGCACGGTCGGGCAGGGCGCCACCTTCTACCTGGAGTTCCCGTCATGAAATCGGCCCGGTCACGCCACACGATCCTGCTGGTGGAAGACAACGCGATGGACATCGACCTCACGTTGCGCGCCTTCAACAAGCAGCGCTTCGCCACCACCATCCACGTCGCGCGTGATGGCGAAGAGGCGCTGTCCTGGTTTGAACGCTGGGACGGTGGTGAATGCCTGCCGGCCGTGATCCTGCTCGACCTCAACCTGCCACGCGTCAACGGCCTGGAGGTGTTGCAGCAGCTCAAGACGCACAAAAAATTCCGCAGCATTCCGGTGGTGGTGCTGAGTTCCTCGCGCGAAGAAAGCGACCTCAAGGCCGCCTACGACCTGGGCGTGAGCTCCTATATCGAGAAGCCGGTGAACTTCAGCCAGTTCATCGAAGTCGCAGAACGCATCGAGCTGTACTGGTGCGTGCTCAACGAGCGGCCATACTGAGGGCACCCCGGTGCAGCTTTGACGAGGCCCGCGGGGGGCCACACCCGCCATCCGGCCCGGCCGCTGGCACGGTGTTCACGCCAGCGGCGCCTGCGCCTGCTGTTGTTTCCTGTTTTCCGGAGTGCCCATGCTGAAAATCCTGATTCCCGTCGACGGTTCCCCGCAGGCCCTGCTGGCCGTGCACCATGTGTTGCGGCTGGTGGGCGCCGGCCTGAAGGCGCGCGCCGTGGTGGCCAACGTGCAGGAGGCGGCCAACCTTTACGAAATGGTGGTGGCGCACGACCCCGCCGTGCTGCAGAAGGTGAGCGACGCCGCCGGGCGCGACCTGGTGCGCCCGGCCGTGGCCCTGCTGAGCGCGGCCGGTGTGCAGGTCGAATCGGCCGTGGCCAGCGGCGACCCGGCGCAACAGCTGCTGGAACTGCTGGAGCGCCACGCCTGCGATGCGGTGGTGATGAGCACGCGCGGCAGCGGCCTGCGTGCGGCGGTGCTGGGTTCGGTGTCGCAGGAGCTGGTGCAACGCTCGCCGGTGCCGGTCACGCTGGTGAAGGTGCCCGAGGACACCGCCGCCGACTGACCGCATCCGCCACCACACGCAGGAAGCCGGCCGTGAGCCGGCTTCTTTCATGGGCGCGGCACGGGCCTCAGGGTGCCGCAGAGGCTGGGGGTGCCTTGGGCGCCGGCGGCTGCCAGCGGAAGAACATCGGGTACACCTTCTCGACCACCGGGCCGTTGAAGTCCCAGCCCCGGCACTGGCCCAGGTGGGGCGGCGGCAGGCCGTCGCCGTGTGCCGCGAACGATTCCGAACGGGTCTGGAACGCCGCGGTTGCGAGGTTGAACAAAAGCTCGCGCAGGTGCGTGCAACCCGCCACGTGGCCCAGGTGGCGCTGGATGGTCTGGCGCCAGCCACGGCCCAGCACCTCACCCACCATGCGCTGCATGTTGGGCAGCGCGCTCGGGCAGGGGTCATGCGGGAACGCGTCCATGGCGACGTCGATGCCGCGGATCACCATGGTTTCGTCGAACGTCACGCGGATGCGCATGTGGTGCACCGCTTCGCCGGCTTCCCAGCGGCCTTCGCCGGGGATCTCGAAGGCGTGCGGCTTGCTGTCGTGCAGCTCGCCTTCGATCTCCCACAGGCCGTCGTCGCGCTGAAACCCCTGGTACTCGACGCGCCGGGTGTGCATGGGGCGGCGGGGGGCGGGGGCAGGCAAGGGCAAGGTGGTTCTCCGGTGGGGCGTTGTCTGCGCCGATTGTCCCGCCCCGCGCCAGCGCCTGCTGGCGGGCCGGCTGAAAACCTGCGAACACGGCGGCGTGCGCATGACGCCGGGCCGCCGCTGCGCCGGCCGGCCTGACCGTGCGTCGGAAAAAAACCTCAAGTTCCCGTGCGGAACGCCGAAAACAGCTCAAGAACACCGGGCCTGTGTGCGGCCGGTGGACGCCGTAGAGGAATGCCCATGTTGAACATTTCAACCACCACTGCCGTCGCCTGGCCGACGCCGCCCTCCGGCGCCGTCGCCCCGGTGTCGCCGGCCGCTGCCGTGCAGCCCGTGCAGGCGGGCAACCACGACGGCAAGGCTCAAACCGGATTTGGCCGCGAGGGCCAGGCCGCGCGACAGCATGCCCTGGCCACCCGCGGCCAGGCCGAAGCGCGCACCGCGGCGGCCGACAGTGCCAGCCCGGCGGCCGGCGAGGCCCGCATGCCGGCGCCGCACGATCCGGTGGCCCAGCGGCAGGCGAAGCAGGAAGCCACCCAGGTGGCCGAACAGCAGAAGGCCAAGGACAAACAGGCGATCGAACACCTGCAGAGCGTGCTCTCGCGCATGTGGGCCGCCAGCGCGGCGGTGATTGACCGCGCGCTGGGCATCGAACCACCCAACGGCAGCGAGCTGCCCGGCAGCCAGAGCGATACCGCCCCCGACCTGTCGGCGGTGGCCGCCACGCTGGTGGCGCGCAAGACACCGCTGGTGCCCGAACGCGCGGCCCTGCCCGCGCCCGACCCCCTGCCGTGGCCGGTGATGGCGGACGCGGCCACGCCCGAAGGCGCCGAGCCCGTGGCGGTGGTGGAGCTGGTGGACCCGGCCGACGTGCTGGCCTACGACGAACGCGGCAACAGCAGCATGGCGCCGCTGGAAGCGGGCACCCTGGTCAACCAGATGGTTTGAGGCCGCTGGCCTCGGCAGGACCGGCTGCTGCTGCGCAGCGCCGTAAGCACCCCGGTCAAAATTTCAGATGCGGTGCCGCACGCCGGACGGTGTGCTCGCCAGGCGCGCCAGCAGCGCCGGCGCGATCTGCGTCAGCGGCAACACCTCGTGCGCCGCGCCGTGCTGGATCGCCATGCGCGGCATGCCGAACACCACGCAGCTCGCTTCGTCCTGCACGTAGTTGTAGCTGCCGGCGTCCTTCATCTCGCGCATCGCGCTCGCGCCATCGGCGCCCATGCCGGTGAGCATGATGCCCAGCGCGTTCGGCCCCAGCACGCGCGCGGCCGACTTGAACAGCACCTCCACCGAAGGGCGGTGGCGGTTCACCGGTTCGGTGTCTTCCACAACGGCCACGTAGTTGGAGCCGTTGCGGTCGATGCGGAACTGGCGCCCGCCCGGCGCGATGTAGGCGTGGCCGGGCAGGATGCGTTCGCCGTGGCGCGCCTCCTGCACCTGGATGCGGCACAGCGTGTTCAGGCGGTTGGCGAAACTGGTGGTGAAACCCGGCGGCATGTGCTGGGTGATGACGATGGCGGGCGCGTCGGGCGGCATCGGCACCAGCACCTCGCGGATGGCCTCGGTGCCGCCGGTGGAGGAACCGATGCAGATGATCTTTTCGGTTGAAACCCGCGGCAGCGGCGCGCGCGGCGGCTCGGCCGGTGTGGCCGCGCCGTTCGCCGTGCCGGCGGTTGCCGATGCGGCGCCGAGCGGGGCCGCGAGGCGCTTCACGTGCGCAGCGGCGGCAACGCGGATCTTGTCCACGATGTCGCCGGCCAGTTCGTTCAGGCCGCTGCTCACGCCGATGCGTGGCTTGGCCACGAAGTCAACCGCGCCCATCTCGAGCGCGCGCAGCGTGGTTTCGGCACCCTGCTCGGTGAGGGTGGAGACCATCACCACCGGCATCGGGCGCAGGCGCATCAGGCGCGAGAGGAACTCCAGCCCGTCCATGCGCGGCATCTCCACGTCGAGCGTGATGACGTCGGGGTTGAGCTCGCGGATCATCTCGCGCGCCACCAGCGGATCGCTGGCCGCGCCGATGCAGGTCATGTCCTTCTGCCGGTTGATGATTTCGGTGAGCAGGCTGCGCACCAGCGCAGAGTCGTCCACCACGATCACCTTGATTTTTGCCATTTCATCTCTCCATTGCGATCCACGTGCCTTGTCCGGAAACACCGCGGAACCGGCTTTGCCGGGCCGCTGGTGTTGCCCCCTTTGAGGGGGATGCGGCGACACGCAGTGAGCAAGCGACGGGGTGTTTCAAAACAGATCCACCGAGCCACCGGCTGCGGCCTTGGCCACCACCGTGGCGTTGATCTTGCGGTCCTGTGTTTCGAGGGTTTCGGGATGCGAGTGCGCCAGGCGCTTCACCATCGCCTTGCCGGTGGCCGGGAAATAACAGACCTTGCGCGGGTGGATGTCGAGCACGTCCTTGGAGATCACGGCGATGCGCTCGGTCTGCAGGTAGTCGAGCACGAACTGCGTATTGCGTTCGCCCACGTTCATGGTGGTGAAGGTGTGCATCACCTGGCCGCCACCGAACACCTTGGCCTGCATGGTTTCGCGCCGTGCACCGAGCTTCATCATCTCGTTGATCAGCAGCTCCATCGCATACGAGCCGTAGCGGCCGCCCGAATCGTTGCCACCGTCGGGCAGCATGAAGTGGTTCATGCCCCCCACGCGCACCCGCGGGTCCCAGAGGCAGGCGGCGATGCAGGAGCCCAGCACCGTCATCAGCAGCATGTCCTCGGTGGTCACGTAGTACTCGCCGGGCAGCACCTTCACCGCGTCGTTGTTGAAGTGGTGGTCGCGGTAAAAAAAGCTGGCCTCGCCCGGCTTGGGCGTGCGCGCCCGCAGCACGTCGAGCGAAGAGCGGGGCGTTGCAACCATCATGCCGGGCCTCCACCCACGCGCAGGCGTGAAGTGCCTTCATCCAGAGACACCACGGAGCCGGCTACGCCGGGCCGCAGGTGTCGTCCCCCCACCGGGGGAAAGGCGCGCAGCGCCGCAGGGGGGCGTTCAAAGCCTTTCATAGACGGTCTTGCCGCGCAGGGCGAACAGGTTGCGCGCGTCGCTGAAGTTCTCGGCATGGCCGACGAACAACATGCCGCCCGGCTTCATCACGCGGTGGATGCGTTCGAGCACCGCGCGCTGCGTGGCGGCGTCGAAGTAGATCATCACGTTGCGGCAGAACACGACGTCGAAGGGTTCGCGAAACGGCAGGTTCTCGATCAGGTTGACGCTGAGGAACTGCATGTGTTTCTGCAGCTCGGGCTTGACGCGCATCAGCCCGGCGTTGCTGCCTTTGCCGCGCATGAAGAAGCGCTGCAGGTGAGCCTGCGTCAGGCCCTTCACGCCATCGGTCTTGTAGACGCCGCGCTGCGCCGTGGCCAGCACCTTGGTGTCGATGTCGCTGTTGACGATCTCGAACGAACCCGATGCGCCCAGCGCCTCGGTGGCCGTCATGGCGATGGAGTAGGGCTCTTCGCCGGTGGACGCGGCCGAGCACCAGATGCGCCAGGCTTGCGAGCGTTTTGCGGCCAGCAGGTCGTGAAGGATGCCGAAGTGGTGCTGCTCGCGGAAGAAGGCCGTGAGGTTGGTGGTGAGGGCGTTGATGAACTCCTGCCACTCGCCACCGTCGTGCTGCTCCAGCCAGTCGAGGTAACTCTTGAAGCTGCCGTGGCCGGTTTCGCGCAGGCGGCGCGAGACGCGGCTGTAGACCATGGCGTGCTTGCCGTCGTGCAGGCTGATGCCGGCCTTCTTGTAGATCAGTGCCTTGATGCGCGCGAAGTCGGCGTCGGCCCAGACGAACTCGCGGCCTTCGGCCAGCGGTCCATCGAGCGAGGCATCCTTGTCCGAAGACGCCGTGGAACCGGTGCCACCGGGCCGCGGGTGTTGCCCCTTTGAGGGGGTCGCGCGAAGCGCGGTGGGGGTATTGAGCATGTCTAGTGGCGTGAGCGGCGCACCAGGCCCGAGGTGTCCAGGATCAGCGCCACCTTGCCATCGCCCAGGATGGTGGCGCCCGAGATGTTGGGCACCTTGCGGTAGTTGGACTCCAGGTTCTTGATCACCACCTGTTGCTGGCCCAGCAGCTCGTCCACCATCAGGGCCACGCGCGAGCCTTCGGCTTCCACCACCACCATGATGGGGCTGACGCCGCTGGACTCGAAACGTGGCACCTGGAACACGTGTTCGAGTTCCACCACCGGCATGTATTCGTCGCGCACCTTCACCACCTGGGCGCCCTGGCCCAGGGTGTTGATGTCGGTGGGCTTGATCTGGAACGACTCGATCACGCTCGACAGCGGCAGGATGTACACCTCGTCGCTGACGCGCACCGACATGCCGTCCATGATGGCCAGCGTGAGCGGCAGGCGCACCGAGACGCGCATGCCGAAGCCTTCGGCCGAATCGATGTCCACCGTGCCGTTGAGCGCGGTGATGTTCTTCTTCACCACGTCCATGCCGACGCCGCGGCCGGACACGTCGGTGACCTGGTCTGCGGTGGAGAAGCCGGGCGCGAAGATCAGGTTCCAGACTTCGCCATCGGTCAGCGTGTCGGGTGCGTCGATGCCTTTTTCGCGCGCCTTCTTCAGCAGCTTCTCGCGCGACAGGCCCTTGCCGTCGTCGCGCACCTCGATCAGGATCGAACCGCCTTCGTGCGTGGCCGACAGCGTGATGGTGCCGTGTTCGGCCTTGCCCTTGGCGCGCCGCTCTTCCGGCATTTCGATGCCGTGGTCGCAGCTGTTGCGGATCAGGTGGGTCAGCGGGTCGGTGATCTTCTCCACCAGGCCCTTGTCGAGTTCGGTCGATTCGCCCTGCGTCACCAGCTCGACCTTCTTGCCCAGCTTGCTGGCGAGGTCGCGCAGCATGCGCGGGAAACGGTTGAACACCACCGACATCGGGATCATGCGGATCGACATCACCGCTTCCTGCAGGTCGCGCGTATTGCGGTCCAGGTCGGCCAGGCCGGCCAGCAGGGGCTGGTTGTCCTTGTCGTCGAGCTCGCGGCTTTTCTGCGCCAGCATGGCCTGGGTGATGACGAGTTCGCCCACCAGGTTGATGAGCTGGTCGACCTTGCTCACCGAGACACGCAGCGTGCTCGACTCCAGGCCCGCGCCCGCGGCCGCACCGGCGGCGGCACGCGTTTCGGTTTTGGCCGTGGTGGTGGCCGCGGCCTTGGCGGGAGCGGTGGGGCCGCCCGGCACGCCGGGCGCGCCTTCGAAGAAACCGTAGTCGCGGCCTTCGGTGGTCGGGTTGGGGTGGCCGGTGCCGATCAGCACCTCGCCGCCGTCGGCGTCGTAGCTGATGCTCACCACCGGCGGTTCGGCGGGTGCGATGGCCACTACCACGGCGGCGGCTTCTTCGGCGGCGTGCTCGACGATGCGGATGTCGTCCTTGCCGACGTGGAAGGTGAACAGGTCCAGCAGGTCGTTGTCGCTGGCGCTGGTGCGGGCGCGCCAGGCACGGTGCGTGCTCAGGTCGCAGGGCAGGGTCTCGACCGAGCCCAGGCCGGGGATGTCGCGGAACAGCTCGGCAATGCCGTCGGCCGAAGCCGGGTTGTCCAGCGGGCCGACCAGGATGTCCAGCTCACGTTCGGCCTTGGCGGCCGGTTTGCGCGGGGCCGCTGGCGCCGGTGCCGGTGCGGCCACCGGGGCTGCCACCACCGCCGGCGGTGCGGCGGGGGCTTCCTCTTCCTGTTCGTGGTCTTCGCCGTTGGCCAGTGCGCTGATGCGTGCCACCAGCTCGGCCGTGGCCGGCGGCGCCACGCCGCGGCCCTGGTGCGCCGCCAGCAGGCCGCGCAGTGCGTCGGAGGATTCGAGCAACACGTCAACCATGGCGGCCGTGGGCATCAGCTCGTGGCGGCGCAGCTTGTCCAGCAGCGATTCCATCTGGTGCGTGAGCTCCGCCACGTCGGCAAAACCGAAGGTGGCGGCACCGCCCTTGATGGAGTGTGCGCAACGGAAGATCGCGTTGAGCTCTTCGTCGTCGGCCTTCTCCAGGTCGAGCGCGAGCAGCATCTGTTCCATCGAGTCCAGGTTCTCGCCCGCTTCTTCAAAGAAGATTTGGTAGAACTGGCTCAGGTCGATGTCGTTGCCGAGGTTGTGTCCCTCGCTCATCATTTCACCCATGGTGAAACTCCTTGGTGTGTGCGTGGCGGGGAGGTCATCGAATGACTTTCTGGATCACTTCGATCAGACGCGCCGGATCAAAGGGCTTGACCAGCCAGCCGGTGGCACCGGCGCCGCGGCCGAGCTGCTTCATCTGGTCGCTGGACTCGGTGGTCAGGATCAGGATCGGCACGGTCTTGAACTTGGGGTGCTCGCGCAGCTTCTTCGTCAGGCCGATGCCATCCAGGTTGGGCATGTTCTGGTCGGTCAGCACTAGGTCGATGCTGTGCGCCTGGGCCTTTTCCCAGGCGTCCTGCCCGTCCACGGCTTCCACCACGTGGTAGCCGGCCCCCGTCAGGGTGAACGACACCATTTTTCGCATGGATGCCGAGTCGTCTACGGCAAGAATCGATCGCATGGTTTACTCCGTCTTTGGTCTGATATCGGCATGGAAGGCACCGGCTTGAATCGGCCGGGTGCTCAGAAGAGTTCGATGGAGCCCGCGTCCATCTCGCTTTGGGTCACCGGGCTGGGGCGCTCGGGCATCGGGTCGATTTCCATCGGCACCTCGCCCTCTTCGGGTTCCATCGCCTGGTCGGCCAGGCGCCAGGCGCAGCTCTGCAGCACCTTGCCGGTGTGTTCGATCAGCTGCGTCGCCATGTCATGGAACTGCAGCTCGGTCACCGCCTGGTGCAGGTTGTCGCGGATCGGGCCGATCAGGGTCTCGTCGCTGCGGGCCTGTGCGCCCAGCTCGCCGAGCGCCCGGTTGGCGGCACCGAAGCGCATCAGCAGGTTGCCGGTGGCGTGGTCCAGCAGGCCTTCCAGGCGCTGCAGGTCGGTCATGGCCATCAGCAGCGAATCCTGGAGATCGGCCACCAGCGTCACGGGCAGGGAGACAGACGGAGGGGTCTGCTGCATCGTCGGGTGCTCCAAGTGGGTTTGGGAAGGGGGCGGCAGTGTGGTCGGCATTACAATTTTCAGCATCTGTGCGGCGCTGAATTGACCGATAACCGGCCGAATTCGGCGCCAGTTCCCCGCTTGGCCACCCGATTGCGGGCGCTCCATCGCCCGCCAGCAGCAGACCAGACCCATGAGCGGAACGCCCGAGAACCCCGACAAGCCCCCCGTGCGCATCCTGCACCTGGAAGATTCCCGGGTGGACCACGCCCTGGTGAAGTTCGCCCTGCAGCGCAGCCAGCTCATCAGCGAGGTGATGCTGGTCGACACCATGGACGACTTCCGCAGCGAGCTCGAAAGCGGCCGCTACGACATCGTGCTGGCCGACTACCACCTGCCCGGCTTCACCGGCCTGGACGCCTGGGACATGGTGCGCGAGATGCGGCTGGAGATTCCCTTCGTGATCCTCTCCGGCGCGATCGGCGAAGCCGCCGCGGTGGACGCGATGCACCGCGGCGTGAGCGACTACCTGCTCAAGGACAGCATGCACAAGCTCTCGCACGTGATCGCACGTGCGATCGAGATCAGCGAGACGCGCCGCGCCAAGGCCGCGGCCGACGCCGAGCTGGCCGAGTCGCGCCGGCGCCTGGCCGAGCTGGCCGAACACCTGCAGACCAGCATTGAACAGGAGCGTGCCGACATCGCGCGCGAAATCCACGACGACATCGGCGGTTCCCTGGCGGCCGTCAAGCTCGACCTCGCCTGGGTCGCGCGCCGCGCGTCCGACCCGGAGATGCAGCGCCACCTCGGTTCGGCGATGGAGATGCTGCAGCACGCCCTGGGCGCGAGCCAGCGCATCATGATGAACCTGCGCCCGCCCATCCTCGACCAGGGACTGGTGGCCGCCGTGGTCTGGCTGGCCGCCGGTTTCGAGCGGCGCACCGGCTTGCGCGTGACGGTGCGCCGCTCGTCCGAACAGCTCGACGTGCCGCGTGATCTGCAGCTGGTGGCCTACCGCACGGCGCAGGAAGCCCTGACCAATGTGCACAAACACGCACAGGCCAGCGCGGTCGACATCGACCTGAGCGACCGCGAAGGCGTGTTGACGCTGGAGGTGAACGACAATGGCCGCGGCCTCGATGCGCAGGCCTTGCGCAAGGCCAAGTCCTTTGGGCTGCTCGGCCTGCGCGAGCGCGCGGCCAAGGTGGACGGCTGGCTCGACATCAGCTCATCGCCCAGGGGCACTTCGGTCATCCTGTCGGTGCCCCTGCAGACTTCCAGCAACCCGGACAACACGGCTCAGGCCGATGAGGAGCCCCATGATCAAGGTGATTTTGTGTGACGACCACGCCATGGTGCGGCGCGGCATCCGCGACACCATCTCGGAAGCCACCGACATCCAGGTGGTGGGCGAAGCCGGCAGCTACCCCGAACTGCGCGACCTGATGCGCAAGGTCGAGAGCGATGTGCTCGTGCTCGACCTCAACATGCCCGGGCGCGGCGGCCTGGAAGTGCTGGGCACGCTGAAGGAAGAGGGCTCCAACGTCAAGACCCTGGTGGTCTCCATGTACCCGGAAGACCAGTACGCCATCCGCTGCCTGCGCGCCGGCGCGCGCGGTTACCTGAACAAGGCCGGTGAACCCGCCGAACTGGTGGCCGCCATCCGCACCGTGATGCAGGGCCGCAAGTACGTGACGGCCGAGGTCGCGCAGATGCTGGTGGACACGCTCAGCGCGCCCGAGAGCGAGGAGCTGCACGCCAGCCTGTCCGAGCGCGAACTGCAGACGCTGCAGAAAATTGCCTCGGGCAAGAAGCTCTCGGAAATCGCCGAAGAGCTCATGCTCAGCCCCAAGACCGTGAGCGTGTACCGCGCGCGCGTGCTGGAAAAGCTGCACCTGGCGAACAACGCCGAACTCACGGTCTACGCGATCCGCAACGGCATCGTGTAAAGGCTGCCCATGCGCGCCTGGCCCCGCCACCACCGCCTTGCGTCCACCGCATTGCTGCGTGGCGTGGCCCTGTTGTGGCCGCTATGGGCCCTGCTGCCGGGCCCGGCGCAGGCCGAGTCGCTGCGCTGCGAAGGCGGCATTGCCAGCGAAGGCGATTCGCGCCTGGCGCTGGTGAACAAGTGCGGGCCGCCGGTGCTGGCCGACAGTTATTGCGCGCCGATCGAGATCCTGCCGCCGCGCGGTTTCTCCCGGAACTACCCGGAATACCTGCCTTGCCAGCCGACGGACGAATGGCTTTATGACCGCGGCCCCGGCAACCTGCAGGCCACGGTGCGGCTGCGCGCGGGCCGGGTCATTTCCATCCATTACGGCGAAACACCGCGCTGAGCCCGCCGCGTCAGCCGCTGTGCCCAGGCTCGCAGTTGCCCGGTCGCACGGCGGTGTTCGTGCCGGTTTTTAAGGGACGGGGACGGCTCGTGTCGGCGTGATCTTGCGGATCTGGTGGTTGTTCTTATCGGCCACGTAGACGTTGCCGCTGGCGTCCACCGCCACGCTGTAGGGATCCCAGAACCTGGCCGCTGCGCCCACGCCGTTTTGTGCACCTAGCGCCGTCGGCGTGCCGGCCAGGGTGCTGACCATGCCGTCCGGTGTGATCCGCCGGATCACGTGCGACCCGCTGTCGGCCACATAGAGGCTGCCGCTCGAATCGATGGCGATGCCGACGGGTGCATTGAAGCTTGCGTTGTTGCCATGGCCGTCCTCGGAACCGTGGGCGTCGATTTTGCCGTACGGGGTGCTGACCATACCTTGCGGTGTGATCTTGCGAATGACGTGGCTGTTGAAATCGGTCACGAACAGATTGCCTTTGGCATCGATGGTGATGCCGGCAGGCATCATGAACCGGGCGTCTGCACCTGTGCCGTCAGCTGTGCCCGGTGTGCCCGAGCGCGAGCCCGCGAACGTGCTGACCTCGCCGGCCGGCGTGATTTTGCGGATTTTGCGGCCCAACGAGTCGGCCACCAGCAGGTTGCCTTGTGCGTCGATCGCAATGCCCGCAGGCTGGTTGAACGAAGCGTTGACACCGTTGCCGTCGACCGAGCCGGCCGAGCCTGACCCTGCCACCGTGCTCACCACGGG
This sequence comes from Hydrogenophaga palleronii NBRC 102513, assembly GCF_001571225.1. Taxonomy (GTDB): domain Bacteria; phylum Pseudomonadota; class Gammaproteobacteria; order Burkholderiales; family Burkholderiaceae_C; genus Hydrogenophaga; species Hydrogenophaga palleronii. Next base: position 124,196 of record NZ_BCTJ01000009.1, read on the forward strand.
CCCGGGCGCGATCTTCTTCACCTTGTGGCCCCACAGCTCGGTCAGGTAGACGTTGCCGTCGGCGTCCAGGGCCAGGCCGAAGGGTTGCTCAAGTGTGTCGTCGAGGCCGCCGCCCGCCAGGGTCGTGACCGTGCCCGAGGGTGAGACCAGGCGGAGCCTCAAGTTAAGGGAGTCGGCCACATATACGTTGCCAGCAGCATCCACCGTCACGCCCCTTGGGAGCTTGAACTGGGCATCGGGTCCTTCGCCATCTGCCATGCCGTCCGTGCCCGAGCCCGCCAGCGTCGACACGGTGGCCTGCGCCGCCTCGCAGTGCACGGCCACGTTGGTGACGTCGGCGGCGGCCTGGCCACGGTCGTTGTTCACGCTGCAGAACTGCCACAGTGGCTGCTTGAGCGCGGTGACCTCATAACGGCTGCCTTGTTCGATGGAGGTTGCAAAGTTGAAGCCGCCGTTGGCAGACAGTGCCAGCTCGTCACCGGCGTTGTTCTGCAACACCAGCGTGCCGCTCGTGATGCCACTGAGCGTGCCGCCGATCACGTGCCTGGCGACAGGCACCTCGGGTGGCTGGGCCGTGGGGGTGCCGCTGCCGCCGCCACCGCAAGCCGCCAGCAACAGCACCACCGCACCAGCCAGCATGCTGTGGCGTCCACCGAGCCCCGTCAATCCAAACGACTTCATCTTGAAATACCTTTGCATTACCCGCGCAAAACACGCACCCCGATGGCACTGCTGAGCGGGCCACGACTGTAGTTCAGGAACTGCAATTTGCTCCTTTTTCGGAAGCGATATCTGTGCACAACAGCACGCATGCCGCGCCAGCACGCCTTGCTGCAGGCCGCCTTCTGGTGATTGGGCATCGCCGGCTTGCAAGAAGCGCGACATGCCCGGAACAGGACAGCTGCGGATAATCGCCAGATGTCCGCACCGACCACATCCATCTGGAGCCCATTGCGCCAACCCGCCTTCCGGGGCCTCTGGATCTGTGGCGCCATCTTCTTCGTCGGTGCCGGCATGCAGACCATGGCGGCGGCCTGGCTCATGGTTGAGCTCACCGGTTCGTCCTTCCTCGCCGCGCTGGTGCAGACCGCGGTGTTCCTGCCCATGTTCCTGCTGGCGCTGCCAGCCGGTGTGCTGGCCGACACCACCGACCGCCGGCGCCTGATCTCCGGCGCGCTGATCGCGCAGGTGGCTGCCAGCGCGCTGCTCGCGGCGCTGGTGCTGGCCGGCTGGGGTGGTGCGGCCTCGGTGCTGTTCCTGGTGTTCGTCTGTGGCTGCTGCACGGCGGTGCTCACGCCGGCCTGGAATTCCTCGGTGGTCGACCCGGTGCCACGCGCCGAGTGGCCGCAGGCCATCACCGCCATCGGCATTGCCTACAACGCCGCGCGCGCCATCGGCCCCACGCTGGCCGGCCTGCTGTTCGCCAGCCTCGGTGCGGGCTGGGTGTTTGCCGTCACGGTGCTGACCACGGTGGTGATGTGGGAGTCGATCCGTCGCTGGCCGCCGCGCGCGCACCCACCGTCCACCCTGCCGCCCGAGCGGCTGTGGGGCGGTACCTTGAGCGGCCTGCGTTTCGCCTGGCACTCGCGCATCATCCTGGCGCAGCTGGTGCGGGTGATGGCCTTCAGCGCCGCCGGCTCGGCGCTGTGGGCCTTGTTGCCGGTGATCGCGCAGCGCCAGCTCGGCACCGGCGCCGAAGGCTTCGGCCTGCTGATGGGTTGCCTGGGCACCGGTGCCGTGGCCTCGGGCCTGGTGATCGGCCGGCTCCGCGCGCGCTTCGCGCTCGACCGCATCGTGGCGGTGAGCTGCTCGGTGTTTGCCGCCGTCATGTTGCTGGCGGCCTGGGTGCGTGTGCCCTGGCTGGTCTACATCGCCATGGCTTTTGGCGGCGCGGCCTGGATGGCCACCATGTCCACCTTCAACACCGCCACCCAGGCCAGCGCACCGCCCTGGGTGCGCTCGCGCGCGGTGGCGCTGCACATCGTGTCGGCGCTGGGCGCTTTTGCCATCGGCTCGGCGATCTGGGGCGCGGTGTCCGACATCGTGGGCCTGACCGGCGCGCTGGCCACCGCCGGTGTGCTGATGGCCGCCGGCCTGCTGCTGGCGCGGCCCTTCCCGCTGCGCGTGGGCGACGACCACGAAGTGACCCAGGGCACGCCGTGGGACGAGCTGTTCGTCGAGGCCGAGCCCAGCCCCGAGGCCGGCCCGGTGGCGGTGGAGGTGGGTTACCGCATCCGCGCTGGCGCGGACCAGGCTTTCCTCGACACCATCGCGCAGATGAAAGACCCGCGCCGCCGCGACGGCGCCACCTTCTGGCGCGTCTACAAGGACCTGGGCGAACCCTCGCGTTATGTGGAGCGCTTCATCGTCACCTCGTGGGCCGACTACCTGCACCAGCGCGCCCGCGCCACGGTGGCCGACCACGAGATCGAAACCGAGGTGCGCGCCTTCCTGGCCGAGGGCGAAGCCGCGCACATGTCGCACTACATCGCGGAGCGCTGAGGCCGGGGGCGGAACCTCAGGCCAGGCCGAAGGCCAGCAACCCGGCGGGCGCGGCCAGCAGGGCGGCCACGGCGGTCCAGCGCGGGCGGTAGGGCAGCGTCCAGGCCACGGCCATCGCGGCCGCGGTGAGCCAGCCGAACCAGGCCGTCAGGCCCACGCCCACACCCCAGGTGCCGATGCAGGGCCAGATGGGCGCGGCAAGCAGCGCCGTGCCGGCCAAGCGCAGCAGGCGCCGTTGATGTGCCGTTGGTTCGGCGCGCCCGGTGAGTTGTTCGTGGTGCCGGTCCATCGCCAGGCTGAGCGCGGTCATGCCGGCAAAACACCAGGCCAGCACCGCGGCGCAGAGCAGGCTGGTGTTCACGCGGCCATCCTCAGGGCCAGCAGCCACAGGCCCAGCACCAGGGCCGAGAGGGCCATGCCGGCCCAGGCGCGGGTGGCGCTGCGGGTGCTGAAGACCCAGATGACGAGCGCGGTGTAGAGCGTGAAGCCGAACAAGGTGGCGCCGAGCACGGCACCGGCCTGCGAGCTGCCTTCCAGTGCCCGCAGGCCACGGGCCAGCAGCGCCGTGGCGAGCGAGGTGACGGCATAACCCCCGAGCGCGGCGGCCAGCACCCGGCTGGCCACACGCCAGCGGTACGCCGCGCCGTGCTGTTTGTCTGCGTTGTTGTGTTGGCTCATGCCGGGTCCCGATGGGGTGGTGGCCTTCATGCGGCCGCCGCCGGTGTGCGGGCGGGCCGCGCCGCGGCCTGGGCGCCGTTCGCCTGGCGGCGGCGCAGGCGCAACGCGGTGACTGCGAACAGCACGCCGAAGACCAGCGTGGTGAGGTCGAAGCCGGCCAGCACCCAGTCGCCCTGCGCCAGGCTGCTGCCGAGGTGGCGGTCGGTGGTGGCCCCGTTGAGCGCGGGCAACAGGCCGAAGGCCAGCGCGGCGACCCAGAGCTGTTCTTGCCACACGCGCAGTGCGGGTGCGGTGCGCAGCCGCACTGCGGCGTGCAGCAGCAACAGCCCCCAGGCGATGAACAGGCAGTGGAACTCCCAGGCGCGGCGGTCTGCAAAGTCGGCCGGCAACAGGCGGTTGGCCCAGAAGTACACCGCCACCGCACTGCACAGGCCGGCGATGGTGCCGATGTTCAGCGCCTCGACCAGCCGGAAACCGAAGGCCACGGACTGGCCTGCCTTGAGGCGCTTGTCCTGGTCGCGCCGGCGCTTCACCGTCCACAGCACCAGGCCGGTGGCGATCATGGCGCAGCCCAGCAGGCCGGAGAGAAAGTACAGCCAGCGCAAGGCCCAGCCGGCGAACATGCCTTCGTGCAGGTTGATCAACACGTCCTGCACGTTCCAGGCGGTGCCGCGCTGGCGCTGCGGGTCGGCCAGCGCTTGGCCGCTGCTGCCGTCGAACACCAGGCGGTCGTTGCCGAGCACGGTGGCGCCTTCGCGTGTGAAGGTGATGCGCGAGCCTTGTTGCCCCGGGTGTTCGATCGACACCCGGTCGGGGCCGACGGCACCCCAGCGCGCCTGCACCTGTTGCAGCGGCACACGCAGGTCGATCAGAGGCGCCGCCACACCCAAACCGGGTGCCGGTTTGGCGTACTCGGGGTCGGGCGTGAACAGCGGGTCGAACTTCGAGTTGCCGCGCGGGTTGAGCGGGTTGGCGCGGGCCGTGGCTTCCTTGCTCGCGCCGTAGCTGTCCACCATGGCGGCGGGCATGTACTGGTCCATGAAGAACACCAGGCCGCTGTAGGTGATCATCAGGAAGAAGGGCAGTGCGGTCACGCTGATCAGGTTGTGCGCGTCCAGCCAGCTGCGTTGCCCCTTGCCGGGGCGGAAGGTGAAGAAGTCGGTGAAGATTTTCTTGTGGGTGACGATGCCGCTGACGATGGCCAGCAGCATCAGCATGGTGCACACGCCGACGATCAGCACGCCGGTGCGTTCGGACATGTAGTGCAGCGCGTAGTGCATGCGGTAGAGCGCTACACCGCCGCCAGTGCGCCGCAGTTCCGCGCGGTCTTGCGGCACGATGGTTTCGCCCGTCACCGGCTCGATGTAGCGGCTGCCCTGGCCGTAGCGCACGTTCTCCTTCAGGCCGGGCCAGTGGATGCGCCAGTGCGGGATGTCGCGGTCGGCCGGCAGGTGGATGATCCAGCGCGCCGCGTCGGGCTGTTCCGCCGCCAGCAGCGCCTGCGCGGTGGCCAGGCCCACGGCCGGCGCCACCTGCGTGAGCGGTGGCGGCCGGCGCTCGGGCTGCATCCAGCGGCCGATCTCTTCGTCGAAGTAACCGACGGTGCCGGTGAGGAAGACGAAGAACAGCACCCAGCCGACCACCAGGCCGGTCCAGGTGTGCAGCCAGGCCATGCACTGGCGAAAGCCGTCTTTCATGCCGAGCCCGTTGCTTGCCGTGCGCTCAGAACCGGCCGCGCAGGCTCAGCACCACGTTGCGCGGGTCGCCATACCAGTTGCCGCTGGCGCTGTTGCCGATCTGCTTGTAGTAGGTCTTGTCGAACAGGTTGTTGACGTTGAGCGCAGCGCTCCAGGTGCGGTTGATGCGGTACTGCACGGAGGCGTTCCACACCGCATACCCGGCCTGGCTGAAACGGAACGGCACGCCCGGCCCGTTGAACAGGCCGGAGACCGGGTTGTAGGTGTTGGCGGTGCCGGCCACGTGGGTCGCGCTCTGCAGGTTCACACCCGCGCCGACCGTCCAGGCCGAGAGGTCTTCGGGCAGGCGGTAGCTGGTCCAGAGCTTGAACAGGTGGCGCGGTGTTCTGGAGTGGTAGGCCAGGTGGGTGGTCTTGTTGCTGTTCGAGTTGTAGGTGTAGCCGGCGAACAGCTGCCAGTTGCGCGCCAGCTGGCCCGAGATCTCGGCGTCGATGCCCTGGCTCACCACCTTGCCTTGTGGCAGGTGGCAGCAGTTGAGGCCTTCGGCGCCGATCGCGGTGCTCGGGTAGCCGGGGTCGCGCACCGCTTCGCCGTTGCGTTCGATGCGGTAGAGCGCAAACGCGCTGGTCAGGCGCCCGCCCGCGTGTTCGCCTTTCAGGCCCAGCTCGTAGTTGCGGCCGGTGATGGCGTCCAGCGGCGTGCCGGGCAGCGGGCCTTGCAGCCGGCTGGCTTGCGACTGGTGGATTTCGGCGATGCTGCCGTAGGCGGTCCAGCGGTCCGACAGGTCGTGCACCAGGCCGGCGTAGGGCGTGAAGATACCCGACTCTTTGTAGCCGGTCCGGCTGCTGGAGGTGACGTCACCCGCGCGGTTGTATGCCACGTAGGGCGACTGGTAGGCGTAGCTGGAGTAGCGGCCGCCGAAGATGGCCTTGGTGCGGTCGCTGAGGTTGGCGGTCAGGCGGCCGTACAGGGCTTTTTGCGTGGCGCCGAAATCGGGGTAACCACCAGAGCGCCAGACCAGGCTCGGGTAGGGGATGGAGTGGGGGTCGAAGTTGAAGACGTTCTTCGGCGTCAGCGCCGGGTTGAAGTCGGTGACGATGTTGTATTCGTCGTTCTTGACCTTCTGCCAGTCCATCCCGACCAGCAGCTTGTGTTCGCGGCCCAGCAGCGGGAACGAACCGCTGGCGTTGATGTCCAGCGCGTACTTGTCGGTGCCGTACTGCTTGTGGCTCGAAAAGAAGCCGGGAATGGTGCCGCTGAGCGGGTCGATCGCGCCGGAGGCTTCCACCGCCACGATGTCGCTGTCGAACGTCACCACGTTGGCATGCACCTTCAGGCGCCAGTCGCCGGCCAGGCGCTGGTCGAGCTGCGCGAAGACTTCGCTGCTGGTTTTGCTGCGGTCGTTCCAGGTCGGGAACAGGGAGGTGTTGCGCGGCAGGCCGAGGTCGGCGCCATTGGCGTAACGCGGCAGGCCGGTGCGCCAGGGCGCGTCGTCCAGCTGTTCGTGGCTGGCGCCCAGGGTCACCATGGTCGAGGGCGTGAGGTCGGCTTCCACGATGCCGTACAGCAGCGTGGTGCGCGCCTTGCCGTTGTCGTAGAAAAACTCGCGGTCGGTGTGCGACACCAGGGCGCGGCCGCGCACGTTGCCGTTCTGCGTGAGCGGGCCCGCCACGTCGAGTTCGGCGCCGTACTGGTTCCAGCGGCCGGCCGAGAGCGTCACCTGCGTCTGCGGCGTGTGGGTGGGGCGCTTGCGCACCAGGTTGACCGAGCCGCCGGGTGTGCCGGTGCCGCCGAACAGGCCGTCCGGCCCACGCACCACCTGCACGCTGTCGTACTGCGCGAGGTTGGGTGAGTAATTGGCGCCGAAGCCGTCGATGGCGGCACCGTCCACCTGCACGTTGCCGATCTTGAAGCCGCGCGAATACACACCTTCGGCGGCGCCGTTGTAGCCCGAGCTCTCCAGCGTCACGCCGGTGGTCTGCCCCAGCACCTCGCCGATGGACGTCAGGCCCTGGTCTTCGATGCGCTGGCGCGTCACCACGGTGACCGACTGCGGGATCTCGCGCACCTTCTGTTCACCCTTGCCGAACTGGATCGCGCTCGGCGCATACGAGCCGTTGCCTTCGGTGGTGGCACTGCGTTCGCTCTGGGCCGTCACCGTGACGGTGGCCAGTGCCGGGTCGGTGGCGGCGTCTGCCTGCGGTGCCTGCTGCACGGTGATGGCGTTGCCGTCGATGTGGGCCACCAGGCCGCTGCCGGCCAGCAGGCGGTCGGCCGCCTGGCGCGTGGTGAAGCGGCCCGAGACGGCCGGCGCCGTCTTGCCGGCCAGCAGCGCGGGCGCGGCCACCAGCGTGGTGCGGGTCTGGCGCGCCAGCTCGGTCAGGGCTTGCGACAACGGTTGGGCGGCCAGCGAGATTTCCACCGCGCTGGCGGTCTGGGCCCACACGGCGGGGGTGGCGCCGAGCGCCAGGGCGGCTGCCAGCGCCAGGGGCGCCAGGGCAAACCGGGTACGAGACATCTGCATCGAATCCATCTCCAGAATGAAATGGGCATCGAAAAAAGATGCCCTCGTCTGGAGGACGGATCAGGGCGCGCAACCCTGATGTGTCGGGTACGAAAAGTGCAAAAAAATCTCAGCCGCGCAGGCCGACGATCTCGGTGAAGCCGTCGCGTTTGTGCAGCCGCACCGGCAGCACCTGCGGCAGGCTGCGCACGAAGCTGCCGATGTTGCGCAGGTCCACGCTGGCGGTCACCGGCAGCGCGCCGGTGGCCGCGTCGCCGATGCTGAGCGGCAGATCGGCGTAGCGCCCGAGCTCGGCCAGCACATCGGCCAGCTCGGTGTTCTCGAAACTCAGGCGCTGGCTCAGCCAGGGCGCCATGGCATCGGCGCTCACCGCCTTCACCTCGCCGGCCTGGCCGTTTTCGTCGGCACTCACGCTGTGGCCGGCGTGCAGCTCGATCACGTCTTCGGGCCGCTCACCGCCCAGCGCCGGCGCCACGCGCACCTGGCCTTCCATCACCGCGACCTGCACCGCCTGCTGGCCGAGCGAAGGTGTGTAGCGCACCGAAAAGCGGGTGCCCAGGGCGGTGATGCGGGCGCCGCCCGCGAGCACGTCGAAGGGGCGGTCGCGGTCGCCCTGTACCTGGAACACCACCTGGCCCTCGGGCATCACCACCTCGCGGCGCTGGCGGTACAGCGTCACCTCGGCCTGGGTGGAGGCGTCCATCTGCAGGCGGCTGCCGTCGGGCAGGCGCGCTTCCATCTGCTGGCCGCGCTGGGTGGCGAACTGCTGGCTGTAGACCGGCTGGGCCTGCCAATGCGCCCAGCCGAACCAGCCGCCGCCCAGCACGCCCAGCGCCACCACGGCGGCCAGGGCCTGCGGCAACGCGCGGCGCAGCAGGCCGCTGCGGCGGGCTGGGGCGACGACTTCGGTGTGGGTGTCGGTGTCGGTTTGGGTATCGGCTGGTGCAGGGGGTGTGGTGACGGGGCGCTGCTGTTGTGCCGCCATGTCACGCGCCGAAGACTGCTGCGCGCTGTCGATGGCCAGCGTGGTGCGCAGCCGGGCCGTGCCGGCCGGCGGGATCGCTTGCACCGCGTCGAACACGCCGGCCATGTCGTCGTAGGCCGCGCGGTGTTCGGGGGCGGCCTGCAGCCAGGCCTGCAGCTCGGCCTGCTCGGATTCAGAGAGGCCGTCGGATGCGCGCACCGACCAGTGCAGCGCCGCCAGTTCCACCGCCGACAGTTCGTCGAGCGCCGACGCGCCGTCGTCGCCCGCTTCCGGCAACGCGCTGTCCGCATCCCGCCGTGCGCCGCGCGCGGCACCGGCCGCCGCGAGCGGCGGCTGGGAGGGCGGGAGGTGGCGGTCGGTCATGGCGGTGCGTATTGTCGGGCTTGTGTGCGGACGGGCTTCTGAAAGGGAAGACGGATGGCGGCCGGACAACCTGATGTGGCGGGCGCAAAAAAACGCCCTGCACCGGGCGCGCGGAATCAGTCCACCGGGTCGCCGGTGGCCGGCTGCGCCACACGCCTGGCCTCGGGCATGCCGCCCAGCGCCTTGCGGCAGGTGGCCACCGCCAGCATGATGTGCCGCTCCACCATGTTGAGGCTCACGCCCATCGTGTGCGCCACCTCAGCCTGTGGCAGGCCTTCGATCTTGTGCAGGATGAACGCCTGGCGGCAGCGCGGTGGCAGGGCCTCGATGGTGCTGACCAGCAACTGCACACGCTGTTGCCCCGCGTACACCACCTCGGGCTCGCAGGCCGCGGGCGCCGCGTGTTCGAGCAGCACGGCATCGCTTTCATGGCGGCGCAACTGCAACTGGCGGTGGCGGTCGATCAGCAGGTTGCGCGCCACCTCGTACAACAGGGCGCGCACGTTGTCGACCTCACCACCCGCGTAGCGGCGTTCCAGCACGCGCTGGATGGTCTGTTGTGTGAGGTCTTGTGCTTCGTGCACGTCTTTCACCGAATGGGCGAAGAAGCGCAACAACTCGTCGTAGTACCGCTCGTGCACGATGTGTCCAGCCAGAAAGCCAAAGGAGCCAAAAGAATCCGTCGTTGGGCTGAGATGTGGCGGCGGCTGGATCTGAAGCGCGGGGTGGACGGGACGGCCGGCATTGTAAACCGCGCAATGCGAATAAATCTCATTGGCATGGCCTGCAACCGGCCATCCCGGCGTCACTAAGATAGGGCCCGTTTGCCCGCGCCGCGTGCCACCCTTCAAAGGACTCCCATGAGCCAGACCAACGCCCTTGCGCGTGTGGATGCGGACACTGCCCAGGCCGCAACCCTGTTCGTTCAGCAGGCGCTGGCCGCCCATGCGGCGCGCGGCCCTGCGCCACTCGCAGCCGGCACCCTGGTTGAGCACCGCTGCGCACGCCAGGTCGGGGGTGCGCGGTGACGCCCGATCTCTGGTTGCTGGTGCTCGGTGCCGCTGTCGCCGGTTTCGTGCAGGGCCTGTCGGGTTTTGCCTTCGGCATGGTCGCCATGTCGTTCTGGGTCTGGGGCATCGAGCCCAGCGTGGCGGCGGTGATGGCGGTGTTCGGCTCCTTGACCGGGCAGGTGGTGGCGGCGGTCAGCAGCCGGCGTGCCTTTCACCTCGGCACGCTGGCGCCGTTCCTGCTCGGTGGTGCGGTCGGCATTCCGCTCGGCATCGCGGTGTTGCCGCACCTGAATGCCGATCTGTTCCGCCTGGTGCTGGGGACGGTGCTGGTGGTGTTCTGCCCGATCATGTTGTTCTCGGCCCGGCTGCCCAAGCTGTCTCGCGCGGGGCGAATGGGCGATGGTGTGGCCGGTGCCATTGGCGGTTTCATGGGGGGTATTGGTGGCTTCACCGGCGTCGTGCCCACGCTGTGGTGCACGCTGCGCGGCATGGCCAAAGACGAACAGCGCGCCGTGATCCAGAACTTCAACCTCGCGGCGCTGGCCTTCACCATGCTGGGTTATGTGCTCGCCGGCGCGGTCACGCGCGAGATGTGGCCCTTGTTGCCGCTGGTGGCGGTGGCGCTGCTGGTGCCCTCGCTGATCGGTGGGCGCCTGTACGTGGGCCTGAGCGAAGCTGCTTTCCGCAAGCTGGTATTGAGCTTGCTCAGCCTGTCGGGCCTCACCATGCTCGTCTCGGCCGTGCCGCGTTTGCTGGCCGCCACATGATCTCGGCGCAGTTCCTGCAGCGCCTGACGCTGCGGCGCGACCGCGTCGAATCCTTCGAGCGCTATCCGTTCAAGCTGCCGGCGGTGCGCTCGCTGGAGCAGCTGGATTTCCATCCCAAGATCACCTACTTCATCGGCGAGAACGGCTCCGGCAAATCCACCTTGCTGGAGGCGATGGCGGTGGCGTTGGGTTTCAACGCCGAAGGCGGCAGCAAGAACTTCAACTTCGCCACCCGGCGCTCGCACTCCGAGCTGCACGAGTACCTGCGCCTGGCCAAGGGCTACAAGCGGCCACGCACCGGCTTCTTCCTGCGCGCCGAGAGTTTCTTCAACGTGGCGACCGAGATCGAACGCCTCGACGCCGAGCCGTCGTTTGATGCACCGGTCATCGACGCTTACGGCGGGCACTCGCTGCACGAACAGTCGCACGGTGAATCCTTCCTCACCCTGCTCACCGAGCGTTTTGGTGGGCAGGGCCTGTACATCCTGGACGAACCCGAGGCCGCGCTGTCGCCGCAGCGCCAGCTGGCCGTGCTCTCGCGCATCCACGACCTGGTGCGCGACGGTTCGCAGTTCGTCATTGCCACGCACTCGCCGCTGCTGATGGCCTACCCCGACGCGCTGATCTACCAGTGCAGTGCCGACGGTGTGGCGCCGGTGGCCTACGAAGACACCGAGCATGTGCGCGTGACGCGAGACTTTCTCGCCCACCCCGAGCGCATGCTGCGTGACCTGCTGAAACCCTGAGGGCTCAGGCCACGCCGGTGGCGCTTTTCCAGAAGGCGTCGGCGGCGCGGCCCAGCACCTCGTGCGCGCGGTAGAGGCGGATCTCCAGCGGCACCTGCCACTCGCTGCCGGCCGCGTTCACCAGGCGGTGCTGGTCCAGGTCTTCCTGCACCAGGGACTGCGGCAGCCAGGCCAGGCCGCGGCCATCGAGCACCATGGTGCGCAGCACCGAAGCGAGGTGGGCTGTGAACACGTGCTGCACCGGGAAGGCTTCGAGCCGGCGTTCCAGCACCGCGCGCAGGATGCGGCCCAGGCCCGACTCTTCGGAGTACCTGAGCACCGGCACCGCCGCCCGGTCCGTGCCGCCGAGCGGGTGCCGGGGCTGGCCCAGCGCGTCCGGTGCCGAGACCGGAATCAACACGTCCTCGCCGATGCGGGCGGAGCGGTAGGGCTCGGCGTCCAGCGCACCCTGTGCCTGGTGGTGGGCATGGCTCAGCACGAACTGCACCTGGCCTTGCAGCATCAGGGCCTCGCAACGCTGCAACACGTCGGACACCAGCTGCACCGGCCCCAGCGTGGTCTGCGATTCGAGCCCGCGCAACCAGCGTGGCAGGAAGGTGAACGAGAGCGCGTGCGTGGACGCGAAACGCAGCGTGACCGAACTCGCTTCGGCCATCCGCCGCGCATCGCCGGGCACGCGCTCCACGCGTGTGATGAGTTCCTGCGCGATGCCCGAGAACCATTCGCCCACCTCGGTCAGCCGCGCGGGTTGTGAGCTGCGGTCGAACAGCTCGGTGCCTACCCATTCCTCCAGCGCGCGGATGCGGCGGCTGAAGGCCGGTTGTGAGCTGTGGCGCTCTTCGGCGGCGCGCGAGAAATTGCCGGTGGCCGCGAGGGCTTTGAAGTCTTCGAGCCAGATGAAGTTCATGGGCGGTTCGTACAGTGCATGGAAGCAGCGAAAAAGAGCATTGGCCGGCAGCGCCGATCACCGCGACCATTCGGGCTCCTCAGAAACACCCCCTGGAGCCCCGCCGTGAAGATCGTCGAGATTCGTGAGAAGACCCTGCCCATCAGTTCGCCCATCCGCAATGCCTACATTGACTTTAGCAAAATGACCCTGAGCCTGGTCGCGGTGATCACCGACGTGATCCGCGACGGCAAGCCGGTGGTGGGCTACGGTTTCAACTCGAACGGCCGCTACGGACAGGGCAAGCTCATGCAGGAGCGCTTCGTGCCGCGTGTGCTCGAAGCCGACCCGGCCTCGCTGCTCGACGACACCGGCAACAACATCGATCCGCACAAGGTGTGGAACTGCATGTTCACCAACGAGAAGCCCGGCGGCCACGGTGAACGCTCGGTGGCCATGGGCACCATCGACATGGCGGTGTGGGACGCGGTGGCCAAGATCGAAGGCCAGCCACTGTTCCAGCTGCTGGCCGACCGCTACGGCAACGGCCAGCCCAACCGCAAGATCTTCGTCTACGCCGCCGGCGGCTATTACTACCCCGGGCAGGACTACAAGAAGCTGCAGGACGAGATGCGCAGCTACATCGACCGCGGCTACACGGTGGTGAAGAAGAAGATCGGCGGCGCCTCGCTGGACGAAGACCTGCGCCGCATCGACGCCGTCATGGAAGTGCTGCAGGACGGCCAGAAGCTCTGCGTGGACGCCAACGGCCGCTTCGACCTCGACACCTCCATCGCCTACGCCAAGGCCTTGTCGCAGTACGACCTGTTCTGGTACGAAGAAGCCGGCGACCCGCTGGACTTTGAACTGCAGGCCACGCTGCGCAGCTACTACAAGAACCCGATGGCGACCGGCGAAAACCTGTTCTCGATGCAGGACGCGCGCAACCTGATCCGCTACGGCGGCATGCGCCCCGACCGCGACTGGCTGCAGTTCGACTGCGCGCTGAGCTACGGCCTGGTCGAGTACCTCAAGACGCTGGACATGCTGAAGGAACACGGCTGGTCGGCCAGCCGCTGCATCCCGCACGGCGGCCACCAGATGTCGCTCAACATCGCCGCCGGCCTGGGCCTGGGCGGCAACGAGAGTTATCCCGACCTGTTCCAGCCCTTCGGCGGTTTCCCCGATGGCGTGAAGGTCGAGAACAGCTTCGTCACGCTGCCCGATCTGCCTGGCATCGGCTTCGAAGGCAAGGCCGACCTGTTCCGCGAGATGCAGGCGCTCTCGGCCTGAGCCATCAAACGCTGCGTTGGCGCGACACGGCCCGCGCTGCAGGCCAGGCCCGCACCAGCAACGCCAGCAGCGAGGCCGCGGTGGCCAGCAGGCCCACCGCCAGCCAGCCGCCCCAGGCCAGCAACTGGCTGCCCAGGGCCGCGCCCAGCGCCATGCCGGCGAACATGGCCACGAACAGCACCGCGTTGAGCCGGCTGCGCGCGGCCGGGTCGATGCCGTAGATCAGCGTCTGGTGCGATACCAGGGCGGCCTGGAAGCCGAGGTCGAAGGCCAGCACGGTGAACACCAGCCAGGCCAGTTGCAGATCGCGCGGCAGCGCCGGGGTGGCGGCCATGGCCGCGAACGACAGCGCGGCAATGCCCGCCCCCAGCAGCGTGATGGCGTGCGGGCCGTGGCGGTCGGCCAGGCGGCCGACCAGCGGCGCGGCCAGCGCCCCTGCCGCACCCGCCAGGCCAAAGGCACCGGCAGCGGAAGCGCCGAGGTGGAAGGGTTCGCCGTGCAGCCAGATCGCCAGCGTCGACCAGACGGCGCTGAAGCCCACTGCCAGCAGGCCCTGGGCCAGGGCGGCGCGGCGCAGCGCGCCGTGTTGCCGCACCAGCGAGAACAGCGAACCCAGCAGGGGCCCGTAGCCCAGTGTGGAGCTGGGCTTGAAGTGCGGCAGGTAGCGCCACAGGGCCACGCCCAGCAACGCGGTGGCCAGGGCAGCGCCACCGAACACGGCGCGCCAGCCCAGGTGTTCGGCGGTGAAGCCGGCCACCACGCGCGAGAGCAGGATGCCCAGCAACAGCCCGGTCATCACCGTGCCCACGATGCGGCCGCGCCGGGCCTCGGGCGCCAGCGTGGCCGCGGCGGGCACGATGTCCTGCGCCATCGAGGCCGCCACTCCCATGGCCAGGCTGGCTGCCAGCAGGGCGTGCAGGGAGGGCGCGAGCGCCGCGCCGAGCAGGCTGAGCACCAGCAGGCCGAGCTTGACCAGGATCAGCTGGCGCCGGTCGTGCCGGTCGCCGAGCGGGGCGGTGAACAGGATGCCGAGCGCATAACCGAGCAGGGTCAGCGTGGGCACCAGGCCGATGTGCTGCGGGCTCGCGCCGATGTCGTCGCCCAGCATGCCGAGCATGGGCTGGCTGTAGTAGAGCGAGGCCACGCTCAGCCCGGCGCCGATGGCCAGCAGCAGGGTGAGGCCGGCGGACAGGCCCGCACCCACGGCGGCGGTGGCGGGTGCGGCGGGGGTGTTGGTATTCGTGGAGCGGATGAGTGACATGGGGAAAACCCGGTGCTTTTGCGATGGCCCCGAGTCTGACAGCCCCGATCCGACCCCGGTAGGGCAGGGAAAAGCACTTCAGATATACGATCAACGCATGAAGCGCGTCCACCCCATTCCCCCGCTGGTGTCGCCCGCCGGAGACCGGCTGGACCTGATGCAGACCTTCGTGCGCATCGTCGAAGCCGGCAGCCTGTCGGGCGCCGCGGCCCAGCTCAATACCACCCAGCCCACGGTCAGCCGGCGCCTGCAGGCACTGGAGCGTTCGCTCGGCCTGCGCCTGCTGCAGCGCTCCACCCGCGCCATGCGGCTGACGGAAGACGGCAAGCGCTGCTTCGAGCGCGCCAAGTCGCTGCTGGAAAACTGGGACGCCTTCGAGGCCGAGCTGCGTGGCGTGAGCGACGAGCCCAAGGGCAGCCTGCGCGTGCTCGCGCCGCACGCCTTCGGGCAGGACCAGTTCGTGCGGCCACTCGCGGCTTTCCTGCAGCGGCATCCGCAGGTGGACGTGGAATGGCTGCTGCGCGACGACGTGCACGACCTGATTGCCGAAGGCATCGACTGCGCGCTGCAGGTGGGCGAGGTGCAGGACCCGTCGGTGGTGGCGATCAAACTGCTGGACGTGCGGCGCATCGTGGTCGCCGCGCCCGAGGTGCTGCAGGGCAAGCCGGCGCCGCGCAACGTGGATGGCCTGGCCGCGCTGCCCTGGCTGGCGCTGCGCACCTACTACCGCAACGAGGTCTCGCTCAAGCACGCCAGCAGCGGCGAGGTGCGGCAGTTCGGCATCCGGCCGCGCCTGAGCACCGACAGCCTGTACGTCACGCGCAACGCGGCGCTGGAGGGGCTGGGTGCCTGCATCGTCTCGGCCTGGATGGTGGCCGACGACCTGGCCGCGGGCCGCCTGTTGCACCTGGCGCCGCAGTGGCAGGCGCCGTCGCTGCCGCTGTACATCATCTACCCCTACGCGCGCTTTTATCCGGCGCGGCTGCGCGAGTTCGTGGAGATCATGCGCGAGGCCGCGCCGCTGCTGCTGCAGGACGCGGCGACGGCCGACCTCAGCCGCCGGTGAAGATGTCGGTGGCCAGCTTCATCAGCGTGGCCACCGGCGTGTCCAGCATCGGCAGCGTGAAGGCAATGCCCACCAGGCCGGCAGAGAGCGTGAGCGGGAAGCCGATGGCGAAGGCGTTCATCTGCGGCGCGATGCGCGAGATGAAGCCGAGCACGATGTTGATGAAGATCAGCATGCCGATCATGGGCAGGGCGATCCACAGGCCGTAGCGGAACACCACCACACCCAGCTGGTGCAGCTGCAGGCGGTTGATCGACTCGAAGGCGCTGCCCCCGATGGGAAAGGTGTTGAAGCTGGCGATGACCGCCTGCAGCAGCATCAGGTGGCCTCCCATCACCACGAACAGCAGCATGGTGGTGTTGCCGAAGAAACGCCCCACGGTGCTGGACTGCGAGTTGGTGGAAGGGTCGAAGAAGCCGGCGAAGTTCAGGCCCATCTGCAGGCCGATGAGTTCACCCGCCAGCTCGACCGAAGCGAACACGATGCGCACCGCCAGGCCGATGGCCACACCCACCACCACCTGCTGCAGCACGACGGAGAAGGCCGCCGGGTCGTCGAGCGCGATCATCGGCTGATCCGGCAGGCCGGCCTGCGCACACAGCGCCACCAGCAACGCCAGGCCAACACGTGTGCGCATCGGCACCGAGCGCGAGGAAAAAATGGGCGCGCTGGAAAACACCGCCAGGATGCGCAGGAACGGCCAGAACACCGGCGTGACCAGCGCCATGATCTGGGCTTCGGTGAAGGTGGGCATCGTGGGCGAGAAGGGCTTGATCCAGGGGCGTCGCGGATCCGGCTTTGCCGGTCCCAGGCGCCGCCCCCTGGAGGGGGGCGCGCGCAGCGCGGCGGGGGTGTTTCTCTATACAGCGAAGTTCGGGATGGACAGGATCGTGCTGCGGATGAACTCGATCATGGTCGTCATCATCCAGGGGCCGGCGATGGCGAACACCGCGATGGCCGCGATCAGCTTGGGCACGAAGGCCAGCGTGGCTTCGTTGATCTGCGTGATGGCCTGGAACAGGCTCACCAGCAGGCCGACCGCGAGCACCGTGGCCAGCACCGGTGCGGCCACCATGAGCAGCATGAACAGCGCGTTCTGCGCCATCGTGAGAGCGGCTTGCGGATCCATCAGAACACCTTGTCAAACAACGATCGGAACGCGGCGAGGGTGCCCGTCATGTGGCGAAGCTTGCCGCGAGCGAACCGATCAGCAGGTTCCAGCCATCGGCCAGCACGAACAGCATGAGCTTGAACGGCAGCGCCACCAGCACCGGCGACAACATCATCATGCCCAGCGACATCAGCACGCTGGCGACCACCATGTCGATCACCAGGAAGGGAATGAAGATCATGAAGCCGATCTGGAACGCGGTCTTGAGCTCGCTGGTGACGAAGGCCGGCACCAGCACGCGGAAGGGCGCGTTCTCTGCCGTCACGTCGTTGGGCAGCTTGGCCAGCTTGGCGAACAGCTCGAAGTCGGACTGCCGCGTCTGCTTGAGCATGAAGGCGCGCATCGGCGCCTGGCCGCTTTCCAGCGCCTGTTCGAAGGTGATGGCGTTGCGCGAATAGGGTTCGTAGGCCTCGGCGTACACGCGGTCCAGCGTCGGGCCCATCACGAACAGGGTGAGGAACAGCGACAGGCCGACGATCACCTGGTTGGGCGGGGCCGACTGCGTGCCCAGCGCCTGGCGCAGCAGCGAGAGCACGATGACGATGCGGGTGAAGCCCGTCATGAGCAGCAGCACGGCGGGCAGGAAGGACAGCGCGGTGAAGAACAGCAGGGTCTGGATCGGCACCGAATAACTGGTGCTGCCCGCGCCCTGGCCAACCATGAGCGGCAGCGAAGGGCCGGCGGCGCCGGGCGCGGCCTGCGCCCAGACGCCGGTGGCGAACAGGGCGAGCGCTGCGATCAGCAGGCGCTTGAAAACATCAGCGCGGCGCATGGGGGGCCTTGTTCGTTTGCGTGAGTTGGGCCAGGCGCGCCGCAAAGCTGGACGCGGGCGTGACGATGGTTTGGCCGGCATCCGGCAGGCCTGCGGGCAGTTGCATGTGGTGCAGCGCGTTGACGCTGCCCGGCGAGACGCCGAGCACCAGGCAGATCGCGTCGTCACCCTGGCCGACCTGCACCGTCACCACCCGCTGCTGCGGACCGAGTGAGAGGCTGGAGAGCAGCTGCATCGGCGGGCCGCTGTGGCCGACCGCGCCGGGCAGGCGGCGGCGCGCCCACTTCAGCGCAAAGGCCAGGCCCACCATCAAGGCGAGCAGCAGCAAGGCGGGCATGGCGTTTTGAAGCATGGGGAAAGTTCTCGGAGAGAGGAGGATGTCAATCCAGGGATGCCGAGGAACCGGCTTTGCCGGGCCTCTGGCATCGCCCCCCTCCCAGGGGGGTGACGCCGCAGGCGGCGCGGGGGGTGACGTGACCTGCGGTCACGTCCTGCTCACTCTCCGCATGCGCTCGGACGGCGTCACGATGTCGGTCAGGCGGATGCCGAACTTGTCGTTCACCACCACCACCTCGCCCTGCGCGATCAGGTAGCCGTTGATGAGCACGTCCATCGGTTCACCGGCCAGCGCGTCGAGTTCGACGATGGAGCCCTGCGCGAGCTGCAGGATGTACTTGATCGGCACGCGGGTGCGGCCCAGTTCCACCGACAGCTGGACAGGGATGTCCAGCACCATCTGGATGTCCTGCATCGGGTTGTTGTGGGCCGAGCCGGCGCTGCTGGTGGGCGGCACGGTGGCCGAGTCGAACACCGGCGCACCGTCGTCGTTCACGCTCACGGTGGCGGACTGTTCTTCCAGGGCCTGGGCCCAATCGTCGCTGACGGCGTCGTTCATGTTGGTGGTCTCAGTTGACATACGAATCTCCCAGCCAATGCAAATCGGTCCCGCGCAGGTTGCGTTCCACACGCAGCGCGTACTTTCCCTTGTGGGTGCCGTACTGGCATTCGAAGACGGGCACGCCGTCCACATGGGCCTTGATGGAAGGCGTGCGATCGAGCTCGATGAAGTCGCCGATCTGCATCGCCAGCAGCTGTTCCACCGTGGCCTCGGTCTGGGCCAGCTCGGCGACCATGGTCACCTCGGCGGCCTGGATCTCGTGGCTCAGCAGCTTGACCCAGCGGCGGTCGACCTCGATGGCATCACCCTGCACGGCCGAATACAGCACGTCGCGGATCGGCTCCAGCGTGGCGTAGGGCATGCAGATGTGCAGCGAGCCCGAGATGTCGCCAATCTCCAGCGTGAAGCTGGTGGACACCACGATCTCGCTCGGCGTGGCGATGGTGGCGAACTGGGGCTGCATCTCCGAGCGCTGGTAGGCCAGCTCGATCGGGTACACGCCGCGCCAGGCCTTCTTGTATTCCTCGGCCACCACGTCCACCAGGCGGTTGATCACGCGTTGCTCGGTGGCGGAGAAGTCGCGGCCTTCGATGCGGGTGTGGAACTTGCCGTTGCCGCCGTACAGGCTGTCGATCACGCCGAACAGCAACGTCGGTTCGCACACCACCAGGCCGTTGCCGCGCAGCGGGCGGATGGCCATGATGTTGAAGTTGGTCGGCACCACCAGCTCGCGCAGGAAGGCGCTGTACTTCTGCACCTGCACCGCGCCCACCGAAATCTCGGGGCTGCGGCGGATGAAGTTGAACAGGCCCAGGCGCAGGTTGCGCGAGAAACGTTCGTTGACGATCTCCATGGTGGGCATGCGCCCGCGCACGATGCGCTCCTGGCTGGACAGGTTGTAGTCGCGCACACCGCCGGTGGGCACTTCCTCTTTCGCCAGCTTCTGGCTTTCGCCCGTGACGCCTTCGAGCAGGGCGTCGATCTCTTCCTGGGACAGAAACGAATCGGCCATGGTCTGAATCCGCGGTTTACTGAACGATGAAGCTGGAGAACAGCACGGCCTGCACCGGGTTGGCGGCGGCCTTGCCCTTGCTGCGTTTCGGCGCGGCTTCGTCGCCCGCCGCTGCCGGCGCGGCGTAACCCATCTCGCGCGAGATGGTGGCGATGATGTCGCTGGCGAGCTTCTCTTTGCCCTGCACCTGCAGCATCTCTTCCGCGGTGCGCTGCGAGATCAGCACCAGCACCTGGCTGCGGATGCTCGGCAGGAAAGCCTTGACGGCGGTTTCGGTGGCCGCGTCCTGCAGTTGCAGCGTCAGGCCGAGCTGGATGAAGCGGTTGCCACCGGGGTCGGCCAGGTTGATGACCATGTTCTCCAGCGGCAGGAAGGTGGGCGCGCTCTTGGGGCTCTTGGCGTGCACGGCGGCCGGAGCACCCTCGTCCTCGTAGTCGTCGTCTTCGGCGGTGTTCTTCTTCAGGATGAACAGCGCGGCGGCGGCACCGATCAGCGCGAGCACGACCACGCCGAGCACGATGAACAGCAGTTTCTTGCTTTTCTTCTTCGGCGCTTCGGGCGCATCGGCGGTGGCGGCGGCAGCAGACATGGCGTTCCTTCAACAGACGGGCCACACGCGAAAAGCCGTGTGGGTTGAAAGAATTATTGGCCGCGACCCCCTTGGCCGTTCGCCGGATAAGCGCCGGAAAAGACGGCTATTCAGGGCTTCGGACGCTGGCCGATCAACGTGCGTGCCAGCCCTCCAGGCACCCGCGGAACCGGCTTCGGCGGGCCGCCAGGTGCGCCCCCTGGGGGGTGACGC
>NZ_BCTJ01000010.1 GCF_001571225.1 Hydrogenophaga palleronii NBRC 102513
GGCGGAGCCGAGCCCTTGCTGCCCCTGGTCTGGCGTTGTCTCTTCCGTGGTGGGTCGCACGCCGGCTGTGTGCTCCCCTGTGCCGCTGCGCTTCACCCAGCGCTGAATCGCGTCCCGCCGATGTGCCCCTCACACATAGGGCTCACTCAGGCCTTCGTTCGCCATCACCCGCTGCATCGACGGCCGCGCCAGCATGCGCTGCAGGTAGGGCCCGAGGTGCGGCCGCTTTCGTGCCGGTGCGCTGGAAAAGTGGCGCGTCCAGCGGCACAGCGTGAACACGTACGCATCGAGCAGAGTGAAGTGCTCGCCCATGAACCAGGGGCCGCCGTGGCGCGCGAGTTCGGCGTCGAGCTGGTCAAGCAGCGGCCCCACGCGGGCCTGAGCGTTGCGCCGCACTTCGGCGGCAACGTCCGTGTGGCCGCTGTCGGCCCAGCGCTCGGGGTAGAAGTAAACGATGAGCGTGGCCTGCAGCGTGTTGGTCAGCCACATCAGCCACTTGTAGGCGTGGGCGCGGTCGCGCGTGCCCATGGCCGGCATCAGCCCGGCCTGCGGGTGCGTGTCGCTCAGGTGCAGGCAGATCGCGGCGGTTTCGTAGAGCACCAAGTCGCCATCGACCAGCACCGGGATCAGGCCATTCGGGTTGAGCGCGAGGTAGGCCGGGGTCTTGTGCCCACCGCTCTGCGGGTCCACCCACACGCGTTCGTAAGGCACGCCAATGTCTTCGAGCAGGATGTGGGGCACCATGGCAGCGGTGCTGGGCGCGATGTGCAGCTGGAGCATGTTCAAGGTGTTGGTGTGGGCACGCCAAAGAGTTTCGCGCCGTTGTCCCAGGCGATGCGCCGGGCCACGTCGGCGGGCAGGCCGCCGAGCCAGGTGCGGTAGCCCTTCATGAGGTCGTCGTAGTACAGCCAGCGCTGGTTGACCCAGGTGTCGGAGCCGATCATGAAACGGTCCGGGTACTTGAGCAGCAGCGCGCGCCATTCGGGGCAGAGCTGGCCGTCGCTGCAGGTGAGGCCGGGGCGGTAGGACAGCTCGCCCATCAGGCGCGGGTAACGCGCGAACATCGCGTCCACACGTTCCACCGGCGTGCCACCGATGCCGGTGTGCGCCCAGACAAGCAGGGACTTGCGCCCTTTGGATGGCGTGTTTGCCATCAGCAGGTCCACCGCCACATCGTCCACGTGCGCGAGGATGGCGAGGTCCTTCTCTTCGGCCAGGGCCATCAACTGTTTGGCCACCGGGCCGTTGGCGTTGGCACTGTCGTAGAGGTGGAACTCGCCCAGGCCGCGGTACGGCCCGGCGGGGGTGCCGCGCTGCAGTTCGGCGTTGACCATCTCGACGATGCTCGGGTCGCGGAACCAGTTGTTGTAGTCGGCGCGGTCGCGGTAGAGGCGCACGAAGGGCACCACCGCCACGCCGAACTCGCGCGTCAGCTCGCGCGCGCTGGCCAGCGCCCGCGTGCCGTCGTTGGGCCGCGAGTTGGCGACGATGCCGCGCACGCCGTTGCGCCGCATGCGTTCGAGCACGTCGGACATCGGGTGCGGGCAGCCCGCGGCCGGCGTGTCGTGTGTGCAGGCCTCGTTGTTGTAGTGCAGGTGGGCGTCGAACAGCGGGCCGCTGTAGTCGGCCGCGACGGCGGTCGAAGCCCAGGCCGTTGCGGCGAACAGGCAGGCGGCCCGGAGCCGCCGCGCCACCGGCTGCGCCCGGCCGCCGGCACCGCCCCCTGGCAGGAGGTGACGCGCGGTGCGGCGGGCGTGGGCCATCAGCTCAGGTGCTGGGCGAAGAAGGCCAGCGTGCGTTCGCGCGCCAGCTTGGCCGCCGCTTCGTTGTACGCGCCGCGCTGGTCGCAGTTGAAGCCGTGGTTGGCGTCGTAGACGTGCACGGTCACGGCGGGCTGGGCTTTCTTGAACGCCTCCACGGTGTCGAGCGGAATCCAGTGGTCTTGCGCGCCGAAGTGCACCATCACCGGCACGGTGGGCTGGCACAACAGGTCGTCACCCACCGTCATGCCGCCGCCGTAATACGGTACCGACGCCGACAGGCCCTGCAAGGCGCTGGCCGCGCGCCAGCTCAGCAGGCCGCCCCAGCAGTAACCCACGATGCCGACCTTGCCGGCTTGCGCGGCGTGGTGGATGGCGGCCTGGATGTCTTGCATCACACCCGGTGCGGGCAGGCCTTCGACGGCGGCCTTGAGGCCGATGCCGGCCTTCATGTCGTCTTCCTGGTAGCCCAGGTCCACGCCGGGTTTGACGCGGTGGAAGGTGTGCGGAGCAACCACGAAGTAGCCATCGGCCGCATAACCATCGGCCACCGCACGGATGTGCGGGTTGAGGCCGAAAATTTCCTGCAGCACCACCAGCGCGCCCCGGGGCTTGCCGCTGGGTTGTGCCACGTAGGCAGGAAATTTGAAGCCGTCGGCGGATGTGAGTTCGATGGTCTGACCCATGTCTTGTCTCCTGTTGTCGGGTTGAAAAATTCAGGCCGCGCGCAGCGCGCGCTCCACAAAGTCGAGCCGGTCCTGGCCCCAGAACAGCTCACCGTCGATGACGTAACTCGGCGCGCCGAACACGTTCAGGTCGATGGCGGCCTGGGTCTGTGCGTCGTAACGCGCACGCACCGGCGGCGTCTGCGACTGCGCCAGCCGCCCGCCATCCAGACCGTTCTCCGCCAGCAGCTCGGCCAGCACTTCGGGCGCGGCGATGTCGCGCTGCTGCGTCCACACGGCGGCCAGCACCGCGCCGGTGAGCCGCATCGCGGCCTCGTCGCCGTCGTGCTGGGCCACGGCGGTGATCAGCAACGCTGCCGGGTCGCCCGCGACCGGAAAGAAACGCGGCTCGGGGTGGATGGGCACGCCCAGCGCCTCGCTGAAGCGGCGCAGCTCCAGCAGGCGGTAGGCCTGGCGTTGCGGCGCGCGCTTCTGCAGCGGCAGGCCGCCAGAGAGCGGAAAGATGCGCCCCAGGTCCATGGGCAGCACGCGCACGGCGGTGCCGGTGTCGCGCAGCAGCGCGGCGAAGCGCTCGTGCCCGAGGTAGGTCCAGGGGCTTTGGGGAACGAAGTAGTAGTCGACTGTGCGACCCATGGCAGTCTCCTGTCGCTGTTGTAATGACGCGCGGGATGGCAAGCCCGTGTTGTACGCGATGCCACCGCATTCTGCAGGAGACAGTTTATGGGCGACATGACAGGCCGGGCGCTGCTGGTCACCGGCGGCGGGCGCGGTATCGGCGCGGCCACCGCGCGGCTGGCTGCACGACAGGGCTGGGCCGTGGCGGTGAACTACACCGCGAATTCGCTTGCCGCCGACGAGGTGGTGCGCGCCATCCGCGCCGACGGTGGCACGGCCATCAGCGTGCAGGCCGACGTGGCACACGAAGAGCAGGTGCTGGCCATGTTCGCGAAGATCGACGCCAAGCTCGGCCGGCTGCGCGGGCTGGTCAACAACGCCGGCGTGGTCGACGTGACCGCGCGCGTGGACCAGATGAGCGTGGCGCGCTGGCGCCGCATGTTCGACATCAACGTGATCGGCTCCATGCTCTGCGCGCGCGAGGCAGTGCGGCGCATGAGCACGCGGCACGGCGGCGAAGGTGGCTCCATCGTCAACGTGTCCAGCGCGGCCTCGCGCCTGGGCGCGGCCGGGCAGTACGTGGACTACGCCGCGGCCAAGGGCGCCATCGACGCCTTCACCATCGGCCTGGCGCGCGAGGTCGGCGGCGAGGGCGTCCGCGTCAATGCGGTGCGCCCGGGCCTGATCGAGACCGACATCCACGCCTCGGGCGGCCTGCCCGACCGCGTGCGCGACCTGCAACACCAGGTGCCGATGCAGCGCGGCGGCCAGGCCGACGAGGTGGCACAGGCCATCGTCTGGCTGCTGTCGGACGCCGCGAGTTACACCACCATGTCCTTGATGGACGTTTCCGGAGGACGTTGAACATGAGCACCAGGAACCCCGCCGACACATCCCACATCCTGTACTGGTGGGAAGACCTGCAGGTCGGCCAAACGCGCGATCTCGGCACCATCACGCCCACGCGCGAAGACACGCTGGCTTTCGCGCAGCAGTTCGATCCGCAGCCCTTCCACCTCGACGAGGACGCGGCCAAGGCCTCGGTGTTCGGCGCGCTCAGCGCCAGCGGCTGGCACACCTGCGCCATGGCCATGCGGCTGATGGCCACCAACTTCCTCAACCAGAGCTCCAGCCTGGGCTCGCCGGGCCTGGAGAGTTTGAAGTGGTTGAAGCCGGTGTTCCCCGGCGACACGCTGCGCCTGCAGCACACCATCCTGGAGAAACGCCCCATGAGCAAACGGCTGGACGTGGGCCTGGTGCGCACCGCCTGGGAGATGTTCAACCAGCATGGCGACAAGGTGCTGTTCATGGATGGCTACGGCATGTTCCGGCGCCGCGAGCCGGGCACACCCGAGAAGGCGTAACGCCCGCGCTCCACCGATCCCGGCGTGCGGAGACGCGCTCAGCGCGGCGGGGGTGCGCCACAATCCACCATGGACTTCAAGCCGCTCATCACCCTGCTGGCCATCGTCAACCCGCTGGCGATCGTGCCGTTCTTCATCCACTACACGCAGGGTTTCTCGCCCGCGCAGCGGCAGCGCACGGTCTTGATCTCGGCCTTCACGGCGTTTGCGGTGATCGCCACCTGCGCCCTGATCGGCCTGCAGATCCTGGCCTTCTTCAACATCTCGCTGGCGAGTTTCCAGGTCGGTGGCGGCATGCTGCTGCTGACCTCGGCGCTGTCGATGTTGAACGCGCGCCCGGCCGAAGCGAAGGTGAACGACCAGGACCTGAGCGACACCTCGGCGCGCACCTCCATCGCGGTGGTGCCGCTGGCCATTCCGCTGCTCACCGGCCCGGCCAGCATGTCCACCGTGGTGATCTACGCCGACCAGGCCAAGACCTTCTTCCAGCATGCCGCGCTGGTGGGTTATGGCGTGGTGATCGCGCTCGCCACCGCCATCTGCTTCACCCTGGCCGAGCCGATCGCCCGTTTCCTCGGCCAGACCGGCATCAACGTGATGACGCGGCTGATGGGCCTGATCCTGGCCGCGCTGGCGGTCGAGGTGATGGCCAACGGCCTGGTGAAGCTGTTCCCCGCACTATTGGGCTGAAGCCCTGCTGACGGCAACTGCGCGCATCGCGCGACGCAGCCACCGCCAAAGTTATCGATATTCAGCCCCTGGCAGGCAACGGGCCAGGTGCGCGCGGACGCGCTGCGCTTCATCAAATGATGAAAACCGGCCGGAACCACCTGCTGTTTTGCTCAAAATTCCGGCCGCCCCCAGCCTCCACCGGGCCCGGCGCCCAAGGGTTTTCACCCACGTGATCGGGGTGATCGCTTCCAAAGGCTTAGTGGTTAACCCTTCAATATCGAGATTTGCCTCGGTTTGCCCGCCTGCGGGCACGGCATGTGCAGCCCTCCGGGCGCCATGCCCACCTGTCCCACCCCACCGGCGCCCGCCACTGCCATCCCCGCCTCCCGGCAGGGGCTGGCCGTTCCGCGGCGCCGCGTGTGAACGCGCAAGCGGCGGGACGACGGCGTGGTGGGCGCGACAGCCTCGTCGGGCCGGGCCTCCAGCGGATGGCCCGCGCGCGGGATGCGCTGCCCCGGAAAAAAACCACAAAGGAGACACTCGATGATTGATCGCAGGCAATTCATCGCTGGCACCGCCGGCGGCATCGCGCTGGCGCCGGCCGCCGGCTGGTCGCAGGAGACCTACCCCAACCGGCCGGTGAAGCTGGTCGTGCCCTTCCCGCCGGGCGGGCCCACCGACATCATGGGCCGCACGGCGGCCAAGGCCATGGGGGACGCGCTGGGCCAGTCCTTCGTGGTGGAGAACAAGGCCGGTGCGGGCGGCAACATCGGCACCGATGCGGTGGCCAAGGCCGCCCCCGATGGCTACACCCTCGGCCTGTCGGCCATCAGCAGCCTGGCCATCTCACCCCATCTGTACGACAAGCTGCCGTTCCAGGTCGAGAAAGACCTCGCGCCGATCTCCCTCGTCGGCACCACGCCCTGCGTGATCGTCGTGCACCCGAGCGCGCCCTTCAGCGACCTCAAGGGCCTGGTGGCCTACGCCAAGGCGAATCCGGGCCAGCTCGGTTACGCCACCTCGGGCATCGGCACCAGCAACCACCTGGCCGCCGAGCTGCTGCAATCGGTTGCCGGCATCCAGCTGCTGAACGTGCCGTACAAGGGGTCGAGCCAGGTGGTGCCGGATCTGTTGTCGGGCACCGTGCTCATGAGCATGGAAAGCTCGCTGGCCACCACGCTGCAGCACATCCGCTCGGGCAAGCTCAAGGCGCTGGCGGTCACCTCACCGGCGCGCGCCCAGGCCCTGCCCAATGTGCCGACGGTGGCCGAGTCCGGCTACCCCGGCTTCGCGGTGGAAACCTGGTTCGGCTTGATCGCCCCGGCGGCCACACCGCCGGCCATCGTGCAGCAGTTGCGTGATGCCTGGGCCAAGGGGGCAAAGAGCTCGGATGCGGTGGCGGCGTTCGACAACATCTCCGCCAACCTGCGGGTCACCACACCGCAGGAGTTCGGCGCCTTCATCCAGGCCGAGAACACCCGCTGGGGCGGCCTGATCCGCCAGCTCGGCATCAAGGCCGGCTGATCCCCGCGCTGCTGCGGCGCCCTCTGCCCACGAGAGCGCCGCGGCGGGTGGTCGGGGCCTCGGCCCGGAGGCCTGCGGGCCGAGGCACCGACCGTTTCTTTCCCCACGAACACAACGGAGAGCACCCCATGCCATTCGCCCGAACCCACCCGCCCGAAGGCCGCAACAAAAGCCCTGGGCGCTAGCCGGCGGCGCGGGCGGCAGGCCATGCCGTCGGGTTTGTCCCGATGCTGTGCCTGAACCCGTTTACCTCTAATCGCACAGGAGTTCCGTCCCTCAAAAAACAACGTGGATCAAGCACCCGCCATTGATCCCTACCCCACGATGCAACCCGAAACGCTGGCGCCCATGGTCAACTGGACCAAGCTCGCGCCGCCTGGCAAACAAGCTGAATGGCTCGTGGACCGCACGGGCCTGGAGGCACTGATCGCGCAGCGCGTGCAGCAGCACGCGGTCGTGATCACCGCGCCCGCCGGCTACGGCAAGACCAGCCTGCTGGCACAGGTGCGCCGGCACATCGCGCCCAACGCCATCACCGGCTGGCTCAGCCTGGACGCGGGCGACAACGACCTCGGGCACTTCCTGCTGCATTTCGTCGAAGCCATCCGGGCCGGTGGCTCGCACGCCGGGCAAGCCACGCTGGCCCTGTTGCGCTCGGGGGTGGGCCTGCCGCCCTCGGTGCTCAAGGCCACGCTGCTCAACGAGCTGGCCGCCATCGAGAAGAACACCCTGCTCTTCATCGACGACTTCCACCTCATCACCGACGAAGCCGTCATCGCCACCGTGCAGGCGATCCTGCTCGCCCCGCTCGGGCATTTCCGCCTGCTCATCGCCACGCGCACCGCACACACCTTGCCGATGTCGCCCCTGCGGCTGCGCAACGCCGTGCTGGAGCTCGGTGGCCAGGAGCTGCGTTTTTCCGCGCCCGAGGTGGGCGAGTTCTTCGCGCGCCAGAACGGCAGCCCGCTGGCCCCCGATGTGCTCAGCCTGCTGCACGAGCGCACCGAAGGCTGGGTTGCCGGACTGCAGTTCGCCGCGATCGCGCTGCGCGACAGCAGCGACCCGCAGCAGTTCCTGGCGCGTTTTTCCGGCGAGCACCGCGACGTCGGCGACTTCCTGGCCGACGAAGTGTTCGGCCGCCAGAGCCCCGACGTGCAAGACTTCCTGCTCGCCACCTGCATCCTCAAACGCTTCGACACCGCGCTGTGCAACGCGGTGACCCGGCAGCAGGACGCGCGCAGCGTGCTCGACCGGCTGGAGAGCGGCAACCTGTTCATCTTCTCGCTCGACAGCGAAAAGCGCTGGTATCGATACCACCACCTGTTCGCCGAATTCCTGCAGCGGCGCCTGCGCGAGCGCCAGCCGGACCACCACGCCGAACTGCACGCGCGGGCCTGCCGCTGGCTGGCCGCGCACGGCTTCACGCTGGACGCGATCGCACACGCCTTCGCGGCCGGCGACGAGGCCTTTGCCGCCGAACTGCTCGACACCGCCAGCCCGCACCTGTTCGCCACCGGCCAGTTCGCCACGGTGCAGGCGCTGGCCTCACGGCTGCCGCCCGCGGTGGCGGCCGACTGCCCGCGCCTGCAGCTCGACCTGGCCTGGGACTGCGAGCTGCGCTGGCAATTCCCGCAGGCCCGCCATGCCTTGCGCAACGCGCGCGCCACGCTGGAGCGCTGGGCCGCCGAACCCATGGACGCGGCCGCCGCGAGCCGGCACGAGCGGCTGATGTCCACCCTCGCCCACCGCGAGATGATGCTGTCGATGCTCAGCGACGACATCGTGGCCACCCACGAGCGCAGCCGCCGTTGGCTGGACGCGGACACCGGCACCGACGGCTTCATGCGCGCCTCCACCGAGACCGCGATGATGTTGTGCCAGCGCGAGACCTACTGCGTCGAAGGCGCGGCGGCGGCGGCCGAGATCACCTACCAGAACTTCGTGCGCCACGGCGCCACCTACGGCACCGCGTTCCACAACAGCGTGGCCGGCACGCTGCTCTTTGCCGCCGGCGATCTCACGCGTGCCGCCGCCACCTACGAGCTGGCGCGCGACTGGGCCGTGCGCCTGCATGGCGACAAATCGGCGTTGGTGGCCATGCCTTCGATGCTGCTGGCCGAACTGGCCTACGAGCGTGGCGAGCTCGACACCGCCCGCCGCCTGATCCAGGACCACAGCGCCATGTCGCGCGAACTGGGTTTCGTCGACAACCTGATCGCTGGCTTCATCACCGCCGCGCGCCTCGCCAGCGCCGAACGAGACCCACGCACCGCCGCGGCCGTGCTCAATGACGCCGCGCACTTTGCCGAGCGTTACGACTTCAACCGCCTGCGCGCCCACGTGCTGGCCGAGCGGGTGCGCCAGTGCATGCTGGCGGGCGACACGCGGGAGGCCCAGCGGCTGCTCGTTGCGGCCGGCGCCCACCCCGCGCGGCTGCTGCCCGGGGCGCACACCACCAGCGAACACGAGCTGCTGGCCATCGCCTGCGCCCGCGCCAGCAACGACGAGGCGGCCCTGCCGTTGATGAAGAGCTGGTTCGCCCATGCGCGCAGCCGGCATTGCGTGCGCTCTGCGGTGCGTTGCGCCGTGCTGCTCGCCAGACTCTCCTTGCGCCAGGGGCAACGCACTGCCGCGCTGCGCCAGCTGATCGAGGCACTGGACCTCGGCACCGACGCCGGTTTCGTGCGCAGCTTTCTCGACGAGGGCGATGACGTGATCGATCTGCTGCGCCACCTGCTCGCGCACAGCGACGTGGTGCCGACGTCTGCGCAGCAAGCGGCCGCGCGCCTCCTGGCCCATGTGGACAGCCAGGCACCGGCGTCACCGGAAGCCGCCCCGGAGGCAGCCGCCGCCGGCGCGCTGACACCGCGCGAGATCGAGATCCTGCGGCTGGCGGGTGCCAGCATGCTCAACAGCGAGATCGGCGTGTCGCTCGGCCTGGCCGAGAGCACCGTCAAGTGGTACTGGCAGAAGATCTACGAAAAGATGGGCGTGCACCGGCGTTCGCTCGCCGTGCAGCAGGCGCGGCGCATGCGGTTGATGCCACCGCCCTGAGTGCTTTCGTCAAGCATCGACATCGGCCCGCACACCCGGGTGGCGTGCGGGCCGATGCCGGGTTTTGTGCGCAGATCGGACTACAGATCGAGCTCCAGCACCTCGCCAGCGCAGCCGCGCGAAACGCAGACCAGCATCACGTCGTTGGCGGCCCGCTGCGCGGCCGACAGCACGCCATCGCGGTGCTCGATGCGGCCGGAGAGCACACCGGTCTGGCAGGTGCCACACAAACCCTCCTTGCACGACCAGGGCACACACGCGCCGTTGGCCTCCATCGCGTCCAGCAGGCTCTGCTCGGGTGCCACCTTGAAGCTGGCGCCGGTGCTGCGGATCTTCACCTCGAAGCCACCGGCCGGTGGTGCCGACTCGGGCGCTGCCGGTGCCGCGAACCATTCGAAGTGCACCGTCTCCGGCGGGCGCCCTTCGCTGGCGCGCTGCACCGACTGCATCAGCGGTGCCGGTCCGCAACAGTAAACGTGTTCGCCTGGCTCGAGATCGCTCAGGGCCTCGGCCGGATCGAAGAAGCGCCCGCCCTGCTCGTCATCGGCGTGCAGGTGCAACGCGCTGCCGCCCGGGTCCAGCTCGCGCAGCACTTCAAAGAACGCCGCGCGCTGGCGCGAGCGCACGCAGTAGTGCAACCGCCAGGGTTTGCCGTGGTCGATGCACCAGTGGATCATCGACAGCAGCGGCGTGACCCCGATGCCGCCCGCGACGAAGCGGTAGGCCGCCGCGTCCTGCACCAGCGGGAAGTGGTTGCGCGGCGCCGAGCTGCGGATCACGTCGCCGCGCCGCAGCGCGTCGTGTACGAAGCGCGAGCCACCGCGGCTGTTGGGCGAGAGGCCCACGCCCACCACGTAGCGGTCGGACTCGGCCGCGCTGTTGCACAACGAGTAGTGCCGCACCAGGCCGTTGGGCAACTGCAGCTCAAGGTGGGCGCCCGGCGCAAACGGCGGCAGACTCCCACCACCCGGCGCGCGCAGCTCCAGGCACAACACGTCGCGTGCCTCGCTGCGCACGGCCGCCACCTCGAGCGCCAGCGCAGCACCCGTCTGGGCCGGGCGCTCCATGGTGGTGGCGGCGGTCACGACGCGGTGGCGATGGCCACGACCGGACGGCCGGCTTCGCGCGCAGGCACAGGCGCAGGTGCCGGCGCTGCCGCCTTCTCTTCGCGGATCAGCTTGTCCAGCACCCACAGCATCTTGCCGGGGCCGGCGTCGTGGGAGATGTCGACCATCTTCAGGTCCGGCTTCTCGCGGCGGCGGATGTGTTGCGCCTCCAGCATGATCCGGTCTTCGGTGAAGGCCTTGTCCAGCCCGCGGCCGAGCATGTCGCTCAGGCCGGGGAACTCGGTGTCCTTGCTCGCGCCCCAGGAGTAGTAGTAATCGACCGAGTCCTCGTCGCAGGGCGTCACCGCCTGGCAGGTCCAGGTGTCGACCAGCAACTGGCCGTTGGACTCGCCCTCGGTGGCCGTGCCGGCGGCGAAGGCGCGGAAGCGCATCACCCAGTTGCAAGGCACGGTGTGCTGGATGTCGAAGCAGATGTCCAGCTTCATGTCTTCCGGGAAGATGTGGCGCACCAGCGCCGTCGGCTTGACCGAGCGCACCCAGAACAGCGTGTTGACACCGCGTGGCGTCAACGTGTGCTTGGGCTTGATCTCGCCATAGGCCGGGTCACCACCCACGGTGTTCTCGTGCACCCAGGTCAGGTGGCTGAGGTCGGCGAGGTTTTCGATTTCCCAACGGTAGTTGGTCTCGACGTGCATCTTCGAGGTCTTGATGTGCCAGCCCGGATCGGACGGCCCGACCGAGAAGCAGATCAGTGCCGGGTCGGCCTTCTCGGGCTCACCCATCCACACCCAGACCCAGTTGTCCTTCTCGACCACCGGGAACGAGCGCACGCAGGCGCGCTCCGGAATGCTCTCCTGGCCGGGGATGTGGTCGCAGACACCATCGGGGCCGAACTTCATGCCGTGGTACATGCACCGCAGCGATTCACCTTCCTTGCGGCCCAGCGACAGCGCCGCCTGGCGGTGCGGGCAGCGGTCTTCAAGGGCCACCACCTTGCCGCTGGGGGTGCGGTACAGCACCACCCGCTCTCCGGCGATCTTGCGGGCAATGATGGCGTCGGCGCCCTGGTGGAACTCGTTGTCCCAACCAGCGCAATACCAGGCGTTCTTCAAAAACATGTCTCTCTCTCCTCGTTGTGGGGTGGACGCGCCTTCCGGCTGCGGTCCGCACGGTCCAGAGGGGCCGCGGCCGGGGCGCTGAGAGCCATTCTGGGGAGCACCCCGCACAGGGTCACCCATTGCGAAGGCGGGCGCATCGCAGGGCCAACCGCACGGTGGCGGGGTGGGTTCTATCCTTTTGGGAGGGAGGGTTAACCAGTGCCTGGGGTGGGGCAGGCGCCCGGGCGCTGCTTCCGGGGTGGTGCCGGTGGGCCGTCACCCAATCGACCAGAAGAAACCTCCACCCGCCTGCGTTTTTCAGAAACCGGCCTGGCACGGTTTGTCACTTTGGCCGCTCTGTCGCCGTTCCGCGCGCTCGAGAGCGCCGGCCTCAGCCCCCGCTCTCGCGCCGCTTGATGCGGTATTCCACCTGGCCGCGCCGCAGCTGCAGCAGCCTTGCCACGGCAGACACATTGCCGCCGCAGCGGTCCACGGCGCGGTCGATCAGCATGGCTTCGATGTCGGTGAACGAGGCCTGTTGATCGAGCAGCTGATCCACGAGGGCGGGCAGGTCGCCGGACGGGGCGTCTGCGCTGGCGTGGCCGTGCCCTCTCTCGCGCACCAGGTCGCCCGCAGGGCCGAGGCTCCAGGTGGTGCCGCGCAAGGTCTCGCCGCCCGCGAACAGGTGTTGCACGTCGATACTGCCGCCTTCTTCCGCGAGGATGACGCCGCGCTCGACCATGTTCTCCAGCTCGCGCACATTGCCCGGCCAGTCGTAGTCCCACAGGGCGGCGTAGGCCTGCGGGCTCAGGCCTTTGACGTCCTTGCCGCAGCGGCGCACGCTGCGCTCCAGGAACAGCGCCACCAGTAACGGGATGTCTTCGAGGCGCTCCCGCAGCGGCGGGATCTCGATCGGGAACACGTTGAGGCGAAAGAACAGGTCGGTGCGAAACCGCCCTTCGCTGACTTCCGTGCGCAGGTCGCGGTTCGCCGCCGCGACGATGCGCACATCCGCCCGCCGCACTTCGGTGCCGCCCACGCGCTCGAACTCCCGCTCCTGGATGACGCGCAACACCTTGCCTTGCGCCGGCAGGCTCAGGCTGGTGATCTCGTCGAGAAACAGGGTGCCGCCATGGGCCCGCTCGAAACGCCCGGGCCGGGTGCGGTCTGCACCGGTGTAGGCGCCGCGCTCGACGCCGAACAGTTCGGCCTCGACAAGGTTGGCCGGGATCGCCGCGCAGTTGATGGAGATCATCGGCCCGGCGGCGCGCGGGCTAATGGAATGCAGCGCGCGCGCAAAGCACTCCTTGCCCACGCCGCTTTCGCCGCGAAACAGCACCGTCGAGTTGGTGGGCGCCACGCGGCGCACGAGGTGGGCCACGGCGCGGAAACCGGCGGATGTGCCGACAAAGCCGCCCAGGTTCTCGCTGGCGTCGGCGCTGCCGGTGGGCACGCCCGATGACGGACCCGACGCCGTGCTGGTGGAGGCCCGGTCTGGCGCCGCCCGCGAACGGCTGTGGCCGACACGGTCCACGAAGGTGTCGACCTGCAGGTAGTCGGTGTCGTCTTCGTCCTGCGGCGCTTCACGCTGCCATTCGACCAGCGGCCGGCCGATGACGCGGCAGCGCGCATGCCCCATGGCCACGCACTCCACTTCGTGCCAGTGGATCGGCATGCCGGTGACGGCGGTGCAGTAGCCGTCGGCGTAACCGACCATGGTCCAGCAGGCGGGCGAGCCGCTCACGCCACAGTGGGCCAGGTGGGCCTGGGCCTCCCAGCTCGCGCTCCAGTAGTAGTCGCCCCAGAACTGGCCTTTGGCGATGTCGACCTCCATCGCGTCAACCGGCTGGTTGCGCACGAAGCCTTCCATTTCACGCAGGCGAGGCCCCAGCGCGAGCGCGGCGCCGAGGTCGGCCTCGCCCAGTTGTTCGCGCACGCGCTGGCCGTCGTCAAACCCCTGCTGGTAGCCCAGCCGCATCATGAGCGCACGCGTTTTGGCGGTGCCCAGGCTGCCGATCAGCTCGCGCCGCAGCTCGGCGAAGGACTCGGCCTGCATGAGCAGCATGCGCTGGTTGAACAGCTGGATGTGGCCCGCGTCGGGCGAGAAGTGCAGGTGGCCGGCCAGCAGCTTGGCCGGGTCGATGGCGGGGTTCTGGGACATGGTGGTGGTGGGCGCGTGGGGCTGGTGTCCGGCCGCCAGGGCAGCGCCGGTTTCAGCAAATCTTGAAATCGGCGCGAGCCGGCGTTTCCGCAAATCCTGAAGACCGGGCCCCTCCACCGCCATCATGGTTTACCCCCGCTTTGCAAAAAATCGTTGCACGACAACGGCTTGCCCGTGCCCTTCGCGCTGGCCGCGCCATGGCACAACGTTTGCGAAGCAATGCCGCAATGGCCGCCATGCAATGGGTTGACGGCGGCCCCACCCCACGGAGACAACATGAACAACCCGACCGCCGGCGCCGCCACCGGCCTGCTGCACGTGCGCGTGTCGCACCGCGAAGTGCAGGCCCAGGAGGTGGTGGCTCTCACCCTGGTGCCCGCCGAAGGCCAGGGCCCGCTGCCCGCGTTCGATGCCGGCGCCCACATCGACCTGCTCCTGCCCAACGGGCTGGTGCGCCAGTACTCGCTGTGCAACGCGCCGCACGAGCGCGATCACTACCTCATCGCCGTGCTGCGCGAACCTTCGGGAAGGGGCGGCTCGGCGTGCGTGCACGAGGCCCTGCGCGTCGGCACCGCGTTGCAGATCGGCTTGCCTCGCAACGCGTTCGCCTTGCTGCCCTGCCCGCACACGCTGTTGCTGGCCGGCGGTATCGGCCTGACGCCGCTGCTGGCCATGGCCGAGCAACTGTGGGCCGAGCAGCGATCTTTCGAGCTGCACGCCTGCGCGCGCTCGGTGACTCGCCTGCCGTTCCGGCAGCGCCTGAAGGAAGCGCCCTGGGCCCACTTGGTGCACCTGCACCATGACGACGGGCCACCCTCGCAACACTTCGATGCGCGCGCGCTGCTCGGCCAGTCGCCGCCCGGCACCCAGGCCTGGGTGTGCGGCCCGTCGGGCTTCATCGGCCATGTGCGCGAGCAGGCGCAGGCCCTGGGCTGGGCGGCCGACCGTGTGCACGTGGAGCACTTTGCGGCGCCGCCCGGCGCGGCCGGCCCGGTGGTGGCAGACGCGGCGGCGTTCACCGTCGAGTGGCAGCCCACCGGACAGCGGATACCGGTGGCGCCAGGGACCAGCGTGGCGCAGGCCCTGGGCGCGGCAGGCATTGCGTTGCAGCTCTCGTGCGAGCAAGGCATCTGCGGCAGTTGCACGGTGCGGGTGATCTCGGGCGAGCCCGACCACCGCGACCAGTTCTACACCCCGGACGAGCACGCGAACCAGGGCCATTTCACACCTTGCTGCTCGCGCTCGCGCAGCCCGCTGCTGGTGCTGGCGAACCACTAGCACCCACCACCACGATTTCCCCCACCGGCCGGCAACGGCCTTCATTCAAAGCAACGACAGGAGACAACATGGACGCCCCCACCCGAAACCCGAGCACGATCCCGATCTACGCCCACCCCAGCGGCAACCCCGTGGGCAAACCGGAGACCCCCTACCTGCTCAACTGCTGGTACGTGGCCGCGATGTCCCGCGAGCTCGGGCCGCAAGCCATGCTCACGCGCCAGCTGCTGGACACCTCGGTGCTGATGTACCGCAAGGCCGACGGCTCGCCCGTGGCCATGCACGACCGCTGCCCGCACCGCTTCGTGCCGCTGTCGATGGGCGAGCGCCACGGCGACGACGTGGTGTGCAAATACCACGCGCTGCGTTTCGACTGCACCGGCAAGTGCACCCATAGCCCGCACGGCACCGGGCACATCCCCGCCGCCGCCAAGGTCCGCACCTTCACGCTGCTGGAGAAGTACGGCTTCATCTGGATCTGGATGGGCGACGAGCCGGCCGACGCGGCCAAGCTGCCGGACTTCTCCGCGCTCGACAACGGCCCGGCCACCGGCGTGGCCCACACCTACATGCCGATGCAGGCCCACTACGAACTGATCGTGGACAACGTGATGGACCTGAGCCACATCGACCACGTGCACGGCGAGATCATCACCACGCGCGGCCAGCTCTCGCCGCTGGTGCCGCCGGTGCGGGAAGAGAACAACACCGTCAACGTGCGCTGGGAGTGGCGCCAGACCCCGGCCATGATGATCTTCGCCAACTTTCTGCCCGACCCGGCGGGCGAGGCACGCGGCTTCTTCGACATCACCTGGAGCGCACCGGCCAACATCCAGCTGAACGTGGGCGCCATCCAGGGCGAGGGCAATCTCGACCTGACGGACACGGTGGGCCAGTACGACCTGCACACCTGCACGCCCGCCAGCGCCACCGAGACCCACTATTTCTTTGCCACGCGGCGCAACCACATCGTGGATGACGGTGAGTACAACCAGATGAAGATCGAGGCGATGCACAACGCCTTCGTCACCGAGGACGGCCCCATCATCGAAGCTGTTCAGAAGGAGATGAACACCAGCGACTTCTTCTCACTCAACCCGGTGCTGATGAGCAACGACGCGGCGCCCGTTCGGGTGCGGCGCCTGCTGGCGCGGCTGATCGCGCAGCAGGGCCGGGCCTGACCCGCGCCCGGATCAGTAGCCGCCGGAGGCCGGGGGTTCGGCGGCGGCGCCGGCCACCGGCCCGAACCCCTGGCGCAGGGCGGTGGCCGCCTTCACCAGCAGCGAGGTGTCCAGCCCCACCGCCACGAACAGCGCGCCCGCGTCGAGGTACTGCTGCGCCAGTGCCGGGTCGGTGGCGAGGATGCCGGCGGCCTTGCCGGCGGCGCGCACGGTGGCGATGCCTTCCAGAATCACCTTCTGCACTTCGGGGTGGCCGGGCTGGCCGCGGTAGCCCATGCTGGCCGACAGATCGGCCGGGCCGAAGAACACGCCGTCCACGCCCTCGGTCTCGGCGATGGCTTGGAGGTTGCTCACCGCGGTCACGGTCTCGGCCTGCACCAGCAGGCACATCTGATCATTCGCCTGGTTGAGGTAATCGTCCACCTGGTTCCAGCGCGAGGCGCGCGCCAGCGCCGCCCCCATGCCGCGAATGCCTTCGGGTGGGTAGCGCATGGCCTGCACCATGAGCGCGGCCTGTTCGGGCGTGTCGATCATCGGGATCAGCAGGGTCTGTGCGCCCACGTCGAGGTACTGCTTGACCAGGGCCACGTTGCCCTCCACAGCACGCACCACCGCATGGGTCTCGCCGTAGGGGGCGATGGCACGCAGTTGACCGAGCACGCTGCGCGGATCGTTGGGCGCGTGTTCGCCGTCGATCAGCAGCCAGTCGAAGCCGCAGCCGGCCAGGGCCTCGGCCACGTCGGGGCTGGCAAAACCGACCCAGCAGCCGATCTGGGGCTTGCCGGCTTTCAGGGCATCGCGGAAGGTGTTCCGGGGGATCTTCATGGGGTCCTCGTCGGTTCGGGGTAGAGGCTGCGCATCTGGCCGGTCAGGCGGGTCAGGCCCATGAGCGCGTCCATGTTGGGCGTGGCTTCGCCCAGGTGCTGGCCGATTTCGCGCACCGCGCCCACCAGTGCGTCGAGCTCGATGGGGCGGCCGGCTTCCACGTCCTGCAGCATCGAGGTCTTGAACGAGCCGAGCTTGCGCGTGACCGCGTGGCGGTCTTCGGGATTCTGGTCAATGGGGATGCCGATGCGCGCGCCAATGGTCTGCGCCTCGCGCATCACGGCACTGCAGAAGCCGCGCACCAGCTCGTCGTCGAGGATGCGGTCGCACGGTGCGCCGGTGATGGCCGAGACCGGGTTCATGGTCATGTTGCCCCAGAGCTTGTACCAGATGTCGCGCTGGATGCGCTCGGACACGGTGACGCCGAAACCGCCCTGCGTGAGCAGCTCGCCCAGCGCCTGCACACGCGGCGAGGCGCCACCGGCCGGCTCGCCGATGATGAGCTGGTTGTTCTTGATGCGCTCGATGCGCGCGGGCTGTGGCGCAGCGGCGCTGGCGTGCACCACGCAGCCAATGACCTGCGATGTGGGAATGTGCTGCGCGGTGATGCCGCCGGGGTCCACCGCGTTGAGCCGAAGACCGGAGGCCTCACCGGGCAGGCCGTCGAAGAACCACCAGGGCACGCCGTTCATGGCAACCAGCACCACGGTGTGCGGCCCCATGAGCGCGCGCACCACGGGCGCAACCTGCGGCATGGCCGGGCCTTTGACCGAGACGATCACCAGGTCTTGCACGCCGAGGCAGGCCGGGTCGTCGCTGGCATTGACGGCCACGCTGTGTTCGGCACCTTCGGCATCGACCCAGGTGAGGCCGCGCTCGCGCAGGGTGCGCAGCGTTTCACCGCGCGCCACGGCCGAGAGCTGGATCTGCCCGGCCGGCAGGCGCGAGCCGAGCCAGCCGGCGAACAGGCCGCCGATGGCGCCGACACCGACCACCGCGACTTTCTGGAACGTTGGTGCGGTCATGCGCGATACCCCGGGTCGATGCGGTCGATCAGCCGCTGCATGGCGGCGAAGGAGTCTTCACCAGCGCCGTACTTGGGGTTGAAGTTGAGCGAGTCGCGCACACAGCTTTCGAGCACCGGCACCGGGATCTGGCGCTGCTTGCCGAGCGTGGCCGACGCCACCTGGATCTCGCAGGCCCGCTGCACCAGCCACATGAGGTTGAAGGCCTGCGGCAACGTGTGGCCGATGATCACCGGGCCGTGGTTGCGCAGCAGCAGCACGCGCCGGCCGTTGGCCGAGGCGAGGATGCGCGCGCCCTCTTCGCGGTGCACGGTGATGCCTTCGAAGTCGTGGTACGCCACCTGGTCGTGCAGCTGCGCGGCGTAGAAGTTGGTGAAGCTCAAGCCCTCTTCGCTGCAGCAGACGGCCATGGTCGGCGTGGTGTGCACGTGCATCACACAGTGCGCGTCGGGCAGGGTGGCGTGTATGGCGCCGTGGAAGGTGAAGCCGGCCGGGTTGATCGGCCAGTCGTCGTTGCCGATGATGTGGCCGTCCACATCCACCTTGACCAGGTTGGACGCGGTGACCTCGGTGTAGTGCAGCCCGAAGGGGTTGATGAGGAAGTGCTCGTCCGGCCCGGGCACGCGCAGCGAGATGTGGTTGTAGATCAGCTCGGCCCAGCCCAGGTGGGCAAAGATGCGGTAGCAGGCGGCCAGCTGCACGCGGGCTTGCCATTCCGCTTCGCTGAAGCGGCCGGGTTTGAGGAAGGCGTCGGCCATGGTCTCTGGTGTCTCCTGTGGTTTTCTGGATGGTCTCAAACGAAGCGGAAGCGCAGCACACCCAGCGGGCCGTAGTCGGCCTCGAACAGGTCACCCGCCTTGGCGGCCACCGGCCGCGTGAAGCTGCCCGCGAGCACGATCTCGCCGGCCTGCAAGGACTCGCCCCAGGGCGCGAGCTTGTTGGCCAGCCAGGCGATGCCGATGGCCGGGTGGCCCTGCACGCCGGCGGCGAGGCCGGTTTCTTCCACCACGCCGTTCTGCCGCAGGATGGCGCCGCACAACGGCAGGTCGGTGGTGAGGGCATCGGCGCGGTAACGTGCGTCGCCCTCACCGACCACGATGCCGGCGTTGGCCGCGTTGTCGCTGATGGTGTCGAACACCTTGCGCATGGCCCTGGTGTGGCGGTCGAACTGCTCGATGCGGGCGTCGATGATTTCGATGGCGGGCGTCACGTACTCGGTGGCGGCGAGCACGTCATCCACCGTCACGCTCGGCCCTCGCAGCTGCGACTTGAGCACGAAGGCAAGCTCCACCTCCACGCGCGGCGCGATGAAGCGGGCAGCGGGAATCTCCAGCACTTCGCCGGCCCGGGCCGTGAACCGCATGCTGTCGAGCAGGGTGCCGTAGTCGGGCTCGTCGATCTGGCTGGAGATCTGCATGGCGCGGCTGGTGAGGCCGATCTTGTGGCCGATGACTGTTCTGCCACCCGCCACCTGTTGCGCCACCCAGGCGCGGCCGACGCGGTAACCATCGGCCACGGTCATGGCGGGAAAGCGCCTGGAGAAATGTTCCACCGCCACGCGGCTGCGTTCGGAAGCGTCGAGCTCGGCGGCGAGTTGCTGGATGAGGGCTTCTTCGAGCATGGTGTCAGGTCCGTTGGAAAAGCGGATGCAGCGAACTGTTCTTGGCGTCGAACACCTCGTGGCCTTCGTCCACCTGCACGGTGATGCCGATGGGGCGGCTGGCGAGCTGGGTGGCGAAGTGCGCTTTCACCACCCCCTGCAGCGCCTCGCCCACGCGCTGGTGGGTGAGCGCGCTGCGGCCTTGGGCCATGCGCAGGTTCATGTAGACGAAGGCGTAGTCGCCACCCAGGCCGGCGGCGATGCCGGTCGCGCCACCGTCGGACACCGCGCTGTGCGCCGCCGGGTAGGCCAGCACACGCGTGCCGCCGGTGGGGAAAACCTGCCGGTCGGCTTCGTCGCGCACGGCGAGCATGGCGTCGCACAGCTGGCGGCAGAG
Source organism: Hydrogenophaga palleronii NBRC 102513 (assembly GCF_001571225.1). Taxonomy (GTDB): domain Bacteria; phylum Pseudomonadota; class Gammaproteobacteria; order Burkholderiales; family Burkholderiaceae_C; genus Hydrogenophaga; species Hydrogenophaga palleronii. Next base: position 20,307 of record NZ_BCTJ01000010.1, read on the forward strand.
CGCACCCATGTCGGCGCCGCCCTGGTCCACGCTGAGGTCCAGGTTGGGGGTGTAGAGGATGACGAGGTGCGGCATGCGGTGGGCCTCAGAGTCGGGACACGGCCTGGAAGCCCTTGGCCGACGAGGCCTGGGCGGCGGGAATGGCCTGGCCGGTCTGCGGCGTGACCGGGAACACGGCGTTGATCTGGCCGGTGCCGGAGGCGCCGAAGTACGGCGTGATGACTTCGGCCTGGCCGTCGTAGTCGCTCCAGCCGAGCGCGCCGAGCATCATGGCGGTGTCGTGCATGAAGCCTTCGCCGTGGCCCTTGGCAGCGTACTCGGGCAGCATCTCGCAGAAGGCTTTCCACTCGCCGCGTTGCCACATCTCGACGACGCGGCGGTCCAGCGTTTCGAGGAAGGGGCTCCAGACCTTGAAGGCGTAGTCGGGCGCCAGGCCGTTTTGCGCAAATCGGTGGCTGAGCGAGCCGCTGGCAAAGAAGGCGACGGTGCCGTCGTAATGGTCTTCCACCGCCTTGCGCATGGCCCAGCCGAGGCGCGCGCTGTCGTTGAGGTAGTGCGCCTGACACAACGCCGAGACCGAGATGGCCTTGAAGTGCTGGTCGGCGTTCATGTAGCGCATGGGCACGAGCGTGCCGTACTCGGGGCCGAGGGTGGTGGCGTCGTGGGCCAGGGTGTCGACACCGTGCTGGTTGCAGACCTGCGCGAGCAGCTTGCCGAGCTCCGGGTTGCCCGGAATCTCGAAGGGCATGTTGCTGATGAAGTGCGGCAGTTCGTTGCTGGTGTAGCTGCCCTGAAAATGCGGCGCGCAGTTGAGGTGGTAACTGGCGTTGACGAGCCAGTGGGTGTCGAACACAACGATGGTGTCAACCCCGAGATCGCGGCAGCGGCGGCTGATCTCGTGGTGGCCGTCAATGGCGTCCTGGCGCGTGCCTTTTCTCGGCCCGTCGATTTCGCTGAGGTACATCGAGGGGACGTGGGTGATCTTGGCGACGAGGGCTAGTTTTCCCATGCGGCTACCTTTGGCTGGTTGGGTGGTTGCTCCGTGGGCCAACGCACCGCTTCAGATCGAGAGCGCCACAGCCCAGCGATCCCGCCCACCCGCTGGAGCGAAACGCAAGCCATACCTCACACCCCCCAATGCGGAATGTGATGCGAGCCCATGGACACCGCGATGTTCTTCGGCTCCAGGAACACCTCATAACTCCAGGTGCCGCCTTCGCGCCCCGTGCCGCTGGCCTTGGTGCCGCCGAATGGCTGGCGCAGGTCGCGCACGTTCTGCGAGTTGACGAAACACATGCCAGCTTCCACCGCAGCCGCCACGCGGTGCGCGCGGCCGAGGTTCTCGGTCCACACATAACTGGACAGGCCATATTGAATGTCATTCGCCAGCTCGATCGCATGCGCCTCGTCGCGGAACGGAATCAGGCAGGCCACCGGGCCGAAGATTTCCTCTTGCGCAATGCGCATGCGGTTGTCCACATCGGCAAACACGGTGGGCCACACATAGTTGCCCTTGGCCACACGCGCCGACAGTTCGGGTGCGTACGAAGGCCGATCCAGCCCGCCGCACAACAGCGTGGCGCCCTCCTTCGGACCCAGCTCGATGTAGCTGCGCACCTTGGCCAGATGCGCCTGCGAAATCATCGGGCCGACGATGGTTTTTTCGTCCAGCGGATCGCCCACGGTGATGCGCTTGGCGCGCTCGACGAACTTCGCCACGAAGTCCGCGTAGACGTTCTGCTGCACCAGGATGCGGCTGCCGGCGGTGCAGCGCTCGCCGTTGTTGCTGAAGATCATGAACACCGCGGCGTCCAAGGCGCGGTCCAGGTCGGCGTCGTCGAAGACCACGAACGGACTCTTGCCACCCAGCTCCATGCTGAACTTCTTCAGCCCCGCGCTCTGCACGATGCGGTTGCCGGTGGCGGTGGAGCCGGTGAAGGAGATCGCTCGCACGTCCGGGTGCGCGCACAGCGGTTCGCCCGCGTCCTTGCCGTAGCCGTGCACCACGTTGAGCACACCGGGCGGAATGCCGGCCTCCAGCGCGAGCTCGCCCAGGCGCGCGGCGGTCAGCGGGGAGAGCTCGCTCATCTTCAACACCGCGGTGTTGCCGAAGGCCAGGCAGGGTGCGACCTTCCAGGTGGAGGTCATGAAAGGCACGTTCCACGGGCTGATGAGCGCGCACACGCCGACCGGGTGGAACAGGGTGTAGTTGAGGTGCGTGGGCGTGGGGTAGGTGTGGCCGTCCACGCGCGTGCACATCTCGGCGAAGTAATGGAAGTTGTCGGCCGCGCGCGGCACCAGCTGCTTGCCGGTCTGCGAGATGGTCTGGCCGCAGTCGTTGGTCTCGGTCTGCGCGATCTCGGGCACGTGGGCCGCGATCAGCTCACCGAGTTTTCGCATCAGCGTGGCGCGTTCGGTGGCCGGCCGTGCGGCCCAGGCGGGAAACGCGTCCTTGGCGGCCTGCACCGCCGCGTTGACCTCGACCGCGCCACCGGCGGTCACCTCGGCCAGCACCTCCTGCGTGGCGGGGTTGATGGTTTCGAAGGTGGCGCCGCTGGCGACGGACTTGCCGTTGATGAGGTGCTGGATGGTGGTCGTCATGCGGGTCAGGCAGAGGTGTTGGTGGTGATGGTGTTGACGAGTTCGCCAATGCCCTCGATGGCCGTGACGATCACGTCGCCCGGCTGGCAATCGACCACGCCATCGGGCGTGCCGGTGAGGATCAGGTCGCCGGGCTGCAATGTCATGAAGCTGCTGAAATATTCGATCAGCGTGGGCACGTCGAAGATCATGTCGCGCGTGTGGCCCTGCTGCGTGAGCTTGCCGTTCACCGTGGTCTGCAGCGCCAGGTTCATGGGGTCTGGAACATCGGCCGCGTCCACCAGCCAGGGGCCGAGTGGCGTGCAGGTGTCGCGGTTCTTCACGCGCAGGTTCGGCCGGTACCAGTTCTCCAGGTAGTCGCGGATGGCGTAGTCGTTGGCGACGGTGTAGCCGCCCACGAAGTCCAGCGCGTCGGCCTTCTGCACGCGCCGCGCCGTGCGGCCGATCACCACCGCGAGTTCGCACTCGTAGTGCATGAAGCCCACCCCCGCCGGGCGCACGGTGAAGCCGCGGTGGCCGGTAAGCGAGGCCTCGCCTTTCAGGAAAGCCAGCGGTTCTTCGGGCGCCTTGAAGGCCAGCTCTTTCGCGTGGTCGGCGTAGTTCAGCCCCAGCGCCAGCACGGTGCGCGGGCGTTGCGGCGGCAAGGGCTGCAGCGGTGGCAGCCAGACCACCTCGTCGAAGGACAACCGCCGGCCTTTGAAGGCGGGCGTGCGCAATTCGAGCTGGCCACCGGCTTCGATGGCGTCGTGGACCGCGCCGGCCCAGGCAATACGGGCGCGCTTCATGCCGGCACCTCCGGCACGAAGCTGTGCACCGTAGCGGTCGGAAAACCCGGGGCGCTGATGTCCACCGTGTCGCCGGCATGCACCAGCGGCCGGCTGCCGTCGGCCAGGCAGTCGCTGCCCAGCATCAGCACGTCACCGGGGCGCAGTGTCATGAAGGCGTTGACGTCCTGGAACAGGGTCGCGGCGTCGCGCAGCAGCTCGGCCAGATCCGTGGTCTGCTGGTGCACGCCGTTGATGTGCAGCTCGATCTGCAAGCCCGACAGGCCTTGCAGACCGCCGAGCTGCGCCAGCGGCACGCAGGTCGCACCCACACCCAGGAAACCGTCGGCATTGCGCGCCTTGATGGGCGGGCGGTAATAACTGTCGTGCGCGAGCGCGAGGTCGTTGAACAACACGGCGCCGCTCGGGGCGCCGTCCTCGCCCACCACCAGGCCAAGCGAGGCCGCTGCCTGTACCGCGGCGCCGGCCGGCAGGGCCACCGTGCCACCGCTGGGGGTGAAGGTGTTGGCGGTCTTGATATAGAGCACCGGTGCGTTCGGTGGCGCCTTGTAGGGCGCGTCCGCCATGCGCGGCGCCCACAGCGCGTGCTCGCGCCGGAAGTTGAGCAAGGTGCCGTAGACCGTGCCGGCCGGCATCCAGGGAAACGGGTTCATGCGGCGTCTTCCTCCAGGCCGTCGGCCTCCGGTTCGCTGTTCAGGGGTTGTTCGAGGGCGATCACTTCGTCGAGCAAGGCATACAGCTGCGCCAGCCGCGCCTTGCCCAGGCGCTGCTCCATCCAGGCGTAGTGCGCCTCGATGGTGCTGGAGAGGTTCTGCACCAGCGCCAGGCCGGCGGGCGTGGCGCGCACCACGGTGCGGCGTGCGTCCTGCGGGCAGCGGCTGCGCGCGATCAGGCCGTCGCGCTCCATGCGCGTGAGCACGCCGGTGAGGCTGGGGCCGAGCAGAAAGGCCTCGCGCGCGACACGCCCGGTTTCCACCCCGCCCGGCAGCGCCGCGTGTTCGCCCAGCACGCGCAGCACACGCCATTGCTGGTCGGACAGGCCGTGGCCGCGCAGGCTGGGCCGGGTGTGCAGCATCACGGCCTCGCGCGCTTCGAGCAGCAGCCGGGGCAGGTTGCGGTGAATGAAGGGGGTGCGGCTGCTCATTTATTTAACATGTTAAATGAATGGCAAAGATACATGTTCAGGGTTTACCCGCCAAGGCGGCACGGCGAGAATGCGCGCATGAACGCACTCACCACCCTGCTTGGCACCGAACATCCGTTGATCCAGGCGCCCATGGCGGGCGTGCAGGGCGCGGCCCTGGCCATCGCGGCCAGCAACGCGGGGGCGCTCGGCTCGCTGCCCTGCGCCATGTTGTCGCCCGAGGTGATGGAGCGCGAACTGGCGGCGATCCAGGCCGGCACGGATCGGCCTTACAACGTCAACTTCTTCTGCCACGCGCAGCCCGAGGCCGACGACGCGCGCGAAGCCGCCTGGCGTGCCTGGCTGGCCGGGTACTACCACGAAGCCGGGCTGGACATCGACAACGTGCCCGCGGGCCCCGGCCGCGTGCCATTCAACCGCGCTGCCGCCGACATCCTGGAGCGCTTCAAGCCCAAGGTGGTCAGCTTTCATTTCGGCCTGCCCGACCTCGACCTGCTGGACCGCGTGAAGAGCTGGGGCGCGGTGGTGCTGTCTTCGGCCACCACGGTGGAAGAGGCGCGCTGGCTCGAAGCCTTCGGCGCCGACGCCATCATTGCCCAGGGCATCGAGGCCGGCGGCCACCGCGGCATGTTCCTGGTGGACGACCTGACGACGCAGAGCGGCACGTTCGCGCTGCTGCCGCAGATCGTGTCGGCCGTGACGGTGCCGGTGATCGCGGCCGGCGGCATCGCCGACGCGGCGGGCGTGACCGCCGCGATGGCACTGGGCGCCTCGGGCGTGCAGGTCGGCACGTCCTTCCTGTGCTGCGCCGAAGCCACCACCAGCGCCCTGCACCGTGCCGCCTTGCAGAGCGAGGCGGCCCACCACACCGCCCTCACCCACCTGTTCACCGGCCGCCCGGCACGCGGCATCGTCAACCGCGTGATGCGCGAACTCGGCCCGATGAACCCGGTGGCACCGGCCTTCCCGCTGGCCACGACGGCGATGGCCCCGCTGCGCGCGCACTGGGAAGCCAAAGGCAGCGGAGACTTCTCACCGCTGTGGTCCGGGCAGAATGCGAGCGGCTGCCGCGAGGTGCCGGCGGCGGAGCTGGTGCTTGCACTGAGCCGCGGCTTCTAGCTTCCAGGTTCCGCGGGGGCCGCTGCGGCGGCCCGAGAGGAAAGCGCAGCAGAAGACAAGTGCTCGCGCTCTTGTGAGCGGGCAAACGCCAGGTGGTACAAAACAACCCCAATGAACAGCACCTCCATTTTTTCTTCGCCCATTCGTCTGTTGTTTCCCCTGGCTGCAGCCACCGGCCTGGCAACCCTGGTTTGGATGCTGCACTTCAGCGGCTATGGATTCGACTTCACCGACGAAGGCTTCTATCTCATCTGGGCCGCCGAGCCTTTCCGCTACAGTGTCTCTCTCAGCCAGTTCGGCTTTGTTTACCACCCCGCCTACGTTTTGCTGGACGGCGACATCGCCCTGCTGCGACAAGCCAACGTGCTGGTGACCTTCGGGCTCGCATCTGTATTGGCCTTTTCCTTGCTGCGCACCACCCCTGCAGGCGCCGCATCCCGTGCGTTCAGTGCCATGGCGTCGCTGGGCTATGCCACCACCTCGCTGGTGCTCTTCAGCCTCTGGCTTGTCACGCCCAGCTACAACAGCCTGAATGCGCAGGCACTGCTCATCACGGCCCTGGGTGTGGTGTGGGCCGCATCCCCTGGCTCTCCTCTCAGGCATCACGCAGGCCTCACGCTCATCGGTGTGGGTGGCTGGCTGGCCTTCATGTCCAAGCCCAGCACGGCAGCGGCATTGGGTGTGCTCGTGCTGCTCTACTGGATCGCCAGCGGAAGGCTGCGCTTCAAGACCGTTTTGCTCCCAGCGTGCGTGGCCAGCGCCCTGATGCTGGCGAGCGCCTGGACCATCGACGGCTCCATCGGCCAATTTGTGGAACGCATCTCCCGGGGCATGGAGCTTGGGCGCGCTTTGGGCGGCGGGCACACGCTGGAGCGTCTTGTCAGGCTGGACGACTTTTCCCTCACCACCACCGAAAGAAATCTGTTCGCGGCAGGCGTGCTGGTTCCGTGTGTGTGTGCCTGGCTCATCCGGTTCGCCAGCCCCTTGCTTCGCTTTCTGGGCGTCTCTGGAGCTGCCGCCATGGTTGGCTTCATCGGGCTTGGCATCGTTTTCGCCCTCCCCGATCTGCGCGGTCTTGGGGCCCACCGAGGCTTGCTGCTATCGGGTGTTGTGGCAGGAGCCCTGCTGTATACGGTGATCGCATTCCTCTCGCGGCGCGCTGTGCAGTTGCCGCGAGAGCGCATCTGCCTGGCGCTGTTCCTGTTGGCGCTTCCGTATTGCCACGCATTTGGCACCAACGGAAACTATTGGTGGGTAGCAGCATTTGCTGGCGTTTTCTGGGTGCTGTCCGGCATGCTTGTTGCCGCGTCCGTGGCCGAGTCAGACCCATCTTCCGGCATCGTTGCACTCTTGGCGATCACAGCCACGGCCCTCAGTGTCTTGCTGCTGCAGGCAGGCATGAACGATCCCTACCGACAGCCTCAGCCACTGAGAGCCAACGAGCACGTCATCGACGTGGGGCGGCCCGGTTCCACGCTCATGTTGACCGAGGGTTATGCCCGTTATATATCCGAGGCGCGCAACCGCGCACACGCGGCCGGCCTGGCCACGGGCACCGCGGTGATCGACTTGAGCGGCCAATCTCCAGGCCTCCTCTATGCCCTGGGCGCGCAAAGCCCCGGCCAGGCCTGGGTCATCGGCGGCTATCCGGGCAGTGCGCCGCTGGCAGAACTCGCACTCAAGACCACGACCTGTGAAGAGCTCTCTTCCGCTTGGGTTCTGGCAGAGCCACAGGGCCCACGCGCCATATCCGACACGGTGTTGAACAGCTTTGGCGCCGACATGACCAGCGACTACGAACAGGTGGGCCATTGGGCCACCGCCGCGGGCGCGGGCAGTTACCCCGAAGAGCGCAAGCAATCCCTGTGGAAGCCGACCCGGGAGCCCACAGTGGCTGCTGATGCATGCCGTACCGCACGAGCCGGGGTGTCTCCATGAAAAAAGTCGCCATCCTTCAGTCCAACTACATCCCGTGGAAGGGCTACTTCGACCTGATCGCTTCGGTGGATGAATTCATCCTGTACGACGATGTTCAGTACACACGCCACGACTGGCGTAACCGTAATCAAATCAAGACTCCTCAGGGGCTACAGTGGCTCAACGTGCCTGTTCGCATAAAGGACAAGTTTCACCAACAAATTCGACATACCGAAATCGCCGGAAACGAATGGACCGCGACTCATTGGAAGTCCTTTGTCAGTAACTATAAGCGGGCTCCGCATTTTTCTGAAATCTGCTCTTGGCTTGAACCTATTTATCGAGAAGAAAGCTTCACACACCTCTCCGCATTAAATCGACGCCTTATTGAATCCATCTGCGAATACTTGGGAATACACACCACAATACGCAATGCGTGGGAATATGATCAAATAATTGGGAAAACCGAACGTGTTGTCGACCTATGCATTAAAGCTGGCGGCACAGAATATATCTCTGGCCCAGCCGCAAAGAATTACATCGATGAAGCCGCGTTCGACCAACGAGGAGTGAAGCTAACATGGTTCGACTACTCGGGCTACCGAAAACATCCTCAGCTTTGGGGGGAATTCACCCACCATGTTAGCATCATCGACTTGCTAGCCAATTGCGGTAGGCAATCGGTCATTTATATGAAGCACGCGCCAAAATGAACCCCAAACTATCTATCGTCTCCACCTTATACAAGTCCCAGAATTACGTTGAACAATTTTTGGATGAGGCATTGAAGGCTGGCGAGGGATTTTGTGACGACTTCGAGATTCTGCTGGTAGATGATGGCTCTCCTGATGCATCCCGCGCCCTTGCCGAGAAACGCGCAAGTCTTGACTCTCGCGTTAAAGTCATTCAATTGACTCGCAACTTTGGGCATCATCCCGCTTTCTGGTGCGGCATGCACCATGCAAAAGGCGACTACTGCTTTCTTATCGACAGTGACCTTGAAGTCAACCCGCAAGTGCTCGCCGATTTCAAACTTCGCATGGAGGAAGATGGTGCAGATGTCGTGTACGGCGTGCAGGATGTTCGGAAAGGCGCCACTCAAACCCGTGTTTTGGGTGGCGCCTTCTGGCGCATATTCAGCGCGCTTTCCAATGTGGACGTGCCACAAGACATCATGACGGAACGTCTGATGAAGCGCCCCTATCTGGACGCACTGCTGTCCATGCAGGACTACAACCTGTTCCTCGGCGGCATGTTTTACTGGCCCGGCTTTCAGCAAACGCCCCTTAAGCTGATCAAGCAGCCTCGCAGCGGAAGGGGCGCCTACTCCGCGCTTGATCGCTTCAAACTGCTAGTCGAGGCGATCAGTTCTTTTTCGAGCTTTCCGCTTACTCTGATTTTCTGGCTGGGGGCAATCGTCTCTCTCTTCAGTGCCACGTATTCCATCTACCTTCTGGCGCGACGCCTTCTGTTTCCTGAGACAGTGCTGGACGGATTCACCTTTTTGGCGCTCGTTTCTGTGGGCAGCGCGGGAATGATCCTTGTCGCTTTGGGCGTGATCGGCCTGTATATTCACCGGATTTTCAAACAGGTTCAGGCGCGACCCATATTCATCGTGAAGCAAATCTACTCAAAAAAATAGGGCCGGAAAAACATGGAAGACCTAGATCAGTACGCACGAGCCTATGAGGGTTCTTTTCCCTATGCGAGGGACAATCATGGTGTGTTGACCGCCTATGCAAAACAGTTGATTGGCGCGTGCGAGTCGGTGGACGGCTTGGTCGACATTTGCAGCTTGGGCATTGGCTACGAAACCGTCAGCAGAAGCCTGGCCCAGAATCTGGCCAAAAAGATCCGCTCGTACACCGCAGTCGAAGGCTCTCGCCTGCTGATTGAGCGTTATAAAAAAGATGCAGACTTTCCGTTTCCATTCGAGCTGGTCCACGGTTACTTCGAAACCTTCGAAACCGAGCGCCGCTTCGACGTGATTGAAATGGGGTTTGTCCTGGAGCATGTCGATGACCCGGCATTGGTCGTCCAACGATTTTCCCGGCTCCTCAAGCCGGGTGGCGTCATCTGTGCGGCGGTACCCAACGCACTCTCCATGCACCGCACGTTGGGTGTTCGGGCCGGACTCCTCCAGGACCCCTACGCGCTCAACGAATGGGATCTGCAGTTGGGCCACAAACGCTATTTCGATCGGGATAGTTTTCGCGCGTTGTTCGATGGGTTGGGCCTATCCGTCGAGCGAGAGACCGGCTTGATGCTCAAACCCTTCTCGACAGCACAAATGGATGCTCTCAACCTACCTGAGTCGGTTTGGGATGTGCTTTTCCACTCAGGCGACTTGGCTCCCAGCTATGCCTACGGTATTTACGCAGAAATCCGCGTTCCGCAGTCCTCGTAACCGCTTATGAACAGCGCCATATTGGTGGGTGGCGGGGGCTTTCAAGGGCTGCCCGTTCTGAGAGCGTTGCACTCGATCGGCTGGCGTGTCGTCATTGCTGACAGTGTGCGGGAGAGTTTGAATCGGTTTGAGGCGGACGCCTTCTGTCAAATGCCGGAGGCGCGGCACGTCCAGGCGTTCCGCGAGGCTCTCTTTGCGCTGGTCGAGGCTCACTCCGCCGCAGCGGTCTTCCCCACGACCATGTTCGATCTGCCGCTGCTGGCGACATTGCGACCCGACCTGGAAAGCCGTGGTGTACGAACCTTCGCAAGCAACCCAGAGCTCATCTCCCTCCTGAGCAAAAAAACGCAATCTGAGCAGGCTTTTCGCGACGCACGGCTACCTGTGCTCCCCTCTGTTGCCCCGGGCAATCACGACTTTTCGTTCCCCCTGATCGGCAAGCCGTCCAGAGGCTGGGGTGGCACCGGCATTCTCAGGGCACCGTCGCTGGCGGCTTGGCAGGAGGTGTCCAAAGGGGGCGCCTCGATTGACCACCTCTGGCAACGCGAACTCACCGAATTCTTCGAATGGTCTGTTGACTTTGCGATACGTGCCAGTGGGGAGTGCTCCCCAATGGTTTGTCGAAGACGTTTGCGCTCTACCGGCGGGTTTGCCGTTGTCAACGAGGTGGCGCAAGGCGGCCAGGTAGAAACGCTCGCTTTGCAGACTGCGACGTGGCTCGCAGCACAAGGGGGGTATGGGCTGTTCAACATCCAGTTCCTGCAAGAGCAGGATGGCCGCATCTGGCTCAGCGATGTAAATCCCAGACCCGGCACGTCGTCCGTGTGCGCATTGGAATCCGGTGTCAACTTGGTTCAATTTCTCCTCGACGAAAGCCGTATGCCTCAGGCGCCGACTCCCGGCTGGGTCGTACGGACTTTGAGTGAGACATTCCTGCCTCGACTGAATCGGCCTATCAAAGGCGTTGTGTTCGATCTGGACGAGACCTTGATATGCCAAAAGAGTTGGATGCAGGCCAAGCTTGACCTCATCACAACGCCTCTTCACAGAGAAATCGGATCAGAATCACTTGCCCGTTTCGAGATGGAAGTCATGAGGATCATCGACGAGGGTCCGTGGAACCAACTCATTGACTTGGCACTGGAGCGGTCCGGTCTGCCCGCAACGCTCGCGGGCCGCCTGATTGCGTTGTGGAGAAAGGCGCACCCTGAGCAATTGGTGATTCATCAAGACGCACGGGCCTTCTTGCACGTCTTGCAGGATCTCAAGATTCCTACTGCACTGCTGAGTGACAACCCCGCAGTCTCGCAAAAGCAAAAAATTGCCCGCCTCCCCGGCGATCTATCCTTCAAGGCGGTGGTACTGACCGACGAGCTGTCGGCGCCCAAACCAGACACCACGGGTTTTTTGGCTGCGGCCTCCGCACTCTCAATACCGCCGGAGCAATTGCTCATGGTGGGTGACAGCCCTTGGCGAGACGGGCTCGGCGCGCTCCATGCTGGGTATGCTGGCGCGCTGCTCATTTCACGACAGGGCAGCATGACCAATCCGCTTCGCAGCATGTTCAAAGCTGTCTGCAAAGACGACTACAACCGTCGAATCGCCTGGGTATCCTCCCTTTTTGGCGCTGAGCGAATACTCAATGGTTAGGAGGCAGAGAACCAAAGGCACGGGTTTGCCCCATGCGGTCGCCACGCCATGGCGGCGGTCGGACCAAACGTGGGTTCAACTCATCCGGTATGGCTTGGTGGGCATCGTCAGCAATGGTGCAGGGTATCTCGCCTACCTACTGATTACGCATCTAGGTGGCACACCCAAGACGACGATGAGCGCTCTGTACGTCATTGGCGCCACCATCGGATTCTTCGGCAATCGCAATGTGACCTTCTCGCATTCGGGAAGTTATCTGCGGTCCGCATCACGCTATGTTTTGATCCATACCATCGGCTACTTCATCAACCTCACCATACTGCTCGTCTGCGTGGACAAATTGGGTTATCCACACCAGCTTGTGCAAGCGGTCTCCATATTTGCCGTGGCGGCGTTCCTTTTCACCGCATTCAAATTGTTCGTTTTTTCGTCGACGTCCGGAAAAAGATGAAACGTTGCCTCACCTGTGGTGCTACCTACCCATCTTCGGAACGAGCCTGCAACGCCTGCGGCGCGCACCCGGCGACGATCGACGGACTTGAAGCGCATGCCCCGGACCTCTCGCAAGATGGTGGTGGCTTCAAAGCCAACTACTTTCCCGAACTGGCCGTACTTGAACAAGCCAATTTCTGGTTTCGAGCTCGCAACGAGTTGATCGCATGGGCTGCAAAAAAGTACGCGCCGGACCTCCAGAGTTTTCTCGAGATCGGGTGCGGCACCGGATACGTCCTCTCTCGGATCGCCAAGGATTTCCCCTCAGCACAAATTTACGGCAGCGAAATTTTTTCGGCCGGCCTTCCCTTCGCCATGAAGAGGCTGCCGTCGGCTCGCTTCATGCAAATGGATGCGCGGCAAATTCCTTTCAACGATGAATTTGATGCCATCGGCGCCTTTGACGTGCTGGAGCACATCCATGAAGATCTTGACGTGCTTGCGCAAACACGCCTGGCCTTGAAGGCCGACGGTGTCTTGCTACTGACAGTGCCTCAACACCGCTGGTTGTGGAGCGCGGCCGATGTACATGCGTGCCATGTGCGCAGATACACCGCCGAGGAGCTTCATCGCAAGTTGAAAGCGACCGGATTCGACATCAAACTCAGCACGTCTTTCGTCTCCTTCCTGCTGCCAGCCATGTGGGCCTCTCGCACCCGCCAGGCAAAGGCCCCTGAAGAGTTGAGCGCTGGGGCTGAACTCGAAATACCCGACGTGCTGAATCAGATCTTTTATCAAATCATGCGTTTGGAGTCTGGTTTCATCCGGATGGGAGTCAAGTTTCCAGCAGGTGGGTCGCGCTTGATCGTGGCTCAAAAATCCAAACAAAGAGCAATGCAAAACCGATGAAAAATGCCGCCACGCTGATTCCATTCAATCGTCCCTACATGACAGGCAAAGAACGAGGCTACATCGCTGAAGCTCACAGAAACGGTGTGCTCGCTGGCGACGGCCCATTTACCAAACGCTGCCATCACTGGATCGAAGCACAAACGGGGTGCAGCAAGGCACTGCTGACTCACTCGTGTACTGCCGCATTGGAAATGGCGGCCCTGCTGCTTGACATCCAACCGGGTGACGAGGTGATCATGCCTTCGTTTACCTTCGTCTCCACAGCCAATGCGTTTGTGCTTCGCGGAGGCGCCCCGGTGTTCGTGGATATTCACGAAGACACTTTGAATCTGGATGAACGGTTGGTCGAGGCGGCAATCACACCGCGAACCCGCGCGATCGTCGCGGTTCACTATGCAGGCGTCGCTTGCGACATGGACGCACTGATGGACATCGCGAGCCGTCATGGCATTCAAGTCGTTGAAGACGCGGCCCAAGGCGTGATGTCTAGCTACAAGGGTCGTGCGCTCGGCAGTATCGGCGACTTGGGCGCATTCAGCTTTCATGAAACCAAGAACGTGATCTCCGGCGAGGGGGGCGCTCTACTGGTCAAAGATCCTGCCCAAGCACTGCGCGCGGAAATCATCCGAGAAAAGGGCACTGATCGTTCCCGATTTTTTCGCGGGGAGGTAGACAAGTACACGTGGCAGGAAGTTGGTTCCTCGTTCCTGCCTGGCGAATTGATAGCCGCATTCTTGTGGGCACAACTGGAAGACGCTCAGCGCATCACGGATATGCGGCTGGCGAGTTGGGACAAGTACCACTCAATGCTGGCTCCGTTGGAAATGCAAGGAAAACTCCGCCGGCCCGTGATTCCCGAAACCTGCCAGCACAACGCGCACATGTACTATGTGCTGCTGCCCTCTGAAGTCGATCGTCCATCGGTGTTGGACGGGTTGAAACGCGACGGCATCTACTCGGTGTTTCACTACGTCCCCTTGCACTCTGCGCCGGCCGGACTGCGCCACGGTCGCGTACACGGGTCGATGAAGTTCACCAACGAGCAATCCCGCCGTCTGATCAGACTACCGCTGTGGGTTGGTATCACGCCCCAGGAGCAAAGCAGGGTCGTGGAATCGCTTGTTCGTGCCATCGCCTGATCCTGCCAATGCAGCCCGAACCTAAATTGGCCTCGCTTCAGCGTTAATCGCGCCGCGCATTGAGCCAGCGCTTGAGGCGCACCGGGTCGTCGAGCTGCTCCAGGTCGCGGTCCAGCTGGGCCAGTGCGGCCTCCAGTGCGCTGGTTTGATCGATCCGGCTTTGCAACAGCGTGTTGGCGTTGGGTGACACGCCTTCGGGCAGATCGAACTCGTCGGCCAGCGCGCTCTGGCGTCCGGCGCGCTCGCGTTCCAGTTCGGCCACCTGGGCCTTCAGCAGCAGGGTGAGCGAGGCCAGGCGCTGATCAGACAGCTGGTGCACTGCGGTCGGGTCGGCCAGCGCGGCGCGGTCCTGGATCTGCAGCAAGGCCACCAGATCCCGCTTTTCGTATGCGGCATTGGCTTCGCTCATCAGGGCGGTCTTGAGCAGGCGCGCCTGCGGGTCGGCCTCGCGGTCCGGGTGCAGGGCGCTGGCAAGCTGGCGGAACAGGCGGCGCAGCAGGGTGTCGGCGTCGTGCTGCTCGGCGCCGTGTGCCGCGGCACCGGGTTTCTTGCGCGCACGTTTGGCTTGCGCGGCCTCGCGCCGCAGTTGTTGCGCTTCTTCCTGCTCGCGCCGCAAGCGCGCCATGCCGGCGCGCAGCAGCTCTTCGACCGTCAGCGGATGGTCTCCATCGTCCAGCGGCTCGCCGAGCACGGCCTCCAGCCGCTGGCGCAGGGCGTCTGCCGCATCCTGCTTGAGCCGGGCCAGCGTGCGTGGGCTGTGGCGGTCGTGCAGGTCGCGCATGGCGGTGTCACCGGCCTCGGCCAGGCTACGCGCCAGCTGGCACAGCAGCGCGCGCGCGGTGTCGGCCTGCACGCGGCTCAGCAGCTTGCCCTGAAGATGCTCGTCGAGCGCCAGTGCGAGTGTGCGCTGCCCGCGCGCCAGTTGGCGGCGCAGCGGGTCGACGGCGGTGTGCACGGCCAGGCGGTGTTGTTGCGCCAGTGCCTCCATCTCGGCCAGCTGGCTGCGCAGCTTGTCGATGCGCGTGAGTTGCAGGTTGTAGGCGCGGGCGGCGGCCGACAACGGTTGCGCGCTGGGCGGCAACACGCGCAGGGCGGCGGCGGGATCGGATGAGGACATGAGGCTGTCGACTATATTGCCCGGCAGCATGGCCAAAGACAAAACCCAATACATCTGCAACGAATGCGGCGGCAGCAGCCCGAAATGGCTGGGCAAATGCCCGCATTGCAACGCCTGGAACACGCTGGTCGAATCCGCGGCGGAATCGACCGCGCCTTCAAAGAACCGGTTCGCCGCCCTTGCGAAGACGGCAGAGGTGACCACCCTGGCCGACATCGAGGCCACCGACGTGCAGCGCACGCCCACCGGCCACGACGAGCTTGACCGCGTGCTGGGCGGCGGCATCGTGGAAGGCGGGGTGGTGCTGATCGGCGGCGACCCGGGCATCGGCAAGTCCACCCTGCTGCTGCAGGCGCTGGACTCGCTGCAGCGCAGCGGGCTGAAGACCTTGTATGTGACCGGCGAAGAGAGCGGCGCCCAGGTGGCCCTGCGCTCGCGCCGGCTCGGGCTGGACGGCTCGCAGGTGAGCGTGCTGGCCGAGATCCAGCTGGAGAAGATCCTGGCCACGCTGGACGCCACGCGGCCGGCCATCGCGGTGATCGATTCGATCCAGACCGTGTACTCCGACCAGCTCACCTCGGCGCCGGGTTCGGTGGCACAGGTGCGCGAGTGCGCGGCCCACCTGACGCGCGCGGCCAAGGCCAGCGGCACGGCCATCGTGCTGGTCGGCCACGTGACCAAGGAAGGCGCGCTGGCCGGCCCGCGCGTGCTGGAGCACATGGTGGACACGGTGCTGTATTTCGAGGGCGATACGCACAGCAGCTTCCGGCTGATCCGGGCGATCAAGAACCGCTTTGGTGCGGTGAACGAGATCGGTGTGTTCGCGATGACGGAAAAAGGCCTCAAGGGCGTGAGCAACCCGAGCGCGATCTTCCTCTCGCAGCACAGCGAGCCGGTGCCCGGCAGCTGCGTCATGGTGACGCTGGAGGGCACGCGGCCGATGCTGGTCGAGATCCAGGCCCTGGTGGACAGCGGCGGCCCCTCGCCGCGCCGCCTGAGCGTGGGCCTGGACCGCGACCGCCTGGCGATGTTGCTGGCGGTGCTGCACCGCCACGCCGGCGTGGCCTGCATGGACCAGGATGTGTTCGTCAACGCGGTCGGCGGCGTGCGCATCAGCGAACCGGCGGCCGACCTGGCGGTGATGCTGTCCATCACCAGCAGCCTGCGGGGCAAGGCTTTGCCCAAAGGGTTTCTTGCGTTCGGCGAAGTCGGCCTGGCCGGCGAGGTGCGGCCGGCGCCGCGCGGCCAGGACCGGCTGAAGGAAGCCGCCAAGTTGGGCTTCAGCGTGGCCGTGGTACCCAAGGCCAACCTGCCGCGCAAGAACGACAAGGCCTTTGACGGCCTCACGGTGCACGGCGTGGACCGCATCGAGGAGGCGATGGAGCTCGCCCGCAGCCTGGCCTGACGCCGGGCCATCCGTAACAGCCACAGACCCGCAACCCGAACCTGCGCCGACAATCCCCCCCCATGCCTTTTCAGAAACTGCTCTATTTCGCGGCCGGCCTCGGCCTGCTCTATCTTTCCCACCGCACCTACGGCTGGCCCGGCGTGGCGGCCGTCGCCGGCGGCCTGACGATGTGGCTGCTGCTGCACTTCAACCGCTTCATGGCGGTGCTCCGGCGCGCCTCGGAACGCCCCATCGGCCACGTGGGCAGCGCCGTGATGCTCAACGTCAAGCTCAAGCCCGGCGCCACCCTCATGCACGTCATGGCCATCACGCGCTCGTTGGGCGAACGGCTGTCCGACGAGGGCGCCCAGCCCGAGATCTACCGCTGGCGGGACAACGGCGACTCGACGGTGACGGCCGAGTTCCAGAACGGCAAGCTGGCGCGCTGGAAGCTGGAGCGTCCCGATCCCGAGGCAGCGCCCGCCAGCGGTGGCGCGGCAGACCCGGGCACGGGTGGGCCAACATCGTAAAATCGCCGGTTTTGCAGCCCGCTGCCCTCACGATCAACTCCAAAGGACCCCCATGAGCTCCATCGTTCCCTCGATGTCCGACCGCGACGGCAAGATCTGGATGGATGGCCAGATGGTGGACTGGCGCGACGCCAAGATCCACGTGCTGACCCACACCCTGCACTACGGCTGCGGCGCCTTTGAGGGGGTTCGCGCCTACAACACGGTCAACGGCACGGCGATCTTCCGGCTCGAGGAGCACACCGAGCGCCTGTTCAACAGCGCCAAGATCCTGCGCATGAAGCTGCCCTTCACCCAGGACGAGGTGAACGAGGTGCAGAAGGCCGTGGTGCGCGAGAACAAGCTGGAGAGCTGCTACATCCGCCCGCTGACCTGGATCGGCGACAAGAAGCTGGGCGTCTCGCCCAAGGGCAACACCATCCACCTGATGGTTGCGGCCTGGGCCTGGGGCGCCTACCTGGGTGACGAAGGCCTGAAACGCGGCATCCGCGTCAAGACCAGCAGCTACACCCGCCACCACGTCAACATCACCATGACGCAGGCCAAGGCGGTGAGCAACTACAGCAACTCCATCCTGGCCAACATGGAAGCCACCGACGAGGGCTACGACGAGGCCCTGCTGCTCGATTCCAGCGGCTTCGTGAGCGAAGGCGCGGGCGAGAACATCTTCGTGGTGAAGAACGGCGTGATCTACACGCCCGACCTGTCGGCCGGTGCGCTCAACGGCATCACCCGCAACACCGTGTTCCACATCGCCAAAGACCTCGGCCTGGAGATCGTGCAGAAGCGCATCACCCGCGACGAGGTCTACATCGCCGACGAAGCCTTCTTCACCGGTACGGCGGCCGAAGTCACCCCGATCCGCGAGCTAGACCGCATCGAACTCGGCAAGGGCGACTACGTCGGCACCCGTGGCCCGATCACCGAAAAGATCCAGAGCGCCTTCTTCGACATCGTGAACGGCCGCAACCCCAAGTACGCCCACTGGCTGGCCAAGGTCTGAGGAGCGCACCATGAGCCAAGCAGCCGTTGAACTCAAGGCTTCAGATCTCAACGCCCACGGCGGCGTGTTCTGCCCCAGCCCGCTGGCACACATGAAGCTGTGGAACAGCCACCCCAAGGTGTACCTGGACGTGGCCGCCACGGGCGAGGCGAAATGCCCGTACTGCGGCACCGTCTACCGGCTCAAGGCCGGCGAGACCGTTTCACACGGTCACTGATCCGACAACGGGATCTGCCGGAAGGGCCGGCAGCCCCACCATAATGCGATGGACGTGTACCGAATCCGGTACAAAACGGCCACACACATAGGGATTCACATGATTCTGGTCACAGGTGGCGCGGGCTTTATCGGCGCCAATTTTGTGCTCGACTGGCTCGCGCGGCACGACGAACCTGTCGTCAACCTCGACAAGCTGACCTACGCAGGCAACCTGGAAACCCTGGCCAGTCTGCAGGGCGATGCGCGCCATGTGTTCGTGCAGGGTGACATCGGCGACAGCGCCCTGGTGGCCCGCCTGCTGGCCGAACACCGGCCCCGCGCCGTGGTCCACTTCGCGGCCGAAAGCCATGTGGACCGCTCCATCCATGGCGCCGAAGATTTCATCCAGACCAACATCCTCGGCACCTTCCGCCTGCTGGAAGCGGTGCGCGCCCACTGGTCCAGCCTGGACGGCGCCGACAAAAGCGCCTTCCGCTTCCTGCACGTGAGCACCGATGAGGTGTACGGCAGCCTGGCGCCCGACGCGCCCGCGTTCACCGAAACGCACACCTACGAACCCAACAGCCCGTACTCGGCCAGCAAGGCCGCCAGCGACCACCTGGTGCGCGCCTGGCACCACACCCACGGCCTGCCGGTGCTCACCACCAACTGCAGCAACAACTACGGGCCGTTCCACTTCCCCGAAAAACTCATTCCGCTGATGATCGTCAACGCACTGGCCGGCAAACCGCTGCCCGTGTACGGCGACGGCATGCAGGTGCGCGACTGGCTGTACGTGAAGGACCACTGCAGCGCCATCCGCCGCGTGCTCGAGGCCGGCCGCCTGGGCGAAACCTACAACGTGGGCGGCTGGAACGAGAAGCCCAACATCGAGATCGTGCACATCGTCTGCGCCCTGCTGGACGAACTGCGGCCGCGCGCCGACGGCGCCTCCTACAGCACCCAGATCACCCACGTCACCGACCGCCCGGGCCACGACCGGCGCTACGCCATCGACGCGCGCAAGCTCGAAGCGGAGCTGGGCTGGAAACCCGCCGAGACCTTCGAGACCGGCATCCGCAAGACGGTGCAGTGGTACCTGGAGCACCCCGGGTGGGTGGCCAATGTGCAGAGCGGGGCTTATCGGCAGTGGGTGCAGGCGCAATATGGGGCGGCTTGATTGACCAAGCACTCTCTGCAAATGAATTTTCGACACGATCGTCAATAACCACATCGCAACGCAACCCATGGAAATTCACAAGGACGCAAGGCCAGAACTCGACGCCGAGCTGGACAACAACATCGACCTGTTCGACGTTTTTCTGACCATCGCGGAGAATCTTCGCCTCCTGGTTTTGGGATCCTTGTTGGCCGGTGTGTGTGCGTACGGCCTTGCATTTTTACTGCCACCCAAGTTCGAGAGCTCGGCGGTCCTCCGCGCAGATGTGTCGTTTGCCACCGCGATGACGTCCCCATCGGCTCTTCACTCGAGCCTTAAAAAGTTGGGCTATCTCGAAGGCTTGAACGACGTGGCCGCAGAAGATGCCCGCGAGACACTTGCCGAGAACGTGCGGGCCAGTGTTGGTCGCAACGACAAGCTGATAACGCTAACGGTGGCCGGCAAGTCGCCCTCCGCGGCCCAGGCGCTGAACCGAGAAATCCTCAACTACGTCTACGAAATGTCCAAGCCAAGCGCCTACGAGCTCAATCGACTGGACATAGAAAAGACTGCATTGACCCAACAAGTGGCGGAGCTCATCACAACGCTCCAGCGGGCTCAGCGACTTCTGGAGGAGGCTCCGCCGTCAGCCAACCTCGGAGCGCTCGCCGAATCGATCTCATCCATCACCAGCAACCTGATCAGCCTTCGCGAACGTCTGCGTTTGATCGACTCAACGCTGCGCGGACTGGCTGATGAAAGCCTGGTTCAACACCCCACGCTGGCACAAAAACCAGTAGCGCCCAAAAAAGGCATGCTGGCGGTTCTGGCCACTGTAGGTGCGGGGTTCGCTCTTCTGGTGTTTGTTTTCACGCGCAACTCGTGGAGAGCATCCAGCCTCGATGGACAGCGCCAGCAACGCGTGCTCGCGCTCAAGCGCCGATTCGCTTTTGCCCGCTAGCCCGTCCACCATGACCCCTTCGATTCTGCTTCTGGGCCGCAACGGGCAAGTCGGCTGGGAGTTGCAGCGCAGCCTGGCCCCTCTGGGCACCGTCGTGGCACTCGACCGACACAGCGCAGCAGCAGACGGCGGCTGCGGCGACCTGAGCCAGTTGGGCAAGTTGCGTGAGACGGTGCTGCGCCTGCAGCCCACCGTGATCGTGAACGCAGCCGCTCACACCGCGGTGGACAAGGCCGAAAGCGAGTCCGAACTGGCGCATGCGGTGAACGCATTGGCCCCGGGCGTGCTGGCCGAAGCCGCGCGCGAAGTGGGTGCCCTGCTCGTGCACTATTCCACCGACTATGTCTTCGACGGCAGTGGTGATGTGCCTTGGCGCGAAGACGCGCCCACAGGCCCGCTGAGTGTGTACGGCAGGAGCAAGCTGGTGGGAGAGCAGGCCATCGTCGCCGCAGGTGCGCGCCATCTCATCTTCCGCACCAGCTGGGTCTATGCAGCGCGGGGTGGCAACTTTGCCAGGACCATGCTGCGGCTGGCGAAAGAGCGTGAACACCTCACCGTCATCGACGATCAGTGGGGCGCCCCCACAGGAGCAGACCTGATCGCAGACGTGACGGCCCACGCCATCCGGCAGGCGCTGCGCAGTCCCGGCTGTGACGGGATCTACCACCTCAGTGCCGCAGGCAAAACCACCTGGAACGGCTATGCACGCTATGTCATTGAGACCGCACGCGCGCTGCAGCCAGCGCTGACGATCAAGGCTCAGGATGTGGCGCCCGTGCCCACCAGCGCATTCCCCACGCCAGCGCGTCGCCCCCTGAACTCACGTCTGGACACCACACGCCTGCGTGAGGCCTTTGGCCTCACGTTGCCGGATTGGCGTGAAGGCGTGCGGCGTATGCTCGCCGAAATCCTCTGATCGATCGGAATCGCATGACCCAACGCAAAGGCATCATCCTCGCAGGCGGCTCGGGCACACGCCTGCACCCGGCCACGCTCGCCGTCAGCAAGCAGTTGCTGCCGGTGTACGACAAGCCGATGATCTATTACCCGCTCACCACGCTGATGCTCGCAGGCATCCGCGAAGTGTTGATCATCAGCACCCCGCAGGACACGCCGCGCTTCTCCCAGCTGCTGGGAGACGGAAGTGCCTGGGGCATGAGCTTTCAGTACGCGGTGCAACCCAGCCCGGATGGCTTGGCACAGGCATTCCTCATTGGCGAAACGTTCCTCAACGGCGCACCCAGTGCGCTGGTGCTGGGCGACAACATCTACTACGGCCACGATTTCGCCGTGTTGCTGTCTGACGCCGATCGTCAGGCAGCAGGCGCCACCGTGTTCGCTTACCACGTGACCGATCCGGAGCGTTTCGGCGTGGTGAGTTTCGACCGGCATGGCAAGGCCATCAGCATCGAGGAAAAACCGGCCAAACCGCAGAGTAACTATGCGGTAACCGGCCTGTACTTCTATGACAACCAGGTGGTGGACATCGCCAAGGCCGTGAAGCCCAGCGCGCGCGGCGAGCTGGAAATCACCGCCGTCAACCAGGCGTATCTCGACAGAGGTCAGCTCAACGTCCAGATCATGAAACGCGGCTACGCATGGCTCGACACCGGCACCCATGACAGCCTGCTCGATGCCGGCCAGTTCATCGCCACGCTGGAGAACCGCCAGGGACTCAAGATCGCCTGCCCCGAAGAAATCGCGTGGCGGCAGGGCTGGATTGACGATACGGCCCTGGAGCGCCTGGCGCGTTCGCTCCACAAAACAGGCTACGGGCAATACCTGCTGCGCGTGCTCAACGACTCGGTGCTGTGATGAACGTAACACCCACCCGCATTCCAGACGTCCTCGTGATCGAACCCAAACTGTTTGGGGACACACGGGGGTTCTTCCTCGAAAGCTTCAACCAGGCGGCCTTTCAGGCCGCCACTGGCCTTGATGTGAACTTCGTGCAGGACAACCACAGCCGCAGCACCCGTGGTGTGCTCCGTGGTCTGCACTACCAATTGCAGCAGCCTCAGGGCAAGCTGGTGCGCGTGGTGCGCGGCACGGTGTTCGATGTCGCGGTGGACATTCGCCGTGGCTCGCCCACCTTCGGCCTGTGGGCCGGCGTCGAGCTCAGTGAGGACAACCACCGGCAGATGTGGGTTCCGCCGGGGCTGGCCCACGGTTTTGTGGTCTTGAGCGACAGCGCCGATTTTCTGTACAAAACCACCGATTACTACGCCCCACAACACGAGCGCGCGATCGCCTGGAACGACCCAGACATCGGCATCCAGTGGCCGCTCACAGAACCACCCATGCTCTCCAGCAAGGACCAGCAGGCCAAGCTGCTGCGGGACGCTGAGCTCTAAGTACCTGTCGCACCCACCCAAATGAACCTGGATCAAAAAATCATCGCAATCATCGGCCTGGGCTACGTCGGCTTGCCCTTGGCCGTGGAGTTCGGCAAACACCGGGCCGTGCTCGGGTTCGACATCGATGCCCGGCGCATCGACGAACTGCGACAAGGCCGCGACCACACGCGGGAATGCAGTGACCAGGACCTCCAGGCCGCGCAGCACCTGCGGTACAGCTGCGATGCCGCCGACTTGCGGGACGCCGGGGTGTACATCGTGACCGTGCCCACCCCCGTGGACCAGGCGAACCGGCCCGACATGACGCCGCTGGTGAGAGCCAGCGAGACCGTCGGCAAGGCACTCAAGCGCGGTGACGTCGTGATCTACGAGTCCACCGTCTACCCTGGAGCGACAGAAGAAGTCTGCGTGCCGGAGCTGGAGCGCTGCAGCGGGCTCAAATTCAACGAAGACTTTTTTTGCGGCTACAGCCCCGAGCGCATCAACCCCGGCGACAAGGTCAATACGCTCACCACCATCCGCAAAATCGTGAGCGGCAGCACGCCTGAAGTGGCCGATGCCGTCGACGCGCTGTACTCCGCCATCATCAAGGCAGGCACCTGGAAAGCCAGCAGCCTCAAAGTGGCCGAGGCGGCGAAGGTCATCGAGAACAGCCAGCGCGACCTCAACATCGCGTTCGTCAACGAGCTGTCGGTCATCTTCGAGCGCATCGGCATCGATACCCTCGAAGTGCTGGAGGCGGCCGGCAGCAAATGGAACTTCCTGCCGTTCCGTCCCGGCATGGTGGGCGGCCACTGCATCGGCGTGGACCCGTACTACCTCACGCACAAGGCCGAGGAACTGGGCTATCACCCACAGGTGATCCTGGCGGGTCGCCGGATCAACGACAACATGGCCCGCTATGCAGCGCGCAGCATCGTGCGGCGCATGTTGAAGAACGGGATTGACGTGGCGCGCAGCACGGTCGGTGTCATGGGCATCACGTTCAAGGAAAACTGCCCGGACATCCGCAACAGCAAGGTGGCCGACCTGGTGCGCGAACTCCAGGGCTGGAACGTGAACGTGGTGGTGACCGACCCGTGGGCCGACGCCGAGGAAGTGCAGCATGAATACGGCATCCAGCTGGGCAAACTCGACCCCGCCCGACCGGTGGACAGCCTGATCGTGGCCGTGGGCCACCAGGAATACCGCCAGCAAACGCCCGAGGCGCTGCGTGCGCTCTGCACGCGGCAGCACCAGCCGGTGATTGGCGACCTCAAGAGCCTGTACGACCGCCACGCCCTGGCCGCACAGGGCTTCGATGTTTTCCGTCTCTGAACCATTTAAGACCATGAAGAATTTCGCCCTCATCGGAGCCGCCGGCTACATCGCACCGCGCCACATGCGCGCCATCAAGGACCTGGGCCACAACCTGGCCGTGGCCTACGACATCAACGACTCGGTGGGCATCATCGACAGCATCTCACCGCACAGCGAGTTCTTCACGGAGTTCGAGCGCTTCCTCGAACACGCGCACCAGCTCAAGCGCCGCCCCGAAACAACCCTGGACTACGTCGCGGTCTGCTCACCCAACTACCTGCACCACGCCCATATTGCGGCCGGTTTGCGACTGGGTTGTGACGTGATCTGCGAAAAACCCCTGGTTCCCACGCCCGAGCTGCTAGATGAGCTGGCATTGGTCGAGCGGGAGACCGGGCGTCGCGTATTCAACATCCTGCAGCTGCGCCACCACGACGCCATCCAGCAACTCAAGGCCAAGGTGGAGGCCGCCCCGGCCGATACCAAATTCGACGTCGAACTCACGTACATCACGTCGCGTGGTCGCTGGTACGCCGAGAGCTGGAAGGGCGACCCCCGCAAGGCCTTCGGCGTTGCCACCAACATCGGCGTGCACTTCTTCGACATGCTGCACTTCATCTTCGGCAAGCTGCAACGCAACGTGGTGCATCACGTGGGAGAGGCCCGTGCCGCCGGCTACCTCGAATACGAACGCGCACGGGTGCGTTGGTTCCTGTCGATCGATGCCAACGATCTCCCCGAAGAGGTCAAGGGCAAGAAGACCACCTTCCGCAACATCGACATCAGCGGCGAAAAACTCGAATTCTCCGAAGGCTTCACCGAGTTGCACACCACGAGCTACCGCGAAATTCTGGCCGGACGGGGTTACGGCCTGTCGGATGCGCGGCACTGCATTGAAACGGTCAACGTGATCCGGACCGCAGTGCCTGTGCGCGGCGAGGCAGGCGAAGTGCACCCGTTCGTCAGCTGAGCCGACCTCGAAGGACCGCGCATCAGGACATGAACACCCGCACCCACATCAGACTGGACATTCAGGGTTTGCGGGCGTTGGCCGTGCTGGCCGTGATCGTCTTTCACATGCGCGCCGAGTGGTTGCCGGGTGGCTTTCTCGGCGTGGACGTGTTCTTCGTGGTGTCAGGCTTCGTGGTGTCGCGCGTCATCCTGCAGCGCGGCGACAGCTTCTCGTGGCTGGGCTTCTACGCCAACCGGGTACGCCGCATCGTGCCCGCCTACGCGGCCATGCTGCTGGTCGTTGCCCTGCTGGCCGCGGTGTTGCTCGTTCCCGAAGACTTCAAGCTATTCGAGGCGAGCCTGCGCCGCGCGCTGCTGTTCACCAGCAACCAGCACTTCGCCAAGGCGGGCGACTACTTCGCGCCCGCCGCCCACGAGTGGCCGCTGCTGCACACCTGGTCGCTCGCGGTGGAGATGCAGTTCTATCTTCTGCTGCCCCTAGTCCTGCGGTGGGCTCCGCAACGCTGGCGCTCCACGGTGCTCGGACTCCTGTGCATCGCGGGTTTCGCCATCGCGCAATGGCGGTTGACGCGCGGTAGCGGTGACCTGCAGTCGCTGTACTACGCCATGACGGCACGCGCACCCGAATTCCTGATGGGTGCCTGGCTCGCCACCGTACAAGCCTCGCGAAGCGCAACGCCGGCAGCCTGGCAACGACCGGCCGGCCTGCTGGGCATGGCGTTGATGCTCAGCGCCTTCGTGTTCCTGGATGGGGCGCGCTTCAGCCCACTCGCGGCAATCTGGCCCTGCGCGGGCGCGCTGCTGTTGATGGCCGCACAGGACCAATCCACGACCGGGCGCTGGCTTTCCCATCGCTGGCTGGTCGTGATCGGCGCGCTGTCGTACTCCCTGTACCTCTGGCACTGGCCCTTGTTGGCGCTGGCGCGCTATGTCTGGCAGGACTCGGCCCTGCCCTGGCCGCTGCTGGGCGCCATGGCGTTGTTGTTCTCGTTGCTGGCCTGGCTGTCGTGGCGATTCATCGAACGTCCATGGCAGAAGCCGCAGGCAGGTTTCAGACGGTCCGGCAGAGTTGCCGCGGTCGCCGCGATGATGGTCGCCTCGCTTGTCGCGACCCGTCCACTCAATGCTGGCGTCGCACCGACGCCAGAGAAGGCGGCATTGCGTTACGCCCCGCCGGACTCGATCTGCCACGGGCAGGTCACAGGCCTCTGCCAGCGGGGAGCCATCGACGGAGCCACTAACGTGCTGTTGTTTGGCGACAGCCATGCAGCCCAGCTCAACCTGTTCATGGATGCCTTCGGCCAGGCACACGGGGTGCGTGCGACGGTGCTGTCTGCCAGCAGTTGCGTGCCCCTCCCCGGCTTCGAGGACAAGCGGCTCGCCCATTGGGCGATCGGCCCCTGCCAGGACATGCAGAAAGCGGTTGAGGAGCGATTGGCCGAACAGCGCACGGTCATCTTGGCCGGCAAATGGTCCCAGCAGATGGCGAACCCCGCCTTTCTGCCCACGCTGACACGGTTTCTGCAGGACACGGTCCAGCACTCGCAGCGTGTGATTGTCCTGGCGCAGTTGCCGATGATGCACCGCAACCCCGTGCGCGCCCTGCGCATGGACTCGCTGGGCATCCACACGGCCAATTCGGTGACCCCTGAAGCCCGTGACGCGAACGCAGTGATCGAAGCCGTGGTGCGCGGCTTCCCCCACGCCACCTTCGCCGACTTCAGTTCGTCTGCCCTGTTTGCCGCCCCCCCGTTCTTCGACCATGAGTTGATCTACATGGACAAGCACCACCTCAACGAGATCGGCTCACTGCGTTATGCGCAGGCCGCTGCCCATCCACTGGCCCAACTGCTTTCACCATCCGGGAGGCCTGTTTCTCCATGACCACATCCATCCACCCGTCCGCCATCGTCGACGCGGGGGCGCAAATCGGCGAAGGCTCCCGCGTCTGGCATTTTGTGCATGTGTGCGCCGGCGCACGCATCGGCGCGGGCGTGTCCCTCGGACAAAACGTCTTCGTCGGCAACAAGGTGGTCATCGGTGACCGCTGCAAGATCCAGAACAACGTGAGCGTGTACGACAACGTCACGCTCGAAGAAGGCGTGTTCTGCGGCCCCAGCATGGTGTTCACCAACGTCTACAACCCGCGCGCGCTGATCGAGCGCAAGAGCGAGTACCGCGACACGCTCGTGCGCCGGGGCGCGACCCTGGGCGCCAACTGCACCATCGTCTGCGGTGTCACTGTGGGAGAGTTTGCACTCGTGGGTGCGGGCGCCGTGGTGAACAAGGACGTCCCGGCCTATGCACTGGTCGTGGGCGTGCCTGCTCGCCAGATCGGCTGGTGCAGCCAGTACGGCGAACAGCTCGATCTGCCATTGACCGGCAACGCGACGGCCATCTGTGCTCACACGGGTCAGCAATATCAGCTGACCGACGGCGTCTGCCACCCTCTTTCCTGACCCCGGAGCCGCTCCATGGAATTTATCGACCTCAAGGAACAATACCGCCGCCTCAAGACGGAGATCGACGCCGGCATCCAGCGCGTGCTCGACCACGGCCAGTTCATCCTCGGCCCGGAGGTCGGTGAACTGGAAGAGAAACTGGCCGCCTACACCGGCGCGCGCCATTGCATCACCGTGGCCAATGGCACCGATGCCTTGCAGATCGCGCAAATGGCCTTGGGCATTGGTCCAGGAGACGAGGTGATCACACCCGGCTTCACCTACATTGCCACGGCCGAAACCGTCGCGCTGCTCGGAGCCAAGCCGATCTATGTGGACGTGGATGCACGCACCTGCAACCTGGATCCTGCCTGCCTGGAGGCGGCCATCACACCGCGCACCAAGGCCATCATTCCCGTCAGCCTGTACGGTCAGTGCGCCGACTACGACGCCATCAACGCCATCGCCAGCCGACATGGCATCCCCGTCATCGAAGATGCGGCCCAGAGCTTTGGCGCGACCTACAAAGGCCGCAAGAGCTGCAACCTCACCACCATCGCCTGCGCCAGCTTCTTCCCGAGCAAGCCGCTGGGCGGCTACGGCGATGGCGGCGCCCTCTTCACCAACGACGATGCGCTCGCGCTGGTGATGCGGCAGATCGCCCGGCACGGGCAGGACCGGCGTTATCACCACATCCGCGTGGGTGTGAACAGCCGGCTGGACACGATCCAGGCGGCTGTGCTGCTGCCCAAGCTGGCGGTGCTGGACTCGGAACTGGCACAACGCCAGGTGGTGGCGGAGCGATATGCGAGCCTGCTCGCACCAACCACTGAGGTGCAGCTCCCCTGGGTCGCGCCCCACAACGTATCGGCATGGGCGCAATACACCGCGCGCGTGGCGCAGCGCGGAGCCGTCCAGGAACGCCTGAAGGCCCAGGGCATCCCCACCGCAGTCCACTATCCCATTCCCCTGAATCGCCAACCCGCCGTGGCGGACGAGAAGGCCAGACTGCCCGTAGGCGACCGGCTGGCGGAAGAGGTGATCAGCCTGCCGATGAGCCCCTATCTGTCGGCAGACGACCAGGTACGCGTCACGAATGTCATGAGGGAGCGCAATTCAGTGTGACGAAGACCAACCCCTACCTGCCCTACTCCGTCTCATGAGTTTCCTGCGCTCCGTTGCCGTGTTGGTCGGCGGCACCGCGATGGCACACGGAATCACGGCCATCGCCCTGCCGATTTTGTCGCGCCTGTATACCCCCAGTGAGTTCAGTTTGCTGGCGGTATTCGCCGGTCTGGTTGCGATTGTCTCAGTCGCGGCCTGCCTGCGTTTCGACGTGGCGATCGCCTTGCCTGAAACAGATCAGGAGGCCTTCACCTTGCTGGCGCTATCACTGGGCATTGCCATGCTGGTTTCAGCAGGTGTCGGCTTGCTGGTGTTGGTGGCACCGAGCAAAATCGTACAGGCTCTCAACCAGCCTAACCTGCAACCCCATCTGTGGCTTGTACCACTGGCCGTACTACTCGCAAGCAGCTATGCGGCATTGCAGATGTGGTTCGTGCGGCAGGGACAGTTCTCACTCATCGCTCGCAGCCGGGTGGCGCAATCTCTCGGCGGTACTGGAACACAGATTGGAGGTGGACTGATGTCCATGGGTGTTCCAAGCCTGCTTCTTGGACACACCATGAACTCCGGCGTGGCATGCCTTCTCCTTGGGTATTCGCTCCTGCGTGACGCTAACCATCGATTTGCGCTGAAGTCCATCCAATGGCATGCACTATGTGAGGCTTGGAGGAAGTACGATCGCTTTCCCAAGTTCTCCACGCTGGAAGCTTTGTGCAACAACGCGGCGATCCACCTGCCCATCATCCTGATCGCCGGGTTAGGCGCCTCCTCCGAAGGAGGTCATCTGATGATGGCGACCTACGTCATGCAGGCGCCGATGGCCCTGATCGGATCAGCAATCGGACAGGTCTACATCTCGCATGCAGCACGCGAACACAGGGATGGACGGCTGGGTGCGTTCACAGAAGATGTCTTTCTGAAGCTCATGAAAATCGGCGTCGGGCCTCTCCTGGCGGTCGGCATCCTGGCACCTTCGCTGTTCGGCTTGGTCTTTGGTGCGGAATGGCATCGAGCGGGTGTACTGGTCGCCTGGATGACCCCCTGGTTCATTTTGCAGTTCTTGGTCAGCCCAATCTCCATGGCGTTGCACGTCACCCAGCATCAACGCCTCGCTCTCGTGCTGCAAATTGGCGGACTGATTGTGCGTCTTGCGTCCATCTACATCGCTTACGCACTGGCCAACGGGTATCTCTCGGAGAGCTATGCCATCTCAGGAGCCCTCTTCTACTTAGTCTATTTGTGCTGCGTCTTCAAAACCACCTCAGCAACCGCAAGCAGGCCGCTATTGCGCTCCATTGGCTGGGTTATCTTTTACGTCGCAGCAGCAACCCTGCTGCTCGGGATCAGCACGACCCTTCAGCCATGAACAAGATGTGCACATCAGGTTGGACACCGGCTTCCATTTCGGCGGGAATGCGCTATGTCTCCATCTAAGCTGCTCATGCCCACTAACGCAGGCATGGTGTTCTGCGCCTTGCTACTGGTCACATACGCAGTCGTCCCCTTGGTGCTCTATTTGAGCGTCCCCATGGGAGAAGAATTCTTGAAGCTGTCGTTGTTGGCCCTGGTAACCGTCGCAGGCATCGTACTGGGCATGAAAACGCCACTTTTCCGCGGTCGCTTCTCTCCGAATGCACGACGCCTGAACATACGCCACGGCTGGTTTGCCATCACCATCTGGTCTGCGTTTGCCGTCCTCGTCACGGTAACGCTCTGGACCGCACCCAACATCCCGATTTTCAGCGCCCTGCGAGGTGCAGACACCGAGACCTTGAGCTTGGAACGTGGCGAATTTCTCAAAGGGAGAGAGGGTCCGTGGATAGCGTTGCTGTATCTCACGACGATTTTCACCACAACGCTAATTCCCTACGTCACCATTCTGATGTATCACGAGCGCTCACGTCTACGCCATCTATGTGCGCTCCTTTTCTTCCTATTTTGCATCAGTTTTTTGCAAAAGGCCTTGTTTCTCAATTTGATTCTACCTTTGCTGATTTATCTTGGAATCAAAGGTAGATTGAAAGGGCCTCGCGCAACGATAGGCTTGGCGGTTTGTGCTCTGGTAACGCTGGCGGGCACCTACCTGTCCCACGGCGATGCTGGCACGGGCAAACTCACTGCTGAAGGAGATATGCGCACCTATTTTTCGGCGCAATACTTGCCTGAGTCAGCACCTGACTATTTCCTCTGGCGTGCGGGGGCGGTTCCCATTTTCACTGCGACCGACACCCTACTTGTTCACTCGGAACAATTTAAAGACCTTCTCTTGCTTGGCGCAACCAGCACACTGATATCCGAACTGGCCGGCATTGAACGCATCAATCTAGAGCGCTACGTATTTGAGCACCAATTTGGCTCATGGAACGAGTCGGCCAATGCCAATGCGGTGTTCTTTGTCGATGCTTATGTGAATTTTGGCATACTCGGGATGTTCGCTCTTAGCTTCTTGGCTGGGCAGTTTTTTCTCTGGTTTTCCAGCTCACGTGATGTTGCCTTTCAGTCTCTTTGGGGAATATTTGCCTTTGCACTATTCTCAGCCTCTATGCTGGGATTGCTACTGAGCAACGGTTTTCTGTACCTGATGTTTCACGCACTGTTTGTACGAATCAAATCTTCATCCACATTTCATAGGCTTCGGGCATGAGCACCCCCTACTCACCTCTCATTGATATCTCCGTGGTCGTCGCGGCCAAAAATGAAGAAGTTTATTTAAAAACAGCCCTTGAGAGCATTCTTGCACAGCGGAGTATTAACTTTGAGCTTGTTTTTATCGACGACTGTTCAACAGATGCCACCTTGCAAATTGCACGAGAACTGGAGAAAGAGAACTTGAGAC
The DNA here is from genome assembly GCF_001571225.1 of Hydrogenophaga palleronii NBRC 102513. Lineage (GTDB taxonomy): Bacteria > Pseudomonadota > Gammaproteobacteria > Burkholderiales > Burkholderiaceae_C > Hydrogenophaga > Hydrogenophaga palleronii. The sequence goes on from NZ_BCTJ01000010.1 coordinate 51,798, forward strand.
TGCGGGTTTTCCAAAATCCAAAATCCGGAAAATGTTCTGCTTTCAACTTCGGGGTGACACAGGCCAAAGGCCGTTTTATCTGCATATTTGCGGGAGATGATTTGATGCCACAGGGTAGTTTGGCCGCCAGATTTTCTGCAGTCAAAGAATATCCCGATGAAATTCCAGCTGTCGGATTGAGCAAATTAACGACCATGTCAGATATCAAGAAGTTTGATGGGCACATCATCCCACGTGCGCCCGGCCGTGGAGCTCTCAGTGGCGTCTCACCTCTCATGAATCAAACGGCCGCCCACAAAATCTTCCCCGTCCCTGAAATCCTCCCCAACGAGGATACCTGGATGGAGCTGGCCGTGCTTCACATGCCAAATTGGACAATCATTCATAGCAACATCATTTGCTGCCAATGGCGCGTTCATACAGGCAACAGCATCAACCTAATGTCCAGCTTTGTAGAATTCAATCGCAAAATCACTATTCGCATGCGCGCCAATAAATTATTTTTCGAAAGATATGGCCAAGATCTCGACAAAAATAGTCGCGCAAAACTGGAAGGGAAAATTATTTGTGAAGACCACCGCAGCAAGGGCAGCATAATCGGCATCTTGAAAAGCGATGTTGGTTTCGTCGAAAAATTGCGTGCTCTCGCCAGCGCGAATGCGTTTCTATACGGTATTCGACAACGCTTTTACGGCATTTTCAGTGGCTGGCAGTAATTTTTTAATATTGACTTGAATCGCACATGACCTATCTGAACTATCAGATCTGCAGCCATTGCATCATGGACACCTCCGATCCGAACATCACGTTCGACGGGCGAGGCCGCTGCGATTACTGCGGCAATTTCAACGCAACGATCCAACCCAACTGGGACACCGATGCCGGCGGCGAGCAAACATTGGCGCAACTGGCTGAGCGCATCAAGGCCGACGGCCAAGGCAAGGACTTCGACTGCATCATTGGCCTCTCCGGGGGCTTGGACAGTTCCTACGCCGCTTACATAGCCAAAGAGAAAATGGGGCTGCGCCCATTGCTGTTCCACGTCGACGCCGGCTGGAACACCGATCAGGCTGTGGGCAACATTGAAAAGCTGGTCGATGGTCTCGGGCTGGAGCTCTTCACCGAGGTCATCAACTGGGAGGAAATGAAGGACCTGCAGACTGCCTTCCTGCGCTCGGGCATCCCCGATCAGGACCTGCCGCAGGACGGCGCATTTTTCTCCGGCCTGTACAAGTTCGCGCGTCAGTACAAGGTCAAACACATCATTACGGGGTCCAACTTCTCCACAGAATGCTGTCGCGAGCCTGAAGAGTGGGGAGGCTATCTGGGCATCGACACCACCCTCTTCAACGACATTCACCGACAGTTCGGCCAACGGCCGCTGGAGTCTTTCCCGCTCACCGACATCCTGGTCTACAAGCTGTATTACCAGAAGATCCTGGGCATGAAGGTGCACCATCCGCTCAACCTCGTGCCCTACGTGAAGAAGGATGCCGAGGACGAGTTGAACCAGCGCTTCGGCTGGCAGCGTTTCCAGCACAAGCACCACGAGTCGCGCTTCACGCGCTTCTACGAAGACTACTGGCTGCCGCGCCGCTTCGGCTTCCACAAGCGGCGCGCCCATTTCTCCAGTCTCATCATGACGGGCCAGATGACCCGCGAGGCGGCCCTGGAGCGCATCGCGTCGCCCGAGATGGACGAGCACTTCCTCAAGCAGGAGTTCGAGTACGTCGCCCACAAGCTGGACCTCACCGTCGACGAGCTGCAGCAGATCTTCGAAGGACCGAAGAAGACCTACCGCGACTACCGGAACAAACGCTGGTTGATCGGCCTGGGCACCACGGTGCTGCGCACACTCGGGCTGGAGAAAAGGCACTTCCGATGATCCGCATCGTCGACTACGGCGTGGGCAACATCCAGGCCTTCCTGAACATGTTCAAGCGCCTGGGCTTGCCCGCCGAGCGGGCCAAGGTGCCGGCGGAACTGGCGGACGCAACACGCTTGATCCTGCCCGGCGTGGGTTCGTTCGATCACGCGATGACCTTGCTCAACCAGTCGGGCTTGCGCGAGCCCCTGGAGGCGCGCGTGCAAGGCGAGCGGGTGCCGGTGCTGGGCGTGTGTGTGGGCATGCAGATGCTCGCCAGCGGATCGGACGAAGGCGAGATGCGGGGCCTGAACTGGATCCCAGGCCGCGTGCGCGCCTTTGCCCAGACACCCGCGTCCGCCGACCTGCCGCAGCCGCACATGGGCTGGAACGATCTGCAGGTGCGGCCCGACAGCCCGTTGTTCGCAGGCTTCGAACCGCAACCGCGCTTCTACTTCCTTCACTCGTACTACTTCGACTGCGAAGACCGCGCCCACGTGGCCGCTTCGGCAACCTATGGCCTGAGCTTCGATTGCGTGGTATCGGCCGGTCACATCCACGGCGTGCAGTGCCACCCCGAAAAGAGCCACCATTTCGGCGCCCAGCTGCTGAAGAACTTCGCCACGAACTGACGACCGACCATGCTGCGCCCCCGAATCATTCCCTGCCTGCTCGTGCACAACGGCGGCCTGGTCAAGACCGTCGGCTTCAAGACACCGAAGTACGTTGGTGATCCGATCAATGCCGTCAAGATCTTCAACGAGAAGGAAGCCGACGAGCTCGTGGTGCTGGACATCGACGCCAGCGTGAAAGGCGTGGAGCCCAACTACGGGCTGATCGCCAAGCTGGCCGCCGAATGCCGGATGCCTCTGTGTTACGGCGGCGGCATCACGTCGGCACAACAGGCCGCCCGCATCATCGACCTGGGCGTGGAAAAGGTCTCCGTGAGTGCGGCCGCCGTGGCGCGCCCCGGGCTGCTCGGTGAAATGGCGGCCGCGATCGGGCGTCAGAGCGTGGTGGCGGTGATCGACGTGCGCAAGAAGTCCGGCCTGTTCGCCAGCGGCCACGAGGTGTGCACGCACAATGCGACACGCACCCATTCACAAGACCCGGTGCAACTGGCGCAGCAGCTGGAAGCTGCCGGCGCGGGCGAGATCGTGCTCAACGCGGTCGATCGCGACGGCACCTTGAAGGGTTACGACCTGGACCTGGCCCACCGCCTGCGCTCGGCCCTGAAGGTGCCACTCACCGTGCTGGGCGGTGCCGGTTCGCTGGAGCACATGGGCGCGCTCATCCAGCGTTGCGGCATCGTCGGCGCCGCGGCTGGCAGCCTGTTCGTCTTCAAGGGTCAGTACCGTGCGGTGCTGATCAATTACCCCACCCCTCAGCAAAAGGATGCGCTGTTCGCAGCGGCGCTGCCTCGATAACGCATGACGACCACAACGATGAAGAGCATGTTCAAGGACAAGACCCTCCTGATCACAGGCGGCACCGGTTCGTTCGGCAATGCCGTGCTCAAACGCTTCCTCGATTCGGACATCGGCGAGATCCGGATCTTCAGCCGCGACGAAAAGAAGCAGGACGACCAGCGCAAGCGCTACGCCCACCCCAAGCTGCGCTTCTACATCGGCGACGTGCGCGAGCGCAACGGCCTGGACCAAGCCATGCGCGGTGTCGACTTCGTGTTCCATGCCGCGGCGCTCAAGCAGGTTCCATCCTGCGAGTTCCACCCCATGCAGGCGGTGCTCACCAACGTGATGGGCACCGAGAACGTGCTCGGCGCGGCGGTCGCCGCCGGCGTGCAGCGGGTCATCTGCCTGAGCACTGACAAGGCGGTCTATCCGATCAACGCGATGGGCATCAGCAAGGCGATGATGGAAAAGGTGATGGTGGCCGCCAGCCGCAACCTGGAAGGCACCGGCACCGTGATCTGCGGCACGCGTTATGGCAACGTGATGGCGTCGCGCGGCTCGGTGATTCCGCTGTTCGTCGACCAGGTCCGCAATGGCGCGCCGATCACTGTGACCGACCCGGCCATGACGCGCTTCATGATGACATTGGCGGACGCGGTGGATCTTGTGCTCTACGCCTTCGAGCATGGCCACAACGGTGACATCTTCGTGCAGAAGGCGCCCGCGGCCACGGTTGAGGTGCTCACACGTGCCGTGCTGGAACTGCTCGGCCAGCCAGATCACCCGGTGCGTGTGATGGGCAGCCGCCATGGCGAAAAGCTCTACGAGGCCTTGCTCAGCCGCGAGGAAATGGCCTCTGCGCAAGACCTGGGCGACTACTACCGTGTCGCACCCGACGGGCGTGATCTCAACTATGAGAAGTACGTCGACGAAGGCGAGGAGCGGCTCACCCAGGCACTGCACAAGGACGAGTACCACTCGCACAACACCGAGCAGCTCGACGTGCCGGGCATGAAGGCCCTGCTGCTCAAGCTGGACTTCATGCAGCGCATCGTCCGTGGCGAGGCCGCGGTGGCCGAGGAGTGAGGTGCACATGAGAAAAGTCCTGATCACCGGCGCGCAAGGCTTCATCGGCAAGAACCTGGCACTGCACCTGTCCGAGCGGCGCGACATCGAAGTCGTGCCCTTCACCCGCGACACACCGGTCGACGCGCTACCGGCGCTGCTGGAAGGCGTGGACACGGTGTTTCACCTCGCCGGCGTCAACCGCCCGCAGGATCCGCAGGAATTCACCACGGGCAATGCCGATCTGACGCGCGCGCTCTGCGCGGCACTGCAAGCGCGTGCCACCCGGGGCTTGCCCGCGCCCAGCGTGCTCTACACCTCCTCCACGCAGGCGGCCAACGACAACCCCTATGGCCGCAGCAAGCAAGCGGCAGAACAGGCGTTGTTCGATCTGCAGCGCAGCCATGGTGTGCCGGTGCACGTGTTCCGGCTGCCCAACGTGTTCGGCAAGTGGTGCAGGCCCAACTACAACTCGGCGGTGGCGACCTTCTGCCACAACACCACGCGCGGCCTGCCCATCCAGGTGAACGACCCCGCCGCGCCACTCACGCTGGTGTATGTAGACGACGTCATTGCACGCTTCCTGCAACTGATGGACGGCGCCGTGGCCTCGGTCGATGCCTTGGGCTTTGCCACGCTCACGCCGCAATACACCACCACGGTGGGCAACGTCGCCCGGCAGATCCAGGGGTTTCGTGCCAGCCGCGACACGCAGGTGATCGACCGCGTGGGCACCGGCTTCACGCGGGCGCTGTATTCCACCTATGTGAGCTACCTGCCACCCGAGGACTTCGCATACGCGCTGACCCGACACGGCGATGCGCGCGGCGTGTTTGTCGAAATGCTCAAGACGCCCGACTGCGGACAGTTCTCGTTCTTCACCGCGCACGCCGGCATCACACGCGGCGGGCACTACCACCACACCAAGACCGAGAAGTTCCTGGTGATCCAGGGCCAGGCCTGCTTCCGCTTCCGCCACATGCTCACCGGCGAAACGCACGAGCTGCACACCCACGCCGATCGCCCGCAGGTGGTGGAGACCGTGCCGGGCTGGACGCACGACATCACCAATACCGGCACACAGGAGATGGTGGTCATGCTCTGGGCCAACGAAATCTTTGACCGCGAGCGGCCCGACACCTATGCCTGCCCCGTCTGAAGGAACACCCTTGAAAAAACTGAAGGTCATGACGGTCGTCGGCACACGGCCCGAAATCATCCGGCTCTCGCGCGTGATGGCGCGCCTGGACGAGCACTGCGAGCACGTGCTGGTTCACACCGGCCAGAACTACGACTACGAACTCAATCAGATCTTCTTTGACGACCTGAGCATCCGCAAGCCCGACCATTTCCTCAACGCCGCGGGTGGCAGCGCCGCCGAGACCATCGGCAAGATCATCGCCGCCATGGATGGCGTGCTGCTGCAGGAGCAGCCCGAGGCGCTGCTGGTGCTGGGCGACACGAACAGTTGCCTCTCGGTCATCCCCGCCAAGCGGCGCAAGATCCCGATCTTCCACATGGAGGCCGGCAACCGCTGCTTCGACATGCGCGTGCCCGAGGAGATCAACCGCCGCATCGTCGATCACACGGCCGACATCAACCTCACCTACAGCAGCATCGCCCGCGAGTACCTGCTGCGCGAAGGCCTGCCGCCGGACATGGTGATCAAGACCGGCAGCCCGATGGCCGAGGTGCTCGCCCACTACCGGTCACGCATCGACGCTTCGCAGGTGCTCACCACGCTGGGTCTGGAAAAAGACCGCTTCTTCGTCGTCAGCGCGCACCGCGAAGAAAACATCGACTCGGACGCGCAGTTCCTCAAGCTGGTGGACGTTCTGAACCAGGTGGCCGAGCAGCACGGTCTGCCGGTCATCGTGTCCACGCACCCACGCACCCAGAAGCGCGTGGACAGCAAGGCCATCACGTTCCATCCGCTGGTGCGGCTGCTCAAGCCGCTGGGCTTCACCGACTACAACCAGCTGCAAATCCAGGCGCGGGCCGTGTTGTCCGACAGTGGAACGATCAATGAAGAGTCGTCGATCCTGAACTTTCCCGCGCTCAACCTGCGCGAGGCGCACGAGCGACCGGAGGGCATGGAAGAGGCCGCGGTGATGATGGTCGGCCTGGACACCGAGCGGGTGCTGCAAGGCCTCGCAATCCTCGCATCGCAACCGCGCGGCGAAGAGCGCCTGTTGCGCCAGGTGGCCGACTACAGCATGCCCAATGTGTCGGACAAGGTCGTGCGCATCGTTCACAGCTACACGGACTACGTCAACCGCGTGGTCTGGAAGAAAAGCTGACCCGGGGCGTCCCTTGCGAATCCTGGTGGTCAGCCAATATTTTTGGCCCGAAAACTTCCGCATCAACGATCTCGTCCAGGAGTGGACGAAGCGTGGACACACGGTCACCGTGTTGACGGGCAAGCCGAACTATCCGGCGGGCACGGTGTTTCCTGCATTCCGTGACAACCCTGCGCAATTCAGCACGTACCACGGCGCACGCATCGTGCGCGTGCCCATGCTGGCCCGTGCCCAGGGCTCACTCCGGCTGATGCTGAACTACCTCAGCTACGTGGTGGGCGCTTGCCTTTCCGGCCCCTGGCGGTTGCGCGGCGAGTCGTTTGACGCCGTGTTCGTGTTTGAACCTTCTCCCATCACGGTGGGCCTGCCGGCCATTTTGATGGGCCGGCTGAAACGCGCTCCCGTGGTGTTCTGGGTGTTGGACCTCTGGCCCGAGACGCTGGCCGCCATTGGCGTGGTGCGTTCGCCGCGGCTGCTGGGCCTGGTGGGACGCCTGGTCTCGTTCATCTACAACCGCTGCACGCTGGTGCTGGGCCAGTCCCGCGGTTTCCAGGCAAGCATCGCCCAGTACTGTGCCGACCCCGACAAGATCCGTTATTTTCCCAGCTGGTCGGAGCCGGTGTTCGCACAGGCAGATGTCGTGCCGGCCCCTGAGGTGCCATCCTTGCCCGGCGTGTTCAGCGTGCTGTTTGCCGGCAACATCGGCGAAGCACAAGACCTGCCCGCCGTGCTGGAAGCCGCCATGCGGCTCAAGAACAACCCTGGCGTGCGCTGGCTCATCGTCGGCGACGGACGCAAGTCGGATTGGCTGCAAGAGGAAGTGCGCCGTCGTGGACTGGAGGAACGCGTGCTCCTGCTCGGCCGACATCCGGTCGAGCGCATGCCGTCGTTCTATGCCCAGGCCGATGCACTGCTCGTGTCACTGAAAAAGGACCCTGTGTTCAGTTTGACCATCCCCGGCAAGGTGCAAAGTTACCTGCAATCCGGCATCCCCTTGCTCGGCATGCTGGATGGCGAGGGTGCCCAGGTGATTCGCTCGGCCGAGGCCGGCCTGGTGTGCAATGCGGGCGATTCGGCGGGCCTTGCCGACGCCGTCCTCGCCCTGTCATCACTGTCGCCAGACCAGCGCGCGGCCATGGGCCGCAAGGGCCGTGATTACGCGCACCGCGAGTTTGATCGCGACATGCTGATGGAGCGGCTGGAGCAGCTCCTGGCAGAAGCGGTGCACATGAAGGAAAGGTCCGTGTCATGAGCACGCTACTCGTCACCGGTGCCAATGGCTTCGTGGGTGCAGCCGTGTGCCGGCATGCATTGACCACCGGCCGTGCGGTGCGTGGCGCCGTGCGCACCGCCGGCTCGACCGGCCAAGGCGTGGAGGCTGCGCTCGTCGCGGCAATGGATGGGCAAACGGACTGGACGGACGCACTCAGCGGTTGCGACAGTGTCGTTCACACCGCGGCCCGTGTGCATGTCATGAACGAGTCGTCAGCCGATCCCCTGAGCGAATTCCGCCGCATCAATGTGGAAGGCACACTGAACCTGGCGCGCCAGGCAGCAGCGGCCGGCGTGCGGCGCTTCGTCTTCGTGAGTTCGGTGAAGGTCAACGGCGAGGGTACCGAGCCACAACAGCCGTACCGTGCCAGCGACACGCCCGCACCCAAAGACGCGTACGGCACATCCAAGGCGGAGGCCGAACAAGGCCTGCACCGGATCGCCGCCGAAACCGGCCTGGAGGTTGCCATCGTCCGCCCGCCGCTGGTCTATGGCCCCGGCGTGAAAGCCAACTTCGCCAGTCTCATGCGCGCTGTGCGTCGCGGCATGCCCCTGCCCCTGGGTGCGGTCACGCGCAATCGCCGCAGCCTGGTCGCGCTGGACAATCTGGCCGACCTGCTGCTCACCTGCGTCGACCACCCCGCAGCGGCCCACCAGGCCTTCATGGTCAGCGACGGAGAAGACCTGTCCACCGCCGCGCTGATCCAGCGCATCGGCCAGTCCATGGGCAAGCCTGCGCGCCTGCTGGCAGTGCCTCCGTTCATGCTGCAGCTGGGCGCCACCGCGCTGGGCAAAAGCGATGTGGCGCAAAGGCTGCTGGGCAACCTGCAGGTTGACATCCAACACACCCGCCAGACCCTGGGCTGGACACCGCCAATCGGCGTGGACGAAGGCCTGCGTCGCACGGCAATGGGACTCTCGGCACCATGAAACGCCTCTTCGACCTCCTGCTCGCCCTCTGCGCCGGCGCCATCCTGCTGCTGCCCGTGCTGCTCGTGGCGCTGGCCGTGCGCCTCACCTCCAAAGGCCCTGCGCTCTACTGGTCCGACCGCGTCGGCCGCCACAACCGCATCTTCCGCATGCCCAAGTTCCGCAGCATGCGCATCGACACACCCGCCGTCGCCACCCACCTGCTGACCGATCCCGGCAAGTACCTGACGCCGATCGGCCCCTTTCTGCGCAAAAGCAGCCTGGACGAACTGCCGCAACTCTGGAGCATCCTGCGTGGCGACATGAGCTTCGTCGGCCCACGCCCTGCGCTGTTCAACCAGGACGACCTGATCGCCCTGCGCACCCAGCGAGGCGTCGACGAGCTGGTGCCCGGGCTCACCGGCTGGGCGCAGGTCAACGGCCGTGACGAGTTGCCGATTCCGCAAAAGGTGGCGCTGGATGCAGAATATCTGCAGCGCCAGAGTCTGTGGTTCGACATGCGCATCCTCTGGATGACGTTTGTCAAAGTGCTGCGCCGTGACGGCGTGACCCATTAAAAAAATGACCAGCAACAGGGATACCGGCGGTCCTACCGCCACCACACTTCTGCTCATGCCACGCATGGTCAAGCGCCTGCTCGCCATTGCGGTCGACATCGCGCTGTGTGCCCTGTCCGTCTGGCTGGCCCTGTGCCTGCGGCTGGAGCATTGGGTGGACCTGACCCCGGCGCACATGCTGGCCGTCATGGGCTCGGTGCTGATCGCGCTGCCGCTGTTCATCCGCTTCGGCCTGTACCGCGCCATCTTCCGCTACGCCGGCTGGAACGCGATGCTCAGCCTGGCGCAGGCCATGGTGCTGTACACGCTCTTCTTCGGCACCGTGTTCACCGTCATCAGCGTGCCGGGTGTGCCGCGCACCGTGGGCGTGATCCAGCCGCTGCTGCTGCTGGTCTTCGTCGGTTTCAGCCGGGTGATGGTGCGTTACTGGCTGGGTGGCCTGTACCGCACCATGCTGCGGCGCGAGCACCTGCCGGGCTTGCTGATCTACGGCGGCGGTGTGGCCGGGCGGCAACTCGCCGCGGCGCTGTCGCGCGGCAGCGAACACCGCCTGCTGGGTTTTCTGGACGACGACGTGCAGCTGCATGGCAATACCCTGGACGGGCGCACCGTGTACGACCCGGCCGAGCTGGCCGAACTCATCCCCGATCTCGGTGTCACCGACGTGCTGCTGGCGCTGCCCTCGGTCACCCGCGAACGGCGTCTGCACGTCCTCGACACACTGCGCCACCACCCGGTGCATGTGCGCACCCTGCCCGGCATGTCCGATCTGGCCGCCGGCCGCGTCACGCTCAGCGACGTGCAGGAACTCGACATCGAAGATCTGCTGGGCCGTGACCCGGTCCGGCCCAACACCGAATTGCTCAACCACCTGATCCGCGACAAGGTGGTGGCGATCACCGGCGCCGGTGGCAGTATCGGCAGCGAGCTGTGCCGGCAGATCGTGGCCTGCCAGCCGCGTGCCATGCTGCTGGTGGAAAACAGCGAGTTCGCGCTGTACCAGATCCACCGCGAGCTCGAAACCCTGCTGAGCGCCAGGGGCGAGGGGCTGGAGATGGACAGTCTCCTCGAATGCAGCGCCCCCTCCGTGCAACTGGTGCCGCTGCTGGCCTCGGTGCAGGACGAGGAGCGCATGACGCAGATCATGCAGGCCTGGCGGCCGCAGACGGTGTACCACGCCGCCGCCTACAAACACGTGCCCCTGGTGGAGCACAACCCGGTGCAAGGCCTGCGCAACAACGCCTGGGGCACCTGGGTGTGCGCGCAGGCGGCGCAGGCCGCGGGTGCGTCGCATTTTGTGCTGATCAGCACCGACAAGGCCGTGCGCCCCACCAACGTCATGGGTGCGAGCAAGCGCCTGGCCGAGATGGTGTTGCAGGCCCTGGCGGCCGATCCCGCCCACCAGGGAACCACCTTCGCCATGGTGCGTTTTGGCAATGTGCTGGGCTCCAGCGGTTCGGTCGTGCCGCTGTTCCGCGAGCAGATCCGCAACGGCGGCCCGATCACCCTGACCCACCCGGACATCACACGCTACTTCATGACCATTCCGGAAGCGGCCCAGCTGGTGATCCAGGCCGGTGCCATGGCCGAAGGCGGGGACGTGTTCGTGCTCGACATGGGTGAACCGGTGCGCATCATCGACCTGGCGCAACGCATGGTCGAGCTCTCGGGCCTGCAGGTCAAGGACGAACAGAACCCGACTGGCGACATCGAGATCCAGATCACCGGCCTGCGCCCGGGCGAAAAGCTGTACGAAGAACTGCTGATCGGAGACAACCCGCAGCCCACGCAACACCCGCGCATCATGAAAGCGCAGGAGGACATGCTGCCCTGGAGCGAAATGCAGCGCCTGCTGACCGCGCTGAACGAGGCCATGGGCCGCAACGACGTGATCGCCGTGCGTGCGCTGTTGCAGGTGTGTGTGCAGGGTTACCAGCCGGCGGGCGATGTGGTCGACTGGCTGCACTCGCTGCCCGGCAACACGCTCGAAACCACCACCGCCTGAGCGCATCGGGCAGCGCGCAGCAGGCAAAAAAAGAGCCACCTTGCGGTGGCTGTTGAAAGTCCTTGAAGGGACGTCGTTGGGAGACCCGTTTCAAACAACGAGTGTTTGAGTGTGTGTTCGCCGACTTGCTTGTTCTGTTGTGGTGACAGCAACGAAACGAATTGTGCGCTGCCGCATGGATTCGGAACATCCCCAATTTGGGGGATTGTTCTCAAAACTGCCTCTGTCCCGGCAGCGCCAACGTGGGTAAAGGCACCAAACGCCTCAGGATGTGGCTTCGGTCGCCGGCAGGTCCACCACAAAGCGCGCGCCACCGCCCTCACGGTCTTCGCAGCGCACCGTGCCACCGTGCCGCTCGACGATGGTCTTGACCAGCGACAGGCCCAGGCCCACACCGCCCTCGCGCTCACTCGCGCCGGGCAAGCGGTAAAACGGCTCGAAGATGCGCTGGCGCAGCGGCGGCGGCACACCGGGCCCGTGGTCTTCCACCCACAGCACCACCCTGCGGCCGGCGACGCGCCCACGCTGTTGCAAAGTCGCATCGGGCGTCAGGATGCTCAAGCGCACCTCGGCCCCATCCGCCACACCGTCCGCCGCGGTGCCGTAGCGCCGGGCGTTTTCCAGCAGGTTGCGCAGCACGCGGCGCAGCAGGCGCGCCTGACCGTGCACCAGCGCCGGCGTGGCGCCGGGATGGATGTCCAGATCGGCGCCGGTGCGGGCACATTCCTCGGCCGCCAGGCCCACCATGTCGACCTCTTCGGTCGAGCCCAGCGCGGAGGCGTCGCGCGCGTCGATCAGGTCGAGCCGGCTCGCCAGCAGGATCTCGTCGATCAGTTGATCCAGCTCGTCGATGCTGCGCGCGATTTCGGCACGCTGCGGTGCGCTCGGGCTGCCGTTGCCCAGCAACTCCAGCCCCATGCGGATGCGCGCCAGCGGCGAGCGCAGTTCGTGCGAGGCGTTGGCCAGCAAGGCCTTGTGGGATTGCAGCAGTGTCTGCACGCGTTCGGCCGCGGCATTGAAACGGGTGGCGAGAAACGCCACCTCGTCCTGACCGGTCATTGGCAAGCGCGTGGACAGATCGCCGTCGCCCCAACGCTCCACACCCTTTTGCAGCGCCTCCAGGCGTTTGGTCAGGCGCCGCACGATGGGGTAAGCGCCGAGTGCCACCGCCAGCGCCACCAGGCCGAGCAACCAGGCGAAGCCGGTCGGTGTCTGGAACCAATCGGGCGCGCGCCGCCCCGGGTTGCCACTGCCGGCCGGCCGGTTCGGGCGCGGCAGCAACACGTAGAGGGTCTGCCCGTCCTTCATCACGACCTCGAACTCCCAACCTTCACCGGGAATGCTGACCGCGCGCGCCGGCGCTTCGCCCACGATCTGCCGTGTGCCGTCGCGCACGATGATCGTGCGCGTCACCCGCGCCTCGCGTTCGGCCCGGTCTTCGTCGAGCGCCTGCTGCCACAGCCAGCCGGTCACCAGCGTGAGCACGGTGACCGCGGCCACCACCGCCAGCCAGATGCGCACATACAGACGGGAGCCGAACAGACTGCTCATGGCGAGGGCTGGCGTAGGGCGGCCGACATCAGTCCTGCTGCTTGGCGAACACGTAACCCACGCCGCGCACCGTCAGGATGCGTTTGGGGTCCTTGCTGTCGGCTTCGATGGCATTGCGGATGCGGCCGATGTGCACGTCGATCGAACGGTCAAAAGCCTCCAGCTCGCGCCCGCGCACCGCCTCCATGATCTGGTCGCGCGTGAGCACGCGCCCGGCGCGCTCGGCCATCGCCACCAGCAGATCAAACTGGTAGGAGGTGAGGTCGCACAGTTGCTCTCCGACGCGCACGGTGCGCGCATCGCGGTCGATGTCGAGCGAGCCGAAGCGCAGCACCGGCGTGCTGCGCGCCACGCTGCTGCCACCCGAGGCGCCGTCGCCGCGGCGGCGCAGCACGGCACGCACGCGTGCCAGCAATTCGCGCGGCTCGAAGGGCTTGGGCAGGTAGTCGTCGGCGCCGAGCTCCAGGCCGATGATGCGGTCCATGGGGTCGCCCTTGGCGGTGAGCATGAGCACCGGCACGCGCGCGCCTTCGCCAGGCAGGGCGCGGATGCGGCGGCACACTTCGAGGCCGTCGATGCCGGGCATCATCAGATCCAGGATGACCAGTTGCGGCTGCAGCAGCTGGAACTGTTCCAGCCCGGCTTCGCCGTCGCTGGCGTGGGTGACCTCGAAGCCCGACTGGCCCAGGTACTCCACCACCATCTGGGCGAGGCGGCCATCGTCTTCAATCATCAGCAGGCGAGGGTTCATGGTTTTCAGTGTAGCGGCGGGCGGCCCAGGCCCGCATCGTGGCAGGGGCGTGTGAAGTGCGTGGCCCGGCCACGTAAAGCCATGTAAACGCAGGCCGTCGTTCAGGCCTTGTGGTCCACGGGCGCCAGGCGCATGGCGAGCCAGATCAGCACCAGCACCGGCAAGCCCAGGCAGGCAGTGGCGACGAAGAAGGTGGGGTAGCCGTACGCGTCGACAAAGGCACCCGAATACCCCGCCAGCCATTTCGGCGCCAGCAGCATCATGGAGCTGAACAGCGCGTACTGCGTGGCCGAATAGCGGATGTTGGTGAGGCCCGAAAGGTAGGCGATGAAAGCCGCAGAGGCCACGCCCGCGCTCAGGTTGTCGGCCGAGATCACCAGCATCAGCGCACGCACGTCGTGGCCGTGCCCGGCCAGCCAGGCGAACAGCAGGTTGCTGGCCGCAGACAGCACCGCGCCCAGCATCAGCACGCGCATGACCCCCAGCCGCAGCGACAGCGCGCCGCCGATGAAGGCGCCCACCAGGGTCATGATGACGCCGAACACTTTCGTCACGGCGGCCACCTCGTCCTTGGTGTAGCCCATGTCCACATAGAAGGGGTTGGCCATGATGCCCATCACCACGTCGCTGATGCGGTAGACGCCGATCAGCGCCAGGATCAGCAGCGCCTGTTTGCCATAACGCTGCAGAAAGTCGGCGAAGGGCTCGATCAGCGCGCCGCGCAGCCACTCGGCCAGGCTCTTCGCGGCCGGCATGGCCAGGCGCGCGGGCTCGCGCGAGAACAGCACGGTGAGCACCCCCACCAGCATGCTGGCCGCCATCACCAGGTAGGCCGTGGTCCAGGCCGCCTGCTGGTACAGCACGCCGGGCGCAGCCGCCGCGCCGGCCAGGGCCGCCGTGGCGGCGGGCGGTGCCACTTCGGCACGGGCTGCGATCCACAACACGCCGGCACCGGCCCAGATCATCGCCAGCCGGTAACCGGTCTGGTAGGTGGCGGCCAGCGCGCCCTGGTGGCGCACGTCGGCCGATTCGATGCGGAAGGCGTCGAGCGCAATGTCCTGTGTCGCCGAGGCAAAGGCCACAGCCAGGGCGCACCACACCACCAGGTTGAGGTTGCTGCGTGGATCGGCCAGCGCCATGCCCACCAGCGAAGCCATGATGAGCACCTGCGACAGCAGCAGCCAGCTGCGCCGACGCCCCAGCCAGCGGGTGAGCAGCGGGATTGGCAAACGGTCCACCAGCGGCGCCCAGCACCACTTGAAACCGTAGGCCAGCCCAACCCAGCTCAGGTAACCGATGGTGGTGCGGTCCAGCCCGGCCTCACGCAAACGAAAGCTCAGCGTGCCCAGCACCAGCAGCAGCGGCAGGCCGGCCGAAAAACCCAACGCGAACATGCGCAGGCTGGCCGGCTCCAGATAAACACGCAGCGTCTCGCCCCAGCTGGGCCGTGCCGCCGTGTCGGTGGCGGCAGCGCTGCCGGAAACCTCTGAAGGTGTGGTCTTCGGCAGATCGGAAGGGGATGCCATGAACGAGAAAAAATAGGGGCGCCTACAGCGCGAACGGGCACAAGCACCCGGCTTTGTCTATTATTCACGCATGTGCCTGCTCTGCGACCTGAAGACCTCCGCCCCCGACGCGCCACCCCGCCCCGAACACGTGTGGTCGGCACGGCGCGCCTTCGTGCTTGCGGGCACCGCGGCGGCGGCCAGTGCAGCGCTGCCGGCGGCTGCCCAGGTCAACGTGGGCGAAGGTTCTTCGCTGCGCAAGCTGGTGCCGGCGGGTGAACTGGAGAACGCGGCCAACCAGCAATACGGCCAGATGATGGCCGAGGCCAGCGCCAAGAAGGTGCTGATGCCGGCCAGCCACCCGCAAGTGCAGCGCCTGCGCGGCATCGCGCAGCGCATCATTCCGCATTCGGCGCAGTGGAACTCGCGCGCCACGCAGTGGAAGTGGGAAGTCAACCTGATCCAGAGCGAGCAGATCAATGCCTTCTGCATGCCGGGCGGCAAGATCGCCTTCTTCACCGGCATCCTGGAAAAGCTCGGCCTCAACGACGACGAGACCG
This sequence comes from Hydrogenophaga palleronii NBRC 102513, assembly GCF_001571225.1. Classification (GTDB taxonomy): domain Bacteria; phylum Pseudomonadota; class Gammaproteobacteria; order Burkholderiales; family Burkholderiaceae_C; genus Hydrogenophaga; species Hydrogenophaga palleronii. The sequence goes on from NZ_BCTJ01000010.1 coordinate 67,570, forward strand.
CGATGATCATGGGCCACGAAATGGCGCACGCCCTGCGCGAGCACGCGCGCTCGCGGGTCGCCAAGAGCAATGCCACCGGCATCGGCCTGTCGATCGCGGCCCAGTTGCTCGGCCTGGGCCAGCTCGGTGACGTGGCGGCCAACCTGGGCACGCAGCTGCTCACGCTCAAGTTCAGCCGCGAAGACGAGACCGAAGCCGACCTGGTGGGCCTGGAGCTGGCCGCCCGCTCGGGTTACCAGCCACGCGCCAGCGTGAGCCTGTGGCAGAAGATGAGCGCCAACAGCGGCGGCTCGGGCGCCAGCTTCCTCTCCACCCACCCCAGTGGCCCCAACCGTATCCGCGAGCTGGAAGCCAACGTGCCCAAGGTGCAGGGCCTGTACGAACGCGCCCGCAAGGGCTGACGGCCCGCCGCCCGCCGCAGCGGGCCAGCTCCCTCCCCTGACAGCCATTCCGGCCTACCGGCCTGCCGGCGGGTGGCGTTTGCACGCCACGCATGCGCGTGATCGCACCACCATCAGATGCGAATGATTTGCATTTGATGCGATCCGCTGCTAGCATCGTCCAACCCCAGCGCCACCGCCCCGGCGGCACCAGACTCCCCTCTCACAACGGCCACTTCGGGCCGCCCCAACATGTCACCACTGCCCTGCACCGCGTCCAGCGCGCGGCTCCGTTTCATCGCCCGCGACCGCCTCGGCCGTGGCCTGCCGACACCGTTTGCGCCCCTGACCCGCCTGAGCGCCGCCCTGGCCTCCACCGGACTGGCCACCGTGCTGGCCACGCCGGCGCTGGCGCAGCAAGCACCCGCCAGCGAAGAGACAACGCTCAACACCGTGGTGGTCACGGCCAGTGGGCGCGAGCAGGCGGTGCGCGAAGCGCCGGCGAGCATTTCCGTCATCACGCGCGAAGAGCTCGACGCCCAGCCGCACGCGACGCTGAACGATGTGGTGCGCAAGCTCGAAGGCGTGAGCGTGGTCGGCGGCAACCCCAACGAGAACGACATCTCCATCCGCGGCATGCCCGGCGAGTACACGCTGATCCTGGTTGACGGCAAGCGCCAGAACACGCGCGAAACCATGAACCGCGGCACCGGCGGCGTGCAGTCCAACCTGATCCCGCCACTGGAGGCGATCGAACGCATCGAGGTCGTGCGCGGCCCGATGTCCTCGCTCTACGGTGCCGACGCCATGGGCGGCGTCATCAACATCATCACGCGCAAGGTGCCCCAGCGCTGGAGCGGTTCGCTCACGGTGGGTGGCGTCTGGCAGCAGGAGAACAACCAGGGCAACACCGCGCTGGGCGAGTTCTGGGTCGGCGGGCCGATCAAGGACGAGGTGCTCGGCCTGCAGATCTACGGCAAGACGCGCGAACGGCGCGAGGACGATTTCTACAACGCCGCCAACGCAACCGCCGGCGCCTACGGCCAGAACGACGACAGCCTCACCGTCAAGCTCAGCGCCAGGCCCGCGGCCAACCAGGACGTGGCGCTCGAGTTCGGCCGGGAACGCCTGCAGTACCGCACCACGCCCGGCCTCACCAGCGCCGACACAGTGCCGGCCACCGCCGTGCTGCGCACCCGGCACGAACGCGAGCACTGGGGCATCACGCACAACGGACGCTGGGACTTCGGCAGCTCCACGGTGTCGCTCTACGGCGAGACCGGCGAGCAGACCCAGACGCGCGCCAACGGCCCCAACCCGGTGGTGCCCAAGCTCAGCAACACCGTGCTCGACGGCGTGCTCAACCTGCCGCTGGGCAACAGCCTGCTCAAGCTGGGTGGGCAGTACAGCCAGAACCGGCTCAGCGGCGTGGCCAACCAGGACGCTGCGCCCGGCGGTTACGCGCCCAACGCCAACCGCATCCAGCTGACCTCCTGGGCGCTGTTCGCAGAAAACGAGTTCTTCTTCAACGACGCCTTCACACTCACCACCGGCGTGCGCCTGGACGACGACGAGCGCTACGGCCGCGAATGGACACCGCGTGTGTACGGCGTCTACAAACTCGACCCGGCGTGGACGCTGCGCGGCGGCGTGGCCAAGGGCTTCAAGCCGCCCACCATCCGACAAAGCACGGCCGGCTACTGCATGACCACCGGCGGTGTCGCCGGTGCGGTGCCCGGCACCCTGTGCGGCAGCAGCGACCTGAAACCCGAGACCAGCACCACGCAGGAACTCGGCCTGCGTTTCGACCGCGACGGCCGTTACGCCAGCTTCACGCTGTTCAACAACGCCTTCAAGAACAAGGTCGCGAGCTACGACACCGGTGTGGCCGACCCGCGCTCACCGGGCCGCAACATCTACACCTACGACAACATCGACCGCGTGACCCTGCGTGGCCTCGAAGTCGGCGCCGGCTTGCCGCTGGCGCGTGCCTGGAAGCTCAGCGGCAGCTACACCTTCACCGACTCCAAACGCAAGGGCGGCGGTGAGCCGGCCTTCGACGGCAGCTCGCTGGAAGGCCGGCCACTCGACAAATCGCCGCGCCACAAGCTGAGCGCGCAACTGGACTGGGACCCGTCCGACCAGCTCGGCCTGTTCGTGGGCGCGACCTATACCGGCAAGGAGTACTGGGCTGCGTTCCGCAACAGCGCCGCGCGCACGCGCGAACGCAGCGCGTCCACCACCTTCGACGTCGGCGGCCACTACCGGCTGCGGTCCAACCTGCTGCTGAAGTTCGCGCTGCTCAACGTCACCAACAAGATGGTGCCGGTGGACCTGCGCGGCCGCACCAGCGGCCTGGACGGCAACTGGATGCTGGACGAAGGCCGGCGCCTCTCGCTCAGCCTCAACGCCACGTTCTGAGCCCCAAGCGCCAGCGCTGCACGCCCTCGCCTCGGGAGGCCTTGCAGCCTCAGGTGCCGCGCACGTAGGGATTGCTCTGCCGCTCGCGGCCAAACGTGCTCTCCGGCCCATGGCCGGGAATGAACACCGTGTCGTCCCCCATGGGCCACAGCCGCTGGGTGATGCTGTCGAGCAGTTGCTGGTGGTTGCCCTGCGGAAAGTCGGTGCGGCCGATGCCGCCGGCAAACAGCACGTCGCCCACAAAGGCGCGCTTGGCCTCGGCCGAATGGAACACCACATGGCCCGGCGTGTGGCCCGGGCAATGCCGCACGTTCAGCGTGCTCTGTCCGATCTGCACCGTGTCGCCATCGGCCAGCCAGCGTGTGGGCGTGAAGACCTCGGCAGGTGGAAAGCCGAACATCGCACTCTGCTGCGGCAGGCCGGTGATCCAGAACTGGTCGCCCGGGTGCGGGCCGATGATGGGCAGGTTCTGCTGCCGCGCAAGCTCGGCCGTGCCGCCGGCGTGGTCGATGTGCGCATGGGTCAGCCAGATGGCCTTGAGCTTCAGTCCCAGGCGCTGCACTTCGGCCAGCAGCACGTCGAGCTCCCCACCCGGATCGATCACCGCGGCATCCAGGGTCTGATCACACCAGACCAGCGAGCAGTTCTGTGCAAAGGCGGTAACGGGAACGGTTTGGTATTGCAGCATGGCGGTACGGAATGGGGGGGTATGCCGATCGTAACCAGGGCGCTGCGGCCCAACGGCTGTCTGTTGAAGGCCGGCGCTTTACGGTTGCTGCGGCTTGCAGGCCAGCAACCAGGCGGCCAGTGTGCCGGCGTGACCATGTCCCGGTGGGTGCTTGGTTTTCAGCTGGCTCACCAGCGCCATGTGCCTGAGCGGAGCGGCTTGTTCCCGCACATGCATCCAATGGGCAATGGACTTGCCATATTTCACCTTGATCGACGAGAAGCAGGAAGCGGGACCCTTGACCCGTTCGTGGGCAGGCATTTCGGGCCTGCTGGCCTTTGGGTTTTACAGGAAGGTACGGGGGCAGCGCCTCGGGCGAACCACCTTGGCGAAGGTGCGAACCGCTCGCCAGGAGGCGGCCATTCCTGGCCTTCTCGGCACGCACAGAAACGTGCGCCACACGCCTCAAGATCGCGCACGGCGCGTCGATACCCGTGTGTACGGCGCGCGCGGCCACCTGCCCCCGGGGAATTCGCCGCCTGTCCCGCTTCCCGCCCATTTCTTCTCCTCCAGGACGACCCCCGCAGACTCTCGCGACTTGCGCACCCGAGGCCCGCGTGGCAGCTGGGGTGATGACGCTCGAAGACGCCTTCTCGCCTCCCTGTTCTTGCCATGACCGTCTTCCTGCCTTCCAGCCACGACCCCTACGTGGTGGCCGCCTCTTTCGCCATTGCCATGCTGGCGTCCTATGTCACGCTGGACCTGGCACGACGCGTGCGAACCGCGCAGCGCCGGGTGGGCCTGGCATGGTGGGCGGCAGGCTCCATCGTCATGGGCACCGGCATCTGGTCGATGCACTTTCTGGGCATGCAGGCCTTCAAGCTGCCGATTGCCATCGGCTTTGCCGGTGGACTGACGCTGTTGTCCTGGCTTGCGGCGGTCGGCGCGTCGGGTGTCGCGCTGGAGCTGGCCAGCCGCCAGGCGTTTGGCCGCCGGCCCCTCGCGCTGGGCGCTCTGGCCATGGGCGCGGGCATCAGCGGCATGCACTACATCGGCATGGCCGCGCTGGACATGGCGCCCGGCATCGTGTGGGACTACGGCATCGTGGCGCTGTCCGTCCTGATTGCGGTGCTCGCGTCTGCCACGGCACTGCTCATCTTCCAGTTGCTGCGCCGGGTGCAACCCGGTCAGCGTCGGGCCTATCAGCTGGCGGCATCGCTTGTGATGGCCATCGCCATCTGCGGCATGCACTACACCGGCATGGCGGCGGCCAGCTTCGCGGTGGGGTCGGTCTGCATGAGCGCAGGGGAGCTGGGCGGCTCGGGCCTCACGGCACTGGTGCTCGTGGCCACCGGCATGCTGCTGGTGAGCACGCTGTTGACCTCCATCCTGGACGCACGGCTGCAGAGCACCGCGCAGCAGCTCACACGCTCGCTGAAAGAGAGCAATGTGCGCCTGCAGGCCGCCAACGACGAGTTGCAGCAACGCGCCTTCACCGACGCCCTCACCGGCCTGCCCAATCGCCGGCTGTTCGAAGACCGACTCATCCAGGTCCTGTTGCGACTGGGGCGCGTGAACCCGTTGCACGCTCAAGAGCGCCTGGCGGTGCTGTTCGTGGACCTGGACGGTTTCAAACTCATCAATGACTCGTATGGCCATGCGACGGGCGACCTGATCCTGTGTGGCGCGGCAGATCGCCTGCAACAGCAAATACGCGATGGCGACACGGCCGCACGCGTTGGCGGGGACGAATTCCTGATCCTGCTGGAAGACGTGTCCGATGTGGCCGACTGCATCGCCACGGCCCACCGGATACTGGCTGCGCTGTCGCAACCGTTCGAGGTGTCGGGCAGGCAGTTGCAGATCACCTGCTCCATCGGCATCGTGGTCCACCCCGATCAGGGTGAGCGCACCAAGCTGGTCGCCAATGCCGATGCGGCCATGTACGCCGCCAAGCGCGCTGGCGGGGGGTGCTACACACTGTTCGAGCCTCACATGGACTCGAACGCATCCGAGCAACTGGCACTGCAATACGACCTGCGCCATGCTTTGGAACGAGGCGAATTGACGCTGCACTACCAGCCCAAAATCGACGGCCGCCGAGGTCAGATCAGCGGCGTGGAAGCGCTCCTGCGCTGGAACCATCCCAAGCATGGCATGGTGAGCCCGGCCGTGTTCATCGCGCTGGCGGAGCGCTTCGGCCTCATCGGGCGCCTGGGCAACTGGGTCATCAACGAAGCCTGCCGCCAGGTCAGCGAGTGGGCGAAAAGCGGTGTGCGCATGCGCGTGGCGGTCAACATCTCGGCACACCAGTTGCGCGAGAGCAACCTGGTGGAGCGCATCCAGCATGCATTGCACAGCAACAAGCTCCACGCTTCCCAACTGCTGTGCGAAATCACCGAAACGGTGGCCATGGAAGACGTCAAGGCCACTCAGCGCACCTTTGATGGGCTGTCGCGCATCGGTGTGTTTCTGTCCATCGACGACTTCGGCACGGGTTACTCCAGCCTGAACTATCTGCGCCAACTGCCCGCGCAGCAGCTCAAGATCGACCGCAGCTTCGTGAAGGACCTGGAGCACAGCGAAGACGCGCGCGCTGTGGTGGTGGCGGTCGTGAGCCTGGCGCATGCGTTGGGCTTGCGTGTGGTGGCCGAAGGTGTCGAAACGGCGGGCCAGCGCGACATCCTGCTCGCCATGCGATGCGATGAGCTGCAAGGCTACTTCTTCGCCCGCCCGATGTCGGCAGATGCGCTGCTGGCCTGGGCGAAGGGCAACAAGCCGAAAGGGGCCGCAGACTTCACGCCCTCGATTTTCGGCATGCCGCGGACCGAACTGTGAACGGCGCGGCGCCATTCCCTACTGGTTCCTGATCCTGGGCCTGGCCTGGCTGGTCTACGCCTGGCCGCCGCTGGCGACCTGGCTGCCGTCCCACATCTGAACTGGGCGCACAACACCGGTACGGACGCCTCCCGGTGGCAGCCTGCCGCCGAAACCCCAGCACCGTCCGTCGCCCCAAGCATTTAAAGAGCCGCCCGCTGTAACCGGGCGCGCCGCTGCGCCGAACTTCCCTCGCGACCCGGATGGTCTGGGTCGCGTGGTCAGGGAGTTCTCATGCACGGTGCTGCGGCTTTGCGTCCGATCCATCCCTTGTGGATGCGCGTCAGCCATTGGCTCAATGCCTTCGCGGTGTTGGTCCTGATCACGAGCGGCTGGCGCATCTACAACGCTGCGCCCTTCTTCGCCTTCAGCTTCCCGGCCGGCATCACGCTGGGTGGCTGGCTCGCGGGTGCCCTGCAATGGCACTTCGCGGCGATGTGGCTGCTGGTGGGCAATGGCCTGTTCTACCTGGCCATGAACGTGTTCACCGGGCGGCTGGCGCGCAAGTTCTTACCGCTGTCACCGCGGGCGGTCTTCCACGATGCGCTGGCGGCCCTGCGCGGCCGGTTGTCGCACGCCGATCCGCACCACTACAACGCCGTGCAGCGCCTGGCCTATCTGTTCGTGATGGTCGACCTGCTGTTCATCGTGCTGTCGGGCCTGGTGCTGTGGAAGTCGGTGCAGTTCCCGGTGCTGCGTGAACTGCTGGGCGGCTACGAGTTTTCCCGCCGCATCCACTTCGTCGGCATGGCGCTGCTGGTGAGCTTCATGGCCGTGCATCTGGTGATGGTGGCGCTGGTGCCACGCAGCTTGCTGAGCATGTTGAGCGCCCAGGGCAAGGAGACCACCGCATGAGCCTGTTCAAACGCCGCCCACTGCCCCTGGTTGATGCCGATGCGGCCCTGCTCGATGCCCGCAAGCTGCTCGAGAAACGCATGGCCCCGGCCGCGCGGCGGCACTTCTTGCGCAGCTCGTTGACGCTGGGTGGCTTGTCCCTGTTGAGCGGTTGCAGCATCAGCAGCAACGAAGACGTCGAAGCCGTGCTCAACCGCATCTCGCGTTTCAACGACCGGGCCCAGGCCTGGCTGTTCGATCCGAACCGGCTGGCGCCCACCTACAGCAGCGCCGAGATCACCCACCCATTCCCCTTCAACGCCTATTACGGCGAAGACGAGGTGCGGGTGGTACCGGAAGCCGGCTACCGCCTGGAGGTCTCCGGCCTCGTGGCCGACCGGCACCGCTGGACGCTGGACGAGTTGCGCGCGATGCCGCAGCAGGAGCAGATCACCCGGCACATCTGCGTGGAAGGCTGGAGCGCCATCGGCCGCTGGGGCGGTGTGCCCTTCGGCGATTTCCTGCGCCGCGTCGGCGCGGACCTGAGCGCGAAATACGTCGGCTTCCAGTGTGCCGACGACTACTTCACCAGCATCGACATGGCCACCGCGCTGCACCCGCAGACGCAGCTCACGCTGCGCTTCGACGGCGAGCCCCTGCCTCCGAAATACGGCTTCCCGATGAAGCTGCGCATGCCCACCAAGCTGGGCTACAAGAACCCGAAACACATCGTGGCGATGTTCGTCACCAACACCTATCCGGGTGGCTACTGGGAAGACCAGGGCTACAACTGGTTCGGCGGAAGTTGAGCAGCTTCCGCTGCCCGGCACCGCCCATGCCGCGACCGTGCCCATTCCGGAACACGGCGCATTTTCTCTCGACCTGCTGAAGGAATCCCACCATGAACAAGCTCACCACCGCCCTGCTCACCGCCTGCCTGGCCGCGGGCAGCGTCTCGGCCTTCGCGGCCGACGACATGATGAAGAAGGACGGCATGGCCAAGGACTCGATGTCCAAGGACTGCATGAAGAACGACCCCATGTACAAGGACTGCATGGCCCAAAAAGACAAGATAAAAAAAGACGCCATGAAGAAGGATGAGATGAAGAAGGGCGACATGATGCAGAAGGACGAGATGAAGAAATAAGCGGCCGAACGCTGGCGCCAGCGCTGGCGACGCCAGCCGCGAGAAACCCCGCTCCCGGGGTTCAAGGGCCGGGTGTAAGCTGCGGCTCCCATGGATCGGTATTCGTCCCGCGACGATGTGATGCACGCCCAGACCGAACAGCTGCTGCGCGGGCTGATGCTCGCCGGCCTGGACGGCGACGCGGCGTCGTACCGCCGCTTCCTCCAGCTGCTCGGCTCGCGCCTTCGGTCGTTTTACCGCCGGCGCCTGTCCGGCTGGCCCGACGATGTGGAGGACCTCGTGCAAGAGACCCTGCTGGCGATCCACAACCAGCGCCACACCTACCTGCCCGACCAGCCGATCACCGCCTGGGTGCACGCCATCGCACGCTACAAAACCATCGACCTGCTGCGCGCGCGCCAGGGCCGGGAAGCGCTGCACGACCCGCTGGACGACGAAGTCGCGCTGTTCGACACCGCAGACAACGAAGCCGCCGAGGCCCGGCGCGACCTGCACCAGCTGCTGGCCACCTTGCCCGAGCGCCAGCGCCTGCCGATCGAACAGGTCAAGCTGGCGGGCCGTTCGGTTGCCGAGGTGGCGCTTGAAACCGGCATGTCGGAATCGGCCGTGAAGATCGGCATCCACCGCGGGCTGAAGGCCTTGGCCGCCCGCATCTCGGCCCTGCCCAAACCCCGGGCGAAAGCGTCCCCATGAAAACCGACGACCTCATTCACCTGCTGGCCACCGACACCGTGCCGGTGCAGCGCCACGTGGCGGCGCGGCGGCTGGCGCTCGGCCTGCTGCTCGCGCTGCCGGTCTCGCTGCTGCTCATGGCCACCGTGCTCGGCGTCAACCCTGCACTGCGTGGCTACCTCGGGCAACCCATGTTCTGGGTGAAGTTCGGCACGCCCTTGCTGATGGCGCTGCTGGCCCTGCCGCTGGTGGCCCGGCTCGGCCGCCCCGGCATGAGCACACGCGCGGCCTGGGTGCGTTGGCTGCTGCCGATCACCTTTCTGTGGGCGCTCGGGCTGGTGGCGGTTGCACAAGCCCCGGCCAGCGAACTGCCGGCCCTGATGCTGAGCCGCACCTGGCGGGTGTGCGCAGAGAACATCGCCGTGCTGTCGCTGCCGGTGTTCCTCGCCGCCATCTGGGTGTTGCGCTCCCTGGCCCCGGTGCGTCCTGCGCTGGCCGGTGCGGGCGCGGGGGCGCTGGGCGGCGCGTCGGGCGCCGCGGTGTATGCCATCCACTGCCCGGAACTCGCCGCGCCCTTCATCGCCATCTGGTACGTGCTGGGCATGGCGCTGCCGGTGGCGGCCGGTGCGTTGGTGGGGCCGCGGCTGCTGCGCTGGTAACGAGCGTCCTCAGGCGCGCCGCTGCGCGCCGGCGTGGCCATGCCCCGCGCGGGCCCGGTACTGCGCTATCCAGCCGACCGACTGTGCAATGCCGCCGAACGGGAAAAAATGCAGACTCACGGTGCCATGTGCTGCTGTCAGGCCGGCGGCCAGACGGTCCACGAAAAGATCCGGCCCTGCCGTGCCGAACAGCTTACCGATGGAGATGCCGTAGCTGGACCACATCGACGCGCATGCGCTGACGCCGCACAGGGCCGCATAACGCGCGAGCACCGCCACGCCCGCCGGGCCCGGCACACCCACGCGTACCGGGTGTTCGATGCCACGTTCGCGCAGCGCTTGCAACCAGGTGAGCACGATGTCGGCATCAAAGGCGAACTGCGTGACGATCCAGGGCGCCATGCCGCGCTGTTCGATGCTGCGGCACTTGCGTTCCAGCACCGCCCAGCGATCGGCCGCATTCATGACCGGATGGCCTTCGGGATGCCCGCCCACGCCCACCACCTGAATGCCCGCACGCTCGAAAACGCCTGTGTCGATCAACGAATGGCTGTCCGCAAACGGCCCCGCCGGGGTGGACGGATCGCCCGCGATCACGAAGCAACGCTTCACGCCGGCTTCGGCCACCGCACGCTCGACAAACGCCTGCAGCTCGGCGAGCGAGGCGATGCGGCGCGCAGACAGGTGCGGCATCGGCTCAAAGCCGAGTTCGTGCACGGCGCGCGCGGCAGCCAGCCGCGCCTCGTTGTCCTGGTTGGCCAGGTAGGGAATGGAAATGGTGGAGCCGGTGGCGATGCGCGCCGCCGCGGCGGCCAGCGCGGGCATGTCCTTCGCGTTGACCTCCAACGAACAGGCCTCGGTGATATCGCTGGCGGGCCCGGGTTTGTCGATATGAATCATCGGTCTTGCCATCCTCGGCCATGGTGTGGAGGGCTTCACAACGTCAGCGCCGCTCGGGCTGGCGGCGAGCCAGGGAACACGTTCAGGAAGCTCGGAGGAAGCGTTGCTCCCCCCGCAAGGCGCATCAGTCTTTGGTCGGCGCTTCGTCGCCGTAGAACATCACGCCCAGCTGGATGCGTTCGCGGCCGCTGTCCACCCGGTGGCGGTTGGTATCGCGCAGCGAATAGACGCAGCCGCAGTACTCCTGCTGGTAGAAGTTCTCGCGCTTGCTGATCTCGATCATGCGCGCGGAGCCGCCGCCCTTGCGCCAGTTGTATTCCCAGTACATCAGGCCGGGGTACCTGGCTGCCGCACGCACACCGCAGTCGTTGATCTGCTGCATGTTCTTCCAGCGCGAGATGCCCAGCGAACTGGTGATCACCGGAAAGCCGTGCTCATGCGCATACAGCGCCGTGCGCTCGAAACGCATGTCGAAGCACATGGTGCAGCGCACGCCGCGCTCGGGCTCGTTCTCCATGCCGCGGGCGCGCTCGAACCAGTTGTCGCGGTCGTAGTCTGCGTCGATGAAGGGCACGCCGAACTGCTCCGCGAAACGGATGTTCTCGTTCTTGCGCAGCTCGTATTCCTTGAGCGGATGGATGTTGGGGTTGTAGAAGAAGATGGTGTAGTCGATGCCGGAGGCCAGCATGGCCTCCATGACCTCGCCCGAGCACGGCGCGCAGCAGGAATGCAGCAGCACCTTCTGATGGCCGCCGGGCAGCGGCAGCGGTTGGCGGTCGACGGTGGTGTTCATGTGTTGGCTCCTTTCGCAAAGGCGGTGGCCGCAGGCGTGCGGGCCAGTTCGATGAAGGCCCGCACGTAGTCGATGGCGGTGTCCGCCTCGCGTGCCCCCAGGAAGATCTGCTTGGCGATGCCGCGCGCGCCCAGCCGCACCGGCACCACGTCCATCCTGGCCGCGTACTCCTCCACCAGCCAGCGCGGCAGGGCAGCCACGCCGCGGCCGCTGGCCACCATCTGCAACATGATGTCGGTGGTTTCGATGGCCTTGTGCCGCCTGGGCGTGACACCGGCGGGCAACAGGAACTGGTTGTAGATGTCCAGGCGCTCGATGTCCACGGGGTAGCTGATGAGCACTTCCCTGGTCAGCTGCTGGGGCTTCACGTAGGCCGCAGAGGCCAGGGCATGGCCCTTGGCCACGACCAGCACCTGCTCGTAGTCGAACACGGGCTCGAACTTCAGGCCCGGCTTGTAGAGCGGGTCGGGCGTGACGAGCAGGTCGATCTCGTAGCCGAAGAGCGCGCCGATTCCGCCGAACTGGAATTTCTGCTTCACGTCCACATCCACGTCGGGCCAGGCCGCCAGATAGGGCGAGACCACCTTGAGCAGCCACTGGTAACAAGGGTGGCATTCCATGCCGATGCGCAGTGCACCGCGCTCGCCCTGCGCGAACTGGCCCAGGCGTTCTTCGGCCAGGTCCAGTTGCGGCAGCACGCGGTTCGCCACCGCCAGCAGGTACTGGCCTGCCTGCGTCAGGCGCAGGCTGCGACCTTCGCGCAGCCAGACGTCGGTGCCCAGTTGCTGCTCCAGCTTTTTCATGCTGTGGCTCAGGGCCGACTGGGTGAGGTTCAGCACGCCCGCGGCGGCCGTCAACGACCCTTGTTTCTCGACCTGCTGAACGATGCTGAGGTGGATGCGCTCAAGCATTCAAATGAACTCGGCTCATGGATTGGTGAAATAAAACCATTTTACTTCATGAGCACACATCCATACCATCCGCGTCCATGGATCGTTTGCGTTCTCGGGAGCGGTCCCAAGATCTGCGCGAGCCATGACGGCGGCGCTCTTCGGCACGGCGCAGATCCATCCATACGAAAGCAAGCATGACACGTCCACTCCGTTTGGTCGCCGTTTCCGGCGGACTGCAACGCCCTTCCAAATCTGCGGCCCTGGCAGAGCACCTGATGGACCTGGTCGCCGACGCACTGCCGTGCGAGCAGCGCCTGGTCGAACTGGGTCAGCTCGCGCCGCGGCTTGCCGGTGCCACCTGGCGCAGCCACCTGCCCGACTCGGTGGAGCGGGAGCTGGCGGCGGTCGAGCAGGCTGACGTTCTGGTGGTGGCCACACCGGTCTTCCGTGGTTCCTACACCGGACTGTTCAAACACTTCTTCGACTTCATCGACCAGGACGCCCTGATCGACAAACCGGTGTTGTTGGCTGCCACCGGTGGCAGCGAGCGCCATGCCCTGGTGATCGACCACCAGTTGCGGCCGCTGTTCAGCTTCTTCCAGGCGCGCACATTGCCGCTGGGTGTCTATGCGACCGACAAGGATTTCGCCGACTACCGCCTGCAGAACGCCGCCCTGATCGAGCGGGCCAGGCAGGCCGTCCAACGGGCATTGCCGTTGGTGGATCTGGCGCGCCACACAAGGCCCGCCCGGGCCGAGGAAGTGCTTGCGGCCTGACACACGGATCGGTCTTCTCTTAAAAAATCAGCTCACTGAATCGCCATGAACACAGAACTCAGCTTCCACCTCAAGAGCATTTGCTTCGATGAGAACTACCACCCATCGAACAGCACGCGCATCACCACCAACTTTGCCAACCTGGCCCGGGGCACGAGCCGGCAGCAGAACCTGCGCAACACGCTGAGGATGATTGACAACCGCTTCAACGACCTGGCGCACTGGGACAACCCGACGGGCGACCGTTACTCGGTCGAACTCGAGATCGTCTCTGTCGAGATGAACATGGATGCCAAGGGCAGCGGCGATGTGTTCCCGCTGATCGAGATACTGAAGACCAGCATCCTCGACCGGAAAGAGAACAAGCGCATCGACGGCATCGCAGGGAACAACTTCTCCTCCTACGTGCGCGACTACGACTTCAGCGTCCTGCTGCCGGCATACAACGCCCATCGGGCGGAATTCAGCACGCCGGACGACTTTGGCGACCTGCACGGCAAGCTGTTCCAGCAGTTTGCCAACTCGAGCACCTACAAGCAGCACTTCAACAAGCCGCCGGTCATCTGCATCAGCGCCTCGACCAGCAAGACCTATCAGCGGACCGGCAACCAGCACCCGGTGCTGGGTGTCGAGTACCAACAGAATGAACTGTCCTCGACCGACCGGTACTTCGAAAAAATGGGGATGCAGGTTCGTTTCTTCATGCCGCCGAATGGCGTTGCACCACTGGCCTTCTACTTTCACGGCGACCTGCTGGCCGACTACACGAATCTCGAACTGATCGGCACCATCAGCACGATGGAGACCTTCCAGAAGATTTACCGCCCCGAGATCTACAACGCCAACTCTGCAGCCGGGAAGCTCTACCAACCGAGCCTGAAGAACCAGGACTATTCGTTGACGCAGATCGTCTACGACCGGGAAGAGCGCAGCCAGCTGGCGGTTCAGCAGGGGAAGTTCGCCGAGGAGCGCTTCATCAAGCCGTACAAGAACGTCCTCGAACAATGGGTGGCCAACTGCGCGGCCTGACCTGCCTGCACACAGACCGTTCCTCCTGAAGAAACGGTCTGTCGTCATGCCCCGCATGACGCGCCACCCCGCGGCGGCTCGGGCAGAACGCGCCCGACACGCGCGCTCGCCACATCCATTTTTTCTTGAAAGGCATTCTCAGATGTTCGAAACCTCCATCGCCGGCAGCCTGCCGAAGCCCGCCTGGCTGGCCGAAACCAACAAGCTCTGGCCGCAGTGGCAGGCGGAAGGCGATGCGCTGCGGCAAGCCAAGGCCGACGCGACCCTGCTGTGGATCAAGGCCCAGGAAGACGCGGGCCTGGACATCGTGTGCGACGGCGAGCAATCGCGCCAGCACTTCGTGCACGGTTTCCTGGAGCAGGTCGAGGGCATCGACTTCGAGCACAAGGTGAAGATGGGCATCCGCGACAACCGCTACGACGCGATGGTGCCGCAGGTGGTGTCGGCCCTGCGCCTGAAGGGCCGCGTGCATGCCTTCGAAGCCCAGCTGGCGCGCGCGCACACAAAGAAGAAGCTGAAGTTCACCCTGCCCGGCCCGATGACCATCGTCGACACCGTGGCGGACCGCTTCTACGGCAACAAGATCAAGATGGCCTTCGCCTTCGCCGAGCTGCTCAACCAGGAAGCCCTGGCGTTGCAGGCCGACGGCGTGGACATCATCCAGTTCGACGAGCCCGCGTTCAACGTGTACATGAAGGACGCCGCCGACTGGGGCGTGCAGGCGCTCGAGCGCGCCGCGCAGGGCCTGACCTGCACGACGGCGGTGCACATCTGCTACGGCTACGGCATCAAGGCGAACACCGACTGGAAGAGCACCCTGGGTGAAGAATGGCGCCAGTACGAGGCGGTGTTCCCCGCGCTGGCCAAGAGCCGCATCGACCAGGTGAGCCTGGAATGCATCCACTCCCACGTGCCGCCCGACCTGATGAAGCTGCTGGCCGGCAAGGACGTGATGGTTGGCGTGATCGATGTGGCCAGCGACGTGGTCGAGACACCCGAGGAAGTGGCGGACACCATCGGCCGGGCACTGCAGTTCGTGCCGAAGGAGCGGCTGTTCCCGTGCACGAATTGCGGCCTGGCACCGATGGGGCGGGACGTGGCCTGGCGCAAGCTGAAGGCGCTGGCAGAAGGCACGAAGCTGGCCAAGGAGCGCCTCGCCTCGGCGTGACGCCCACCCTGCCGCGCCGTGGGTGGCGCGGCACGTTGTTCCGCATCAGCCCGCGTCAACCCAGGTGTGGGCGGCGGACGCGGGCCTCACCGGATCAAAGGTCGAAGTCGTAGTCGATGGTCAGCGGCGCGTGGTCGCTGAACTTCACGTCCTTGTAGATCGACTCGCTGCGCGCCAGCGCCGCCAACGTCGGCGTGGCCAGGTGGTAGTCCAGCCGCCACCCCACGTTGTTGGCATAGGCCTGGCCGCGGTTGCTCCACCACGTGTAGCAGGCGTCGGTGGCGTCGGGCTGCAGGCGGCGGTAAACGTCCACCAGGCCCGCCTCGTCCAGCAACTGGGTCATCCAGGCGCGCTCCTCGGGCAGGAAGCCGCTGTTCTTCTGGTTGCTGCGCCAGTTCTTCAGGTCTTTCTGCTGGTGCGCGATGTTGACGTCGCCACACAGGATGAACTCGCGCCCGGCCTTGAGCGCCTGCAGGTGCGGGTAAAAGCCGGCCAGGAAACGGTACTTGGCTTCCTGCCGCTCGGGGCCGGACGAACCGCTGGGGAAATACACGCTCAGGATGGACAGCTTGCGCGTCGGCGTGTCGAAGCGCAGTTCGGTGAAGCGGCCCTCGTCGTCGAACTCGGTCGCGCCGTAGCCGGCGATCACCTCGCTCGGTTCGTGGCGGGTGTACACCCCCGTGCCCGAATAGCCCTTTTTCTGCGCGTAGTGGAAATGGCCCTTGAGACCGGCAAGCTCTTCAAAACGGCCGCTCACATCGGGTGCCTGGGCCTTGACCTCCTGCACGCAAATACAATCGGGCCGGTGCGCGGCGAGCCACGGCTCCAGCCCTTTGCTGGTGGCCGAACGGATGCCGTTGAGGTTGAGGCTGGTGAGTTTGAACAAGGATCACTCCATGGTGTGGGATGCGGGAGCGGCGAAAGCCGATACGCCAGAAGCTGCGCTTGCGCAGGAATTTGTGCAGTTTTGCGTGGATGCCGGCGTGCTGCGCTTTGGTGAATTCAAAACCAAGGCGGGGCGTATGAGCCCCTATTTCTTCAACGCCGGTCTGTTCGACGACGGCGCCAAGCTGGGCCGACTGGCGCAATTCTATGCAAAAGCCCTGGTGGCCAGCGGCATCGAGTTCGACATGATCTTCGGCCCCGCCTACAAGGGCATCCCGCTCGGCGCAGCCGTCTCCATCGAACTCGCGCGGCTCGGCCGCAACGTGCCCTTTGCCTACAACCGCAAGGAAGCCAAGGACCACGGCGAAGGCGGCACGCTGGTGGGTGCGCCGCTCAAGGGCCGCGTGCTGATCGTCGACGATGTCATGTCCGCCGGCACCGCGGCGCGCGAATCGATCGCGCTGATCCGCGCCGCGGGCGCCACGCCACATGCCATCGCGATTGCACTCGACCGCCAGGAAAAAGCCACCGAGGTCGGCGCCGACGGCCGTGTGCAGGATGTGGACCACAGCGCCGTGCAGTACGTGCAGCGCGAACTCGGCATGCAGGTTTGCACGATTGCGAGGCTGGCCGATTTGTTGCAGTATCTGGCGGCCCACACCGGTGGTGAGCACGATGCCCACCGCGAGCGTGTGCAGGCCTACCGCGAGCGCTACGGCGTGTCCTGAACCTCCTTCACCATGCACCCGCTGCCGCCCACTCCACCCGCTGCCTTCCCGCACCGCCGCCTGTGGCTCGCGGGCGCTGCGGTGCTGCTGGGCGCCAGCTTCTGGAGCAGTGCGGTACAGGCGCAGCAGATCTACAGCTGCGTGGACGCCAAGGGCCGGCGCCTCACCTCCGACCGGCCCATCGTCGAGTGCCTCGACCGTGAACAGAACCAGCACGGCAGCACCGGCATCGTGCGCAAGACCCTGCCGCCGAGCTACACCGCCGACGAGCGCGCGCGCCTGGATGCCCAGCGCAGGCAGGAAGCCGACCAGCAAGCGCGTTTGCAGGAAGAGAAACGCCGCGAGCGCGCGCTGATGATCCGCTACCCCAACCAGGCCGTGCACGACAAGGAGCGGGCCGAGGCGCTGGCGCAGATCGACGAGGTGATCAGCGCGGTGAACAAACGCGAACTCGCGCTGGCGGCGCAGCGCAAGGACATCGACGTCGAGTTGGAGTTCTACCAGGGCGACACGAGCAAGGCGCCGAGCTGGCTCAAGCGCAAGATTGACGACAACGAAGCCCAGGTGCTGGTGCAGAAACGTTTTCTGGACGAGCAGTCGCGCGAGAAGCAGCGCGTCAACGCGCGTTTCGACGAAGAGCTGGCCAAGCTGCGCCAGCTCTGGGTGGCGGCCGGTGGCAGCCGCACCGGCAGCACACCCGCCCCCCTCTCACGCTGATCGCTCGCCGACCTCGCGCCGCGGGCGCGGTCGGTCCATCGATGGATCAGCCAGCCAGCTTCTGGCGCAGCAGGTCGTTGACCTGTTGCGGGTTGGCCTTGCCCTTGCTCGCCTTCATCACCTGACCGACCAGCGCGTTGAAGGCCTTGTCCTTGCCGGCGCGGAACTGGGCCACGTTGTCGGCGTTGGCGGCCATCACCTCGTCGATGATCTTTTCCAGCGCGCCGGTGTCGTTCATCTGCTTGAGGCCCTTGGCCTCGATCACAGCATCGACCTCGCTGCCCTCGCCGGTCCACAGGGCATCGAAGACTTGCCGGGCGGCGTTGTTCGACACCGTGCCGTCCGCGATGCGGCCGACCAGCGCGGCGAGTTGCGTGGCGCTCACAGGCACGCTGGTGATGTCGCCCTCGTCGGCGTTGAGCCGGCGCGAGACCTCGCCCATGATCCAGTTGCTCACCAGCTTGGCGCTGCCGCTGGCCTTGGCCGCGGTCTCGAAGTAGGCCGCCATCGCCGGGCTTTGCGTCAGCGTGGTGGCGTCGTACTCGGGCAGGCCGTAGTCGCGCACCAGGCGCTCGGCCATGGCGCGCGGCAGCTCGGGCATCGCGGCCTTCACCTGCTCCACCCAGTCGCGGCCGATCACCAGCGGTGGCAGGTCGGGGTCTGGGAAGTAGCGGTAGTCGGCCGCGTCTTCCTTGGTGCGCATGGCGCGGGTTTCGCCGGTGTCGGGATCAAACAGCACGGTGGCCTGCTGGATGCTGTGGCCGTCCTCGATTTGTTCGATCTGCCAGCGCACCTCGAAGTCGATCGCCTGCTGCATGAACTTGAAGCTGTTCAGGTTCTTGATCTCGCGCCGCGTGCCCAGCGGTGCGCCGGGCTTGCGCACCGAGACGTTGGCGTCGCAGCGGAACGAGCCTTCCTGCATGTTGCCGTCGCAGATGCCGATCCAGGTGACGATCTTGTGCAGCTCTTTCGCATACGCCACGGCCTCGGCGCTGGAGCGCATGTCGGGCTCGGTCACGATCTCCAGCAGCGGCGTGCCGGCGCGGTTGAGGTCGATGCCGCTCTGGCCGATGAAGTCTTCGTGCAGCGATTTGCCGGCGTCTTCTTCCAGGTGGGCGCGCACCAGGCGCACGGTCTTTTTCTCTTCACCGAGGAAGAACGAGACCTCGCCGCCCTGCACCACCGGAATCTCGAACTGGCTGATCTGATAACCCTTGGGCAGGTCGGGGTAGAAGTAGTTCTTGCGCGCGAACACGCTCTCTTCGGCGATGTGCGAACCCAGCGCCAGCCCGAGGCGGATCGCCAGCTCGACCGCACCGCGGTTCATCACCGGCAGGGTGCCGGGCAAGGCCAGATCGACTGCGCTGGCCTGGGTGTTGGGCTCGGCGCCGAAGGCGGTGGGCGAGCGGCTGAAGATCTTGGACTGCGTGGCCAGCTGGGTGTGGGTTTCGAAGCCGATCACGACTTCGTAACCGTGCACCAGCAGCGAGGCTTCCTTGTTGTGTTTCTGGTTCATCTCAGTAGCCCTGCGGTGCGCGGGTGTGCCAGTCGGTCGCTTGCTGGAACGCGTGGGCGGCCTGCAGCATCGCGCCTTCCTGGAAGTAGTTGCCGACCAGTTGCAGGCCCACCGGCAGGCCGCCCGCGCCGAAACCGGCGGGCACGCTCATGCCGGGCAGGCCGGCCAGGCTGGTGGACAGGGTGTAGATGTCGGCCAGGTAGTTGGCCATGGGGTCGGTGCTCTTCTCGCCGATCTTCCAGGCCACGCTGGGCGCCACCGGCCCGGCGATCAGGTCGCACTGCGTGAACGCGGCCTGGAAGTCCTGCGCGATCAGGCGCCGGATTTTCTGCGCCTGCAGGTAATAGGCGTCGTAGTAACCGTGGCTCAGCACGTAGGTGCCGATCAGGATGCGGCGCTGCACCTCGGGCCCGAAGCCTTCGCTGCGCGACTTCTTGTACATGTCGACCAGGTCTTCGTATTGCGCCGCGCGGTGGCCGAACTTCACGCCGTCGAAACGGCTCAGGTTGGAGCTGGCCTCGGCCGGGGCGATGACGTAGTACACCGGGATCGACAGCTCGTTGCGCGGCAGCGAGATGTCGACCAGCGTGGCACCCAGCTTCTCGTACTCGGCGAGCGCACCACGCACAGCGTTGATCACGTCGGGCGCGCAACCGGCGCCGAAGTACTCCTTCGGCAAACCGATGCGCAGGCCCTTGAGCGGCTGTGCGGCGCTCGCGCCTTCGCGCGGCTGGCCGAGCAGCGCGCTGTAGTTCTCGGCCGGGCGGTCCACGCTGGTGGAGTCGCGGTCGATGTCGGGGCCGGCCATGGCGCTGAGCAGCAGCGCGCAGTCGGCGGCGCTGCGCGCCATCGGGCCGGCCTGGTCCAGGCTGGAGGCAAAGGCCACCATGCCGTAGCGCGAGCAGCGGCCGTAGGTGGGCTTGATGCCGGTGATGCCGCAGAAGCTGGCGGGCTGGCGGATCGAGCCACCGGTGTCGGTGCCGGTGGCGGCCGGCAGCAGGCGCGCGGCCACCGCGGCGGCCGAGCCGCCCGAGGAACCACCCGGCACGTGCGCCAGCTCCCAGGGGTTATGCGCCGGGCCGTAGGCCGAGTTGTCGTTGCCCGAGCCCATGGCGAACTCGTCGCAGTTGAGCTTGCCCAGCGTCACCGCGCCCTGCTCGGCCAGCCGCCGCACCACGGTGGCGTCGAACGGGCTCTGGTAGGCCTGCAGCATCTTCGAACCGGCGGTGGTCGGGAAATCCTGGGTGACGAACACGTCCTTGTGCGCCAGCGGCACGCCCAGCAGCGGCGTGCGCTCGCCGGCGGCGATGCGCGCGTCGGCCGCACGCGCCTGGGCCAGCGTGGCTTCTTCGTTGAAGGCCAGGTAGGCGCCCAGTTCGGCGTGCTGGTGCGCGCGCGCCAGCAGCTGCTGCGCGGCTTCGACGCTGCTGGTCTTCTTGTCGGCAATGGCGCTGGCCAGTTCGGCCACGCCCAGGGTGTGCAGTTCGTTCATTCGATCACCTTGGGCACGAGGAACAGGCCGCGCTCCACCGCCGGCGCGCTTTTCTGGTTGGCGTCACGCTGGTTGGGTTCGCTCGCCACGTCCGGGCGCAGGCGCAGGGCGACGTGGTCGATCACCGCGGTCGGATGGGCCAGCGGCTCGACGCCGGTGGTGTCGACGGCGTTCATCTGTTCGACGGTGTCGAAAAAGCCATTGAGCTGGGTCAGCAGCGTCTCGCTCTGGGCGGCGGACACTTCCAGGCGCGCCAGGTTGGCGATGCGCCCGATGTCGGACAGGGTCAGGGACATGACAGAAACGGTTCCGGGTGGAAAGAAGACACCGCTTCAGGGGCGGCATTCGCCCCTGAAAAGGCCTGGAAGCATCAAAAATGCGCGCCAATTGCGTGCAGTTGTGCACAGGGGATACGTTATTATCCAGGGTTTAACGGCGCTTCCTCAGTGCCGTTGCGGTTTTCGCCTTGGAATCAACCACTTAGCACCGATGCCCGGCCACACCACCGGCCCCATACCCGGCGACGGGCGCGCGACGCCGCGTCCGTGCCCCACAGGATTCACCCACCATGTTTGAAGCTTTTCGTCGGCAGTTTTCGACCGACCTGGCCATCGACCTCGGCACCGCCAACACCCTCATCTACGTTCGCAACAAGGGCATCGTGCTCGACGAGCCCTCGGTGGTCTCGATCCGCCACGAAGGCGGCCCCCAAGGCAAGAAGACCATTCAGGCGGTCGGCCACGAAGCCAAGGCCATGCTGGGCAAGGTGCCCGGCAACATCGAAGCCATCCGCCCCATGAAGGACGGCGTGATCGCCGACTTCACCGTCACCGAGCAGATGCTCAAGCAGTTCATCAAGATGGTGCACCCGCGCTCGATGTTCAAGCCGAGCCCCCGCATCATCATCTGCGTGCCCTGCGGCTCCACCCAGGTCGAGCGCCGTGCCATCCGCGAATCGGCACTCGGCGCCGGCGCATCCGAGGTTTACCTGATCGAAGAACCCATGGCCGCCGCCATCGGTGCCGGCCTGCCGGTGTCGGACGCGTCCGGCTCCATGGTGGTCGACATCGGCGGCGGCACCACCGAAGTCGGCGTGATCAGCCTGGGCGGCATGGTCTACAAGGGCAGCGTGCGCGTGGGCGGTGACCGTTTCGACGACGCCATCATTGCCTACATCCGCCGCAACTACGGCATGCTGATCGGCGAACCCACGGCCGAAGCGATCAAGAAACAGATTGGCTCGGCCTTCCCCGGCAGCGAAGTCAAGGAAATGGAAGTCAAGGGCCGCAACCTCTCCGAGGGCGTGCCGCGCAGCTTCACCATCTCCAGCAACGAAATCCTGGAAGCGCTGACCGACCCGCTGAACAACATCGTCACCGCGGTGAAGATGGCGCTGGAACACACGCCGCCCGAACTGGGCGCGGACATCGCCGAGCGCGGCATGATGCTGACCGGCGGCGGCGCACTGCTGCGCGACCTGGACCGCCTGCTGGCCGAAGAAACCGGCCTGCCCGTGCTGGTGGCCGAAGAGCCGCTGACCTGCGTGGTGCGCGGTTGCGGCATGGCCCTGGAGCGCATGGAGCGCCTGGGCACCATCTTCACCAGCGAATAAACCCCGGCCAACCCGTTCAACGGCGCGGCCCCAACCCCAGAACAGCCCCCTCCCGAGCGCCATGCCACTGGGCACCCTGGACCGCACCCCTCCCCCGTTTTTCAAGCAGGGCCCTTCGGCCCTGTCCAAGCTGGTGGTGTTCAGCGCCGTGGCGCTGTTCCTGATGGTGGCCGACCTGCGTTTTCGCGTCGCCGCCCCCCTGCGCACCGCCATGGCCGCGGTGCTCTACCCGGCGCAATGGGCGGTGCTCCAGCCGGTCGAGCTGGCGGGCGGAGCCGCCACTTACTTCACCTCGCTGCACGCAGCGCAGAAGAGCGAAAGCGAAGCGCTGCAGCGGCTGTCGGTGCAGGCCGAGCGCAGCCTGCAGCTGGAGCAGATCACGCTGGAGAACCAGCGCCTGCGCGAGCTGCTGGCGATGCGCGAGCGCATCGGCGTCCAGGCCACCGGCGCCCAGGTGCTGTACGACGCCGCCGATCCCTTTTCGCGCAAGATCGTGATCGACCGCGGCCAGACCCATGGCATCGAGCCCGGCTCGCCGGTGGTGGACGAGAGCGGCGTGCTCGGCCAGGTCACACGGGTCTACCCGCTGGTGTCCGAGGTGACGCTGCTGATCGACCGCGACCAGGCCATCCCCGTGCTCAACACCCGCACCGGTGTGCGCAGCGTGGCTTACGGCGAACCCTCGGCCACCGGCGACGGCCTGGAGCTGCGCTACACCCTGTCCAGCGCCGACATCGCCGAGGGTGATCTGCTGTCCACCAGCGGTGTCGACGGCGTCTACCCGGCCGGCCTGCCGGTGGCGCGCGTCACGCGCGTCGAGCGCCAGGCCGAGTCGTCCTTCGCGCGCATCCGCTGCGAACCCCTGGCCCGGGTGCAGGCCGCCCTGCACGTGCTGGTGCTGGCCTCCACCTCGGCCCAGCTGCCGCCCTCGCCACTGGCCGCAACGGCGGACACGCCGCGCCCGGCCCGCACCAACCGCCCCGGCGTCCGGAGCAACGCGCCATGATCATGCGTCCCGGCCAGCAGTTGCTGCTGCCTGCCAACCCGGTCTTCATCTGGCTCAGCCTGATCGCCGCGCTGCTGTTCAACATGCTGCTGAACATGGGCCTGTTCGGGCGCGCTGCCTGGGTGCCCGACCTGCTGGCGGTGGTGCTGGTGTTCTGGAGCGTGCACCAGCCGCTGCGCATCGGCGTCGGCGTGGCCTTTGCCTTCGGCCTGGCGATGGACGTGCACCAGGGCGCCCTGCTCGGCCAGCACGCGCTGGCCTACACGGTGCTGGGTTTCATGGGCATCTCCATGCACCGGCGCCTGCTCTGGTTCGGCGTGCCCAACCAGTCGGTGCAGGTGCTGCCGCTGTTCGTCGCCGCCCACGTGCTGGAGCTGTTGGTGCGCATGGTCTCCGGCGGCAGCTTTCCAGGCCTGATCTACCTGCTGGCGCCGCTGATCGAAGCCGCGCTCTGGCCGGTGGTGAGCGTGCTGCTGCTGGCGCCGCAGCGCCGGGCGCCGAACCCTGACGACAACCGGCCGCTGTAGCCATGGCCCCCACGCTCCACCGCTGCGCGGGTCGCTGCCCCCCCAAGGGGGCTGTTTCGCCTTGGGGCGGCCCGGCGAAGCCGGTTCCACGCAAGCACTGGATGGGTTGCCTCGCGCCGACAGCGAGTGTTGCGCGCCACTCTGCCTTTGAGATAGAACCACGGACATGACCGAGATCCGCAACGTCGAAGCCGACCTGGCGCAGTTCCGCACCCGGGTGCTGCTGATCGGCCTGACCGTGGTGTTCGGGTTCGGGCTGATCGCCGCGCGCATGGTGTACCTGCAGGTGGTGCGGCACGACGACTTGCTGGCCCAGGCCGAGAGCAACCGCACGGCGGTGCTGCCGGTGGTGCCCAACCGGGGCCAGATCCTGGACCGCAACGGCCGTGTGCTGGCCACCAACTACTCGGCCTACACGCTGGAGATCACACCCTCGCGCGTGCAGGACATGGACGAGACCATCGCCGGCCTCGGCCAGCTGCTGGAAATCACACCGCGTGACCAGCGGCGCTTTCGCAAGCTGCTGGAGGAGTCGCACCGGTTTGATTCGCTGCCGCTGCGCACCCGCCTGACCGACGAGGAAGTGGCGCGCTTCACCGCGCAGCGTTACCGTTTCCCCGGTGTGGACGTGCGCGCGCGCCTGCTGCGCCAGTACCCCAACGGCGACGTCGCCAGCCACGTGATCGGCTACATCGGCCGCATCAACCAGCGCGAGACCGAAGCCATCGCCGACTGGCCGGAAGAAGAGCAGGCCAACTACCGCGGCACCGAATACATCGGCAAGCTCGGCGCCGAGCAGAGCTACGAGCGCGAGCTGCACGGCACCACCGGCTTCCAGCGCGTGGAAACCTCGGCCGGCGGGCGCGCCGTGCGCGCGCTGGCCAACACGCCCGCCACCCCGGGCAACACGGTGGTGCTGTCGATCGACATCCAGCTGCAGAAGCTGATCGAAGACATGTACGGCGAGCGGCGCGGCGCGCTGGTGGCGATCGACCCGCGCTCGGGCGAGGTGCTGGCCTTCGTGAGCAAGCCCACCTTCGACCCCAACCTGTTCGTCGAAGGCATCGACGTGGAGAACTGGCGCGCGCTCAACGAGTCGGTGGACAAGCCGCTGCTCAACCGCGCGCTGCGTGGCACCTACCCGCCGGGCTCCACGTACAAGCCCTTCATGGCACTGGGCGCGCTGGAGACCGGCACGCGCAGCGCCTCCATGGTGATGAACGATCCCGGCGTCTGGACCTTCGGCGGCCACAACTTCCGCAGCCATGGCGCGCTCGGCCCGGTCGACATGCACCGCAGCATCGTCAAGTCGAGCAACACCTACTACTACTCGCTGGCCAACGACATGGGCGTGGACACGATGCACGACTTCATGAAGCCGCTCGGCTTCGGCCAGATCACCGGCATCGACCTGCGTGGCGAGGTGCGTGGCGTGTTGCCCAGCCAGGCCTGGAAGCGCAACACCTACAAACGCCCCGAGCAGCAGCGCTGGTACCCGGGCGAAACCATCTCGCTGGGCATCGGGCAGGGCTACAACAACTTCACCATGCTGCAGCTCGCGCAAGCCATGGCCACGCTGGCCAACGGCGGCGTGCAGTACAAGCCGCACCTGACCATGGCGACCGAAAACGTGCTCACGCGCGAACGTGTGCCCCTGCCCGGCCCGCCGCCGGTGAACCTGGGCTACAAGCCTGAGAACGTGCGCGTGGTGCTCAACGCCATGCAGGCCGTGACCACCGACGGCACCTCCACCCGCGTGTTCGCCGGCGCCGGTTACACCAGCGGCGGCAAGACCGGCACCGCGCAGGCCGTGACCATCGGCCAGAAGGACCGCTACGACAGCCGCCGCCTGGAAGAACACCAGCGCGACCACTCGCTCTACCTCGCCTTCGCACCGGCCGACAAACCGCGCGTGGCGCTGGCGCTGATCGTGGAAAACGCCGGCTTCGGCGCCGCACACGCCGCGCCCATTGCACGCCGCGTGTTCGACTACCTGCTGATGGACCAGTACCCGAATCCGCAAGACCTGGCCGCCGTGCGCGTGGGCCAGGCCAGTTCGCCCATCGGCACACCGCTCAAGGCCAGTGCCATGCCCTGGCCACCAGAAGCCCCGGCGAGCGCCGCCTCCGTGCCCTGAGACGCCTTACAGCACGCCGGGGTTGGCCTGCCAGACCGCCCAGGTGAGCGCGCTGGCAAACGCCACCCACACAAGATAAGGCACCAGCAGCCACGCGGCCAGCGGGCGCACCCGGCGGAACAGCACCACGGTGAGCACGATCAGCCCCAGCAGGAGCAACACGTCGGCGAACGCCCAGGCGCCTTGGTGCCAGGCAAAAAACAGCCACGACCAGAGCGCGTTGACGGCCAGCTGTAGCACGAACGCCACCAGGGCGGCGCGGCGCGCGCGCGAGGGCGCCTCGCGCCAGACGAGCCAGGCGGCCACTCCCATCAGCACGTAGAGCGCCGTCCACACCGGTCCGAACACCCCCGCCGGAGGCGCCCAGGACGGCTGGTTCAGCTGCGCATAAAAGGACACGGCGTTGACAGAGGCGACGGCGCCCAGGCCACCGGCCAGCAGGCTCAGCGCCAGCCAGCCCAGCAGGCCGAAGGCTTGTGCACCGGTGGAACGATTCGACATGGCAACTCCTTGGGGTGATGGGGCAGCTCAGGCCCGCAACCAGGCGTCGTAGGTCGTCTTGAGGATCAGCGCGCTGACCACGAAGATGAACACGATGCGCACGAAGCCGCTGCCGTGCTTGAGCGCCAGCCGCGTGCCCAGCACGCTGCCGACCACGTTGGCGATGGCCATCGCCAGCACGAAGTGCCACCACACATGGCCCTTCCAGGCGAACAGCAGCAAGGCAGCAAGGTTGGTTGCGGTGTTGAGCAGCTTGGCGCTGGCGCTGGCGTGCAGGAAGTCGTAGCCCAGCCAGCGCACGAACAGGAAGACGAAGAAGCTGCCGGTGCCGGGGCCGAAGAAGCCGTCGTAGAAACCGATCACGCCGCCCAGCAGGCTGGCCGCCAGCATCTCGCGCCGGCCCTCGAAGCGCGGCGTGTGGTGCCGGCCCAGCTCCTTGCGCGCCAGCGTGTAGCCCAGCACCAGCAGCAGCACCAGGGGCAAGGCCCGGCGCAGGAAGTCGGGCGAGATCACGGTGACCGTCCAGGCGCCGGCCATGGAGCCGGCAAAGCCCACCGCCGCCGCCGGCAGCAGCGCCCCCCAGGGCATCTGCACGCGGCGCGCGTACTGCAGCGTGGCCGCCGCCGTGCCCCAGACCGAGGCGCCCTTGTTCACGCCGAACAGGGTCGCCGGGTGGGTGGCGGGGAACATCGAGAACAGGGCCGGCACCAGGATGAGGCCACCGCCGCCCACGATCGAATCGACAAAGCCGGCGAACATCGACGCCAGCGAAACCAAGAGCAATTCCATGCCGGGCATTGTCGCCGCCCGGCTGCGGGCAAAAAAAAACCGACCCCGGTAAGGGTCGGTTTGAAGAATCCTGCATCTCTGGGGACGCTGAAACCGTTGTTCGAATTGGACTGGGTTGTCTCCTCGGTCCCCCGCGGTCACCAGCGCTGGGCGCTGTCGGCGAGTGAGGGAACTGTAACGGACCGCACCACCGATGTGCATCCGGGCTTTCCCTTGGGTGACAGTTGTCCGTGGCACAGGAAATGCGGAAGGGGCCGGGTCGTTGGAAAAGGTCCCCACATGCACCAGAACCTGCACCCGAACCGCATCGTTTCCGCCCGCCCGAACGCAACAGACCCTCGAAAGTATCCATTTCTCACCACAACGGCCGCCCTGTTTTTGTGCCCTCTGGCCGCCAGCGCCCAGGCGGTGGCAAGTGCAGCGCCGGCACTGACGGCCCCCGGGCTGGTGGACGCCGGCACGGTTCAGGGTGCGGACACGGCCTGGCTGATGGTCAGCACCGCACTCGTCCTGCTGATGACGCTGCCGGGCATTGCGCTGTTTTACGGCGGCATGGTGCGCCGCCTGAACGTCATCAACACCATGGCCAGCGTGGTCGGCATCGCGGCCGTCGTCAGCGTGCTGTGGTTCGGCCTGGCCTACTCGCTCGCCTTCACGCCAGGTGGTGTGCTCGGCGGTTTCATCGGCGGCCTGGATCGCATCGGCTTTGCCGGCATGGAGTACCTGGGCGGCACGGCGCAGGTGGCGGTGAGCCACATCGCACCGCACGTGCCGGAATCGGTGTTCGCCATGTTCCAGCTCACCTTCGCCATCATCACCTGCGCGTTGGTGGTGGGCGCGCTGGTCGAGCGCATGCACTTCGGTGCGCTGCTGCTGTTCTCCGGCCTGTGGTTGCTGCTGGTGTACGCGCCGGTCGCGCACTGGGTCTGGGAGCCGGGCGGCTGGCTCGCGCAGCTGGGGGCGCTGGATTTCGCGGGTGGCTCGGTGGTGCACATCAACGCGGGCGCTGCCGCCCTGGTCTGCGCCTACGCGCTCGGCCCGCGCGCGGGTTACGGACGTGAACCTTTCGTGCCCTTCAATCTGGGCCTGACCATGGCCGGCACCGGCCTGCTGTGGGTGGGCTGGTTCGGCTTCAACGCCGGCTCGGCGCTGAGCGCCGACGGCCGCGCCGGGCTGGCCCTGCTGGTCACCCACGTGGCGGCGGCCGCGGGCGCCATCGGCTGGACCGCCGCCGAATGGCTGACGCGCAAACGCGCCTCGCTGCTGGGCCTGTGCTCGGGCGTGGTGGCCGGCCTGGTGGCGATCACGCCGGCCGCCGGTTTCGTCACGCAGCGCAGCGCGCTCATCATCGGGCTGGTGGCGGGTGTGGCCTGTTACTGGGGTGCGACCGCGCTCAAGCGCAAGCTGCGCGCCGACGACTCGCTGGACGTGTTCGGCGTGCACGGCGTGGGTGGCCTGGTGGGCGCCCTGCTCACCGGGGCACTGGCCGACCCGGCGATCTCGGGCGTGCAACCGAGCATGCTGGCGCAGCTGATCGCCTGCGCGGCGGTGCTGGCCTACAGCCTGGTGATGACCGCCGTGGTGCTGTGGATCACCTCGCGCTTTGCCACCCTGCGCGTGCGCGAAGGCGAAGAGCGTTTGGGGCTGGACGTGTCGCTGCACAACGAACAACTCGGGCACTAAGCCATGAGCAGCACAGCGTCACCGCCCGACCCCTTTGCCATTGCGGCCCATCTGCACGTGCTGCTGCGGCGCAAGACCGGGCGCGTGACCGATACCGAGTGGATGGCCACCAACCCCGACTACGCGCGCGAGATCGTGCGCCATGCGCTGGAGAAAGCCGCCAGCGACAACCTGCCCGAGCTGCGGCCCTGGGCCGAGAAGCTGGAACGCGCCATTTCGCACATGGCGAAGCAACCACCGCCCAAGCCCTTGCTGCAAGCCGCGGCCGACGCGCTGCACGCGGGCCGGGTGACCCCCGACGCCGCACGCGGCATGCCGACACCCCGCGCCGGCGGCTTCGCGCATTCAATGCCAGGCCACACCAGCGGTTTCATCGAATCCACACTCAACTCGGTGCTGGGTACCACGCGCAAGGACGGCGACGACTCACCGGAAGGGCGCTACGTCGGCGGGTTGCGGTAGCCCGGGACACGCAACCCGACGGACAGGCGCCTTTGCCCAGGGTCACCGGCGCACGACCCGCACCGCGTTGAGATCACGCAGACCAGAGGCGCCGAGGGTCCGGCTGTGCCGGCCCCAGGCGCCGTCTCCCTCGAAGCGCCGAAGGCGCGCCACGGAGGGGGAAGCCGCGTCAGCGGCGCGGGGGGGAGTCACCCCCCGTCATCCAGGCCGCCGCCTTCTCCGCAATCATCAGCGTCGGGCTGTTGGTGTTGCCGCTGGTGATGGTGGGCATCACGCCCGCGTCCACCACACGCAGCCCCGCCACGCAGTGCACGCGCAAGTGGCTGTCGACCACGGCCATCGGGTCGTCGGCGCGGCCCATCTTCGTGGTGCCGACCGGGTGGAAGATGGTGCTGGCGATGTCGCCCGCCAGGCGCGCGAGTTCTTCGTCGCTCTGGTACTGCGGCCCGGGTTTGTACTCTTCGGGCCGGTACTTCGCCAAGGCCGGCTGCGCGACGATGTTGCGTGTCACGCGCAGGCTGTCGGCGGCCACCTGCCGGTCTTCCGGTGTGCTGAGGTAGTTGGGCGCGATGGCCGGCGCGTCTTCGAACTTCGCGCTGCGGATGTTCACCGTGCCGCGGCTGGTCGGGTTGAGGTTGCAGACGCTGGCGGTGAAAGCCGGGAAGTTGTGCAGCGGTTCACCGAAAGCGTCCAGCGACAGCGGTTGCACGTGGTACTGCAGGTTGGGGTGCGCCTGGCCCGGGTCGCTGCGCGTGAAGGCGCCCAGCTGCGAGGGCGCCATGCTCATCGGCCCGCTGCGTTTGAACAGGTATTCGAGCCCGATGCGCGCCTTGCCCACCATCGACGACGACAACACGTTGAGCGTGGGTGCACCGTTGACCTTGTAGATGGCGCGGATCTGCAGGTGGTCCTGCAGGTTGGAGCCGACGCCGGGCAGGTCGGCCACGACCTCGATGCCGTGCTGGCGCAGCAGCGCGGCCGGGCCGATGCCGGAGAGCTGCAGGATCTGTGGCGAACCGATGGCGCCGGCGCACAACACCACCTCGGCGGTGGCTTCGGCCGTCACGTGCGCCGTGCCGTCCCAGACTTCGACGCCGGTGCAGCGCAGTTGCCCGTCGTCGCCACGCTGCGTCACCAGGCGCGTCACCTGGGCGCTGCTCCAGAGTTCGAAGTTGGGCCGGCCATAACAGGTCGGGCGCAGGAAGGCGCGCGCGGTGTTCCAGCGGAAACCGTCTTTCTGGTTGACCTGGAAATAACCCACGCCCTCGTTGTCACCGCGGTTGAAGTCGGTGCTGTGCGGAATGCCGGCCTGCTGCGCGGCGTCGGCAAAGGCATCAAGCAAATCCCAGCGCAGGCGTTGTTTCTCCACCCGCCATTCGCCGCCGTGGCCGTGGTACGCGCGAAAGTTCGGGTCTCGCTGGGCCGCGTTCTGCTCGTCGCCCAGGTAGTGGTTTTCGTGTTTCTTGAAGTCGGGCAGCGCGTTCTCCCAGCGCCAGGCGTCGTCGCCGGTGAGCGAGGCCCAGTGGTCGTAGTCACGTGCCTGGCCGCGCATGTAGATCATGCCGTTGATGCTGGAGCTGCCGCCCAGCGTCTTGCCGCGCGGGTAGCGCAGCGCGCGGCCGTTCAAGCCCGGCTCGGCCTCGGTCTGGTAGAGCCAGTCGGTGCGCGGGTTGCCGATGCAGTACAGGTACCCGACCGGGATGTGGATCCAGTGATAGTCGTCCTTGCGGCCGGCCTCGATGAGCAGCACGCGCTTGCGGCGGTCTGAGGACAGGCGGTTGGCCATCAGGCAGCCGGCGCTGCCGCCACCGATCACGATGTAGTCGAAGGTGTTGTCGCTCATGTTTTTTGTCTCCAGTCTCTTTTGTTTGTTGTCGTTCGATCTGTCACTCGCGCGTCGCGTCACTCGCTCGACACACCATCCGCTGGCGGCGGGTCGTCGGGCAGGCTGAAGTCGCCCCGCTCGAACGCGGCCACCACGCCCTCGGCTTCGGCCAGCCGGCTCTGCGGCACCAGCACCCGCACCGGAATCGCACCCGCCAGCAGGGTGTGCGTCTGCACCAGGTGCGCATCGGCCACCGCCGCCGGCACACCCCCGGCCTGCAGGCAGCCGCGCAGCAGAAAAGCCTCGGTCG
Source organism: Hydrogenophaga palleronii NBRC 102513 (assembly GCF_001571225.1). Taxonomy (GTDB): domain Bacteria; phylum Pseudomonadota; class Gammaproteobacteria; order Burkholderiales; family Burkholderiaceae_C; genus Hydrogenophaga; species Hydrogenophaga palleronii. The sequence goes on from NZ_BCTJ01000010.1 coordinate 98,976, forward strand.
GGCTGAAAAAAGTCACCAGGGTGGTCCAGTCACCCAGGTCCGGGTCGTAGTCGCTGTTCCCGTCTTGCATTCACCATTGCCTCCATTGAAGTGGCGCCCCTCCAGTGGAAACGGGGACCGGCAAGGCCGGTCCCCGTTGCTGTGTGTCACGCGAGGGGACACGACGGCGGCACGCAGGAGGAGCTTACTTCGCTGTGGGCATTACAAACTCCGCACCTTTCCCGATACTTTCAGGCCAGCGCTGCATGATGGATTTTTGCTTGGTGTAGAAGCGCACGCCTTCTTCGCCGTAGGCGTGCATGTCGCCGAACAGGCTCTTCTTCCAGCCACCGAAGCCGTGCCAGGCCATGGGCACCGGGATCGGCACGTTGATGCCGACCATGCCGACCTGGATGCGGCGCGCGAACTCGCGCGCCACGTGGCCGTCGCGCGTGAAGCAGCTCACGCCGTTGCCGAACTCGTGGTCGTTGATGATCTGCACCGCGTGTGCGAAGTCGGCCACGCGCACGCAGGACAGCACCGGGCCGAAGATTTCTTCCTTGTAGATCTTCATGTCGGTGGTGACGTGGTCGAACAGCGTGCCGCCCATCCAGAAGCCCTTGCCGCAGCCTTCGCCGGCTTGGGCGCCGTCGAAGCCGCGCCCGTCCACCAGCATCTTCGCGCCCTCTTTGGCGCCGGCCTCGATGTAGCCGCTGATGCGCGTGTGCGCAGCGGCGGTGACGATGGGGCCCATCTCGGCCGCGAGGTTGGTGCCGTTGAGCACCTTGAGGCTCTTGGTGCGCTCGATCAGCTTGGGGATGATCTTGTCGGCCACGTCGCCCACCAGCACCGCCACGCTGATCGCCATGCAGCGCTCACCGGCCGAGCCGTAGGCCGCGCCAATCAGCGCGTCCACCGCCTGGTCGAGGTCGGCATCGGGCATCACCACCATGTGGTTCTTGGCACCGCCCAGGGCCTGCACACGCTTGCCGTGGTGCGCGCCGGTTTCGTAGATGTAGTTGGCAATCGGCGTGGAGCCGACGAAGCTGATGGCCTTCACATCCGGGTGCACCAGCAGCGCGTCCACGGCTTCCTTGTCGCCCTGCACCACGTTGAACACGCCATCGGGCAGGCCGGCCTGCTTGAACAGCTCGGCCATGAGCAGCGAGGCCGAGGGATCGGTCGGGCTGGGCTTGAGGATGAAGGTGTTGCCCGCGGCGATGGCCACCGGGAACATCCACATGGGCACCATCACCGGGAAGTTGAACGGGGTGATGCCGGCCACCACGCCCAGCGGCTGGCGCAGCGTCCAGTTGTCCATGCCGGTGGACACCTGGTCGGTGAAATCGCCCTTGAGCAGTTGCGGCATGCCGCAGGCGAATTCGATGATGTCGATGCCACGCGCCACCTCGCCTTGTGCGTCGGTGAACACCTTGCCGTGTTCGGCGGTGATCAGGCGGGCCAGATCGTCCTTGCGGGCGTTGACCAGCTCGAGGAACTTGAACATGACGCGCGCGCGGCGGATCGGCGGCGTGTCGGACCAGGCCGGGAAAGCGGCTTGTGCGGCGGCCACGGCCGCGTCCACATCGGCGGCATTGGCCAGCGCGACCCGGCCGCTCACGGCGCCGGTGGCGGGGTTGAACACATCCTGCTGGCGCGACGCGCTGCCGCGCGTGACCTGGCCCTGGATGAAGTGGTTGATGGCGGCTGGTGTGGTGCCCATGAGCGGTCTCCGTTGAGGTTGCAGGGAAAGGTGAAGCTCAGTTTAGGCAGCCACCCGGCGCCCGCCTAGTGGCTGGACTTGAATTGATTGTTTGCAATGGTGAACAATAGGGGCATGGACGACCAAAAAATCGAAAGCCTCTGGATACACCTGCACTGGCTCACCGTCCTGGCGCAGCAGGGCAGCTTCACCGCCTCGGCCCAGCGCCTGGGCGTGAGCAAGGCGTCGATGAGCCAGCGCATCAGCGAGCTCGAACGCGCCGCCGGCGTGCCTTTGGTGCAGCGCACCACGCGCAGCGTGCGCCTGACCGAGGCCGGGCAGCAACTGGTGGACGGCATGCGCGAGCCGTTCGAGCGCATCGCACAAAGTTTCTCCAGCGTGCGCGACCTCGCCGACGTGCCGGCGGGCCGCGTGCGTGTCACCGCACCGGTGGCGTTTGCGCGCCAGCAGCTGGTGCCGCGCATTCCCGAGTTCCTGCGCGCGCACCCGCAGATCCGCATCGAGCTGGAGCTGTCCGACCGTTTGAGTTCATTGGCCATCGAAGGTTTTGACCTGGCGATCCGCCACACCGCCACGCCCCCGGACACGCACGTGGCCTGGCCGCTGTGCAGCACGCGCACCGTGCTGGTGGCCAGCCGCGCCTACCTGCGCCGGCGCGGCACACCGCAGAAGCCGGAGGATCTGGCCCAGCACGACTGCCTGCACTACCCACGCGCGCAGGACACGCCGGCCTGGCATTTCACGGCGGTGGGCGGGCGCCCGCGGAACCGGCCCGAAGCGCCGCGCGTCACGGTGCCGGTGTCGGGGCCGTTCGGCGCCAACAACAGCGAGGCCCTGCGCGACGCGGCCGTTGCCGGTTTGGGCATCGCGCTGCTGCCGGATTTCAGCGCGCAGTCGGCGCTGCAGTCGGGCAAGCTGGTGGAGGTGCTCGACGGCTGGGAATCGGTCGGCACCTTCAGCCACCAGATCTACGCCATCCGGCCCTACGCCAGCCACGTGCCACGCGCGGTGTCGGCCTTCGTGGCCTGGCTGCGCGTGGCGCTGGCAGACGGTTTCGCGGTGCGCGCCTGAACTCAGGCGGCGTCGAGCTGCAGCACCTCGGGGCCTTGCAGCGACACGCGCGCAATGCCCAGGCGCTGGCGCTACTGGAGCCGCCCCCCGACGGTCTTTGATGCCCCGGCCGATTGCGCCAGAAAGGTGTGCAGGGCCGCAGCACCCGCGCCCGCGGGCACGGCGTCGTCCACGGTGCAGAGCAGCAGGCGGCGTGTCGCCCAGTCGTCGCTGAGCGGGCGCACCCACACGCGCCCGTCGGCCAGGCGCTGTGCCGTGGCCTGCGGCACCACCGCCACGCCCACGCCTTCGCCCACCAGTTGCATCACCACGTCCAGGCCACGCACGCGCAGCCGATGGTGCAGGCCACGGCCGTGCTGCAAGGCCTTGTCGTGCAGCAGGCGGCTGATGCCGCTGTCGCTCGGCAGGCCGACGAAGGGCCGCTCCAGCAGGTCCGCAAACGCCAGCGTGCGGCGCGGCGCGCGTGCGCCCTGGCGCGGCAGCACGGCCACCAGCCGGTCTTCGCGGAAGAAACGGGTGTGCAGGCCTTCGGTGCCGACGTGGTCGGTCACGATGCCGATGTCGGCCTGCTCGCGCCGCATCGCCAGCAGCACGTCGTGGCTGCTGAGTTCGCGCAGCTCGACGTCGATGTCCGGGTGCGCCACCAGAAACCTGCCCAGCAATTGCGGCAGGTGTTCGGTCATGGCCGCGGTGTTGCAGAGCAGGCGCACCGTGCTGCGCACGCCGTGCGCGTGGGCCGCCATGTCGGCGTGCAGCGCCTCCATGCCCCGCTGCAACCGCCCCGCGTGCAGCAGCAGCGTGCGCCCGGCGTCGGTGGTGTGCACGCCACGTTTGGAGCGCACCAGCAGGCTGGCGCCCACGGCATGTTCGAGCTGCTGCAGGCGGGTGCTGGCGGCGGCCAGCGACAGGTGGATGTGGCGCGCGCCAGCAGTGATCGAACCGTGTTCGACGATGGCCGAGAACAGGCGCAGGTCAAACGGGTCTATGCGGTAGCTGGCGGTGTGGCGCGGGGCAGCGGTCATCGGGTGCATCCTCCGGAATCGCCGAAGGATACCTCTGGCGCTGCGCGATGGACAAGCCACGACCCGGCCCGCACCATGCCGCCATGGACCTCCTGCACATCTGGCTCATCGGCGCCGTGTTTCTCTCGGCCGGCGTCGTCAAGGGCGTCTCCGGCATGGGCTTGCCGACCTTCTCCATCGCGCTGCTCGGCCTCGCCATGCCACCGGCCACTGCCGCCACGCTGGTGCTGCTGCCTTCGCTGGTGACGAACGTTGCCCAGTGCCTCGGCCCGAACACGCTCGCGCTGCTGCGCCGCCTGTGGCCGCTCTGGCTGGGCAGCGCCCTGGCCACCGTGTTCAGCCCCCTGCCCGACCTGGGCAGCGCCGGCCCGGCCACGCGCATCACGCTCGGCGCGGTGCTGGTGGCATACGGCCTCTGGGGTCTGGCGCGACCCGGCTTGCCCGACTTTTCACGCCACCCGCGCGCGGCCAGCGGTGTGGCCGGCGTGTTGTCGGGCCTGCTCACCGCCGCCACCGGCGTGTTCGTGATGCCGCTGGTGCCTTATCTGCAGACGCTGCGGCTGGAGAAAGACGCCTTCGTGCAGGCGCTGGGCATCAGCTTTCTGGTGGCCACACTGGCGCTGGCGGTGCGGCTGGGCCACATCGCCGCCAGCTCGGGCGCGTCGGTGCCGCTGGCCGGCCACGCACTGGCCCTGGTGACGGCCTGTGCGGGCGTGTGGCTCGGCGCGCGGCTGCGCCAGCGCCTGCCGGTGCCGGTGTTCCAGCGCGCGTTGTATGGCGTGTTCATCGCCCTGGGTGCGCTGATGCTGGCGCGGGCCTGGTAAGGGCGTTCTGGAGACCCCTGCATGCCCACCGAGCCCGGCATCCTGCCATTGGCCGAAGCGCTGGAGCGCGCTTACCGGCTGGCGCTGGCGATGGAGGCGTTGGCCAAAACGCCCGCAGACCGTGCGGCCTTGTCGGCAACGGCGTCGGAGCTTCTGGGTGTGCTGGACCGGGCCCGGGCGTCGATGTTGCGGCCCGGCGCCAACCGGCCTGCCGGCTGGTGACACGCGGCGTGGCCCTACGGGCAGGGCGCTTCGATGGTGGGGAAACGGTATCGGCCTCATACTGCGGCCGTCAGCCACTTCACATCGCCTCCATGACCGAGCCCACCGCCGCCCCGACGCCCCCGATCCCGACCACCGATCCAGCCCCGCCCGCCCCCACACTCGCACCGCCCACCATGGCCCCGATCTCCGGGTCGCTGATGCTGCGCGTGCTGCTGGTGGCGGCCACCGCGGCCTTCGTCTGGATCATGCTGCCGTTCTACGGCACCATCCTCTGGGGCTCGATCATCGCGATGCTGTTCATGCCGCTGAACCGCTGGCTGCTGCCGCGCATGGGCCAGCGCCGCAACCTGGCCGCGCTGACCACCCTGCTGGCGGCCCTGGTGGTGGTGGTGCTGCCGGCCGTGGTGGTGGTGAGTTCGCTCACCCGCGAGGCCAGCCAGCTCTACACGCGCATCGAATCGGGTGAACTCAAGCCGGCCCTGCTGCTGCGCAGCCTGTTCGACGCCCTGCCGGGCTGGCTCACCGACGTGCTCGACCGTTTCGGCCTCGGCAATTTCGACCTGCTGCAGCGCAAGCTCACGCAGGCCGTCACGCAAGGCAGCCAGTTCATTGCCACGCAGACCTTCAACCTCGGGCAGGACGTGCTGACCCTGGTGATCAGCCTGGGCATCGCGCTCTACCTGGCCTTCTTCCTGGTGCGCGACGGCGGCCCGCTGATGCGCTCGATCCGCACCGCCATTCCGCTGCCGCCCGACGTCAAGCAGGAACTGCTGCAACAGTTCGGCACCGTGCTGCGCGCCACCGTCAAGGGCAACCTCGTGGTGGCCCTGGTGCAGGGTGCGCTGGGTGGCCTGGCGTTCTGGTTCCTGGGCGTCAACGCCGCGCTGCTATGGGCGGTGCTGATGGCCGTGCTCTCGCTGCTACCGGCGGTGGGCGCGGGCCTGGTGTGGGGGCCGGTTGCCATCTGGCTGTTCGTCTCCGGCGACGTGGTGCAGGGCGTGGGCCTGGCGCTGTACGGCGTGCTGGTGATCGGTCTGGTCGACAACCTGCTGCGCCCGCTGCTGGTCGGCAAGGACACCGGCATGCCCGACTACCTGGTCCTGATCAGCACCATCGGCGGCATCGCGGTGATGGGCATCAACGGCTTCGTGATCGGCCCGGCGATCGCCGCCATGTTCGTGGCGGTCTGGGGCATCCAGACCGAGACCCGCCTGAAAGCGCGGGCGGCCGCGGCCTCAGCAGTGGCCACCACCACGGCACAAGACACCGCCCCCGTACCGACCGAGAACAACACCACCACACGCTGACATGACACGGCACGCCCCACGGAGCCTGCACGCCATGCACCGCGCCCGTTTCTGCTTCGCCCTCTGCGCTGGCGCACTGAGCCTGGGCCTGGCGGCCTGCGCGAACAGCGAAAAGATCAGCCCCCCACCACCCGCCGCCGAACGCTCGCCCATCGTGTGCACGCAGGACGTGCTGCAGTGCCCCGACGGCCGCTTCGTCCGCCGCACGCCTCCAGGGTGTGTGTTCGTGTGTCCGGCGGCGAGCACGAAGGCGCATGGGGTGCGCTGAAGCGATTGGGGTGTGGTGTTCAAGGCGGGCCTTGCGATTCAGGAGCGCACCCGGCCCGGCACCTTCTTTCGCTTTTCAAGGCGTTCCTTGCCGACTTATGCTCGGCACCTTGCCCATGGGGGCTCGGATGCCACATCCTCAAGAAGGCTGGATCTCTCATGCACATCACCCATCCCACCAACAGCCCGTCGGCCAACGACCACGAAACCCAGGGCAAAGCCACCCTGCTGAACACGCTCCGCAGCAACCACGCCGGAGTACAACCATGAAGGCGCTGATCTGGGGTGTGTTCGGCCTGCTCGCCCTGTGCTGGACGGGCATTGCCGCGGCCTCGGTGCAGATCACCGGCTGGCTGCTGACCATGGTGGCTTCGGGTGAGGGCGTTGACGCGGTCATCGCGGCGCAACAATGGCCGGAGCCGGGCTGGCTGGCGGCGTGGATCGATCCGGCCTGGCTCAAGACGCTGCAGGGTGCCTGGGTCGGCATGGTGCAGTGGCTGGCGCAGGTGCTGCCTGGCGCGGGCGGGCTGATGGCCTGGGTCACGCCGCTGGTGTGGACCGTGTGGGCGCTGGGCTTGTTGTGCCTGCTGGTGCCGGCGCTGGCGCTGCATTGGTTGTCGGGCCAACTGAAGACGCCGGCCTCGCTGCGCAGCACGCCTCCGCCGCGATAGCAGCGGCGGGGCGCGGTGGTGCCCGGGAATGGAGGTCCGCCACTAGAATCGGCCCATCCCTTCCTTGGACTGCCTCGCTTGACGCCTCCCGCCCACGCCGCGCCACCCGACCACAGCCCGCTGTATGTGGATCTGGACGGCACGCTCACTCCCAGCGACACCCTGCACGAATCGGCCATGCTGTTCGTGCGGCGCAACCCGCTCAACCTGCTGCGCATGCTGGCCTGGCTGCCGCTGGGCAAGGCGCGCTTCAAGCAGCGCCTGGCCGACGCCGTGCGGCCCGCGCCCGAGCACCTGCCGTACCACGAGCCCTTCCTGCAATACCTGCGCGACGAACACGCCCGCGGCCGCCCGCTGGTGCTGGCCAGCGCGGCCGATGCGCGCATCGTGCGCGACGTGGCCTCCCACCTTGCGATCTTTGACGACAGCCTGGGCAGCAACGCGCCGGGTGAGGCCGACGGCGTCAACCTGAGCCGCGGCAACAAACGCGCCGCCATCGACGCCCACGCCAAAGCCCATGGCCACGACCACTGGGCTTACGCCGGCAACAGCCGCGACGACCTCGAGGTCTGGTCCGGCAGCGCCGAAGCGGTGGCGGTGAACACTCCGGCCGGCGTGCTCGACACGCTGCAACGCACCCACCCGCAGGCGCGTGTGTTCGAACGCGAACCGCTGAGCCTCAAGACCGTGCTGCGCGCGATCCGCCTGCGGCAGTGGTCCAAGAACGGCCTGCTGTTCGTGCCGCTGCTGGCCGCGCATTCGCTCAACCCGCAACTCTGGGGCGCGGTGCTGATGGCCTTCGTGGCGTTTGGCCTGTGCGCCTCGGCCACCTACCTGGTCAACGACCTGCTCGACCTGCCGAACGACCGCACGCACCGCATCAAGCGCCACCGGCCGCTGGCCTCGGGCGCCATCGGCATCCCGGCCGCGGTGGCGCTGGGCACGGTGATGCTGGTGCTGGCCTTCGTGATCGCCGTCGCCGTGTCACCCGGTTTTGCGTGGATGCTGCTGGCCTACACCGCGACCACGCTGGCGTACTCCATCTACCTCAAGCGGCTGGCGCTGATCGACGTGCTGGTGCTCTCCAGCCTGTACACGCTGCGCATCGGCGCCGGCGCGGTGGCCTCGGGCGTGGACCTGTCCAACTGGCTGCTGGCGATCTCGATCTTCCTGTTCCTCAGCCTGGCGCTGGTGAAGCGCTGCGCCGAACTGGAGGAGCTGGAAGACGACAACGCGGTGCTGGCGCCCGGGCGCGGTTACCAGGCGCGAGACCTGGCCTCGCTGCGCGCGATGGGCATGGCCAGCGGTTTCCTCGCGGTGCTGGTGCTGGCGCTCTACATCGACAGCCAGAACAGCCAGAAGCTGTACGCCCACCCCGACTGGCTCTGGGCCGCCGCGCCCGTGCTGCTGCTGTGGGTGATGCGCATCTGGCTCAAGACCGGGCGCCGCGAGCTGCACGGCGAAGACCCGTTGCAGTTCGCCCTGAAAGACCCGTTCAGCTGGATCACGCTGATCGTGATGGGTGGCATCGGCCTGTTCGCCACCGTCGGTTTCTGAACCCGCCCCAGCACCACCACCATGAAATCCATCGCCCTGGGCCTGGCCCTGTTCTGCGTGCTGCTGTCTTCGGCGGCGCAACTCGCCATGAAGCGCGGCATGGCCGCGTCGGGCGCCACCAGCGCCGCCGACGTCGGCAGCACCTACCTGCAGGCGCTCGGCAGCCCGCTGGTGTGGCTCGGGCTGGTGCTGTACGGCGCCAGCGCGGTGCTCTGGCTGTGGGTGCTGTCGCGGCTGGACGTGAGCGTGGCCTACCCGCTGGTGAGCCTGGGCTTCGTGGTCACGCTGGCGCTCGGCGTGTGGTGGCTCGGCGAACCGTTTTCATGGTTGCGCGTGGCCGGCTGCACGCTGATCGTGGTGGGCGTGAGCCTGCTGGCCCTGGACGCCTGACATGACACCCACCCCGGTTGCTGGCTCACGGCGGCCCGCCCTGAGTTTGTTGAGGGATGGGTCTGCGGCGTTTCTGATGTGTGACCCTTTCTTTCGCGGCTGATCTCCCCCAACGGATCGAACCTTCACATGCGCGCTTCTGAATTCTCCGCCCACGCCTCGCGCCAGATCTTCTGGGGCGCGTTCGCCATCACCCTGTTGCTGAAGATCGCACTCGCCGCCGGTTTCCCCATGACCGGTGACGAAGCCTTCTTCTACCAGTGGGGCGTGTTCCCGGCCTGGGGTTACTCCGACCACCCGCCCATGGTCGGCTGGCTGATCGCCGCGCTGCGCCAGATCAGCGACCATCCGCTTGCATTGCGCAGCTTCACGCTGCTGCTCACCAGCTTCATCGCACTCGGCGTGGTGGACATGTTGCGCCGCCTGCTGCCCGAAGACCGCGAGGCCAGCGCCTGGCTGGCGGGTGCGGTGTACCTGGCGATGCCGTGGTCGTGGCTCTTCGTGCTGGTGACCACCGACACACCGCTGATCTTCTTCATGGTGCTCTCGGCCTGGTGCTACCTGCGCGCCGACACCAGCGAGCAGCGAAGCGTGCCCTGGTACGCGCTGGCCGGCGCCTTCCTGGGCCTGGCCTTCCTGTCCAAGTACTTCGCCGCCCTGCTCGGTTTTGCCTACGCGGTGCACTGCTTCGGCTGGCGGCGCGAGCGCTGGTGGGCGCCGTTCCTGATCTTCGTGCTCGCCCTGCCCTCCATCGGGCTCAACGTGGCCTTCAACGCCACGCACGGCTGGAGCAACGTGATGTTCAACGTGTTCAACCGCAACGAGGGGTCGAGCTGGAACCTCGAAACCTTCGGCGTGTACATCGCCATGGCGCTCTACCTGCTCACGCCCTGGCTGCTGTGGCGCGGTGCGGCCGCGCGTGTGGTGCCCGGTGTCTCGCTGCGCACCTCGCGCACGCTGGCGGTGCTGTGGCTGTTCCCGCTGATCGTGTTCGCCGTGCTCAGCACGCGCCGCACCATCGGCCTGCACTGGGTGCTGGGCTTCGTGCCGCTGTTCGTGGTCTGGGCCGGCCTGCGGCTGGACGCACGCCCGCTGCGGCGCTGCCTGGGCTGGACGGTGGCGCTGTCGGTGCCGCACCTGCTGGTGGTGGCGGCAGTGGCGTGGGCGCCGCTGTCGTGGTGGCAGCCGTTCAAGATCTACGACCGCGCGGTGTTCCTGCGCGAGACCGGTGCCATCGTGAAGGCCCTGGAGCAAGACCTGCCGGCCGGCGCCACGCTGATGGGCCGCACCTACAACCCCGCGGCCATGCTGGCTTACCACCACCGCCAGTACGTGCCGGTGTTCGGCCTCGGCAAACACCATGCTCGGCAGGACGACCAGATCGTCGACTTCCGCCGCTACGACGGCCAGCCGATCCGCGTGTTCCTCTACGACGAACCCAACCTGGCCGACTTCGCGCCCTACTTCAACGAGGTGCGCAGCAAACGTTTCGAGGTGGACGGCGTGGCCTTCTTCGCGGTGGATGGCAGCGGCTTCAAGTACCAGGCCTTCCACGACACGGTGCTGGCCGAAGCCGCGCGCGAGTTCCACGACATCCCGCGCTGGCTGCCCGTGCGGGGCAACCCGTTCTGCGAACGCTACGGCTTCGCGGCGTGTTCGCCGGGGCGCTGAGCGTTGATGCACCGAACACGGGTGCGGCAGGCGCGGCGGTGGTGCGAGGAGCTGGAACGCTTTACCATGCAGCTGGTCATGGCCCTGGTGAACGCCACCATGGCCACGCCACCGATGGCCATTTTCTCCCACAGCCAGCCGACGCCGCCACACGAAAACGCACGCAGCCTGACGCACCTACCCCCCGGGGCTACGGCGCAGCAAGCTGCGTTACCCTGCAAGCCGGTCGCGGTGGCCACTGCGCTACCCGACCCGTTTCCCATCCACCCTTCACGGCCTCTGGCCCCAGGAGCAGACCTTTGACCGAGCCGACCAACCCGCACCTGCCACACACCCCTCTGCCGGCCTACTACCGCGACGAGGCAGACCATGCGCGCTACGTGCGCCGCATCTTCGACGAGACCGCTGTCGACTACGACCGCATCGAACGCGCCATGGCCTTCGGATCGGGTGGCTGGTACCGGCGTGAAGCCCTGGTCCGCGCGGGCCTGGCGGCTGGCGACAAGGTGGTGGACGTGGGCATCGGCACCGGGCTGCTGGCGCGCCAGGCCCGCGCCCTGATCGGCGAGCAGGGCAACCTGATCGGCGTCGACCCCAGCCCCGGCATGCTGGCGCAGGTGGACATCCCCGGCGTTGAGCTGCGCGCCGGGCGCGCCGAGCAGCTGCCGTGCGCCAGCGGTGAAGCCGACTTCCTGAGCTTTGGTTATGCCTTCCGGCACGTGTCGGACGTGGACGCCGCGCTGCAGGAGTTCCACCGCGTGCTGCGGCCAGGCGGCCGTTTGCTGATCCTGGAAATCAGCCAGCCCGAGAGCCGTGTGTCGCGCGCCCTGGTCAAGTTCTACATGCGCCGCGTGGTGCCGACGCTGGCGCGCGTCGTGGCGCGCGAGCGCGGCAGTGCCGAGCTGTGGCGCTACTACTGGGACACCATCGAGAGCTGCATCCCGCCGGCGCAGATTCTGCAGGCCATGGAACGTGCGGGTTTCCTGCAGGTGAAGCGCCACACCGAACTGGGCGTGTTCTCGGAATACACGGCCATCCGCCCCTGAGTGGCCCTGCGTGGCCCTGCGTGGCCCGGAAGGTGGCGGGCCCTCGGCCCGCCAACCACCTTCACTTCATGATGGTCTCGCCGCGCAAGGCACCCATGTCGCGGATGTTGTGGCGGTGCCGCTTCCAGCCGGCATAGGTGCGGCGCCAGTTCGCCAACGACACCACGTAATAGATCACCTTGAACATCACCAGCGACATGCGGTAAGACGGACCGTGGTGGATGTCGGCGGCCAGCAATGACATCAGCCCCTGCTTGACCTTGAAGCGGTTGTTCGGGTGCATGAACATGTCCCGGATGGTCGGGTTGGTCACGCGGTAGATGAACCACGAGTAATCGCGCGGGCCGACGCGCAAGCGCTTCTCCAGCGCCACGCGGGCCGCGGGCAGTTGCTCGGGCTGGTCCAGCGCGGTGGCGACGAGCTTCGCGCCGTCGAAGGCGCTCTGCATTGCCAGGAACACGCCGGAGGAGAACATCGGGTCGATGAAGGTGAAGGCGTCGCCCACCATCAGGTAACGGTTGCCGGTGGCGTGCGTGCTGGAGTAGGAGAAGTTGCCGGTGGCGTGCACGCGGTCGTCCTCCAGCGTGGCGTCCTTGAGCCGGTCGTGCAGCTCGGGGCACAGCGCGATGGTGTCGTAGAAGTATTCCTTCAGCGGCTTGTCGCGCGCCTTCAGGTAGTAGGCCCAGCAGACCGCGCCCACGCTGGTGGTGCCGTCGGCCAGCGGGATGAACCAGAACCAGCCGTGCTCGAACCAGCAGATGCTGATGTTGCCTTCGCGCTTGCCTTCCAGGCGCCGCGCACCACGGAAGTGGCCGAACAGCGCCGTGCTGTTGTGGTCCTTGTTCTTTTCCTTGCACTTGAACTTGTTCGCCAGCAGCGTGTCGCGGCCCGATGCGTCGACCACGAAGCGCGCGCGCCAGCGGCGCTTTTCACCGCTGTCGAGCACCGCCTGCGCCGAGGCACCGTCGTCATCGAAAGCGACCTCGGTGACCTTCGCGCCCTCCAGCGTTTCGGCGCCCAGCGTGGCGGCATGGCGGAACAACACCTCGTCCATCTCGGAGCGGCGCACCTGCCAGGCCGACGCCATCTCCGGGTTCCAGCCCTCGGCGAAATCGACGTAGCTGCAATAGTCCAGGTCGGGCGGCACGAATTCGATGCCGTACTTCGGCATGCCGATCTTCTCGATCTGATCGCGCACACCGAGCTTCTCGAACAAGGCCACGTTGCCGGGCAACAGCGACTCGCCGATGTGGAAGCGCGGATGGTGGTCCTTCTCCAGCAACACCACCTTGCGGCCTTCGCGTGCGAGCAGCGCCGCAATGGTCGACCCGGCGGGGCCCCCTCCAACCACCAGAACGTCGCAATTCTCTTCAGGCTGCAGCATCGAATCCTCTCCTTCCTCTACGGGTTGTGCCACTCACAGGCAAGCCCCGGAAAATACCATGTTCAACGGCGATGCAGGCACCGTGGCCATCCGCGCGCCAGCCCCACATCGCGTGGCCAACATGTTTCCGATCTCAAACCGCGGATCGATGCGGTTTGTTCAGTGGTTTGCTCCGTTGTTTTCTCAGCCTTACGTGAGATTCAACCCACCATCGGACAGCAGGATTTCGCCCGTCAAATAGTGGGATTCGATGAGCATGGACACTGCCTGTGCAATGTCTTCCGGGCTCGCCGCCCGCCGCATCGGCGCGCGCTCCCGCCACAGCTGCTGAGCCTGCGTCCAGTCCGCGGTCAACGGCGTGTCCACCAGCCCGGGAGCGACGGCGTTCACACGAATGTCGGGCGCCAGCGAGACCGCCAGCAAGCGCGTGACATGGTTCAACGCCGCTTTCGTCGCGGCATAAGGAATGGAAGCCCCTTTCGGACGCACACCGGCATGCGAACTCACGTTGACCACGCAAGCCGGCGTGCCCGCCGTTGCGGCAGACGCCCGCAATGCGGCCTCGGCTTCAGCGACGATGCGAAACGGCGCAATGACATTCACCTCATGCAGCTCGCGCCACAGGTCAGGCGTCGCGGCCGCCAGGTCGGCATGCGGCACCACGCGGCTGATGCCCGCGTTGTTCACGACAACGTCCAAGCGGCCCCATTGCGCAACCGCCTCCCGCACCAATCGAATCCGGTCTGCATCGTCGGCAAGGTCGGCCTGCACATAAGCCGCCAGACCCAGCTCACGCACCATGGCGTTGCCGGCATCCGCAGAACTGCGTGAATGCAGAACGACGGCATACCCATCCCTGGACAACCGGCGCGCTATCGCCGCGCCAATACCTGAGGTTGATCCGGTGACAAGCGCAACGCGCTGGGGTTGTGGCATGGGGAAGTCAATCGGAATGGAAAGGCATGCACTTTACCGGCAGCGGGTCATGCTGCCTGTTCGGGAAATGCCTGTCGCCGTTGGCGCAACGGGCTTGGAAAGTTGGCTTCTGGCCAATCTGCGTCAACGCTCATCACCCGTGTTGGCACGGTAACTGAGCCAGCCAGCCGTCATCGCCACGCCGTCGACCCGATCGTTGGGGTGGTTTCGGCCGTCCATCACAGGCACTTCACCCAGGTCAAACGGACTCAGTCCCGCAATGCATGCCACGTTCACACCGTATTGGTCCGGGACAGAGCGCCGGGAGTGAAAGGTGTAGATGCCGCACACCGAGCAAAAGTAATGCTTCGCCTGTCCGGTATTGAACTGGTAGAGCGTCAGCTTGTCTTTGCCTTGCACGACATGGATGTCGTCCAGGTGGGCCGAGACGGCCACGGCACCGCGCATGCTGCAATACGTGCAGTTGCACCGGCGCATGCTGCGCAGGCCATCGGCCAGTACCAGGCGAAAGCGCACGGCACCACAATGGCAAGCCGCCTCAAGCTCCCGGCGTTCGTCAAAGTCAGAGGGGGCCAAGAGTGCAATCCTTCCAAACAGGCGTTGAGCCCAGAAACCGTGGCCATTCCGCTCGATGTTTTGAGGTCACCAAAACCTCCGTCCGGTGTGTCTTGGGACCCTGACGGTCCGGTGCTGGCCAAGAGCCGCCATCGTAGCTCCACATAAGGCCGTGATTACCAGGGGGCCTGACCGCAGGCGCCAGCCGAGCGCGTGAAAGATCGAACGGCATCCAGCCCTACTGACGTTCAGGTCACTCCAGTTCCAGGAAAATACCGGCATGTTCAATTTCAACGTCGTCCAACCTGCGTTCGCTGCATAGCTGCGTCCTTTCGATGGCATTCGGAAGGCGATGACCTTCCGGCCCCTCAACCCCGGCAGGCATGGTCTTCCGGGGTTTTGTTTTTTCAGGTTCCAACATGTTCACGCGCACTTACGACAAGCTGATCGCCACGATTTCCGCCCGCCGGAGCGTGGGATACGTGCGCGCGCGCCCGTGGTCCGGCCGAACCATTCCATCCTGAGTCAGCCCTGGTGAATTCATGCCGGGGCGGCTTGATCGTCCTGACATGTGGACCCTCGAAGGGTCCGGAAAGATTCACCATGAACCGCATCAACAACAACGGCATCCGCAACATCGGCATCATTGCCCATGTGGACGCGGGCAAGACCACGACCAGCGAACGCATCCTCTACTACACGGGCGAAAGCCACCGCATGGGCGAAGTGCACGACGGCGCTGCCCACATGGACTTCGACCCCGAGGAACGCCGACGCGGCATCACCATCAACAGTGCCGCCACCACCGTGCATTGGCGCGGCGTGCAGATCAACCTGATCGACACCCCCGGCCACATCGACTTCAACATCGAGGTGGGCCGCGCGTTGCGCGTGCTCGACGGCGCCGTGGTGGTGCTGGACGGTGTGGCCGGCGTGGAGCCGCAGACCGAAACCAACTGGCGTCTGGCGGACCGGCACGAGGTGCCGCGCATCGCCTTCGTCAACAAGCTCGACCGCACGGGCGCGAACTTCGAACGCGTGATCGCGTCGATGCGCGAGCGCCTGGGCGTGCAAGCCATCCCGGTACATCTGCCCATCGGCGCCGAGGGCGAATTCCGCGGCGTCGTGGACCTGGTGCGCATGCGTGCACTGCGGTGGGAGCGTGACGATGCATCGCAGCCGGTGCAGGAAACCGCCATCCCCGCTGAACACCTGGCCCATGCCCAGGCGGCACGCGCGCGTCTGCTGGAAACCGTGGTCGAGCAGGACGATGAGGCCCTGGAGGCCTGGCTGCGCGGCGAAGAGCCGTCGGTGGAACTGCTGCAACGCTGCATCCGTGCGGGCGTGCGAACGCGTGCCTTTGTGCCCGTACTGGCAGGTTCGGCCTTCCGCAATCGCGGTGTCGAGCCGCTGCTGGATGCGGTGGTCGACTGGTTGCCCGCACCTGGAGAGCGCGAAGGCACGATCACGGGCCTCGACAGCGCGCCGCTGGCCGCCCTGGCATTCAAGGTGGTGACCGACGAGCACGGCAGCATGGTCTTCGTTCGCCTGTATTCGGGCCGGTTGCGGCGTGGCGACTCGGTGCTCAATACCAGCACCGGGCGCATGGAGCGCGCGGCACGCCTTTACGAAGTGCACGCGGACAAGCGCGTCGAACGCGACGAACTCGTGGCAGGCGAGATCGCCGCGGTGGTTGGCTTCAAGGACACACTCACGGGCCAGACCCTGAGCGACCCCAAGCACCCGGTGCAACTGGAGTCCATCGCCGTGCCGGAGCCGGTGATCCACATGGCGCTGGAGCCGCGCACCAAGGCGGATCAGCAGGGCCTGTCCAAGGCGCTGCAGAACATGCTGCGCGAGGACCCGAGCCTGCGCCTGCGCCAGGACGAGGAATCGGGGCAGACCATTCTGTCCGGCATGGGCGAGCTGCAGCTGGAGGTCGCTGTGCACAAGCTGCAAGAGCGCTACGGCGTGGGCGTGGTGGTGGGCCGTCCCCAGGTGGCCTACCGCGAGACCATTGCCACGCCAGCGGAGCTGACGCACGTGCACAAGAAGCAGACCGGCGGCCCGGGCCAGTTCGCGCAGCTCACGCTGCGCCTGGAGCCTCTGGAACGCGGTGCAGGCGTTCAGTTCGAGAGCCGCATCGTCGGCGGCGCGATTCCCCGCGAGTTCATTCCCGCGGTGGAAGCGGGTGTGCGGCGCGCGGCCGAAGCCGGGCCGGCTTCGGGCTACCCGGCCGTGGACTTCCGCGCCGTGCTGCTGGATGGCGCTTTCCACGAGCGCGATTCCTCGGCCATGGTCTTCGAGCTGGCAGCCAGCCATGCGCTGCGCGATGCCTTCGCCAAGGCCGGGCCGCAAGTGCTCGAGCCGGTGATGGCCGTGGAGGTGATCACGCCCACCGAATACCTGGGCGACGTGATCGGCGATCTGCACCGCCGCCGTGGCCAGGTGCATGGGCATGAAGTGCGCGGCACGGCCACGGTGGTCGATGCGCTGGTGCCGCTGAAGGAGATGTTCGGCTACATCAGTACGCTGCGCGCACTTTCATCGGGCCGTGCGCAGTACACGATGCAGTTCGACGGCTACCAGGTGGCGCCGCCGGCTGTGGCCGAGTTGGCTGCAGCTTGACCAGAAGGGTGCAATCTTGCGGGATTGCACCCTTTTCTTTGGCGCATGCCCGCTATCCGGGAAGCCCCACCCCGCGAGGTCCCGGCTCCTTGACTGCAAGGCGTACGCCGAACGCCAGCTTCTGACCGCGGATGTTGTCGGTCACAACGTCCAGTCGGCGCGTTCACCCCGCCACAAAGTTGACACGCGGCGCCACCGCGCACATCAGCTCGTAGCTGATGGTGCCGGCGGCTGCGGCCACTTCGTCGATGGGCAGCACGGCATCGCCCGATGACGCGTGGCCCCACAGGATCACTTCGGCGCCGACGCCGGCATCGGGCACCGGCGTGAGGTCGAGCGTGATCATGTCCATGCTCACGCGGCCGATGATGCGGGTGCGCACGCCGTCCACCAGCACCGGTGTGCCGGAGGGTGCGTGGCGCGGGTAACCGTCGGCGTAGCCGCAGGCCACCACGCCGATGCGCAGTGGGCCCTCTGCGGTGAAGGTGGAGCCATAACCCACGGTGTCGCCGGCCTGCAGCGACTGTGTACCGATGATGCGGCTGGACAACGTCATGGCCGGTTGCAGGCCCCAGTGCGCGGCGCCGTGCTCGGGGAAATCGGGCGCGCTGCCGTACAGCGCGATGCCTTCGCGCACCCAGTCGGCGGCGAGGTTCTGCGCGCCGCGCAGTGCGCTGCTGGCGTGGCGCAGCATGGCCGCGCTGTTGCTCACGGTGCGCTCGCCCGGCAGGTCGGCGGTGGCGGCTTCGAACGCCGCCACCTGGTGCGCAATGCCGCGTGCGCCGTCGGCGTCGCTGAAGTGGGTCATGTGCGAGATCTCTTCCACCTGCGGCAGCGCATTGAGCCGCGCCCAGGCGCTGCGGTAGGCCGCGGGCGTGAAGCCCAGGCGGTTCATGCCGCTGTTGAGCTTGAGGAAGACGCGGTGCGGCACCTGCGTCTTGTGCGCCGCAAGCCAGTCGATCTGTTCGGTGCAGTGCACGGAGTGCCAAAGCTGCAGGCGCGAGCACAGCTCCAGGTCGCGCGGTTCGAACACGCCTTCGAGCAGGTGGATCGGGCCGCGCCAGTCGAGTGCGCGCAGGCGCTCGGCTTCGGCCAGGTCGAGCAGGGCAAAACCGTCGGCGCTGCGCAGGGCGTCGAAACAACGCTCGATGCCGTGGCCGTAGGCGTTGGCCTTGACCACCGCCCAGACGCGGGCATCGGGTGCGAAATGGCGCGCGCGCTCCAGGTTGTGACGCAGGGCTTCGGGGTGGACGGTGGCAACGATGGGGCGGGGCATGGGCGTGAACAAGTCGTCAAGAGGGCGTGCACCAGAGGGTTTTCCGGGGCATACCCTCCAGGGTTCTGGAGGGTGGCGTGCTATAACCCGGGATCGTCTGGAGACCCGTCAACTGTCGCATAAAAAGGCCGGCGCCCGCCCCGCAGCCCCTCAGAGCTGAAACGCACCGGCACACAAAATCATCGCCATGAAGCGCGGCTTCTACACCATCATGACGGCGCAGTTCTTCAGTTCGCTGGCGGACAACGCGCTGTTCGTGGCTGCGATCGAACTGCTGCGCACCCGCGGTGCGCCCGAATGGCAGAGCGCGGCGCTGGTGCCGCTGTTTGCGTTGTTCTATGTCGTGCTGGCGCCCTTCGTGGGGGCTTTTGCCGACGCCAGGCCCAAGGGCCAGGTCATGTTTCTCAGCAACGCCATCAAGGTGGCGGGCTGCCTGCTGATGCTGGCGGGTGTGCACCCGCTGCTGGCCTACACCCTGGTGGGCCTGGGCGCCGCGGCTTACTCGCCGGCCAAGTACGGCATCCTCACCGAGTTGCTGCCGCCTTCGCAGCTGGTCAAGGCCAATGGCTGGATCGAGGGCCTGACGATCTCCTCCATCATCCTCGGCGTGCTGCTCGGCGGCCAGCTGGTCAGCCCCTGGGTGTCGGCCAAGCTGATGGCGATCGAGTTGCCCGGCCTGCACCTCGGCATCCAGCACCCGGCAGAAGCGGCGGTGGCCGCGCTGGTGGTGGTGTACGCGCTGGCGGCCTGGTTCAACACCCGCATCCCGCGCACCGGCGTGACACCGCGCCCGATGCCGAAGAACCCGCTGGCCCTGCTGCCCGATTTCTGGCGCTGCAACAGCCGCCTGTGGCGCGACCGCCTGGGCCAGATTTCGCTCGCCACCACCACGCTGTTCTGGGGTGTCTCGGGCAACCTGCGCTACATCGTGCTGGCCTGGGCCGGTGCCGCCCTCGGCTACGGCACGACGCAGGCGTCCTCGCTGGTGGGCGTGGTGGCGCTGGGCACGGCGGTGGGTGCGGTGGTGGCCTCGATGCGCATGCGGCTGGACCAGGCCACGCGCGTGATGCCGCTGGGCATTGCCATGGGTGTGCTGGTGATCCTGATGAATTTCATCGACAACGTCTGGGTGGCCGCACCGTTCCTGGTGCTGCTGGGTGGCCTGGGCGGGTTCCTGGTGGTGCCGATGAACGCGCTGCTGCAGCACCGCGGCCACAACCTGATGGGCGCGGGCCGTTCCATCGCGGTGCAGAACTTCAACGAGCAGGCCTGCATCCTGTTGCTGGGCGCGCTCTACAGCCTCTCCACCGGCATGGGCTGGTCGGCCTTTGCGGCCATCACCGCCTTCGGCGTGCTGGTGGCGGGTTTCATGGCGGTCATCGCGCTCTGGCACCGCCACAACCAGCGCCACCACCCGCACGAGCTGGAGCGCCTGCTGGAAATCGCGCGCCGCGACGACCTGCACGGCTGACAAGGCTCCCCCCCGCGCCGCACCTGCGGTGCGTCCCCCCCCTCAGGGGGCAACACCTGGGGCCGGCAGAGCCGGACCCTCGGTGTTTCTGGAATGGCGTTGCTTCGCCCGCTGTGAATCCAGCTCCGGCCACGGTTGAACACCCGCCATGCCAGCACTCATGCGCAGGCTTGAGAAGGCTTGGGCCAGAAACACCGCGGAACTGGCTTTGCCAGGCCGCAGGTGTTGCCCCCTTGAGGGGGTCGCGCGCAGCGCGGCGGGGGTGGGTCTAGAACCCGACGTTCGTGGGCGCGAAGCCGTTCAGGCTCACCAGCCGGTGCTGCGCGAGCACCTTGTACAGCTCGGCTTCGCCGACCGAGCGCGAGAGGTAGGCGTCGCTGCCGGCCAGGCCGGCTTTCATGCGGTCCATGCTGCCGGCGCTGGGCGCGAACATGATGACCACCGGCGCGCCCTTGGGGCCCTTGGTCTGTTTGGCGACCCGGCAGACCTGGTTGGCGTCGGGGTCGCCCTTCAGGCGGTCGATCACCACCACGCGGTAGGCATGGGCCTTGAGCATCACCAGAGACTGCGCCGCTTCGCGAGACCAGTCCACCGTGAGGCCGTATTTCCGGAAGCGCTTGAGCAGGATGCGGCCTTCGATCAGGCTCTCGGCCACCAGCAGCATGTCGCCGCGCGCCACCTCGGGAGCCTCGGTCTTGTTGCCTGGTTGCGTCGTGGGCTTGCCGGCGCGGCGCTCGCGCGGGGCTGCGGGTGCGGGCAGCGGCAGGTCTTCGAGCGCACCGAAGTCGGTCATGCGCATCACACCCGGACGCTGCCGCACGGCCGGCGCCGCCGCAGCGAGCGCTTTCCGGGGGGTGGCCGGCGGCGGTGTGGGTGGCGTGGGGGGCGACAAATGCACCGGGTCGCTTCTGATCATCGGCCGCGTGGGCGGGAACTCGCTGTCGGCGCTGGCCGGCGGCTGGCCGGCACCGGGCTTGGGCTGCAGGGCCGGCAGCGCCCGGGCGTCAAAGGGTTGGGTGTGGGCAAAGCTGCGGTCGGCACCGTGGCCGCGCGGCAACACCGGCGCATGCTGCACCACGCCCATGCGCCCGCTGGCCAGCCGCATGCTCGCGTCCAGCCCGTGCAACTGGGACACCTGAAATGCTTCGACGGGTGCGGCCGGCGGCGGCGCCGCGGCATCGCGCCCGCCACTGTGCGCGCCCACCAGCTTGTCGAGTGCGGCCAGCATGGACACAAGCCTCACCGGTTTGCGCTGCAGGGGCCAGCCGGTGCCGGCATCGGAACTACCGACCAGCATCACGCGGCCCGGCAGCTCCGCATCGCGCACCAGCATCACGGCCTGCACGTTGTCGGCGTTGACCATCAGGATCTGCGCGTCCATGACCTCGTCCTGCACCTGGTACCCGGGTGGGCGGCGCGCGGCCAGACGGAAAAAAGACTCGAATGTGGCGGATTCGGCTTGGGAAAACCCCACCAGCGCCACCGTGTATGCAGCGGTCATGCCTGCCCCCGGAACTATTGTTATTGAATGTTACTTCTGCCAGTATGCCCGCATTGCCCTGCATTTCGGCGTACTTCAACCCGGATACAGCGGCCCGATTGCCGGGCCAATCGTCCGGCCGCTGCGCCCCACGTGCGATCTGTCACAGTGCAGCCTTCCCCTTCAGGAGCCACCACCATGTCCGGCATCTACGACTTCGAAGCCCAGTCCATCGACGGCAAGCCCGTGCCGTTGCGCCAGTTCGAGGGCAAGCCCCTGCTGATCGTCAACACCGCCAGTGCCTGCGGCTTCACGCCGCAGTTCGGCGGGCTTGAAAAGCTGCACCAGGCCTATGGCGAGCGCGGCCTGGTGGTGCTGGGCTTTCCCTGCAACCAGTTCGGCAGCCAGGACCCGGGCAGCAACGACGAGATCGCCAGCTTCTGCCAGCTCAACTACGGCGTGAGCTTTCCGATGATGGAAAAGGTTGACGTCAACGGTGCGCAGGCACACCCGCTCTACCAGTGGCTGACCGCGGAAGCGCCGGGCCTGCTGGGCAGCAAGGCGATCAAGTGGAACTTCACCAAGTTTCTGGTGGGCAAGGACGGGCGCGTGATCAAGCGCTACGCGCCGCAGGACGCGCCCGAGAAACTGGCGAAGGACATCGAGGCGGCACTCGCCGGCTGAGGCAGGCGCCCCGGGCCGCGCCTCAAGCCAGGGTGCTGCGGCCGGTTTCGCGCCGCAGCAGGTCGGCCAGCCGTTTGCCGGGTTCGTCCGGAAAGCGTTCGTCGCTCGGCTCCACCGACACCATGCGGTCGAGGCGGAAGCTGCGAAAGTCCTGGCGCTGTTCGCACCATGCGGCCAGGGTCCAGACCTTGCCCCAGAAGAAGCAGCCCAGCGGCCACACCTGGCGTTCGCTCTGCCGGTCGTCCTGGTCGCGGTAGCGCAGGCCGATCCGGCGGCGCTGCTGTGCCGATTCGCGCAACAGTTGAAGGCGTTCGGCCAGCACCAGATCAAGCCCGGCCGTCACCGCCACGACCTGCTGGCTCTCCACCTCGGTGCGGACCCTCGGCGGCAGCACCGACAGCACACGCGACATGGCGTCCGAGGCGGCCAGCGCCAGCGCCGGGTCCAGCCACTGCCGCGCCATCTGCGTCGCCAGTGCCAGGGCTCGCGCCTCCTCCTGCGTGAACATCAGCGGCGGCAGGTCGAAGCCCTTGCCCAGCCGGTAACCGACACCGGCCTCACCTTCGATGGGCACACCGCGCGCCTGCAAGTCGGCGACATCGCGGTAGACCGTGCGCGGCGACACCTCCAGCCGCGCGGCGAGCCATGCGGCTGTCGACAACCGGCGGCCGCGGATCAGCTGAACAAGGGCAAAGAGTCGGTCGGCGCGTCGCATGCTTCGGCCATGCTATCCCAGCCCATCGAAGTGGTGTCGGCCTGCATCGCCTGCGCGATGCGCCGCATGTCGGCGGTGCTGATTTCAAACAGCCCGAAGCGGAACTTGTAGCCCCAGTGCTGCCGGTCTTCAACGAACTCCAGCGCATCGAGCAGCGGCGCGATGGGAGCGGGCCGTGCGCGAGCGTAGCGCACATCGCGCCGGTGCGGCACGAAGCCGCCGCCCATGTCCACCGTGTAAGGCGCACGCGGCTGCACCACGCCGATGCTGACGAAGCTCTGCAGCCGGTCCTTGCCGCCCTGGCTGCGGGCGGGTGCGTAGTACGCCACCACATCACCGGCACGCAGCCGCTGCAGTGGCGCGCGTTTGCCATGGCAGACCTGCATGAAGCCCACCGGGGTGTGGTCGCGGCCGCGCAGCGCGTGGTCGGCGCTGGCGACGGCGATCCAGCAGCGAGGCGTGGTCTGCATGTTCAGGCCAGTGCGTGCAGGCCGACGCGGTTGCCTTCGCTGTCGATGATGTGGGCGAAGCAGCCCATGCCATCGGGCAGGATCACCTTGGGTTGCGCCACGCGCGCGCCGGCGGCCACGGCCCGCTCCAGGCACACGTCCAGCGACGGCGATGCGTTGAGGTACACCAGGGTGCCATCGGCAGTCGGCCGGCTGGCCGGGCTCTGCAGCAGCGCGCCTTTGACGTCGTCGCTGCTGTCCACATCGAACACGCCCATCTCACTGCCGGGCGCGCCGAAGGCCTCGCGCCGCAAGGGCCGGCCGGTCAGCGCGGTGTAGAACCGCAGCGCGCGGTCCATGTCGGTCACGGGAATCTCGAACCAGTTCAGCGCATGCGCCATCGTTTTCTCCAGGGGGTTGAACAAGCCCCGGAGTCTGCGCGGCCCCTGCTGACAGCGTGCTGGCAGCAGCCTGTGCGGTCAGCCGGTGAGCGCCTCGTCCAGCAGCTCGACCCAGTGCCGCACCGGCGTGCTGGTGCCGCTCTGCAGGTGGGTGATGCAGCCGATGTTGGCGCTGGCGATCACCGCGGGCTGCAGCTCGTCCAGGTGGCCGAGCTTGCGGTCGCGCAGGGTGTGCGCGATCTCGGGGTTGAGCACCGAGTAGGTGCCGGCCGAGCCGCAGCACAGGTGGGCTTCGTTGTTCGCCACCTGCACGGTGAAACCGAGCGCGGCCAGGTGTTGCTCCACACCGCCCTTGAGCTTCTGGCCGTGCTGCAGCGTGCAGGGCGGGTGGAACGCCACCACGCGCGCGGCGTCGGGCGCCTGCTGGAGCTTCGGGCGCAGCAGCGGCACCAGCTCGGGCAGCAGCTCGCTCAGGTCGCGCGTGAGTGCGCTCACGCGCGCGGCCTTGGCGGCATAGGCCGGGTCGTCCTGCAGGATGTGGCCGTACTCCTTCACCGTCACGCCGCAGCCCGAGGCGTTCATCACGATGGCCTCGACACCGGCGGTGGCGTCCGGGCCCTTGCCGCCCTCGCCTTCGATCAGCGGCCACCAGGCGTCGATGTTGGCGCGCATCTGCGCCTTGCCGCCGTCCTGGTCGTTCAGGTGGAACTTCACCGCGCCACAGCAACCGGCTTTGGGCGCGAGCACGCCCTGGATGCCGGCGGCATCGAGCACGCGCGCGGTGGCGTTGTGGATGCCGGGCATCATGGCCGGCTGCACACAACCGGCCAGCAGCAGCACGCGGCGCGCATGGGTGCGGGTGGGCAAGGGGCCGGCGGCACGTGGCGCGGGCACCTTGTCCTTGAGCACGCCCGGCAGCAGCGGGCGCACCATCTGCCCGAGCTTCATGGCCGGCGCGAACAGGGGCGAGGTGAGGCCTTCCTTCAGCGCCCAGCGCAAGGCTTTTTCGCTGGCCGGGCGCGGCACTTTTTCGTCCACGATCTGGCGCCCGATGTCGACCAGGTGGCCGTAGTCCACACCACTCGGGCAGGTGCTCTCGCAGTTGCGGCAGGTGAGGCAACGGTCCAGGTGCAGCTGCGTCTTGCGCGTCGGCTCGGCACCTTCGAGCACCTGCTTCATCAGGTAGATGCGGCCACGCGGGCCGTCGAGTTCGTCACCGAGCAACTGGTACGTGGGGCAGGTGGCGGTGCAGAAGCCGCAGTGCACGCACTTGCGCAGGATGGCCTCTGCCGCGCGGCCATCGGCACGCGCCTGGTATTCGGGGGAGAGCTGGGTTTGCATTGCGGCGTCCGTTTCGTCAGCCCATGCGGCCAGGGTTGAAGATGCCGGCCGGGTCGCAGGCAGCGCGCAGGCGCTGCGTGATCGCGGTGATGGCCGGAGAGGTGCGGTCGAAGCGCGGCACACCGGGCGCGCCATCGGCGCCGGCGCGGAACAAGGTGGCATGGCCGTTCACTGCAACAGTGGCGGCGCGGATCTGCGCGGCGGCGCCGGCAGGCGCCCAGAGCCAGCGCTGCGCACCCTGCCACTCGATCAGTTGTGCCCACGGCAGGTCCAGCACCGGTGCGGTCTGCGGCACGGACAGGCGCCACAGGCTCTGGCTGGCATCGGGGCTCTGGAAAAACGGCAGGCGCTGGTCGCGGCAATCGGCCCAGTCGGAGGCCGCCTGCGCGTTGTCCATGCGCGTGCCCGCGGCCTCGCGCGCCAGCCGCTCGCAAGCGGACTCGACCGCCGCCACCGCGCCGCGCAGGCGCACGAAGAGCAGCTCGGGTGCGTCGGCCAGCGTGCTGTCTTTCACCCAGCAGGAGGCGTTGATCGGCAGCGGCTGGCCGCCCCAGCGGTGCAGCTGTTCCAGCGCGTCGTGCTGGCCGAGCGCAAACACCAGCGTGGCCTCGGCCGGCGCCACCGGCATCACCTTCAGGCTGAGCTCGGTGATCAGGCCCAGCGTGCCCATGGAGCCGCCGAGCGAACGGCTGATGTCGTAACCGGCCACGTTCTTCATGACCTGCCCGCCGAAGGTGAGCAGCTCACCAGCACCGTTGACGAAGCGCGCGCCGAGCACGTGGTCGCGCACCGAACCGACGCTGGCGCGCGCCGGGCCGGTGAGGCCGGCCGCCACCATGCCGCCCACGGTGCCACCGGGGGCGAAGTGCGGTGGCTCGAACGGGAAACACTGGCCACGCTCGGCCAGCACGGCCTCCAGCTCGGCCAGCGGCGTGCCGGCGCGCACGGTAACCACCAGCTCAGTGGGCTCGTAGCTCACGATGCCGGCCCAGCCACGGGTCGACAGCGGCTCGCCCGTGCCGACGGGTTCGCCGTAAAAAGCCTTGGTGTTGCCACCGACGATGCGCAGCGGCGCGCGCGCGGCGGCCGCGTCACGGACCCGGTCGATGAGCTCGCCGGGGTGTTCTGGGGGTGGGGACGACATGGCAACGATGGTAGTCGCCCGTCCTCGCGCCGGTTTTGAATTTTCTGCACAGCCGGCTGCAATCCAGCCGGCGGGCCAGCGTCGTCAGCGGCTGGCGTAGCCCAGGCACATGCCGGCGTTCGGCCGCCCCTTGCACTCGCGCGTCAGGCGCTTGGCACGCGCGGCCGGGCTTTCTTCGGACGGGGCCTTCAGAAACTTCACGCTGCCCGCGGCTTTGCGGGGCGTAGGGTGATGGGTTCCGTGGTTGGCGCCTTGGTTGGCCGCCTGCACGCCCAGCGTGGCACAAGTGAGCACGGCGGCGGCGAGCAGCCGCATGGTGGTTCCGGACATGGGTTCTTTCCTCCTGAATGTTGTGGTGTCCCGCCCCGCATCTTAAGAAAAGCGCAGGCGAAAAAAAACCCGCGTGCCGGGTGGCAGCGCGGGTTGAACATCCAAAGGAGACTCGGTGTCAGCGTGGCGGCGGTATCGGTCTGGTGAAGACGGTCAGCGCGCCACGCTGGAGACTCGGGAGGCTCAACGGTTGTAGGCCGTTTCGCCGTGCGAGGTGATGTCCAGGCCTTCGCGTTCGGCTTCTTCGCTGACGCGCAGACCGACCATCATGTCGACGATCTTGTAGGCGACGAACGAGACCACACCCGACCAGACGATGGTCAGCAGCACGCTCTTGACCTGGACCCAGATCTGGGCGCCCATGACGTAGTCGTCACCCTTGACACCACCCAGGCTGGCGGCGGCGAACACTGCGGTCAGGATGGCACCAACGATGCCGCCGACACCGTGCACGCCGAACACGTCGAACGCGTCGTCCGCACCCAGCAGCTTCTTGAGGCCACCCACGCCCCACAGGCAGACCAGGCCGGCGATCAGGCCGAGGGCGATCGAGCCCATCGGGCCGATGAAGCCGGCGGCAGGGGTCACGGCGACCAGGCCGGCAACGGCACCCGAAGCGGCACCCAGCATCGAACCTTTGCCCTTGTGCAGGGCTTCACCCGCAATCCACGACAGCGTGGCAGCGCCGGTGGCCAGGATGGTGTTGATGAAGGCCAGACCGGCC
Source organism: Hydrogenophaga palleronii NBRC 102513 (assembly GCF_001571225.1). Classification (GTDB taxonomy): domain Bacteria; phylum Pseudomonadota; class Gammaproteobacteria; order Burkholderiales; family Burkholderiaceae_C; genus Hydrogenophaga; species Hydrogenophaga palleronii. Next base: position 126,247 of record NZ_BCTJ01000010.1, read on the forward strand.
AGGCCGTTGGCCGCACCGGCGGAGCCGGCGTTGAAACCGAACCAGCCCACCCACAGCAGGGAGGCACCCACCATCGTCAGCGTCAGGCTGTGCGGGGTCAGGGCTTCCTTGCCGTAACCGATGCGCTTGCCCACCACGTAGGCACCCACCAGACCGGCGATACCGGCGTTGATGTGCACCACGGTGCCGCCTGCGAAGTCCAGTGCGCCGTCAGCGCCCAGCAGGCCACCGCCCCAGACCATGTGGGCCATCGGGATGTAGCTGAAGGTGAACCACAGCACGCAGAACAGCAGCACGGCGGAGAACTTGATGCGCTCGGCGAACGAGCCCACGATCAGCGCGCAGGTGATGGCGGCGAAGGTCGACTGGAAGGCCACGAACACAAACTCGGGAATCGTCGGCAACAGGCCCGACAGCGTGTCCGGCGTGATGCCCATCAGGAACACCTTGTCGAAGCCACCGACGAACTTGCCCTCACCCGCAAAGGTCAGGCTGTAGCCGTAGGCGCACCACAGGATGGTGATGAGCGAGAAGATCACGAACACCTGCATCAGCACCGACAGCATGTTCTTGGAACGGGCCAGGCCGCCGTAGAACAGGGCCAGGCCGGGGATGATCATCAGGATCACCAGCATGGTGGAGGTCAACATCCAGGCGGTGTCGCCGGTGTCGAGCGCGGGTTCTGCGGCTTCAGCAGCCGGAGCCACTTCGGCCACGATCGTCGTGGACTCCACAACGACAGGCGCCGCAGGAGCAGCTTCGGCGGGCGCCGTGACGGCGGGTGCTTCGGCCGGTGCCGCGGTCTGGGCGATGGCGTTCAGGCCGCCAAAGGCCAGGCCCATGCCCAGGAACAGGGTTGCAATGAGTTTTTTCATGTTCGTGATCTTTCTTGTTCAGGGGCGGCGGATCAGAGCGCTTCCTTGCCGGTTTCACCGGTACGGATACGCACCACCTGTTCCAGATCGGTGACGAAAATCTTGCCGTCGCCGATCTTGCCGGTGCGCGCAGCGGCTTCGATGGCTTCGATCACGCGTTCGACGAGGTCGTCGGACACGGCGGCTTCGATCTTGACCTTGGGCAGGAAATCGACCACGTACTCGGCGCCGCGGTACAGCTCGGTGTGGCCCTTCTGGCGGCCGAAGCCCTTGACTTCGGTCACGGTGATGCCTTGCACACCCATGCCGGAAAGTGCTTCACGCACCTCGTCCAGCTTGAACGGCTTGATGATGGCTGAAACCATTTTCATGCTGTGATTCCTCTTGTAGAACGGATGGGTGCTCAGGCCTTGGGGGGCCGAGACCGCGGTTTGCGGGGACAGCCATGGGAACTTCCATGGCCCGGATTCAATCGCTTACACCCCGAAGCACAGACCGTGCCAGACCTGCCTGCCCTACCCCCCAGGGTTCAAGCCACGACAGCCCTCTACAGTGATTCCCCCAAGCCGCCGGGCACCGCCCGGTGTGACCGTGCCACGCCGCGCACCCCAAACGCGTGCGCACCAGCGCGGTGCCATGTGATGTCCGGGGCGTCCGCGCCGTCGCAGACCCGGAATGCACCGAAACAGGGAGCCGTTCAAGATGAGTCTCGCATTGGTGCACAGCCGGGCCCTGCTCGGCCTGACCGCCTGTCCGGTCTGCGTGGAAGTCCACCTGGCCAACGGTTTGCCCAGCTTCACCCTGGTCGGCCTGGCCGACACCGAAGTGAAGGAAGCCCGCGAGCGCGTGCGCTCGGCCATCGCCAACGCCGGGCTGGAGTTCCCGTCCAACAAGCGCATCACCGTCAATCTGGCGCCGGCCGACCTGCCCAAGGACTCCGGCCGTTTCGACCTGCCGATTGCACTCGGCATCCTGGCCGCCAGCGGCCAGATCGAACCCGCACGGCTGGCCGGCTGGGAGTTCGCGGGTGAGCTGTCGCTGGGTGGCGAACTGCGCCCGGTGCGCGGCGCGCTCGCCATGAGCCTGGCGCAACATGCGCGCGCGCAGGCAGACGGCGAAAGCCGAACAGCCCCCATCCAGCTCGTGCTGCCGCCCGGCAGCGCCGAAGAGGCGGCCCTGGTGCCACAGGCGCAGGTGTACCGCGCGCGCCATCTGCTCGACGTGGTGGCGCATTTCCTGCCCGAGCGCGCCGCTGCCGCAGCCGACGCGGCGGCACCTGCCGACGACAGCGGCTGGTGCCGGCTGGCCCCCACCACCATCACCGCATCACCTTCGGGTGCCGACCTGGCCGACGTGAAAGGCCAGGCGGTGGCCAAGCGCGCCCTCGAAATCGCCGCCGCCGGGGGCCACAGCCTGCTGATGGTCGGGCCACCCGGGTCCGGCAAGTCCATGCTCGCCCACCGCTTCGCCGGCCTGCTCCCGGCCATGAGCACGCAGGAAGCGCTCGAGTCGGCGGCCGTGGCCTCGCTGGCCGGGCGCTTCACACTCGAACACTGGGGCCAGCGGCCCACCTGCGCGCCGCACCACACCGCCAGCGCTGTGGCCCTGGTGGGTGGCGGTTCGCCGCCGCGGCCGGGAGAGATCTCGCTCGCCCACCACGGAGTGCTGTTCCTCGATGAACTGCCGGAGTTTCCACGTGCTGCCCTCGAAGCCCTGCGCGAGCCACTGGAGAGCGGGCACATCCGCATCTCGCGCGCGGCCATGCAGAGTGAGTTCCCGGCGCGCTTCCAGCTCATCGCCGCCATGAACCCCTGCCCCTGCGGTTTCCTGGGCCACCCCACCCGCGCCTGCCGCGACACGCCCGACCAGATTGCGCGTTACCAGGGCCGGCTCAGCGGCCCGCTGCTCGACCGCATCGACCTGCACGTGGAAGTGCCGGCGCTGCCGCACGACGACCTGCTGCACGGCGTGGCCGGTGAACCCAGCGCCGCGGTGCGCGAGCGCGTGCACCAGGCGCGGCAAACCGCAGAAGCCCGCCAGGGCAGCCCCAACCAGACACTGGCCGGCCGCTCACTCGACGCCCACGTGAACGCCGAACCCGCCGCCCTGAAGTTTCTGCAAACCGCCGCCGCACGCCTGGGCTGGAGCGCGCGCAGCACCCACCGCGCACTGCGCGTGGCCCGCACGATTGCCGACCTGGCGGGTGAGGATGCGGTGGGCGTGGGGCATGTGGCCGAGGCGGTGCAGTACCGGCGGGTGTTGAAGGGTGGGGGCTGAGAACGTCGGCAGCATCAGATGGCTGCTGTTGTCGATGAATCACATCCAGGACGCACACTTTCAAGCCAAGTCCTTCTGCATTCAGACAAAGGCCCTGCGCAACACGCTGGACACGCTCGCCCGGTGTTACCGCGAGGCCCGCCCCGGCGACGAGGTGGCCCTGATGACCGGCCTGGCGGCACTGATCTCGCCGGCGCGCAACGGCTGGCAGGCCGAGAAGCTGCAGTCGCCGCAACTGCAGTTGCAGTGCCTGCCGCTCTGAGCCGGCACCACGCCCGCGCGGCAATGTCCCCGCCCCCCGCCCGGCCGCGGGGCAACTGTTATGGTTTCCGTCTCTCACCCCCGACCACTGCAGGAGACGCATGACCTACCCCCATACCCAACTGTTCATCGACGGCCAATGGCGCGACGCCCTCGCCGGTGAAACGATGGCAGTGTTCAACCCGGCCACCGGCCAGGAAATCGGGCGCGTGGCGCATGCGCGCGTGGCCGACCTGGACCTGGCCCTGGCCGCCGCACAGAAGGGGTTTGAAACCTGGCGCGACACGACCGCGGTGGCGCGCGCCAAAGTCATGCGCACCGCGGCCGGCCTGCTGCGCGAGCGCGCTGGCGACACCGCGCGCCTGCTGACGCAGGAGCAGGGCAAGCCGCTGGCCGAGGCCAAGGGCGAGGTACTGGCCGCGGCCGATGTCATCGACTGGTTCGCCGAAGAAGGCCTGCGTGTGTACGGCCGCATCGTGCCCTCGCGCTACAACCTCGCCGTGCGCCAGCTGGTGCTGAAAGACCCGGTGGGCCCGGTGGCGGCGTTCACGCCCTGGAACTTCCCCGTCAACCAGATCGTGCGCAAGCTCGGCGCGGCCCTAGCCACCGGCTGCTCGATGATCGTGAAGGCCCCCGAAGAAACCCCGGCCGCGCCAGCCGCACTGGTGCGCGCCTTTGCCGACGCCGGCCTGCCGCCCGGCGTGCTGGGGCTGGTGTACGGCACGCCCGCGGAAATTTCCAACTACCTGATTGCCCACCCGGTGATCCGCAAGGTCACCTTCACCGGCTCCACGCCGGTGGGCAAGCAGCTTGCCGCGTTGGCCGGCCAGCACATGAAGCGCGTGACCATGGAGCTGGGCGGCCACGCGCCGGTGATCGTGGCGGAAGACGCCGACGTGGCGCTGGCGGTGAAGACCGCGGGCGGTGCCAAGTTCCGCAACGCCGGCCAGGTGTGCATCTCGCCCACGCGTTTTCTGGTGCACGAAAGCATTGCCAAGGAGTTCTCGGCCGCGCTGGTGAAACACGCGAGCGGCCTGGCCGTGGCCGATGGCACGACCGAGGGCGTGCAGATGGGCCCGCTGGCCAACCCGCGCCGCCTCACCGCCATGGCCGAGTTCACGCAGGACGCACTGGAACGCGGCGCCACGCTGGCCACCGGCGGCGCGCGCATCGGCGAGACCGGCCACTTCTGGCAACCCACGGTGCTGACCGATGTGCCGCTGGACGCACGTGTGTTCAACGACGAACCCTTCGGCCCGATGGCCGCGGTGCGCAGCTTCAAGACACTGGACGAAGCCATCACCGAAGCCAACCGCCTGCCCTACGGCCTGGCCGCGTATGCCTTCACCAAGTCGCTGAAAAACGCGGAGCATCTGATGCGCCGTGTGGAGGTGGGCATGTTGTGGGTGAACATGGCCGCCATGCCCTCGGCCGAACTGCCCTTCGGCGGCATCAAGGACTCGGGCTACGGCACCGAAGGCGGGCCGGAAGCGCTGGAGGCTTACCTGAACACGCGGGCTGTGGCGCTCATGAACGTCTGAGAGCGCAGCGGAGCGCAACGCCCGAAGCAGTCCCCTCCAGGGGCAGCAAGGGTCCGGCTCCGCC
>NZ_BCTJ01000011.1 GCF_001571225.1 Hydrogenophaga palleronii NBRC 102513
CAGGGGGGAGTGCCCCTCAAACCCTCCAGATGCGCGGCGGCACCGCCGGCAGGCCCCAGGCCTCGGTGCGCAGCCCGGCCCAGACGCGCTGGAACAGCGCCATCAGCGGCTCCACCAGCGGCGCCACTGCGCGCAGCACCAGCATCTGCGGGTTGGGGCAGGTGGCACCGGCCAGCACGCCTTGCAGATCACCGTCGAGCAACGCTCGCACGGTGTCCAACAGGTGTTCGCGCCGCTCGCGCGTGAGCGGTGTGCCGCAGGCCAGCCACAGCGTGCCCAGGCAGCGCTGGCCGGCCAGGCCGAGCGGCGATTCGAGCAGGCGGGTGTCGGCGGCGTCGATGTGTGAGCGCTCCAGCCACAAGCCGGGAATCTCCAGGTGCTGCGTGAGGTGGCCGCGGTCGAATGGCTGGCCGGCGGTGGGCAGGCCGAGCGCGCACACGTCCCAGCCGATCATCTCGGCGCCCTCGGCCAGCGTGGCGCTCAGCGTGTTGAGCGCATGGCAGCCGGGGTAGGCAATGGCTTCCAGTGGCAGCCATTCGAGGCGCGCCCCGGCCTCCAGCGTGAGCGCCACCTGTTGTGTGGTGGGCGGGCCTTCGGAGCGGTAGAAGCGCGTGGCGCCCGGGGTGGACAGCAGGCCGTGTGTGCCGGCGCCGGCGTGCACGCGCACGTCGAGCACGTCACCACCGACAAGCCCACCCGGCGGGTGCACCACCACGTTGTGGCAGATGCCTTGCCCTTCCGGGTACAGGCTCTTCAGGATGCGCAGTGGCCCGGTGTGGACGTGCTGCAGCACGGTGCGTTGGGCGTCGTCGCGGCGGTACCGGAGGTCGAGTTGGGCGTGCCAGGGCATGGGGGAAGTGTAGGTGCCGGCCTGCGCCCCGAGCGCGTTGGGCGGCGGCTCAGCGCGAGGTCCAGAAGCCGCGGTGCGGCGCCAGCATGTCGTCTTCGAGTTCGGCCACCGGGCCGATGACCTCGATGTTTTTCTGCCCGCGTGCCAGCACCTCGCGGCAGGGCAACGACAGGGTGGGGTTCTCTTCGTGGTTGCCGGTGAGCGCGAGCAAGGCCTCTTCGCTGGCGCCGTAGACCACGCGGCCGATGTTCGCCCAGTAGAGCGTGCCGGTGCACATGGCGCAGGGCTCGAAGGTGGTCACCAGGGTGCAGCGTGCGAGGTACTCGCCGGGCCAGTTGTCTGCCGCGTGGCGCGCCAGCGTGGACTCGGCGTGGTTCACCGTGTTGATGTTGCCCTGCTCGGCCAGCACCGTCTCGCCATCGGGCGCCACCAGCAGTGCGCCGAAAGGGTGGCGGCCCATGGCGGCCGCGCGGCGCGCCACGTCGTTGGCGCGGCGCAGGTGGCGTGTCACTTGGTCTGGGTTCATGGCAATGGAGGAGGTGCAGGTGGCTTGGTCCAGAGACACCGAGGAACCGGCTCGGCCGGTCCTCGGGTGTCGGCCCGCTTGCAGGGGGACGCGCAGGGGGTCAGTTCTGACTGCCGCGGTGCGCCCAGCCGGTGGTGTGCTTCTCGACGAAGCTGAACAGTTCGTACATCACCATGGCCATGATGCCGACCACCAGCAGGCCGCTGAAGGCCAGGCCCATCTGCATCGACGAACCGGCCGAGATCAGCAGGTAGCCGATGCCTTCGTTCGCCGCCGTCATTTCAGACACCGTGGTGCCCACGAAGGCGAGCGTGATGGCGACCTTGAGCGAGCCGAAGAAATACGGCATGGAGCGTGGCAGGCCGACCTTGGTCAACACGTCCCAGCGCTTGGCGCCCAGCACGCGCAACACGTCTTCCAGCTCGGGCTCCAGCGTGGCCAGGCCGGTGGCGATGTTCACCATGATGGGGAAGAAGGAGATGAGGAACGCGGTGAGGATGGCGGGGCCGGCACCGATGCCGAACCACACCACCAGGATCGGCACGAAGGCCGCCTTGGGCAGGGCGTTGAAGGCCGTCATGAGCGGGTAGACCGCGGCATAGGCCAGGCGCGAGCTGCCAATGAGGAAGCCCAGCAGCACGCCGACCACGATGGCGATGCCGAAGCCGGCCATGGTCACCCAGTAGGTGCGCCAGGCGTGGCCGAGGATGGTGGTCTTGTGCTCCAGCGTCTGTTCCCAGATGCGCGACGGGCTGGGGAAGATGAACTCCGAGATGCCGAAGGCACGGATGATGAATTCCCACAGCAGAATGATGGCGACCAGCAGGATCAGCGGCGACCAGCGCTCGAGGTGTTTGTTGTTCATGTTGTTGGCTCCGCTGTCTTACTGGTTGATCACCGTGCCGGTCTTGCGCATGGCACCGATGTGGCCGCGCAGCTCGTGCACGATGTCGGAGAACTCCTTGGAGTAGGTCACTTCCAGGTCGCGCGTGCGCGGGATCGGGATCTCGCGCTGCACCACGAAACGGCCCGGGCTTCGGCTCATGCAGTACACCGTGTCGGCCAGGAAGACCGATTCGCGCAGGTCGTGCGTGACCAGGATGACGTTGAAGCGCTGCGCCTCCCAGAGGTCGCGCAAGGTGCACCAGAGTTCTTCGCGCGTGAACGCGTCGAGCGCGCCGAAGGGCTCGTCGAGCAGCAGCATCTTGGGTTCGTGGATCAGCGCGCGGCAGATGCTGGCGCGCTGCTGCATGCCGCCCGAAAGCTCCCACGGAAACTTGTTCTCCATGCCGCCGAGGCCGACGCTGGCCAGCAGCTTCTTCGCCCGTTCTTCGTATTCCTTGCGCCGGTCCTTGAACTGGCTGCGGAAGGGTTCGACGATCTCCAGCGGCAGCAGCACGTTGTCCAGCGTGGTGCGCCAGGGCAGCAGCGAGGGCGCCTGGAAGGCCATGCCCGAAATCTTGAGCGGGCCGGTGACGGGCTGGCCGTCGATGCGGATCTTGCCCATGCTGGGCATCTTCAGGCCCGTGGTGAGCTTCATGAAGGTGGACTTGCCGCAACCCGAGGGGCCGACGATGGCGATGAACTCGCCGCGCTTGACCTTGAGGTTGATGTCTTCCACCGCGAAGATGTTCTGCGCCCGCAGCTCCTCGTTGTAGGCGAGCCAGACCTGGTCAAAGTCGACGAAGGCCTGGTCGCTGGTGTCTCCGGCCGGTGTCGCCGCGCTGGGGGGTGCTTGCATGTTGTCTTCCTGAAAAAAAGGCCAGCCGCCGTGGGGTGGTGGCTGGCCTGGGCCCGAGGCCGGGGTCGGTTCTTACTTCTTGGCGGGCGGCAGCACGTTGAGGTCGGCAGCGCTGGGCAGCATGGAGCCGTTCCAGATGGCGGCGGGGTCGACGCGCGTCTTGGTGCCATAAGCGTCCGAGACTTGCGACGCCATCAGGGACAGGCGCGCCGGGTTGATCTGGCCGAAGCCTTCCTTGCGCGCGTCGGGGCTGGCGACGACCGAGTCGATGGCCAGCACCAGGCGGCGGGTTTCCAGCGGCACGTTGATGATGCCGTCGCGTGCCTTCACCGTGTCGATGGTGGACGCCGGGTTGGCCATCACTTCCTTGGCGCCCTTGGCGAAGGCGGTCAGGAATGCTTTCACGGCGGCCGGGTTCTCCTTGATGAGCTTGGGCGAGGCGATGATGGCGTTGCCGTACAGCTTCACGCCGTGTTCGGCGAAAGGCAGGATCACCACGTCTTCGGTCTTCACTCCACGCGCTTCCAGGTTGAGCAGCGAGGTGAAGGAGAAGCCGGTGATGGCATCGATGTCGCCGCGCACCAGCATGGTTTCGCGCAGCGGTGGGTCCATCGAGGTCCAGGCCACGTTGCCCACGTTGTTGACCTGCTGGAAGATCGGGAAGCCTTTGCGGCCGGCGTCAAACACCGGGGCGCCGAGCTTCTTGCCGGTGAGGTCTGCGGGCTTGGTGATGCCGCTCTTTTTCAGTGCGAGCACGGCGGCAGGGGTGTTGTTGTAGCCCATCATCACCGCCACCGGCTTGTTGGGAGCGTCGGGGTTGTTGGCGTGGAACTCCATCAGCGCGGCCACATCGGCAAAGCCCATGTCGTAGGTGCCCGAAGCCACGCGGGTGACGGTGCCACCCGAGCCGTTGCCGGCGTCGATGGTCACGTCCAGGCCGGCCGCTTTGTAGTAGCCCTTGGCCGCCGATTGCAGGAACAACGCCGCAGGCCCTTCAAAACGCCAGTCGAGCTGGAACTTGATCGGCGTCTGCGCGTAGGCGCTGCTGCCGAAAGCCGCGGCGGCGAGCAAAGCTGCGGTGGTTTTGATGAAGTGGCGCTTGATCATGGATGCTCCTGTGGTGGTCGGAATTGCGGGGATTGGAGGACGCACGGGGTACGCCTGGCGTACACCGTTATCAGCAATAAAGATGCCAGCGGTACGCGTGCAGCTGAGACGGTCGCTCTACGCCTTTTGAGCACAGAATTTGTATACACGTATTCTTGTTCGACAGCGTCAATCCGGCATCAAGGGTAACCCTTAAACGGTGCATGCCCGACCGGCTCATGCACCACCACGGTGATTCTTCGGCGCTCCCCATGTCCCTGCATCGGCCGTGTAGCGCTCAGTGCGCATCGGCATGTTTGGCGGCTTCGATGGCGGCGCTGTTGTCGCCGCGGCTGCCATTGAAATACAGGTTGAGCGCGACGGCGCTGATGGACGCCAGCAGGATGCCGGACTCGATCAACGGGTGGATGGCATGCGGCATCCACTGCTTGAAGTTGGGCGCGACCAGCGGGATCATGCCGAAGCCGATCGACACCGCCACGATGAAGAGGTTGTTGCGGTTGCCCTTGTAGTCCACACCGGCCAGGATGCGGATGCCGGTGGCGGCCACCATGCCGAACATCACCAGCCCGGCACCACCCAGCACGAAGGTGGGCAGCGACTCGACCAGCGCCGCCATCTTGGGCAGCAGGCCGAGCACGATGAGGATCACGCCGCCGGCCACGCACACATAGCGGCTCTTGACGCCGGTGACGCCGACCAGGCCGACGTTCTGCGAGAAGCTGGTGTAGGGGAAGGTGTTGAAGATGCCGCCGATCAAGGTGCCCAGGCCGTCGGTGCGCAGGCCGGCCGTGAGCGCCTTCTGGTCGATCTTGCGGTCGGTCATGTCGCCCAGCGCGAGGAACATGCCGGTGGATTCGATCATGACGACGATCATCACCAGGCTCATGGTGAGGATCAGGATGGGGTCGAAGATCGGCATGGCGATCTCGAACGGCAGCACCAGATCGAACCAGTCTGCGTGGCCGACTTTCTCGAAGGTCATGAGGCCGGTGGCCGCGGCAATGACGGCGCCGACCACGATGCCCAGCAGCACCGAGATGTTGGCGATGAAACCGCGCGCGTATTTGGCGATGAGCAGGATCGCCACCAGCACGATGGCGGCGATGCCGATGTGCGCCGGCTGCGCATAGGCCGGGTTGGGCACGCCGCCCACGATGGCCAGGCCCTTGGGCATGTCGGGCACCAGGCCCTTGGCCGTGGCCTCGTTCACCGTGTGCAGCCAGGCCAGGTGTTCGGGGCTGGGGATGGAGGGGGTGGTGGGGCCGACCGGGTTGCCGAAGATCCAGTTGATGCCCACGCGCATGAGGCTGATGCCGATCACCGCGATGATGGTGCCGGTGACCACCGGCGGGAAGAAGCGCAGCATGCGGCTGACGATGGGCGCGATGAGGATGGAGACCACACCCGCGCCGATGATGGAGCCGAAGATCAGCCCCGCGCCCTGGATGCCGGGGTTGCTGTTGGCCATGGCCACCATGGGCGCGACGGAGGCGAAGGTCACGCCCATCATCACCGGCAGCTTGATGCCGAACCACTGCGTGGCGCCGAGCGCCTGGATCAGCGTGACCAGGCCGCAGCAGAACAGGTCGGCCGAGATGAGCATGGCCACCTGCTCGGGGCTGAGCTTGAGAGCGCGCCCCACGATCAGCGGCACCGCGACCGCGCCGGCGTACATCACCAGCACGTGCTGCAGGCCGAGCGCCGTGAGTTTGCCGGTGGGCAGGACTTCATCTACGGGGTGGACGGAGGTGGACATGGCGGTTCCTTGCGGCGTGGTTTGGCTTCAATGCATGCAAAACTGTATACAGATTATGTGTACTGCAAGATGGGCCCAGCCTAGGGGAAACCCGGCGTCCTGACCGGCGGTTTCACGGTTTCACCGGTGGTGTGTTGGTGGGTTCCTTGGCGAGGCACAGGCCAAAAAAAAGGACGCCGAAGCGTCCTTTTTTTGATAGCCAGAGGCGACCAGCACCCAGCCCTGAGCGCTCAGCCCTTCGACGCCACACTGGCAGCCGCCAGCGCCGTCATGTTGAGCACGCGCCGCACCGTCGCGGCCGGCGTGAGGATGTGCACCGTGCCGGCGCAGCCCATCAGGATCGGGCCGACGGTGACACCGCCGCTGGAGGTGGTCTTCATCACGTTGTAGAGGATGTTGGCCGCGTCCAGGTTGGGGCAGATCAGCAGGTTGGCCGCGCCGCTGAGCGTGCTCTCGGGCAGGTAGACGCTGCGGATCTCGGGTTGCAGCGCGGCGTCGCCGTGCAGCTCGCCGTCGCACTCGATCTCGGGGTGCGCGGCCACGAACAGGTCACGCGCCTGCGCCATCTTGCGCGCCGAGGCGCGTTTGCTGGAGCCGTAGCTGGAATGCGAGAGGAAGGCGACCTTGGGCGGCAGGCCGAAGCGCTGCACTTCCTGCGCCGCCATCCAGGCAATGTCTGCCAGTTCTTCGGCGCTTGGATCTTCGTTGACGTAGGTGTCGGCGATGAAGATCGGGCCACGGTCCGTCATCAGCGCATTGACCGCGGCGTACAGCCCGGCGCCCTGGCGGCGGCCCAGCACATGGTCGATGCGCTCCAGGTGCGTCATGTAGCTGCCCACCAGGCCGCAGATCAGCGCGTCGGCATCACCGAGCGACAGCATGAGCGAGCCGATGATGGTGTTGGAGCGCCGCACGGCGGCCTTGGCCACTTCGGGCGTGGCGCCCTGGCGGCCCATGATCTGGTGGTAGTGCTCCCAGTACTGGCGGAAGCGGGGATCGTCCTCGGGGTTGACGTTCTGCACGTCCTGCCCGAGCTTCATGCGCAGGCCGGCCTTGGCGATGCGGGCCTCGATCACGGCCGGGCGCCCGATCAGGATCGGCATCGCGATCTGGTCGTCGATCGCCAGCTGCGCCGCACGCAGCGCGCGCTCGTCTTCACCGTCGGCATAGGCCACGCGCGCCTTGTTCGTCAGGGCCTTGGCCGCGTTGAACACCGGCTGCATCAGGATGCCGGTCTGGTAGACGTAGCGGCCGAGCTGCTGGCGGTAGGCGTCCATGTCGGTGATGGGGCGCGTGGCCACACCGGAGTCGGCGGCGGCTTGTGCCACGGCCGGGGCGATGCGCAGGATCAGGCGCGAATCAAACGGCTTCGGAATGATGTACTCGGGGCCGAAGCTCAGGTCCTGGCCGGCGTAGGCGTTGGCCACTTCCTCGCTGGTCTCGCTCTTCACCAGGTCGGCGATCTGGCGCACGCAGGCCAGCTTCATCTCTTCGGTGATGCGCGTCGCGCCGCAGTCGAGTGCGCCGCGGAAGATGTACGGGAAACACAGGACGTTGTTGACCTGGTTCGGGTAGTCGCTGCGGCCGGTGGCGATGATGACGTCGGGCCGCACCGCCTTGGCCAGCTCGGGCCGGATCTCGGGTTCGGGGTTGGCCAGCGCGAGCACGATGGGCTTGTCCGCCATGGACTTCATCATGTCGGCGGTGAGCACGCCGGGCGCGGAGCAGCCCAGGAACACGTCTGCACCATTGACCGCATCGGCCAGCGTGCGCTTGTCGGTCTTTTGCGCGTAACGCGCCTTGGACTCGTCGTAACCGCCGGGCCGGCCTTCAAAAATCACGCCCTTGGAGTCGCAGACGAAGATGTTGCCGGGTGCGACGCCCAGGCCGACCATCACGTCCAGGCAGGCGATGGCCGCCGCACCGGCGCCGCTCACCGCCACCTTGACCGTGCCGATGTCCTTGCCCACCAGCTCAAGCCCGTTCAGCAGGGCGGCAGCCGAGATGATGGCGGTGCCGTGCTGGTCGTCGTGGAACACCGGAATGCCCATGCGCTCGCGCAGCTTCTTCTCGATGTAGAAACACTCCGGCGCCTTGATGTCTTCGAGGTTGATGCCGCCCAGCGTGGGTTCGAGCGCGGCAATGATCTCGACCAGCTTGTCCGGATCTTTCTCGTCGAGTTCGATGTCGAACACGTCGATGCCGGCGAACTTCTTGAACAGGCAGCCCTTGCCTTCCATCACCGGCTTGGCGGCCAGCGGGCCGATGTTGCCCAGGCCCAGCACGGCGGTGCCGTTGGTGATCACGCCGACGAGGTTGCCGCGCGAGGTGTACTCGGCCGCGGTGGCCGGGTCGGCTTCGATGGCCAGGCAGGGGTAGGCGACGCCGGGGGAGTAAGCCAGCGACAGGTCGCGCTGGTTGGACAGGGGTTTGGTGGGGGTGACGGCGATCTTGCCGCGCGAGGGCGTGCGGTGGTATTCGAACGCGGCGTCGCGCAAGGCTTGTTCTGCGGGGGTCATGGTGTCGGTCTCCGTAAGGCGTGAAAGCGCGGTCATTGTGTCACGCGAGCGACCCCGCGACGCGACGCTTCCTGCGTTGTTTCAAGGGTGATGCGGGCAGGCCTTCAGGCGGGCTGCAGCAGGTCGAGCAGCGTGCGCGCAATCACCTTGGTGGCGCGCTTGAGGTCGTCGAGTTGCAGGTGCTCGTCGGCGCGCTTGGCGTTCGATTCGCGCACCGTGCGCGGGCCGGCACCGTAGATCACGCCGGGAATGCCGCGCTCCACGTACAGGCGCACGTCGGTGTAGAGCGGCGTGCCGACGGCAGGAATGGCTTCGCCGAACACGGCCTGGCCGTGTTTCTGGATCGCCTGCACCAGCGGCTGGTTGCCGGCCAGGGGCTTCATCGCGCGCGCCAGCAGCATGCGGCGCACTTCCACCTTGAGCTCGCGGCCACCGCGCGGTGGCTGGAAGCTGGCGGCGGCCTGTTCGATGGTGCGGCGCAGGGCGGCCTCGACCTCGGCCGGGTCTTCCTCGGGAATCATGCGGCGGTCCACCTTGAGCACCACCTTGCCGGGGATCACGTTGGTGTTGGTGCCGCCGCTGATCAGGCCGACGTTGAGGTAGGGGTGGGTGATGCCTTCGACGTTCGACGTGACCTTGAGGTAGTCGGCGTTGAGCGCGTAGAGCGCGTTCAGGATGTGGGTGGCGCCCTGCAGCGCGTCGGTGCCGCTGTCGGGAATGGCGGCGTGTGCCATGTCGCCATGCACCGTCACTTCGAGCTGCAGACAGCCGTTGTGCGCCACCACCACCTGGTAGCTGAAACCGGCGGCGATCATCAGGTCGGGCTTGGTCAGGCCCTTCTTCAGCAGCCAGTCGGGGCCGACCTCACCACCGTATTCCTCGTCGTAGGTCACGTGCAGCTCCACGCCGCCCGCGAGCTTGGCGCCCAGCGATTCGAGCGCGCGGATGGCGAAGGTGAAGCTGGCGATGTCGCTCTTGCTCACCGCGGTGGCGCGGCCGTAGATCTTGCCGTCCACCACTTCGCCGCCGTAGGGGTCGTGCGTCCAGCCTTCGCCGGGCGGCACCACGTCGCCGTGGGCGTTGAGCGCAATGGTCTTGCCGCCCGGGCCGTAGGCGCGGCGCAGGATCAGGTTGGTGATGCTCTCCAGGCCGGCGGCCTGCACCTCGTCGGCGGGCACGGCGTGTTTCTCAGCGTCCAGGCCCATGGCGGCCAGCAGCTCGGCGGTGCGCTCGGCGTGCGGCGCGTTGTTGCCCGGTGGCGAGTCGGTGGGCACGCGCACGAGTTCCTGCAGGAAGCGTACTTCCTCGTCGAAGTGGGCGTCGATCCAGCTGTCCAGTTGTTGTTCGGTGCTCATGGTGTTCTCAGTGGGTGTGTTCGGTGGCGAGTTGTTCGAGCAGGTGCGAGAAGGCGTCCACGCACAGCTCCATGTCGTCGCTGGTGGTGGCTTCCAGCGGGTTGTGGCTGATGCCGCTGTTGAGACCGCGCACGAAGAGCATGGCCTGCGGCATCACCTCGTGCAGCTTCATGGCGTCGTGGCCGGCGCCGCTGGGCATGCGGTGCAGCGGCACGCCCAGGGCGTTCACCGCCTGCTCCCAGCGGGCCTGCCAGGCGGGTGCGCTCGGCGCGGCGGCGGCGCGCATGGTTTCCTCCAGCGTCAGGCCGATGCCGCGCCGTTCGCAGATGCTGCGCAGCTGGGCCAGGATGTCGCGCTCCAGCGCGTCGCGCTGCGCATTGCTGGGCGCGCGCAGGTCGAGCGAGAACAGGCAGCGGCCGGGCACCACGTTGATGGAACCGCCCGGCACCTGCAGCATGCCGATGGTGGCCACCGAATCGCCATCGGCGGCCGCGCGTTGTTCGGCATACAGCGCCAGCTCGGCCACGGCGCTGGCGGCGTCGCGCCGGCGGTCCATGGGCGTGGTGCCGGCGTGGCTGGCCATGCCGATGGCTTCGCACTGGTAACGCACGCTGGCGTTGATGGAGGTGACCACCGCCAGCGGCAGGTCCATCTCGTTGAGCACCGGGCCCTGTTCGATGTGCACCTCGACAAAACCGAGGTATTGCGCCGGGTCGCGCTGCAGCGCGGCGATGGCGTCCAGCGTGGCCGGCAGGCCGGCGTGCTGCATGGCTTCGCGCATGCCGATGCCATCGGCGTCACGCTGCTCCAGCCAGGCGGGGTTGAAATGGCCGGTGAGCGCACCCGAACCCAGGAAGGTGGCCTTGTAGCGTTGGCCTTCTTCTTCGGCAAACCCCACCACCTCGAAGGCAAAGGGCAGGCGGCGGCCGGCGGCGTGCAGGCGCTGCACGCAGGCCATGGGCACGAAGATGCCGAGCCGGCCGTCGTACTTGCCGCCGTTGCGCACGGTGTCGTAGTGGCTGCCGGTGAGCAGCGTGGGCGCGTCGGGCGTGTGGCCGAGGTAACGGCCCACCACGTTGCCGACGGCGTCAATCTGCACCGTGTCGAAGCCCACCTCGCGCATGCGCGCGGCGATGTCGGCTGCGCAGGCGCGGTGGGCGTCGGTGAGGTAGGTCACGGTGAGCTGGCCGTGTTCGGCAAAGCCCGGATCGCTGTGGCGCGCCAGGTCTTCGTGCCAGTCCCAGACCGTGTTGCCGGTGGTTGGTTCGAAGCCGAACTTGTCGTTCAGGCGGATCTCGGCGATGCGGTGGATGTTGCGCAGGCACTCGGCGCGCTCGAAGTCCACCGGGTTGTTCAGGCGGCGCTCGAAGGTGGCGATGATCTCGCGCTTGGCCAGCCCGGCACCGCGCGGGCCGCGCACCGCGAGGATGAAGGGGAAGCCGAACTTCGTGTTGTATTGCGCGTTGAGCTGCTGGATGTGCGCGAACTCTTCGGGCGTGCAGTTCGTGAGGCCGGCCTTGGTCTGCTCGTTGGTGGATTCGGCGGTGAGCGACTGGCTCACCATGGCCTTGCCCGCAAGCTCCGGGTGGGCGCGGATCAGCGCCAGCTGCGGCTCCACGCCGGCCTTGGCCAGCACCGACACCATGGCGTGCTTGAGCGCGGCCAGCGAGGCAAATGGCCGCTGTGCCAGCGCCTGTTCGGCGATCCAGGGTGAGTGTTCGTACAGGCCGTCGAGCAGTTGCGTGGCGTCGGCCAGCGGTGCCTGGTTGAGTTGTTCAAGGGTGATGGGCATGGGCGACCTCAGGCAGCGGAAAGGGGATGCGTGTCCCGCCAGTGGCGGGCGATGTCGATGCGCCGCGCCACCCACACGTGTTCGTGGTTCTGCACGTGGTCGAGGAAACGCTGCAGCGCGGTGATGCGGCCAGGGCGGCCGAGCAGCCGGCAGTGCATGCCGATGCTCATCATCTTGGGCCGGTCCAGGCCGTTCGGATCGCCTTCGGCGTAGAGCGCGTCGAAGGTGTCCTTCATGTACTGGAAGAACGGGTCGGCGTGCGAGTAGCCCTGCGGCAGCGCGAAGCGCATGTCGTTGCAGTCCAGCGTGTAGGGCACGATGAGTCGCTGCGCATCGCTGCCGTCGCTCTTGCGCACCTTCATCCAGAAGGGCAGGTCGTCGCCGTAGTAGTCGCTGTCGTATTCGAAGCCGCCGAAGTCGGCCACCAGGCGGCGCGTGTTCGGGCTGTCGCGGCCGGTGTACCAGCCCAGCGGGCGGCTGCCGGTGAGCTGTTCGATCAACTGCATGGCCTGGGCCATGTGGGCGCGCTCGGTGGCTTCGTCGACGTGCTGGTAATGAATCCACTTGAGCCCGTGGCAGGCGATGTCGTATCCCAGTTCCTGGAACGCGGCGGTCACGTCGGGGCTGCGCTGCAGGGCGGTCGCGACACCAAACACGGTGAGCGGCAGGCCCCGCCGCTCGAACTCGCGCAGGATGCGCCAGACGCCGGCGCGCGAGCCGTATTCGTAAATGCCTTCCATGCTGATGTGGCGCGCCGGGTACGCGGCCGGGTTGAACATTTCCGAGAGGAATTGTTCGGACGCGTCGTCGCCATGCAGCACGCTGTTCTCACCGCCTTCTTCGTAGTTCAGCACGAACTGCACGGCGATGCGCGCGCCTTGCGGCCAGCGGGCGTGCGGCACATCGCGGCCATAACCGGCCAGGTCGCGAGGGTAGGGGGCAGTGGAGTCGTAGAGAGACATGGGTTGCTTAGAGACGAGGGGGAGTTATCCAGAGATGCCGCGGAACCGGCTCCGCCGGGCCGCAGGCATGGCCCCCTGAGGGGGGATGCGGCTACACGCAGTGAGCAAGCAACGGGGGAGGGTCATGAAAGGGCCATGGAGATGTCGTTGGTCGGCAGCTTGCGGTCGAAGGTCAGGTTTTCTTCCACGTGCAGCAGGTGCTCGTTCATCAGGCGCACGGCAAGCTCTTCGTCGCGCGCGGCCAGTGCCTTGACGATGTCGGCGTGTTCGTCGTTCGAATGCTCCGCCGCCTGGTTGCTCTGGTACATCAGCGTGATCAGCGCGCAGCGCGAGATGAGTTCGCGCAGCAGCTCGGCCAGCACCTGGTTGCCCATCAGCTCGGCCATGCGCACGTGAAAGTCGCCCAGCAGCTCGGTGCGGCCGGGCACATCGGCATTGCTTACCGCCAGCTTTTCCTGTGCCACGTGCTCGCGCAGGGCCTTGAGCTTGGCGGGCGTCACCGAGCGCACGAAGGCGCGCGTCATTTCCACCTCCAGCATGCGGCGAACGGCAAACACCTGCTGTGCTTCCTGCACCGAGGGCGTGGCCACGAAGGCACCGCGCGCGGGCTCCAGCCGGATCAGCCGGTTCTGCGACAGCTGGAACAGCGCCTGGCGCACGAGGGTGCGCGAAACGCCGAAGTGGTCGGCCAGTTTCTGCTCTGCCAGCTTGGTGCCCGGATGCAGCCGGTGCTCCACGATGGCGCGCGTGAGGGACTCGACGATGTGCAGGGTGCTGGAGGTTTCCATGCGGCCATCATATCCAGAAAATGCAAAAAGTGTATACACTTTCGGTCGACCATCAAACACTGGAAGGACACCCCATGGGCTTGAGCACACACGTTCTGGACACGATGCACGGCTGCCCCGCCGCCGGCATGGTGGTGGAGCTGCACACCACCGAGGGCGAGCAGGCCACGCTCGTCAAACGTTTCACGCTCAATGCAGACGGCCGCAACCCAGACGGCCTGCTGTACGACCACAGCAGCCTCAAGACCGGCACCTACCGCCTGGTGTTCGACGTGAAGGGTTACTTTGCGGCCAAGGGTGTGGCCCTGCCCGAGCCCAACTTCCTCAACCGCGTGGCGCTGGACTTCGGCGTGGCGCACGCCGACCAGCACTACCACGTGCCCCTGCTGGTGAGCCCCTGGAGCTATTCCACCTACCGGGGCAGCTGAGCGCCCATGAAAAAACCCGCCGGGTGGCGGGTTTGAGTCGGGCTTCGGCGGGGGTCAGCGGTCTCGCTGGCCTTCGGTCAGCGTGTCGAGCTGGAACTTGCCGCTCTTGTCCCACAGCCAGACGTCGGTGTAGGTCACGCTGCCCATGCGCACGGGTGCCGGGAACGGGGCTGCGGCGCGTACGGTGCGTTCGATCTCGCGCATCACGTCGGGCACGTGGCTCGGTGCACGCATCCAGTTGATGGTCTGCACGTTGCCTCTGCCATCCACCTGCACCTGCAGCACGCCCACGGCGTGCATCAGCGGCGGCAGGCGGCCTTTGTAGATGCGTTCGCTGTTGCGGTCGTAAATGTGGCGCGCGCCGTCCTTGCGGTAGTCGAGCGGGGAAGCGGCGTTCGAGATGAACTGGGGCGCCGGCAGCACGCTGACCGGTGGTGGTGCGGGTACCGGTGGGGGGGGTGGCGGCGGCGGTGGCGGGGGCGGCGGCAGCGGCGCGGCGCAGGCCGCGAGCAGCGCGGCGGTGCACACGCCCAGCCAGCCCCAGGAGGAGCGGGTCCTGGTGGCGCCGTCCGCCGGAACGGCCGGGCGGGGGGAGGGGGGTATGTCTCTCATGGTGGCAAACCTGTAAATCGGGTCGGATTCTGGCGCTGGTCTTCAAGAAACCATACGACGAGGCGAATGGAGTGTATGGGCGTTTCCCATGGGCCAGGGCCGCAGTAGGGTGGATACTGATGCGCCCGCGCCTCCCATGGCGCGCTCAATCTTTTCTTTTGACCTCGGCGCAACACATGCTCGCAGAGCTTGAATTCTTTTTACAGCGCCTGGCGACAGAGCCCGCGGTTCTTGTGACAGTCGGCGCCACGCGCGGTTCGGTACCGCGCGAAACCGGTGCCTGGATGGCGGTTTTCCCGCCGGCTTCGGCCGACGGCGTGATCGGCACCATCGGCGGTGGCCACCTGGAGTGGGACGCGATGCGCGAGGCGCGCGAAGCGCTCGCGGCACCGGCCGGATCGCCCGCCACCTGGGAACGGTCGGTGACGCTCGGCCCCAGCCTCGGCCAATGCTGCGGCGGCGCGCTGGTGCTGCACTACGAACGCGTGGACGCATCGTTGCGCGGCGCATTGCGCGACCGGCTCACCGCTGGCCACCAGCCGCTGGCCTTGTTCGGCGGCGGTCATGTGGGCCGGGCCATCGTGCAGGCGCTGGCGCCGCTGCCGTTCGACGTCACCTGGATCGACAGCCGCGACGAGGTGTTTCCGAACGACGTGCCGCTGCAGGTGAACGCCGAACACTCGGACCCGGTGCAAGCCGCCGTGCCGCAGTTGCCGCCCAGCGCCAGCGTGCTGGTGATGAGCTTCTCGCACGCGGAAGACCTCGACATCGTCGCCGCCTGCCTGCAACGCCAGCGCGAGCGCGGCGACCTGCGCTTCATCGGCCTGATCGGCAGCGCGACCAAGTGGGCCACCTTCCGCAGCCGCCTGCGCCATCGCGGCTTCAGCGATGCCGAGCTGGCCCGCATCACCTGCCCGATCGGCCTGCCCGGCATCGTGGGCAAGCAGCCGGCGGTGATCGCGGCGGCGGTGGTGGCGCAGTTGTTGCTTGAAACTGCCGCATCGTCACCGAGCCCATCGGGCGCTTGAATGTTTGCAAAAACTGTATACACTTTGCCGACCGGTCGCAGCGGAGCAGGTGTCCCCCACGACACCATCGCGGCCCTCAGACGACTCAGAGCGCCCGCGGTGGTGAGTCGCAAGACCTGACCTTGCCTTGAGGTGCCATGGAAACTTATCTGCTTGACTGGGCCAATCTGCTGTTGCGCTGGCTGCACGTCATCGTCGCGATCGCCTGGATCGGTTCTTCCTTCTATTTCGTCTTTCTCGACAGCAGCCTCACCCCACCCGAGGATGAGCAGCTGAAAAAGGATGGCGTCAGCGGTGAGCTCTGGGCCTTGCATGGCGGCGGCTTCTACCACCCGGTGAAGTTCGCGGTTGCGCCGCCCAAGCTGCCCGACCACCTGCACTGGTTCTACTGGGAGAGTTACTCCACCTGGCTCTCGGGTTTTGCGCTGTTCCTGGTGTCCTACCTCTGGAGCCCGAGCGTCTACCTGATCGATCCCAATGTGTTCCAGTGGTCGCCGGCCGCTGCCATCGGCACCGCGCTGGCCTTCCTGGTGGTGTTCTGGGTCTTGTACGACGCCATCTGCCGCACCCTGGGGCAGACGAAAAACGGCGACGCCAAGGTGGGCGCGCTGGTGCTGGTGCTGGTGTGTGTGGCGGCCTGGTTGGCCACGCAGCTGTTCGCCGGGCGCGCGGCCTTCCTGCTGATGGGCGCGATGATCGCCACCGCGATGAGCGCCAACGTGTTCTTCTGGATCATCCCCGGCCAGCGCACCGTGGTGGCCGACCTCAAGGCCGGACGCCCGGTGGAGCCGATCCACGGCAAGCGCGGCAAGCAGCGCAGCGTGCACAACACCTACTTCACGCTGCCGGTGCTGTTCGCGATGCTGAGCAACCACTACAGCTTCACCTACAGCCACCCGCAGAACTGGCTGATCCTCATCGGCATGATGTTCGCCGGTGCCGCGATCCGGCAGTTCTTCGTGATGCGCCACGGCTACAAGCTCGGCCGCAACAAGCACCCCTGGCCTTACGCCGTGGCTGGTGTGGTGGCGCTGATCGCGCTGATCGTCTGGCTCAAGCCCGCACCGGTGCAGGCCGTGGCGGTGCCCGACACGGTGAGCTACGCACAGCTCAAGCCCATCATCGAGCAGCGCTGCGTGATGTGCCACGGCGAGGCGCTGCAGTCCAAGAACGTGCGCCTGGACACGCCCGATGCGCTCAAGCTGCACGCGCAGGCGGTGTACCAGCAGGCCGTGGTCACCCGCGCCATGCCGATGAACAACGCCACCGGCCTCACAGAAGAAGAGCGCGCCTTGATCGGACAGTGGTTCAAGGGCGGCGCAAAAACCGAGTGAGCGCGCACAGCGCACTGTGGCCCTTCTGACAAGGGGCAGAAACCCGCGGTCTGGCCATGCCGGATGCGCGGGTTTTTTGTTTTGCCAGGGTCTTCAGGTGCGGTGCCAAGTGCGGTGCTTGTTCTGAGGTAATCTCGTGGGCGATTTAGTAACCACCCGAGTAGACACAACATGAAAACACAAGCCGCCGTCGCCTGGAAAGCAGGCCAACCCCTGACCATCGAAACCGTCGACCTGCAAGGCCCGAAGTTCGGTGAAGTGCTGGTCGAGATCAAGGCCACCGGCATCTGCCACACCGACTACTACACGCTCTCCGGCGCCGACCCGGAAGGCATCTTCCCCGCCATCCTGGGCCACGAAGGCGCGGGCATCGTGGTGGATGTGGGCCCCGGCGTGACCACGCTCAAGAAGGGCGACCACGTCATTCCGCTCTACACGCCCGAGTGCCGCCAGTGCAAGTTCTGCCTGAGCCGCAAGACCAACCTGTGCCAGCTGATCCGCGGCACGCAGGGCAAGGGCCTGATGCCCGACGCCACCAGCCGCTTCAGCATCGACGGCAAGCCGGTCTTCCACTACATGGGCACCAGCACCTTCAGCAACTACACCGTGGCGGCTGAGATCTCGCTGGCGAAGATCCGCGAAGACGCGCCGTTCGACAAGGTCTGCTACATCGGCTGCGGCGTGACCACCGGCCTGGGCGCGGTGATCTTCTCGGCCAAGGTGGAAGCGGGCGCCAACGTGGTCGTGTTCGGCCTCGGCGGCATCGGCCTGAACGTGATCCAGGGCGCCAAGATGGTCGGTGCCGACAAGATCATCGGCGTCGATCTGAACCCCGAACGCGAAGCCATGGCACGCAAGTTCGGCATGACGCACTTCATCAACCCGAAGAACGTGGAAAACGTGGTCGACGCCATCGTGCAACTCACCGACGGTGGTGCCGACTACAGCTTCGAGTGCATCGGCAACACCAAGGTGATGCGTGACGCGCTGGAGTGCACGCACAAGGGCTGGGGCCGCAGCATCGTCATCGGCGTGGCCGAAGCCGGCGCCGAGATCAGCACCCGCCCGTTCCAGCTGGTCACCGGCCGCAAGTGGGAAGGCTCGGCCTTCGGCGGCGCACGCGGCCGCACCGACGTGCCCAAGATCGTCGACTGGTACATGGAAGGCAAGATCAACATCGACGACCTGATCACCCACAAGCTCAAGCTGGCCGACATCAACGAAGGCTTTGAACTGATGAAGCGCGGTGAGTCGATCCGCGCGGTCGTGGAGTTCTGATGGCACTGGAGACGCTCAGCGAGCACCGCTGCTTCGGCGGCGTGCAGGGCTTCTACCGCCACGCGTCGAACGAGATCGGCCTGCCGATGAAGTTCGGCGTGTTCGTGCCGCCGCAGGCGGCGCAGGGCCCGGTGCCGGTGCTGTTCTTCCTGGCCGGCCTGACCTGCACCGAAGACACCTTTGCCATCAAGGCCGGCGCCCAGCGGCTGGCGGCCGAACTCGGGCTCATGCTCGTGACGCCCGACACCAGCCCGCGCGACACCGGCATTGACGGTGCCAGCGAGGCCTGGGACTTCGGCCACGGTGCGGGCTTCTATCTGGACGCTACCGAAGCGCCCTGGGCCCGGCACTTCCGCATGGAAAGCTGGGTCACGCAGGAGCTGCGTGCGCTGGTGCTGGCGCAGTTCCCGGCCCGCGCCGACCGTGTTGGCTTGTTCGGCCATTCCATGGGCGGCCACGGCGCGCTCACGCTGGCCCTGCGCCACCCCGGCCTGTACCAGAGCGTGTCGGCGTTTGCGCCGATTGCCGCGCCCACGCAATGCCCCTGGGGTGAGAAGGCGTTCACCGGTTACCTCGGTGCCGACCGCGCGGCCTGGGCCGCGCACGACGCCACCGAGCTGGTGAAGGCCGGCGGCCGCCTGCCACCGTTGCTGATCGACCAGGGCCTGGCGGACAACTTCCTCGCCAACCAGCTGCACCCGCACCTGTTCGAGGCCGCCTGCGAGCAGGCCGGGCAGGCGCTCACGCTGCGCCGGCACGAAGGTTACGACCACGGCTACTACTTCATCCAGAGTTTCATGGAAGACCACCTGCGCCACCACGCGCAGACGCTGGCTTGAAGCGGAGCCCCATGCGAGCACGCCGGTTCGACCTCATTGCCTTTGACTGGGATGGCACCCTGTTCGATTCCACGGCCCTGATCACGCGCTGCATCCAGGCCGCCGTGACCGACGTGGGCGGCCAGCTGCCCACGCGCGAAGCCGCCAGCTACGTGATCGGCATGGGCCTGATGCAGGCGTTGGCGCATGCCGCCCCGGATGTGCCGCCCGAGAAGTATCCGCAGCTAGGTGAACGCTACCGCCACCACTACATCAAACAGCAGCATGAGCTGAGCCTGTTCGACGGGGTGCTGCCCATGCTCGCCGACCTCAAGGCGCGCCAGCATCTGCTGGCCGTGGCCACGGGCAAGAGCCGGCGCGGCCTGGACGAGGCGCTGCAGACGGTGGAGCTGCTGGGCGTGTTCGACAGTTCCCGCACCGCCGACGAAACCGCCGGCAAACCGCACCCGCTCATGCTGCTGGAGTTGATGAGCGAGTTCGGCGTGGCGCCCGAGCGCACATTGATGATCGGTGACACCACGCACGACCTGCAGATGGCCGTCAACGCCGGTTGTGCCAGCGTGGGCGTGAGCTACGGTGCGCATGAGCCGGCCGCGTTCGCGGCATTGAACCCCTTGCACGTGGCGCATTCGGTGCGCGAGCTCCACGACTGGCTCCACACCAACGCCTGAGCGAACCATGACCCCGCCCTCCGACGATCCGGTCTACCCGCTGTGCAACAGCCATGACCTGATCGACGGCGGGCGTGCGGTCTCGTTTGATGTGGTCTACGCCGGCCAGACCTGCCGCGCCTTCGCCATCCGCTACCGCGGCCTGCCGCACGCCTACCTGAACCGCTGCACCCATGTGGCGATGGAGATGGACTGGCAGCCCGACCGCTTCTTCGACGACAGCGGGCGCTGGCTGTTGTGCGCCACCCATGGCGCGGTGTACGAGCCCGACAGCGGCGCCTGCGCGGGCGGGCCGTGCCGCGGCGGGCTGGTGAAAATCGAGTTGGTGGAGCACGACGGGGTGGTGCACTGGCGGTCACAATACCACCTCAAACCCCTTGAATTCTGAGAGCTTTCCACCATGAACGACGACCCCCTGGGCCAGGCCATTCCCGGCAATGCAGACCGTGGCTGGGAACGTGCCACGATCGAAAAGCTGGTCTTTGCGACCATCCGCGAGCAGCAGGCCGCGCGGCGCTGGAAGCTGTTCACCCGGCTGCTGTGGCTGGTGCTCATCGGCGCGGTGGTCTGGTACGTCTACGCCAGCCAGCAGGCCACCTCGGTGAGCACCCCGCACACGGCGGTGGTGGACATCAAGGGCGAGATCGCCAGCGGTGCCGAGGCCAGCGCGGAGAACGTGGTGGCCTCGCTGAAATCGGCGTTTGACGACAGCGGCGCCCAGGCCGTGGTGCTGCTGATCAACTCACCCGGCGGCAGCCCGGTGCAGGCCGGCATCATCAACGACGAGATCACCCGCCTGAAGGCCTTGCACAACAAGAAGGTCTACGCGGTGGTGGAGGAAACCTGCGCATCCGCCGCCTACTACATCGCCGCGGCCGCCGACGACATCTACGTTGACAAGGCCAGCCTGGTCGGCAGCATCGGCGTGCTGATGGACGGCTTCGGTTTCACCGGTCTGATGGAAAAAATCGGCATCGAACGCCGCCTGATGACGGCCGGTGCCAACAAGGCCATGCTGGACCCGTTCAGCCCGCAGGACGAAACACAACGCGCCTACATCCAGGCCATGCTGGGCCAGATCCACACCCAGTTCATCGACGTGGTGAAGAAGGGGCGCGGCGAGCGCCTGAAGTCCGACGACACCACCTTCAGCGGCCTGGTCTGGAACGGCCAGCAGGCGGTGAGCCTGGGCCTGGCCGACGGCCTGGGCAACCTCGACTTCGTGGCGCGCGAAATCGTCAAGGCCGAGGAGATCGTGGACTACACCCAGCGCGAAAACGTCGGCCTGCGCCTGGCCAAGCGTTTTGGCGCTGCGGTGGGTGAGGGCATGTTCATCGCCGCACGATCCGCTGGCGTGAGCTTGAGATAACCCCCCGCGCCGCCTGCGGCGTCACCCCTCAAGGGGGGGCAACACCTGCGGCCTGGCAAAGCCAGTTCCGCGGTGTTTCTGGATTCTTCGCTCAGCCTCTGTAACCGTTCGGGTTGCCGCTCTGCCAGCGCCAGGCATCGGCGCACATTTCGTCCAGCGTGTGCCGGGCCTGCCAGCCGAGCAGGCGTTGCGCCAGGGCCGGGTCGGCCCAGCACTGGGCGACGTCGCCGGGCCGACGCGGCGCGATCTGGTAGGGCACCGGGCGCCCGCTGGCCTTCTCGAAGGCATGCACCACGTCGAGCACGCTGTGGCCCTTGCCGGTGCCCAGGTTCACCGTGAAGCTCTCACCCCCGCCCAGCAAGGTCTTGAGCGCGGCCACGTGGCCTGCTGCCAGGTCTTGCACATGGATGTAGTCGCGCACGCCGGTGCCGTCGGGCGTCGGGTAGTCGTTGCCGTAGACGTTGAGGTGCTCGCGCTGGCCCACCGCCACCTGGGTGACGTAGGGCATCAGGTTGTTGGGGATGCCGGCCGGGTCTTCGCCGATCAGGCCGCTCGGGTGCGCCCCGACCGGGTTGAAGTAACGCAGGGTGCCGACGCGCCAGGCCGGGTTGGCGGCGCACAGGGCGCTCAGCATGTCCTCAATCACCAGCTTGCTGTGGCCGTAGGGGTTGGTGTGGCTGCGCGGAAAGTCTTCGGTGATCGGCACGCTGGCCGGATCTCCATACACCGTGGCGCTGCTGGAGAACACCAGCGTGGGTGGAGTCGACGGGTCTTCTGCGTGCACTGTTTGCATCGCACGCAGCAGGCTGACCGCGCCACCGATGTTGTTGTGGAAGTACTTGAGCGGCAACGCCACGCTTTCGCCCACCGCCTTGTCGCCCGCGAAGTGCACCACGCCCACAGGGCGGTGTCGCCGCAGCAGGTCTTCCACCCAGTGGGTGTCGAGCACGTCACCGCGCTCCAGCGCCATGGTCTGGCCGGTGATGCGCTGCAGGCGCTCCAGCACCACCGGGTGGCTGTTGGCAAAGTTGTCCAGCACCACCGGCTCAAAGCCGGCTTCGATGAGGGCGACAGCGGTGTGGCTGCCGATGTAGCCTGCACCGCCGGTGAGCAGGATCTTCATGGCCGGTGCGCTCACTTCTTGGCGGCGTCTGGCTGGCGCCCGTAGATGTCTTCCAGGCGCACGATGTCGTCTTCACCGAGATAACTGCCCGACTGCACCTCGATCATCTCCAGCGCCATCTTGCCGGGGTTGTGCAGGCGGTGCACTTCGCCGATGGGGATGTAGGTGGACTGGTTCTCGGACAGCAGGTAGACCTCGCTGCCGCGCGTGACCTCGGCCGTGCCCTTGACGACGATCCAATGTTCGGCGCGGTGGTGGTGCTTCTGCAGGCTCAGGGAGGCGCCCGGTTTGACGCCGATGCGTTTGACCTGGAAGCGCTCGCCCATGTCCACGCTGTCGTACCAGCCCCAGGGCCGTGCCACGCGGCGGTGCATCGCTGCCTGCGAGACCTTGTGTTTTGCCAGGTGGGCGACCACGTCCTTGACCTGTTCGGCATGGTCACGCTGCGCCACCAGCAGGGCGTCGGGCGTGTCGATGATCAGCAGGTCTTGCGTGCCCAGCGCCACCACGGTGCGGCCGGGAGCATGGATGTACGTGTTGCGTGCGTTCAGCGTGTGGCCCTGGCCGGTGACCCGGTTGCCATCGCCATCGGCCGTGCTCAGGTCGGCCACCGCGTTCCAGCTACCGACGTCGCTCCACTGGCCCTGGAAGGGCACCACGGCCACGTTGTTGTGCGGCTCCATCACCGCATAGTCGATGCTCTGCGAGCGGCAGGCCAGGAAGGCCGTGGCTTCGGGACGCACGAAGTGGATCTGGCCCACGCTGTCCTGCCGCGGCTGCGCCATCGCGGCCTCGCAGGCTTGCAGGATGTCGGGCGCGTGTTGTTTCAATGCCGCAAGCAGCGCGCTGGCGCGGGTGAGGAAGATGCCGGCGTTCCACAGCACATTGCCTTGCAGCAGCAAGGCCTGCGCCGCGTCGGGTGCCGGCTT
Organism: Hydrogenophaga palleronii NBRC 102513; assembly: GCF_001571225.1. GTDB lineage: Bacteria > Pseudomonadota > Gammaproteobacteria > Burkholderiales > Burkholderiaceae_C > Hydrogenophaga > Hydrogenophaga palleronii. Next base: position 23,011 of record NZ_BCTJ01000011.1, read on the forward strand.
CTCGATGAAGCGCGCCACGCTGCGGCTGCTGTCGGCCCGGGCGTCGCCCTGCTGGATGTAGCCGTAGGCGCTGCTCGGAAAACTCGGCACCACACCAAAGGTGACGATGGCACCGGCTTCGGCCGCCGGCACGCCCTGGCGGATGGTGCTGGCAAAGGCCGCCGCATCGGGAATGTGGTGGTCGGACGGGCAGAACAGCAGCAGCGGGTCGGTCTGGCCGTCCGCGCGCGCCAGCAGTGCGGCCAGCGCCATGGCGGCTGCCGTGTTGCGTGCGGCCGGCTCCAGCAACACCTGGCCGGGCACGTTCTCCAGTTCGATCGCGTCGGCCACCAGGAAACGGTGGTCTTCGGACGCCACGCAGATCACCGGGTTGTCGCACCAGGCCAGCCGGTCCAGCGTCAGTTGCAGCAGGCTCTTGTCACCCACCAGCGGCACAAACTGTTTCGGAAAACTCTGACGGCTCAGGGGCCACAGGCGGGTGCCGGAGCCGCCGCACAGGATGACGGGGGTGATGCTCATACGCGTTGGGATTGGGTGGAAGCCGCGGGGCAGGGCGGGTGCCCGCCGTTGACGGTTGCAGTGTAGCCTTTCAACGGGGCGGAGCCGTGCTGACGAAACCGTTGGCGTTTAACATGTCGCCTTCTTTCACGAACGCGCAAGCGAAAGCCAAGATGACGATTCGAAAAGCTGTGTTTCCCGTAGGTGGCCTCGGCACCCGGTTTCTTCCCGCCACCAAGGCCATTCCCAAAGAAATGCTGCCGGTCGTCGACAAACCGTTGATCCAGTACGCGGTGGAAGAGGCCTATGCCGCAGGCATCCGAGAAATGATCTTTGTCACCGGTCGCCACAAGCGCGCGATCGAAGACCACTTCGACACCGCCTACGAACTCGAAATGGAACTGGAAACCGCCGGCAAATCGGCGCTGCTCCAGCTGGTGCACTCCATCAAGCCCGCCGACATGGACTGCGTGTACGTGCGCCAGCCCCGTGCGCTCGGCCTCGGCCACGCCGTGCTGTGCGCCGAGCGCCTGGTGGGCAACGAACCCTTCGCCGTGTTGCTGGCAGACGACCTGATGATGGGCCGCGACCAGGCCAATGGCGGCCCGACCGTGCTGCAGCAGATGGTGCAGGCTTACGAGTCCAGCCCGGGCACGGTGCTCGCGGTGCAGGACGTGCCGCGCGCCGACACGCGCCGTTATGGCGTGGTCGACGTGCACGGTGCGAGTTCCGACCTGGCCGAGGTGTTCGCGATGGTGGAAAAGCCCGCCCCCGACGTGGCGCCTTCCACGCTGGCCGTGGCCGGCCGTTACGTGCTCACGCCGGCGGTGTTCGAGAGCATCCGTCAGCAGCCGCGCGGCGCGGGTGGCGAGATCCAGCTCACCGACGGCATTGCAGCCCTGATCGGCAAGGAAAAAGTGCAGGCTTTCCGTTATGCGGGCCAGCGCTACGACTGCGGCAGCAAGGAAGGTTTCCTGGAAGCCACGATCGACCTTGCCCTGGCCAACGAAGAGCTCAGCGCCTCGGTGCGCGCCCACATCAAACGCCTGGGCGTCTGAGCGGGCTGGGCCTCATCGGCCCAGCAGGAACACGCAGGGTGCCGCCAGCGGCAGGCTGTCCTGCAGCCGGCGCTCACGTTTCCATTCGCCCACCAGTGCACTGCGGCAGACCTGCTGCGGCAGGCTGAGCGCGCCACACACCGCCAGCCGGGTGTGTGGGTGCAGTCCTTGCAGCAGGGCCTGCAGCAGGGCGGTGTTGCGGTAGGGCGTTTCGATCAGGATCTGCGTCTGCCCGGTCTTCAGGGCCACTGCCTCCAGCTCGCGCAGGCGTTTGGCGCGCTCGGTGGCCTCTTGCGGCACATAACCCACAAACGCAAAACTCTGCCCGTTCAGCCCGCTGGCTGCAAGCGCCAGCATGAGGGAAATCGGGCCGGTGAGCGGCACCACCCGCAGCCCCATCGCGTGCGCGGCCCGCACCACCGAGCTGCCCGGGTCGGCAATGGCAGGCATGCCGGCTTCGCTCACCAGGCCGACGTCGTGTCCGGACAGGGCCGGCGCCAGCAGCGCCCGGGCAGGGGCGTCGTTGTCGGCTTGCGGGGCGTGGTCGCCTTTCTTGTGCGCAACGCGCGGCAGCTCGGTGATGGTTTGCGCCTGCAGCGGCGCGGCCAGGCCCGCCACGGCCTCGACCCGCTTGAGGAACGCGCGGGTGCTCTTGGCGTTTTCGGTGACCCAGTGGGTGATGCGGCTGGCCGCCCCCAGCGTTTCGGCCGGCAGCCACTCGCCAGCGGGCGCCGGGCTGTCTTGTGCGATGCCGAAGTCCAGCGGCGTGGGCACCAGGTACAAGGTGCCCAATTTTTCAGAGTGGGCGCTCACAGCAGCTGAACTCCCGCGGCACGAATCATCTGGCAGGTGCGGATCAACGGCAGGCCGATCAGGGCCGTGGGGTCGTCGTTGTCGATGCGCTCCAGCAAGGCGATGCCCAGGCCCTCGCTTTTGGCGCTGCCGGCGCAGTCGTAGGGCTGCTCGGCGCGCAGGTAACGCTCGATCTCGCCGTCGTCCAGATTCCTGAACACCACACGCACCGCGGCGATGTCGCTGCGCTCGAAGCCGCTGGCCTGGCAGACCACGGCCAGGGCGGTGTGGAACACCACGGTCTGACCCCGCATGCGCTGCAGCTGGGCCACCGCACGCTCGTGGGTGCCGGGTTTGCCCAGCGGCTCGCCGTGCAGGTCTGCCACCTGGTCGCTGCCAATCACCACCGCTTCGGGATGGCGCTGCGCCACATCACGCGCCTTGGCCAGTGCCAGCCGAAGCGAGAGCGAGGCAGGGCTTTCGCCCGCTTGCGGGGTCTCGTCCACGTTTGGTGCAATCGCCTCGAAAGGCAGATTCAGGCGCGACAGCAGTTCGCGGCGGTAGCGGGAAGTGGAGCCGAGGATGAGGGCGCGGGATGCCGGGCTGGCGGGCAGGTCGGGAGCGGAGGTCATGGGGCTATTCTCCCTGCATTCTTTTACACTGCCCGGATGAAAAACAGCCCCAAGACCGTCTGGAACCCCGAGCGGCTGGACGCGCGCGCCTTTGCCCAGGCCGCGGCCAGCCTGGAGGCCACGTTGCCCCTGTCGACGTTCAAGCGCCTGCATGCGGAGGCCGCACTCGACGGCGTGGCCAGCACCGAGCCGGTGCAATGGCAGGCGCACGGCGAAATGCGCGACGCCAGTGCCGGCGGCGCACCCGCCGTCTGGCTGCACCTGCAGGCCGATACCCGCGTGCCCCTTACTTGCCAGCGTTGCCTGGGCCCGGTGCAGACGCCGTTGGCGGTGGACCGCTGGTTCCGGTTTGTCGCCGACGAGGCGGCGGCAGAGGCCGAAGACGACGATTGCGAAGAGGATTTGCTGGCGCTGGAGCCGCGTCCCAACCTGCTCGATGTGCTGGAAGACGAGCTGCTGATGGAGTTGCCTCTGGTGCCCATGCACGAGACCTGCCCGGTTCCCGTCAAACTGCACGCGGGGGATGAGGCCGGGGGCGGGGTGGCCGAGGGCGAACCCCAGCGAAAGAACCCATTTGCGGAACTCGCCCGGTTGAAAAAGTGAATTTGATAGGCCCCAAGCTTCGGGCTATAATGCTTGGCTTTGCGCTGGCACCCATTTGCACATTGTTGATATGTGCGCAGGTCAGGCGCACGACCGGTTGAGCGGGGCGGCTTCAGTGCTCCGTTTTTGCCACTCCGTTTGACCCTACCGATTTCAGGAGCCCACCATGGCTGTTCAGCAAAACAAAAAGTCCCCCTCCAAGCGCGGCATGCACCGTTCGCACAACGCCCTGAACGTGCCCGGCATCGCTGTCGAGCCCACCACCGGCGAAACCCACCTGCGTCACCACATCAGCCCGAACGGCTTCTACCGCGGCCGCCAAGTGCTGAAAAACAAGTCTGAAGCCTAAATGACGGGTTGCCTCGGGCCTCGCCGCGGTGTCGCGAACGGGGTCCGATTGGCCGTCGAGGCACAGGCCCGCATGCTGCATGCGGGCTTTTTTCGTTCTTGGGCCGCATTGAGCGCCCCATCCGGGATGTTGTTGTCATGATCACCATCGCTGTCGATTGCATGGGGGGCGATATCGGCCCTGCGGTCACCCTGCCTGCGTGCGCGGCCTTTCTGGCCAGCCATCCGCAGGCGCAGGTGCTGCTGGTCGGCAAGCCCGAGGTCTTCCAGGCCTGGCCCCAGTTGCTCAACAACGTGCGCTGCCAGGTTGTTCCGGCCGCCGAGGTGGTGGCCATGGACGATCCGGTGGAGGTGGCGCTGCGGCGCAAAAAAGACTCGTCCATGCGGGTGGCGATCAACCAGGTGAAGAGTGGTGCGGCGCAGGCCGCCGTGTCGGCTGGCAACACCGGCGCTCTGATGGCGATCGCACGCTATGTGCTGAAAACGCTGGACGGCATTGACCGGCCCGCCATCGCCACCCAGATGCCGAACGCGCGCGGCGGCGCCACCACCGTGCTGGACCTGGGCGCCAATGTCGATTGTTCGGCTGAGCACCTGCTGCAGTTCGCGGTGATGGGGTCTGCGCTGGTGGCGGCTGCCCATGGCGTCAAGGAGCCCAGCGTGGGCTTGCTCAACGTGGGCGAAGAGGTCATCAAGGGCAGCGAAGTCATCAAAAAAGCCGGTATCCTGCTCAGAAGTGCAGCCAACACCGGTGATCTGAACTTTTTTGGCAATATCGAAGGTGACGACATCTTCAAGGGCACGACCGATATCGTGGTCTGTGACGGGTTTGTCGGCAATGTGGCGCTGAAGGCCAGCGAAGGCTTGGCCACGATGATTGGTGGCTTCATTCGGGAAGAGTTTTCAAAGAGCATCTTCCGGAAAATGGCTGCCATCGTGGCTTATCCGGTGCTTAAATCATTTAAAAACCGGGTGGATCACCGTCGTTACAACGGTGCGGCGCTGTTGGGCCTGCAGGGGCTGGTTTTCAAAAGCCATGGCTCGGCAGATGTGTTTGCCTTCGAGCAGGCTCTGTGCCGCGCTTATGATGCGGCCCACAACCATTTGTTGGACAACGTGCGTGAACGCATTGCCAACGCCAAACCGCTGATCTCGCCGGAGTCCCTGCCGAGCGAGCTGACAGGCATCCCGACCCTCTGATTCCCCGACCGCATGACACGCTACGCCCGCATCACCGGCACCGGCAGTTACCTGCCGCCCCAGCGACTGACCAATGCCGACATGGTGGCCATGCTGGCGCCGCGTGGCGTGGAAACCAGCGACGACTGGATCGTTGAGCGCACCGGCATCCGGGCGCGCCACTTTGTGGCCGATGGTGTGCTGGCCAGCGACCTGGCGGTGCAGGCCTGTCAGCAGGCCATGGCCGCCGCGGGTGCTGCCCCGGCTGATATCGACTTGATCATCGTCGCCACGTCCACGCCGGACATGGTGTTTCCCTCGACCGCCTCCATCCTGCAGCACAAGCTGGGCATCACCGGCTGCCCGGTGTTCGATGTGCAGGCGGTGTGCAGCGGCTTCATTTATGCGTTGACCGTGGCCGACGCGTTGATCCGTGCCGGCAGCGCCAACAAGGCACTGGTGGTGGGGGCGGAAATTTTCAGCCGCCTGCTCGACTTCAACGACCGCACCACCTGCGTGCTGTTTGGCGACGGCGCCGGTGCTGTGGTGCTGGAGGCGTCCGACACGCCCGGCATTCTGGCCACCGACATCCATGCCGACGGCAAACACACCGGCATCCTGTGTGTGCCGGGCCATGTCTCGGGTGGGCAGATCCTGGGCGATCCCTTGCTCAAGATGGACGGCCAGGCCGTGTTCAAGCTGGCCGTGGGCGTGCTGGAAGAGACGGCGCGTGCCGTGCTGGACAAAGCCGGCAGGACCACGGCCGACATCGACTGGTTGATTCCACACCAGGCCAACATCCGCATCATGCAGAGCACGGCGCGCAAGCTCAAGCTGCCCATGGACAAGGTGGTGGTGACGGTGGACCAGCACGGCAACACGTCTGCGGCCTCGATTCCGCTGGCGCTCGACCACGCTGTGCGCCAGGGCCAGGTCAAAAAGGGCGACACCCTGATGCTGGAAGGTGTGGGCGGTGGATTCACCTGGGGCTCGGTGTTGCTGGACTTCTGAGTCCGCCCCGCTGTCCCCACTTCCCGTTCTCGTTTGAACTGAAAACCCCATGAAGACATTTGCGTTCGTATTTCCGGGCCAGGGCTCGCAGGCCGTCGGCATGCTCGACGCCTGGGCGGATCACCCGGCCGTGCAGGCTACCGTGCAGGAAGCCTCGGATGCCCTCGGTGAAGACCTGGGCAAGATGATCCACGAAGGTCCGGCCGAGGTGCTGGGCATGACCGTCAACACCCAGCCCGTGATGCTGGTGGCCGGTATTGCCGCCTGGCGCGTCTGGCTGGCCGAGGGTGGCGCCAAGCCGGCAGCGCTGGCGGGCCATTCGCTGGGTGAGTACTCGGCACTTGTGGCTGCCGGTGTGCTGACGCTGGCTCAGGCCGCGCCGCTGGTGCGTTTTCGCGCACAAGCCATGCAGGACGCGGTGCCTGCCGGCACGGGTGCCATGGCCGCCGTGCTGGGGCTCGATGCTGCCGCCGTGGTGGCCGGTTGCCAAGAGGCGCAAGCCAGCTTCGGACCGGGCAGTGCCGAGGTGGTGGAGGCGGTGAACTTCAACGATCCGGCACAGACCGTGATCGCGGGCAGCAAGGCTGCCGTGGAGAAGGCCTGCGAAGTGCTCAAGGCAAATGGCGCCAAGCGCACCTTGCCACTGCCGGTGTCGGCGCCTTTCCATTCCAGCCTGATGAAGCCGGCAGCCGAGAAGCTGCGTGCGAAGCTGGCCGAAACGGCCTTTGCCGCGCCGCAGATTCCGGTGATCAACAACATCGATGTGGTGGTCGAGTCCGACCCCGATCGCATCCGCGATGCGCTGTACCGCCAGGCTTTCGGCCCCGTGCGCTGGGTGGAGTGTGTGGGCGCGATCAAGGCGCGCGGCATCGACACCCTGGTGGAGTGCGGCCCGCGCAAGGTGCTGGCCGGCCTGGTCAAGCGCATCGACCCCACACTCACCGGCGCAGCCCTGTACGACCCCGCCACCCTGGCCGAGGTCAAGGCGCTGCTGGCCTGACATCTGGAGATATCAATGCCTGACAACCAATTTGCCGGCCAGGTCGCCCTGGTCACCGGCGCATCGCGCGGCATCGGCGCGGCCATTGCCGCTGAACTCACCGCCCGTGGCCTGATCGTGATCGGCACCGCCACCAGCGACGAGGGTGCGAGCCGCATCGGCACGGCGCTCAGCGCTGTCCCGGGTGCTGCCGCCGGCTGCCGCGGTGCCAAGCTGGACGTCAACGACGCCGCTGCGGCCGAGGCCCTGATCGACGAGGTCGTGAAAGCCCATGGCGGCCTGCAGGTGCTGGTGAACAACGCCGGCATTACACGCGACATGCTGGCCATGCGCCTGAAGGACGACGACTGGGATGCGGTGCTGGACACCAACCTCAAGGCCGTTTTCCGCATGAGCCGCGCCGTGATCCGTCCCATGATGAAGCAGCGCTACGGCCGCATCATCAGCATCACCAGCGTGGTCGGCGCGTCCGGTAACGCCGGTCAGGCCAACTACGCCGCCGCCAAGGCGGGTGTGGCCGGCATGACGCGTGCACTGGCCCGTGAGCTGGGCAGCCGCAACATCACGGTGAACTGCGTGGCACCCGGTTTTATCGAAACCGACATGACCAGCGCCCTGCCGGAAGAGCAGCAAAAAGCCCTGTTGGGCCAGATCCCGCTGGGACACCTGGGCAAGCCGGCCGACATTGCGCACGCCGTGGCCTACCTGGCCAGCCCGCAGGCCGCTTATGTCACGGGACAGGAACTGCACGTCAACGGCGGCATGTTCATGGCCTGAAGCGGGCAAGGCTCGAATCGAATTTTCCGCGCCGCGCCAGCCGCCCGGCGGGCCATCCAGGGGCATTCCCCTGGCGTGGCTAAAATGGCGGCCTGTATTTCAACCACCCTTAGAGGGACTTATGAGCGATATCGAAGCACGTGTGAAGAAAATCATTGCCGAACAACTCGGTGTGGAAGAGGGACAGGTCACGAACGAAAAGGCCTTCGTGGCCGACCTGGGCGCCGATTCGCTGGACACGGTTGAGCTGGTGATGGCTCTGGAAGACGAGTTCGGTATCGAGATCCCCGACGAAGAAGCCGAAAAGATCACCACGGTTCAAAAGGCTATCGACTACGCCTTGGCCAACCAGAAGGCCTGAAGCACCGATGAGCCGTCGCCGCGTCGTCGTGACCGGCCTGGGTTGCATCAGCCCCGTGGGCAACACGGTGGCCGATTCCTGGGCCAACCTCCTGGCCGGACAGTCCGGCATTGACTTCATCACGAAGTTCGACGCGTCGAACTTCGCCTGCAAGTTTGCAGGAGAGGTCAAGGGGTTCAAGCTGGAGGACTACATCACCGCCAAAGAAGCGCGGACGATGGACACCTTCATCCATTACGGTGTGGCCGCCTCCATGCAGGCGGTGGCGGACTCGGGTCTTCCCACCGGTGAACAACTGGGCGAGGAGCAGGCCACGCGCATCGGCTGCGTGATCGGTTCCGGCATTGGTGGCCTGCCGCTGATCGAAGACACCCACACGGAGTTGACCACGCGCGGCCCACGGCGCATCACGCCGTTTTTCGTGCCGGCGTCGATCATCAACATGATCTCCGGCCACGTGTCGATGAAGTTCGGGTTCAAGGGGCCGAACATCGCCATCGTCACGGCCTGCACCACCGGCTTGCATTGCATCGGCGAAGCCGGTCGCATGATCGAGTACGGCGATGCCGACGTGATGATTGCCGGTGGCTCCGAAGCCACCGTGTCGCCACTGGGCATCGGCGGTTTTGCCGCCATGCGTGCGCTGTCCACCCGCAACGACGATCCGAAGACCGCGTCCCGTCCCTGGGACAAGGACCGCGACGGTTTCGTGTTGGGTGAGGGCGCTGGCGTGATGGTGCTCGAAGAGTACGAACACGCCAAGGCACGCGGCGCCAAGATCTACGCCGAGCTGGCAGGTTTCGGCATGAGTGCCGACGCCGGTCACATGACCGCACCCAATATGGACGGCCCACGCCGCGCCATGCTGAGCGCACTGCGCAATGCGGGCGTCAATCCGGAGCAGGTGAACTACCTGAACGCACACGGCACTTCCACGCCGCTGGGCGACATCAACGAAACCAACGCGATCAAGGCCGCGCTGGGCGACCATGCCAAAAGCATGGTGGTCAGCTCGACCAAGTCCATGACCGGCCACTTGTTGGGCGGCGCGGGCGGCATCGAGTCGGTGTTCACCGTGATGTCCCTGCACGATCAAAAAGTGCCTCCCACCATCAACATCTTCAACCAGGATCCCGAGTGCGACCTGGACTACTGCGCCAACACCGCGCGGGACGTGAAGATCGAGGTGGCGGTGAAGAACAACTTCGGTTTTGGTGGCACCAACGGCTCGCTGGTGTTCCGGCGCGTCTGACCACAGCGATCGCGCCTATCTCTTCCCGTTCGCATGCACAACGCCCCATCGGTGATGTACCCGGTGGGGCGTTGTGCCTTGTACGCCGGCGTGCTCGCGCTGCTGGCCGTGCTGGCGGCCCTGGTGCTCGGGCTTTGGGCCTGGCGCTCGGAGACCTTCTGGCCGACGGTGGCCGGTGCCGCGGGCTGGCTGCTCTGGACCGGGCTGGCCGTTCGCAGCTGGCGGCGTTCGCCAGTGGGCTTTCTGCGCTGGCGCCCGCTGGCCCGGGACGAACCCCATGCCCGGCGCGGTGCCTGGGGCTGGTGCGACGAGCCGGAGGCCGACGGCGTGGCCCTGCAGGGGTTGGGCGTGGCGCTCGACCTCCAGGACTGGGTGTTGTTGAGCTGGCGCGATACACATGTCCACCGAACGCACTGGGCGTGGGTGGAGCGGGCGCGCGATCCCGCGCGCTGGAACGATTTGCGGCGTGCGCTGGTGGCCAGCCGCCTCTGAGTTACGCTGGGCACTGGGTTATATTTCCGCGCGCATGACATTCGAAGACCACACCGCCCCGCCACCACCCGACAGCGACGTCATGCTGGTACAGCGCACGCTCGCGGGTGAGCAAAAGGCATTCGAGATGCTGGTCGTGAAGTACCAGCGGCGGGTCGAGCGCCTGATCGGGCGCATGGTGCGCGATTCCGATCTGGTGCAGGACATCGCCCAGGAAACCTTCATCCGGGCCTACCGGGCGCTGGCCCAGTTCCGGGGCGACGCCCAGTTTTACACCTGGCTGTACCGCATTGCGGTGAACACGGCCAAAAAGCAGCTCATGGAACTCAAGCGCGATCCGCTGGTTTTCCAGTCGCAAATGAAATCCGGCGACGACGATGAAACTTCCGCACCGGAACGCGAACTAAATTCGGGAGTGGCCGATACCGAGACGCCCGAAGCGGTGCTGGCCAGCAAGGAAATCGCCCAGGCGGTCAATGCCGCCATGGATGCGCTGCCTGAAGAGCTGCGCATGGCGATCACCCTGCGCGAGATCGAGGGGATGAGCTATGAAGAGATTGCCGCCGCGCTGGAGTGCCCCATTGGCACGGTGCGCTCCCGGATCTTCCGGGCGCGTGAAGCCATTTCCGGGCGCATCAAGCCGATGCTCGAGCGCCAGACAGGCAAACGCTGGTAGGCGAGGCTAGGCGGACGGCGCACAACGCCCCCGCTGCCGCGCGAATTGGGAAGTTCAGGAAGTCCATCATGAATGCCGCACAAGTCAATTTGAATCCGCTGCCTGCGCAAGAGGCCGGCGCACTGCCGCCTACCCAGGCGCTGTCGGCGCTGGTCGACGGTGAGCTGGCGCCCGCACAGGTCCAGGGCCTGCTGACGGCCGCAGCACCCGGTGACACCGAGGTGCTGGCCCAGTGGCACAGCTACCTGGTCATCGGTGATGTGCTGCGGGGCACCGGCGACGTGACGCCAGCACAACCGGCCGGGGATTTCCTGGCCGGCGTGCGCGAGCGTCTGCGCGCGGAAGCCTTGCCCCAGTCCGGGGATCCGATTGCCACCCCCGCCCGCGCGCCTGGCTTGCTGGCGGCGGGCTCGCCCCAGACCGCCCACGTGCGTGCCCCGGCCGCAAATGACTCGCTGTTCCGCTGGAAACTGGTGGCCGGCTTTGCTTCGCTGGCCGCGGTCTCGGCGGTGAGCTGGGGTGTGCTGAGTGGCGCGCCCTCGGGTGTGGCCGATGCCAACCCCCGACTGGCCGCGGTGCCGCCGGCAGTCTCTGCCCCCGTGCCCGAAGCCACCACGGCCGCAGTGCCGGCACCGTCCACCGCCGTGGTGGTGAACACCGGCCAGGGCACCCTGATCCGCGATGCCCGCCTGGAAGAGTTGTTGGCCGAACACCGGCAAAACGCGGGCATATCGGCCCTGCAGATGCCCACCGGCTTCCTGCGCAACGCCACCTACGACGCCGCAGGACGCTGAGCCACATGACACCTGCCTTGTTGCCCTTGTTCGCTGGTGATCGCCGCACGCGCACTCGGCGATTGCCGCTGTGCGGTGTGCGCCGCTGGAGCGCTGCCGCGCTGGTCGCACTGGCCTCCGGCTTCATGGTGCCGGCCCAGGCGCAGAGCCCCGCCATGAGCACCGGCCAGGCGCGCAGCGTCAACGACTGGCTCACCCGCATGCACGAGGCCTCGCGCAACCGTGCGTACATCGGCACCCTGGTGGTGTCGGCGGGCTCGACCATGTCGGCTGCCAAGATCTGGCACGCCTGCGATGGCAAGCAGCAGATGGAACGTGTGGACACCCTCACCGGGGAGCCACGCATCACCATCCGCCGCAACAAGGAAGTCATCACCTTCGTGCCGGAGGCCAAAACCGCCTTCGTGGAAAAGCGCGATTCGCTGGGCATGTTCCCCGATTCGCTGCGCACGCCGAGCAACCTGATCCCGCAGTTCTACAGCGCACGGGAAGTGGGTGTGCAACGCGTGGCCGGCCATCTGGCCGACATGGTGGAGATCCTGCCGCAGGACGACCTGCGCTTTGGTTACCGCATCTGGTCCGAGCAACAGACCGGTCTGGTGGTGAAGCTGCAGACGCTGGGCGAGCAGGGTGCGGTGCTGGAGCAGGTTGCATTCTCCGAGCTGCAGCTCAATGCCCCGGTGAGCATGGACAAGCTTGCGCGGGTCATGAAGGACACCCGCGGCTATGACGTGCACAAGCCGAACTTGAAGAAGACCACGGCCGAGGCCGAAGGCTGGCGGCTGAAGGAGCCGGTGCCCGGCTTCACCGCCATGAGCTGCCACACGCGCGAGGTGCCCGGCGCCGCTGCGCAAAGCCCCGGCATGGCGCCCATGCAATGGGTGTTCTCCGATGGCCTGGCCTCGGTTTCGTTGTTCGTCGAGCCCTTCGACCCGCAGCGCCACACACAGGAGTCGTCGGCCACCGTGGGTGCGACACACACCGTCAACCGCCGTGTCGGTGAGCATTGGCTCACCGTGATGGGCGAAGTGCCGGCGCCCACCTTGCGCCGGTTTGCGCTCGCTCTGGAGCGCATCCGTTAAATGCGGCGTGGCCCGATGGCCCTGCCACGCGGCATGCGGCGCGGTGCCCGTGTCCCCGGTCGTCGGGGCATACTGGCGCGGCGCTGGCCTGTTCCCCTTCTCGCGTACCTGTAAAGGATCTCCAAGATGTCCCACCGCACCACACGTACCCCGCTGCTCACCTTGCTGACCACCACCGCGCTCGCTGTCGGGGGTATGGGAGGCCTGATGCTGCACACGCCGCTGGCGGCGCAGACCGTGGTGCCCACGGTGCCGCCAGCGGCCAGCGTGCGCGGCCTGCCCGACTTCACCGACCTCGTGGACCTGGTAGGCCCGGCGGTGGTGAACATCCGCACGACCGAGAAGGCGAGTGCGGCTGCATCCGGCTCGTCACCCGATGAGCAGATGCTGGAGTTCTTCAAGCGCTTCGGCATTCCCATCCCGCCCGGCATGACCCCGCGGGGCCCGCGCCAGGAGCGCGCGCCCTCCGAAGAGGCGCAGCCACGTGGTGTGGGCTCGGGTTTTGTCCTGAGTGCAGACGGTTTCGTCATGACCAACGCCCACGTGGTCGACGGCGCCGACGAGGTCATCGTCACCCTGCCGGACAAGCGCGAGTTCAAGGCCAAGATCGTGGGGGCGGACAAACGCACCGACGTGGCGGTGGTGAAGATCGAGGCCACCGGCCTGAGCGCGGTCAAGATCGGTGACGTCAACCGCCTGCGCGTGGGCGAGTGGGTGATGGCCATCGGCTCGCCGTTCGGCCTCGAGAACTCGGTCACCGCCGGCATCGTGAGCGCCAAGCAGCGCGACACCGGCGACTTCCTGCCCTTCATCCAGACCGACGTGGCGATCAACCCCGGCAACTCTGGCGGGCCGCTGATCAACATGCGCGGTGAGGTGGTCGGCATCAACAGCCAGATCTATTCCCGCTCGGGCGGCTTCCAGGGCATCTCGTTTGCGATCCCGATCGACGAGGCGGTGCGTGTGTCGGACCAGTTGCGCACCACCGGACGCGTGACGCGTGGCCGCATCGGCGTGCAGATCGATCAGGTCAGCAAGGACGTTGCCGAGTCGATCGGTCTGGGGCAACCCAAGGGTGCCCTGGTGCGTGGTGTGGAGCCCAACTCACCGGCAGCCAAGGCCGGTGTCGAGCCGGGCGACATCATCCTGAAGTTCGATGGCAAGGAGATCGAGAAGTCGGTCGACCTGCCGCGCCTGGTGGGCAATACCAAGCCGGGCAACAAGAGCAGCATGACGGTGTTCCGCCGTGGCAACCAGCGCGATCTGTCGATCATCGTTGCCGAGCTCGAGCCCGAGCAACCCACGGCCAAGGCCGCCACACCCGAACCAGGCAAGGCCCAGTCCAGCGGCGCGCTGCAAGGCCTGGGACTCAGCCTCACCGAGCTGACGGCGGCCGAGAAAAAGGAACTCAACCTCAAGGGCGGCGTGCGCATTGCATCGGCCGAAGGGCCTGCGGCACGCGCCGGTCTGCGGGAGGGTGACGTGATTGTGGCGATTGCCAACGCCGAAACCGCCAGCGTCAAGGACGTCGAGGCCGCTCTGGCCAAGCTCGAGAAGTCGCGCCCGATCAATGTGCTGTTCCGCCGCGGCGAGTGGGCTCAGTACGCGGTGATCCGCCCCCCCCGCTGAGTCCAGGCCCCTTCAATAACCCCCGCTCCCGATTGGGTTTAGGGGGTTTTTTGATCGGGTGGCCGATTCACCACACCGGGTTTTCCTGAGTCCAGATCGTCACGAATTCTTTTTTGTTAGTGACTGCTCACGACTGAAAGGGGGTTCATGACCGAATTCGCTAAAATGGCGCCTGTTCTGAACGGATTCCTGTGACGATGTGCCCCTTGTATCCACGATGTGGGAACGGTTCCAGGATGCCCCCAGCTCTTCCACAGCTGCCTCACAGGCTGTTCAGTTTTTCTGTGGAAGAGTTGTGAATAACTTGTCTGTTGCTGCGCTGCAACAAGGCGATGGAGCTGGTTTGGTGGTGTGCATTCCGGGCTTTTTGCCTACAATGAAACCCCAACTATCGCAGTTGCCATTGATTGTTGGTTATGGGCGCGTCAGCAGCTGACGCGCCCTTTTTTATGGCCGCCCGTTCCTGTGTGAACACGCGGTTTTTCCCTGTGTCCGAGCCGCTTTCCTGATGAATCACATCCGCAATTTTTCGATCATCGCGCACATCGACCATGGCAAGTCCACGCTCGCTGACCGCATCATTTCCCGTTGCGGAGGGTTGTCCGATCGCGAGATGAGCGAGCAGGTGCTGGACTCGATGGACATCGAGAAGGAACGTGGCATCACCATCAAGGCGCAGACGGCTGCGCTCCAGTACAAGGCGCGTGACGGGAAGGTCTACAACCTGAACCTGATCGACACGCCCGGACACGTCGACTTCTCTTATGAGGTCTCGCGTTCGCTGTCGGCGTGCGAAGGCGCCCTGCTGGTGGTGGATGCCAGCCAGGGCGTGGAAGCGCAGACCGTGGCCAACTGCTACACCGCACTCGACCTGGGTGTGGAAGTGGTGCCGGTGCTCAACAAGATGGATCTGCCCAACGCGGATCCGGACAACGCCAAGGCCGAGATCGAAGACGTGATCGGCATCGATGCCACTGACGCCATTCCGTGCTCGGCCAAGACCGGCATGGGTGTGGACGAAATTCTGGAGGCGGTGGTGGCGCGCATCCCCTCGCCCAAGGGCCAGACCGATGCTCCGCTGCGCGCCATGATCGTGGACAGCTGGTACGACGCCTACGTGGGCGTGGTCATGCTGGTGCGGGTGGTGGATGGTCACCTGCTCAAGGGTGAGCGCTTCAAGATGATGGCGACCAACACGGTCTACAGCGCCGACAACCTGGGCGTGTTCACGCCCGGCAACGAGCCGCGCGAGTCGCTCCAGGCGGGCGAAGTGGGTTACATCATCGCCGGCATCAAGGAGCTGCAGGCGGCCAAGGTGGGTGACACCATCACGCTGGAGAAGAAGCTGCCTAACAACAGCGGCCCGGCCAGCGAAGCCTTGCCGGGCTTCAAGGAAGTGCAGCCGCAGGTGTTCGCCGGCCTGTACCCGACCGAGGCCAACCAGTACGACGCCCTGCGCGACGCGCTGGAAAAGCTCAAGCTCAACGACGCTGCTCTGCAGTACGAACCCGAGGTGTCGCAGGCGCTGGGCTTCGGCTTCCGCTGCGGCTTCCTGGGTTTGCTGCACATGGAAATCGTGCAGGAGCGCCTGGAGCGTGAGTTCGACCAGGACCTGATCACCACCGCGCCCAGCGTGGTCTACCAGGTGGTCAAGCCCGATGGCGAAGTCATCATGGTGGAGAACCCGTCCAAGATGCCCGAGCAAGGCCGCATCGAGGAAATCCGCGAGCCCATCGTCACGGTGCACCTGTACATGCCGCAGGAATACGTCGGTGCCGTGATGACCCTGGCCAACCAGAAACGGGGCCTGCAGCTCAACATGGCCTACCACGGCAAGCAGGTCATGCTGACCTACGACATGCCGCTGGGTGAGATCGTGCTGGATTTCTTCGACAAGCTGAAGTCGGTCAGCCGGGGTTATGCCTCCATGGACTACGAGTTCAAGGAGTACCGCGCTTCCGACGTGGTGAAGGTCGACATCCTGCTCAACGGCGAAAAGGTCGACGCGCTGTCCATCATCGTGCACCGTTCGCAGTCTCAGTACCGAGGGCGTGCGGTCGCCGCCAAGATGCGTGAGATCATCAGCCGCCAGATGTTCGATGTTGCCATCCAGGCCGCGATCGGCGGCAACGTGATCGCGCGCGAGACCATCAAGGCGCTGCGCAAGAACGTGCTGGCAAAATGCTACGGCGGTGACATCTCGCGCAAACGCAAACTCCTCGAAAAACAGAAAGCAGGCAAGAAGCGCATGAAACAGATCGGCTCGGTCGAAGTGCCCCAGGAGGCCTTCCTCGCCATTTTGCAGGTGCAAGACTGATGCAGGCCTTGATGGGAACGGTCACCGCGGTGATCCTGGCGGCGTTTGCTGCCTACGCCGTCGCCTGGTACTCCGGTGCGATCGACAGCAGCTTTGCCGTCATGCTGATGCTGGCCACGGTGGTCACCGGGGTGTACTGGCTGGCAGAGAAGCTGGTGTTCCTGCCGCGCCGCCGCCGCAGTGCCCAGGTGCTGCTGGACGAGCACAACGTGCGCAAGGAAGCGCTGCTCAAGCAGGGCTTTACCCACATCGAGGGCGACGTGGACCAGGCGCACCAGAAACTGCTGGCCCAGCCCTGGTGGCTGGACTGGACCGCCGGCCTGTTCCCGGTGATTCTGGCGGTGTTCGTGCTGCGCTCCTTCATGTTCGAGCCCTTCAAGATACCGTCTGGCTCCATGATCCCCACCTTGCGCGTGGGCGACCTCATACTGGTCAACAAATTCCACTACGGAGTGCGCTTGCCCGTCTTCAACACCAAGATCATCGACAACCACGTCCCGCAGCGCGGTGACGTGATGGTCTTCCGTTACCCGCCGCAGCCCAGCCTGGACTACATCAAGCGGGTGATCGGTGTACCGGGTGACGAGGTGGCCTATCTGAACAAGCAGCTCACGGTGAACGGCCAGCCGGTGCCGCGTGTCGCCCAGCCCGAGTTCTTCGACAGCGAGACCATGCGCTACGCGCACCAGTTCCGGGAAACGCTGAACGAGCGCAGCTACAACATCCTCAATGACGAAGACCGCCCGGCCTTCATCCAGGGCACGACGGAGTTTCCTTTCTCCAATGCCTGCCGCTACACCGTCGAGGGTGTGACCTGCAAGGTGCCAGCCGGCCACTATTTCATGATGGGTGACAATCGCGACAACTCGCTCGACTCCCGCTACTGGGGCTTCGTTCCCGAGGCCAATATCGTGGGCAAGGCGTTTTTCGTCTGGATGAATTTTGGCGACCTCGGCCGCATCGGATCATTCGAGTAAGCACACAGCCACTGGAGGGGATGACATGCAATTGAAACGGCAGCAACAAGGCCTGACTTTTTTCGGTCTGCTCATCGTGGGCGTCCTGCTCGCGTACACCGGCGTGATCCTGGCGCAGGTGGCGCCCACCTACATCGAGTACATGGCGGTGCAGAAGGCGGTGACCAAGGCCGCGGCTGGCAGCACCGTGGCCGAGGTGCGCAGCATCTTTGACAAGGCATCGCAGATCGATGACATCCGCACCATCTCCGGAAAAGACCTGACGGTGGGCAAGGAAGGCGACCGCGTGGTGGTGTCCTTCGCTTACCAGCGCGAGGTTTCGCTGTTCGGACCGGCCTATCTGGTGATGAAGTACGAAGGCCGCTCCAAGTGACGCATTCCCCGGACCTGCTGCATCCCGCGGGACGCGGCGCCCTTTGAGCCCCGAACTTCTGGCGTTGCAAAAGCGCCTGCAACACACTTTTGCCAGTCCGCGCCTGCTAGAGCGTGCACTCACGCACCGCAGCTTCACGGCCGACCACAACGAACGGCTGGAGTTTCTGGGCGACTCGGTGCTCAGTCTGGCAATCTCCGGCCTGCTGTTTGAAAAGCTCAGCAAGCTGCCCGAGGGCGACTTGTCCCGCGTGCGCGCCAACCTGGTCAAGCAGGAAACCCTGTTCCAGATCGCGACCGGCCTGGGCCTGTCTGCCTGCCTGCGGCTGGGCGACGGCGAAAAAAGGTCGGGCGGGCAGAAGCGCCCCTCCATCCTGGCCGACGCGCTGGAAGCGGTGATCGGTGCGGTTTACCTCGACGCCGGCTTTGAGGTGGCAGCGGCCCTGGTGCACCGCCTGTACGGCAACATCGAGCTCAGCGCACAGATGAGCGCCATGGGCAAGGACCCGAAGACCGAATTGCAGGAGTGGCTGCAGGCGCGCAAAATGAAGTTGCCGGTCTACCGCGTGGTGGCCACGCTCGGCGAGGCGCACAAGCAGACGTTTGACGTCGAATGCACCGTCTCCGAAACCGGCCACAGCGAACGCGGCATCGGCGCTTCGCGCCGGGCGGGTGAACAGGCCGCCGCCGCCGCCATGCTGCAACACCTGACCACCGGCTCGGCGTCTTCCGCTGCGCCACTCTCTGACACCCCGGCGCTCAACGCCACCACCCAGCAACCCTGATACATGCCTGCTTCCCCCGCACCGCCGCCCGCCAACCCCGATCTGGACGCCATGCTGGCCCGCGTCCTGGGCAAGGACAACGGTCCCGCCGCGCCGGACGAAGCCGCCCCCGCCGCTGAGCCCGAGCCGGTCAACCCCGCGGACCAGCGCTGCGGCTACGTTGCCATCGTCGGCAAGCCAAACGTCGGCAAGTCCACACTGCTCAACGCCCTGGTGGGGCAGAAGGTCAGCATCACCTCGCGCAAGGCGCAGACCACGCGGCACCGCATCACCGGCATGCGCACTGTCGGGCCGTCGCAGTTCGTGTTCGTCGACACGCCGGGCTTTCAGACCCGGCACGGCAACGCGCTCAACCGCGCGCTCAACAAGACCGTGCTGGGCGCGGTGAACGACGTGGACCTGATCCTGTTCGTGGTCGAGGCCGGGCACTTCAACCTGGCCGACGCCAAGGTGCTGTCGCTGCTGCCGGCCAACGTGCCCGCCATGCTGGTGGCCAACAAGTTCGACCTGGTGCACCGCCGGGGCGACCTGGCGCCCTGGCTGCGTTCCATGCAGGAGCGCCACACCTTCGCCGAGTTCGTGCCCATGTCGGCCAAGGCGCCCAAGGACATCGACCGCTTGTTCGGCATCTGCGAGAAATACCTGCCGCAGCAACCCTGGATGCACGATCCGGACGACCTGACCGACCGCAGCGAGCGTTTCATGGCGGCCGAGATGGTGCGCGAAAAACTCTTCCGCCTGACCGGGGACGAACTGCCCTACACCTCCACGGTGATCATCGACAAGTTCGAGGAAGAGGGCGCGCTCAAGCGCATTGCCGCCACCATCGTGGTCGAACGCGAAGGCCACAAGGGTATGGTGATCGGTGAGAAGGGCGAGAAGCTCAAACGCATCGGCACCGAGGCCCGCCAGGAGCTGGAAAAACTCTGGGACTGCAAGGTGTTCCTGGAGCTGTGGGTCAAGGTGCGTTCGGGCTGGGCCGATGACGATGCGCGTGTGCGCTCGTTCGGCTACGAATAAGCCCGCACCCGCGGACCGGCACCCCTGCACGCGAGGCCAGGCGGCATGGCCCTGAAGCGCTTCTCCGACGAACCGGCCTTCGTGCTGCACCGCTACGACTGGAGCGAAACCAGTCTGGTGCTGGAGGTGTTCACGCGCCACCACGGTCGCATTGCCCTGGTGGCCAAGGGCGTGAAGCGGCCCACCTCGCAGTTCCGCCCGGTGCTGCTGCCGCTGCAACCGCTGCAGCTGTCCTGGAGCGGGGACGCCGAGGTGCGCACCCTCAAGGCTGCGCACTGGCAGGGCGGCCACGTGATGCCCACCGGCGAAGCCCTGGTCTCGGGCAGTTACCTCAACGAGTTGCTGATGCGCCTGCTCGCGCGCGACGACCCGCACGAGCGCGTGTTCGATCACTTCACCACCGCGGTGCAGTTGCTGGCCGAGAAGAGCGACGCCCAGCAGCTGATCCTGCGCGCCTTCGAATTGCTGCTGCTGCGCGATGTCGGTTTCCTGCCCGACCTCTCGCACGAAGGCAGCACCCTGGCACCCCTGGTGCCGGAACGGCGTTACCTGCTGGAGCCCGAGAGTGGCCTGGTGCCGGCGCAGGCCGATGATGCCCAGGCCCTCACCGGCGAGCAGTGGCTCGATTTGCAGGCCGCCATGGACGAACCGTCCCCGTTCGTGCCCACCTTGCGCGCCTGTGCCGCCTGCTTGCAGGCCGTGCGCCTGCCGCTGCGCAACCTGCTGCACTACCATTGCGGCGTGCGCGTGTTCAAAACGCGCCAGCTGATGCTCGACGTGCAGGCCATGACCCGCCCGCGCCCGCCCGTGAGCCCCGACCCTTCGCCCGATACCCCTCTGCCCTGACCGCACCATGACCACCGTGGCCTCCCGCTCCCCGCGTCCCCGCACCGCGCTGTCGGTGAACCTCAACAAGGTGGCTCTGGTGCGCAACACGCGCCACCTCGGCATTCCCTCGGTCACGCGCGCGGCCACGCTGTGCCTGCAGGCCGGCGCGCACGGCATCACGGTGCACCCGCGGCCCGACGAACGCCACATCCGTGCGCAGGACGTGCACGAGCTGGCCGAACTGCTCAAGGCTTGGCCGGACCGCGAGTACAACATCGAAGGCAATCCGTTCCACAACCTGATGGACTTCGTGCACGCCGTGCGGCCACAGCAGGTCACCTTCGTGCCCGACAGCGAAGGCCAGTTCACCAGCGACCACGGCTGGAACTTCCCCGCCGACGCCGAGCGCCTGCGCCCGTTGATCGCCGAAGCCCAGGCACTGGGTGCACGCGTGAGCCTGTTCATGGACGCCGAGCCCGGGCAGATGGCGGCGGCGAAAGCGGTGGGGGCCGACCGTGTCGAGCTCTACACCGAGCCCTATGCCGCGGCCTGGCACACGCCGCAGCGCGCCGCCCAGCTGGAGCGCTTCCGCGTGGCCGCGCAGGCGGCGCTCGACGCCGGCCTGGCGGTGAACGCCGGGCACGATCTGAACCGCGAGAACCTTGGCACTTTCGTGCACACATTGCCGGCGTTGAGCGAAGTCTCCATCGGCCATGCGCTGATCGCCGACGCGCTGGAGCTGGGCTACAGCGCCACCATCGCCGACTACCTGCGCTGCATCGCCGAGGCGGCATGATCCACGGCATCGGCACCGACATCTGCGACATCCGGCGCATCGAAACGGTGTACCAGCGCCAGGGCGAACGCTTCGTGCGCAAGGTGCTGAGCGACGCCGAGTTTCTGGTCTGGCAAAAACGCAGTGCGCGCTGGCCGCAGCGTGGCCTGCGTTACCTCGCCACGCGCTTCTCGGCCAAGGAGGCCTTCTCCAAGGCCATCGGCCTGGGCATCCGCATGCCCATGACCTGGCGCCGCTGCGAGATCAACAACCTGCCCAGCGGCGCGCCCGTGATCGTGCTGCATGGCGAACTGAAAACCTGGTTCGAGGCGCAAGGCCTGCGCGCCCATGTGACCGTGACCGACGAGACCGACTACGCCGCCAGCTTCGTGGTGGTCGAACGCGACTGAACCTCTTTGCGAGCCGCTGCTTTTTCATGAACCCACACGCCCCCCTGATCATCGACGTCGCCGGCCTGAGCCTGACCACCGCCGACCGCCAGCGCCTGGCCCACCCGCTGGTGGGCGGCATCATCCTGTTCGCTCGCAACTGGCAGAGCCGTGCCCAGCTCACCGCCCTGTGCCGCCAGGTCAAGGCGGTGCGGCCCGATCTGCTGATCGCGGTGGACCACGAAGGCGGGCGCGTGCAGCGCTTTCGCACCGACGGCTTCACCCACCTGCCACCCATGGCGGCGCTGGGCGCCCTGTGGCACGGCGCGGCCAAGGCCGGCGAGCCGGAGGGGGCGGCCGCCTTGCGCGCCGTCAACGCCGCCACTGCCGCAGGTTATGTGCTGGGTGCCGAGCTGCGCGCCTGTGGCGTGGACCTGAGCTTTGCACCGGTGCTCGATCTGGACTACGGCGAAAGCTCGGTGATCGGCGACCGCGCCTTTGCGCGCGATCCGCGCGTGGTCACGCTGCTGGCGCAGGGCCTGATGCACGGCCTGCTGCAAAGCGGTATGGCGCACTGCGGCAAACACTTCCCGGGCCACGGTTTCGTCAAGGCCGATTCGCATCTCGCCATGCCGGTGGACCGCCGCAGCCTCAAGGCGATCCTGGCCGAAGACGCCGCACCCTATGGCTGGCTCTCGGCCAGCCTGCAGGCGGTGATGCCGGCGCACGTGATCTATTCCAAAGTCGACAGCCGGCCGGCCGGCTTCTCGGCGCGCTGGTTGCAGGACGTGCTGCGGCACCGCCTGGGCTTCACCGGCGCGGTGTTCAGCGACGACCTGAGCATGGCCGCCGCGCGCCAGATCGATGGCCGCGAGGTGAGTTTCACCGAGGCCTCGCTGGCCGCACTCACGGCCGGGGCCGACATGGTGCTGCTGTGCAACCAGTCTGTCGTGGACGATGGCGCGCCCATCGACGATGCCATCGACGCGCTGTCGCAGGCCGTATTGCAAGGGCGCTGGCAACCGAGTGCCGCCAGCGAAGAGCGTCGCCTGGCGCTGCTGCCGGCGCGTGCCGCCATGGGCTGGGACGATCTGATGGTGAGCGAGCGCTACATGCAGGCGCTGTCGCTGCTGCCCTGAGCGGGCGCGCCGGTGGGGCGCTGCCTCAGTGCTGCAGCCCGAGCTTGTCGAGCAGATCCGACACCAGCTCCAGGCGCAGCAGCGGGTTGTCCAGCGTCATGAGGCGCTGCTTGAGTTCGGGGGGCGCGGGCAGCAGTTCGGCCCAGCGGTTGGCGACCCAGCCGCTGTCGTCCCACTGGTAGGGCGGTTGCAGCGGCAGTTGCTCAAGGTGGGTCGGGTCGCGCTCCTGCAGGTTCTGCAGCACGCGCTGCAGGCTGTCTCGGGTGTTGGCGAGGTGTTCGGGCACCGGCACCACGGGCTCGGCTTCGTCCAGCGCCACATCGGCTACCCACAGGCCGTGCGGCAGCTGCTGGCGGCGCTGCACGTGAAAGCGCTGCAGGCCGCGGCAGCGGATCACCATCAGGCCGGGTTGTGGCCGCTCCAGGCTTTCGATCTGCGCCAGTGTGCCCACCGGGTGGAACACCTCCCTGGCAAAACCGTCGCTGCCGGGGGCGGCGCCAGGGTCAAGCCGGCGCACCTCGCTGCCTTCGCTCAGGCAGACCACGCCGAAGGGCGCGCCGGCCTTGTGGCAGCGGCCGATCATGTCGAGGTAACGCACCTCGAAGATGCGCAGTGGCAGCCAGCCACCGGGGTAGAGGACCGTCTGCAGTGGAAACAGCGGCAGCTGGGACAGCGTGAGCGCCTCAGCCCCAGGGGTGGAGGTCAATCCTCGACCACCGCGTCGGCGCTCTGGCGTTGCAGCATGGCCAGGGTGTTGGCGATGGTGGCGCGCAGTTCGCGCCGGTCGCAAATGAAGTCCACCGCGCCCTTGGTCTGCAGGAACTCGGCGCGCTGGAAGCCTTCGGGCAGCTTCACGCGCACGGTGTTCTCGATCACGCGTGGGCCGGCAAAACCGATCAGCGCCTTGGGTTCGGCGATGACCACGTCGCCCAGGAAGGCAAAGCCGGCGCTCACGCCGCCCATGGTCGGGTCGGTCAGCACGCTGATGTAGGGCAGGCCCTTCTTGGCCAGGCGGGTCAGCGCCGCATTGGTCTTGGCCATCTGCATCAATGACAGCAGGCCTTCCTGCATGCGCGCGCCGCCGGTGGCGGTGTAGCAGACGAAGGGCACCTTCTGCGCGATGGCTTCTTCGACACCGCGCACGAAACGCTCGCCGACCACCGAGCCCATGGAGCCGCCCATGAAGTCGAATTCAAAACACGCCACGACCACGCTCACACCGCGCACTGCGCCGCCCATGACGATCAGCGCATCGGTCTCGCCGGTGGTTTCCAGTGCGTCTTTCAGGCGCTCGGGGTACTTGCGGCTGTCCTTGAACTTGAGCGCGTCAACCGGCAGCACTTCCTGCGCGATCTCGTAGCGGCCTTCGGCATCCAGGAACGCATTGAGCCGCGCACGCGCACCGATGCGGTGGTGGTGGCTGCAGTGCGGGCAGACGTTCTGGTTCTTTTCCAGGTCGTTCTTGTAGAGCACCGCTTCGCAGCTCGGGCACTTGATCCACAGGCCTTCGGGCACGCTGCGGCGCTCGGTCGGGTCGGTGGGGGTGATCTTGGGGGGCAGCAGTTTTTCGAGCCAGGACATGGTGTTTCTCCGTGCGGTGGCGCCAGCAGGCGCCGTGGCGGGATTATGCGTCGAGCGCTTTTCGGATGGTGCGAATGAAATGGATCGCCACGGCCACCACTTTTTCGTGCGGCTCGTTCTCCAGCAGCTGGATGATCTTGCTGCCGATCACCACTGCATCGGCGCTTTTGCTGATGGCGCGCGCGGTTTCGGCGTCGCGGATGCCGAAGCCCACACCCACTGGAACGCTCACGTGCTGGCGGATGCGCGGCAGCATGGCCTCGACCTGGCCGACGTCGAGCGTGCCGGCGCCGGTCACGCCCTTGAGCGACACGTAGTACACGTAGCCGCTGGCCACACGCCCGACCAGCTGCATGCGCTCGTCGGTCGAGGTGGGGGCCAGCAGGAAGATCAGGTCCATGCCGTGCGCGCGCAGCGCAGCGGCGAATTCTTCGCATTCTTCGGGCGGGTAATCCACCACCAGCACGCCGTCCACGCCGGCGGCGCTGGCATCGCGCACGAAAGCGCCGGCGCCGTGTTTCTGGTCGTAGCGCTCCACCGGGTTGGCGTAGCCCATGAGCACCACCGGCGTGGTGGTGTTGCGCTCGCGGAAGCTGCGCACCATGGCCAGCACCTGCACCAGGCCGATGCCCAGCGCCAATGCGCGGTCACCGGCCTTTTGCACCACCGGGCCGTCGGCCGAGGGATCGGAGAACGGGACCCCGAGTTCGATGATGTCGGCACCCGCATCGGCCATGCCGTGCATCAGCTCGGGCGTGATGTCGGCGAACGGGAAACCGGCCGTGACGTAGGGAATCAGGGCCTTGCGGTTCTGGGCCTTGAGTTGGGCCAGGGTGTTTTCGATGCGGCTCATTTGGCGGAGCCTCCTTTGACGGTGAGGCCACGCATGGAAGGCCGGTCGTAAAAATCCACACCCGAGAGGTCGGCCACGGTGCCGATGTCCTTGTCGCCGCGGCCGGAAAGGTTGACCAACACGGCCTGGTCGGGCCGCATGGTGGCGGCCAGCTTGATGGCGTAGGCCACGGCATGGCTGGATTCCAGCGCCGGGATGATGCCCTCGGTGCGGCACAGGCGGTGGAAGGCTTCGAGTGCTTCGGTGTCGGTGATGCCGACGTATTCGGCGCGGCCGATGTCCTTCAGGAAGGCGTGCTCCGGGCCGACGCCGGGGTAGTCGAGCCCGGCACTGATGCTGTGGGTTTCGGTGACCTGGCCGTTGTCGTCCTGCAGCACGTAAGTGCGGTTGCCGTGCAGCACGCCCGGGCTGCCCATTTGCAGGGAGGCCGAGTGCTTGCCGCTGTCCAGCCCTTCGCCGGCGGCTTCGACGCCGATCAGGCGCGTGTCCGCGTGCGGGATGTAGGGGTAGAAGATGCCCATGGCGTTGCTTCCACCGCCCACGCAGGCGACCACCGCATCGGGCTGCGACCGCTTGCAGCCGGCGGCCGCCAGCATCTCGGGCACCTGCACCAGGCACTCTTCACCGATCACGCTCTGGAAGTCGCGCACCATCATCGGATAGGGGTGCGGGCCGGCCACGGTGCCGATGATGTAGAAGGTGTTGTCCACGTTGGCGACCCAGTCGCGCATGGCTTCGTTGAGCGCGTCTTTCAGCGTCTTGCTGCCGCTCTCCACCGGCACCACCGTGGCGCCGAGCAGCTTCATGCGGTAGACGTTCGGGCTCTGGCGCTTCACGTCCTCGCTGCCCATGTAGACCACGCACTCCAGGCCGTAGCGCGCGCAGATGGTGGCGGTGGCCACGCCGTGCTGCCCTGCGCCGGTTTCGGCGATCACGCGCGGCTTGCCCATGCGCTTGGCCAGCATGGCCTGGCCGATGGTGTTGTTCACCTTGTGCGCGCCGGTGTGGTTGAGGTCTTCGCGCTTGAGGAAGATCTGCGCGCCGCCGGTTTCGCGGCTCAAACGCGCTGCGTGGTAGACCGGGCTGGGCCGGCCGACGAAGTGCGCCAGCTCGCTCTTGAACTCGGCCAGGAACTCGGGGTCGTGCTGGTACTTCGCGTACGCTGCCTTGAGCTCGTTGATCGCGTGGGTGAGCGTTTCGCTCACGAAGCTGCCGCCGTAGATGCCGAAGTGGCCGCGGGCGTCGGGTTGTTGGTAACTGGTCATGGGGGTCTCGGTGGGACTGCCCGCCTGACCCCATGCAACGGGGTCAGGACGGACGGGGATTCTGCTGTGCATCGGCCGCGCGCACGGCGGCCACGAAGTTGAGCATCTTGTCGGGGTCCTTGATGCCTTTGGCGGCTTCGACCCCGGAGCTCACATCAACGGCCCAGGGCCGCACCTGCGTGATGCCTCCGGCCACGTTTGCAGGCGTGAGTCCACCAGACAAAACGAGGCGAGAGCTGGCGTTTAGAAGCGGGTGTGACCAAGGGAAAGCCGTCCAGTCGAAAGATTGACCTCCACCGCCATATCCGTCGACCAGGGCATCGAGCAGGATGGCCTGGGCCGTGGCGTGGTCCGAGGCGTATTTTAGGAGATCGAAGCCGGCCCCGGCCGCGCCGGTGGGAATGCGCGCGGCGCGCAGGTAGGGGCGCCCGGCCGCCTGGCAGTCGGCCGGGCTCTCGTCGCCATGGAACTGCAGCAGGGCCTGGGGCACCGCCGCCACGCCTTCGCGGATCTGTTCGGCGCTGGCGTTGACGAACAGCAGCACGGGCGTGACGAAAGCGGGCAGGCGTCGGGCCAGCTCGCCGGCGCGCGCGGCGCTCACATGGCGTGGGCTGGCGGGGTAGAGCACGAAGCCCACCGCGTCGGCACCGGCGTGCACGGCGGCGTCCACGTCGGATTCGCGTGTCAGACCGCAGATCTTGATGCGGGTGCGGTGGTGGGCGGGCGAGGAACTCATGGCAACCAGTCGAAAGCGGGCGTGCGCTCTGGCAGGCCGAAGTCGGCATCGTAGACCGGACCGAGAAAGTACAGGCCGTCAGGGGAAAAGGTCGGCGCCGCGGCGTCGCGGCTGCGCGCCTGCAGCACCTCGGCCATCCAGGCGGGTGGGCGGTTGCCGTTGCCGATGGCGATGAGGCAACCCATGATGTTGCGGATCATGTGGTGCAGGAACGCGCTGGCCTCGAACTCGAAGCGCCAGTAGCTGGAGCGGCGCGAGATGTCCACCCGCAGCAGGTGTTTGACCGGCGAATGGGCCTGGCAGCGTGCGGCACGGAACGAGGTGAAATCGTGCTCACCGATCAGCGTCTGTGCCGCCTCTTGCATGGCTTCCAGCGAGAGCGGGCGAAACACCCAGCCCACCTGGCCGGCTTCCACGCTGGGCCGCACCGGCGATTCGTGGAGCACGTAGGCGTAACGGCGGGAGCGCGCGCTGGCCCGGGCATGGAATCTGTGCGGCACCTGGCGCGCCCACTGCACCGCGATGTCGTCGGGCAGAAAGCTGTTGGTGCCACGCACCCAGGCGTTTTCGGGGCGCTCCAGCGCGGTGTCGAAATGCACCACCTGCATCAGGCCGTGCACGCCAGCATCGGTGCGCCCGGCGCACAGCGTGTTGATGGTTTCAGGCTGGCCGCTGAAGCGGGTCAACGCCAGTTCGAGCTGGTCCTGCACCGTGCGCCCGCTCGGCTGGCTTTGCCAGCCGTCGTAGGCGCGGCCGTTGTAGCTCACGCCCAACGCGAGGCGTTGGGTGGTGGGAGCGGGAACAGGCGCCGGAGACGACAGCAACAAAAGCGAAACCGGCGAAGAAGACGTGGGCCGGCCTCAGGCCAGGTCGGCGAGGAAGGTGCCGGCCTTGGTCTTGAGCGTGCCCGAGGCTTCCGCCAGCACTTCTTCGGCCAGCGAACGCGCACCTTCGAAGTCGCCGATGGCGCGGAATTCTTCCGCCAGCGACAGCTTGGTTTCCAGCGGGTTCTCTTCCGTGAGGCGGCCGGCGGAGGTGCCGTCGTCGTCCTGCACGCCGGGCTCGTTCAGGTCGAGATTGAGGTTGTTCAGGTCGAACGACAGCATCTCGGGGGCAGCGGGCGCCGCGGCGGGCTTCTCGTCCTGCGCAGCGGGTACATCCAGATCGAGGAACGGCGCGTCGTCGAAGGACAGCGGAGCCGAGTCGGCTGCGTCGCTGATCGGGTCGGACGTGGACAGCGGGGCAGGGCTCGAGGGGAAGTCGAGGTCAAAGTCCATCGACATCGACGAGGGCACGCCGTCCTTGTCGTCGCTGCTGGCAGTCAGCGCTTCGGTGCTCTGCAGATCGTCCATGCCGGACATGGGTGAGGCTGCAGCCACGGCGGGCGCTTGTGCCACTGGTGGATCGGCCGGCAGGTCGGAAGGCTGGGCGTCGTCAAACGAGAAGTCCAGATCCAGGTCGAGGTCGGGCGCGTTGGCGCCGGGTGCGCGGCTGGAGTCCGACAGCGTGCTGGCGCCGAAGGGCATGGTGTTCATGGCACCGCCGGCCACGCCAACGGCTGCCGCCACCTTGACCACGGGGCTGCCACCCGGTTGGTACAGGGGGTTGGATGGATCGAGTTCCTTGCCGAGTTCGCAGGCGTGTTCCCATTCCGCGCCCTGGCCCTGGGTGAGGCCATAGGCTTCGGTGGCCACGACTTCAAAAGCGCGCGCGTCGCGGCGTTTGGCGTAGATCTCGAGCAGCTTGTTGTGGATGGCCACACGCGTGGGCGTGCTGCGCATCGCTTCCTTCAGGATTTCTTCGGCCTGCAGGTCGCGGCCGTAGGCCAGGTACACGTCGGCTTCGGCCACCGGGTCCACGTCACCGGCCGCATCGAGCTGGCTCGGCGAATACACCATGGACGAGCCCGACGCTGCCGATTCGGCGGTGTCGATGCGCTGGCCGCCGCTGGAGCCGAAGAACGAATCGGGCTGCAGCCGGCTTTCCAGGAAGGAGCTGTCGACGTTGGCGTTGTTGCGGCGCTGGCGCATGCGGTAGATGCCCAGACCGGCCAGCAGGGCCAGCAGGCCACCCACCACAGGCAGGGTTAGCGGGTTGTCGCGCAACTGGTCGATGAAGGACGGTTCATCGGGCAGCGGGGTGGGCACCGGCAGCGGCGGTTTCACTGGTGCCGGGGTGGTGGACGTGTCGGGGGCGGCGGCTTCGGGAGCCGGTGCGTCTGCGGCCTCCTGTGCTGCGGGGGCGTCCGGCGCAGCAGCGGTTTCGGCCGGTGCGGGCGCGGTCGGCACGGTGATCGCAGGCGTCGCCGGTGCTTCGGGCGTTGCCGCGGCCGGGGCCGCGGGTGCCGCCGGCGCAGCGGGAGCCGCAGGCGTGTTGAGTTTGGCGAGCTCTTCGATGTTGCGCGACAGCTCGGCCACGCGCGTGGACGATTCCTGTGCCTGGCGTTCGCGGGCAATGCGCTCTTCGTTGGCGGCCTGGCCAGCCGCTTCCTTGGACAGGGTCAGCTTGTCGGCCGCGGGAGCTGCGGGCGCTGCATCCTTGACCTGGGCCTGCACCTGGCCACTGGCCTGGCGGTCGGCTGCGGCCACGGCGGCCTGGGGCGCTCCACCTGCGAGGCGGCGGCGGTATTCGTTGAAGTCGCGGCTTTGCGCGGCGATGGTCTGGCGTGCTTCGGCCGGCGCGATGGCGCTGGCTTGGGCGGCGCTCGGCAGTTCGAGCACCACGCCCGACTTCATGCGGTTCACGTTGCCGCTGATGAAGGCGTTCGGGTTCTGCTGCAGCATCGCCAACAGCATCTGGTCGAGCGACACATTGGCCGGGCGGTTGGACGCCGCAATGGCGCCTGCGGTGTCGCCAGCGCGCACGCGCACCTGCCCGCCGTCGGCAGACGTGGGGGCTGCTGCCGGCGCGGGACGCTGGGCCACCGGAGCCGGTGCTGGCGAGGCTGCCGGGCTGGTGGCAGCCGGACGCGCCGGCTGCACCTGGGGCAGGGCGGCGCTGGGCGCAGGAGCAGCAGGGCGCGGGGCTTGCGCCGCGGAGACGCCGGGTGCGACTGGTGCCGGCTGGGTCTGGGCGCGCAGGTTGGGTGGGTCGAACAGCAGCGTGTAGTCGCGCACCACACGGCCTGACGACCAGTTGGCTTCCACGATCAGGTCGACAAAGGGTTCGGTCACCGGGCGCGCGCTGGTCAGGCGCAGGTAGGCGCGGCCATCGGCACGGCGTTGCAGGCTGATCTGCAACGTGGAGAGAGAGGGATTGATCTCGATGCCGGCGGCACGGAAGGTGTCGCCGCTGGCCAGGCCGACACGCAGGCTGGCCGCTTCTTCGGCGTTGATGTCGGGCACATCGATTTCGGCCCGCAGCGGTTCACCGAGCGCCGACTGCACGACCACACGGCCCAGTGCCAGTGCCTGTGCGTCGTTGTGTTGCGTCAGACCTGCGCACAACAGTGCCGCCGCTGCGACCACCTGCATCCGCGCGAGACCTCGAATACCAGTACTTTGTTGCACTTGACGGGGCTTTGGCGAAGGGGTTGGACGGGAGTTGGATGGCACTTTGACCTCGACATAAAAAACCGAGAATTGACCTTAACATCAACGCATTACAGTGACAAGCTGAGAATCCGCTTGAGTTTCCAAGCCGACCTTCTGTCGCTGTTCGGGGCCGAGTTTACGTTGTGGTAACGCAACGTAAACAGCGGCCCCTCCGATCCCGCCC
The DNA here is from genome assembly GCF_001571225.1 of Hydrogenophaga palleronii NBRC 102513. Lineage (GTDB taxonomy): Bacteria > Pseudomonadota > Gammaproteobacteria > Burkholderiales > Burkholderiaceae_C > Hydrogenophaga > Hydrogenophaga palleronii. The sequence goes on from NZ_BCTJ01000011.1 coordinate 53,949, forward strand.
TTGAAAACCGCCTGGGCTTCAGTCTTCGAGCAGGATGCGCAGCATGCGGCGCAGCGGTTCGGCCGCGCCCCACAGCAGCTGGTCACCGATGGTGAAAGCGCCGACGTACTCGGGGCCCATCGCCAGCTTGCGCACACGGCCCACGGGGATGGTCATGGTGCCGGTCACGGCCACTGGCGTGAGGTCTTGCACCGTCGCTTCGCGCGTGTTCGGCACCACTTTCACCCAGGCGTTGTCGGCGGCGATCATGGCTTCGATATCGGCCACGGGCACATCCTTCTTGAGCTTGAAGGTCAGGGCCTGGCTGTGGCAGCGCATGGCGCCCACGCGCACGCAGAAGCCGTCGACCGGGATGGCCGGCGCACTGAAGCCTTCGCCCATGCCGAGGATCTTGTTGGTCTCGGCCATGCCCTTCCACTCTTCCTTGGACATGCCGTTGCCCAGGTCCTTGTCGATCCAGGGGATCAGCGAGCCACCCAGCGGCACGCCGAAGTTGGCGGTTTCGGCGCCGGAGAGCGAACGCTGCTTGTTGATCACCTTGCGGTCGATCTCGAGGATGGCGCTCTTGGGGTCGTCGAGCAGCGACTTGACTTCGGCGTTGAGCGCGCCGTACTGCGTCAGCAGTTCGCGCATGTGCTGGGCACCACCACCGGACGCGGCCTGGTAGGTCTGCGTGCTCATCCACTCGACCAGTCCGGCCTTGTAGAGCGCGCCCACGCCCATCAGCATGCAGCTGACAGTGCAGTTGCCGCCGATCCAGTCGCGGCCGCCATGGGCGAGCGAGTTCTGGATCACCGGCAGGTTGACCGGGTCGAGCACGATGACGGCGTTCTTGTCCATGCGCAGGGTGGACGCGGCATCGATCCAGTGGCCGTTCCAGCCGGCGGCGCGCAGCTTGGGGTAGACCTCGCTGGTGTAGTCACCGCCCTGGGCGGTGATCACGATGTCGCAGCGCTTCAGGGCGGCGATGTCGTGCGCGTCCTGCAGTGTGGTTTCGTTCTTCGCCATGGCAGGGGCTTTGCCGCCTGCGTTGGAGGTGGAGAAGAACAGCGGTTCGATCAGGTCAAAGTCGCTTTCCGCGACCATGCGGTCCATCAGCACGGAACCGACCATGCCGCGCCAGCCAACGAGTCCTACGAGTTTCATGTCAACGCCCTTCAGTTAAAAAACCGTTTTGCCCCGGCTCGTCTGGCCGGGTAGGGGCGTGACGAACCGGAGCTGTATCAGCCCTTGGTAATGGTTTTGGTGATGGCGGCCACAACGGCATCGCCCATGCCGCGGGTGCTCACCTTGGTCGTGCCTTCGGACCAGATATCGCCCGTGCGCAAGCCAGACGCGAGCACGCTGCTGACCGCAGTTTCAATGCGGTCGGCGGCTTCGGTCTGGTTGAACGTGAATCTGAGCATCATGGCAGCGGACAGTATTGTAGCGAGCGGATTGGCCAGGTTCTTGCCGGCGATGTCCGGCGCGCTGCCGTGGCTGGGCTCGTACAGGCCCTGGTTCTTCGTGTTCAGCGAGGCCGACGGCAGCATGCCGATGGAGCCGGTGAGCATGGAGGCCTCGTCGGACAGGATGTCGCCGAACATGTTGCCGGTGACGACGACGTCGAATTTCTTCGGCGCGCGCACCAGCTGCATGGCCGCGTTGTCCACGTACATGTGCTCCAGCTCCACGTCGGGGTACTGGGCGTGCACCTCGGTCACGACGTCCTTCCAGAACTGGAAGGTTTCGAGCACGTTGGCCTTGTCGACGCTGGTCACCTTCTTGTTGCGCTTGCGTGCGGCCTGGAAGGCCACGTGGGCGATGCGCTCGATCTCCGGCTTGCTGTAGCGCATGGTGTCGAAGGCTTCTTCGGCACCTGGGAAGTGGCCATCGGTGGCGATGCGGCGGCCGCGTGGCTGGCCGAAGTAGATGTCGCCGGTGAGCTCGCGGATGATCAGGATGTCCAGACCCGCGATCAGTTCGGGCTTGAGGCTGGAGGCGCCCACCAGTTCGGGGTAGCAGATGGCGGGGCGGAAGTTGGCGAACAGGCCCATGTGCTTGCGCAGGCCGAGGATAGCCTGCTCGGGGCGCAGCGGGCGGTCCAGCGTGTCGTACTTCCAGTCACCGACGGCGCCGAACAGCACGGCATCGGCTTCCATGGCCAACTTGAGCGTGGCTTCGGGCAGCGGATGGCCATGGGCGTCGTAAGCGGCGCCGCCCACCAGGGCTGATTCCATTTCGATGGGCAACTCGAGTGCGTGGAGCACGCGGACCGCTTCGGCGACGATTTCGGTGCCGATGCCGTCACCGGGGAGAACTGCGATTTTCATGTGATGCGAGGTTGGAACCCCGGTGCGGCACCGGGGTGGACTCAGGAAAAGGCGGGCAGGTGGGCGCTCAGGCGCCGGCGGTCATCGTGTGTGCCAGCCAGGGCTTGGTCGCCAGGCGTTCGGCTTCGAAGGCTGCGATCTTGTCCTTGTAGCGCAAGGTCAGGCCGATGTCGTCCAGGCCGTTGAGCAGGCAGTACTTGCGGAAGGCCTGCACGTCGAACGGCAGCTCTTCACCTTGCGGCTTGATGACCACCTGGCGCTCCAGGTCGATGGTCAGCTCGTAGCCCGGGAAGGCCGCGACCTCGTCGAACAACTGCGCCACCTGGGCTTCGGACAACTGGATCGGCAGCAGGCCGTTCTTGAAGCAGTTGTTGAAGAAGATGTCGGCATAGGTAGGCGCGATGATGGCGCGGAAGCCGTACTGGTCGATGGCCCAGGGCGCGTGCTCGCGGCTGGAGCCGCAGCCGAAGTTTTTGCGCGCCAGCAGCACCGACGCACCGGCGTAGCGCGGCTGGTTGAGCACGAAGTCCGGGTTGGGTTTGCGGCTGGCAGGGTCCTGGCCGGGCTCGCCCTTGTCGAGGTAGCGCCACTCGTCAAACAGGTTTGGGCCGAAGCCGGTCTTGCGGATCGACTTCAGGAACTGCTTGGGAATGATCGCGTCGGTGTCGACGTTCTCGCGGTCCATCGGGGCCACCAGGCCCTTGTGGAGGGTGAATTTCTGCATGGGATGTGTGCGTGTTATTTGGCGATTTCCTGGACTTTTTCGCCGGCTTTCTCGATGCCCTTGCCTGCGGCCTGGCCCACGTCCTTGGCGTCTTGCTTGACGCCCGACCAGGTGTTGCAGGCGGTCAGGGTCAGCGAGAGGGTGAAAGCGGTGACGATGAAGGCGATGCGTTTCATGGTGGTCTCCTGGAGTGGGGTTGGAACGGAGGGAGGCGGAATCAGGCGATGGTGCGCACGTCGATGAAGTGGCCGTGCACCGCAGCGGCCGCGGCCATCGCTGGCGACACCAGGTGGGTGCGGCCACCCGCGCCCTGACGGCCTTCAAAGTTGCGGTTGCTGGTGGAGGCGCAGCGCTCGCCCGGCTCGAGCCGGTCGGCGTTCATCGCCAGGCACATGGAGCAACCCGGCTCGCGCCACTCGAAACCGGCGGCCTTGAAGATTTCGTGCAGGCCTTCGCGCTCGGCCTGGGCCTTGACCAGGCCGGAGCCTGGCACGACCAGCGCGAGCTTGACGTTCTTGGCCACTTTCTGGCCCAGCTTCTTCACCACCGCAGCGGCTTCGCGCATGTCTTCAATGCGGCTGTTGGTGCAGGAGCCGATGAACACCTTGTCGACGAAGATGTCGTTGAGCGGTTTGCCCGGTGACAGGTCCATGTAGGTCAGCGCGCGTTCGATGGCACCGCGCTTGTTGCTGTCCTTTTCGCGGTCGGGATCGGGCACCGTGCCGTCGATGCCCAGCACCATTTCGGGCGACGTGCCCCAGGTGACCTGCGGCACGATCTGCGACGCGTCGAGTTCCACCACCGCGTCGAAGTGGGCACCGGGGTCGGACTGCAGCGTTTTCCAGTAGGCCACTGCCTGGTCCCACTCCACGCCCTTGGGCGAGAGCGGCCGGCCCTTGACGTATTCGATGGTCTTGTCGTCCACCGCCACCAGGCCGGCGCGCGCGCCGCCTTCGATGGCCATGTTGCAGACCGTCATGCGGCCTTCGACGCTCAGCGCACGGATCGCCGAACCACCGAACTCGATGGTGTAGCCGGTGCCGCCCGCGGTGCCGATCTTGCCGATGATGGCCAGCACGATGTCCTTGGCGGTGCACCCCTTGGGCAACTGGCCGTCCACGCGCACCAGCATGTTCTTGGCCTTCTTGGCCAGCAGGGTCTGCGTGGCCAATACGTGCTCGACCTCGCTGGTGCCGATGCCGTGCGCCAGCGCACCGAACGCGCCGTGGGTGGAGGTGTGGCTGTCGCCGCAGACCACGGTCATGCCCGGCAGCGTGGCGCCGTTCTCCGGGCCGATCACGTGCACGATGCCCTGGCGCTGCGACATGAAGGGGAAGAACGCGGCGGCGCCGAACTCGGCGATGTTGCTGTCCAGCGTGGTGATCTGTTCCTTGCTGATCGGGTCGGTGATGCCGTCGTAACCCATCTCCCAGCCGGTGGTGGGCGTGTTGTGGTCGGCGGTGGCCACCACCGAGCTCACGCGCCAGACCTTGCGGCCGGCCTGGCGCAGGCCTTCGAAGGCCTGCGGGCTGGTCACTTCGTGCACCAGATGGCGGTCGATGTAGAGAACGGACGTGCCGTCTTCTTCGGTGTGGACGACGTGTTCGTCCCAGATCTTGTCGTAGAGCGTGCGTGGCATGGCAAGGGGCTTTTTCGTGGAGGGTTGATTCTAGGCCGCGTGGCGGTGCTCGGCGGCGCTGAGGTGATCGACCAGCAGGCGCGCCGTGGTCGGCAGGCTGGAGAAGTCGCGCGCCACCAGCACCAGCTGGCGCTGCGCCCATGCGTTGGTCAGCGGCAGGGCCACCAGGGCATCGCCGCTGTGCTGCAGCTCGAAGGCCCGCGCGGGCATCACGCCCACGCCCAGGCCATTGGCGATCATGCGGCACATGGCGTCCAGCCCGGTCACGCGGATGCGCACCCGCACCGCGGCGCCGGCCTGGGTCGCGGCCTGGTGCGTGGCGAGGTGGATCGAGCTGTTGGCGTGCAGGCCGACGTGGTCGAACGGCAGGCTGGCCTCGAAGGCCACCGGCCCGCTGTCAGCCAGCGGGTGGCCGCGTGGCACCACCAGCACCAGGCTGTCGCGCCGGTAGGGCAGGCTTTGCAGGCCGCTCACGCCCATGGCGCCGTTGCACAGGCCGAGGTCGGTCGCGCCTTCCTGCACCGCGCGCAGCACCTCGGGGCTGAGGTGTTCCTCAAGGTCGATCTTGACCTGTGGATGCTGGCGCGCAAAGGCACCCAGGTCTTCCGGCAGGAACTGCACGATGGCCGAGATGCTGGCGTGCACGCGCACATGGCCGCGCACGCCATCGGCGTATTCGGACAGCTCGACCTGCATCTGCTCCAGCCCGTACAGCACGGCACGTGCGTGGTGCAGCAGGCCTTCGCCGGCCGGCGTCAGGCGCACGCCGCGCGTGTGGCGTTGCAGCAGCGTGGCGCCGAGGATGGCCTCCAGGTCCGACAGGCGCTTGCTGATGGCCGAGGCGGCGATGAACTCACGCTCCGCCGCGCGCCCGATGCTGCCCAGCTCGCACACCGCAACGAAGAGTTGCAGCGAGGTGAGGTCGATCTGGCGGGCGAAGTTGCGTTCGGAAAGCATGGCGTGGTGGCTTCTCGGTTCGAGATGCTGAGCCCGTATTTTCGGCCTTTTGCGTGCGTTTGACATCTCGAAGCACGATGGCTGGGCTGCCATGCTGCGAACACGGGGACGAAAAAAAGCCCGGCATGCCGGGCTTTTTGGAGGGCAGGGCGGTGTGCCCGGGCGGTCAGCGGCCGTTGGACGACACGATGTCGCGGCGTGGCGAGCCGGTGAACAGCTGGCGCGGGCGGCCGATCTTGTACTCAGGGTCGCTGATCATTTCGTTCAGCTGGGCGATCCAGCCGACCGTGCGGGCCAGCGCGAAGATGCCGGTGAACAGGTTGACCGGGATGCCGATGGCGCGCTGCACGATGCCGGAGTAGAAGTCCACGTTCGGGTACAGCTTGCGCGAGACGAAGTACTCGTCTTCCAGGGCGATCTTCTCGAGTTCCTTGGCCAGCTTGAACAGGGGGTCGTTTTCCAGGCCCAGTTCCTGCAGCACTTCATTGCAGGTTTCCTGCATGAGCTTGGCGCGCGGGTCGTAGTTCTTGTACACGCGGTGGCCAAAGCCCATCAGCTTGACGCCGGAGTTCTTGTCCTTGACCTTCTCCATGAACTCGCCGACCTTGGACACGCCGCCCTGGCGCTGGATGTCTTCCAGCATGTTCAGGCAGGCTTCGTTGGCGCCGCCGTGTGCCGGGCCCCAGAGGCAGGCGACACCGGCGGCGATGGCCGCGAACGGGTTGGTGCCCGACGAACCGCACAGGCGCACGGTGGAAGTGGAGGCGTTCTGCTCGTGGTCGGCGTGCAGGATGAAGATGCGGTCCAGTGCGCGTTCGAGCACCGGGTTGACCACGTACTCCTCGCACGGCGTGCCGAACATCATGCGCAGGAAGTTGCCGGCGTAGCTCAGGTCGTTCTTCGGGTACATGTAGGGCTGGCCGATGCCGTACTTGTAGGCCATGGCGACCAGCGTCGGCATCTTGGCGATCAGGCGGATGGCGGCGATCTCGCGGTGCTTCGGATTGTTGATGTCCGTGCTGTCGTGATAGAAGGCCGACAGGCCGCCGACCAGGCCGGTCAGCACGGCCATGGGGTGGGCGTCACGGCGGAAGCCGCGCAGGAAGAACTGCATCTGCTCGTTGACCATGGTGTGGTTGGTCACGAGTTTGTGGAAGTCGTCGCGCTGGGCGCCGTCGGGCAGCTCGCCATTGAGCAGCAGGTAGCAGGTGTCGAGGTAGTCGCACTGGGTGGCCAGCTGCTCGATCGGGTAGCCGCGGTACAGCAGCTCGCCCTTGTCACCGTCGATGTAGGTGATGGCCGACTGGCACGATGCCGTGGACAGGAAGCCCGGGTCGTAGGTGAACATGCCGGTTTGGGCGTAGAGCTTGCGGATGTCGATCACGTCCGGACCGATGTTGCCGGCGTACACCGGCATGTCTACGCTCGGGCTGCCGTTGGAGAACGACAGGGTGGCCTTGTTGTCTACGAGTTTCATGCGGATTCCTTTTAAGACTGACTCAAAGCGGTGACTGGGAGGTCGGTGGCTGGCTGGGCGGTGCGGAGCAGGGCCAAGACGTGTGTGACGTCTTCACGCGCCAGCTCACCCTCGGGCGATTTTCGGCCCAACAGCAGATCCAGCAGATCGTTGTCGGACAGATCCATCAAAGCTCCCAGGGCATCGGCCTGACGAACCGTCAAGCCAGATTCGTGCCTGGCAAAAAAACGCTCGATGAACAGATCGTTCTCGAGCAATCCTCGGCGGCACCGCCACCGCAGCTTGCTCAGAGCACGCTCGTCCAGCAGGGTATCGGTGGTGGTGACGTCCATGGGATGCGGGGCAGCACGCTCAGATCGAGCGCATCACCATCATTTCCTTGATCTTGCCGATCGCCTTCGTCGGGTTCAGGCCCTTCGGGCAGACGTCGACGCAGTTCATGATGGTGTGGCAGCGGAACAGGCGGTACGGGTCTTCCAGGTTGTCCAGGCGCTCGCTGGTGGCCTGGTCGCGGCTGTCGGCGATGAAGCGGTAGGCCTGCAGCAGACCGGCGGGGCCGACGAACTTGTCGGGGTTCCACCAGAAGCTCGGGCAGCTCGTGGAGCAGCTGGCGCACAGGATGCACTCGTACAGGCCGTTGAGCTCTTCACGCTCTTCCGGGCTCTGCAGGCGTTCCTTCTCGGGCAGCACTTCGTCGTTGATCAGGTAGGGCTTGATGCTGTTGTACTGCTTGAAGAACAGCGTCATGTCCACGATCAGGTCGCGCACCACCGGCAGGCCGGGCAGCGGCTTCAACACGATGTCGCCCTTGAGCGTGTTCATGTTGGTCAGGCAGGCCAGACCGTTCTTGCCGTTGATGTTCATTGCGTCCGAACCGCAGACGCCTTCGCGGCAGGAGCGACGGAAGGAAATCGAAGGGTCCACCGCCTTGAGCTTCATCAGCGCGTCGAGCAGCATGCGCTCGTGGCCGTCCAGCTCGACCTCGATGGTCTGCATGTAGGGCTTGGCGTCCTTCTCGGGGTCGTAGCGGTAGATCTTGAATGTGCGTTTGGCCATGGTGTTTTTCTCCGTGCTTCGTGGGTGCGTGCGGGCGGGCTCAGAAGGTGCGGACCTTCGGCGGCACCGATTCCACGGTCAGCGGCTTGAGGTTGACGGGCTTGTATGTCAGGCTGTTGTCGGCGCTGTGCCACAGCGTGTGCTTCATCCAGTCGGCGTCGTTGCGGCCCAGTGGGTACTGGGCGTCGTCGGCGGGGCGCTCGTAGTCGTTGACGGTGTGGGCACCGCGGCACTCGCGGCGTGCGGCCGCAGAGGTCATGGTGGCCTGGGCCACTTCCATCAGGTTTTCCACTTCCAGCGCTTCGATGCGCGCGGTGTTGAACACCTTGGACTTGTCCTTCAGCGCGATGTTGCCCACGCGCTCGCGCAGGGCGTTGATGCGCTCGACGCCTTCGTCCATCACCGCCTGGGTGCGGAACACGCCGGCGTGCTGCTGCATGATGGCGCGCATGTCGTTGGCCACGTCCTGGGCGTACTCGCCGTCGGTCGACTGGTCCAGGCGCGCCAGGCGGGCCAGGGTCTTGTCGGCGGCATCGGCCGGCAGCGGCTTGTGCGCCTGGCTCTTGTCGTTGGCTTGCACGATGTGGTTGCCGGCGGCCTTGCCGAAGACCAGCAGGTCGAGCAGCGAGTTGGTGCCCAGGCGGTTGGCGCCGTGCACGCTGACGCAGGCGCATTCGCCCACCGCGTACAGGCCGTTGACCACCTTCTGGGTGCTGCCATCGCCGTCGGGCGAGACCACCTGGCCGTGGATGTTGGTCGGGATGCCGCCCATCTGGTAGTGGATGGTGGGCACGACCGGAATCGGCTCGCGCGTGATGTCCACGTTGGCGAAGTTCACGCCGATCTCGTACACCGAGGGCAGGCGCTTGTGGATGGTCTCGGCGCCCAGATGGTCCATCTTGAGCAGCACGTAGTCCTTGTTCGGGCCGCAGCCACGGCCTTCCTTGATTTCCTGGTCCATGCAGCGGCTGACGAAGTCGCGCGGGGCCAGGTCTTTCAGCGTCGGCGCATAACGCTCCATGAAGCGCTCGCCTTCGCTGTTGAGCAGGATCGCGCCTTCGCCACGGCAACCTTCGGTCAGCAGCACGCCCGCGCCGGCCACGCCGGTGGGGTGGAACTGCCAGAACTCCATGTCCTGCAGCGGAATGCCGGCGCGTGCCGCCATGCCCAGGCCGTCACCGGTGTTGATGAAGGCGTTGGTGGAGGCGGCGAAGATGCGGCCTGCGCCACCGGTGGCCAGCAGGGTGCTCTTGGCTTCGAGGATGTAGGTCTCGCCGGTTTCCATTTCCAGCGCGGTCACGCCCAGCACGTCGCCGTTGGCGTCGCGGATCAGGTCCAGCGCCATCCATTCGACGAAGAAGGTGGTGCGGGCCTGCACGTTCTGCTGGTACAGCGTGTGCAGCATGGCGTGGCCGGTGCGGTCGGCGGCGGCGCAGGCGCGTTGCACCGGCTTCTCACCGTAGTTGGCGGTGTGGCCGCCGAACGGGCGCTGGTAGATGGTGCCGTCGGGGTTGCGGTCGAACGGCATGCCGAAGTGCTCGAGCTCGTACACGACCTTGGGGGCCTCACGGCACATGAACTCGATGGCGTCCTGGTCGCCCAGCCAGTCGGAGCCCTTGATGGTGTCGTAGAAGTGGTAGTGCCAGTTGTCCTCGTTCATGTTGCCCAGGCTGGCGCTCACGCCACCTTGGGCTGCCACGGTGTGGGAACGGGTCGGGAACACTTTGGAGAGCACGGCCACCTTGAGGCCGGCGCGCGCGAGCTGCAGCGAGGCGCGCATGCCGGAGCCGCCGGCGCCGACGATGACCACGTCGAACTGACGCTTGGGAAGGGATGCGGTTGCGGTCATGGCTTCAGAGCCTCCAGAGAACTTGAACAGCCCAGCCCAGGCAGGCGATGAGCCAGACGATGGTGAAGACGTGCAGCACGAGGCGGATGCCGACGGGCTTGACGTAGTCCATCCAGATGTCGCGCATGCCGACCCACACGTGGTAGGCCAGGGCCAGGAACACAGCGAAGGTCAGGGCCTTCATCCACTGGGCGGCGAAGATGCCGGCCCAGCTTTCGTAGCCGATGGGGCCGCTGGTGAACAGCAGCTTGGCCAGCACGATCAGCGTGAAGATGGCCATGATGGCCGCGGTGATGCGCTGGGCGAGCCAGTCGCGCAGGCCGTAGTGGGCGCCGGTGACGACGCGCTTGGAACCGTAATTAACAGTCATGGTTGTGCTCCTGGGGGCTCAGTACAGGCCGAACAGCTTGGCGCCCAGCACCAGCGTGAGGCCGATGCTCAGGACCAGCGTGACCAGGGCGGACGAGCGGCCGAACTCCTTGCTCACGGCGTGGCAGGCGTCCATGTAGAGGTGGCGCACGCCGGCGATCAGGTGGTGCAGGTAGGCCCAGATGATGGACAGCACCACCAGCTTGAACAACCAGCCCGGCACGAAGCCGATGCCCACCGAAAACGCCGCGCTGAAGCGCTCGAAGGACAGCTCGGACGACACCGAGGTGTCGAACAGCCAGACGATCAGGGGCAGCAAAAGGAACATCAGGCCGCCGCTGGCGCGGTGCAGGATCGACACCCACGCCGCCGGAGCCATGCGGTAGGTGGTCAGGTCCTTGAAGGCGTTGATGTTGCGGAACTCGGGCCGCTTTTTGGTCAACTCTGTCATGGTGGGGCTTTCTTCCGTGGGAGGAGGGAGGGCGTGAAACCCGTTGGTAACTCAGTGGTAACTCAGTGGTAACTTTTACCAAGGTGCCGCAAATTCTATTGCAATGCACCATACCGTAGCCTGGCACTGGGACGCTTTCGCCCGTGCGGCGTGACTTCAGCTCAGCTCATTGCGGTAATGGCGCGCGTCCGTGCGGTACAGGCCGCGGCGCAACTCCATGGGTTCGTCGTTGTAGGTGAATGCCAGCCGCTCCACGCTCAGCAGGGGAGAGCCAGCGCTCACCTCCAGCAGCGCGGCTGCATCCTCGTCGGCACTCACGGCCTTGATCTTTTCCACCGCGCGCACCATGCGCACGCCGAACTGGGTTTCAAACAGCGCGTACATCGGGCCCTGGTCGTCGGACAGGGTCTCGAGCGTCAGGCCCTTGAATGGACCGCCGGGCAGCCAGAGTTCTTCCACGATGGCTGGCGTGCCGCCGAAGGCCAGCACCCGCTTGACCTGCAGCACGGCGTCGCCGGTGCGCAGCGCCAGCTGGCGCGCCACCTCGGCCGGTGCGCGCAGACGGCGGCACTCGATGATCTGGCGCTCGGCGCGGCCCTGGTCTTCCAGCGTACCCAGGTCGGGCAGCAGGCGCAGGAAACGGTACTGGGTATGGGCTTCGGCATGGGTCGCCACGAAGGTGCCCTTGCCCTGCCGGCGCACCAGCAGGTTGTCGGTGGCGAGTTCGTCGATCGCCTTGCGCACCGTGCCCTGGCTGACGCGAAAGCGCGCCGCGAGGTCGAACTCGCTGGGAATCATGTCGCCCGGCTTCCATTCACCCGCCTGCAGGCTGCGCAAGATCAGTGTCTTGATCTGCTGGTACAAGGGGCTGAACGCAGGCGCCGTGTTCTCGAACACGGCCTGGGTGCCAACGTCCGGCGCAGCAGTATCAGGAGGAGGGGGAAGGGGTGATGTGGCCATGCGTTGACAGCGCCTGCAGGGCGCCGTTCGAGGGTGCAATCATATCTTATATAAGACATAAGACAAATTGACGCATGAGGGTTTGCGAGGGTACACTCAGCGCCTGACCGAGATTCCCTGGCCTGCGGTTTTGAAGCCTTGGCCACGCCTCCTGCGTCCGGGGCCTGATACCCCCGTCCCTTCTCCCTCCCAACGTCCCTTTTCGGAGTTTTCACATGAGCAAAAAGCCCGTCCGCGTTGCCGTCACTGGCGCCGCAGGTCAAATCGGTTACGCCCTTCTGTTCCGCATCGCTTCCGGCGAAATGCTCGGCAAGGACCAGCCGGTGATCCTGCAGCTGCTGGAAATCCCCGACGAAAAAGCGCAGAAGGCGCTCAAGGGCGTGATCATGGAGCTGGAAGACTGCGCCTTCCCGCTGCTGGCCGGCGTGGTGCCCACGGGTGACCCGGAAGTGGCTTTCAAGGACGCCGACTACGCCCTGCTGGTGGGTGCCCGTCCGCGCGGCCCCGGCATGGAGCGCGCCGACCTGCTGGCCGCCAACGCCCAGATCTTCACCGCCCAGGGCAAGGCCCTGGACAAGGTCGCCAGCCGCGACGTCAAGGTGCTGGTGGTCGGCAACCCCGCCAACACCAACGCCTACATCGCCATGAAGAGCGCGCCCAGCCTGCCGCGCGAGAACTTCACCGCCATGCTGCGCCTGGACCACAACCGCGCTGCCAGCCAGATCGCGGCCAAGACCGGCGGCAAGGTCGGCGAGATCGAGAAGCTGACCGTGTGGGGCAACCACTCGCCCACCATGTACGCCGACTACCGTTTCGCCACCATCGGCGGCAAATCGGTCAAGGACGCGATCAACGACCAGGTCTGGAACGCCGACGTGTTCCTGCCCACCGTGGGCAAGCGCGGCGCCGCCATCATCGACGCGCGTGGCCTGTCTTCGGCCGCTTCGGCTGCCAACGCCGCCATCGACCACATGCGCGACTGGGCGCTGGGCAGCAAGGGCCAGTGGGTCACCATGGGCGTGCCTTCCAACGGCGAGTACGGCATTCCGAAGGACGTGATCTTCGGCTTCCCGGTCACCACCGAAGGTGGCAAGTACAAGATCGTTGAAGGCCTGGAGATCGACGCTTTCTCGCAAGAGCGCATCAACAAGACCCTGGACGAGCTCAAGGGCGAGCAGGACGGTGTGAAACACCTGCTGTGATGTCTCCCTGCGCCGCTTCGCACCTTCCCCACATGGGGCGCACACCGACGGCCTGGCAAGGCCAGTGCCGTGCCGCGTGCCGGGGGCGGGCGGTGCATCCTGGTTTTGACATCTGCTTTTCCGGTCGTCCATGACAACCCATCCACGATCCATTCTTCTGGGGGCCCAGGCCGGCGCGTTTTCGCTGCCGGTCTGTGACCATTACAGCGGGGTGGAGACGCGGATGCGCAAGAGCCTGGCCCTGCAGGCCGAGCTGGCGGCCGAGTTCGGCACCTGCGTGTTCGACGTCACGCTGGATTGCGAGGACGGCGCCCCGGTGGGTGGCGAGGCGGAACACGCCGCGCTGGTGACCGAGCTGGCGCTGGCCGCCGCGCCCGCTGCGCGCGTGGCGGTGCGGGTGCACCCTGTGGACCACCCGGCCTTCGAGGCCGACGTGGCGACCATCGCGGGCCGCGCCGGTGCGCGCCTCACGCACATCATGGTGCCCAAGGTCGAGTCGGTGGCCGAGGTGCAGCGCGCCGTCGCGGCGCTGGATGCCGCCGGCGCCACTGCACTGCCGCTGCATGTGCTGATTGAATCGCCCGCTGCGGTGCACCGTGCTTTCGACATCGCCGCGGAGGCGCGCGTGCAGAGCCTGAGCTTCGGCCTGATGGATTTCGTCTCGGCCCATGGCGGTGCGATCCCCGCCGACGGCATGAGCGTGGCCGGCCAGTTCTCGCACCCGCTGGTGCTGCGCGCCAAGCTGGCGATTGCGTCGGCCTGCCATGCGCACGGCAAGGTGCCGTCGCACTGCGTGGTGACCGAGTTCAAGGACCTGGCTGCGCTGCAGCAGGCCGCGACCACGGCGGCGCGTGAACTCGGCTACACCCGCATGTGGAGCATCCATCCCGACCAGATCCGCCCCATCCTGGCCGCTTTTGCCCCGCTGCAGAGCGAGGTGCAGACGGCGGCGGCCTTGATTGAGCGCGCCATCGCCGCCGACTGGGCGCCGGTGCAGTTCGAAGGCCGACCGCGCGAGTTACCGCTATTTCTGGCAGGTGCTGGAGCGCGCGCACCAGACCGGCCTGCCTTTGCCCGACACGGTGCAAACCCATTTCAACGACGAGCCGGCGCAGCGGCATTGAGCTTGCTTGCGCCCACCCCACCTGTTTCCTACCCCACGCAAAATCCCTGGAGAGAACGCCATGTCCACCTTCCTCACCGACTACCGCGCCCACACCGCCGAACGCGCTGCGCTCGGCATTCCGCCCCTGCCCCTGGAAGCCAAACAGGTGGCCGACCTGATCGAGCTGATCAAGGCTCCGCCGGCCGGTGAAGACGCCTTCCTGCTGGACTTGCTGACGCACCGTGTGCCGCCCGGCGTGGACGACGCCGCCAAGGTCAAGGCCAGCTTCCTGGCTGCCGTGGCGCACGGCGACGTGAAGGTGGGCCTGATCTCCAAGGCCAAGGCCACCGAGCTGCTCGGCACCATGGTCGGCGGCTACAACGTGCACCCGCTGATCGAATTGCTGGACGACGCCGAAGTGGCGGGCGTGGCCGCCGAAGGCCTGAAGAAGACGCTGCTGATGTTCGACTTCTTCAACGACGTGGCCGACAAGGCCAAGGCCGGCAATGCCAAGGCCAAGGAAGTCATGCAGTCGTGGGCCGACGCCGAGTGGTTCACCACCCGCCCCGAAGTCGAGAAGAAGATCACCGTCACCGTGTTCAAGGTGCCGGGCGAAACCAACACCGACGACCTGTCGCCCGCGCCCGACGCCTGGAGCCGCCCCGACATCCCGCTGCACTACCTGGCCATGCTGAAGAACACGCGCTCGGACGCGGCCTTCAAGCCCGAAGAAGACGGCAAGCGCGGCCCGATGCAGTTCATCGAAGACCTGAAGAAGAAGGGCCACGTGGTCGCCTATGTGGGCGACGTGGTCGGCACCGGCTCCAGCCGCAAGTCGGCCACCAACAGCGTGATCTGGGCCACCGGCCAGGACATCCCCTTCGTGCCGAACAAGCGCTTCGGCGGCGTCACGCTCGGCGGCAAGATCGCGCCGATCTTCTTCAACACGCAGGAAGACTCGGGCTCGCTGCCGATCGAAGTGGACGTGAGCAAGCTGGAAATGGGCGACGTCATCGACGTGCTGCCCTACGACGGCAAGATCGTGCGCAACGGTGAAACCTTGGTCGAGTTCGCGCTCAAGAGCGACGTGCTGTTCGACGAAGTGCGCGCCGGCGGCCGCATCAACCTGATCATCGGCCGCTCGCTCACCGCCAAGGCGCGTGAGTTCCTGGGCCTGCCCGCCTCCACCGTGTTCCGCCTGCCCCAGGCACCGGCCGCCACCAACGCCGGCTTCACGCTGGCGCAGAAGATGGTCGGCCGCGCGGTTGGCCTGCCGGAAGGCCAGGGCGTGCGCCCCGGCACCTACTGCGAACCCAAGATGACCACCGTCGGTTCGCAAGACACCACCGGTCCGATGACGCGCGACGAGCTGAAAGACCTGGCCTGCCTGGGCTTCAGCGCCGACATGGTGATGCAGTCCTTCTGCCACACCGCGGCCTATCCGAAGCCCGTGGACGTGAAGACGCACCGCGAGCTGCCGGCCTTCATCAGCAACCGCGGTGGCGTGGCCCTGCGTCCGGGCGACGGCGTGATTCACAGCTGGCTCAACCGCCTGCTGCTGCCCGACACCGTGGGCACGGGCGGTGACTCGCACACCCGTTTCCCCATCGGCATCAGCTTCCCCGCCGGCTCCGGCCTGGTGGCCTTCGGTGCCGCCACCGGCGTGATGCCGCTGGACATGCCCGAATCCGTGCTGGTGCGCTTCAAGGGCCAGATGCAACCCGGCGTGACCCTGCGCGACCTGGTGCACGCAATCCCGCTGTACGCCATCAAGGCCGGTCTGCTGACGGTGGCCAAGGCCGGCAAGAAGAACATCTTCTCGGGCCGCATTCTGGAAATCGAAGGCCTGCCGGACCTCAAGGTCGAACAGGCTTTCGAGCTGAGCGACGCCTCCGCCGAACGCTCGGCCGCCGGCTGCACCATCAAGCTCAACCCCGAGCCGGTGAAGGAATACCTCACCAGCAACGTGGTGCTGATGAAGAACATGATCGCCAATGGCTACGCCGACAAGCGCACGCTGGAGCGCCGCATCGAGAAGGTGGAAGCCTGGCTGGCCAACCCCAACCTGCTCGAAGCCGACAAGGACGCCGAATACGCCGCCGTGATCGAGATCGACCTGGCCGACATCCATGAGCCCATCCTGTGCTGCCCGAACGATCCGGACGATGCCAAGACCTTGTCCGAAGTGGCCGGCACCAAGATCGACGAAGCCTTCATCGGTTCGTGCATGACCAACATCGGCCACTTCCGCGCCGCGGCCAAGCTGCTGGGCGGCCAGCGCGACATTCCGGTCAAGCTGTGGGTGGCACCGCCGACCAAGATGGACGAGAGCGAGCTGATCAAGGAAGGCCACTACTCGGCTTTCGGCACCGCCGGTGCGCGCACCGAAATGCCGGGCTGCTCGCTGTGCATGGGCAACCAGGCGCAGGTGCGCGAAGGCGCGACGGTGGTGTCCACCTCCACCCGCAACTTCCCGAACCGTCTGGGCAAGAACACCAACGTGTTCCTGGCCTCGGCCGAACTGGCGGCCATCGCGTCCAAGCTGGGCCACATCCCGACCGTGGCCGAGTACCACGAAGCCATGGGCGTGGTGAACAAGGATGGTGCGGCGATCTACAAGTACCTGAACTTCGACCAGATCGAGGAGTACGCCGACACCGCCAAGGGCGTCACCGCGTAGGCACCCCGTTGCCTGAATGAAAAAGCCGCTGCCCTGCAGCGGCTTTTTCTTTGGCGCGAACACCGGCGGGGCTGGGTGTGCCGCGCTCAGGCCAGCGCCCTCCGGTTCCAGGGCATGCGCATCAACACACGCGCCAGTCCGCAGAAGCCCGACGCGCCCGCGAACACCAGGCCCGCGCCGACGAAGCCGGAGAGGGCGTGGAACCACGGCGAGACGGTGGCACCCAGCACCGCGCCGATCACGATCAGCGAGCCGGCTGCGATCTGCACCTGCCGCTGCAGCTCCAGGGGTTGTGATGCATCGGTCACAACCGGCAGCCCGGCTTTCTTCCAGGCGTCCAGCCCACCTTCGAGCACATAGGCGTCGCACGCGGCGCATGCCGCCAGGGTGGGCGCGTTGACCTGCGTGCGGTTGCCCGAGCGGCAATGGAAGATGACCGCCGTTGCGCCGTCCACCGACAGGCCACCGCCCTGCAGGCGGTCCATCGGCACATGGCGGGCCCGCGCGATGCGTTCGCGCGCGTGCTCGTCCGCGCCGCGGATGTCGACCAGGACGGCGCCCTGGTTCAGCAGTGCCTGCGCGGCTTGGGGCGAGAGTGGCTTCAGGGACATGGCAGTGGTTCTCCGAAAAAAGATCAGGGGCAGAAGATGGACTTGAGCGTGGCGATGAGCCGGGCCACGTTCGGGTCCTCGATGCGGTAGTGCAGGGTCTGGGACTCGCGCCGGTACGCCACCAGGCCTTCCTCGCGCATGCGGGCGAGGTGCTGGGACAGGGCGGACTGGCTCAGCCCGATCTGCCCGTGCAGCGCACCCGCCGTCATCTCGCCGTGCTCGATCAGCAGGCAGAGCACGAGCAGGCGGTGTTCGTTGCCCACGGCGCGCAGCAGGGCGGCAGCCTGGGCGGCGCCTTCCTGCATAAAGCCGGCGTTGTCTTTGGATGTCATGGCGGTCATGGCCAAAGGTATTTCATATTTTTCTAATTTAGCATATTCTAATATTCAGATTGAAACTCAGAACACGACACGCCATGAACCCTTCTGCACAGATACAGGCCTTCTTCGACGAGGCCACGAACACCGTGAGTTACCTGGTGGCCGACCCGATCACGCGGCAGGCCGCGGTGATCGACCCGGTGCTCGACTACGAACACCGCAGCGGCAAGGTGTCCACCACCTCGGCCGACCGCCTGCTGGCCGCCGCCGACGAGCAGGGGCTTGCCATCGCCTGGATCCTGGAGACACATGCCCACGCCGACCACCTCAGCGCCGCGCCTTACCTCAAGGGGAAAACGGGCGCGCGGGTCGCCATCGGCGAACACATTCGCGAGGTGCAGACCCTCTTCCGACCGGTGTTCCATCTGGATGACGTGTCGGGCGACGGCAGCGAGTTCGACCACCTGCTGCGAGACGGCGAAACCTTCCGCATCGGCTCGCTGGAGGTGCAGGTCATGCACACCCCGGGCCACACGCCGGCCTGCGTGTCCTACCGCATCGGCGACGCGGTGTTCGTGGGCGACACGCTGTTCATGCCCGACTACGGCACGGCGCGCGCGGACTTTCCCGGTGGCAGTGCCCAGACGCTGTACCGCTCGATCCGGCGGCTGCTCGCGCTGCCGCCGCAGACGCGGCTCTTCATGTGCCACGACTACAAGGCGCCGGGGCGCGCCACCCATGCCTGGGAGAGCCGCGTGGCCGATCAACGTGCGCGCAACGTGCACGTTCACGACGGCGTGGACGAGGCCGCGTTCGTCGCCATGCGCCAGCAGCGCGACGCCACGCTGGCCGCACCGGCGCTGCTGTTGCCGTCGATCCAGGTCAACATCCGCGCGGGGCGTCTGCCGGTGGCCGAATCCAATGGTGTGCGTTACCTGAAGATCCCGCTGCGCCTGCCCGCGTGACGGGGCCGGCCCTGCCGGTCAGGGCGTGGTGATGTCGGCCTGAGCGGCCAGCGCGCGCAGCAGGCGGGCCGAGGCCTCATCGGCAGGGAAGAAGGTTTCCAGTGCCAGCTCCTGCAGCGTGATGTCGACCGGCGAGCCGAACACCGTGGTGGTGCTGATCAGGCGCAGCGTGCCCAGGGGCGTGTGGAACTCGAACGGCATCAGTACGCCGTGGTGCTCGCCGGGCAGGGCGCCTGCGTCCGGGCCGGCCGACTCGGGATAGGCCCTGAGTTCCGCCAGCAGGGCGGCCAGCGCGTCGTCGCCAGTGGTCTGGATCTGCTGGCGCAGGCGCTCGAACAGGTGCTCGCGCCATTGCCGCAGGTTGCGGATGCGCGGCGCCAGGCCTTCGGGGTGCAGGCTCAGGCGCAGCACGTTGACGTCGCCCTGCAAGAGAGCGGGGGACACGCCCGCCATCAGCGGCGCCACCATGCGGTTGCTCATCACCAGGTTCCAGTGCCGGTCCATGGCCAGCGCCGGCCAGGGCTCGTGGCAGTCCAGGATGCGTTGCACGGCGGCGCGCGCGCCCGCCATGTCGGGTGCGCCGAGCGCGCGTTCGCGGTACATGGGCGCGTAGCCCGCCGCCTCCAGCAGCGCATTGCGCTCGCGCAGCGGCACCTCGAGTCGGTCCACCAGGCGCAGCACCATGTCGCGGCTGGGGCTGGCGCGACCGGTCTCCACATAGCTCAGGTGGCGCGTGGACACATCGGCCACGTGCGCCAGCTCCAGCTGGCTCAGGCGCCGCCGCTGGCGCCAGTGGCGCAGGCGTTCGCCGAAGGGCGCGGGCGTGGACGGCGAAGCGGTACGGGCGGCGGGGCTGAGGGCATTCATGGGCGGCATGGTAGGGCAGCGGCCGACGCGGCGCCATGACCTGCCAGGTCATGGACGCGCGGCTGGCGCGGCACGAGCATGACCAGCGGGTTGTTCGCAGCCCGTCCTTCCTTTCATCCCATTTCAGGAGTGCTCCATGTCTTTGCTCGACACCCTCACCTCACCCGCCGGCCTGCGTCGTGTGCTGGCTTTTGATGCCATCGCCGGCGGCGCCACCGGTGTGCTGCACCTGGGGCTGGCCGGCCCGCTGTCGGGCCTGCTCGGCTTGCCGGCCGCGCTGCTGCAAGGCACGGGCGTGGCGATCTTCGCGTTCGTTTCGCTGGCCGCGTGGCTGGCCATGCAGGCCGCGCCGCCGCGCGCCGCACTCACCACACTGGCGCTGGGCAACTTCGCCTGGGTCATTGGTTGTGTCGCCGTGGGCTTCGGTGCGGCGCCGGCGATCACGCCATGGGGCATGACCTATGCGCTGATGCAGGCGGTGGTGGTGCTGGTGCTGGCCGAGCTGCAGTGGATGGCGCCGCGGCGCCAGCGGCCGGCGCTGCTGGCCTGAGTGGTTCATCGGGTTGCGCGGCGAGTGGGGCGGCCTGCAAAGGTCGCGTGCAGCGGCGTGCAGCGGCGTGCAGCATGGGTCAATGTTGCAATGCACAAGGAGAAAAAAAGCGGATGAACTTTTCGCGTCAGTCGATGGTCAGCACGGAGCCACTAAACTCGAAGGCCCATGCACGTCTCCCTGATCTTCCTTGTCGCCCTCCCATTCGTGGGCAGTTTGCTCGCCGCTTTATTGCCGGCGAACGCACGCAACACCGAATCAACACTGGCTGGCGCCATCGCGCTGTTCTGTGCGGTGCAGGCCGCGATGTACTTCCCCGAGGTGGCCGCTGGCGGCGTGATCCGGCAGGAGTTCGTCTGGCTGCCATCGCTCGGCCTGAACTTCGTATTGCGCATGGACGGCTTCGCGTGGATGTTCTCCATGCTGATCCTGGGCATCGGTTCGCTGGTGGTGCTGTACGCGCGCTACTACATGTCGGAAGACGACCCGGTACCGCGCTTCTTTTCCTTCCTGCTGGCCTTCATGGGCGCCATGAGTGGCGTGGTGCTGTCGGGCAACCTGGTGCAGCTGGTGCTGTTCTGGGAGCTCACCAGCCTGTTCTCTTTCCTGCTGATCGGGTACTGGCACCACCGGCGTGACGCACGGCGCGGCGCGCGCATGGCGCTCACCGTGACCGGCGCGGGCGGCCTGTGCCTGCTGGCCGGGGTGCTGGTGCTGGGCCACATCGTCGGCAGCTACGACCTCGACGTGGTGCTGATGGCCGGCAACGTGGTGCGCAGCCACCCGCTGTACACCACGGCACTGATCCTGATCCTGCTCGGCGCGCTGACCAAGAGCGCGCAGTTCCCGTTCCATTTCTGGCTGCCGCACGCCATGGCGGCGCCAACACCGGTCTCGGCCTACCTGCATTCGGCCACCATGGTGAAGGCCGGTGTGTTCCTGCTGGCGCGGCTGTGGCCGGTGCTGGCCGGCACCGACGAGTGGTTCTGGATCGTCACCTGCTCGGGCCTGGTCACGCTGCTGATCGGGGGCTTTGCCGCCATCTTCCAGAACGACCTCAAGGGCCTGCTCGCGTACTCGACCATCTCGCACCTGGGCCTGATCACCACCCTGCTGGGCATGAACAGCCCGCTGGCCGCGGTGGCGGCGGTGTTCCACATCATCAACCACGCCACCTTCAAGGCTTCGCTGTTCATGGCGGTGGGCATCATCGACCACGAGGCCGGCACACGCGACATCCGCAGGCTCTCGGGGCTGGCGCGCTACATGCCGGTGACCGCCACACTCACCATGGTGGCCGGCGCGGCCATGGCCGGCGTGCCGCTGCTCAACGGCTTCATCTCGAAAGAGATGTTCTTCACCGAAGCGGTGTTCGTGAGCGCCGCACCCTGGTTCCAGCGCGTGCTGCCGATCGCCGCGGTGGTGGCCGGCATGTTCAGCGTGGCCTATTCGCTGCGTTTCACCGCGCGCGTGTTCTTCGGCCCCGACACCTGCTCCAACCTGCCGCGCCTGCCGCACGAGCCGCCGCACTGGATGCGCGTGCCGATCGAGGTGCTGGTGCTGGCCTGTCTGGTGGTGGGCATCGTGCCGCAGTGGTCGATCCAGCACATCCTGGGCACCGCGGCGGCGCCGGTGGTGGGCGGCACGCTGCCCGAGTTCGATCTGGCGGTCTGGCACGGCTTCAACCTGCCGCTGTGGATGAGTTTCCTGGCGCTGGCCGGCGGCATCGTGCTCTACATGCTGCTGCGCAAGCCGCTGCAGGCCGGCCGCTTCCTGCGCGCCCCGCTGGTGGGCCTGTTCAACGGCAAGCGCATGTTCCACCACACCATGGCTCGCCTGACCGCCGGCGCGCGCAGCCTGCTGCGCCTGCTGGGCACGCGCCGCCTGCAGCCGCAGCTGTTCCTGCTGGTGCTGGTGACGGTGCTGGGTGCGTATGCCGCGTTCCGCATGGCCGCGCCCGACGCGAAGCTGACCACGGGCGACCGCGAGCAGCTCACCTTCTCGCCCATGTTCGCGCTGCTGTGGGTGGTGGGCGTGGGTGCGGCCGTGGGCGCCGTGTGGCAGGCCAAATACCACCGGCTGACCGCGCTGGCGCTGATGAGCGTCTCGGGCCTGACCACGGTGATCACCTTCGCCTGGTTCTCGGCCCCCGACCTGGCGCTCACCCAGCTGTCGGTGGAGGCGGTGACCACGGTGCTGATCCTGCTCGGCCTGCGCTGGCTGCCCAAGCGGCTGGAGGTGCAGGACCAGGCCGAGCCGCTGTGGGTGCGCGTCAAGGCCAAGGGCCGGCGTTCGCGCGACCTGGTGCTGGCGCTGGCCGCCGGCGGTGGCATGGCCGGCCTGTCGTATGCGCTGATGACGCGCGAGTTTCCGCAGAGCATCTCGCCGTTCTTCCTTGAGCGTTCGCTGCCCGAAGGCGGTGGCACCAACGTGGTCAACGTGATGCTGGTGGACTTCCGCGGCTTCGACACGCTGGGCGAGATCACCGTGCTGGGCATCGTTGCGCTCACGGTCTACGCGCTGCTGCGGCGTTTCCGCCCGGCGCCCGAGAGCGCCGACCTCACGGCCCAGCAGCGTGCGCTGCCGGCCGACCTGGACACCGACCTGATCAACCCCGGCATGGCCGAAGACACGGCCCAGGGTTACCTCATGGTGCCGGCGGTGATGGTGCGCCTGGTGCTGCCGATCGCGGCGGTGATCTCGGTGTACCTCTTCATGCGCGGCCACAACGAA
The DNA here is from genome assembly GCF_001571225.1 of Hydrogenophaga palleronii NBRC 102513. GTDB lineage: Bacteria > Pseudomonadota > Gammaproteobacteria > Burkholderiales > Burkholderiaceae_C > Hydrogenophaga > Hydrogenophaga palleronii. The sequence goes on from NZ_BCTJ01000011.1 coordinate 76,776, forward strand.
CCGGGTGGCGGCTTCGTGGCCGGCCTGGTGCTGTCCACCGCGTTCATCCTGCAGTACATCGTCTCGGGCACGCAGTGGGTCGAGGCCCACATGCAGCTGATGCCGCAGCGCTGGATCGCGGCCGGCCTGCTCACCGCCACGGCCACCGGCCTGGGCTCGTTCGTGTTCGGTTATCCGTTCCTGACCACGCACACCGCCCACCTGGACCTGCCGCTGCTGGGCGAGATCCACATCGCCAGCGCGCTGTTCTACGACATCGGCGTCTTCACCCTGGTGGTGGGCGCAACCCTGCTGATCCTGACCGCGCTGGGCCACCAGTCGGTGCGTGGTCACCGCCAGGCCAAGGTGGCCGAGCAGGAAGTACTGGAAGAAAAAATGGAAGCTGAGGGGGCACGCTAATGGAACTCGTCATGGCCATTGCCATCGGAGCGCTGACCGCCTGTGGCGTCTGGCTGATGCTGCGCCCGCGCACCTACCAGGTCATCATGGGCCTGTGCCTGCTCAGCTACAGCGTCAACCTGTTCATCTTCAGCATGGGCCGCCTCTCGGTCGACAGCGAGCCGGTGCTCACGCCCGGCCTGCCGGCCACGCTGCTGCAATACGACGACCCGATGCCGCAGGCGCTGGTGTTGACCGCCATCGTGATCGGCTTCGCCATGACCGCGCTGTTCCTGGTGGTGCTGCTGGCGCAGCGCGGCTTCTTCGGCAATGACCATGTGGACGGCCAGGGGGACGCAGAGTGAGCGGAGGAGGCGTCTTCGAGATGATTGCCGAGGCTTTCATGCCTCACCTGATGGTGGCCCCCATCCTGCTGCCGCTGGCCACGGCCTGCGTGCTGCTGTTCGTGGGCGACCGCCGGCGCCGCACCAAGGCTGCCATCGGCCTGAGCGCAACGGTGCTCAACCTGGTGGTGGCGGTGGCCTTGCTGCTGTGGAGCAAACGCGGCGAGGGCCCGAGCGCCTTCGGCGTCTACCTGCCGGGCAACTGGGACGTGCCCTTCGGCATCGTGCTGGTGCTCGACCGCCTCTCGGCGCTGATGGTGTTGCTGGCCGGGCTGGTGGCGCTGATGGCGCTGCTGTTCGCACTGGCGCGCTGGCACAAGGCCGGGGCGCATTTCCAGCCGCTGTTCCAGTTCCAGATCATGGGCCTGAACGGCGCCTTCCTCACCGGCGACCTGTTCAACCTGTTCGTGTTCTTCGAGGTCATGCTGGCCGCGTCCTACGGTTTGCTGTTGCACGGCTCGGGCCCGTCGCGCGTGAAGGCCGGCCTGCAGTACATCGCCATCAACCTGGCGGCGTCCTCGCTGTTCCTGGTCGGTGCGTCGATGATCTACGGCGTTTCCGGCACGCTCAACATGGCCGACCTGGCCGCGCGCATTCCCGACATCGCCAGCACCGACCGCGCGCTGCTGCACACCGCCTGCGCCATCCTGGCCGTGGCCTTCCTGGCCAAGGCGGCGATGTGGCCGCTCAACTTCTGGCTGGTGCCGGCGTACTCCAGTGCCAGTGCGCCCTCGGCCGCGATGTTCGCGTTGCTCACCAAGGTCGGCATCTACGTGCTGCTGCGCCTGTCCACGCTGCTGTTCTCGCCCGAGGCCGGTGAGTCGGCCAGCTTCGGCAGCCAGTTCCTGGCCTGGGGCGGCATGGCCACGCTGGCGTTTGGCGCCATCGGCATGCTGGCCTCGCAGCGGCCGGCGCGGCTGGCGGGTTATGCGGTCATCGTGTCGTCGGGCACGCTGCTCGCGGTGATCGGTTTTGCCCGGCCCGAGCTCACCGCCAGCGCGCTCTATTACCTGCCGACCTCCACCCTGGCGGTGGCGGCGTTCTTCCTGCTCGCCGAGCTGATGGACCGCTCGCGCACCGACCCGGCCACGCAGCGCGCACCCGAAGACGAAGAAGACCACCTGCCGTTTGCGCTGGCCGATCTGGAGATCGCCCGCACCGCCAACCTGGACGAAGACGAGGAGGTGCTGATCGGCCGCGCCATTCCGGCCTCCACCGCGCTGCTGGGCCTGGCCTTCATCAGCTGCACCGTGCTGGTGGCCGGCCTGCCGCCGCTGTCGGGCTTCATCGGCAAGTTCGCCATGTTGTCCTCGCTGCTGCCGCTGCAGAACGCATCGCCGGCGGTGAGTGCCGCGAGCTGGACGCTGATGGCGCTGGTGATCACCTCCGGCCTGTTCGCGCTGGTGGCGCTGTCGCGCACCGGCATCCGCTTCTTCTGGGCCCCGCTGGAGCGCGGCGCTCACCTGTTGCGCGTGGCCGAGTACCTGCCGATCGCCATCCTCATCACCCTCTGCGTGCTGTTCACCGTGCGCGGTGAAGCGGTGCTGCGCTACACCCAGGCCACCGCGCAGGCCCTGTACCAGCCGGGTGGCTACATCGGCGCCGTGTTCTCCGCCCGGCCCGTGCCCACCCCCACCAATGCCGAACGCCTGGGCGTGCCGGCGCCGGAGGCCCGGCCATGATGCGACGCCTGTTTCCCGCTCCCCTGTTGTCGCTGGCGCTGATCGCGCTGTGGCTGGTGCTCAACAATTCGTATGGCCTGGGCCAGTGGATCATGGCCGTGGTGCTGGGGGTGGCGGTGCCGCTGCTCACCCAGTCGCTGCGGCCCACGCCGGTGCGTTTCAGCCACCCCTGGGTGGCCTTCAAGCTGTTCATGAGCGTCGGGCGCGACGTGATCGAGTGGAACTGGCGCGTGCTGCGCGGCACGCTGGGGCGTGGCGAGCACATGCCGCATGGTGGCTTCATCACCGTGCCGCTGGACATGCGCGATCCCAACGGCCTGGCGGTGCTGGCCGCCATCATGTGCGTGATCCCGGGCACCATCTGGTCCGAGCTCTCGCTGGACCGCAGCGTGCTGCGCGTGCACATCTTCGACCTGCAGGACGCGGAGCACGAGATCCAGCTGATCAAGAACCGCTACGAGCGCCCGTTGATGGAGATCTTCGAATGACCTCATTCCTGTTTGCGGCCATCGTCTTCACGCTGGCGTGTTACGTGCTCGCCATGGCGCTGGCGCTGCTGCGCCTGTACCGCGGCCCGTCGGCGCAAGACCGCGTGCTGGCCATGGACCTGATCTACACCATCGGCATGCTGGTGCTGATGGTGCTGGCCATCCGCTACCGCAGTGCGATGTACTTCGAGGCCGCCTTGCTGATCGCGGTGTTTGGTTTCGTCAGTTCGGCCGCCATGGCCAAGTTCCTGTTGCGTGGAGAGGTGATCGAATGATGATGCCCGCAGGTGTGTCCCTCTGGGCCGAGATTGCGGTGGCCGTGTTGCTGGTGCTCAGCGGCGTGTTCACGCTCACCGCCGCCATCGGCCTGGTGCGTTTCAAGACCTTCTTCCAGCGCATGCATCCGCCGGCACTGGCGTTCAGCTTCTCGGCCTGGTGCGTCACGCTGGCCACGATCATTTATTTCTCGGCGCAGGACGGCAAGCTCTCGCTGCACGCCTGGCTGATCATCATCTTCCTGTCGCTCACCGTGCCGGTCACCACCATCCTGCTGGCGCGCACCGAGCTGTTCCGGCGCCGTATCGCCAGCGTCAAGCCGGCCGAGGAAGACATTCCGCCGGCGCTGCACTACCAGGCCGCTGCACGCCAACAGCGCGAGCAGCAGGCCGCGGCGTCGTCAACGCCGCCGTCCAACCCGGCCTGAGGCGCCTGATCGGGGAGCAGGGCCCGGCTGCGCGCCGCAGCCCGGGGTGTGCGCCAGCGTACAGATGCAGGGGGGCCGTGCGTCTACGCTGAGGCACGACCCTGTGGCCTGCAGCGGTCGTTCCAGGCAAGCGCCCGGCCAGGTCCACGGGCCGCGGGCACCTACAAAGGACGACAACCATGACAATCGGCACCATCCTCCTGATCCTTCTTGTGTTGATCCTGCTCGGCGTGATCCCGAGCTGGCCGTACAGCCGCAACTGGGGCTACGGACCCAGCGGCCTGCTGGGCATCGTGCTGGTGGTCGTCATCGTGCTCCTGCTCACAGGGCGCTTGTGACGATCGCGCCTGGCGTGAGCCCAGGCGCGCGCTGACCTGAAAAGCCCCCGGTGCCGCACCGGGGGCTTTTCAGTTTTCTGCGGTGGCGGGGCATTTCAAGGTCGTCAGCACGGAATAGCGGGCTGCTGACAGAATGGCCGAACCCACCACGACACGTCAGGAGAATCCCATGGCCACGTCCGCTGCTACCGCCGCGACTCCCTCCACCGCCGTCTCCGGGGGCTTCACCCACCCGTTTGCCGCCACCGTCAAGAGCTTCAAGACGGCCTCCGGCAAGAGCGGCAAGTTCTACTCGCTGCCGGCGCTGGCCAAACAGTACCCGTCGGTGAACCGCCTGCCGGTGTCGCTGCGCATCGTGCTCGAGAGCGTGCTGCGGCACTGCGACGGCGAGCGTGTGACGCCCGAGCACGTGGCGCAACTCGCGCAGTGGTCGCCCAACGCACCACGCACCGAAGAGATTCCCTTCACCGTGGCCCGCGTGGTGCTGCAGGACTTCACTGGCGTGCCGCTGCTGGCCGACCTGGCCGCCATGCGCAGCGTGGCCCAGCGCCTGGGTCACAACCCGAAAAAGATCGAACCCCTGGTGCCGGTGGACCTGGTGGTGGACCACTCCATCATGGTTGACCACTACGGCACCAAGAGCGCGCTCGACCTCAACATGAAGCTCGAATTCCAGCGCAACCGCGAGCGCTACGAGTTCATGAAGTGGGGCATGCAGGCCTTCGACACCTTCGGCGTGGTGCCACCCGGCTTCGGCATCGTGCACCAGGTGAACCTGGAGTACCTGGCGCGCGGCGTGCACCTGCGCGGCGGCCTGTATTACCCCGACACCCTGGTCGGCACCGACAGCCACACGACCATGATCAACGGCATCGGCGTGGTCGCCTGGGGCGTGGGCGGCATCGAGGCCGAAGCCGCCATGCTGGGCCAGCCGGTCTACCTGCTCACGCCCGACGTGGTGGGCTTCGAGCTCACCGGCCAGCTGCGCGAAGGCGTGACCGCCACCGACCTGGTGCTGACCGTGACCGAGATCCTGCGCCAGCAGAAGGTGGTGGGCAAGTTCGTCGAGTTCTACGGCGCCGGCACCGCCTCGCTCTCATTGCCCGACCGCGCCACCATCGCCAACATGGCACCCGAGTACGGCGCCACCATGGGCTTCTTCCCGGTCGATGGCAAGACGCTCGACTACTTCCGCGGCACCGGCCGCAGCAAGGCCGAGATCGAAGCCTTCGAAGCCTACTTCCGCGCCCAGGGCCTGTTCGGCGTGCCGGGTGCGGAGGGCGCTTCGCAGGCGGCGGGCGAAATCCAGTACTCGCAAGTGGTGCGCCTGGACCTCGGCCAGGTCACGCCCAGCCTGGCCGGCCCGAAGCGGCCGCAGGACCGCATCGAGCTGGGCCGGGTGGCGGCGCAGTTTGCCGACCTGTTCAGCCTGCCCAATGCGCAGAACGGCTTCAACCGCCCGGCCGAGTTGCTGCACACGCGATACCACGCCGGCCCCGCCGAGGTGGCACCCGCCGTGCCGGTGGCCCAGCCCACGCCCAACGGTGCACCGCGCTTCGAGGCCGAGATGGTGGCCAACCGCCCGGTGCGCGCCAGCGCGCCGGCCAAGGCCGCGCGCAACGACATCACGGTGGGCAACGGCGACGTGCTCATTGCCGCCATCACCAGTTGCACCAACACCAGCAACCCCGGCGTGCTGCTGGCCGCCGGCCTGCTGGCGAAGAAGGCGGTGGAGGCGGGCCTGAAGGTGCAACCGCACATCAAGACCTCGCTGGCGCCCGGTTCGCGCATCGTCACCGAATACCTCACGCAGACCGGGCTGCTGCCGTACCTGGAAAAGCTCGGCTTCTCGCTCGCCGGCTATGGCTGCACCACCTGCATCGGCAACGCGGGCGACCTCACGCCCGAGCTGAACGCCGCGATCACAGAGAACGATCTGATCTGCGCCGCGGTGCTCTCGGGCAACCGCAACTTCGAGGCCCGCATCCACCCCAACCTCAAGGCCAACTTCCTCGCCAGCCCGCCGCTGGTGGTGGCCTATGCCATCGCCGGCAACGTGATGAAAGACCTGATGACCGAGCCGCTCGGCAAGGGCAAGGGCGGCAAGCCGGTGTACCTGGGCGACGTGTGGCCGAGCAGCGACGAGATCTACGCGCTGATGAAGTTCGCCATGAACGGCAAGGCCTACCGCGACAACTACGCGCGTGTGGCCAGCGAGCCCGGCAAGCTGTGGGAGAAGATCCGCGGCGTCTCGGGTGAGGCCTACACCTGGCCCAAGAGCACCTACATCGCCGAGCCGCCGTTCTTCGACAGCTTCGAGCTGGCGCCGGCGGAAACCACCGCGCCACCGGCCGTGCGTGGTGCGCGTGTCATGGCCTTGTTCGGTGACTCCATCACCACCGACCACATCTCGCCCGCCGGCAACATCGCCGCCAACTCGCCCGCCGGCCTCTGGCTGCAGGAGCATGGTGTGCTCAAGGCCGATTTCAACAGCTACGGCGCGCGCCGCGGCCACCACGACGTGATGATGCGCGGCACCTTCGCCAACGTGCGCATCAAGAACCTCATGCTGCCGGCCGGCCCCGACGGTTCGCGCGAGGAGGGCGGCTGGACGGTCTACCAGCTTGCCGGCCCGGACAGTGGGAAGAAGATGAGCATCTTCGACGCCGCCAAGCGTTACCAGGCGGCCGGCGTGCCGACGGTGGTGTTCGCCGGTGAGGAGTACGGCACCGGCTCCAGCCGCGACTGGGCCGCCAAGGGCACTCAGCTGCTGGGCATCAAGGCGGTGGTGGCGCGCAGCTTCGAGCGCATCCACCGCTCCAACCTGGTCGGCATGGGCGTGCTGCCGCTGCAGTTCAAGCCGGGCGATTCCTGGGACAGCCTGGGCCTGACCGGCAACGAAACCATCGACGTGGTGCCCGACCCGGCGCTCACGCCGCAGAGCGAAGCGCTGCTGGTGGTCACCCGCGCCAACGGCGAACGCCGCGAGCTGCAGGTGATCCTGCGCATCGACACGCCGGTGGAGGTGAACTATTACCGCGAAGGGGGCATCCTTCCCTATGTGCTTCGGCAATTGCTGAGCGCTTGAGCCGGATGCCGCAACGCGGCATGATGTGCCGAACGATCGCCACCGGGAGTCGTCATGCGAAAACCTGCCCTGTACAGCCCCCGCGTTCGCGCCCAGGATGCCCAGGCCGGTGCGCGAGCCGCGGCACAGCGGGTGGCCGACGCGGCTGATGCCCCGGCCACCGGCACGGCTGGCGCCACTGCGGCCGCAGCGTCACCACCCGGCCGCCAGCGCCGCTGGCGCAATGCCGCCGGCCGCGCTGCGAGCAGCCCGCGTGTGATGTGGTCGGCGCTGGCGCTGCTGGCCGCCTTGCTGGCCACCAGCGTCTGGCATGGCCGTGCCAACGGCCCGGCGCCACTCACCCAGAAAGACATCGACGCCGCGGTGTTGCGCACCCTCACCACCCAGGTCATGCCCTCGCCGGCGGCACGCGCGGCCGAGAAGGTGCGTCCCGCCGTGGTGCGGGTCATGTCCTACGCCAAGGACAAGAAGGGGCAGGAGCAGGAACAGGGTGTGGGCACCGGCGTGGTGATCGTGGACAAGGGTGTCATCCTCACCAACCTGCACGTGGTGCAGGGGGCCGAGACCATCAAGCTGGTGTTTGCCGACGGCTCGGAATCGGGCGCCAGCGTCACCGGCGTGCAGGCCCACAACGACCTGGCCGTGCTGCAGGCCCACACCATCCCGGACGACCTGATCGCCGCCACCATGCGCTCCACCGGCGACCTGGTGTCGGGCGACGAGGTGGTGGCGGTGGGCTTCCCGTTCGGCATCGGCCCGTCCACTTCATCGGGCGTGATCTCCGGTTTCGGCCGCGCCTTCAAGTCGCCCGAGGGCGAGCAGGAGATCGGCAACCTGATCCAGTTCGACGCCGCCGCCAACCCGGGCAACTCGGGTGGCCCGCTGGTGACCATGGATGGTGAAGTGGTCGGCATCGTCACCGGCATCCTCAACCCCACCAGCCACCGCACCTTTGTCGGCATCGGTTTTGCCGTGCCGATCGAGAGCGCCGCCAGCGCCGCCGGCCTGCCGCCGTTCTAGTTCTCTCACCTTTCACAGGAGCACGCCATGGACCAAAGCAACGCACCCGATACCGCCCAGCTCATGGAACAGATCCTGTACGAGGTCAAGCGCGTGGTGGTCGGGCAGGACCGGTTCCTGGAGCGCGTCATGGTCGCCATGCTGGCGCAAGGCCATCTGCTGGTGGAAGGTGTGCCCGGCCTGGCCAAGACGCTCACCGTCAAGACCCTGGCCGATGTGGTGCATGGCCGCTTCAAGCGCATCCAGTTCACGCCCGATCTGGTGCCGGCCGACCTCATCGGCACGCGCATCTACAACCAGAAGACCGGCGACTTCAGCACCGCGCTCGGGCCCGTGTTCGCCAACCTGCTGCTGGCCGACGAGATCAACCGCGCACCGGCCAAGGTGCAGAGCGCCTTGCTGGAAGTGATGCAGGAGCGCCAGGTCACCATCGCCGGTGAAACCCACAAGGTGCCCAACCCCTTCCTCGTGATGGCGACGCAGAACCCGATCGAGACCGAAGGCACCTACCCCTTGCCCGAGGCGCAGGTGGACCGCTTCATGATGAAGGTGATGGTGGACTACCCCACCGATGAAGAAGAGTTCGTGATCGTCGAGCGCGTCACCGGCCCGGCGGTGCAGGTCAATGCCGTTGCCACCACCGACCAGCTCGCGGCCCTGCAGGCGCAGTGCCGGCAGGTGTATGTGGACCCGTCGCTGGTGCAGTACGCGGTGAAGCTGGTGTCGGCCACGCGCACGCCGGAGAAACACGGCATCAAGGACCTGGCGCACCTGATCACCTTCGGCGCCAGCCCGCGCGCCACCATCGGCCTGGTGGAAGGCGCACGCGCCCTGGCCATGCTGCGTGGTCGCAACTACGCGCTGCCGGAAGACATGAGCGACCTGGTGCCCGACGTGTTGCGCCACCGTGTGGTGCTGTCTTACGAAGGCCTGTCCGAAGGCCTCACCAGCGAAGCGCTGATCGGCCGCATCATGAAGCACATCCCGCCGCCGGCACGGCCGCTGGAGCACGAGCAAAAGGTGGCGTGATCATGAAGCACCCCCTGCGTCGCCTTCAGAGCCTCGCCTTCTCCGGACGGGGCCATCGCGCTCCGGGGGCCTGACATGTTCGCGCGGCTGTTCGGCAAAAAGAGCGCGGCGCAGGCCAGCACCACGGCCAGTGCATCGCCCGCCGCGCGCCGCGCCGAACAGTTGCTGCGGCGGCTGGAGTGGACCGTGCTGCGCCGGCTCGACGGCCTGCTGCAGGGCGACTACCGCACGCTGATGCGCGGCTCGGGGCTGGACCTCGCCGACCTGCGTGAGTACCAGCACCACGACGACGTGCGCCACATCGACTGGAACGTCACCGCGCGCCTGCAGACACCACACGTGCGCGTGTTCACCGAAGACCGCGAGATGGCCGCGTGGTTCCTGCTCGACCTCAGCCCCTCGGTCGATTTCGGTTCGGGCGACCAGCGCAAGAGCGAGGTGCTGCTCGACTTCACCGCCGTGCTGGCGCGCCTGATCGGGCGCCATGGCAACCGCGTCGGTGCGGTGCTCTACGGCGCGCGCGGTGAGCCGGTGGTGGACGCGGTGCTGCCCGCACGCGGCGGCCGCACGCAGGTGCTGCGCCTGATGCAGATGGTGCTGCAGCCACCGCGGCACACCGAGGGCGAACGCCGCAACGGCGTGACGCAACTCAGCGACCTGCTGCGCGCCGCGGTGCACACCGTGCGCCAGCGCGCCACCGTGTTCGTGGTGTCCGACTTCATCAGCGAGCCGGGCTGGGAGAAACCGCTGGGCGAACTCGCGCGCCGGCACGACGTGGTGGCCGTGCGCCTGCTCGACCCGCTGGAACTCGAGCTGCCCGACCTTGGCCTGATCCCGATCCGCGACGCCGAAACCGGCGAACAGCTGATGGTGGACACACACGACGCCGGCTTTCGCCAACGTTTTGCGCGCATCGCCGCACAGCGCGAAGCGCAGTTGCGCGAGAGCCTGGGCCGCGCCGGCGTGGACACGCTGGAACTCTCTACCGACGACGATCTGGCCGAGGCTGTGCTGCGCTTCATCGAGTTGCGCAAGCGCCGCCAGCGCGAGACACGCAACGGCATTGGCGGACGGCCCATGCCGACCCAGTTGCCGACCCGGGATCGCCGCAGCTTCGGCACCCATCGAGAAGGAGCATGAGATGAAGTACCCCCTGCGCCGCTCCCCCTTTCTCGCCTGTGGTGGGAGGGCGGCGGCATCCGGGGCCGGCAGAGCCGGACCCTCGATGCCCCTGGATCGAAGTTGTTTGCTGCGCTGCAGGCCGCGCCCCGGCCCTGCTGGAGCCACGAGATGAACACCTTGCCCGTCACCTTCCTCTGGCCACAGCTGCTGTGGCTGCTGCTGGCGCTGCCCTTGCTGGTGCTGCTCTACCTCTGGCTGCTGGGGCGGCGCAAGCAGGCCGCGCTGCGGTTTGCCAGCCTGTCCATCGTGCGCGAGGCCATGGGCAAGGGCCCGGGCTGGCGCCGCCACGTGCCACCGGTGTTGCTGCTGCTGGCCATCGCCATCATGCTGCTGGCCGCGGCGCGACCCATGGCCAGCATCACGTTGCCCTCCAACCAGCAGACCATCATCCTGGCCATGGACGTCTCGGGCAGCATGCGCGCAGAAGACGTGCAGCCCAACCGGCTGGTGGCCTCGCAGAACGCCGCCAAGGCCTTCCTGGCCGATCTGCCGCGCCATGTGAAGGTCGGCATCGTCGCCTTCGCCGGTTCGGCGCAGGTGGTGCAACCGGTCACGCTCAGCCGCGAAGACCTGGTGGCCGCGATCGACAAGTTCCAGCTGCAGCGCGCCACTGCCATCGGCAGCGCCATCGTGGTCTCGCTCTCCGAGCTGTTTCCCGAGCAGCGCATCAACCTCGGCGACATGACCTTCAGCCGCAACGCCGACCCGTTCGCGCCCAAGGGCCGAGCGCTCGATCAGCCCAGACCGGACGACAAGACCTTCACCCCGGTCGCACCCGGCTCCTACAGCTCGGCCGCCATCATCCTGCTCACCGACGGCCAACGCACCACCGGCGTGGACACCGCCGAAGCCGCCCGGATGGCGGCCGAACGCGGCGTGCGCGTCTACACCGTGGGCGTGGGCACGGTGGATGGCGAGGTGATCGGTTTCGAGGGCTGGTCCATGCGCGTGCGGCTCGACGAGCAGAGCCTGAAGGAAGTGGCGCGCGCCACCCAGGCCGAGTACTTCTACGCCGGCACCGCCGAGAACCTGAAGAAGGTGTACGAGACCCTGAGCTCGCGCCTCACGGTGGAGAAGAAGGAAACCGAAATCTCCGGCCTGCTGGCACTCGCCGCGGCGGTGCTGGCGCTGCTGGCGGCCAGCCTGTCGGTGCTCTGGTTCAACCGCATCCTCTAGGGCCTGCCAGGCCCTGGCCACAGCCGGCGCCGCGCACCATGCCGCACGCGCGACACCCGGTCCAGGGTTTGCCTGAAGCGGTGGCCCATCGCGGCCCGGCACAATGGCCGGCATGAACCAACATGTGATCGTCGCCGGTGGTGGCATCGGCGGGCTGGCCTGTGCGCTGGCGCTGGCGCGCGCGGGCGTGCGTTCGGTGGTGCTGGAGCAGGCCCGGGCCTTTGCCGAGGTGGGCGCGGGTTTGCAGCTCGGCCCCAACGCCGTGCGCGTGCTCGCCGAATGGGGGCTGATGGACAACCTGCTGGCCTGCGCCGCGTTTCCCGCGGCCTTGCGGGTGCGCGACGCGCACGACGGCCGGCAGCTCGGCCAGCTGCGCCTGGGTGCCATGGCGCTGGCGCGACATGGGCAACACTACGCCACGCTGCACCGCGCCGACCTGCACAGCCTCTTGCTGACGGCAGTGCAGCAGCGACCGGAAGTGCAGTTGCGCCTGGGCGCGCGCCTGAGCCGTTGCGAAGAAGATGCCGCGTCGGGTGTGCGCGTGACGCTGGAAGGTGGCGACACCCTGTCGGCCGGCGCCCTGATCGGTTGCGACGGTCTGTGGAGCCGGGTGCGCGCGCAGATGCTGGGCGAACAGCCGGTGCGCGCCACCGGCCACCTGGCCTACCGCGGCCTGCTGCGCACGACCGACGTGCCACCTGCGCTGCGCGGCAACCTGGTCACCGCCTGGCTCGGGCCGCGCCTGCACGTGGTGCACTACCCGGTGAAGCAGGGCGAGCGCTTCAACCTGGTGGCGGTGGTGCATGGCCAGTTGCCATCCACCGACGACCCCCAGGCTTGGACCCATGCCGCACACGCCACCGACCTGCGGCGCGCGCTCGGCCCGGCGTGCGAGGAACTGATGTCCATGGTCAACGCCGTGCCCGACTGGACCCTCTGGCCCCTCAACGACCGGCCGGCCCTGCGCGGTCCGCACGAGCAGGCGCAGGGCAGGGTGGCCTTGCTGGGCGATGCCGCGCACCCGATGCGGCCGTATTTCGCGCAGGGTGCGGCGATGGCCATTGAAGACGCCTGGACACTTGGCCGCCTGGCACAAGATCCCGCGGCCGGCGACGACTGGCCGGCCCGCCTGGCGCTGTACGCGCAGACCCGCTGGCGGCGCAACGCGCGCGTGCAGCAGCTGTCGCAACGCAACGGCGTGGTGTTCCATGCCAGCGGCCTGCTGCGCTGGGGCCGCAACACCGCCATGGCCTTGCTGGGCGAACGTTTGCTGGACAATACGTGGCTCTACGAAGGGCCACCAGAGCCGCGCACATCCCACTGAAACATCCACTCCCAACAACCAACAACGAGGCAGACATGAGCTTTGACAAGACCCCCGTGACCCGCCGCCACGCGCTGGCAACCGGCGCCGCCCTGGCCGCCGCCACCGCCATGCCCACCGCCGTGCAGGCCCAGGCCCAGTGGCCGAGCCGGCCGCTGAAGATCGTGGTCGGTTTCCCCGGCGGCTCGTCACCCGACCTCACCGCGCGCCTGCTCGCCGAACCCTTGCAGCAGGCGCTGGGCCAGCCGGTGGTGATCGAGAACCGGCCCGGCGCCGGCGGCAACATCGCTGCCGCGCAGGTGGCGCGCGCCGACGACGATCACACCATCGGGCTGATGATCAACAACAACATGACGATCGCCAAGATCCTCAACCCCGAAACGCCCTACGACCCGATCAAGGACCTGATGCCGGTGTCGCTGATCGCGGTCGCACCGCTGGTGCTCTGCGTGCCGGTCAACGTGGCGGAAAGCGGCGCAGCCTACATGGCGGCGGCGCGCGCGGCCGGCGACAAGTGGAACTACGGCACACCCGGCGTCGGCACCGTGGCGCATCTGGGCATGGAACTGCTCAAGAGCCGCGCCGGCATCGCGCCGGTGCATGTGCCGTACCCGGGCAACCCGCAGGTGATCACCGCCTTGCTCGGCGGCCAGTTGCAGATGTCCTTGTTGCCACCGGGCCTGGCCATGGTGCAGGTGCGTGCCGGCAAGCTCAAGGCCATTGGCGTCACCTCGGCCGGCCGCAGCAGCCTGGTGCCCGAGGTGCCAAGCCTGACCGAAGCCGGCGTGCGCGACTTCCAGCTCGAGATCTGGAACGCCGTGGCCGCGCCCAACAGCCTGCCCAAGGCGCATGTGATGCGCCTGTCGGCCCTGCTCACCGACATCGTGCGCCGCGAAGACATCCGGCAGAAGATTTTTTCCCAGGGCTGGCAGGTTGCCGGCACCGGCCCGGAAGGCCTGGCGCGCCGCATCCAGAGCGACACCAGCACCATGGCCGACGTGATCCGCCGCAACAAGATCCACCCGGACTGACGCCGGACACGGCGGCGCTCGACCGCGTGCGACCGAGGGGCTACGGCCCCTTTTTCGCGTCTGTTCGCCGGCTCGTGAGAAGCGGGGCACGCATCGACATGCACGGCGCAGCGTGCCGAACGAGCTCGGTGAATTCTTGACAGGCTTGCGACCATGAGCACGCCGCACGCCGCACGCCGCACGCCGCATGCCGCATGCCGCATGCCGGAGGCGTGTGGCGCGAGCAGGACTGGTGCGGCATCGGTCCGCAAGGAGCCGACCTCAGCGGCAGCCCCGATGAGCAGCTTCGAACAACTGCTCGCGGCCGTGCCCACAGTGCCGGCCAGCCGCGCCGACGCGGCCCAAGCACGCGCCTGGCTGGACGAGGTGCAGCAACTGGTGCCGGCGCTGCAGACCGGCCGCGCACCGGGCGACGCAGGTGCTGCGTTGGCCCGCCGCAGGCACTGCTCAACCGCGTGTTACCAGGCCGGCTGGCGCACGTTGGAAAGGGCGACTGGATGGCGTTGGCCGACGCCGTGCGGTGACATGCCGCCGCATTGAGGCAACGCATTTCAGGCCCATGGCTCGTGCACACTGCGGGCATGAGCCACTTCCATGTCGACAGCCACGAATGCACAGGCATCCCCTGCCTTGAACCCCGCGTGTCGGCGCAGCCCGCGCCAGAGGTGCCGTGATGTCCACCAACACCGATGCCCGCCCTGGCGAGACGCCAACCACGGTGCGCGCCTTCCTTGCCAGCGAATGGCCGGTCTACCGCGCCCTGCGCCTGCAGGCGCTGCAGGACACACCCGATGCCTTCGGCAGCACCTGGGCGGAAGAAGCAGCGCGGCCGGTGGACGCGTGGCAGGAGCGCCTGCGGGCCGGCGTCGAGTCCGGCGCGGACCTGCCGCTGCTCGCGCTCGCCGCCGGTATGCCGGCCGGCCTCTGCTGGGCGAAGCAGGATGCCGGCGACACCCGCCGCGTCCACCTGTTCCAGATGTGGGTGGCGCCCGAACACCGCGGCATCGGCCTGGGGCGGCAACTGCTGCGCGGCGCGATCGACTGGGCCAGCGCGCGCGGTGCGCAAAGCCTGTGCCTGGGCGTCACGCTGGGCGACAGCAGCGCGCTGCGCCTGTACCTCGCCGCCGGTTTCGTGGCGGTGGGCGAGGCCGAGGCCTTGCGGCCGGGTTCGGCGCTGCGCTCGCAGGCGATGCGCCTGGCGCTGTGCGCACCGGCCGCCTGAAGCGGCGCAACGCCGCCGCTCAGTGCAGCGTGATCTGCACCCGCCGGTTGCGCGGTTCGTCCACACCGTCCCGGGTGGGCACGAGCGGGTTGCTCTTGCCGTGCGACTCCATCGTCAGGCTGGAGAACTTCAGGCCCGAGGCGCGCAGGCGGTCCGCCACCACCTTGGCGCGCTGCGCTGACAGCACCAGGTTGTCTTCCGCGCTGCCCACGGTGTCGGTGTGGCCGATCACCACCGCCGCCAGCACGGGCAGTGCGTCCGGGCCGCGCAAGCGGCTGACGAGGCGGCTGAACTGCGCTTCCGATTCGCGCGTCAGGCGCGTGCTGCCGCTGAAGAAATACAGCTGCACGTGTTCGGGTGGAGCGGGCAAGGCTGCCCTGGCTTCGCCAAAGACGGCGTCGATCTGCGGCGCCGGCAGTTCGGCCTTGAGCTCATGGCCGTCGATGGCCGCCACCTGGCCGGCGCGCGTGAGCACCTGCTGGCCCTTCTGCCCGCTCACGATCACCTGGCCAACCGAGCCGTCGGCATCGGGCAGCAGCACCACGTAGGAACGCGGCAGGCTGGGCGCGCAGGCCGACACCAGCAGCACCAGCGCGCCCAGCATGGCGAGCGCCAACAACCGGCGAAGGGGGTGGTGGATCTGAAACATGCGGGAACTTCCAAATGGGTCGTGTGGGGCAGGCCGCATCATGCCATTGCGAAACCCTGCCCCGTGTAGGGGCGATGCTAGTATCGGTGCGGTGAATCCCGGGCCGGCATCTCCGGTCCGTTCGAGCCCGGCACGCCCGCATGTTCTGTGTGGGGCACTCCCATCATGAGAGCGACATGACAGCTGACGACACCGGATGGCCGCGGCGCCACCACGCCCTGGCAACCCACCTCGGCGCCAATTTCCAGAACACTGGTGCGACGATGCAGCGCATTCAATCCTGCGTGCCCTGTGTTGATCTGTGCGCGGTCGTTGCCCCGGCACGCCGAGCCGGGGCCGTCTGAGCGCCACAGCCCGGCTTCACCCGAACGCGCCCGCATGAAGTACCCGCTCAAGCTGACGATGCACATGGTCGCCGTGTTGCTGAGCGTGGCAACGGCGGCGCTCGGCCTGGCCCTGGTGCTGGCCGACCCGCTGGCGCTGCGCACCTTGCGCCATCAGGGCTTTGACCAGTACCAGCGCTGGCTGCCGCGTGCCTACGAGGCGGTGCCGGTGCGCATTGTCGACATCGACGAAGAAAGCCTGGCCAAGGTGGGCCAGTGGCCGTGGCCGCGCCACAAGATGGCCCGGCTGGTGGACCAGCTCGGTGCCCAGGGTGCGGCGGCGGTGGGTTTCGACGTGGTGTTTGCCGAACCCGACCGCACCTCACCGAGCCGGGTCTCGGCCGAATGGCCGGTGTCGCCCGAACAGGCGCGCACGCTGGCCGCATTGCCCGACCACGATGTGTTGTTTGCCGAGGCCATCGCCCGCCAGCCGGTGGTGCTGGGTTTTGCGCTGCGCAGCGATCCACCCGCCGCACCTGGGCTCGGGCCCGCGGCCGCGCCCTTGCCGCACGCCCGCTACGTCTGGCTGGGTGAGCCCAGCCCGCAGGCCCTGCACGGTTTTTCGGCCGCGGTGCCGGCACTGCCACTGCTCGACGCTGCGGCGCAGGGCGGTGGCGCCTTGAGCTTCGTGCCCGATGGCGACGGTGTGGTGCGCCGCGTGCCGCTGGCGATGGCGCTGAACGGTGCCCCGGTGCCCAGCCTGATCGCCGAGCTGCTGCGCGTGGCGCAGGGCGCCGAAAACCATGTGCTGCGCCGCGCCGAGGGCGACGCGCCGGCGCTGGCGCAGGTGCGCACCGGCCAGGTGAGCGTGCCCACCAACGGCCAGGGCGAGATCTGGCTGCACTACACCGAGGCGCAGCCGCAGCGGTATGTGCCGGCCTGGCAGTTGCTGGCGGGCGAGGTGGACCGGGCGCTGCTGGAAGGCCACCTGGTGTTGGTGGGCAGTTCCGCGCAGGGCCTGATGGACCTGCGCGTCAACCCGCTGGGGCGTGTGATGCCCGGTGTCGAGGCACACGCGCAGGCGCTGGAGCAGGTGCTCTCGGGCTACTACCTGAACCGCCCCGGCTGGGCGCTGGCGGCCGAGGCGCTGGCGGTGGTGCTGGGCTGCGTGTTGCTGGTCTGGATCGGCGCCTTCGTGCCCGCGTTGTGGGCCGCGGGCCTGGCGCTGGCGCTGGTGGGCGGCGTGCTGTGGGCCGGCTGGTGGTCGTTTGCGCAACAGCGCCTGCTGCTGGACAGCTTCACGCCCGCGCTGGCCTGGGCGCTGGCCTTTGTGCTGGCCAGCCTGAGCCGGCACTTCTGGAGCGAGCGCCAGCAGCGCTGGATCAAGCAGGCGTTCTCGCGCTACGTCTCGCCCAACCGGGTCGAGTACCTGATGAACAACCCCGGCCAGCTCGAACTGGGTGGCAAGCGCCAGCACTGCAGCTTCGTCTTCACCGACCTCGAAGACTTCACGGCCCTGATGGAGTCCATCGACCCGTCCGAGGCCGTGGCCTTGCTCAACCGCTACCTGGAAGAGATGGTCTCCATCGCCTTCCGCCACCAGGGCACGCTGGACCGCATCGTCGGCGACGCGGTGGCGATCATGTTCTCTGCGCCCGTGGTGCAGGTGGACCATGCGCAGCGCGCGCTCGATTGCGCGATGGAGATGCACGCCTTCGCCACCGGCTACGCGCGTGATCTGCAGGCCCGGGGCATACCCTTCGGGCTGACGCGTTTTGGTGTGCATTCGGGCGAGGTCATCGTCGGCAACTTCGGCGGCCAGGCGCTGTTCGACTACCGCGCGCTGGGCGACACGGTCAACACCGCCGCGCGCCTGGAGAGCGTGAACAAACAGCTGGGCACCCTGATCTGCGTGTCGGACGCCACGCTCTCGGACTGCGAGCGCCCGGTGCCGGCACGGCCGGTGGGGCGCCTGGTGCTCAAGGGCAAGAAGCAGGCGCTGCTGGTGTACGAGCCACTGCCCGAACCGCTGCCGGCGGGGCATGCGCCGACCGCGCTGTACCAGGAAGCCTACGACGCCATGCGTGCGGGGGATGTGATGGCCTTGGCCTTGTTCGAGCGCCTGCACCAGCGCCACCCGGACGATCCGCTGGTGGCCTTGCACGCAGCGCGGCTGGCGCAGCAGGAGCAGGGCGACCAGATCGTGCTCAGCCGCAAGTGACCGGCTCAACAGGCACGGCAGGCCCGAAGCGTTCTTACTCTTCGTCGACCTTGAGCAGGAACTGGGTACCGCGCACGCCGATCATGCCGGTGGGCGTCTTCACGGTCACGGCCTCGGGTTGCAGCTTGGCGATCACGCCCGAGACGTAGTTCAGCGTGCCCTTGCCCATGCGCGCGCCGAGCTTGAGCTTGCCCTCGGCCGGCTCGTAGAGGTATTCGTCCACCGTGAGCACGGTGCTCGGACCGAACGACATCAGCGTGTTGTCCTTGAACACCACGCCCATGCTGGAGTCGGCGTCGGTGCGCAGTTCGCTGCCCTGGTGCAGCGGCGTGCCGGGTTCGGCCGGCACCTGCTTGCCCAGCGTGGTGACCGAGGCCGTGCCCTTGACGTTTTTCACGTAACCCACCGGCTTGTCCGTGTGCTGCTGCGCCAAGGCCAGGCCGCTGCAGCCCGCCCACACCAGGCCCGCCACCAGAGCGGACAGCGCGAGTGCACGGGCCGAGAGGGAGCGGGGGGAATGTGGGGCGGTGCGGGAAGTCACGAGGGTGGTCTTGTGCGGGTGAGGAAAAAGAGGGGGTGGTGTCGCCCGAGGTTTCCAAGCATAGGGCTTGCCTCATGCCGGAAAGCGGCCGACGAAGGGCATGATAAGCCCTCCGAGTGGAAAACCAAGCGGGTTTCTGCCCATGACCCGGTGGTGAATGTTCACCAAAGCCGCGCCATCGGTGCCGCTTTGGTCGTCTTTGGCGGGCTTTGGTGTGCTTTCTTTCCGGCGCTGGGAAGCGCTCAGAGTTCGGTGCGCAGGCTCCAGATCTCGGGGAACAGCACCACGTCCAGCATCTTGCGCAGGTAGCTCACGCCGCCGGTGCCACCGGTGCCGCGCTTGAAGCCGATCACGCGCTCCACCGTGGTCACGTGGCGGAAGCGCCAGAGGCGGAAGGCGTCTTCGATGTCGGTGAGTTTCTCGCCCAGCTGGTACAGATCCCAGTGCGCGTGCGGGTCGCGGTAGACCGTGAGCCAGGCTTCCTGCACGCCGGGGCTGGCTTCGTAGGGCTGGGTCCAGTCGCGCTGCAGCCGGTCGGCCGGCACGTCGATGCCCTCGCGCGCCATCAAGCGCAGGGCCTCGTCGTACAACGAAGGCGCGCGCCAGGCGGCTTCCACTTTGGCCAGCAGCTCGGGCTTGTGCGCGTGCGGCTTGAGCATGGCGGCGTTCTTGTTGCCCAGCGCGAATTCGATGCAGCGGTACTGCGCGCTCTGGAAGCCGCTGGAGTTGGCCAGCCAGGGCCGCATGGCGGTGTACTCGGGCGGCGTCATGGTCGACAGCACGGTCCAGGCGTTGACCAGCTGTTCCATGATGCGCGTGACACGCGCCAGCATCTTGAAGGCCTCGGGCTTGGTGTTGTCCGGGCTGGCGAGCGCGGTGATGGCGCCCTGCAGTTCGTGCAGCATGAGCTTCATCCACAGCTCGCTGGTCTGGTGCTGGATGATGAACAGCATCTCGTCGTGCGCGGGCGAGAGCGGGTGCTGTGCGTTCAGCACCTCGTCCAGGTGCAGGTAGTCGCCGTAGCTCATGTCGTGGCTGAAGTCGAGCTGGGCGCCTTCTTCGCGCACGATGTCTTCGGGCTTGTGGTGTGGATGCGTGCTCATGGCATTCCTCCAGAGCCACCGCCGGGCCGGCTTTGCAGGACGGCTGATGACGCCCCCTTGAGGGGGTAGCGCGAAGCGATGCAGGGGTGTGTTCGATTCATGTTCAGGTCACCGCGTGTTTCTGGTTGAACTCGGGCCGTTGCCACTCACCACTCACCAGCACCTGGTGCAACTGCTCGACCGCGTTCCACACGTCTTCGAAGCCGATATAGAGCGGCGTGAAGCCGAAGCGCAGGATGTCCGGGTGGCGCACGCCGTCGCCGGCGCGGAAGTCGCCCACCACGCCGCGCGCGATCAGGGCCTGCACGATGGCGTAGGCGCCTTCCTGCTTGCTCAGGCAGACCTGCGAGCCGCGTTGCGCATGCGCCAGCGGTGTGGCCAGGCCCAGGCCGTGGCCCTGGCAGCGCTGGTTCACGAGCTGGATGAAGAGGTCGGTGAGCGCGAGCGATTTGGTGCGCAGCGCGGCCATGCCGCCGAGCGCTTCGGCAGCCAGGAAACTGTCCACGCCGCATTCGAGCGCGGCCAGGCTGATCATCGGCTGGGTGCCGCACTGGTACCGCGTGATGCCCGGTGCGGGCCGGTAGTCGGGCGTGAACTCGAAGGGCGTGGCGTGGCCCCACCAGCCGGCCAGCGGTTGCCAGAAACGGTCGGTGTGGCGCGGGTGCACCCAGACGAAAGCCGGTGCGCCGGGGCCACCGTTGAGGTACTTGTAGCCGCAGCCCACGGCGTAGTCGGCGTTGGCGCCCGTGAGGTCCACCGGCACCGCGCCGGCGCTGTGCGCTAGGTCCCACAGCATGAGCGCGCCAACCGCGTGCGCCGCCTGCGTCACGGCTGCCATGTCGTGCATGGCGCCGGTGCGGTAGTTGACGTGCGTGAGCATGAGCACCGCCACCTCGGGTGTGAGCGCGGCGTTGATGCCTTCGGGCTCCACCAGCACCAGCTCGAAGCCGCGTTCCTTGCACAGCGCTTCGGCGATGTAGAGGTCGGTCGGGAAGTTGCTGCGTTCGCTGACGATGCGGCGCGCGGCCGGGCGTTCGCTGGCGGCCAGGTGCATGGCGGCCGACAGCACCTTGTAGAGGTTGATGGAGGTGCTGTCGGTGGCCACCACGGTGCCGGGGGCGGCACCGATCAGGCGCGCGATCTTGTCGCCGACTTTTTTTGGCAGGCCGAACCAGCCGTTCTTGTTCCAGCTCTGGATCAGGTCGGTGCCCCATTCGCGCGCCACCACGTCGGCCACGCGCGCGGGTGCGCTGCGCGGCATCACGCCGAGCGAGTTGCCGTCGAGGTAGACCATGCCGTCGGGGAGGTGGAACAGATCGCGCAGGCTGCGCAGCGGGTCTTGCGCGTCGCGTGCGCGGCAGTCTTCCAGGGAGATCGTGGCGGTGGTCTTTGTGGTCATGTCAGGCTTCGCAGGATGGCGCGCACCGGGCTGGCGTCGGCGGTGCTGAGTTTCAAGGGCAGGGCGATCAGCTCGTAGTCGCCTTCGGGCACGTCGTCGAGCAACAGGTTTTCCAGCACGCGCAGGCCGCGGCGGCGGGTGGTCTGGTGGCTCTCCAGCGTCTTGCTGCTGGCCGGGTCGATGCTGGCGCTGTCGATGCCGATCAACTGCACGCCAAGGTCGGCCAACTGCGCCACGGTTTCGGGCGCGAAGGCGGGCAGTGCGTCGTCGAAGCGGTCTTGCGGCTGCTGTTGGTAGACGCGCACCAGCACCCGCTGGGGCAGGTTCGTGAGCGCATGCGCAATGTGTTCGGGCCGCACCAGCGGGCCGCAGCCGATGGCGTGGATCACGCGGCAGGGGCCGATGAAGGGTTCGAGCGGCATCTCGCCGATGGCGGCGCCTTCGGCGTCGTAGTGCAGCGGTGCGTCGGCATGTGCGCCCACGTGTGGCGAGAGCGTGATCGCGCTCACGTTGACCGGGCAGCCCGGGCCGATGGTGGCGGCCCACTGTTGCGAGTAGGCCGTGTCACCCGGAAAAACGGGGGTGCGCGCGTGCACCGGCGGGGAGATGTCCCAGAGCTGTTTCATGGTGCGATGAAGGTAGCACCCTGAAAAAAACCGTGGTGTCGGTTAATCCCAACAGGCCCGCCTATTTGTTGGGGCCTGCATCAACGACCAACGCCGGGGCGGCAGGCTCAGCCGGCACCGTCCAGCGCGGGCAGGCCATGGCGCTGGCGCGCGCGTGTGCAGGCCTCGCTGCCTTCTTCGAACTCGCGGCAGGGCGAGGGCCGCCACTCGTAGATGCCGCACACGGCCCGCACACCCACCTTGCCGCTGAGTGCGGCGCAGCGTGGTGGTGAATGGTCGGTGCCGCGCATGCGCGCGATGCTGTGATTGACCTCCACCGCCAGGCCGCCCGGCACCGTGCCGCCCAGGTCTTCGGTCTCGTGCACCGAGAAGTCGACACGGAAGCAGGCGCAGCAGGCGCCGCAGCTGGTGCAGGTGTTGCTCATGCGTCGCGGGGCGGCAGCGCGGGTGCGCGGTACAGCAGCACCTTGAGCGCGCGCTCGGGTGCCACGTCGGCAAACGAGGCGGGGTTGTCCAGCCGCCGTTCAAACTGCAGCTCGGGTGCGGCCTCCTGCATCTGCTGCTGCAGGAAGTCGGGGCCGAGCTCGGGTGCGTTGAGGCACAGCAGCAACTGGCCTTCGGGCAGCAGCAGCTCGTTCATGCGGCGCATCAGGCGCTGGTAGTCCTTGGTGGCGACGAAGCTGCCTTTCTGGAAGCTCGGCGGGTCCACGATGATCAGGCCATAGGGGCCGCTGCGCGTGATCTTGCCCCAGGTCTTGAAGATGTCGTGCGGCAGGAAACTGGCGCCCGAAGCGAGTCCGTTGAGCGGGTGGTTCTGCTGGCCGATCGCCATCGCGCCGCCACTCATGTCGACGTTGACCACCTGGCGTGCGCCGCCTTGCAGCGCCGCGATGGAGAAGGCGCAGGTGTAGGCGAACAGGTTGAGCACCTTGCGCTGCGCGGCGTGTTCGCGCACCCACTGCCGGCCCTCGGCCATGTCGAGGAACAGGCCGTGGTTCTGCCCCTTGAGCACGTGCACCAGGTAACGCGCGCCGCGCTCGGTCACCACATGCGGCTCGGGCACGGCGCCGGCCATCAGGCGGGTTTCGGTCTGGCGCTCGTGGCGGCACTGGAACACCCAGTTCAGGCTTTCGCCGGGTGCAATCTGCGCCCAGCGCGCGGCCAGCGCCGTGTGCAGGGTCTGCAGCGTGGCCTCGTCCACCGGCTGGAAGCTGGTCAGCACCCAGACCGGCGGGAAGGCGTCGAGCGCCCATTGTTCGTGGCCCGGGTGCAGGCCGCCGCGGCCATGGAACACGCGGGCGGCGTCGGTGGGCTTGTCCAGCCGGCTGATGGTGTCGAGCAGCGCTTGCACAGAGGGTCTCAGGTGGCGGCGGCCGCGATGCGTTGCAGCAAGCGGCGGCGGATCAGGCCGCTGACCGGGCGGATCAGCAGCCAATAGGGACGGAAGCGGCGCAGGCTGGCGGCGTCGGGGCAGCTCACGCGGGTGCAGGTGCTCAGCCAGGTGCTGTTGCCGTGTGGGCTGGCGCTGAAGTGCAGCACCAGCTTCGGCACTCCCTGCAGGTTGAGAAAGGCGTCGGCGTTGGCGACCGGGTGCAGGCCGTAGTCGGCTTGCCAGAAGCGGCCGGCGAGGCCAAAAGCCAGCTCGCCATCGCCCCGACGTTCGAGCAGGGTGAAATCGTCCAGGCCGAACGGGCGCGCCGGCAAGGCATTGCGGCCGCCCAGTTTTTGCCAGAGCCGTGCCGGGGCTTCGCGCAGGGCGATGGCCTTGTTCACCAGCGGGTCTGCCTGCTGCAGCACGGGCGCAACCTGATCGAGCAACTGCGCCGGCGCGGCCGCCACCTGCAGGCCATGCCGTTCGGCGAACTGGTGCACCGGCAGGTAGCGCTCCAGCAACGCCGTGGACGATGGCGGTGGCTTCAACCGAGGCGGCCCAGCAGCAGGTATTCCATCAAGGCCTTCTGCACGTGCATGCGGTTCTCGGCCTCGTCCCAGACCACCGACTGCGGGCCGTCGATGACTTCGGCGCTGACCTCTTCACCACGGTGTGCGGGCAGGCAGTGCATGAACAACGCGTCGGGCTGGGCCGCGCGCATCATGTCTTCGTCCACGCACCAGCGCTTGAAGGCCTCGCGGCGCACTTCGTTCTCGGCCTCGAAGCCCATGCTGGTCCAGACGTCGGTGGTGACCAGGTGCGCGCCCTGGCAGGCTTCGCGCGGGTCCTTGAACACCTTGTAGCAGTCGCGCTGCGTGATGCCGGCGAGCACCGGGTCCACCTCGTAGCCACCGGGCGTGCTCACGTGCACCGTGAAGCCGAGCAGCTCGGCCGCCTGCAGCCAGGTGTTGGCCATGTTGTTGCCGTCACCGACCCAGGCCACCACCTTGCCGGCGATGGAGCCACGCTGCTCGATGAAGGTGAAGATGTCGGCCAGGATCTGGCAGGGGTGGAACTCGTTCGTGAGGCCGTTGATGACGGGCACGCGCGAGTGCGCGGCGAACGCCTCGATCTTGCTCTGCTCGTAGGTGCGGATCATCACGAGGTCGACCATGCGGCTGATCACGCGCGCGCTGTCTTCGATGGGTTCGGCGCGGCCCAGCTGGCTGTCGCCGGTGGTCAGGTGCACTACCGAGCCACCCATCTGGTACATGCCGGCTTCGAAGCTCACGCGCGTGCGGGTGCTGGCCTTCTCGAAGATCATGGCCAGCGTGCGGTCGGGGTCGGCGAACGGCTGGTACTTCTCCACGGCCTTGAACTTGCGCTTGATGAAGGCCGCGCGTTCAAAGAGGTAGGCGTAGGCGCTGGCGTCGAGATCCTTGAACTGCAGGTAGTGCGAGATCGTCATGGTGCGGGTCACTCAGCGAGGAAAGCGTGGATCAGCGGCAGCAGGATGCCCGCCACCTCGTCGGCCTCGGCCGTGGTCATGATGAGCGCCGGCACCAGGCGGATCACGCTGTCGGCGGTGACCGAGATCAGCAGGCCGGCTTCGGCAGCGCGCTCGGTCAGCACGCCGCAGGGGCGGTCGAGCTCAACGCCGATCATCAGGCCCTGGCCGCGGATCTCCTTCAGGCCGGGACGTCCGGCCAGGCCCTTCTCGAGGGTGGCACGCAGGTGTTCGCCGACACGTGCCGCGTTCTCCAGCAGGCCTTCCTGCTCCATGATGCGGATGGTTTCCACCCCGGCGCGCATGGCCAGCGGGTTGCCACCGAAGGTGGTGCCGTGGTTGCCGGGCTGGAAGATGTTGGCGGCCTTCGGGCCGGCCACCACCGCGCCGATCGGCACACCCGAGCCCAGGCCCTTGGCCAGCGGCATCACGTCGGGCACGATGCCGGCCCACTGGTGGGCGAACCACTTGCCGGTGCGGCCCATGCCGCACTGCACCTCGTCGATCATCAGCAACCAGTCGTTGGCGTCGCACAGCGCACGCACTTCCTTCAGGTACTGCGCGCGCATGGCGTTCACGCCGCCTTCGCCCTGGATGGTCTCGAAGAACACCGCCACCACATTGGGGTTGCCCGCGGTGGCCTTCTTCAGCGATTCGATGTCGTTGAGCGGCACGCGGATGAAGCCTTCCACCAGCGGGCCGAAGCCGGCCTGCACCTTGGGGTTGCCGGTGGCCGACAGGGTGGCGATGGAGCGGCCGTGGAAAGCCTTGTCGTAGACCACGATCTCCGGGCGCTCGATGCCCTTGTCGTGGCCGTACTTGCGCGCCAGCTTGAGTGCGGCCTCGTTGGCTTCCAGGCCGCTGCTGCAGAAGAACACGTTGGTCAGGCCGGAGCGCTCGACCAGCATCTGGGCCAGGTTTTCCTGGTCGGTCACATGGTAGTAATTGCAGCAGTGGATCATCTTGGCCACCTGGTCCTGCAAGGCAGGCACCAGTTTGGGGTGGCCGTGGCCCAGGGTGTTGACGGCAATGCCGGCCAGCGCGTCGATGTATTCCTTGCCGTTGACGTCCCACACGCGCACGCCTCGGCCATGGGACAACGCGATCGGCAGACGGCCGTAGGTGTTCATCACGTGGGGCGAGGCGACGGGCTTGAGGGCGGCGTTCATGCAGGGACTCCGGAAATGAAGGGCAGGGGGAAGGTCAAAAAAAATAGGCCCAACGAAGGTTGAGCCGTTGAAGCGCGATTTTAGGGGCTGTGCATGGGCATCATCATTGCTAGTTGAGCATCGAAGAAATGCCGGGCGCGCACGCAGGTGCCGACCCGGGTAATCCCTTGGGTCAAGTCTTATATAAGATAGAATACCTACCGTCCATCCCAGTGAGCGATCCTCGGTCTGGCGATGGTGTTTTTCCTCCGAGCCGTCCATCCGAAGGCCCCTCTCCCGAATGGTTTCACCCACAGCCAAACAAGTGTTCATCCAGGGCGTTACGCAGGATGGCCGCACTTTTCGCCCCAGCGACTGGGCCGAACGCCTGGCCGGCGTCATGAGCTCGTTCCGCCCCGGCGGTGCCACGCCCGGCAGCCACCTGAGTTATTCCCCCTGGTGTGTGCCGAACAACATCAACGGCATCAAATGCGTGGTGGTGGACGCCGAATTGCGCGAGCACGAACCCATGGCCTGGGATTTCTGCATGAACTTCGCGCGCGACAACGGCCTGCAGGTGGCTGAGGCCTGCCTGTTGCCCGATCCCCCGGCCAAGGGCTGATTTTTTTCGCACTGCTGCCCCGAGCGGGCAACAAAAAAGCCGTCTGACGACGGCTTTTTTGCTTTTGCTGGCAGCGCACCCGTTTCAAACGGCGGGCCAGATGGCCCGGGCTGGTGGTCTGGCGGGGCCAGACCGGTGGGCTTCAGGCTGCAGCGGCTGCTGCGAGGCCCTTGACCTTGGACGACAGGCGGCTCTTGTCGCGAGCTGCCTTGTTTTTGTGGAAGATGCCCTTGTCGGCGACGATGTCGACAACCTTTTGCATCTTGGCGAACAGTTCGGTCGCCTTGTCTTTGTCACCGGCCAGAACGGCTTTTTCAACGTTCTTCACGGCGGTGCGGTATTTGGAGCGCAGCGAGGTGTTGGCTGCGTTGATCTTGACGTCCTGGCGAACGCGTTTGCGGCCAGACGCCAGGCGGGGGTTCTTTTTCTTCGGCTTGGTTGCCATGGTGAGTTTCCTTCAATGTTTGGGGATGATGCCAGCAAAGCCCGCGATTTTAGCACGGGCGTCATTGCCTGCAAGACGGGCCCGACGGGCCGGAAAGCAGCGCCTGGCCGGGCCCGACCGCCTGGAAAGGGCCACGATCCCGGTCGTTACACTCCCGGCGTGACCCTTTTCAAGTCCGCCTCCCTCGTCTCGCTGTTCACGCTGGCGTCCCGCATCACCGGCCTGGTGCGCGAGCTGCTGATGGCAGCCACCTTCGGCGCCAGCGCGCTCACCGACGCCTTCAACGTCGCCTTCCGCATCCCCAATCTGCTGCGCCGCCTGTTCGCCGAAGGTGCCTTCAGCCAGGCGTTTGTGCCGGTGCTGGCCGGCGTACGCGAAAAGGACGGCGACGACGCCACGCGCCTGCTGGTGCACCAGATCGCCACCGTGCTGGCCTGGGCCCTCACCCTAACCTGTGTGCTGGGCGTGCTGGCTGCGCCGCTGCTGGTCTGGGCCATGGCCAGTGGCCTGGAGCAGGACGGTTTTGATGCCGCCGTGGTCATGACGCGGTGGATGTTTCCTTATATCGGCTTCATGTCCTTCGTGGCCCTGTCGGCCGGCATCCTGAACACCTGGAAGCGTTTTGCGGTGTCGGCGGCCACGCCGGTGCTGCTCAACGTGGCAATGATCGCGGCGGCGGCCTGGGGTGCGCCCTGGTTCGGCACACTTGGCATTCCGCCGATCTATGCCATGGCCGGCGGGGTGTTGCTCGGCGGCATGCTGCAACTGGGCGTGCAAATTCCTGCCTTGCGCAAGATCGGCATGCTGCCGCGCGTGAGCTTGCGCTGGTCAAGCCTCACCACCGCCTGGAACCACCCCGGCACGCGGCGTGTGACCACCCTCATGCTGCCGGCCCTGCTGGGCGTGAGCGTGGCGCAGATCTCCTTGTTGATCAACACCCAGATCGCCTCCCACCTGGGTGCGGGCAGCGTGAGCTGGCTCACCTATGCCGACCGCCTGATGGAGTTCCCCACCGCCATGCTGGGCGTGGCGCTGGGTGTGGTGCTGCTGCCGCAACTGGCCGCGGCCAAGGCGGCGGAGGACACCGACCGCTACAGCGGCCTGCTCGACTGGGGCCTGCGCCTGGTGGTGTTGCTGGCCGTTCCCTGCGCGGTGGCCTTGCTCACGTTCGCCCAGCCACTGGTGGCGGTGCTGTACCACTATGGCGCCTTCACCGCCGCCGACGTGCAGCGCACCGCCGCCGCCCTGATGGGTTATGGCGCCGGCCTGATCGGGTTGATCGCCATCAAGGTGCTGGCGCCGGGCTTTTACGCGCGGCAGGACATCCGCACGCCGGTGAAGATCGCCATCGGTGTGCTGGTGCTCACGCAACTGCTCAACCTGCTGCTGGTGCCGCGCCTGGGCCATGCCGGCCTGGCGCTGGCGATCGGCATCGGCGCCATGGTGAACGCCTTGTTTCTGCTGGTTGGTCTGCTGCGCCGCGGCGCCTACCGGCCGGCGCCGGGTTGGGCCCGGTTCGGCACCCAGGTGGTGGCCGCCAGCGCCTTGCTGGCGGTGTTCCTGATGTGGGCCGCGCAGCACGTGAACTGGCTGGACTTTCAGGGCCAGGCGCTGCAGCGCGTCGGCCTGCTCACCTTGTGTGTGCTGGGCGGGGTGCTGGTGTATTTCCTCACCTTGCTGCTGGGGGGCCTGCAATTGAGGCAATTCGTCCGAAAATGACGTAATCTGTGGCCTCAGGACCCCGCCACACCATGCCCACTGTGTACGAATTTTCTGCCCCGACCCCCTTGGCGTACTTTGCTGCCCTGGTGGGGGACGACGAGGCCTTGCCGCTGTTCGAGGCGGCTGTCTCGGTGGCGCAGGACGAGTACCCCGACCTGGACGTGCAGCAGGTGCTCGGCGACGTGGACCAGATGCTCGCCCGCGTGCGGCGCCGCTGCGCCAGCGACGCCAGCCCCCTGCAGCGGTTGCGCACGCTCAACCAGTTCTTTTTTCGCGACATGGGGTTTGGCGGCAACGTCAACAACTACTACGACCCCGACAACAGCTTTCTCAACGCCGTGCTGCGCACGCGCCGCGGCATCCCGATCACGCTCGCGGTGC
Organism: Hydrogenophaga palleronii NBRC 102513; assembly: GCF_001571225.1. Taxonomy (GTDB): domain Bacteria; phylum Pseudomonadota; class Gammaproteobacteria; order Burkholderiales; family Burkholderiaceae_C; genus Hydrogenophaga; species Hydrogenophaga palleronii. Next base: position 105,900 of record NZ_BCTJ01000011.1, read on the forward strand.
TCTGGCTGGAGCTGGCGCAGGGCCTGGGGCTGAAGGCGCGTGGCGTCAACTTTCCCGGCCACTTCATGGTCAAGGTCAACCTACCCAATGGCCAGGTGGTGATTGACCCCTTCACCGGCCAATCGCTCAGCCGCGAAGACCTGTCCGAACGCCTGGAACCCTACAAGCGCCGCAACGGCCTGGTGGACGACTTCGACGTGCCGGTGGGCCTGTACCTGCAGGCGGCCACGCCGCGCGACATCCTGTCGCGGCTGTTGCGCAACCTGAAGGGAATCCACAGCACGCAGGAAGACTGGCTGCGCCTGATCGCAGTGCTGGACCGGCTGCTGATCCTGCTGCCCGACGCCTGGATCGAACACCGCGACCGCGGGCTGGCCTGGGCCGAGATGGGCGACGTGCCGCTGGCCGTGGCCGACCTGGAGACTTACGTGGCCCACACCGACGACGCGCTGGACCGCGAGACCATCACCCAGCGCCTGCAGGCGCTGCGTGGCGCGCACAACTGAGCGCCGCCGGCGCTGCACGGGATGTGTCCTGGTGTAAGTCCGTTTGACGCGCCGCACGGTCGCATCGACCATGCGCGCCAACAGGTCGCCACCCCGGCGACACGACAGACAACATGAAACAACTGATGCTGGTGGGTGCCACCGGGCTGGTGGGCAGCCATGTGCTGCAGCAGGCCCTGGCCGATCCGACCATTGAACGCGTCGTGGCACCCACGCGCAAACCCCTGGTGCCGCAACCCAAGCTGCTCAATCCCCTGGTGGATTTCGAGCGCCTGCCGCATGACGCCGACTGGTGGCAGGTGGACGCGGTGATCTGCACCCTAGGCACCACCATCCGCGTGGCCGGCTCGCAGGCCGCCTTCTACAAGGTGGACCACGACCACCCTCTGGAGGTCGCCTACCTCGCGCGGCGCCACGGCGCCAGGGCCTTTGCGCTCAACTCCGCATTGGGGGCCGATGCGCGCTCGCGCGTCTTCTATTCGCGCACCAAGGGCGAGACCGAGCGCGACCTGCAGGCCGTGGGTTACCCCTCGCTCACGCTGGTGCGCCCGGGGCTGATCGCCGGCCACAGGGCCGAGCCGCGCCCGCTGGAGCGGCTGGCGGTGCAGGTCTCGCGCGTGGTGCAGCCGCTGTTGCCGCGCCGCTACCGCGTGGTGCCGGCCGAACGCATCGCCCACCACCTGCTGCAGGCCGCGCTGGCGGCCACGCCCGGTGTGCACGTGCTGCCCTCCGAAGCCCTGATCTGAGCGGCGGCCGCGCCGGGCGGCTTTTTCCGCATATCGAACCTCGGTATCCATCGTTGGAAAAGCGGTGCTGCGTTTCTAGACTGCCCTCTCTGAACACATTGGAGAGCAGACCATGGCGCAAGCCGGCATTCATTCCCCGCTGCTGAGCGACGCCGCCGGACAGCAGCAGATCCAGACCGACGTGCTGGTCATCGGCGGAGGCCCCGCAGGCACCTGGGCCGCGGTGGCGGCGGCCGCGCGTGGCGCGCGCGTCACTCTGGTAGAGAAGGGTTTTTGCGGCACCTCGGGTGCCACCGCACCGTCCGGCACCGGCCTCTGGCACGTGCCGCGCGATCGTGCCGCGCGCGAACACGCCAAGGCCAGCCGCTTCACCATGGGCGGTGAACTGGCCGAACACGCCTGGATGGACCAGGTGCTCGAGCAGACCTGGATCAACACCGAAACCCTCACCGAATGGGGCTACCCGTTTCCGACCGATGAGCACGGCCAGCTGCAGCGCACCTCGCTGCAAGGCCCCGAGTACATGCGCCTGATGCGCAAGAAGGTGAAGGAGGCGGGTGCCCGCATCCTCGACCACAGCCCGGCGCTGGAGCTGCTCACCGACGAGAACGGCGAGGTGGCCGGTGCCACCGGCATCACGCGCTCCACCGGCGAGACCTGGGTGGTGCGCGCCGGTGCGGTGGTGATCACCACCGGTGGCTGCGCCTTCCTGAGCCGCGCGCTCGGCTGCAACGTGCTCACCGGCGACGGCTACCTGATGGCGGCCGAGGTCGGTGCCGAGCTCTCGGGCATGGAGTTCTCCAACGCCTACGGCCTGGGCCCGTCGTTCTCGTCGGTCACCAAGTCGCTGTTCTACAACTGGGCCACCTTTTACGACGCCGACGGCGTGCCGATCGATGGCGCGGGTTCCTCGCGTGGCCGCGGCATCATCGCCCGCACGCTGCAGACACAGCCGGTGTTCGCCTGCCTGGACCGTGCCGATGCCGACATCCGCGCCTGGATGCGCAACGCCCAGCCCAACTTCTTCGTGTCCTTCGACCGCCAGGGCATCGACCCGTTCAGCGAGCACTTCCCGGTGGCGCTGCGGCTGGAAGGCACGGTGCGCGGCACCGGTGGCCTGCACGTGATCGGCGGCGACTGCGCCACCTCGGTGCCCGGCCTCTACGCAGCCGGCGACGCCGCCACACGTGAGCTGATCTGCGGCGCCTTCACCGGCGGCGGCAGCCACAACGCGGCCTGGGCCATGTCTTCCGGTTTCTGGGCCGGGGCCGGGGCGGCCGAGTTCAGCCGCGGCACGCGCAGCCTGGCGCGACGCACCCTGCGCCGCGCGGGCACCGCCGGCATCCAGGACGGTGGCGCATCGGCCTGGAACCCGGACGAACTGGTGCGCGCGGTGCAGGCCGAGGTGTTCCCCTACGACCGCAACTGGACGCGCCGCGCCGACCTGCTCGAAGATTCGCTGCAGCGGCTCGACGCCCAGTGGGCACGCGTGCGCCAGGCCGGCGCCCCGAGCGCGCAACACGCGGTGCGGGCCCGCGAAGCGGTGGCCATGCTGGCCACCGCGCGCTGGATGTACCGCAGCGCGCTGCAACGCACCGAAACGCGCGGCATGGCGCGCCGTGCCGACCACGCCGGCCTGGACCTGGCGCAACAGCACCGCCTGGTCAGTGGTGGTCTGGACGAGATCTGGGTGCGCACGCAGGCCGTGCGCAACACGCCCGTGCCCGCCGCCGCGTCGGCCCACACCCAACCCGAAAGGCTCGCCGCATGATCGAGATCGTCAGCCCCGAACGCTGCACCGGCTGCAACATCTGCGTCAGCGCCTGCCCGACGCAGGTGTTCGACGCCGTGCCCGGCGGCATTCCCCGCATCGCCCGCCAGGACGATTGCCAGACCTGCTTCATGTGCGAGCTGTACTGCCCGACCGATGCGCTGTACGTCGCACCGGTGGCCGACCACGCCGTCACGGTGGCCGAGCAGGGCACCGAGGTGCAGCAGTGGATCGGCAGTTACCGCCGCGCCGTCGGCTGGGGCAAGGACCGCCAACCCACTGCCGTGCTGGACGCCAGCTTCGAGCTGCTGCGCCGGGCGCATTGAGCGGCACACCCCCGCCGCGCTGCGCGCGACCCCTCAAGGGGACGGCACCTGCGGCCCGGTAGAGCCGGTTCCGCGCTGCCCTGGACCGACTTCCCTTCTTCTTCACGGAAACAGCTTCATGACTTCTTCATTCTTCAAATCGGTTTCAGCCCTGCTGCTGGCCGCTGTCACCTCGCTCGGCGTCCACGCGCAGACCCAGCCCGAGGCCATCCGCTTCGGCGGCTTCGGCCAGGGTTTTGGCCAGCCGCATGGCGTGGCCTTGCTGGCCATCGCGCAGAACAAGGGCTTCATTGCCGATGCGTTCAAGGGCACGCCGGTCAAGCTCAGCTTCGAGTACTTCACCGGCACCGGCCCGGCCATCAACGAGGCGATTGCCAACAACCGGCTGGACTTCGCGCAGTACGGCTCGTTGCCCAACATCATCGGCAAGGCCGGCGGCCTGCCGACGCGCATCCTCTCGTCTTACGGCTACACCCCCGTGTTCGCGCTCAGCCGCCAGGGCCTGGAGGTGAATTCCTTCAAGGACCTCAAGGGCCGCAAGGTGGCGGTGGCCAAGGGCACGGTGCTGCACTGGGCGCTGCTCAAGGCCTTGCAGGAAAACGGCCTCACGCTGCGTGACATCCAGCTGGTGGACCTCAAGACCGCCGACCAGCTCGCCGCGCTCACGGCCGGCAGTGTGGACGCCGCGGTGGGCTCCAGCAGCCTGCTGACCTTGCGCGACAAGGGCGTGGGCAAGGTGTTTTATTCGTCCAGGGAACTGGGCGCCAAGGGCTCGGGCTTCGGCGGCATTCTGGTGAGCGAGAGCTTCGAGAAGCAATACCCGGAGGCGACGCAACGTGTGGCCAACGCGCTAGTGAAGGCCGCGCACTGGCTGGGCCAGGAAAACAACCGCGACGAGGCCTACCGCATCTGGGTGCTCTCGGGCGTGCCCTACCAGGCCTTCAAGGACGACTTCGACGGCGTGTCGCTCAAAGAAGTGTTCAACCCGCGCGTGGACGCCTTCCTGCTCAGCCAGTACGAAGACGCCATTGCGTTCAGTAAGGAGAACAAGCTGATCCGCGCCGACATCGACGTCGCCAGGTGGGCGGCCCCAGCCTATGTCGAGAACGCGCTGCGCGCCCAGGGCCTGCAAGCCTACTGGGCTGACCGCGCCGCGGCTGTGGCCCGGCACTGACAGCACGGAGGCCACGACACCATGTCGGCACTCGAACAGTTCGCCCCCGGCGTTGGCGCCACCACCGCGCCGGCAGCGCAGGCCACGCCGGCCTGGCCATGGCGCAGCGCCGTGCCGGCACCGCTGCGGCGCCTGCTGCTGGCGCTGGCCCTGCCGGTCAGCATCGTCGTGTTGTGGCAGTGGGCGGCGGTCAACGCCTGGGTGCCGCCGCAGATCCTGCCGGCACCGGCGCTGGTGTGGGACAGCCTGCTGGAGCTCGCACGCGGCGGCGAGCTGCTGGACGGTTTTCTGATCAGCCTGCAGCGCATCGCCTCGGGCCTGGCCCTGGGCGGGCCGCTCGGCCTGGCGCTGGGCGTCTGGCTCGGCGTGTCGGCGCGCGCGCGTGCCCACCTGGAGCCGACGCTGCGCGCGCTGTTCGCGGTGCCCACGCTGGGCTGGATTCCCATCCTGATCCTGATCTTCGGCATCGACGAAGCGCTCAAGGTGATCGTGATCGCCAAGGCGGTGATGGTGCCGGTGGTGCTCAACACCTCGCGCGGCATCCGCCAGATTCCGCTGGCCTACACCGAGGCCGCCCGCGTGCTGCGCCTGCGCCGCTGGACACAGCTCACGCGCCTCACGCTGCCGGCCAGCCTGCCCACCGTGTTCAGCGGTTTCCGCCTCGGCCTGAGCCACGCCTTCATCGCGCTGATCGTGGTCGAGATGCTGGCCGCCACCGAGGGCATCGGCTACATGATGGTCTGGGGCCGCAAGCTGTTCCAGCTCGACATCGTGATCGTCGGCATCGTCGTGGTGGGCCTCACCGGTTACGCGCTCGACCGTTTGTTGCGCCGGCTGGAAACCGCGCTCAGCCGCTGGGTGCCCCACCATGGCTGACACACTGGCGTTGAACGGCACCCGGCTGCGCGTGCCACCCGGCGCGTGGCTGCCGTTGGCACTGGCGGCGGTCTGGCTGCTGCTGGTGGACACCGGGCTGGTCAACCACCCGCTGATGGTGCCGCTGCACCAGGTGCTGATGGCGCCGTTCTTCGACGAGCAGGGCCGCCAGATCTGGGCCGCCGGAGCCAGCAGCCTGTGGCGCGTGGCGCTGGGTTTTGCCATCGGCGCCAGCCTGGGCATCGCGGCCGGTGTGGCGGTGGGTCTGTCGCGGCCGGCGCAACTGGCGGTGGCGCCCAGCCTGCACGGGCTGCGCCAGGTGGCGCTGTTCGCCTGGATTCCCTTGCTCACCGCCTGGTTCGGCAATGGCGACGCGGTGAAGATCGTCTTCATCTCGATCTCCACCTTCTTCCCCGTTTTTCTCAACACCGAGCAGGGCGTGCGCGCGATTCCGCCGGTGTACCGCGAGGTGGCTGCGGTGGTTCGGTTGCGGCCCTGGCAGCGCCTGCGCCGGCTGGTGCTGCCGGCCATCCTGCCGTCGGTGTTGACCGGGGTGGAGCTGGCCCTGCTCACCGCCTGGATCGGCACCGTGGGCTCGGAGTACGCCATCGGCACCGGCCTTGGCATCGGCGCCTACCTGGCCACCGCGCGCGACGTTTTCCGCATGGACCTGGTGCTGATCGGCGTGCTGGTCATGGCCCTGGTGGGTTATGGCCTGAGCCGTTTTGCGCAGGTCCTGTTCGTGCGCCTTGTTCCCTGGAGAAACCGCTGATGAGCACCACCACCCTGGAGGCCGCACCCGCCTCCCTGAGCCTGCGCAACGTGGGCAAGACCTATTCCATCGACGGGCAGAACCTGCCGGTGCTGCAACGCATCGGCCTGGAGATTCCGCGCGGTGAATTCCTGAGCATCGTCGGCGCCTCGGGCTGCGGCAAATCGACCCTGCTGCGGCTGATCGCCGGCCTGGATGACCGCTTTGACGGCGACATCCTGATCGAGGGCCGGCCCGTGGCCGGGCCGGGCGTGGAGCGCAGCCTGGTGTTCCAGGACCACCGCCTGTTTCCCTGGCTCAGCGTCACCGACAACATCGCGCTGGGGCTGGACAGCCTGGACCTGAGCCGGCGCGAACGCGAGGCGCGCATCCAGGAGCAGCTGGAGCTGGTCGGCCTGACCGGTTTTGCGCAGGCCTGGCCGCACCAGCTCTCGGGTGGCATGGCGCAGCGCGCGGCGATTGCGCGCGCGCTGGTGTCGCGGCCCGACATCCTGCTGATGGACGAACCCTTCGGCGCGCTGGATTCGATCACGCGTGCCCACATGCAGGAAGAGCTGCTGCGCATCTGGCGCGAGCGCCGCGTGACGGTGGTGATCGTCACGCACGACGTGGACGAGGCGGTGTTCCTGGGTGACCGCGTGGCGGTGATGGAACCCCGGCCGGGCCGGGTGCAGAACGTGATCGAGGTGGGGCTCCCGCGCCCGCGCGAGCGCACCGGTGCGGCCTTCAACCACATCAAGCAGCGCGTGCTTGCGCAACTCAAGAGGTAAACACCCCCGGGCGATACCTGGGGCCGGCTTGGCCGGACCCTCGGTGTCTCCGGAGGGCGTTGCCTCCCGCGCCACAGCTGCGCGGCTTCACTCGTAGCACAGGTCCAGCCGCACCCGGGCTCCCTCACGGTCGATGCGCTCAGCGCGGAAGTAGTGGCGGCCACGGTACGGTGCGAGCCGCAACGGCAGCGGCACCGCATCGCCCCAGCTCTGGAGGGAGAATCCGCGCCGGTGCAGATCGGCCAGCAGTACGCCCAGCGTGGCTTCGTCGGCCTGCACGCGCAGGTCCGCATCGGCGGGTGTGACGCCTGCAGGCTCGTCCAGCCAGCGCGCAAAGCTGCCGAAGAGCGTGAAGCGATGCCCCGCCGCGCGCAAGGATTCGAGCAGTGCGGCCGTGGCGGGCAAATCCACCGGGGAGCGTTGTTTGCGCGCGATCAGCGCGTATTCGTGACTGCGGTCGGTATGGGTGTCGAAGGCCTCCAGAGCCTGTGGCATGCGCTCGTAGACGATCAGCCGTTCTTCCTGCAGCTCGAACAGGCTGCCCAGAATCCGCGCCAGGTCGAAGGCGAGCGGCAACATGCGTCCGTCCAGGCGCAGGTTTTGCACCATCGCCACGCAGAAGCCGCCATCGGGCAGGCGCTGGCTCACGCGGTGAAAGACCGCGCGCAGGCCGTCGAGGTGGGCGGCGTAGCTGTCGCTGGCGTAGAGCTGATCGGGGGTGTCCGCGCCAGGCCAGCGGCAGCCGAAGTAAGGTACGTTGGTCAGGCACAGCGCGAAGGGCGGTAGCGCGGTATCGTCCGAACGATCGCAGGAGGTCGCCATCACGCGCGGCGCCGGTAGCTGCAGTTGCGCAAAACGCTCACCGATGAGCGCCACGCGCGCCGTGTCCACCTCGCAGCCCAGCGCCGTGCGGCCTTCCAGCTGCGCGGCCAGCAGCGTGGTCCCGGCCCCTGCGAAGGGGTCGAAGACGGTGTCGCCAGGACGGCTGAACTGGCGCACGAAAGGGCGCATCTGCGTGACCCAGCCGATGTCGCGCCCGCCCAGCGGATCGCGCGCGGCCAGCGCCGCCGGCAGGCGGTGTTCGGGCGGCTCGGGCACCAGTGGCATCCAGCTGCGACTATCCATGTGGGGCTCCTTCGGGGATGCGCGTGTCCAGCAGCACATCGTGGCCCGGGTCCCAGCCCGCGCACAGCTGGCCGTTTGCAAAATAGACCAGCTTGTACACCTCGCCGCTCGCGTGGCGTTCGTGCATCGCGCCGTAGTCGGACCACTCGAATACCACCTCCAGCCCTTCGGGGGTGCGCACGCGCAGGTTCTGGAAGTAGTAGCCCTCGGTGAGCGAGCAGAGCTGCCAGCGCGGCCCCAGGCGCGGGTCGTCCAGGCAGGCACGCAGCAGCGGCGCCATGGGCACGCGTGCGCTGGCCAGGTAACGCGCCGTGCCGTTGTCGCGGTAGTCCCGGTCCAGGCGTGAGAATTCTCGAAAGATCACCGTGCCGGCGCCGCAGTGCGCGGCCCAGGCCAGGTAGTCGGCCACGCCATCCGGACTGGCGATGCCGCCTTGCTGCAGCAGGCAGACCAGGCGCAGCGGCAGCCGTGCGGCCAGTTGCTGCACGACCTGTTCAAAGCAGGGCTGCCGCGTGATCGGCTGCCCGGGCCGGAAACGCATGATGGCTTGATTGGCCGCGCCCTGATGGTGGTGGCGCGACAGCTCGACCCAGCTCAGGCCGAAGCGCTGCAGCGCGTCCAGCAAGACCGGGCCCGGGACCAGCGCGAAGCCGGAGCCGTTGGAATAGAGCACGCGTTCCTGCACCGGGATGCCGTTCTGCTCGGCCGCCTGCAGCACGCTGAGCAACTGCAGCAACCACGCGCTGTCATCGCTGTTTTCTAACCCCGAGAGCGACCAGGACAAGGGCACGCCACGCAGCGCGCGCAACGCACGCGCCAGGCCCGCGAAGTAGTCGGGCTCTGGCCGCAGCAGCGCGGCGGGCGTCAGCGTGCGGGTGGGGCGCAGGTTCTCGGAACAGAAGGCGCAACGCGCCGAGCAGGGACGCGCCGAAGCGTAGGGCGTGAAGGTGATCGGCAGCGCGAGCCGCAGGTCACGGCCCGCGAGGTGCAGCGGGTGCCAGCGGCTGGCGTCCTGTGCCTCGGGCGCACGCCGGATGATGTTCGCCACGCGGCCGCGCAAGCTGTGCAGCAGGGCGGCCTCGTCGGTCATACCGTCGCTCTGCCAGCGGGCCACTTCACCCGCTCAGCGTCGCCTATGGTGTGATGGATCGCAGGCGCGGCCTTGTGAATCAGGATCCGCAAGCCCACGCAAACCGCGAGCAGGTGGCCCGGCAGCATGCGCGGCAGCGCCACGTCAGGACGCGCTCAGGCGACGACCACGGCGGCGCCGTCGCCGATCGGTGCGATGCGGCCGATCTCGTGCACCGTTTCGCCCAGGTCACGCAGCGTGGCGGCGCAGGCCGCGGCCTGGTCGGCGTCGATCACCAGCACCATGCCGATGCCGTTGTTGAAGGTGCGGTTCATCTCGATGTCGTCGATGCCGGCGGTTTTCTGCAGCCAGGCGAACAGCTCGGTTTGCGGCCAGCTGCCCTTGACGAGGTGGGCCGCCGTGCCTTCGGGCAGCACGCGCGGGATGTTTTCCAGCAGGCCACCGCCGGTGATGTGGGCCAGGGCCTTGATCGGGTGGGCGGCCAGCGCGGCCAGCACGTTCTTCACGTACAGGCGGGTCGGCTTCATGATGGCCTCGCGGAATGGCTGGCCGTCCAGCGTGGCGGGCAGATCGGTGCCGGCGCGTTCGATGCACTTGCGCACCAGCGAGAAACCGTTGGAATGCACGCCGTGCGAGGCCAGGCCCAGCACCACGTCGCCCGCCTGCACATTCTGGCCGTTGAGGATCTTCGACTTCTCGACCGCACCGACGCAGAAGCCCGCCAGGTCGTACTCGCCGGCCGGGTACATGCCGGGCATTTCGGCGGTTTCGCCACCGATCAGCGCGCAGCCGCTGAGCTCGCAACCCTTGGCGATGCCGCCGACCACGGCCGCGGCCGTGTCCACGTCCAGCTTGCCGCAGGCGAAGTAGTCGAGGAAGAACAGCGGTTCGGCGCCTTGCACCAGCACGTCGTTCACGCTCATGCCGACCAGGTCGATGCCCACGGTGTCGTGCATGTTCCATTCAAACGCCAGCTTGAGCTTGGTGCCCACGCCGTCGGTGCCGGAGACCAGCACGGGTTCCTTGTAGCGCTTGGGCACCTCGAACAGGGCGCCGAAGCCGCCGATGCCGGCCAGCACGCCTTCGCGCATGGTTCTTTTGGCCAGCGGCTTGATGCGCTCGACCAGCGCGTCGCCGGCAACGATGTCGACGCCAGCGTCTTTGTACGAAAGGGGAGTGGAGGCAGAGGTCATGTGCAGGCTGGCCCGGCGCAGGGCGGGGCGGTCGGTGGACGGGACGCGGGGAGGAGGGGGCTTTCGGGTACCCTGAGGGGTGCCCGATAGAATTTGCCCCAGATTTTACGGGTTTGCCCCCGCAACCCTGCCCACCCCGCCGAGCCCCTCCCCATGCCCCTGACCTCCAACCAGATCCGTGCCCTGCTCTGGGCCACGATCGCGGTCGTCATCTGGCTGCTGCTGTCGGTGCTGGCGCCGGTACTCATGCCCTTCCTGCTGGCCGCGGTGCTGGCCTATGTGCTGCACCCGCTGGTGGAGCGCCTGCACCGCCGGCGCGTGCCGCGCTGGCTCGGCGCGGGGGTGGCCATCAGCCTGTTGATGCTGGTGCTGCTGGCGGTGCTGCTGCTGATCGTGCCCGTCATCACCAAGCAGGTGCCGCTGCTGCGCGAGCAGGTGCCGGTGCTGCTGAACCGCTTCAACGACTGGCTCATTCCACTGGCCGGGCGCTTCGGCGTCACGCTCTCGGTGGACGTGAGCCTGGTGCGCGAATGGCTGACCAAACTGGTGACCGGCCACGAGAGCGAAATCATCGAGAGCCTGCTGTCGTCCCTGCGCATCGGCGGCAGTGCGCTGGCCGCGGTGCTCGGCAACCTGTTCCTGATGCCGCTGGTGGCCTACTACCTGCTGCTGGACTGGGACAACCTGGTCGAACGCACCAAGAGCCTGATCCCGCCGCGCTGGCGCACCAGCGTGCAGGGTTTCTTGGACGAGACCGACGACGTGCTGGGCCAGTACCTGCGCGGCCAACTGCTGGTGATGGGCGTGCTGGCCGTGTTCTACACCGTGGGCCTGGCGCTGGTCGGGCTCAACCTGGCCCTGCCCATCGGCGTGTTCACCGGCCTGGCCGTGTTCGTGCCCTACCTGGGCTTCGGCCTGGGCCTGGTGCTGGCCCTGCTGGCCGCGCTGCTGGAGTTCCAGACCGTGCTGGGCGTGGCCCTGGTGGCCGCGGTCTACGGCATCGGCCAGGTGCTGGAGAGCCTGTACCTCACACCGCGCCTGCTCGGCGAGCGCATCGGCCTGCACCCGATTGCCGTCATCTTTGCCTTGCTGGCCTTTGGCCATCTGTTCGGCTTCGTGGGCGTGCTGATCGCGCTGCCCGCGAGCGCCGTGCTGCTGGTGGCGGTGCGCCGCCTTCGCCAGCGTTACGTCACCAGCGCGCTGTACCTGGAAGGTGCGCGCGCCGCCCCCGAAGAACCCCGACCATGAGCACCGGACCGAACAATCCCATGCGGCAGATGGCGCTGGACATCGGCTTCGCGCCCGTGCCCACCCTGTCCAACTTTGTCGTCGCAGGCAACGAGGCCGCCATCGAGCACCTGCGCCTGTGGACCCACAACCCCCTGCGCTCGCCCGTGCCCACCTTTCTCTGGGGCGAGAGCGGCAGCGGCAAGACGCACCTGCTGCGCGCCGTGCGCGAAGCCATGCGCGAGCAGGGCAGCCGCGTCGGCTGGCTCGATGCCGGCACCCTGGACCCGACCGAGTTCGACGACCAGTGGGACGCGGTGCTGCTCGACGAGTGCCACCTCTACACCGCGGCCCAGCAGGCCGCGGCCTTCAACTGGTTCGTCAACGCCCAGAGCCCGGCCAGCGGCCCGGCGCGCTGGGTGCTGGCCGCGGCCACCTGCCCGCCGGCCGACCTGCGCCTGCGCGAAGACCTGCGCACCCGCCTCGGCTGGGGCCACGTGTTCCAGCTGCAGGCACTGAGCGAAACCGAACGCCGCGCCGTGTTGCGCCGCGCCGCCGACGACCGCGGCGTGTTCCTGAGCGACGAGGTGATGGACTTCATGCTGCGCCGTTTCTCGCGCGACCTCTCCAGCCTGATGATGCTGCTCGACCAGCTCGACGCCTATGCGCTGCGCACGCAGCGCGCCATCACCATTCCCCTGATCAAATCCATGCTCGAGAACGAGTGAATGCCTTCATGAACCTGGCCCTTTTTGACCTGGACCACACCCTGATTCCCCTGGACTCCGACCACGCCTGGGGCGAGTTCACCGTCTCGATCGGCTGGCGCGACGCCCAGGCCTTCTCCGAAGCCAATGCCGCCTTCTACGCCGACTACAAGGCCGGCACGCTGGACATCCGCCGCTACATCCGTTTTGCCACCGCCGCCCTGCGCGAGCACGGCCTGGCCGCGGGCCAGAAGGCCCACGAACGTTTCATGCAGCAGGTCATCAGCCCGAGCATCGGTGCCACCGCGCGCGGGCTGGTGCAGCGGCACCGGGATGCGGGCGACACGGTGGTGATCGTCACCGCCACCAACGAATTCGTTACCGCTCCCATCGCCCGCGCCTTCGGCGTGGACGAGCTGATCGCGGTCGAACTCGAACACGACGCCAGCGGCGAACCGACCGGCGAGATCCGCGGCACACCGTCCTTCCGGGAGGGCAAGATCGCGCGTGTGGAACAATGGCTGGCCGCGCGCGGACTGGATTGGTCGCGTGTGCAGCACAGCACCTTCTACAGCGACTCCATCAACGACCTGCCGCTGCTGGAAAAAGTGCACGAGCCCGTGGCCACCAACCCGGATGCCCGGCTCAGCGCCATCGCCCTCGAGAGGGGCTGGCGCACATTGAACCTATTCGAATGATCAAGAAATTCATCGACCGGCTGCTGGGCAAGACCAGCAGCACCCCGAGCCGCCGCGCCAACCCCTTTGGCAAGCGCGAAGACGTGCCGGTGGCCGTGCACGGCATCGACCGCTCCTTGGTGGACCAGCGCGCACTGGACGTGGTGCACACCCTCAAGCAGGCCGGCTACGAGGCCTACCTGGTGGGTGGCGCGGTGCGCGACCTGCTGCTGGGCCTGCGGCCCAAGGACTTCGACGTCGCCACCAGCGCCACGCCCGAGCAGGTGAAGGGCCTGTTCCGACGCGCCTTCATCATCGGCCGGCGCTTCCGCATCGTGCACGTGGTCTACGGCCGCGGACGCGAGCACGAGGTGATCGAAGTTTCGACCTTCCGCGCTTACCTCGACAGCGCCGATGCCGAGCAGGTGGCTGGCAACGAGCGCACCAGCAAGGGCGAACTTGCGGGCATGAAGCACGCCGTGGACGCCAGCGGGCGCGTGCTGCGCGACAACGTCTGGGGCCCGATCGAGCAGGACGCGGCGCGGCGCGACTTCAGCATCAACGCCATGTACTACGACCCGGAAACGCAGACCGTGGTCGACTTCCACCATGGCATCCGCGACGCCAAGAAGCGCACGCTGCGCATGATCGGCGACGCCGCCACGCGGTACCGCGAAGACCCGGTGCGCATCATCCGAGCCGTGCGTTTCGCAGCCAAGCTCAGCGCCCTGGGTTTCAGCTTCGACGCCAAGACGCTGGCGCCGCTGGCCTCTTCGCACACGCTGCTGGCCGACGTGCCACAAAGCCGCCTGTTCGACGAAATGCTCAAGCTGCTGCAGACCGGCCACGCGCTGGCCAGCGTGGCGCAGTTGAAGGCCGTGGGCCTGGGCACCGGCATCTACCCGCTGCTCGACGTGGTGGTGCAGCGCGCCGACGACGAGTTCGTCAAGCTCGCGCTGCAGGACACCGACCGCCGCGTGAGCGAAAGCAAGCCGGTGGCGCCAAGTTTCCTGCTCGCCTGTGTGCTGTGGGCCGACGTGCGCAAGAACTGGAGCCAGCGCCTGAACCCGCGCCCGGGCCAGCGCCCGCCGCCGCCGTTTGCGGCATTGCAGGACGCGGTGGACGACGCCTTCGAGGCGCGCATCGGCGATGTCTCGGGCCGCGGCAAGCTTGGCGCCGACATGCGCGAGATCTGGATGATGCAGCCGCGTTTTGAAAAACGCGTCGGCACCTCGCCCTTCACCCTGGTCGAGCAGGCGCGCTTCCGCGCCGGTTTCGACTTCCTGCGCCTGCGTGCCCAGGTCGGTGAAGTGGACGAAGAACTGGCGCACTGGTGGGAAACCTTCAGCCTGTCCAGCGACGACATGCGCGAAGACATGGTGGACGCGCAGCGGCGCGAGAACCTGGCCAAGCCCGGTGCCGGCAAGGCGCGGCGCGTCAAACGCAGCGACAGCGACCACCCGGCCCAGCAGGGCGCAGCCACCAGCGAAACGCCGGTTGACGCCGACCCGCGTTTCCGTGACGTGAATGCCGAAGGCGACGAGGGCGTTGCAGCGGCTGTGCCGGCGCCGGGCGACGGCACGGACGCCCCGGCCAAGAAGCGCCGCCGGCGCCGCCGCAAGCCCGGCGATGCCGGTCGTGCCGAAGGCACTGCGGGCGAAAGCGGTGGTGGCTCGGTGGGCGAAGACTGAGGCCAGCCCGTGCCATTGCGCCCTGAGGTGACGGCCTTCGTGGCCCTGGGCGCCAACCTCGGGCAGGCCGTGCAGGCGGTGCAGGCCGCGCTCGCGGCCCTGAACGATCCCGAGAATGGCCTGCGCCTGCAGCGCGTGTCCAGCCTGTACCGCACCGCCCCCATCGAGTCCAGCGGGCCGGACTACATCAACGCCGTGGCACACATCGCCACCACCTTGACGGCGCCCGTGCTGCTCGAACGGCTGCAGGCCATCGAACAGGCCGCCGGGCGCGAGCGGCCCTACCGCAACGCGCCGCGCACGCTCGACCTGGACCTGCTGCTGTATGGCGAAGCACGCATCGACTCACCGCGGTTGACCGTGCCGCACCCGCGCATGTTTGAGCGCGCCTTCGTGTTGCTGCCGTTGCACGAGATCGCGCCAGAGCTGGTGAGCGCAGACATGCGCAGAGCGGTGTCAGCGCAAGCGATACAGGCCTTGTAAAGGACCGCGCCGAGGCGCCACGTCTCAGGAGGCGCAGGGGCCGTTCAGGGCGCCAGGCGCTCGCGCAGCCAGCCACCATCGGCCTGCGCGGTGTAGCGCAGCCGGTCGTGCAGGCGGCTCTTGCGGCCCTGCCAGAACTGCCAGTTGCCCGGCTTGAGGCGGTAGCCGCCCCAGTGCGGCGGGCGGGGCGGCTGCAGCAGGAATTGCGCGCCGTACTTCGCGGCATTGGTCACCAGCACGGTGCGGCTTTCGATCACCTCACTCTGCGGGCTGGCCCAGGCACCGATGCGGCTGTCGAGCGGGCGGCTCTGGAAGTAGGCGTCGCTCTCCTCGTCGCTCACCTTCTCCACCACGCCTTCGATGCGCACC
Organism: Hydrogenophaga palleronii NBRC 102513; assembly: GCF_001571225.1. Classification (GTDB taxonomy): domain Bacteria; phylum Pseudomonadota; class Gammaproteobacteria; order Burkholderiales; family Burkholderiaceae_C; genus Hydrogenophaga; species Hydrogenophaga palleronii. Next base: position 121,403 of record NZ_BCTJ01000011.1, read on the forward strand.
ACGCGCTCGAGCTCGACCCAGTGGAACTGCAGCGCGGCAAACGGGTTGCCCGCCAGCTCCTGGCCCTTGCGGCTGTGGTAGTTGGTGTACCAGACGATGCCACGCTCGTCGTAACCCTTGATGAGCACGATGCGCGTGCTCGGCCGCAGGTCCGAGCCCACGGTGGCCAGCGTCATGGCGTTGGGTTCAGGCACTTCGCTGCGAATGGCTTCGGTGAGCCACTGGTCGAACTGTTGCAGCGGGTTCGCGTGCGAGGCCGACTCGCTCAGTTCGGCCTTTTCGTAGCTCTTGCGCAGGTCGGCGATGTTCATGCCGGCAGTATAGAAGCCGGGCTTTGCTTCAACTTTGTCTCAGGTCAATCGGCCAGGCTCAGCAGCTTCTGCAAGGCCTTGTCGTGGATGCCGTGGTGCAGCAGGCCTTCGAAGGTCTGGCGCGCGTAGTCGAGCGTGGTGCCGTAGCGGCCGCAGGAGCGGGAGAAGATCTCGCGGTAACGCTCGTCGCTCAGCGTGCCGGTGAAGCTGGGGCTGCGGCGCGACAGCGTGAAACCCAGCGCCCGCACCGGGCCCTGCGGTGTGTCGCAGTGCAGCCAGCGCGGGTCGTAGATGGGGTTGGGCATCTCGCGCGCCCACAGCGTGGGCATCAGCGCCTCCACCTGCTCGTGCGGCACACGCAGCGCCAGGCCGGCGCAACTGCCGCCGGGCATGAGCGCGAACACCAGGCCCGGGCAATCGTAGGTGCCCCGGTTCACGCGGCTCCACATCTGCAGGCAGCGGTGGTAACCGCGCACACGCGCCGGGCGCTGTTCGGCGGCTTCGAACTCCGGCCGCCAGACCAGCGAGGCATAAGCGAACACCCAGAGGTCGGGGCGTGGCCCCTGGGCGCGCCACTGGGCCAGGGTGTCGGCCATCATTTGCGCGCCGTTTCTCAGGGCAGGATCGGGCAGCGCGGATGGAATCGTGGTGTCACGGTCGGCCATTTACAATCTTCGTCGAGTTCTTTCCCATTATTCTTCACGGAGTGTTTCCCTATGTCCTCTCAGGATGACGAACCCGAATACCGCGTTGTTGCGTTGGTGCTGATCAGTTTGGTGGTGTTGGTGGTGGGCTCTGTCCTGGGCATCGGCATCCACAAGTCGCGCGGCGCCGCAGTGCCGAGCACCGCGACGGCCGCTGTCGCCGCCCCTGCTGCTGCCGCCGCTGCCCCGGTGGGCGACGACGCCAGCGTGGTGGTCGAAAACGGCGTGGTCAAGTTCTACTTCGCCTCCGGCAAGTCCGACCTGGCCCCTGGCGCGCTCGACGCGCTGGGCGAAGCCATCGCCGCCGCCAAGGCCGGCAAGAAGCTGGTGCTGTCCGGCTTCCACGACGCCACCGGCGACCCGGCCTTCAACGCCGAACTGGCCAAGCAACGTGCCCTGGTCGTGCGCGACGCCCTGCTGGGCGCTGGCGTGGCCGAGTCCTCGCTGGAGCTGAAGAAGCCCGAGCAAACCACCGGCACCGGCGCCAACGCTGAAGCCCGTCGCGTGGAAGTGGCCATCGCGCCCTGAGGCTCTCGCCTCCCACCCGCAAAAAAGCCCGGCATGCCGGGCTTTTTTTCGCCTGTACGGGATGTTTGCAGCGGGTCAGCGCAGGCCCTGGCCGGCGTCCTTCTCGGCGCGCTGGATCAACTCGATCTTGTACCCGTCGGGGTCCGTCACGAAGGCGATCACCGTGGTGCCGCCCTTCACCGGACCGGCTTCGCGTGTCACGTTGCCGCCGGCGGCCTTGATCTTTTCGCAGGCCGCATACGCATCGGGCACGCCCAGGGCGATGTGGCCGTAGGCGGTGCCGAGTTCGTACTGTTCGGTGCCCCAGTTGTAGGTGAGTTCGATCTCGGCCTGCGCCGGATTGCCCTCGTAGCCGACGAACGCCAGCGAGTACTTGTACTCGGGGTTTTCGGAGGTGCGCAGCAGTTGCATGCCCAGCACCTGGGTGTAGAAATCGATCGAGCGCTGGAGGTTGCCCACGCGCAGCATGGTGTGTAGGAGTCTCATGCGCGCTATTTTGCCGGCACTTCGAAAATCAGGCAGGTGGTTGTGGCATGGGCGTAGAGCTTGCCGTCGGGGCCGACGATGCGGCCCTCCGCCGTGGCCAGCTGGCGCCCGGCGTGCAGCACCTTGCCGATGGCGCGCAGGGGACCACTTCTGGCCGACGCCGCGCGCACGATGTTCACGCTCAGTTCCGCCGTGGTGTAGGCGCGTCCCGCGGGCATCACCGTGTGCACCGCGCAGCCCACGGCGGAGTCCAGCAGCGTGGCGTACCAGCCGCCATGCACGCTGCCCAGCGGGTTGTAGTGCTTGAGCTGGGGTGTTCCCTGGAGCACGGCGTGTCCCTCACCGATCTCGACCAGGGAAAAATCCAGCGTGTCGGCAATGTGGGGATAGGGCAGCCGGCCTTCGAGCATGGCCTGCATCTGCTGCAGGCCGGTTAGGCCCGCCAGGTCGGCGGGACGGGCCAGGCCGGCGCCCGCGCCGCCGCGCAAGCGTTGCGTGACGGCGTCGTATTGATCGGTCCACTGGGCCAGGGTGTCTTCAGGGCTCATGAGGTTTCCTTTAAAAAAAACTTGCAGGTACAATTATTGTAGATACAATTATCAGATGCCTTCTGACACCCTCGCGTCATCCGTCACCCCGGTGGGTTGCACCAACTTCAAGCTGCGCCAGCTCACGCGCCGCGTGACCCAGCACTACGACCAGCACCTGACCGGCTCGGGGCTGAAGATCACGCAGTACTCGCTGCTGACGCATGTGGACCGGCTCGGGCCGCTGGCGCCGGGGGCGCTGGCGCGGCGCATGGACATGGGCGCTTCCACGCTGACGCGCAACCTGCAGCCGATGGTGGCGGCCGGCTGGCTGGCGCTGGGCGAGGGGGCTGACGCGCGCAGCCGCAGCGTGCACATCACCGACACCGGGCGCGAGCTGCGGCGCCAGGTGCAGCGGCGCTGGAAAGCAGCGCAGGTGGCGCTCAACGAGAAGCTGGGCGTGGCCACGGTGGCCGCGCTGCACGCGCTGCTGGACCAGGGGCTGGCGGCGTTCCACGAGGAGGACATCGATGCCGACTGAAACCGCCGCGGCCGTGCCGCAACGCGCGCCCTTTGCGTGGTGGCTGGTGCTGCTGGCCGCCGCGGGCACCTTCGCGCTCACCATGGGTACGCGCCAGACCATGGGATTTTTCCTCTCGCCCTTGAATACCGCCACCGGCCTGGGCGTGGGCAGCATCAGCCTGGCCTTTGCCTTCGGCCAGCTCTGGTGGGGGCTCACGCAGCCCTTCGCCGGCGCGATTGCCGACCGCATCGGGGCCGGGCGCGTGCTGCTGGCCGGTGTGATGCTGGTGGCGCTGGGCACCTACCTCACGCCGCTCATGACGAGCACCTGGGGTCTGATCGTGGCGATTGGCGTGCTGGCGGCCGGTGGTGCCGGCATGGCCGGGCCTTCCGTGTTGATGGCCGCCACCGCGCGGCTGATCCCGGCCGAGCGACGGGGCATGGCCACCGGCATCGTGAACGCGGGCGGCTCCTTCGGCCAGTTCCTGATGGCGCCGCTGGCGGCCGCACTCACGGTGGGCCTGGGTTGGGTGGGCGCGCTGCAGGTGCTGGGCCTGATCGTGCTGCTGGCCTTGCCGGCAGCCTGGGTGCTGCGCGGGCCGGGTCCGGCGGCCAAGGCCGGTGCGGCGCCGGCACCGGTGGCCTTGCCCGCCGGTGAAGCCATCCGCAAGGCCCTGGGCACACCGAGTTACCTCATGCTGTCGGCCGGCTTCTTCGTCTGCGGTTTCCACGTCGCGTTTCTCGCCACCCACCTGCCCGGTGTGGTGGCGTCGTGCGGCCTGCCGGCGCCGGTGGGTGCCTGGGCGCTGGGCATCATCGGCCTGTTCAACATCGTCGGCAGTCTGGCGATGGGCTGGGCGGTGGGGCGCTGGCGCATGAAGTCGTTGTTGTCGCTGGTGTACGCCTCGCGTGCGGTGTCTGTGCTGGTGTTCCTGCTGGCGCCCAAGACCGAGGCGGTGATGCTCACCTTCGCCGCCGTGATGGGGCTGACCTTTCTGTCCACCGTGCCGCCCACGGTGGGCCTGGTGGCCAAGTTCTTCGGCACCGGCAACATGGCGATGTTGTTCGGCATCGTGATGCTGGCGCACCAGGTGGGTGGTTTCCTTGGTGCCTGGCTGGGTGGCCAGGTGTTCGAGGCCACCGGCAACTACGACTGGGTCTGGTACATCGACATCGTGCTGGCGGTGGGCGCGGCGCTGATCCACCTGCCGATCCGCGAGGCCGCGGTGGTGCGGCGTGTTGCCGTGGCGGCCTGAGCAGGGCCGGCGGTTCAGCGCAAGGGGTCGTTGTCGAACGGGTCGCGGCCGGGGTTGTGCGCTGGCGGGCGTTTGGCGCCGGGCAGGCGGCCTTCGAGCGGATCCTTGTCCAGCTTCATGGCGCGCGCTGCGCGGTTCATGCCGTTGGCCCAACCCTGCAGGCCCCGGTGCACGAAGGTGTCACCGGGCGGCGTGGCTGCCTGAGGCTGGGCTGGTGTGGCCTGGCTCGCCGGGCGCACCTTGCCGGCCGTGTTGGCCTTGGCGCGTTCGCTGGCGAGGGTGGGGAAAGAGGCCAGAGCCACCAGGGCGGCGGTTGCGATCACGCCCAATGCCTGTTTCATGTGTGTGTCTCCCGATGGGGTTGCAGGTCGCCGGCCGCGTTGCGGGTCGACAGCTGGCCCCAGTCTGAAGCACAACGCGGCGCTGAGGCCATGCACGCCGCTTCGGGTGGTAAGAAGCTGTAAGCCGGGCGCGTGCCGGCTCAGTCCACCGGCACGGTGTAGTTGAGCGCCATGCGACCGCCATCGACGGTGACGATTTCGCCGGTCACGTAGCTGGCCGCCTCGCTGGCCAGCCAGGCCACCACGTCGGCAACCTCGTCCGGTTCGCCCAGGCGCTTCATCGGTGTGCGGCTCAGGATGCGCTGCCGCGCCGCTTCGCTGGTGAGCACGGCCTTGGCGGCGAGTTCGGTGGCGATGGTGCCGGGCGCCACCGCGTTGACGCGGATGCCGTGGTCGGCCAGCGCCAGCGCCATCACGCGCGTGAGCTGGTTGATGCCACCCTTGCTCACGTTGTAGCTGGCGATGTTGGGAATGGCGAGCACACCGTTGACCGAGCTCATGTTGATGATGCTGCCGTCACCCGCCTGCGCCATCACGCGCGCCACCGCCTGGCCCATGAGGAAGGCGCCCTTGAGGTTGACGCGCAGCACCTCGTCGAAGTCTTCCTCGGTCACGTCGAGGAAGTCGGCGGCCTTGAAGATGCCGGCGTTGTTGACCAGCACGTCGATGCGGCCGTGCTCTTCCATCGCGAGCGCGACGATGGCGTCCACGTCGGCCTTGTCGCCGACGTCGCAGTGCATGTAGAGGCCACCGAGCTCGCGTGCCAGCGCACGGCCGGCGTCAACCGCCACATCGGCGATGACCACATGCGCGCCTTCGCTGGCGAAGCGGCGCGCGCAGGCTTCACCGATGCCTTGTGCGCCACCGGTGATCAGGACCACGCGGCCCTGGTGGCCAAAGTTGACGGGAGAGGAGGGGGCTGCTGCGGCGTTCATGCCCCTCATGGTAACGGCCGGCCGCCGGCTTCAGCGTGTGCCGCGCGCTTCCAGCAGGGGCAACAGTTCGGGGTGGCCGGCCTGCTGCGCGAGGTCGGCGGCGCGTTGGCCTTCGTGGTCCGTGGCCTGCGGGTCGGCACCGGCGTCGAGCAGCAGCCGCACCAGGCTGGCATCGCCGCGTTGCGCGGCAAGCATGAGCGCCGTGCGGCCCTGCGCGTCGCTGGCGTTCACCCTGGCACCGCGCGACAGGGCTTCGCGCACTTCGGCGATGGCGCCGCGTGCTGCGGCGGCGCGCAACACCGCGTCGGGCGATGGCGACGCCGGGGCGTCCGCCGTCGCAGGGGCGCGCCGCGCCGAGAGCGCTTCGGAGGCGGCCTGCTGCGCGGCGCCACGCAAACGCGCTGCTGCCGCGGCTCGGTCTGAAGATGCGCCGGCTTCTCGGGCTTCTCGGGCTTCTCGGGGGGCGGGTGTGGCGCGGGACAAGGTGGGCGACCCGGGGAAGGCCTCGGGCACGGATGCAGGAGCAGGAGCAGGAGCAGGAGCAGGTGCTGGTGCTGGTGCTGGTGCTGGTGCTGGTGCTGGTGCTGGTGCAGCCGGCATCGGCGGTGAGCTGGGCCGTTGCGTCTGCGCGGTCGTTTCGTTGCGTGGTGGCCGTGCCGTGGCGGGTACAGGCGGGCGGGCCTGGCGCGTTGCTGTCTGGCGGTCGTCTTGCGGCGCGGCACGCGTTGCCTCGGGCTGGGTTGCGGGCGAAGGCGGCACGGCGGGATCTACAGGTGCAGCGCGCTCGGCCGGCACCGTGCCCGACGGAGGCGGCGTGGCAGGGCGCTGCGGTTGCACAGACGTTTCGCCCCAGGCGGTCTCGCGTTCTTCGGGCGTGCCCCGTTCGAACTGCAGCACCACCAGCGTGGACAGGCCGAGCACGGCCAGGCCCGCCAATGCGCGCCAGCGCCAGGCCGCGTCGTTGGCGGCCGGGGCGCGCCCGCGGGCGGGCTGCGTCTGCTGTTGTTGCCGGGCTTCGGCGGCGCGGCGCGCGTGGGCCAGCACGCGCTCGCGCAAGGCCGGGTCGGGCCGTGCCGGGTCGTGCGCATTGGCTTCGCGGTAGCGTTGCAGCAACTCGTCTTCGGGCTTCATGCGAAGGCCTCCAGGGTGTGGCGCAGGCGTTCGCGCGCATAACGCAGCCGGCTCTTGGCGGTTTCCGCGTTCACGCCGGTGGCCTGCGCGATCTCCTGCAGGCTGAAACCCCCTTCGGCCTGCAGCAGAAAAGCCTCGCGCTGCGGTTGGGGCAGGGCGGCGAGGGCGTCGAGCAGGGCCTGCGCCTGCTCGCGCGATTGCAGTTGCCGCAGCGGGCCAAAACCGGAGTCGATCGCCAGCGTGTCGGCCAGTGCCGCGCCGTCTTCGGTTTCGGCATCCAGGCTGGTGTGGACCTTGTGGGTGCGCCAGTGATCGACCATGCGGTGGTGGGCCAGGGTGAACAACCAGGTGCGAAAACGCGCGCGCGGCTGGTACTGCGGCGCCTGCTGCACGAGCTTGAACCACACGTCCTGCACCAGGTCGTCGGCCAGCGCCGGTTCTTGCACGCTGCGCTGCACGAAGCGCCAGACCGACAGGCCATGGCGGTCGTACAGGGTTTCAAAGGCGCGCGCGTCGCCAGCGGCAAAAGCCAGCATCAGCTTCTCGTCGTCGTCGGGCGCAGCGCTCATGCGCCGGGATTATGAACACCCGACTGCAGCCCCGCGCACGCGTGCTCGTCGGAAGGCCGCGGCGCGGGCATGCGCTGTCAGGACGGGTCGGGTGCGTAGCGGGGCGGCACATCGCCGGGGAAGGGGTTGGGCCGTTGCGGCACGGCTTGTGTGGGGATGATGCCCATGGCCACCAGGTTCTCGTGGCTGTCGTAGCGGATGCGGATCAGTTCGTCGGGCCGCTCGCTGCGCCGATCGAACCGGGTGCGGGTGATGGGCGCATCTTCGCGCGCGCCGTGGCCGGTGCCCAGGCGCGGTGCGGGCATGGTCGGGGCCATGCGGCGCGCGCCGAGCGATTCGGCGGCCGCCTGGCTGCGCTCGCGCTGGGCTTCGGCGCGGTTGTTGGCGCTGCTGGCCTGGGTGTCGGCCGTTGCATCGGCCGGCGCGCCAGCAGGTGCGGGCGACGGGATGCTGCTGCGGCTCTGCTCCTGCGGCGACGGCCAGGGGTGTGACACCGGGGGTGGTGGGGGCGGCAGGGGTTTTTCGCGGAACAGCGCCACACCGATCACGCCGACGTGGGCGGGGCGGCCGGTGCGTTCGGCATACGACGCGCTGGACGCGGTGAAGTGAAAGGCCGCAACCTCGTTGTCGCTCTTGCGCCAGCCGGTGATGGCGTGCTGCTGCCAGGGCGAGAGCACATAACCCGTTTGGTGCCAGGCCGCGGTGTCGCCCGAGATCACGTTCACGCCGTCAACCGACACCACTCCGAGCACGCGGCCGGCGGAGGCATTGCGCAGCGAGACCGCGTAGCGCGCCCCGGGCCGGCCGGCCACCCAGTGGTCGCCCTGGTGGCGGTAGACGGTCAGGGTTTCGCCGCTGTCGCGGTCGATCACCTGGAGGTCGGCCAGCCGGCCGACCGCATGGGCGGGGCTGCTCGCCAGCACGGCCAGCAGGGAGGCCAGGCCGAGGCTCAGGCGCAGGGAGGGAAAGGGTTTCATGCGGGCTCCGCAAAAGTGGATGGAGCAGCTTGAAACGAACCAGCGAGGGGAATGGGGTTGAACGGCCCCGGCTTTTGTGTAACCGGGTGCGTCAGCAGCTGTTGCAGGTGAGCATGGCGCTGTTCACCCGCTCGCGGGTGCGTTCGATCAGGAAGTCGAGGAAGACCTCGGTGCGCCGCGGCATGAACTTGCGGCTGGGCAGGGCCGCGTACATGGCGAGGCGGTCGGTGATCCAGGGGCTGAGCACACGCACCAGCTGGCCGGTCTGGATCAGCGGCGCGGCCAGTTCGATGGTGGTGGCGGTGATGCCGGCACCGTCGCGCGCGGCGAGCATCAGGGTGTCGGTGTGGTTGGCCCACAGCACCGGCTGCACCTCGATGTCGACGAAGCGCGTGGTGTCCTGCTCGTGCAGCAGGCGCCAGCCGCGCTGGCGGCCGGACGGTGCCTTGAAGCGCAGGCAGTCGTGCTGGCTCAGGTCTTCCGGCCGCGCCGGCGTGCCCCGGCGCCGCAGGTAGTCGGGTGAGGCCAGCAGCACGGTGACGCTGGAGAGCACCTTGCGCGCGATCACGTTGGCGTCGAACGAGGCTTGCGCGCCCATCAGGGTGATGTCGTAGTTCTCCACCGGTGGTTCGCGGTGCGACTCGACGTCGATGTCGAGCACGATCTTCGGATAGGCCTGCCGGAACTCGCTCACCAGCGGCGCCAGCACATGCATGGCCAGCACCGGCGGTGCGAGCAGGCGCAGCACCCCGGCCAGTTCACTGGTCTGCGAGCTCACCAGCGCGTGGGCTTCGTCCAGGTCCTGCAGGATCACGCGCACCCGTTCGAGGTAACTCTCACCGGCGTCGGTGAGCGAGACGCGGCGTGTCGTGCGTTGCAGGAGGCGCGTGCCCAGGTGGTCTTCCAGGTCAGCCACCAGCCGGGTGACGACGGCGGGCGAGATGTCGAGCGCGCGCCCGGCGGCCGCGAAGCCGCCCTCGTCGATCACTTTCTGGAAGACACGCATCGAGGCCAGTCGGTCCATGGCAGGGCTCCTTTAAAGGGTTTTCCCGGATGTAAAAATGGTGATTATTGCTGAATGCGAAACATAGTGATGGGC
>NZ_BCTJ01000012.1 GCF_001571225.1 Hydrogenophaga palleronii NBRC 102513
ACCGCACGCGTGGATGCGTTGCGGCCTTTCACGATGCCGACCACGCCGGTCTTGCCCAGGCCGCGGTGCACCGGAATGCCCCACTGCGTGAGCAGCTTGGCCACCAGGTCGGCGGTGCGGGTTTCTTCGAACGCGAGCTCGGGGTGGGCGTGGATGTCGCGGCGCACGGACTGCAGGTAGTCGGCTTGCTGTTCGATGGCGGGAATCAGTTTCATGGGGCGCTCGGTGTTGTTGTGGTGGAGAAGGGCGCGTGGGCGCGCCGCGGCGGCGGCAAAAAAATTCAGTTGGGTGTGAGCTGCAGCTTCTGCAGGATCGGGGTCCACAGCACGCGGTCGGCTGCGATGCGCTCGGCGAACGCGGCCGGCGAGGCATGGTACGGCAGCGAGCCGTGCAGATCGAAGGCCTTGAGGATGGCCGGGTCCTGCAAGGCCGTGCCGATCTCGCGGTTCAGGCGTTCCACGGTGGCCGTCGGCACACCCTTGTTGGAGACCACGCCGAGCCAGACCGCGCCGTCAAAACCCTTGTAGCCGCGGGACTCGAAGCTTGGCACGCCGGCCAGGGTCTGGCTGTTGATGGCCGGGCTCACGGCCAGCACGCGCAGGCGGCCGTCCTTCACCATCGGGTCCACCAGCGAGGTGCCGGCCAGGTAGATCTGCGTGTCGTTGGTGATCACCGAGGTCAATGCATCGGTGCCGGTCTTGTAGGGGATGTGCACGATGCTGGTGCCCGACTGCGCCTTGAACATCTCGAACAACACATGCGGCGGGCTGCCGCTGGAAGACGAGGCGTAGTTCAGCTCGCCCGGCTTCTGCTTGGCCAGCCGCACCAGGTCTTCGAGCGAGTTCACCGGCAGCCTGGGGTTGACCGCCAGGGCCATCGGGATCACCGCAATCGGGCTCACCGGCAGCAGGTCGGCCTGCGGGTCGTAGCTGAGCTTGGGGAAGACGAAGGGGTTCCAGACCAGGTGGGCGTTGGTCACGATGGCCAGGGTGTGGCCGTCGGGCGGGCTGTTCTTCAGCGTCTGCAGCGCCACCATGCCACCGGCGCCGGGCCGGTTGTCCACCACCACCGCCTGGCCCAGCGCCACCCGCAGCTTGTCGGCCAGCGGGCGCGCAAAACTGTCGGGCAGGGAGCCCGGGCCACCGTTGACGATCAGCGTGATGGCCTTGCTCGGGAACGCATCGGCGGCTGCCGCGGCGCCCGCCGCCACACACAGCGTGGACAGGGCGGCCAAGGCAAGGAGGTGCTTGAACAGACGGGTGCGGGTGCTCATGGCGTGGTGGTCTCCAGGGTGGGTGAAGCAGGGGCGGTGGACGCGGCAGCTGCGCCGTTGGCTTGCAGGTGCTGCATCAGCGCCGGTGCCAGCAGCGCGCTGGCCTCGGGGCCGGTCATGTGGGCGTGCAGCATCGGCACTTCCAGCGTGTCCAGTTGTTGTGCGTAGGCCAGCCAGTCGCGCGCCTGCAACTGCGGCTTGTCTGCGTGGTCGAGGCCGGCGCGCACGTGCAGCAGGCGGCCGGCGTAGCGGCGGTGCGGGTGCTGGCGGATCAGGCGGTTGGTGTCGGTCACCACGCGCACCACACCTTCCAGCGCTTCGGCCGGCAGGTGGCCAAGTGCGGTGTCGCCCGCGCGCAGGAAGTCCACCACCGCTTCGCGCGTGGTGAGTTCGGGGTGGCCTTCGGGGTCGTGGCCGGCAATCGCGAGCAGGGCGCGCAGCGCCTGCATGGGCGTGGGTTCGGGCTCGGCGCGCCAGACGTCGGCCGGGTAGGCGTCGAGCATGGCAACCAGGCCGACGTCGTGGCCCTGTTCCTGCAGCACCACTGCCATGGCCTGCGCCAGGATGCCGCCGACCGACCAGCCCAGCAGGTGGATCGGCCCACGCGGCTGCACCGCCAGCACACGTTGGGCGTACTCGCGCGCCAGCGCGTCGATGCTCTGTGGCAAGGGCTGGTCGGGCGCGAGCGCGGGCGACTGCAGGCCGAACACGCTGCGCGACGGGCCTTGCGCCGGCCGGGCCAGTGCGCGTGCCAGGTGCCGGTAGCCCCAGGCGATGCCGCCGGCAGGGTGGATGACGAACAGCGGCGCCTGCGCCGGGTCGCCCGCGGCGAGCTGGATCAGCGGCGCCAGGCCGCTGTCGAAGCGCACTTCTTCGGCGTCGAGCGTGGCGGCCAGCGCGGCCACGGTGGGCGTGGCGAACAGCGTGCCCAGGCCGGGGTTGCGTTGCCAGTGTTCCTGCATGCGCTGCAGCAGGGCCACGGCCTTGAGCGAGTCGCCGCCGAGGTCGAAGAAGTCGGCATCGGCGCCGGGCAGTGGCGCGTCGGCATCCAGGCCGAGCACTTCGGTGAACAGGCGGGCCAGCGCCTGTTCGGTCTCTGTGTCGGCGGCGCGGCCATCGGCGGTTGGCGCTGTGGGTGCGGGCAGGGCGCCGCGGTCGAGCTTGCCGTTGGCGGTCACCGGCCAGTCGCGCAGTTCGACGAAGGCGCCGGGCACCATGTAGTCGGGCACACGCGCGGCCACCTGCGCGCGCAGGCGGGCGCTGTCGTAGTCGTCGCCCGGCTGCACGTAGGCCACCAGGCGCTGATCGCGCAGCATCACCTCGGCCCGCTGCACCAGCGCGCTGGACGCGGTGATGGCGGCCTCGATCTCGCCCAGCTCGATGCGCAGGCCACGCAGCTTCACCTGGTGGTCGCTGCGGCCGAGGAAGACCACGGCGCCGTCTTCCTCGCGCCAGCGCGCCAGGTCGCCGGTTTTGTAGATGCGCTGGCCGGGGCGGTGCGGGTCGGGCAGGAAACGTTCGGCGGTGAGGTCGTCGCGGCCCAGGTAACCCCGCGCCAGCTGCACGCCGCCGAGGTACAGGTCGCCGGCCACGCCGGGTGGCAGCGGGCGCATCTGCTCGTCGAGCACGTAGAGCGTGGTGTTCCAGACCGGCAGGCCGATCGGCACCGGCAGCGAATGGTCGTCTGCGCTGGCCGGCCAGTAACTCACGTCCACCGCGGCTTCGGTCGGGCCGTACAGGTTGTGCAGCTCGCTGCTCAGCGTGGCGTGCAGGCGGTCGCGCAGCGAGGCCGGCAGCTCTTCGCCGCTGCAGAAGATGCGCTGCAGGCGTTGGCCGCGCGCGCCCGGGTCGGCCAGGAAGGCCGCCAGCATGGAGGGCACGAAGTGGCAGGTGCCGATGCGCTGCTCGCGCAGGATGCGCGCCAGCCAGGCCGGGTCGCGGTGCGCCTCGGGCGGTGCGATCACCAGCGTGCAGCCGGTGATCAGCGGCAGGAAAAACTCCCACACCGACACGTCGAAGGTGGCCGGGGTTTTCTGCAGGATGCGCTCGCCCGGCTCGAAGCCGTAGTGCTGGCGCATCCACTCCAGCCGGTTGACGATGGCGCGGTGTTCGATCAGCACGCCCTTGGGTTCGCCGGTGGAGCCCGAGGTGTAGATCACGTAGGCCGCGTGCTGTGGCTGCACGGCGGGCAGGTTCTCGCCGCTGGGCTCCTCGGGCCACTGTTCAGGGCTGAGGCAAGGCAAGGTGGTGGGCAGCAGGGCCGCGTCATCGGCGCGCACCAGCGCACACAGCGGCTTCGACAAGGCGAGCACACGCGCCAGCCGTTCCGGCGGGTGGGCCAGGTCCAGCGGCAGGTAGGCGCCCCCGGCGCGTTGCACCGCCACCAGGGCAACCAACAGCTCCAGCGAACGCGGCAGCGCCACGGCCACCAGCTGGTCGGCACACACGCCGCGCGCGCGCAGCGCCTCGGCCAGTGCGCGGGTGCGCTGGTCCAGCTCGGCGTAGCTCAGCGTTCGGCCTTCAAACTCCAGCGCCACGGCGTGCGGGTCGCGCGCCATGGTGGCTTCCATCAGCGCCACCAGCGTGGTGTCTGGCACCGGGTGTTCGGTGGCGTTGATGGTGAACAGGTGGCGCTGTGTTTCGGCCGGGCTGGCCAGCGGCATGTCGTCCACCTGTTGCGCGCTCAGCGCGGCTTCCAGAAAAGCCGGCAGGCGCGCCAGGTGCGCTTCGACACTGGCCAGGCTGTACAGGTCCGGGTTGGCTTCGATTTCCAGATCAAGCTGCTGCGTGCCGTCGCCGCGGAAGCCGATGGTGATGTCGTCGATCGGGCCGGTGCCCAGGATCTCCAGCTCGGCGTGCACGCCGGCCAGCACCACCGGTTTGTAGAAGGGCTGCACGTTGACCAGCGCACCGTGCAGGCGGCGCTGGCCGCCGAGCAGGGCAAGGTCGCGCCGCAACTGCTCGCTGCGGTAACGGCCGTGGCGGCGTGCGCGCATCTGCGTCTTGGCCAGCGTGCGGATGAACCCGTCCAGCGCCATGCCGGGCGTGGGCGCCACGCGCAGCGGCAACACGTTCATCACGGTGGCGGTGGCGCGCGCGCTGGCGCTGCCCAGGCGGCCCATGTAGGGCACGCCGATGACGGTCTGCGTGGCGGCGGCCATGCGCTGGCAGTACAGCGCGGTGAGCGCGGTCAGCAGGTCGGGCCAGGTCTGTTCGAGGCGGCGCGCCAGGTCCAGCAGGCGCGCGCACAGCGTGGGTTCCAGGCGTGACACGCGGCGGTGGCAGTGGTGGGCGCTGACGGCGCGCCCGGCGGCCATGCCGGCCACTTCGGGCAGGGGCGTGAAGGCCTCGCGCCAGTGTGTGGCGTCGGTGGTGCGGCGTTCGCTCTGTCGGTAGGCCTGGTCTTCGTCCACCACGGCCTGCAGCGCGCCGAGCGGGGCCGGCACCGGCGGCGCCGGCGTGTGGCCGTCGTCCACGTGGGTGGCGCTGGCGTACAGCTCGCACACGCGGGTGGTCCACAGGGCCATGCCGTAACCGTCGTTGGCCAGGTGGTGCGCGCGCTGGTACCAGACGAAGCGGTCCGGGCCCAGGCGGTAGAGGCACTGGCGCGCCAGCGCCTGGCGCGTGGGGTCGATGGGGGTGTCCATGTCGGCCGCCATCGCGGCGCGGGCGGCGGCCGTGGGATCTGCCTGCGCAGCCAGGTCAAGCTGTTCCAGCCATGGCGTGCGCGCCACGTCCAGCCACTGCTCGGGGCCGGCGCTGCCCTGGCGCATGGCGAGCGACAAGGACTGCGCCTCGCGCACCGCCTGGTCGGCGGCGGCGGCAAAGGCGGGCACGTTCAGGGCACCGTGGATCCACAGCGCGTGCGCGGTGTTGAAGCTCGGGTTGTGGGGTGCCAGTTGCTGGGCGTACCAGAGGCCGGCCTGGGCCTCGGTCAGCGGCCAGACCGTGGCCTGCGCGGGAGCGTCGCCAGGTGTCATGCGCGCGCCTGCCGCTCGCTCACCACCTTCCACAACGCGTTGAGCGTGAGCTGGCCGGCGAGTTCGGACATGTCGAGCTGCAGGCCGGCCTCGTTCCAGGTGATCACCAGGTTGAGCAGGCGCAGCGAATCGAGGCCCCAGTCCTGCAGGTCGTCGTCGAGGCCGATCTCGGAAGGGTCTTCGTTGACGGCACGCGCGATCTGGGCGTGCAGGGCTTCCAGCGAATGGGGGGCGGCGGAGGTGTTCGGGGTGTTCATGGGAAAGCTCGTGCGATCAGGCGGCGGGGGACGCGGGGTGGGCGGCAGCAGCGGCTTCTTGTTCTGCCTGCAGCAGCTCGGCGCGCAGGCGTGCGCGCAGTTCCTTGCGGCTGGTCTTGCCGACCGCGGTGGTGTCGAAGGCGGTCACGAAGACGATCTGGTCCGGCACCTTGAAGGCGGCCAGGCCACGCTCGCGCATCCAGGCCTTGAGGGCCGGGCTGCGTGGCTTCTCGCCGCGCGGGATGATGAAGGCGCAGCTGCGCTCACCGAGGAAGGTGTCGGGGATGGAGACCACCGCGGCGTCGAACACCTGCGGGTGGGCCAGCAGGTGGTCTTCCACCTCTTCGGCCGAGATCTTTTCGCCGGCGCGGTTGATGTGGTCGTTGGCGCGGCCCTGCACCGTGAGGTAACCACCGGCGCTGCGCACCACGATGTCGCCGGTGCGGTAGTAACCGTCGTCGGTGAAGGAGCGTGCGTTGGCGCTGTCGTCGTTGTGGTACCGGCGGATGGTGTACGGCCCACGCGTGAGCAGGTAACCCGGCTGGCCGTCGGGCACCGGCTGGCCCTGGTCGTCCACCACCAGCACCTCGTCGTCGGGGCTGATCGGGCGGCCCTGGGTGTTGAGCACGGTGGCCTCGTCGTCGTCGAGGCGGGTGTAGTTGACCAGGCCCTCGGCCATGCCGAAGACCTGCTGCAGCCGGCACTTGAGGCCGGCAACCACGCGCCGCGCGGCTTCGGTGGTGAGCTTGGCACCACCCACCTGCACCACGCGCAGACTGCTCAGGTCGTGCGGTGTCTTTTCGGCCGCCTGCGCCCACAGCAGGGCCAGCGGCGGCACCAGGCCGAGGTCGGTCACGCCTTCGCGCGCGATGGTGGCGAAGGCGGTGTCTGGCGAGGTCGAGCGCGACAGCACCACCGTGCCACCGGCGTACAGCACACCCATGGCACCGGGCGAGCTCATGGGGAAGTTGTGCGCGGCCGGCAGCGCGATCAGGTAACGCGTGTCGGCGCGGATGCCGCAGAGTTCGTTGCTGGCGCGGAAGCTGTAGATGTAGTCGTCGTGCGTGCGCGGGATCAGCTTGGACAGGCCGGTGCTGCCGCCCGAGATCTGCAGGAAGGCGACCGACTGCGGGTCCGGGTCCTGCGCGGGCAGGCGCGCGGCATCGGGCGTGAAACGGTTGAGTGCGTGGAACTCGGCGGCGTCGTCACCGACGATCACCACGTGGCGCAGGTCGGGCGCCTGGGCCTGCAGCTCACGCGCCAGCGGGCGGTAGTCGAAGCCGTCGAGGTCTTGCGCCGCCACGTAGGCCGCGGCCTGCGACTTGGCGGCGAAGTGGCTCAGCTCGACGATGCGGTGCGCGGGCAGCGCGTACACCGGCACCAGGCCGGCGCGGAACAGGCCGAACACCACGCTGTAGAAGCTGGCGATGTTGCCCAGTTGCACGATCACGCGGTCACCCGGTTGCAGACCCAGCGCCAGGAAACCGGCGGCCGCGGTCTCGGCGCGTTGCCAGAGTTCGGCGTAGCTCCAGCGCTCGTCACCGCCGACGATGGCGGTGCGCTCGGCAAACTGCGTGGCGCGTTCGCGCATGAAGCCGGGGAAGGTTTCGCCGCGCCAGTAACCGGCGTCGCGGTAACGCTGCACGAAGGCGGCCGGCCAGGTCTGCTGCAGGGGGATCAGGGTGTCGGTGGTGCTCATGGGGTTGCTCTTGGGGCTTCTCTTTTTTATGGGGAAACGGTGCTCACTGGTCCAGCGTGGCGCCGCCGTCCACGCGCAGGTCGTGCAGCGTGATGTGGCCGGCGCGGTCGGACAGCAGGAACAGGATGGACTCGACGATGTCGTCGGGCTCGGCGATCTTGCGCAGCGGAATGCCGAGGCGGTAGCTGGCCGCGTCACCGGCAATCACCGCGTCGCGCGACGAGCCCTGGCGCCACATGGCGCGCTGCATCTCAGTGTCGGTGGAGCCGGGCGAGACGGTGTTGCAGCGGATGCCGTGTTCGGCCAGTTCCAGCGCCAGGCAGCGGCTGAGCTGTGTCACCGCCGCCTTGGACGCGGCGTAGGCGGCCATGGAGGCGCGCGGCGTGCTGGCCGCGTTGGAACTCACGTTGACGATGGCACCGCGCCGGCGCGGCACCATGCGGCGCGCCACGGCGCGGCAGGTGTTGAACACACCACCGGCGTTGATCGCCAGCGTGCGCGACCACTGCGCGTCGTCGAGGTCGATCACGCGGCCCATCTGCAGCACACCGGCCACGCAGGCCAGGCGCTCGATCGGGCCCAGGCGCGCTTCGGCATCAGCCACGGCGGCGTTCACCGCGTGCGAGTCGCTGACGTCGAGCGCCTGCGTGAACAACTGGTCGGGCGCGCTGGCGTGGGCCATCAAGGCCTGCAGGCCGCCGGCGTCGAGGTCGAGCGCGGTCACGCGCGCGCCCTGTGCCAGCAGGCGGGCGGCGAGCGCGGCGCCGATGCCACCGGCGGCGCCGGTGATCAACACGTGTTCGCCGCGGAACTCGGCCTGCGCGGGGCTCATGCGGTCACCGCCTGCAGCGAGGCCCGCACCTGCGCCAGCGTGAGGCTGGCGCCGCAACGGCGCGAGACGTAGTTGACCGCCATCTCATGCTCGGCGAGCGAGAAGTCGGCCACCGCGTCGATCACTAGGAAGGGCTGGATGTCGCGCATGAAGGCTTCCAGCGCGGTTGCCATGCAGCCGATGTGCGCGTAGATGCCACAGATGATGAGCTGGTCGCGCCCCAGCGCCTTCATGCGTTCGGCGAGGTCGGAGCGCTGGAAGGCGCTGTAGCGCCACTTGGTCAGCACCGTGTCGTGTGCGCGCGGCGCGAGTTCGTCCACCACCGGTTGCTCGGCATGGAACTGCGGCTGCGTCAGGCCCGGGCCCCAGAAGTCGTTGAGCAGGGCGCGGTCGCCCGCGGGCTGCTCGGTCGGTTGTGCGGTGTAGAACACCGGCACGCCGGCGGCGTCGCAGGCATCGCGCAGCGTGCGCGCGTTGGCGACCAGCTGCGGCACCGGGGCCTGCGTGGTGTCGAACTTGTTCAGGAAATAGGCCTGCATGTCGTGCACCAGCAGCACGGCGCGCTTCGGGTCGGGCGTCCAGCTGACGCGGTTGGCAATCGGGTCCTGGGGCAGGGCGTAGGGCGCGATGACGGGAATGCTCATGGGTCGGATGGAATTGGAAGAATGGGGATGTGCTCAGTCGAGCGCGCTGCCCAGGCCGAGCGCGCTCAGCATGGTGCGGAATTTGGTGCCGGTCTCCAGCGCTTCGGACGCCGGCACCGAGCCGGCGACGATGCCGGCGCCGGCATACAGGCGCACGGCGGTGCCGCGCAGTTCGGCGCAGCGCAGGGCCACGGCCCATTCGCCGTCGCCCTTCGCGTCGCACCAGCCGACGAAGCCGGCGAAGAAGCCGCGGTCGAAACTCTCCAGTGCGTCGATGGCGGCGAAGGCCTGGTCGGCCGGGAAGCCGCAGACCGCCGGTGTCGGGTGCAGGGCGAGCGCCAGGTCGAGCGAGGTGGTGGCCGGGTCGGCCAGTTCGCCCACCAGCGTGGTCGACAGGTGCCACAGCGCGTCGGTCGCCACCAGCTCGGGCGCGGCGGGCACGTCGAGGGTGCGGCACAGCGGGCGCAGGGCCTGGGCCACGGCGTCGATCACCAGCGCGTGTTCGTGCCGGTCTTTGGGCGAACGCAGCAGCGCGGCGCCGATGGCTTCGTTGCGTTCCGGGTCGGCGCTGCGCGCGGCCGAGCCGGCCAACGGGTTGACCACCACGCGGTTGCCGAAACGCCGCACCAGCAGTTCGGGCGTGGCGCCGATGAAGGCCGCCGGTTCGGCCAGGCCTTCGGCGGCGGCCTGTGCCGCGTCCTGCAAGGCCACGGCATAGGTGTAGCCGCGCGTGTTGCGCGCCGCCAGGCGGCGCAGCAGGGCGGCGCGGTCGGGTGCGGCCTGCAGGGCCACGCGCAGGGTGCGCGCCAGCACCACCTTGTCCAGTTCGCCGCGGGCGAAACGCGCCAGGGCATCGGTCACCGCGGCTTCATAGGCCTCGGGCACGGGCTCGGGGCACACGTTGCGTGGTGCGGTGGCGGGCGGGCGCGCGGCGGCGTCGTCACTGGCCAGCAGTTCGGCCTGCGCGGCCTCGCCGAGCAGCAGCGTGCGGGGCACCACCAGGCGCGCCGGCTGGCGCACGTCGAAGGGCACGGCGCCCATCAGCACCGGCTCGGCGATGCCCAGCGTGTCTTGTGCGTGTTGCAGCAGTGCACTGGCGCGGCGCGTCAGGCGGGCCGCGGCCTGGGCGCGGCCGTCGGCTTGCGCGGGTGCGCCGGCACTGGCGGCGTCTGCGCCGAGCGCGCAGGCCACGCCCTGGCCCAGGCGCGAGCCCAGGGGCGATGCAAACAGGCTGTCACCGGCGCGGTAGGCGGCCAGCAGATTGCTCAGCGGTGCGCGCACGGGTTCGGCTTCGGTGCGGGTGGAAGGCAGTTCGATGGACGACAACATGGTTTCCCCGAAGAAATGTGGCGGCTGGTTTTCAGTGCGCGGTGGGTGCGGCCGGGCGCGTGGCGACGTACAAGGACAGGCACAGCAGCAGCCCGCCGACGATCAGGTACGGGGCCGCGGGCGCGATGCGGTAGAGCAGGGTGCCGGCCAGCGGCGACAGCACCATGCCCAGGCCCTGCGCGGCAGAGACCGTGCCGGCGGCCGCGCCTTGCTCGTGCTTCTGCACCGCGTTGGCGGCCATGGCCTGGAAGGACGGGAAGATGAAACCCATGCCGAACGCGGCCACGCCATAACAGGCCAGCAGCGTGGCCTGCGACTGCACCAGCACCACACCACTGAAGCCGCTGCCGGCGATCAGCGCGCCGACCCAGACCCAGCGGTTCAGCGGCACCTGCTTCAGGCGCATCACGAACTGCTGCGAGACGATCAGCGCCACGCCGACGGCGGCCAGCGCCAGGCCGGCGGTGCGTGCACCGGCCTGCGGCTCCAGGCCGAGGCGGTCGATGGCGAAGAAGCCGACCAGCACCTGGGCCACGGCCACCGCCGACATGCCGATCAGCGCGGTCAGGCTGGCCAGGCGCAGGCGCGGGTCGAACAGGGTCACGCTGGTCTTGGGCTTGGGGCCGCCCGTGGCGGCGGGCGCGGCCTGTTGCGGCAGGCCGAACCAGACCACCAGCATGGCGATGGCCGGCAGGGCGGCCGCGGCGTACAGCGCCAGGCTGAGGTCGTAGGCGGCAATGCCACCGGCCACGGCCGGGCCGGCCACCATGCCGACGGCGTTGGCGGTGCCCAGCTTGGCCATGCGCGAGGGGCGCTCGGCCGGTGTGGTGTGGTCGGCGATGAAGGCCGCGGCCGAGGGCGGCACGGCGGCGTAGAAACCACCGATGAGCGAACGCGTGGCGATCAGCAGCACGGTGGCGGCGAGCGCGCCGATTTTCTGGTGCAGCGCGAGGTCGATGCCGACCGCCAGCACCAGGTAGGTGAGCGTGAAGACGCAGAAGCCAGCCAGCAGCACGCGCTTGCGGCCGTGCCGGTCGCTCACGCCACCCCACCAGCGCGCCAGCGCCATCCAGAAGAACCCCCCGGCGGTGATCGACAGGCCGGCCACCCATTCGGGCAGGCCGAGCTGGCGCGCCGCCGGTCCGATCACGGCCACGTAGGCCATCATGGCCATGGTGCCGGCGAGGGCGGCGAACAGCAGCGGAGTCAGCCGCAGGGCCGGTCCGGCCGCGGGGGGCGTGGTGGCGGCGGGGCCGGGGGTGGTGAGGTCGGCGCTCATGGCAGTCCAGGTCTTAACGGGCTGCGAAGAGCAGCGTGGGCGGGATCGAGGTCGGGCGCATCGGGCCGTGGCTCACGCCCGGGAAGGGCCGCCAGTCCACGCTCATGCCGGTGCGGGCGGCCTGGCGCTGGCCCAGCTTTTCGGTGGCGTCGGGCGGCACGGCGCGGCGGCGCTCGCGAGCGGCCAGCACCACGGCCGGGTCCAGGCCGGGGCGCAGGGCGCGGGTCTCGGCCTGCACGTCCAGGCCGGCGCTGCCGGCCATCAGCAGCAGGCTGGTGCCGGCGGCGGTGGTGGGCAGCGCCACGGCGCGTTTTTCCTGCTCCAGCATGAAGCCTTCGTGCCACCACAACGAGGGGTCGGCCGAGGCGTAACGCGGGAACAACTGCGGCCGCGTGAACAAGGTGTAGAGCGCCAGCAGGCCGCCGTAGGAATGGCCCCAGAGCGTGCTGCGCGCCGGGTCGTAGGCGAGGCGGCGTTGCAGCTCGGGCTGGATCTTCTGTTCGTACAGGTCGAGGAACAGCTCGGCACCGCCGCCCAGGCGGTTGCGGTCGCGGTCGTCCCAGGTCGGGTCTTCACCCGGCACCGGCGGCGTGTAGTCGAAGGAGCGCGCCTCCACGTCCACGCCCAGCGGGGTTTCGTAACCCAGCGCGGCAATCGCCAGCGGCCGGCCGCTGGCGGCCATGCCGGCGAGTTGCTCGGGCGTGAGCGCGGCCAGCGCGGCGTTGCCGTCGAGCATGACCAGCAGCGGGTAACCGGCCGCGGGCGGCGGCGCCTTCGGGATGGCGAGCTGCACGCGGTAGTGGCGCTTGCCGTCGGCCGAGTCGAGGCTGAACTTGTCGAAGCGGTAGTGCGGCGAGTCGCTGTCGGCCACCGTGGTCTCGACAGGGCGGTTCAGGGAGTAGCTGGACAGGTCGGGCATGGCGGGGGCCTTGGCGGGCTGGGCGGGCGCGGCGGGTTGGCCGGCGCAGGCTTGCAGGCCACCTGCGGCCAGGGCCAGCAGCAGCGCGCGGCGCTGCGGTTGCAGGGGTGGTGTGTTCATGGGTCGATGGTCACAACAAGGGGAATGCCGCGGGTCGGGTGTTCGATCACCGCGACCGGCTGGCGGTACACGCTCTGGATGCGCTCGCGCGTGAAGACCTCGCGCGGCGTGCCGTCGGCGGCCACGCGGCCCTGGCTCAGCACCACCACGCGGTCGGCGTAGGCCGAGGCGAGGTTGAGGTCGTGCAGCACGGCGATCACGCAGGCGCCTTCACGCGCCAGGCCACGCGCGCTGCGCAACAGGCTTTCCTGGTGCTGCAGGTCGAGCGCGGCGGTGGGTTCGTCCAGCAGCACCAGCGGCGTCTGCTGCGTGAGCACACGCGCAAACGCGGTGCGCGCGGCTTCGCCACCCGACAGCGAGGGCACCTCGCGGTCGGCCAGGCGGCGGATGTCGGCGGTGTCGAGCGCGTTGTCGACGATGGCTTCGTCGCGCTCCGGGTCGGGCGGGTGCGGCAGGCGGCCCATGGCCACGACCTCACGCACGCTGAAGGCAAAACGCACCGAGTGGTCTTGCGGCAGCACCGAGCGCTGCAGCGCGAGCTCGCGCACGCGCCAGCCGCCGATGGGGCGGCCGTGCAGCCGGGCCTGACCTTGCGTGGGTTTCAGATCGCCGGCGATCAGGCCGAGCAGGGTGGACTTGCCGGCGCCGTTGGGGCCGACCAGCGCGGTCAGCGTGCCGGGCGCGAACGCCAGCGACACGCCTTCGACCAGCGCCTTGCCTTCGATCGCATAACCCGCGTTCTCCAGCACCAGCAGGGTGGCGTTGGCGCTTGCGGCGGTGTGGGTGGGGTTGGTGCTCATCGTGCGCCTCCCGGTTTCTGGCGCAGCACCAGCCAGAGGAAGAACGGTGCGCCGAGCGCGGCAGAGAACAGGCCGAGCGGAATCTCCGACGGCGGGCTGAGCGTGCGCGCGGCGGTGTCGGCGGTGACGATCAGGATCGCGCCGGCCAGCGCCGCCAGCGGCAGCAGCCAGCGGTGGCGCGGCCCGGCCATCATGCGCACCACGTGCGGCACCACCAGGCCGACGAAACCGACCGTGCCGGCAAAGGCCACGGCCGCGCCCACCAGCAGCGCCGAGCACAGCACCAGCAGGGCGCGCGTGCGTTTGACGTCGAGCCCGATGTGCTGCGCCTGGCGTTCGCCGAGCGCCAGCATGTCCAGCGGCGTGGCCAGCATCAACATGCCGATCAGGCCGAGCAGGAACACCGGCAGCACGGCGCCGACGGCACGCCAGTCGGCCGAGCCGAGCGAACCCATCTGCCAGAACACCAGCGACTGCAGTTGCGTCATGCTGGCGCGGTAGGTGAAGAAACCGATGGCGGCCGAACAGCCGGCGCCGACGGCGATGCCCACCAGCAGCAGCGTGACCGTGCCGGTGCCGCGCCCGGGGCGCGCCAGCAGGTAGATCAGCGAGGTGGCGGCGATGCCGCCGGCGAAGGCCGCGACCGGCACCGTCCACTCGCCCAGCGCGGTGGCACCGAGCGAGATGGCACCGACCGCACCCAGGGCCGCGCCCTGGCTCACGCCGACCACGCCGGGGTCGGCCAGCGCGTTGCCGAACAGGCCCTGCAGGGCGGCACCGGCCAGCGCCAGCGAGGCGCCCACCAGCGCGCCCATCAGCGCGCGCGGAATGCGCAGGTTCCAGACCACGGCGATGTCGCGCGTGCTCAGGCCGTCGGCGTCGGCCAGGCCGAAACGCGCCAGCACGATGCGCAGCACGTCACCCGGCGCCACCTTGAGCGGGCCGGTGCCGAAAGACAGCACGATGACCGCCAGCAGCACCGCGGTGAGCACCACGACCAGCAGCGCGCCGGGCGGGCGGCGCACGCCGCCGCGCGTGGGGGAGGTGAGGGCGGTGCTCACCGCTTGACGAAGTCGCTGAAGGCCTTGGCCATGGCGATGGCGCCGATGCCGGCGTGCGTGCCGACGATCTTCAGCTGCTCATCGGGCATGACCCAGATGCGGTTGGCCTGGCCGGCCGGTGTCTGCTTCAGCGTCGGGTAGTTGCGCCAGAGGCCGGCTTCACCGCCGAAGGCTTCGAGGTCGCTGCGCGTGATGAGCACGATGTCGGGCGCGGCCACGACCACGCCCTCGTTGCTGAGCGCGGTGTAGTCGGCGGCCTGGGCGTCGTCGCCGACGTTGATGCCACCGGCCAGGCGGATCATCTGCGCCGCGGCGGTGTCCCTGCCGCCCACGGTCGGGCGGCCTCCGCCGCCGGTGGCGGAAACGTGCAGCACGCGCGGCTTGCGCGGCAGCGCCTTGCCGATGGCGGCGGCTTCGTCGAGCTGCTTCTGCAGTTTGGTGGCGAGCGTTTCGCCCTGGGCCTGCAGGCCGAACACGGCGGCGACCTTGCGCACCTTGGCGGGCAGCGGCTGCACGTCGTCGATGACGACCGCCGGCAGGCCGGTGCCGCGCAGGGTCTCGGACAGCTTGGCGTGGCGGCGCAGGCTGTTGCCCACGAACAGCGTGCCGTTCAGGCTCAGGATGCCTTCGGCGCCGGTGGTGCGGTTGAACAGGAAATGGTGGGTCGCGGCACGGCCCGCGGCCGTGACGGAGTTGGTGGGTGCGGCGTGCACCAGCGAGGCCAGGCCCAGGGCTTCCATGATGTCGATCACATCGTCACCGCCGGCAAACACGCGGCTGGCGTCGGTGATGCGCACGGTGGCGCCATCGTCGGACACGAACTGCACCGGCAGCCGGGGCTGGGCGCGCACCGTGGGTGCGTCGTCGGGGCCGGCAATGGCCAGCCAGCCGGCCGGCAGGGCCTGCGCCTGGGCGGTGCTGAGGGTGGGTGTGAATGTGCCCAGGACCAGGGCCGCCATCAAGGCGGTCGGCAGCGTGCGGCGGAGCATTGAGAAGGAAGCCATGGGGAGGTCTTTTTTTGTGTGGCAGCGCTGCCGGAGGCCGCGCATCTGCGGGGAGAAGAAACGCCAAATGCGCCAGGGACTGGAGTCCCGGGCGCATGTGGTGGCGAGGCCCCGAGGGGCCTCGGTGCGGTGGCTGGGACTCAGCGCGGCGTGAAGCGCGTGATGCGGTCGCCCAGCGGGTCTTCCGCGCCACGTGCCTTGTTGACGGAGAAGACCGAGCCCTTGCCGTCTTCGATCACGTGGTTGGGCAGGGTGCCGCCGGCCAGGTTGGCCACGATCTTGCCGTCCAGGCTGACCACGGTCACGGTGCCCGAACCACGGTTGGCCACGTAGGCCAGGCCACGGTTGTGGTCGATCGCCACGTTCAGCGCGCCGGCGCCGACCTTGACGTCGTGCAGGGTCTTGCCCGAAGCCGCGTCGACGATCACCAGGTTGTCGCTGCCTTGCGAAGCGACCACCAGGCGGTTGGTCTTGGCGTCAAACGCCACGCCCGAAGCGCTCTTGGCACCTTCGACCACGAAGACCTTTTCCACCGCGTCGCTGCGCGTGTCGATCACGGCGGCTTCTTCGGTGCTCATGCTCACGGTGTAGAGCTTGTGGTTGGCACGGTCGAGTTCCAGGCTCATGGGCGAGAAGCTCTTGTCCGCACCGCGCACGCCGGTCTTGATCTCGATCGTCTTCGTTACTTGCAGCGTCTTGGTGTCGATCACCACGACACGCGGCGTGCCGGTGGCAGAGGCGTAGGCCTTGCCCAGGGCTTCGTCGATCACCACGTCACGGGCGTGGTTCACGGTGCCGACGTCGAACTGCTTGACCAGCGCGAGGTCGGACTGGCGGTACACAGCGACGGTGTTCTGGCGCGTGTTGGTGACCCACACGGTGCCGTTGGTGTCGTCCACGGCCACGCCGTAGACCGCGTACACGCCAGGAGCGGCCGGTGCGGCAGCGCCAGGACGGGCCGGGCCGGCGGGAGCGACCGGCGGCGTCACGCGGGCTTCGATCGCCAGCGTTTGCGCGTTCACCTTGACCAGCTCCGATTGCGACACCGGTGGGCGGCCCACGGCGGCGGTCACGAAGACGCGGTCGGTCTTGGCCGAGTAAGCGGCCTGGTACAGGCCGGGCACCAGCTTTTGCGAGGCGGCGTTGTAACGGTCCTGGCCCGACAGCGGCAGGTTGGGCGAAACCTTCAGGTTGTGGATCAGGGCGGCAGCGGGCTTGCTGGCGCTCACCACCACCGGGTGGGTGCCGACCGGGGCATTGGCCGGCACGGTGAACTGCGTGGCGAACTTGCCGTCGGCACCGACGACCACCGGGCCCTGGCCCAGTGCCGCGCCGCCGTAGGACAGGCGCACTTCCTGGCCGGGCTTGAAGTCGCTGCCGGCCAGCTTGACCTGGGTGCCGGGCACGACGACGGGCGTTTCGACCAGGCCGACGCGGCCGGAGAAGGCGGCGTCGGGCGTGTCGAACGACGGTGCGGAGGCGCAAGCCGCCACCAGCACGGTCAGCGATGCCAGCATGGCAGTGCGGGCAGCGGTTTGTTTGAAGGAAATACGACGGCCGTCCATGTAGGGTGCTCCAGGATCAAAAAAAAGAAACCCGCCCGTGGCTGTTGCCCGCTGCCTGCGCCGACCGGCATCACATGAAGTGGTGCCTGACTTGTCCAGATTGGAAAAGGTGCCTGGCGGAGACGGCGAGCGTTGCAAATGCCGCGTCGGGTGCTGATGCGATACTAATGAGATTAATTCGCATTCACTGCAGTGTAACGAAAACTTGGCGAGTTCTCGCTTTCCCAGCGAAAAGTCCACATTTTTTTCAACATTCACGGGCAGTCGCTGCCGTGAACACCCGAAAAAAGCCTTGCCGGACCGCGTTGCCGGCAAGGCCTGTGGTGTCCGCCCGGTCAGAACCGGTTGGACAGGCCCACGAAGAACCGGCGGCTTGGCACGTAGTAGTTGGTCGCACCGTCGGCGCGTGGGCCCTCTTCGGTCAGGTTCTGCAGGCCGGCGCTGATCTTGAGCGCATCGCTGGCCTGGTAGGTGAGTGACAGGTCGTAGGTGGTGTAGGCCTTCACGAAGGCGGTGCCACCGTGCAGCTGTTTGCCGGTGTACTGCGCCGCCAGCTCGGTGTAGAGCCGGTTGTTGACCTGCCAGCCGACGGCCGAGAACCAGGACAGCTCCGGCGTGGACAGCAGGCTGGCGCCGGTGGTGAGGTTCTTCGCCTCCAGCATGTAGGTCAGGTTGTTGCGCCAGGTGATGTTCGACGCCAGCGGGAGCGTGGCCGTGCCTTCCAGCCCGCGGGTGCGAGCCTTCTGCACGTTCTGCATCTTGGTCCACCAGTAACCCTGGAAGAAGCCCAGCGGCTGGTAGTCGATTTTGTTGCGGAAGTCGGTGTGGAAGTAGGTCAGGCCCAGGTCCAGCACGCCGCGCGCGAAGCCGACGCCCACCTCGGTGTTGAGGCTGGTTTCCGGCACCAGGTCCGGGTTGCCGGCCATGTAGCAGCCGCCGCTGGCGGAAGTCCAGCCCATCGGTGCCAGGCCGCGGCAGCCGTTGCCTCCCGACTGGGTGGCCGCGCCGGGCGAGTGTTCCTTCAGGCTGGGCGCGCGGAAGCCCTTGGACACGCCGCCCTTGACAGTCCAGGCCTCGGCCGGGCGGTAGACCACGTAGGCGCGTGGGCTCAGGTGGTTGCCAAACTTCTCGTGGTGGTCGTAACGCGCACCGAGCGTGAGCGCGAGCTGCTCGCTCAGGAACAGCTGGTTTTCGGCGAACAGCGCGGCGGTCGAGCCCGACAGCTTGGCGCCCGACACCACGTTGCCGTCGTAGTCCACCGGCACCGTGCCGATGGTGTCGGTGTTGATCAGCTCTTCATGTTTCCATTGCGCGCCGACGGTCAGCAACTGCTCGATGCCGGCGAACTTGAACGGCTTGTCGATGCGGCCTTCCAGCGTGGTGTCTTCTGCCGCCGCCTGGCCGGAGGAGAGCTTGTTGTCGTAGCTGTTGTGGTACAGGTCGATGCGGGTCTTGCCGAAGTCCCAGCGGCCTTCGTGCGAGGCGCCGAAGCCATTGCGCACCAGCTTGCTGGCACCAAAGGCACTGACCGCCGGGCCCTTGCCGGACGCGTTGCGCGCGGCCGAGGCCATGGAGCGCTGCACGCCGTGCGAGGCCTCGAACGACATCGACTGCTCGGGCGTGAGCGCCCAGTCCAGCCGTGCGTTGTAGTTCTCCTGGCGGAAGCCGCCGGCGGCGTTGCCGGAGACACCGTCGGTGGTCTCGTCCGGGTTCTGGCGCGTGATGCTGCCGCCCAGGCGCAGGCCCACCCGGTCCGACAGCGGGCCGGCGATGTTGAAGCCCATCTGGTTGGCGTCGCCGCGTTGCGAGCTCTCCGGCTTGGTGGTGCTGGCCGACACCGAGCCGCCCCATTTCTTCGGAATCTTGCGCGTGATGATGTTGATCACGCCGCCCATGGCGTCGGAGCCGTAGAGCGAGGACATCGGGCCGCGCACGATCTCGATGCGCTCGATCATCTCGGGCGCGATCCAGTTCAGGTCCTGCCGCCCGAGGTTGGCGCGGTAGTGGGTGTTGGCCGAGCTGCCCTGGCGCCGGCCGTCCACCAGGATCAGGGTGTAGCCGTCAGGCAGGCCACGCAGCTTGATCTTGGACTGGTCCCCGGTCGGGCTCAGGCCGCCCGACACACCCGGCAGTTTGCTCAGCAGGGCGCCCAGGTCGTACACCGGCTGGCGTTCGATTTCCTCGCGCGTGATGACGCTGATGCTGGCCGGCGCGTCCTTGATGTCGACCTCGCTCGCGGTGGCGGTCACCACCACCGTGTTCAGCGTGGGCGCCGTGGCTTCGGCGCTGCCGCTGTCCTGCGCGTAGGCCTGCGCCACGAGCAGGGAGAGAAGGCAAGGCGTCAGCACTGCCTTGGCGTATTGGGAAGTTCTGGATGTCACGAAAAGGGCTCCGTTGATGAAAAAGGCACTCGCCTACAATGCAATTCAAATGAGAATTATTTGCAATGCCGGAGCCTATCCAGAAGGTTCCCGTCTTCGTTCGGGCTTATGAAATCTTTAGAAAACCCGGTGCCGCGGGACACGCGCGCCGCGCTGCCCGACGCCCCGCTGGCGCGCGTGCTGGTGGTGGACGACGACGTGGAGCTGGCGCGCATGCTGCAGGAGTACCTGGCGCACGACCCCTTTGAACTGCTGTTCGTGCACGACGGCGGCGAGGCCGCCGATGCGCTGGACGCCGGCAGCTGCGACCTGCTGGTGCTCGACATCATGTTGCCGACCCTGAGCGGCTATGAGCTGCTGCGGCGCGTGCGCCAGCGCCACCCCGGCCTGCCGGTGCTGATGCTGAGCGCGCGCGGCGCCGACGAGGACCGCATCATGGGCCTGGAGGCCGGTGCCGACGACTACCTCGCCAAGCCGTTCAACCCGCGCGAGCTGCGCGCCCGCATCCAGGCGCTGCTGCGACGCCGCGCCCCGCTGCCAGCCGAGGCAGCAGCGCCCGCCGCGCCCGACCAGGCGGTGGCACGGGTCGGCGCCCTGCAGCTGCAGGCCGGGCGCTGCACCGCCACTGTCGGCCAGGGGCAGGCGCGGCTCACGCAGGTGGAGACCGGCATCCTGGAGGTGCTGATGCGCTCGGCCGGTCGCCCGGTGCGCCGCGCCCAGCTCACCCGCTGGGTGCTGGGCCGCTCGCTGCTGCCGACCGACCGCAGCCTCGACACCCATGTGAGCAACCTGCGGCGCAAGCTCGGGCTCAACGGCACCGTGCACGGCGCGCCGGTGCTGCGCAGCCTGCGCGGGGTCGGTTATGTACTGGCGCCGGGCGAGACGGCGCTGGAGGCCTCGGCGCAGGAACCGGCGTGAAGTCGCTGTTCCTGCGCATCTTCCTGTCGTTCTGGGCCTGTCTTGCGATCATCCTGGCGCTGGGCGTGGGCATCACGCAGGCCGTCACGGCGGCCCGTTTCCACGCGCTCGATGGTGTGAGCGCGGCCCAGCTCACCGCCGATGCCCGGCACGCCGGCCTGCGGGGCCGCAGCGAGCTGATGGACTGGGCGGCACGCACCGATGCGCAATACCCCACGCTGCAGATTTTTCTGGTGAACCGGCGTGGCGAGGAGCTGCGCGGGCAGGGCGTGCCGGTGCGTGTGCGCTCCTGGCTGGCCGACCACCTGCAGCGCGACGCCGCCGCCACGGCGGCCGCAGCGAGCGCGGTGAACACGCCCGCGCTGCGGCCCCGCGCCACGCAGCGCCAGGTACCACCACCGCCAGACACCGCGGCGCAGACGCCGCAGTCGTGGTGGGACGTGCCGCAGATTCCGGTCGCGGGTGCCGAGCCCCTCTACCTGGCCTTCCTGCCGTTCGACTCTTCGGCCTACGAGGTGCTGGGCGTGTCCTACGTGCCGGCCCTGTTGTTGCTGTGTGCGCTGGTGGTGAGCGGCCCGATCTGCTGGGCCATGGCGCGCCACATCAGCGCGCCGGTGCTCAAGGTCCAGGCGGGCCTGCGCACGTTGGCCAAGGGCGATCTGAACGTGCGCATGGACGGCGCCTTCGCCGCCCGGCGCGACGAACTCGGCGCGCTGGCGGGCGACTTCGACACCACCGCCCAGCGCCTGCAGGAGCTCGTCACCTCACGCGAGACGCTGCTGCGCGACGTCTCGCACGAGCTGCGTTCGCCGCTGGCGCGGCTGCGCGTGGCGCTGGACCTGGCGCGGCGGCAGGACACCACGCAGCCGGCGCAGCACGACCGCATCGAACGCGAGTGCGAGCGACTTGATGCGCTGATCGGCCAGGTGCTCAAGCTGGCCCGCTGGCGCGCGCAGCCACCGGCCGTGCACCAGCCGCTGGACCTGACGCTGCTGGTGACCGCAACGCTGGCGGACGTGGCCTACGAAGGCGCGGCGCGTGGCCAGCGCGTGGCCTGGCGCGCACCCACCAGCCCGGTGTGGGT
The DNA here is from genome assembly GCF_001571225.1 of Hydrogenophaga palleronii NBRC 102513. Classification (GTDB taxonomy): domain Bacteria; phylum Pseudomonadota; class Gammaproteobacteria; order Burkholderiales; family Burkholderiaceae_C; genus Hydrogenophaga; species Hydrogenophaga palleronii. The sequence continues at coordinate 21,146 of NZ_BCTJ01000012.1, forward strand.
GCTGGGCGAACCGGCCGAGCTGGCCAGCATGCTGGAGAACGTGGTGCGCAATGCGCTGCGCTTTTCGCCCGACGGTGGCCAGGTGTGTGTGGAGCTGGAACTGCGCGATGGCCAGGCCCTGCTCACCGTGCTCGACGAAGGGCCCGGCATTGCCGAGGCCGAGCTGCACAAGGTGTTCGACGCCTTCTTCCGCGCCGACCCTTCGCGTGCGCCCGACCACAAGGGTGCGGGGCTGGGGCTGGCCATTGCGCACGTGGTCGCCACGCGGCACGGCGGTGGCATCGTGGCCGCCAACCGGCCGGTGGGCGGCCTGAGCGTGCGCATGCGGCTGCCGCTGCGCGCGGTGCCCGGCGCATCACCGGGTGGCGCTGCGCAGGAGTTCAGCGGCGCGGTGCCGGCCTGAGGCCACCACCGCGCCACCGCGCGCTCAGTTCACCTTCAGCACGCGCCAGTCGATGCGGTTGTCGGCGCGGTGTGGCACCTCGACCTTGCTGGTGGCGGCCCACGGGATGACCTGGTTGTAGAGCGGGATGTGCGAGATGAACTCGTGGTCGGCCACCAGGGCGCGTTCGATCAGCTGGTTGCGGTTCTTCGCATCGGTCTCTTTCTTGATGCGTTCGATCAGGCCGTCCTGCTGCGGGTTGGAGTAACGGCCCAGGTTGAAGTTGCCGTCACCACCGGCGCCCGGCGAACGGATCAGCGACTGCAGTGTGTAGAAGGCGTCGAAGGTCGGCACGCCCCAGCCCAGCAGGTAGATGCTGGCCTCGTTGCGCTGGATCATCGGGAAGTAGGTGGCGAACGGCAGCGAGCGCAGCTTGGCTTTCACACCCACCTTGGCCCACTGCACGGTGATGGCCTGGCAGAGCTGTTCGTCGTTGATGTAGCGGCCGGCGCTGCAGGCAAAGTCCACTTCAAAACCCTGCGGGTAACCGGCTTCGGCCAGCAGCTTCTGCGCCGCGGCCGGGTCGTAGGGCCAGCGCACGTCGGCCTTGGCCGTCCAGCCGTTGACCTGGCGCGCGATCATGGCGCCCGTGGGTTGCGCCAGGCCGCGCTGCACCACGCGCTGGATGGTGTTGATGTCGATCGCCTGGTACAGCGCCTTGCGCACGCGCACGTCCTTCAGCGGGTTCTTGCCCTTCACGTTGGAGCCTTGCAGCTCGTCGCGGAACTGGTCCAGGCCGAGGAAGATGGTGCGGTTCTCGGCGCCTTCGAGCACCTTCAGTCCGGGCGCCTGGCGCACGCGCGGCAGATCCTGCAGGCTGGGGTCGAGCACGAAGTCCAGCTCGCCCGAGAGCAGGGCGGCGGTGCGGGTGGCGTCCGATTTGATCGGCGTGTAGACGATCTCGCTCACGTTGCCGCCGAACTTGCCCTTGCCCCACCAGTTCGGGTTGGCGGTGAGCACCAGGCGCTGGTCGGGCGACCAGGACTTGAGCACGAACGGACCGGTGCCCAGCGCGTGGCGGTGCGAGTAGGTTTCTTCCGGCGTCTTGATGTCCTTGGGCTCGGCGGTCTTGTTCTTCTCGGCCCAGGCCTTGCTGAGGATGCGCAGCTCGGTGAGCTGGTTCACCAGCACCGGGTTGGGCACGTCCGAGAAGATGTCGATGGTGTGGCTGTCGACCTTCACCACGCGGTCGATGCCCTGTGCGTAGACCGCGTAGTTGCTGGTCTTGGCCTTGGCGCGTTCGAGCGAGAACTTGGCGTCGTCGGCGGTGAAGGGGCTGCCGTCGCTGAAGGTCACGCCCTTGCGCAGGGTCACGCGCAGTTGCGTCGGGTTCAGCAGCTTCCATTCGGTGGCCAGCGAGGGCTCGGGCTTGAAGGTCTTGCTGTTGTATTCGACCAGGGTCTCGTAGACCGCCGAGTGCAGGGCGTTGTTGACGCCGACGTTCTGCGCGTGCACGTCCCAGGACGACACGTCGGCCGAGCGGGCGAAGCGGAAGGTGGAGGCCTGCGCGGCCGTGGTGCCGGCCGCGGTCAGTGCCAGGGCCAGGAACAGGGGAGAGAGTCGGGGGAGCTTGCGCATGGGGTCTCGCTACGGGTCCATTGGAAAGAAAGAAGCCGCCATTGTTCCGGCGATGGGCTCGTTGGGGAACGATTGGGAAGTCATGAGCTTATGCCTGGTGGCCTCGCTTCGCCGTGGTAGGGAAAGCCGCGGCCATTGCGCCGCTGGCGTGCGGTAGGCTCGGTGCATGACCCAGTCCAGTTTTGAATTCGATACCCCCACACCGCTGCCCGAGCCCGCCAGCAGCAAGCCGGCTCCGCGCCGCCGCGCCACCGCCGTTGCCGCGCCCATCCCCCTGTCGCCCGAGCAGATGGCGCAGCGGCTGGACCAGCACCCCGACTACCGCGTGCTGCGCCGCCTGGTGCCGGTCTGGGACTACGGCCCGGCACCGCGCGACGCGGCCGGCCAGCGCGTGCTGGTGCTGGACACCGAAACCACCGGCTTGTCGCACCAGGTCGACAAGATCATCGAACTCGCCATGTTGAGCGTGATGGTGGATGCCAACACCGGCATGCCGTTCGGCACCGTCGAGGTGTTCGAAGGTTTTGAAGACCCGGGCATGCCCATCCCCGCCATCGCCAAGGAAGTGACCGGCATCAACGACGAGATGGTGCAAGGCCAGCGCCTGGACGACGCGCAGGTGGCCACCTTCGTGGCGCAGGCCGACCTGGTGGTGGCGCACAACGCCGGCTTCGACCGCCCGTTCGTGGAAGCGCGTTTCCCGGCCTTTGCCGACAAGGCCTGGGCCTGCTCCTTCGCCGACATCGACTGGAAAGCCGCTGGCGCCGGCTCGGCCAAGCTCGGCGCGTTGGCGCTGGACCAGGGCTGGTTCTACGACGCACACCGCGCGCAGGTCGATTGCCATGCACTGCTGCAGGTGCTGGCGCGGCCGGTCGGCCCGGAAGACCAGGCGCCGAAGTGCCCGACCGGCCTGGGCCGCCTGATCGCCGCCGCCGGCAGCGCCAGCTTCAAGCTGCGCGCCACCGGCTCGCCGTTCGATGCCAAGGACGCGCTCAAGGCGCGTGGTTACCGCTGGGACGGCGAGGGCAAGGTCTGGTACTGCACGCTGCCGGACCAGGCCCGGCTGGACGCCGAGCTCGAATGGCTCAAGGCCGAGGTGTATGGCCGGCGCGCCGCGAGGGTGGAGATCGAGGCGCTGGACAGCCAGGTGCGTTATTCGGCGCGGCCCGGCCGCCTGCTGCAGCAAAGCCTGTAGCCACCTGCACCACCGGTGCGCCGTGGTGGCGCGCGGGCAGCCGGCCCGCTACCACCGCCTTCCGCCTGAAGGCGTGGCCTCAGCGGTCGAGCGCCGTGGAGGCCTTGCGCAGCGACAGCCAGGCGAAGGCCCAGCCGACCAGGGCGCCGGCCAGCACGTCCAGGAACACGTGCTGGCGGATCGCCATGGTGGACCACACGATCACCACGCAGTGCAGCACGCTGAGCCAGCGCAGCCAGGTGGGCGCGCTGGTCTGGGTGAAGATGCGCTGCAGCCACAGGGCCGAAAACACCGACGAGCCCACGTGCAGCGAAGGGCAGGCATTGCCCGAGGCGTCCAGCCCCTTGAGGAATTCCAGCCGCGGGTGCAGGGACCAGTCGATCTCGCTGAGCGGCGTCTGTGTCGGCAGCACCCAGAACAGCCCCAGGCAGAACAGGCACAGCGCCGTCACCCAGACGCCGTAGCGCAGCAGCTGGCGGAAGTCGGGCAGCAGGGCCGGTGGCAGTGAGACGTAGAACCAGAGCGAGATGTAGGCCCAGAAGGCCTCGGGCACGAACGGCACCCAGTGGTCGGGCGCCAGCTCCGGCATCATGGTCGGCTCGGCGATCGGGTGCTTCAGCACCCAGAAGTAGGCCTGGAAGAACAACACCATGAAGGCCGTGGTGCCCAGGGCCTTGAGGTACCAGAGCGTGACGAAGCGCGTCAGGAGGCGGACCGGCCAGGCGCGTTCGTGAGGTGGGTTCATGGAGGTGATGGCCCGTCGGTGGTGGTGGCCGACCTAATGTACGTCACGCACGCGTCGGCCCGGCGACACCCGGGCCCGCCCGCCGGGGCCCGGCAGGGGGCCCGCTTTGTATAATCCGCTGCCTTGCGAAGGGGGCGGCAGGTGCCCGCCCCGGGGCCGAAAGACACTGTGTCTGCTGGCCTCCGTTTCTTCGAAAGAGCTCCTCTGTCCGTTGATGCGCAAGGGCTTGCGCACCGGTCATACCCGTGCAAGTCCCGTTTCTCCGGCGTTTTTCATGAGCTCCACCGAACTGATCCGCACTTTTTTGACCGACCGACTGGGCGTGGACCCCGACCAGGTGCAGCCCGACGCGGTGCTGGCCGACCTGGGGGTGGACTCGCTGATGCTCGCCGAACTGATGTTCGAGGCGGAGGACCGCCTGGGCATCGAGATCCCGTCCGACGTGCAGCCGCCCAAGACCGTGGCCGAGATGAAGGCCGTGATCGACGCGCTGTTGCCGCTGAAGGCCGGTTGAGTCCATGGGCGCGCACCGCGTCGCAATCACCGGCATCGGGCTGATCAGCCCCTACGGTGGCGACACCACCGATTTCTTCCACCGCCTGCTCGCCGGCGAGTCCGCCGTGCGCCACCTCACCACCGAGGCACCGCCGCGCCCGCTGTCCACGCCCTTCGTGAGCTGCCCCGGTTTCGACGCCGAAGCCGCGCTGGGCAAGCCGCTGGCGCTGATGATGGAACGCTTCAGCCAGCTCGGCACCGCCGCCGCCTTCCAGGCCTGGGAGCAGGCCGGCCTGCCGCGCCAGCCGGGCGAGAGCGACGAAAGCCGCGACACCTGGGGCTGCATCTGGGGCACGGCGCTCGGCGGCCTGTCGGCGCACGAACGTGGCGCGCGTGATCTCTGGGTGAACGGGCGCGAGCGCGTGTCGCCGCTGTCGGTGGTGCTGGGCATGAACAACGCGGCCAACGCCCACATCTCCATCCAGCTCGGCCTGGGTGGTGTCAGCACCAGCCACACCGCGGCCTGTGCTTCTTCCGGCATGGCCATCGGCGAAGCCTTCCGCCGCGTGCGCAGCGGCGAAGCCACGGTGATGCTCACCGGCGGCTCCGACGTCTGCCAGTCGCACGGCGTGGTGCGCGCCTGGGAAGCCATGCGCGTGCTGTCGCCCGGCAATGCCGACAGCGCCCCTGCCGCCTGCCGCCCGTTCGCGGCCGACCGCGCCGGCCTGGTGCTGGGCGAGGGCGGTGCCGCCCTGGTGCTGGAAGCCTGGGACCACGCGCTTGCACGGGGCGCCACCATCCATGGTGAAATCGTCGGCTATGGCACCAGCTGTGATCACAACCACCTGGTCCGCCCGCACCGGCAGGGCCAGGTGCGCGCCCTGCGCGCCGCGCTCGATGACGCCGGCCTGGCGCCGCACGACATCCACTACGTCAACGCGCACGGCACCGCCACCGCCGAAGGCGACCCGGTTGAAGTGGCCGCGCTGCGCGAGGTGTTCGGCGAACGCGCCGCGGCGCTGCCGGTGAGCGCCACCAAGTCCATGCACGGCCACCTGCTCGGCGCGGCCGGTGCCATCGAAGCGGTGGTGACGGTGCTGGCGCTGCGCGAGCAGGCCATTCCGCCCACCGCCCACCTGAGCGGCCGGCTCGACCCCGCCTGCGAAGGCGTGGACCACGTGCTGCAGGGCCGGCGCGGATTGAGCCTGCAGGCCGCGCTGTCGAATTCGTTTGCTTTTGGCGGCAGCAATGCCGTGCTGGCGTTTGGCGCACCACCGCGCTGAAGCCTTTACCCTGACCGACTGGACCCCATGACCGAATCCGTTTCCCCCGCGACCGTCGACGCCCTCTGGCCCGAAGTGGTGGCCCTGATCATCGAAGCCCTCAACATGGAACTGACACCTGCCGAGGTTGACCCCGACGGCCCGCTGTACGGCGAAGGCATGGGGCTGGACTCCATCGACATGCTGGAGATCTCGCTCGTGATCTCCAAGCGTTACGGTTTCCAGATGCGCTCGGACAACGCGGACAACGAGAAGATCTTCGCTTCGCCGCGCGCCCTGACGGCCTACATCGCCAGCCAGCGCGCCGTGTGAGATGACCCCGTCCTCGGTGTTGCGCGACCTCGGCGTGCTGCTGCTGATGCTGGCCTGGATCGTCGCGGCGCACGTGGGCAGCACCGGTTGGGGCAATGCCAGCTTCAATGCCGCGGTGGGCGTGTTGCCCATCGTGGTGGCCTTGCTGATGGCGCTCTGGCGCCTGCCGCACTGGGCCGCGCGCACCTGCGGCGTGCTGGCGCTGGCCGCGCTGCTGGCCTGGCTCTGGCCGCAGCTGCGCCACAACGTGGCCCTGCTGTACTACGTGCAGCACCTGGGCATCCACGTGGCGCTGGGCGTGCTGTTCGGCAAGTCGCTGATCGGGCCGGGCGATCCGCTCATCACCCGCATGGCGCGGCGCATCTTTCCCACGCCGCTGTCCGAACGCAAGCTGCGCTACACGCGCGGCGCCACGCTGGCCTGGACCATCTTCTTCTTTGCCAACGCGCTGGTTTCCACCGCGCTCTTCATCTGGGCGCCGGCGGCCGTCTGGTCGGTGCACGCCAACCTGTTGACCGGGCCGCTGATCGGGCTGATGTTCCTGGGTGAACACCTGGTGCGCATGCGCCTGCTGCCGCCCGAAGAACGGCCCGGCCTGGCCGCCATCGTGCAGGCCTACAAACGCGAATCGGCCGCGCGCAGCGCCGGCCATTCGCCTCCATGAACCCTTTCTCCGCTTCCGTGAACGATTCCCAGACCTCCGCCGCCGCTGACGCCGCCGGCACCAGCACCCACCTGCCACTCGTCACGGCCCTCGGGCTCGACGACGTGCTGGCCTGGTGCGCCTCGGGCCCGGTGCGGGTGCGTGAATTCCTGGCCGACGCCCAGGCGCTGGCCGCCCTGCTGCCGGCCGGTGACTGGCTGCTCAACATGTGCGAAGACCGTTACCACTTCGCGGTCGGTTTCGCCGCCGGCCTGATGCGCGGCAAGGTCAGCCTGCAACCGGCCTCGCAGTCGCCCGAAACCCTGCAGCGCCTGGCCGCCGACTACCCCGGCGTGAGCTGGCTCGCCGAAAAGGCAGACACCGTGCCCGGTTTGCCCGGCATGGTGTTCCCCGCGCCCGGTGTGCTGCAGCGCACCGAGGTGCCGCAGATGCCGCAGGTGGCGGCCGAGCGCGTGGTGGCGATCCTGTTCACCTCCGGCTCCACCGGCCTGCCGCAGCCGCACCGCAAGACCTGGGGCAAGCTGGTGCAGAACGGCCGCGCCGAGTCTGCGGCGCTGGGCCTGCTGCAGCGCCCGCACAGCCTCGTCGGCACGGTGCCAGTGCAGCACAGCTACGGTTTCGAGTCCACCTTCCTCAACGCCCTGCACGGCGGCTGCAGCTTCGCCGCCGGCAAGCCGTTTTACCCGCAGGACATCGTGGCCGCGCTGCAGGCCGTGCCGCGCCCGCGCATGCTGGTGACGACACCGTTCCACCTGTCCGCGCTGCTGGCCTCGGGCCTGCCGCTGCCGGCGATGGACCTGGTGCTGTCGGCCACCGCGCCGCTCAGCCCCGAGCTCGCCCACCGCGCCGAAGCCGCCTGCGGCGCGCCGGTGCACGAGATCTACGGTTCCACCGAATCGTCCGCGCTGGCCTGCCGCCGCACGCTGGATGGCGCGCACTGGCAGCTGATGGGCACGGTGCAACTCGAACACGAGGGCGACACCACCTACGCCAACGGCGGCCATGTGGAGGGCCGCGTGCCGCTGGCGGACGTGATCGAGTCCGGCGAGGGCGGCCGTTTCCTGCTGCACGGGCGCCACGCCGACCTGATCAACATCGCCGGCAAACGCACCTCGCTGGCTTACCTCAACCACCAGATCGGCGCACTGCCGGGCGTGGTGGACGCGGCCTTCTTCCTGCCCGACGGTGCCGACAGCGACGCCGCCGTGACGCGCCTGGTGGCCTTCGTCGTCGCGCCCGGGCTCGATGCGCGCGCCGTCATGGCCGGGCTGCGCGAGCGGCTGGACGCGATCTTCCTGCCCCGCCCGCTGGTGCTGCTGCCGGCCCTGCCGCGCAACAGCACCGGCAAGCTCACACGCCAGGCGCTGCAGGTGCTGTACGAGCAGACCGTGGGGCCCGCGCATGGAGCGCACTGAGTTCCACTGGACCGTGCCGGCAGACCACCCGGCCTTTGCCGGCCACTTCCCGGCGCGTCCCATCGTGCCCGGCGTGGTGCTGCTCGACCAGGCCCTGCTGTTCGCCGCCCGCCTGCCCGGCCGCGTGGCCGGCCCCGGCTGGCAGGTGGCGCAGGCCAAGTTTTTCGTGCCGGTGGGCCCGTCGCAAACCCTGCGCTTCGTGCTGCAGACCACGCCACGCGGTGCCATTGCCTTCAGTGCGGTGGACGAAGAGGGCCGGGAAGTGGCGGCCGGCAGCCTGCTGCCGCCAGCGGCGCCATGACCACCAACAGCACCCCCGAGTGGATGCGCCAGCGCGAGCGCAGCAACCTGGGCATCCTGCGCTTCATGGTGTGGATCTCGCTCACGCTGGGCCGGCCCGTCGGGCGCGTGGTGTTGCGTGGCATCGCGCTGTATTTCCTGCTGTTCTCGCCGCAGGCGCGCCGCCACAGCCGCGCCTACCTGGCGCGGGCGCTCGGGCGTCCGGCCACCTGGCGCGACGGCTACCGCCTCGTGCTGAGTTTTGCCAGCACGGTGCACGACCGCGTCTACCTGCTCAACGACCGCTTCGACCTGTTCGACATTGAATTCGTCGGCAACGACGCGGTGCGCGCCGCGTTGCAGCGCCAGCCCGGCGCGTTGCTGGTGGGCGCGCACCTGGGCAGCTTCGAGGTGCTGCGCGCCATGGCGCATTCGCACGCCCACGCGCCGGTGGCGATGATGATGTACGAGGACAACGCGCGCAAGATCAACACCATCCTCAGCGCCATCAACCCGCAGGCCCAGCAGGACGTGGTGGCGCTGGGCCACCCCGACTCGATGCTCAAGGCGCGCGACCGGCTCGACGCCGGCCACCTCGTGGGCTTGCTGGCCGACCGCTCGCTGGCCAACGACAGCACGGCAGAATGCATGTTCCTGGGAGCGCCGGCGCGTTTTCCGGTCGGGCCCTGGCGCATGGCGGCGATGCTGCGCCGGCCGGTGTTCTTCATGGCCGGCCTCTACCTGGGCGGCAACCGCTACCGGCTGCACTTCGAGTTGCTGGCCGACTTCTCCACCGTCGAGCGCGGCGAACGCGACGACGCCATCGCGCAGGCCATGCAGCGTTATGCCGAACGGCTCGGCGAACACTGCCGGCAGACGCCCTACAACTGGTTCAATTTTTTCGACTTCTGGCACCGCACATGATCCGACGCTTCTTCACCGGTCTGCTGCTCCTGGGCTTCACCGCCCTGGCGCAGGCCGCGCCTTTCGACATCGACCAGCTGATGGCCGCACTCTCCCGCAACCCGGGTGGCAAGGCCACCTTCGTCGAGAAGCGTTACCTCGCGCTGCTCGACTGGCCCGCGGTCGCCACCGGCGAGATGACCTACAGCCCGCCCGACCGGCTGGAGCGGCGCCTGCTCACGCCGCAGGTCGAGACCATGATCCTGGACAAGGACACGCTCACGCTGGAGCGCGACCGCCGCCGCATGAGCATCCGCCTGAGTTCCAAGCCCGAGGTGGCGGCTTTCGTGGACAGCATCCGCAGCACGCTGTCGGGTGACCGCGCGGCGCTGGAGCGCAGCTACAAGATCGCGCTCAGCGGCCACATGGACGCCTGGGTGCTGAGCCTGGTGCCCAAGGACAAACGCATCGTCGAGATGCTGCAACGCATCAAGCTCAGCGGCGTGCGCGACCAGGTGCTGGTGATCGAGTACCTGCAGGCCGACGGCGACCGCACCGAAATGACCATCTCGCCGGTGGCCACGCCATGAGCCGGGCCGCCTGGCGTGCCCTGTGGATCTGGCTGGCGGCGATGGCCGTGGGCCTGGTGCTGTTGTGGAACACGCGTTTCTCGGCCGACGTTTCTTTCTTCCTGCCTTCGCGCCCGACCGCCGAACAGGCGGTGATGGTCGACCAGTTGCGCGAAGGCGCGGTCTCGCGCCTGTTGATGGGCGCGATCTCCGGTGGCACGCCCGAGCAGCGCGCCGACGCCTCGCGCGCGCTGCGCGCCGCGCTGGCCGAAGACCCGTCGCTGGACACGGTGCAGAACGGCGAATCCACCGCGATGGAGGCCGCGCGCGACTTCCTGCTCGACCACCGTTATGTGCTGAGCGGCGCTGTCACGCCCGAACGCTTCAGCGTCGACGGCCTGCGCGCTGCGGTCACGAACAGCGTGAACCTGCTGAGCTCCTCGGCCGGCCTGCTGTTCAAACCCTTCCTGGCGCGCGACCCGACCGGTGAACTGGTTGAACTGATCTCGGGCCTGAACGCCGGCGTGCAGCCCAACGAGCAGGAGGGCGTGTGGGCCTCGCGCGACGGCGAGCGCGCCATGCTGCTGGTGCAGACGCACGCGCTCGGCTCCGACACCGACGGCCAGAGCGCCGCCATCGACCTGATCCGCAGCCGCTTCGAACAGATCCAGCGCGAGCAGGGCGCCTCCGAACTGCAGCTGGAGCTGTCCGGCCCCGGCGTGTTCGCGGTGCGCGCGCGCTCCACCATCCAGCGCGAGGTGAGCCGGCTCTCGGGCATGAGCACCGCCATCCTGGCCGTCATGCTGTGGTTCGTGTTCCGGCGCGTGCGCCTGATGGCGCTCACGCTGGTGCCGGTGCTCAGCGGCACGCTCGCCGCCGTGGTGGCGGTGGGCCTGGTGCACGGCACCGTGTTCGGCATCACCATCGGTTTCGGCGCGGCGCTGATCGGCGAGGCGGTGGACTACGCCATCTATTACTTCGTGCAGTCGGGCCGGCAGGGCATGTCGTCCTGGCGTGAGCAGTACTGGCCCACCATCCGGCTCGGCGTGCTCACCTCGTTGTTCGGCTTTGGCGCGCTGCTGTTCTCCGGCTTCCCCGGCCTGGCGCAACTCGGCCTGTACGCCATCACCGGCGTGCTCACCGCTGCCCTGGTGACGCGTTTCCTGCTGCCCCAGCTCGCCGGCCCCGGCGTGCACCTGACCGACGGCGCGCGCCAGGGCCGCCTGTTGCGCCCGCTGGTGGACCGCGCGGTGCTGCTGCGCTGGCCGCTGCTGGCGCTGGTGTTCGTCTCGGGCGTGTACCTGGTGCAGCAGCGCAACGACCTGTGGCAGTCCGACCTGTCGGCGCTGTCCACCGTGACGCAGGCCGAGGGCGAGCTCGACGCGCGCATGCGCAGCGACATCGGCGCCCCCGACGCCCGCTACATGGCGGTGATCACCGCACCCGACCGCGAGAGCGCGTTGCAGGCCGCCGAACGCGCGGGCGCGAAGCTGCAACCCCTGATCGCCCAGGGCCTGATCGGCGGCTTCGACACGCCGGCGCGATTCCTGCCCAGCGAAGCCACGCAGGACGCGCGCCGCGCCGCCCTGCCCACACCGGAGGTGCTGCGCGAACGCCTGGCCACCGCGCTGGCCGGCGCACCGCTGTCGGCCGAACGGCTGCAGCCTTTCCTGGACGACGTAGCGGCCGCGCGCAATGCGCCAAGGCTGACCCGCGAAGCCCTCGAAGGCACCGGCCTGGGGCTGGCGGTGGATGCGTTGCTGATGCAACGCACCAACGGCTGGAGTGTGCTGCTGCCGCTGCGGCCTGCGGCGGATGCCGACAGCGCCGACATCCCGGTGGCGGCGGTGCGCGAGGCCCTGGCCGGCAGCGGCGCATTGTTCATCGACCTCAAGGGCGAGTTCGACACGCTGTATGGCGACTACATCGACGAGGCCATCGTGCTCTCGCTCGCCGGCATGCTGGCCATCGTGCTGCTGCTGGCCTTCGTGCAGCGCAGCGCGCTGCGCCTGGCCAGCGTGATGCTGCCGCTGGTGATGGCGGTGATGGTGATCATCGCCGGCCTGCACTTCTTCGGTGTGCGCCTGCACCTGCTGCACCTGGTGGGCATGCTGCTCACGGTTGCGGTGGGCTCCAACTACGCGCTGTTCTTCGACCGCCTCGCGCTCGGTGAGCTGATCGATGACGAGACCCTGCTGTCCATCGGCGTGGCCAGCACCGCCACCACCATCGGCTTCGGCGTGCTGGCGTTTTCGTCGGTGCCGGTGCTGCAGGCCATCGGCATCACGGTCGGCCCGGGTGCCTTGCTGGCGCTGGTGCTGTCGGCGGCGTTTGCCGTCAGAAGGCCGGCGCGGTGAGCCGCACGCTGCGCACCGTCGGCCACCTGGGCAACGCTCCGCGGTTGCTGGTGATGCTGCCGGGTGTCGCCATGCGGCCCGAAGACATCTTCGACGCCGGCTGTGGCGCGGCCATTGAACGCCGCGGCCTGGCGCTCGACCTGCTGGCGGTGGACACCGCCGGCATCGGCCTGGACGCGGTGCACACCTGGGACGCGCTGCAACACGAGATCATCGATCCGGCACGTGCGCGTGGTGCGCAGGTCTGGCTGTGCGGCATCTCGCTCGGCGGCATGGTGGCCATGGGCCACCTGACCGAGCGCCCCGGCGCGGCCGACGGCCTGTGCCTGCTCGCGCCCTACCCGGGCAGTCTGCCGAGCGTGAACGCGATCCGGCGCGCCGGTGGCCCCGAACACTGGCGCCCCAGCGAAGCCGATCTGCGCGACCCCGAGCTGCGCGTCTGGCAGTGGCTGCGGTCGCCACCGGCCGATCTGCCGGTGTTCATCGGCTGGGGCAGCGAAGACCGCTTCGCCGCCCGCATCGAACAACTCGCCAACCGTTTCCCGGCTCCGGTGCGCCACGCCGTGCCGGGTGGGCACGACTGGTCGGCCTGGCTGCCGCTGTGGGAAAAATTTCTGGACACCCCCTGCGTCGCCTTCGACGCCTCCCCCCTGGAAGGGGGGCGACACCAGAGGCCCGGCAGAGCCGGTTCCCCGGTGTCTCTGGGTGAAGGCACTTCTGGCGTGGCCGGTCGCGACGGGGAGGATTGACATGGCAGCGCGCTGGACCCCCGCCCCCCTGCTGAGTGCCAGCGCCGCGGTGCACGGTGCGGCCGTGCTGGGCACGCTGGCGGTGCCGGCCGCCTGGCCCTGGGCGGTGGGCGCGCTGGTGGCCAACCACGCGCTGCTGGCCGGTGCCGGCCTGTGGCCGAGTTCGCACCTGCTCGGGCCCAACCTGATCCGCCTGCCCGAGGCCGCGGTGCAGCGGCGCGAGATCGCGCTGACCATCGACGACGGCCCCGACCCCGCCGTGACGCCGCGCGTGCTCGACCTGCTCGACGCCGCCGGCGTGCAAGCCAGCTTCTTCTGCATCGGCCGCATCGCCGAACAACACCCGGCGCTGTGCCGCGAGATCGTGCAGCGCGGCCACCGCGTGGAGAACCACGGCCATGCGCACAGCAACGCCTTCTCGCTGTTCGGCCCCGGCGCGATGCGGCGCGACATCCAGCGCGCGCAGGCCACGCTGAGCGACATTACCGGCCAGGCGCCGGCGTTCTTCCGCGCCACCGCCGGCCTGCGCAACCCCTTTCTCGACCCGGTGCTGCACCGCCTCGGCCTGCGCCTGGCCACCTGGACGCGGCGTGCCTACGACACCCGCAACGGGAACCCCGAGCGGGTGCTGCAGCGCCTGGCCGCGCCGCTGGCCGCGGGCGACATCGTGCTCGCGCACGACGGCCACGCCGCGCGCACACCGGCCGGCGAGCCGGTGCTGCTGGCGGTGCTGCCGCGCCTGCTGCAGACCATCCGCGAACGCCAGCTGCGTCCCGTGACCCTTCTGCAGGGCACCATCGACATGCCTTTTCCCGTAGCCCACTCCGACCACCGCCCCTGACATGAGCCGCCAATCCGTGCAACTGCTGGTCAATGAAGCCAGCGCCACCTTCCGCCCCAGCGGGCGTTTCGCTTACCACTACGCGCGTGGCAAGCTGGGCTACGACACCATCTTCCACGAGATGCTGCGCCGTGGCCTGCTGCCCGAAGGCGGCCACTACCTCGATCTCGGTTGCGGCCAGGGCAGCCTGTTCGCCTGGCTGCTGGCGGCGCGCCAGCTGCACGCGCAAGGCCAGTGGCCCGCTGGCTGGGCGCCACCACCCAAGCCCACGAAACTGCGCGGCATCGAGCTGATGCAGAAAGACGTGGACCGTGCCGCGCGCGCCTTCGGCCCACAGCACCCGGTGGTGCGGGTGGAGCAGGGCGACATGAACGTGGCCGATTTCGGCCGCCCCGACGCCATCCTGATCCTCGACGCGCTGCACTACTTCAGCCACGAACAGCAACGCGAAGTGCTGGCGCGCATCCGCCAGGCGCTGCCGCCCGGCGGCGTGTTCCTGACCCGTGTCGGCGACGCCGGCGCCGGCCTCACCTACCGCATCTGCAACGGCGTGGACCGCCTCGTCACCTACACCCGCGGCCACCGCCTGCCGCGCCTGTACTGCCGCACGATGCAGGACTGGGTGGCCGAGCTCGAACGCCTGGGCTTCGAGGTCGACACCGAGCCCATGAGCGGGCGCAAGCCTTTTGCCAACGTGATGCTGGTGTGTCGGGTGCCGCACGGTGCGCCCGCGCCCGCAGTGGCACCATCTGACACAATGCCCGACCCCCATTCCACCGCCACACCGTGAAGCCCCTGCTGCTGTCCGCTTACACCGCCACCACCTGCCTGGGTGTGGGCCTGGATGCCCACCGCGCGGCCGTGCGTGCCGACCGCAGCGGCCTGGCGCCCTGTTCTTTTGAAACCGTGGACCTGCCGACCTGGGTCGGCGAGGTGGCGGGCGTGGACGAACATCCGCTGCCCGCTGCGCTGGCCGCCTACGACTGCCGCAACCATCGCCTGGCCCTGCTGGCGCTGCAGGCCGACGGCTTCGAGGCGCGGGTGCGCGAAGCGGTGGCGCGTTACGGCGCCGGTCGGGTGGGGGTGTTCATGGGCACCAGCACCTCGGGCATCCTGCAGACCGAGCTGGCCTACCGCCAGCGCGATCCGGTCACCGGCGCGCTGCCCGAGGCCTTTCACTACGGCAACACCCACAACCCGTATTCGCTCAGCGAATGCCTGCGCGAGCACCTGGGCATCACCGGCATGGCCACCACCATCTCCACCGCCTGTTCGTCCAGCGCCAAGGTGTTCGCCGCCGCGGCGCGGCAGATCGAACTCGGCACGCTCGACGCCGCCCTGGTGGGTGGCGTGGACTCGTTGTGCCTCACCACCATGTACGGCTTTGCTTCGCTCGGCCTCACCTCCAGCCAGCCCTGCCGGCCCTGTGACGTGGACCGCGACGGCATCTCCATCGGCGAGGGCGCGGCCTACGCGCTGCTGGAGCGCCCGGGCGCCACGCTGCCGGCCGACGCGGTGTTGCTGCAGGGCGCGGGCGAGTCGAGCGACGCGTACCACATGTCTTCACCACACCCCGACGGCCTGGGCGCGCAGATGGCCATGACGGCCGCGCTGCGTTCGGCAGGCCTCACGGCCGAGGCCATCGGCTACATCAACCTGCATGGCACCGCCACGCCGGCCAACGACGCGGCCGAGGGCAAGGCGGTGGCCGCGGTGTTCGGCGACCGCGTGCCGTGTTCGTCCACCAAGGGCGCCACCGGCCACACGCTGGGCGCCGCCGGTGCGGTCGAGGCGGTGTTGTGCGCCATGGCGCTGGTGGACGGCTTCCTGCCCGGCAGCCCGGGCACGCGCCAGCTCGACCCGGCCATTCCGCTGCACTGCCAGCTGCACGGCGCGGCCGCGCCGGGGCTGCGCCACGCGCTCACCAACTCCTTCGGTTTCGGCGGCAGCAACTGCAGCCTGGTGTTTGGCCGGGGGCAGGCATGAGCGCCGTGAACGCCCCCCTGCACGCCTGGATCGAAGGCATCGGCCTGATCGCGCCCGGCCTGCCCGACTGGCCCAGCGCACGCGCCGTGCTGCGTGGTGAACAGCCCTGGGTGTCCGCGCCCTCGGTGCTGCCCGCGCCCGCGCTGCTGCCGGCGGCCGAACGCCGCCGTGCCAGCCGCGTCATCAAACTCTCGCTGGGCATCGGCCTGGAGGCGGCGGCCGGGGCCGACGTGTCCACGCTGGCCACCGTGTTCAGCGCCTCCGGTTCCGACGGCCACAACTGCCATGCCCTGTGCGAGCAGCTGGCCACCGACGACCGCCATGTGTCGCCCACGCGGTTCCACAACTCGGTGCACAACGCGCCGGCCGGTTACTGGGGCATCGCCACGCGCTCCATGGCGCCGTGCCAGGTGCTGTGCGCCTTCGACGGCAGCTTCGGTGCCGGCCTGGTCGATGCACTCGCCCAGGTGGTGCTCGACCAGCAGCCCACGCTGCTGCTGGCCTACGACAGCGAATACCCCGAGCCGTTGTTCTCCAAGCGCCCCTTGCCCGACTGCGCCGGTGTGGCGCTGCGCCTGGTGCCACAGCGCACGCCGCAGGCGCTGGCCCGCATCCGCGTGAACACCACCGAAGCACCCGCGTTGCCGATGGACACGCAGTCGCTCGAAGGCCTGCGCGCCGCCATCCCGGCGCTGCGTGCGCTGCCGCTGCTGGAGCGGCTGGCGCAGGGCCGCGGCGGTGATGTCTGCCTGGACT
Organism: Hydrogenophaga palleronii NBRC 102513; assembly: GCF_001571225.1. Classification (GTDB taxonomy): domain Bacteria; phylum Pseudomonadota; class Gammaproteobacteria; order Burkholderiales; family Burkholderiaceae_C; genus Hydrogenophaga; species Hydrogenophaga palleronii. The sequence goes on from NZ_BCTJ01000012.1 coordinate 37,715, forward strand.
ACCTGCCCGGCCTGCAGCTGGCGGTGCAGGTCGAGATGGCATGAGCAACACACCCGCGACACCACCCACGCTCGACCACGCCGGCATCGCCGCGCGCATTCCGCACCAGGGCAACATGTGCCTGCTCGACGCAGTGCAGGCGTGGTCGGCCGCGCACATCGTCTGCCGTGCCGTGGGCCACACCGACCCCTTGCACCCGCTGCGCGCGGCCGACCGCCTGGGCGCGGCCAACGGCATCGAATACGCGGCGCAGGCGATGGCGGTGCACGGCGCGCTGGTGGCCGGCGCCGATGCCGCACCACGCCAGGGTTACCTCACCAGCGTGCGCAGCGTGAGCCTGCATGTGGCGCGGCTCGACGACCTGCCGGGCCCGCTCGAAGTGCGCGCCGAACGCCTCTCGGGCGATGCGAACAACGTGCTCTACGGCTTCAGCGTGCAACATGCGGGCGTGTGCCTGCTGGAAGGGCGCGCGGCGGTGGTGCTCGACGCCAACACCCTTTGAATCCGAATCCGAACCCGACCCAGGACGAACAGCCATGAACACGAGCAAACGCGCACTGGTCACTGGCGGCAGCGGCGGCATCGGCGCGGCGATCTGCCGGCGCCTGGCGGCCGACGGCCACCACGTGATCGTGCACGCCAACCGCGGCCTCGACAAAGCGCAGGCCACCGCACAAGCCATTCGCGACGCCGGTGGCAGTGCCGAAGCCCTGGCCTTCGACATCACCGACCGCGCGGCCACCGCCGCCGCGCTGGCCGCGTTGGTGGAGAGCGGCGGCGCGGTGCAGATCCTGGTGAACAACGCCGGCATCCACGACGACGCGGTGTTCCCCGGCATGAGCGGCGAACAGTGGGACCGTGTGGTGGACGTGTCGCTCAACGGTTTCTACAACGTCACGCAGCCACTCACCATGCCGATGATCCGCAAGCGCTGGGGCCGCATCGTGAGCATCTCCTCGGTGGCCGGCGTCATGGGCAACCGCGGCCAGGTCAACTACGCGGCCGCCAAGGGCGCGCTGCACGCGGCCAGCAAGTCGCTCGCGCTCGAACTCGCCAGCCGCGGCATCACCGTCAACGCGGTGGCGCCCGGCATCATCGACACCGACATGATCGAAGGCAGCTTCGACGCCGAGACCATCAAACGCCTGGTGCCGATGCAGCGCGCCGGCCGCGCCGACGAAGTGGCCGAGCTGGTGGCCTTCCTCGCCTCCGACAAGGCCGCTTACGTGAGCGGGCAGGTGATCTCGATCAACGGTGCCATGTGCTGAGCCCGGCACCGATAGGATCACGGGGTTCGCACCCGCGTTCTGCAGGTCTGCTCCTCCCGGCGTGAAAGCCCCGCACACCGGCCGCACCCCACGGGGCGAGCCACGCCTTTCAACACCCGACCGCCTGCCCCACCAGGGCCTGCAGGTCCATCAGAGGGGATGCCTGTGAAGTTGAAGAACCCGTTGTTCCTGTCGCCCGCCGCCGCACCCGGCCGCGTTGTGCTGTTCTGCCTGGGTGGCCTGGCCGCGGGCGCGGCCGTCGCCCAGCCTGCCGACGCGCCAGCCGCTGCCCCGGCCACGCTGGAGCAGTGCGCCCAGATCGGCGCCGCCACCGACCGCCTGAACTGCTACGACACACTGGCCGGTCGTGCACTGGCACCGGTGGTGCCGGCCGCGCAGCAGCCGCTGCCGGGCGAAGACACCAACGCTGCGCCCTCTGCTCCCTCCCTGCTCGCGCAAACGGGCGGGCCGTTGCCACCCGCTTCGGCCTCGGCCTCGTCCAGCAGTCTGCTGGCCAAGTTCTGGGAGCTGGATGCGGCCGACAAACGCGGCGTGTTCAACTTCGTCGGTTACCAGCCGAACTACGTGCAGCCGCTGCACGTCTCCTCGCGCGTCAACCGCGCACCCCAGACGCCGACGCAGGCGGCGGTGCTGGCACCGGACGACCGCCGCCAGGAAGCCAAGTTCCAGCTCTCGCTGCGCACCAAGTTCCTGCAGGACGTCGGCCTTCCCGGAGGTGACCTGTGGGGCGCCTTCACCATGCAGACCATGTGGCAGGTCTACAACCACGCCGACTCGCGGCCGTTCCGCAACACCGACTACCAGCCCGAGCTGATCTACGTGGTGCCCACCGCGCCCGGCCTGCGGGCGCTGCCGTTCGGCTGGCAATGGCGCTTCACGCAACTGGGCGTGGCGCACCAGTCGAACGGGCAGTCCGACCCACTGTCGCGCAGCTGGAACCGGGTCTACCTCGGCGCCGGCTTCGAGCGCGGCAACTGGACCTTCATCACCCGGCTCAACAAGCGCCTGGGCGAACGCCTGGAGAACGACAACAACCCCGACCTGCTGGACTACCGCGGCAAGGCAGAGTTCACCCTCGGCTGGTCCAGTGGCCTGCACACCGCGTCACTGCAACACCGCAGCACCCTGCGCAGCGGCAACCGCGGCAGCACCACGCTGGAGTGGTCCTACCCGGTGGCACGCGAGCAGCCCAACGGCCTGCGCTGGTACCTGCAGCTGTTCAGCGGTTACGGCGAGACCCTGTCGGACTACAACTTCCGCCAGACCAGCGTGGGTGCTGGGGTGAGCTTCCTGCAGTTTTGATCGATCCGCGCCGGCCCGTCAGGGCTGACGCAGTGCGCTGGCATTGGTGTTGACATGCCGTGCGCCTCGCAGCTTCGGCTCCACCAGCGGCACCGTCAGCATGGTGCTGGCCACGGCCATCAGCAGCAGGGCGGTGAAGGTCTCGCTGGTGATGATGTGTTTGTCGAGCAGGATGTTGGCGAAGATGATCATGATCAATGCCTTGGTCTGCAGCAGCCAGCCGATGACGGAGGCCTCGCCCGCCGGCCACTTCAGGACGCGGCCGGCCGCGTGCACGCCCAGCAGCTTGCCGCTGACCGAGGCCAGCAGCAGCAGGGCGGCGACGCCGAACACCGCCACGCCACCCAGCTCCCAGTTGGTGCGCAGGCCGGTGGAGATGAAGTACACCGGCATGATCACCAGCAGGATGTTGTGGCGCAGCTGGTCCAGCTTGTCCTGGTCGAACCACTCGGCGTCCATCACCACGCCGGCCAGGAAGGCGCCCACCATGTAGTGCAGGCCGGCCCAGTCGGCGCCGAAGGCACAGACCGCGAGCCAGATCAGGCTCACCGCCCAGCGGTCACGTTCCTGCAGGCGCCGCATCAGGCGGCGGAACACCAGGGACAGCAGCACGAAGGCCACCGCGAAGGCCGCCTGTTTGCCGACCCGTTGCCAGTCCATCAGGATCAGCGCCAGCACGCCCCAGATGGCGATGTCGTCCACGCTCGCGTAACGCAGGATGCGTTGGCCCAGCGGGCGCCGCAGCACGTCGATTTTTTCCATCAGCAGGATGAGGATGGGCAGGGCGGTGACGGCGCAGGCCATGCCGACCCCGGCGACGAACTGCCAGGGCCGCGCCTCGGCGCCGATCCAGCCCGGCATGCCCAGCATCAGCAGCGCGGCGGCGCTGCCCAGCAGCAGCGGCATGCCCAGCGCCAGGCCGGCGGTGATGCCGCTCTCGCGCCGGTGTTTCCAGGCCGCACGCAGGTCGAGCTCGATGCCGGCGATCATCACGAACAGCATCACGGCCCACCAGGCGATGCCGTTGAGCGACTGGATTACCGCCGGGTTGAAGACGAACTGATGGAACTCGGGAAAGGCCTTGCCCAGCACGCCGGGGCCGATCAGGATGCCGGTGATGATCTGCACCACCACCAGCGGTGCCCAGTAGTCGGTTCGGCCCAGGCGCCAGATCAGCCAGGGCACGGTGAAGATGATCGCCATCGCGATCAGGAAAACTTCGGTGGTGTTCATCGCCGAGGGCTCAGCGGGAGGCGACACGCCGCCAGAGCAGCAGCGGCAGACGCAGCACGAAGCCGATGAACAGGCGCGTGTGCATCCAGCTCAGCAGCACGTTGTCGCGCAGGTATTTGAAGTGCGACACACCGCCTTCCTGCGGCGTGAAGTAACGCACCGGGGCATCGATGTTGATCGGCCACACGCCGGCCCAGCACAGGCGCACCACGGCCTCGGGGTCGAAGTCGAAGCGGCGCATGAAGCGCGTGCCCTGCATGACCTGGATGAGCGGAGCGATGGGGTAGACGCGGAAGCCGTAGAGCGAATCGCCGATGCCCATGCCCAGCGTCTCCAGGTTGGCCCAGCCGTTGGAGACCTTGCGCCCGTTCACGCGCAGCGCCGGGGCCTCGGGGCCGAACACCGGCTTGCCCAGCACCATGGCGGCGGGGGTCGCCTGCGACGCGGCCATGAAGGCCGGGATGAGTTGCTCGGGGTGCTGGCCGTCGGAGTCCATGGTCAGCGCGTGCGTGAAGCCGGCCTGCGCCGCCAGCGTGATGCCGTGCAGCACGGCCGCACCCTTGCCCTGGTTCTGCGGCAGCACCAGCACACGCAGGCCGGGGTCGTTGCGCGCCAGTTCGGTCAGGCTCTCGGCCGAACCGTCGGTGCTGCCGTCCACCACCACCCACACCGGGCTCCACTGCGCACGCGCCGCGCGCACCGTGGCCAGCACCTTGGGGCCTGGGTTGTAGCTCGGGATCAGGACGAGGTGCGTGGGGCTGGAGGCGGGCATGGGATCAGGCGACGGCCGACGAGGCCATCAGGGTCGGGGACGGGCCCAACTCGGCGCGGAAGTACGCCTCGAGTTCGGTGGTGAAGGCGCGCGCGTCGCGCGGTGCCTCGAAGCGTTTGCCGACGCGGATGCGGCAGGTGAGTGGCAGGCTGGGCTTGCGCCACAGCGGCCAGCCCTTGCCCAGGTAGGGGCTGGAGAATTCGATCAGCAGGGTCTGCACCGGCATGCCGGCGCGCGCGGCGATCAGCGCGGTGGAACGTGACAGCGGGTTGAGCGGGTTGCCGGGGTAACCCACGGTGCGCGTGCCTTCGGGAAACACCACGATCTGCGCGCCCTGCTGCAGCTCGCGGCAGCAGCTCAGCACCGCACCCAGCAGGTTGTCGTTGCGCACGTAACGCGCCATGCGCGCACCGGCGCCGAACAGCGGGTTGTCCATGATGTCCGCCTTCATGAAGCAGACCGCGTTGGGCAGGCGCGAGGTGATCAGCACCGCGTCGAGCAGCGAAGGGTGGTTGGCCACGATCACCATCGGCCCCTGGTCGCGCAGGGCGTCGATCTCGCGCAGGTCGAAGCGGCAGGCGCAGAGCAGGCGCAGGATGCTCACGTAGAGCCGGAAGCCGCGCATGATGGCCTGGCGGCCGAGCCAGCGCCCGAAGGGGCGCGGCAGCACCGGGTAGAGCGCCAGCGCCAGCGGCGACCAGGTGAGGCAGATCACGGCCAGCGCGCCGAGGCCGACCACCATCGCCAGATGTTCGTACACGCTCCACAGCAGCGACGTTGGGCGTGACATCGTGTTCATGGGGTTCATGCGCTCGCCATCGGGTGCAGGGCCTGGCTCTCGACTTCCACCAGCAGGTCGGCGCGGCAGATGTCGGACAGCACGCAGACCAGCGGTGCACCGCCCAGCAGCGGTTGCAGGGTGTCGTGCACGGTGCGGGCGTGTTCGGCGTGGCGCACATAGGCGCGGTGGCTCAGGCCGGCGAGCGAAAACGGCTGCGCCGAACGCGCCTGCCGGTTCGCCTGTTCCACCAGGCACTGGATGTTGCGCACGGTCTCTTCGCACTGCGCGGCAACGTCACCCAGGTGCACCGTTTCGTGGCCGACGATGCTGGCAGTGCCGGAGACGAACAGCGCCTCGGTGTGGCCCACGTCGGCCAGCGCGGCGCGCGAGAAAGAGGGCGCGCGCGGCCCGTATTGCGTAGGGTACTGCCAGGCGCTGACCTGGCGCGGGTTCTCCAGCGGACGCAGCGGTGTGCGCCCGGCCAGGAAGGCCACCGACAAAGGGCCGTCTTCGACCCCGATGGCGCAAGCCGCCGGCAGCTGCCGGCCGGTGTCGCGTTGTGCTGCCAGCAGGGCCTGGTGGCGGCCGAAGTTGAACTGGCGGTAACGCTCCAGCCCGTGCGAGCTTTCGTTGATGCGCGCCAGGTAGTTCCAGACGCGCCAGAGCTGCGGCAAGGCCTGCGCCTGCAGCAGGCGGAACAGGCGCCGGTACAGCAGTTCGCTGGCGGCCTGCAGTGGCGGCAAGCCGGCGAACGGGGCGGCGGAAAGGGCCGGGTCGTCCTCGTGCAGCTCGATCACGCCGTACAGCACATCGGCGGTGCGCCGCCAGTGAATGCCTTCGCTGTGGCCCTCTTGCACCTCTTGCGCCGGGCCGCCGGCGAACCAGGCCTCTTCGTGCAGCGGTGCGCCGTCGGCCGCAAGCAGCAGCGGCGCACGCAGCGCCTGGCGTGGCCAGGGCGCGGCCGCGGTGGGTTGCACGTTGGTGCCGATGGCCGCACCACCGAGCACACCTTCCAGGGATTGAAGGGCCGCTACTGGCCCGCAGGTGTACGACAGACTCACGACGTGCTGGCCAGGGTTGCCTCGTCGGCCGGTCGGATGTTGGCGCGGCGCTTGTGCCAGGCGGCAAAGGCGCGTCGCGGCTGCGTGATGTTGGCGAGGAAGTACAGCGTCTTGACGGCGAACATCGAACGCCCGATGGGCCCGCCGCCGATCACGAGAACGTCACATTGGTGGCGTTCGACTCCCTGGTTGTCGTTGTGCATAAAAACTCAACACCGCAAGCACGGTCTCGCGCCGGGTGTTCGGGCTGTGGACAGATCAAAATTGTACCGGTGCCCACAGCCCGCCTTGCGTGCTCCTGCACACCGACTTGACAAGTCCGCGCGCGGCTCAGCCGCGCTGCTGGCGCGCCAGTGCCAGGCCCGCCAGCAGCACCGCCGCGAGCGGCCCGGCGGCCTGCACCGAGCCCATGGTGGCCAGGGTGGCGGCGCTCGCCAGCAGCCAGGCCATGGCGCCCGCGCGAAGCAGTGCGAGCAGGGCGCGCACTGCGCGCGGCGCGGCATCGGCACACAGCAGCAGGCCCAGCGTGGCGATGGCGGTGGGGTCCGGCGCCAGACCGACCACCTCGGCCTGCATCCAGGGCCGGCCCGAGGCCATGGCCAGCAGCGGATGCACCAGCAGCGCCCACAGCAGCAGGGCCAGGCCGATGCGGTGGCGCAACGCCGAGGCCGTGGCCTGCACCGGGTGCTGGAACGACAGCACCAGCAGGCCCAATGCCTGCAACCCGAACAGCCAGGCAGCGGTGCTGGCGGCCCAGTTGATGGGCGCGTAACGCTGCCAGAGAAAACTGTAGGCCACCCAGGCCCAGGCGATGGCAAAGGCCAGCGCCCCGGCGCGCAAGGGCCGGCCGCGCCGGCCCGGGCACAGGAAAGCAAACAGCACCAGACCGAGCAGCACGCACAAACCCGGCGCCGGCCACAGCGCGCTGTTCTGCAGCTCGAACAGGCGCCAGTAGGTGCGGGGCGCGAACATCAGGAAGTCCGCCGGCCGGTAGGTCCACCATTCGCTCATGGCTGCGCCTCCAGGGGCATGTGGCGGGGGCTCACAGCGCGGCCACGTCGCGGGCCATGCGGGCGCGCAGCGCGGCATCGGGCAGCCGGCCGCGCGCCGCACCCATGTTCTGCCGCAGGTGCGCCACCTGGCTGGTGGCGGGGATGGCGCAGGTCACGGCCGGGTGCGACACCACGTACTTGAGCGCCACCTGCGCCCAGCTGTCGCAACCGATGTCGGCGGCCCAGCCCGGCAGCGGATGGCGCGCCAGCTGGTTCAGCAGATCGCCCTGGCGGAACGGCCGGTTCACCAGTACCGCGATGCCGCGCTCCTGCGCCAGCGGCAGCAGGCGCTGCTCGGCCTCGCGGTCCAGCAGGTTGAGGGTGAGCTGCACGAAGTCGATGCGCTGGGTGCGCATGATGCGTTCGAGTTCGGCGTGGCGCCGGCCTTCGGAGGTGCTGATGCCGACGTACCGCAGGCGGCCGCGCGCCTTCATCTCGAACAGGCGCGGCAGGTGCCCTTCCCAGCCCAGCAGGTTGTGCACCTGCATCAGGTCGAAACGCGGCACGCCCCAGAAATTGCGCGAGGCCTCGATCTGCGCCGCGCCGCGCGCCGCGTCACCCACCCACACTTTTTCGGCCGAGAACAGCGCCTGGGGCTGCTGCAGCGCGGCCAGCGCGTGGCCGATGGTGGGCTGCGACGAACCGTACATGGGCGAGCTGTCGATCAGCCGGCCGCCGGCCTCGAAGAAGGCGCGCACCACCGCAGTACAGGCCTCCAGCGCCGGAGCGTCGTTGCCGACGTTGAAGGTGATCCAGGTGCCCAGGCCCACCACGGGCAAGGCCTCACCGCTGGAGGGGATGCGGCGCGTCAGCAGGCCGCCGGACGTGGCCGATGTGGCAGGAGGTGAGGCGGCCCAGGCCGGCCATGCGCTGGCGAGCGTGGTGCCGAGTGCCGCGCCCAGCCATTGGCGGCGGTTGTGCCCTGGCCCGGTGTCTACCGTGTGGTGGTTCATGCCGCCTCCCGTTGTTCTTGAGCAAGGTGGGACGCGGCATGGGAACCCGAAGTTCCGGCCGGCGCGGTTCACTTCAGCAGCGGCGAGCGCAGGATGATCTGCACCGTGGCAAAGAAGTGCTCTTCCAGCGCCTTGAGCGCGGTGGTCTCGTCGCGCGCCAGCACCGCGTCCACCAGCCGTTTGTGCTCGGCCTTGACGTCGCGGTGGTGGTCGGTGTCCAGCGGCACCGAGAGCAGCCGGTAACGCTCGCTTTGCGCATACAGCAACTCGCGCATGCGCAGCAGCCAGGCGCTGGGGCAGGCGCTCACCAGGGCTTCGTGGAAGGCGCCGTGCGCCTGGTTCCAGGCCGCAGAGGTGCGTGCCTCTTCGTCCGACGGCATGTCCTGCAGCCGCTCCATGCGGTGGGCGGCGGCCACGATCCGGATTTCCCATTCCACGTCGCCGTGCTGCATGGCCTTGCTCAGGCACAAGGACTCCAGCTCCACGCGGGTGCGGGTGAGGTCCAGCAGCTCTTCCTTGCTGACCGGCGCCACGCGGTAACCGCGGTGCGCCTCGGCGATGACCATGCCCTCGGCGCTGAGGCGCGAGAGCGCTTCGCGGATGGCGCCCAGGCTGACCTCGAAGCGCTGCTCCAGCGCCTTGATGTTGAGCTTGGCGCCCGGCAGCAGGCGGCCTTCCAGGATCTCCGTCCGGATGCGTTGGCAGACGGTTTCGGCCTGGGTCAGTTTGGCGGTGGTGGTCATGGCTCGGCGATTTTATGAGGGAATGTACCAATAAAAGAATAATAGATTCTTTGTCAAATGATAGATCGTCGGTGCTAGAGTCCCGGCCAGACACACACACCGAGGAGTCTTGAATGAAGTTGTTGCGATTCGAGCGGGCAGGGCTTGAAGGTTGGGCGGTACAGGACGACGGCAGCGGCCTCTGGCACGGGACCACGTCGGATGCCGCCGCCTACCCGGGTGCGCTGGACGCGGCCATCCGCGCTGGCCGCCAGGTGCTGGACGCTGTCGCGGCGGTGATGCGGGCACAACCCACTGTCGACCTGGCGCAGGTGCGCCTGCTCGCCCCGGTGGCCGAGCCGCGCAAGATCATCTGCGTGGGGCTCAACTACCGCGACCACACGGAAGAGAGCGGCTTCGAGCAGCCCGCCTACCCGACGCTGTTCTCACGCTTCAACACCAGCGTGGTGCCGCACGACGCGCCGCTGGAGCACGCGGGCGATCTGTCCGACACGCTGGACTTCGAAGGCGAACTGGTGGCGGTGATCGGCACCGGCGGCTCCCGCATCCGGCATGAAGACGCCCTGTCGCACGTGCTGGCCTATTCCGTCTTCAACGACGGCAGCATGCGCGAGTACCAGTTCAAGACCCCGCAATGGACCATGGGCAAGAACTTCGACCGCACCGGCGGCTTCGGCCCCTGGCTGGTGACGGCCGACGAACTGCCACCGGGCGCGCGCGGCCTGCGGCTGCAGACGCGGCTGAACGGGCAGGTCGTGCAGTCGGCCAACACCGACGACATGGTGTTCGACGTCGCCTCGCTCATCGTCACCATCAGCGAGGCGATCACGCTCGAGCCGGGTGACCTGATCGTGGCCGGCACGCCGGCCGGCATCGGCCATGCCCGCGAGCCGCGCCTGTACATGCACCCTGGCGACGTCTGCGAAGTCGAGATCGAACGCATCGGCCTGCTGCGCAACCGCATCGTGTCGCGCCAGCCGGCGCCCACCGCTCACCCCCCCGCCCACCAAGAGGAGACAACCGCATGAACCGCCTCAACCGCCTGCTGGCCGCCCTGGCCATCACCAGCTTCGCCGCGCTCGGGTCCACCGCCGCGCTGGCGCAGGACTTCAAGTCGCGCAATGCGCGCTTCGGCCATGGCCTGGCCGACGACCACCCGGCCGGCCAGGCGGCCAAACAGTTCGCCGCCGAGATGGACAAGGCCAGTGGCGGCAAGATGAAGATTTCGGTGATCGCCAACCAGGCCCTGGGCCCCGATCCGCAGATGCTGGCCGCGCTGCAGGGCGGCGTGCAGGAGTTCTACACCGGCAGCGTGCTGGCCATGCTGGGCCAGGTGAAAGAGCTCGGGTTTCAGGACGTGCCCTTTCTGTTCAACACCGAGGCCGAAGCACACGCCGTGTTCGACGGACCGGTGGGTGCCCACCTCAACGCCAGACTCTCGGCCGTCGGCATCCACGTGCTGGGTTGGTGGGAAAACGGCTTTCGCCACATCACCAACTCGCGCCGCCCGGTCAACACGCTGGACGACCTCAAAGGCCTGAAGCTGCGCACCCAGCCCAACCCGCTCACGCTGGACGCGTTCAAGGCGATTGGCGCCAACGCCTCGCCGCTGCCCTGGTCCGAGCTGTTCGTGGCGCTGGAGACCAAGGCCTTCGACGGCCAGGAGAACCCGGTGGTGCTGATGTACACGCAGCGCTTCTACGAGGTGCAGAAGTACATGACGCTGTCGGGCCACGTCTATTCGCCGCTGATCTTCGGCGTCTCCAAGCGCTTCTGGGACAGCCTCTCGCCGGCCGAGCAGGCGGCGATGAACACGGCCGCGAAGAACGCCACCGTGTACCAGCGCAAGAGCACCGCCGCCGAAGCCGGCAACGCGCTCCAGGGCATGAAGGACAAGGGCGTTCAGGTGACGCAGTTCTCGCCCGCCGACCTGCAGGCAATCCGCGACCGCGTGCCGCCAGCGATCGCGCCGCATCTGGAGAAGATCGGCCCCGAGTTCATGAACCTGGTGCGCAGCGAAATCGCCAAGGTGCGCGGCACCAGCACCGCCGCGAAGTAACCGGCCACCGCCGCCGTTGCGACACACGACCGGGCCGCGTGCCCGGTCGCTGCGCGCTGCGTTGCACGCGGCCACAGGCCATGCAACAAGAGAACAAGAGCCCCGAGACAAGGCCCCGCCATGATCCCTTCTTCTTCGCCTGCTTTTCCTTTGCCCCCTGCCGTGCTTGACGCGCTGCGCCAGTTGCTCGGCGACCGCCTTGTCACCAGCGCTGCCGTCTGCGACCAGCATGGCCGCGACGAATCCATCTTTGCCGCCATGCCCCCGGCGGCCGTGGCGTTTGCGCGTTGCACCGACGAGGTGCTGGCCATCGTCCGCCTGTGCCGCGAGCACCGCGTGCCGCTGGTGCCCTATGGCGCTGGCTCGTCGCTTGAAGGCCATACCCTGGCCACGCAGGGCGGCGTGACGCTCAACCTGCAGCAGATGGACCGCCTGGTGGCCGTGCACGACGAAGACCAGACGGCCACCGTGCAACCCGGCGTGACACGCAAGGCACTCAACGCCGCGTTGCGCGACAAGGGCCTCTTTTTCCCCATCGACCCTGGCGCCGACGCCACCATCGGCGGCATGTGCGCCACGCGCGCCAGCGGCACCAACGCCGTGCGCTACGGCACCATGCGCGAGAACGTGCTCAACCTCACCGTGGTCACACCCGACGGCCAACTGGTGAAGACCGCGCGCCGCGCCCGCAAGAGTGCCGCGGGTTACGACCTCACGCGCCTGTTCGTCGGTTCGGAAGGCACGCTGGGAGTGGTGGTGGAGGCCACCGTCAAACTGCATCCGCTGCCCGAAAGCATCAGCGCAGCCGTCTGCGCTTTCCCCAGCATCGACACCGCGGTGCAGGCGGTGGTGCAGATCATCCAGGTCGGCGTGCCCATCGCGCGCTGCGAATTCGTCGACAGCGTGGCGATCCGCGCGCTCAACGGCCACAGCAACACCGGCCTGCCGGAGCAGTCGCACCTGTTCTTCGAGTTCCATGGCAGCGAGACCGGCGTGCGCGAGCAGGTGGCGCTGGTGCAGGACATCGCCGGCGAGTTCGGCGGCGAGCGGTTCCAGTGGGCGGATACACCCGAAGAGCGCACGCGGCTGTGGGAGGCGCGGCACAACGTGTACTTTGCGGCACTGTTGTTGCGCCCCGGTTGCCGCAGCGTGGTAACCGATGTCTGTGTGCCGATTTCCCGACTGGCCGACTGCGTCAACCAGACCGCGGACGACCTGCGGCAATCGGGCCTTCTCGCGCCCATCGTCGGCCACGTGGGGGATGGCAACTTCCACGTGCAGATGCTGATCGACGGCGGCTGTGCCGATGAACTGGAAGCGGCCGAAGCGCTCAACGCGCGGCTGGTCACGCGGGCGCTCGGCATGGACGGCACCTGCACCGGTGAGCACGGCATCGGCCTGCACAAGCAGGCGTTCTTGCTGGAGGAGTTGGGCGAGGCCCCGGTGGCGCTGATGCGCCAGATCAAACACGCCATGGATCCCCACAACCTGATGAACCCGGGCAAGATCTTTGCGTTCTAGAAACCACCCCCGCAAGCCGACGCGTGGCACCCCGATGGAGCACTGACATGAAATCCCTCATCCACTGGTACTTCAAGGCGCTCGAGCTGGTCATGGTCCTGTGCCTGGCCGCCATGTGCATCATGGTTTTCGGCAACGTGGTGCTGCGCCACGTCTTCGATTCGGGCATCAACACCTCGGAAGAGCTCTCCCGCTTCATGTTCATCTGGCTCACCTTCCTGGGCGCCATCGTCGCCATGCGGGAAGGCGGCCACCTCGGCATGGACGTGCTGGTGCGCCACCTGCAGGGCCGCGCGCGCTGGCTGGCGCAGATGCTGAGCCAGTTGCTGATGCTGGCCTGCTGTGCGGTGTTGCTGTGGGGAATGGTCCTGCAGCACGACATCAACGTCGCCAACACCGGCATGGTCACCGGCCTGTCGATGGTGGTCGTCTATTCCGTGGCCTACCTGTGCGCGATTTCCATCGGCGCGATGTTGCTGGTCAACATCGTCGGCCTGCTGCGCGGGCGCGAGCTTCCCGAGAACGACTTCACCGACGCCGCCTGAGCACCCCACACCATGATCGTCTTCATCTTCATCTTCGTGTTCGCCCTGCTCGCCGCGATGGCGCTGGGCATGCCCATTGCGTTCGCCCTCATGGTTTCCGGCCTGGCCATGATGGCCTGGATGGACCTGTTCAACGCGCAGATCCTGGCGCAGAACATGCTGTCCGGTGCCGACAGTTTTCCGCTGATGGCCATTCCGTTTTTTGTGCTCGCTGGAGAGCTGATGAACGCGGGCGGCATCTCGCGCCGCATCGTGGCGGTGGCCGGCGCCTGGGTCGGCCACTTCAAGGGCGGCCTGGGTTATGTGGCCATCTTTGCCTGCGTCATCATGGCCTCGCTCTCGGGCTCGGCCATCGCCGACACCGCGGCGGTCGCGGCCCTGCTGATCCCGATGATGCGCAAGGCGGGTTACGACATGCCGCGCGCTTCGGGGCTGATCGCTTCGGGCGGCATCATCGCGCCCATCATCCCGCCCTCGATCGGCTTCGTGATGTTCGGTGTGGTCGGCAACGTGTCCATCACCAGCCTGTTCATCGCCGGCATCGTGCCCGGCCTGCTCATGGCGCTGGCACTCGTGGCCACCTGGATGTACCAGGCCAGGCGTGACAACATGCCGCGCGGCGACAAGGCCACCATGCGCGAGCGCTGGTCGGCCACCTTCGCCGGCATCTGGGCCTTGCTGCTGCCGGTGCTCATCGTCGGTGGCCTCAAGGGCGGCTACTTCACGCCCACCGAAGCCGCCGTGGTGGCGGTGTTCTACGCCGCCTTTGTCGGGTTCGTGGTGTACCGCGAACTCAAGTTCTCGCACCTCTATGCGCTGCTGCTGGCGGCCGGGAAAACCTCTGCGGTGGTGATGTTCCTGGTGGCCGCCGCGCAGGTCACGGCCTGGCTGATCGCGGCGGCCGGCATTCCGATGGTGGTGGCCGACCTGCTGGCGCCGCTGTCGGATTCGCCCACCACGCTGCTGATCGTGATCATGCTGCTGGTGATCGTGGTCGGCACGGTGCTGGACTTCGCACCCACCATCCTGATCCTGGTGCCGGTGTTGATGCCGGTGGTGCGCATGGCCGGCATCGACCCGGTGTACTTCGGCGTGCTGTTCATCATGAACAACGCCATCGGGCTCATCACACCGCCGGTGGGCACGGTGCTCAATGTGGTCTGCGGCGTCTCGCGCGTGCGGCTGGAAGCGGTGGTGCGTGGCGTCATGCCGTACCTGCTGGCCCAGCTCGGGGTGCTGTTCCTGCTGGTGTTTTTTCCGCAACTGGTGCTCGCGCCGCTGCACTTCTTCACCCGGTGAGGTTGGCGGGTGAAGGGCCGTTAGACTGGGGCGATTTGTCCCCGTCTGCATGCGCGCCATAGCCCCACCTCCACCGCCTGCCCGCACCTCGCAGGGCGCGCTGATCATCAACCTGGTTGCCCAGCTCGCCTTCGGCCTGCTGGCCATGACCATCTGCATTCCGTCCATGCAGGAGTGGGGCGCACTGTTCGGCACCAGCCAGGCCGCGGTGCAGCTCACCTTCAGTGCCTATGTGGTGGCCTACGGCGTGGTGCAGCTGCTGTACGGCCCGCTGTCGGACCGGCTGGGGCGCAAGAAGATCCTGCTGTTCGGCCTGGTCCTGGGTGGGCTCGGCTCGGCGCTGGCCGCGCTGGCGCCCGACATCGGCACGTTGAGCGCGGCGCGTGCGCTGCAGGGCGCGGGCTGTGCCGCCGGTGCGGTGGTGGTCCGGGCGATGGTGCAGGACCTGTTCGTCGGCCCCGAGCGCACGCGCGTCATGGCCTACATCGGCATGGCCATGGGCGTGTGCCCGCCGCTGGCCACCATCCTCGGTGGTCAGCTGCACGTGCGCCTGGGCTGGCAGGCCAACTTCGTGGTGATGGCGTTGATGGCGGCGCTGCTGTTTGCCGCCGCCTGGCGCGGCCTGCCCGACCAGCCGGCGCGTATCGCGGCCGGCCAGGCGCCGCAGGCGCACTGGCTGCGCGAGATGGGCCGCGCCTACGCACGGCTGGCGCGCGAACCCGGTTTCCTGCTGTACGTGGCGGTGATCTCCTTCACCACCGCCACCTTCTACGCCTTCCTTGCCGGCGCGCCCATCGTGCTCGGCAGCTATGGCGTCGGACCGGCCGGCATCGGTTACTACATCATGGCCGTGCCGCTGTCCTACATCGTCGGCAACTACCTCACCACCCATCTGGTGCAGCGCATCGGCGAGCGCAGCGTGATGCGCCTGGGGCAGGGCACGGCGCTGTGCGGCATCGCGCTCACCATCGTGCTGGCCCTGGCCGGCGTGCACACGCCGCTGGCACTGGCGCTGCCGCTGATGCTGCTGGGCATCGGCCACGGGCTGCTGGTGCCGCCGACCCTGATCGGCACCGTCGGCCTGCTGCCGGCGCTGGCGGGTTCGGCCGCGGCGGTGGCCGGCCTGATGCAGCAGCTGATGGGCGCGGTGGGTGGTTTTGCGGTCGGCCTGGTGCCGCACCAGGGCGCGCTCAACCTCGGCTGGGTGATGTTCGGCCTTTCCGCCAGCGCCGCGCTGGCCATGGCCGGCCTGCAACGCGGCCAGGCGCGCCGCACTTGAACTGACGCCGGCACAAGGAACAATCGCCACTGTGGCGCGTTGTGATGCCGAGCCTGTGACCCGAACCGGATGTTTCTGACCATGCCTTCCTGCCTTCGCACCCTGTGCCTGCTGACCGCGCTCACCTTCCTGCCCGGCGGGCTCACGCTGGCCCGCGCCGCCGACGCCGACCAGGGCGCCGGCGCCGAGCCGCCCCGGCCGCTGGTGGTGCCGCAACTGCCGCCCACGCGCCCGGTGGCGGGCGAGGTGCTGGGCATCAACCTCAAGCGTGGCCAGGTGGCGCAGGCCGCGCGCCTGGGCTACGGCGTGATCGAAACCCGTTACCTGGGTGCGCTGTCGCTGCGTTACCACCGCCTGCGCGTACCGGCCGGCACCACCGAGGCGCAGGCGCTGGAACAACTCAACGCACGCGTGGCACCCGATGCCTTCGAGCGCAACCACACCTACCGCCCGAGCCAGGCCCAGGCCCAGGCCCAGGCCTGCGAAGGCCCGGGCTGCGCGGCGCAGCGCGCCATCGGCTGGCCCGATGTCACGGCCGGGCGCTGCCGCCTGCACACCCGCATCGGCATGATCGATACCGCGGTGGACGCCGAGCTCTCGGGCGTGGCCCCCAACAGCCTCTACATGCGCCGCCTCAACGGTGCCGAGCTGGCCTCGGACCCGGCGCACGGCAGCGCGGTCGCCGCGCTGCTGGCCGGCCGCCGCCACGCCACGCCCGGCCTGCTGCCGCACAGCCGGTTGTACGCGGCCGACGTGTTCTCGCCCGGTGCCGCGGGTGCCTCGCTGGCCTCGGCGGTGCGCGTGGCCGAGGGGCTGGACTGGTTGATCACGCAGCGCGTGCAAGTCATCAACATCAGCCTCGCCGGCCCGCCCAACGCACTGCTGCGGCAGGCGGTGGCGCGCACCCTGGGCCAGCGCGTGCTGCTGGTGGCCGCGGCCGGCAACGAGGGGCCGCACGCCGCGCCGGCCTACCCCGCGGCCTATCCCGGCGTGATCGCGGTGACGGCGGTGGACGAGCACCTGCAGCTCTACCCGCGCGCCAACCGCGGCGAACACATTGCACTGGCCGCGCCCGGCGTGGCGGTGCACGTGCCCACGCGCGACGGCGGTGCGCCGCAGACCGGCACCTCGTTCGCGGCGCCTTTCGTCACCGCCGTGGTGGCGATGCTGCGCGAGCGCGGCACGGTGGCGCGCGCGGACGTGCAGGCAGCCTTGCAGGGCTCGGCCAAAGACCTGGGCGCGCCCGGCCACGACCCGCTGTACGGCTGGGGCCTGGTGCAGGCGCCGCCGGCCTGCCACTGAGGCGTGGCGCAGCGGTTTCGCCAGGCGTGAAAAGGGCCGCCGCTATACTGCCCCCACCATGCACCGTTGGCTAGTTGCCGTTTTTGCCCTGCACTTTTTCCTGAGTGTGGGTGCCATGGCATTCGGCCAACCGCCCGCCGAGCACCTGCCGCACAGCGCGCTGGCGCAGGCCGTGCAGACCCAGGCTGATGACGCTTCCCGCAGCACCACCGCCAGCACCCCGCTGGCCAAAGCCGCAGGCCAACTGCTGGCTGGCAACCCGTCGGCCGACCACGGCCTGATCGACGGCCAACCCGACCTGCCAGATCTGCCCGAGTGCCTGGACGTGCCCCTGGCCATGTCCGGCCGCAGCGCGCACTGGCGCACCCCACCGCCCCCGCTGGCGAAAGACCTCACGCCGCCCGTGCTCGACGGCCTGCAGCGCCCGCCCCGCGGCCTGCCCGCCTTCGCCTGACCCTGCCTGCTTCGCGGGCCGGCCACCGCTGACGGTGGCCGCCGGGTCGACCGACCCTCCCTCTCTTTTTTTCTGCTCTCTTGCCACGCCGTGGCAGGCGGCCCGCCCGATGGGGCGCCGCCGGCCGCACACCCTGGTTCCGCTTCTTTTTTCTCCTCTGTTCTTTTTCAGGACCTCCACCATGAACCCGCACCTTGATCTGTCTTCCCCCGCCACGGCCGGCCAGGCCGTTGCCGTCCAGCGCAACCGCGTGCTGCGCAACACCTACTGGCTGCTCGCGCTGTCCATGATTCCCACCGTGCTCGGCGCCTGGGTCGGCGTGGCCACCGGCATCACCGCGCCGCTCACCGGCTTCCTCGGCATCGCGGTGTTCCTGGGTGGCGCGTTCGCCTTCATGTTCGCCATCGAGAAGACCAAGAACTCGTCCGCCGGCGTGCCGGTGCTGCTGGCCTTCACCTTCTTCATGGGCCTGATGCTCTCGCGCCTGATCGGCACGGTGCTCGGCCTGGCCAACGGCGCCGGCCTGATCATGACGGCCTTCACCGGCACCGGCCTGATCTTCTTCGGCATGGCCACGCTGTCCACCGTGATCAAGCGCGACCTGGGCAACATGGGCAAGTTCCTGTTCATCGGCGTGATCATGCTGATCGTGGCCGGCATCGCCAACGTGTTCATCCAGTCCGGCGCGCTGATGATCACCCTCTCGGTGCTGGCCATCGGCATCTTCTCGGCCTTCATCCTGTACGACCTCAAGCGCGTGCGCGACGGCGAAGAAACCAACTACATCACCGCCACCCTGGGCGTGTACCTCAGCCTGTTCAACGTGTTCCAGAGCCTGCTGGCGCTGCTGGGCCTGGCGGGCGGGCGCGACGAGTGAACCCCCTGGCAAAGCCACCGGGCGCCCCCGGGGCTTTGCCGTCACCGATCCCACCCGTTTCTCCTTTGACACCCGCCACCGCGCGGGTCTCCCACCACCATGGAAATTGCCTTACTGTTCGCGCTGATCCTGCTCAACGGCGTCTTCGCCATGTCAGAGATCGCGCTGGTCACCGCCCGCAGGGCCCGTCTGCAGAAACTCGTTGACGAAGGGGACGGCGCTGCCGCCGCCGCCGTCAAGCTCGGCGAAGACCCGACCCGTTTTCTCTCCACCATCCAGATCGGCATCACCTCCATCGGCGTGCTCAACGGCATCGTCGGTGAGGCCGCGCTGGCCGCGCCGCTGGCGCTGTGGCTCGATGGCCTGGGCGTGCCCGCGCCCTACAGCGGTTACGCCGCCACCGGCCTGGTGGTGGTGCTCATCACCTACTTCTCCATCGTGGTCGGCGAGCTGGTGCCCAAGCGGCTCGGCCAGTCGCACCCCGAGACGCTGGCGCGCCTGGTGGCGCGGCCGATCAACTGGCTGGCGAGCGCCACCAAGCCCTTCGTGCTGCTGCTCTCGGTGTCCACGCGCGGGCTGATGAAGCTGCTGGGCATCAAGGAAAACGGCGCCAGCGCGGTGACCGAGGAAGAGATCCACGCCATGCTGGCCGAGGGCACGACCGCGGGCGTGATCGAGTCGCACGAGCACACCATGGTGCGCAACGTGTTCCGGCTCGACGACCGCCAGATCGGTTCGCTGATGGTGCCGCGCAGCGACGTGGTGGTGCTCGACCTCGACCTGTCTTTCGAGGTCAACATGGCGCGCGTGGACGCGTCCGACCACGCGCGCTTTCCGGTGGTGCGTGGCAGCCTGAGCAATGTGGTTGGCGTGGTCAACGCGCGC
This sequence comes from Hydrogenophaga palleronii NBRC 102513, assembly GCF_001571225.1. Lineage (GTDB taxonomy): Bacteria > Pseudomonadota > Gammaproteobacteria > Burkholderiales > Burkholderiaceae_C > Hydrogenophaga > Hydrogenophaga palleronii. The sequence goes on from NZ_BCTJ01000012.1 coordinate 57,122, forward strand.
CAGTGGCTGTCGCAGGCGCTGCGCGGTGCGGTGCGCGAACTCGACGCCCAGCCGCTGCAGGCGCCGCTGTATGTGCCCGAGACCATCACCGGCATGGAACTGCTCGACAACTTCCGCCTGTCCGATGTGCACATGGCGTTCGTGATCGACGAGTACGGCGAGGTGCAGGGCATCGTGACGCTGCAGGACCTGATCGAAGCCATCACCGGCGAGTTCAGCCTGCGCGACCCCGACACCTCGTGGGCGGTGTTGCGCGAGGACGGCAGCTGGCTGCTCGACGGCCACATCCCGGTGCCCGAACTGAAGGACCGCCTGGGCCTGGACAGCGTGCCCGACGAAGAGCGCGGCCGATACCACACGCTCAGCGGCATGATGATGCTGCTCACCGGGCGCATGCCACGCGTGGCCGACACCGTGAGCTGGGAAGGCTGGCGGCTGGAGATCGTGGACATGGACGGCCGCACCATCGACAAGGTGATGGCCACGCGCGAGCCGCAGGCGGCGGATGCCGACGCGCCGGTGACCGCCGTGGCGCCATGAGGCGGCGCTGGAAGGGCGCCGCAACGCTGCTGGGGCTGGCCATGCTGCTGGCGGCCTGCGCCGACGGATACCCCAGCGGCGACGGCCCGCTGATCCTGAGCCACCAGATGAAGCTGGACAAGGCGCTGGGGGCCATGCACCACCTTGGCCACCAGCGCCACCTCACGCACCACTGGCATTACGAACTGCTGCCCGGCTGTGTGCTGCAGGCGCAGGCCAAACGTTTCCTGCGCGACCGCGAGCCGGTGCGGGTGGCGCTGCGGCGCTCGGCCACGGTGATCGAGCGTGTGGACAATCCGCGCAGTTACACGGTGCGGGTGGCGCCGGTGGGCGACAGCGAGGGCATGGTGGTGCTCGACGGCGTGAGCGAACACGACGCCACGCAGATGAAGTGGCTGGTCGACTTCCTGCCGCGCCACTGCGGGCCCGACGCCGCCGACAACCTGGTCAGCGAGGGCGGCGCGCGTAGCTCACTGTGAGCATCTCCCACTGATGGCCGTCGGGCACGTTCCAGTACAGCATGCGGCCACCGTAGGCGGTGTTGATCTGCTGGTTCACCGGCCCGCGCACGTCGCTGCGGTAGGGAATGCCGCGCATCACCAGGCGCGCGAGGATGGCGTCGAACTCGGCCTCGCTGACGCGAAAGCAGAAGTGGTAGACGGGGAAGTCTTCCTCGGTGTCGATGAAGTCCAGCGTGAGGCCGTCGTTCACATAGACCGGCGCAAACGGCCCGGGCCCGCCGGGCGCCCAGGGCACGCCCAGCAGGTCGGCGAGCAGCGCGGCCGAGGCCAGCTTGTCGCGCGTGGGCACGATGGTGTGGTCGAGTTCGATCGCCATGGCAGCACCTTCGCAACCCGGGCTGCTCAGAGCGTGTATATGACCTCGAAGCCGCCGTAGATCATGCGTTTGCCGTCGAACGGCATCTGCATGTTCTGCGTGCGCGGGTCGGCCATGAACTTCTTCATGCCGGCGTCGCGCACCGCGCGCGAAGGCCAGGTGATCCAGGACAGCACCACCGTCTCGTCGGGCTTGCGCTGCACCGCCAGGGGGAACGAGGTGAGCTTGCCGTCTGGCACGTCGTCGCCCCAGCATTCCACCGCGCCGAGCGCGCCGCATTCCTTGAGTAGTGTGTCGGCCTGGCGGGCGTGTTCAAGGTATTCCTGCCGTTTGTGGGTGGGCACGGCGGCCACGAATCCGTCGATGTAGTGCATGTCGGTCTCCTTGAAAGGGGCAGTGTGGGCGCGGCCGGGTTGCCGCGCCCACAGTTACGACGGGCGGGGGCCCGCCAGATCGACAGATCTCAAGGGTTTGTGTGCGCTTTTATGCCCGTCTGCCAGCGCGCCTGCCGGCCAGGGCCTTTTCCCGTATTTCCGAACCCCGAGGCGTTCGGGTTGAATTCATTCGGACCGCGAATGCAATTCAGAAGGTGCCGGTCCGACGGTATTGTTGGCTGTCTGAATTCCGCAATTCCATCTGAAATGCCGATTTCAATGGCGTGACGGTCCCCGAATGCCGGGAATCGTATCCGGGTAATGCATTGACCATGGATTTGAAATTGTCGTCATTCAAAGTGGCCAATATTTGTTGCATGACCGGATGCGCGATGGTGTCTGATCGGCACACCAGGAAATACCGCTCATTGACCATTGGGATGAATTCCAATTGGAAATAGCGGGCCGGCCGCTCCAATCCAAATCCGGCATCGGCCAGGCCGCTGGCGACGTAGGCGGCGACGGAGGCGTGGGTGGCCTCGCTTTGTTCGTAGCCGGCGATCGAGGACTCGGCGATGCCCTGTTCTTCAAGCAAACCCTTGAGCAGGAAGCGGGTACCCGAGTCGGCCGGGCGGTTGATGAAGCGCACATCGGAACGCACCAGGTCGCGCAGTTCGTAGATCTTGCGCGGGTTGCCCGGCGTGACCATCAGGCCCTGGCGGCGGGTGGCGATGTCGATCAGCATCAGGTCGTCACCGGACAACCATTGCTGGTAGTGAGCTAGTGCACGCTCTTGTTGCGATCCCTGAGGAATGTGAATGCCGCAGACGTCGCACGTGCCTTCGTACAGGGCGGCCGCGGCCGCAATGCTGGTGCAGTAGCGGCGCTCGATGGGCTGGCCGGTCTCCATCAGCTGTTCGATCAGCTTTTCGATCGAAAAGCCGTAACTCGCATGGATCCTGAACATCTCGTTGCCGCTTTGCGCGATGCGCGAGATCTCGGTCTGCAGTTCGGAGGCGAGCGAATCCAGGATGGGCTGCAGGCGGGCGTGAATGCGGTGGTCCGCCCACACCAGGCGTTCGGCCAGGGGCGACAGGGTCGACCCCTTGCCCCGCTCCATGTGCAGCAGCGTGGTATTGAAATGCGATTCGCCGCTGCGGATCAAATCCCAGCCGTGCCGATAGGACATGCCCATGGTCTGGCAGGCCACCAGCAAACTGCCGCCGCGCGAAACGTGGGTCAGCAATTCGATCAGTCGGGGCGACAGCGTGTCTTTTTCCGTGCTCTGGATCGTCCAGACCGGCCGTATGGAAATCCGGTTCATAGCGGGTAAACCCTTCGTGAGGTGCGGCGCATATAGGACTGGCCTTCGCGCTCATATTGCGAAATTTGTTGCGGCCGCCGATTATTCCCCATCCATTGAAATGGATGATCAAAAGAGTTGAATTTCCAACCGAGGAGACCAGATGACATCACACGCAGGCGTGCTGGACCAAGTTCCAGCCGAACCCGGCTTCCTATCAAAAGAGCGGATCATTGCCGGCCCAGGCTTCAACCGCTGGCTGGTGCCGCCGGCGGCACTCGCCATCCACCTGTGCATCGGCATGGCCTATGGCTTCTCGGTGTTCTGGCTGCCGCTGTCCAAAGCGGTCGGCATGGGCGCCGCACAGGCCTGCGCGAAGGACATGAGCCTGTGGGCCGAGCTGTTCACCACCACCTGCGACTGGCGCATCTCCAGCCTGGGCTGGATGTACACCCTGTTCTTCGTCTTGCTCGGGTCTTCCGCCGCGCTCTGGGGCGGCTGGCTTGAACGCGCCGGCCCGCGCAAGGCCGGCGTGGTCTCGGCGGTCTGCTGGTGCGGTGGTCTGCTGATCTCCGCACTCGGCGTCTACACCCACCAGTTGTGGATGTTGTGGGTGGGCTCGGGGGTGATCGGGGGCATCGGGCTCGGCCTGGGCTACATCTCGCCGGTGTCCACGCTGATCAAGTGGTTCCCGGACCGCCGCGGCATGGCGACCGGCATGGCCATCATGGGCTTCGGCGGTGGCGCCATGATCGGTTCGCCCCTGGCGGCCGAACTCATGAAGATCTTCTCCACCCCGACCAGCGTCGGCGTGGTGGAGACCTTCGTCATCATGGCCATCGGTTATTTCGTCTTCATGATGGCCGGTGCGCTCGGTTACCGCGTGCCACCTTCGGGCTGGAAGCCCGCTGGCTGGACGCCACCTGCCGCACAGGCCAGCAACGCCATGATCACGCAAGGCCACGTGCACGTGAAAAAGGTCTGGGGCATTCCGCAGTTCTGGCTGGTGTGGATGGTGCTGTGCATGAACGTGTCGGCCGGCATCGGCGTGATCGGCATGGCCAGCCCGATGCTGCAGGAGGTGTTCGGTGGCAGCCTGATCGGTGTTGACGCCAAGTACGGCGACCTCACCGCCGCACAACTCACCGCCATTGCCGGTGTGGCCGCGGGCTTCACCGCGCTGCTGAGCCTGTTCAACATCGGTGGCCGTTTCGTCTGGGCCAGCCTGTCCGACAAACTCGGCCGCAAGCTCACCTACGTGGTGTTCTTCGTGCTCGGCGGTGTGCTCTACGCCAGCATTCCGGCATCGTCCGCCGCCGGCAGCATGCTGCTGTTCGTGGCCGCCTTCTGCGTCATCCTGAGCATGTACGGCGGTGGTTTCGCCACCGTGCCGGCCTACCTGGCCGACCTGTTCGGCACGCAGATGGTGGGCGCCATCCACGGCCGCCTGCTGACGGCCTGGGCCACGGCCGGCATTCTCGGCCCGGTGGTGGTGAACTACATGCGCGACTACCAGCTCGGCCTGGGCATCCCGCGCGAGCAGGTCTACAACCAGACCATGTACATCCTGGTCGGCATGCTGGTGTTGGGCCTGATCTGCAACCTGCTGGTGCGTCCGGTCAACGCCAAGTACTTCATGACGGCTTCCGAGCTGGCCGAAGAAAAACGCCTGGCACACGACCGTGCAGCGGCCTCCGACGTGGGCCAGGGCAGCGGCGGCGCCGACCGCACCAGCCCGGTCATGGTCTGGCTGGCCTGGGCCGCGGTGGGCATTCCACTGGCGTGGGGTGTGTACCGCACGCTGCTGAGCGTGACGAAGTTCTTCGCCTAGCCGCCCACGGTGGGCACAGGGGGACCGGATGGCGCACACATCCGGCCCCCCTTTTCGGCCCCCTTATTCCGACAGCCGAGACAGACCGCAGAAGTAAAAAGACGAGCCCATGAAAACCATCCCCATCCTCACCCCGCTGGACCGCGTGCGTGCCCTCGCGGCCGAGCACCGCCAAGAAGCCGGCGGCCTGCTGCCGCTGCTGCACGCGGTGCAGGACGCGCTGGGCAGCGTGCCGGCCGACGCCGTGCCGGTGATCGCAAAAGCCTTCAACCTCTCGCGTGCCGAGGTGCATGGGGTGCTGTCCTACTACCACCATTTCCGCAGCACCCCCCCGGGCCGCACGGTGGTGCAGGTCTGCCGCGCCGAGGCCTGCCAGGCCTGCGGTGCCGATGAATTGCATGCCCAGGCCGAACGGCTGCTGGGTGTGAAAAGCCACGAGACCCGCGCCGATGGAGCGGTCACGCTGGAGCCGGTGTATTGCCTCGGCCTGTGCGCGTCGTCGCCGGCCATCCAGATCAACGACCGCATGCACGGCCGCGTCACGCCCGAGCGCCTGCAAACCCTGTGCGCGGGCATGGAGGTGGGTGCATGAACGCCGTGACCGTGTATGTTCCCCGCGACTCGGCCGCCCTGGCCGTGGGCGCGGACGAAGTGGCCGCCGCCATCGAAGCCAGCTGTGCAAAAAACGGCGTTGCGCTGAACCTGGTGCGCAACGGTTCGCGTGGCCTGTTCTGGCTTGAGCCGCTGGTGGAAGTGGCGACGCCCGAAGGGCGCATCGCCTACGGCCCGGTGATGCCGGAAGACGTGCCGGCCCTGCTCGACGCGGGCCTGCTGCAGGGCGGCGCGCACCCGCTGCGCCTGGGCCTGACCGACCAGATTCCCTACCTCGCCAGGCAGGAACGCCTGACCTTCCGCCGCATGGGCATCACCGACCCGCTGTCGCTCAGCGACTACGAAGCCCACGAGGGCTGGGCCGGGCTGAAGCGCGCGATCGAACTCGATGGTGCGGCCATCGTGCAGGCGGTGCTCGACTCCGGCCTGCGCGGGCGCGGCGGCGCGGCGTTTCCGACCGGCATCAAATGGCGCACCGTGCTCGGCGCCGAAGCGGCGCAGAAGTATGTGGTCTGCAACGCCGACGAAGGCGACTCGGGCACCTTCTCCGACCGCATGACGCTGGAAGGCGACCCCTACATGCTGATCGAAGGCATGGCGATTGCCGGCCTCGCGGTGGGCGCCACGCAGGGTGTGGTCTACATCCGTTCCGAGTACCCGCACGCGGTGGCCGTGATGCGCGAGGCCATCGCCCGCGCCACCGCCGCCGGCTGGCTCGGTGAACGCATCGGTGGCGGTGAACGCAGCTTCCACCTCGACGTGCGCAAGGCCGCCGGCGCCTACGTCTGCGGCGAAGAAACCGCGATGCTGGAGAGCATCGAAGGCAAGCGGGGCATCGTGCGTGCCAAGCCTCCGCTGCCGGCGCTCGAAGGCCTGTTCGGCCAGCCCACCGTCATCAACAACGTGATCAGCCTTGCCTGCGTGCCGCTGATCCTCGCGCGGGGCGCTGCCTTCTACCGCGACCACGGCGTTGGCCGCTCCCACGGCACGTTGCCGTTCCAGCTGGCCGGCAACATCGCCCAGGGTGGCCTGGTGGAAAAGGCCTTTGGCCTCACGCTGCGCGAACTGCTGTACGACTTTGGCGGCGGCAGCCGCAGCGGCCGGCCGATCAAGGCGGTGCAGGTCGGTGGGCCGCTCGGCACCTACGTGCCCGAATCACAATGGGACGTGCCGCTCGACTACGAAGCCTATGCGGCCATGGGTGCGGTGGTCGGCCACGGCGGCATCGTGGTGCACGACGACACCGCCGACATGGCCAAGCTCGCGCGTTACGCGATGGAGTTCTGTGCGCTCGAATCGTGTGGCAAGTGCACACCCTGCCGCATCGGTTCCACGCGCGGCGTTGAAGTGATCGACCGCATCACCGGCAGCCAGGGTGACCGTGTGCAGCAGGTGCACCTGCTGCGCGATCTGTGCAAGACCATGGTGCAGGGCAGCCTCTGCGCCATGGGGGGCATGACCCCGTTCCCCGTGCTCTCGGCGCTCGACCACTACCCGCAGGACTTCGGTCTGGCCGAGGTGGACCGGCAGGCCGCCTGAGACGTTCGCACCGACACGCACCGACAAAAGAGACAAGGACCACGACCATGCTGCAGCACCTCAGAACCGAGATCGACCACGGCACGCCGCGCCGCGAATCCGAAGAGACGGTGGAACTGACCATTGACGGCTTTCCCGTCAGCGTGCCCAAGGGCACCTCGCTCATGCGCGCGGCGGTGGACGCCGGCATCCACGTACCCAAGCTCTGTGCCACCGACAGCCTGGAACCCTTCGGCTCGTGCCGCCTGTGTCTGGTGCAGATCGAGGGCCGCAAGGGCTTCCCGGCCTCGTGCACCACGCCGGCCGAACCGGGCATGGTGGTGCGCACGCAGACCTCCGAGCTGCAAGACCTGCGCAAGGGCGTGATGGAGCTCTACATCAGCGACCACCCGCTCGACTGCCTCACCTGCAGCGCCAACGGCGACTGCGAGCTGCAGGACATGGCGGGCGTGACCGGCCTGCGCAACGTGCGTTACGGCGTGGGCGGCAAGGTGGTCGACGGCGTGGCCGGCGCCCACCACACCGACAGTGCCAAGGACGAGTCCAACCCGTACTTCACCTACGACGCGAGCAAGTGCATCGTGTGCAGCCGCTGCGTGCGCGCCTGCGAGGAAACGCAGGGCACCTTCGCACTCACCATTTCGGGCCGCGGTTTCGAGAGCCGCGTCTCGCCCGGCCAGGACCAGCCCTTCATGGAGAGCGAATGCGTCTCCTGCGGCGCCTGCGTGCAGGCCTGCCCGACCGCCACGCTGCAGGAGAAGACGGTGATCGAACTCGGCCAGCCCGAGCACAGCGTGATCACCACCTGCGCCTACTGTGGCGTGGGCTGTGGCTTCAAGGCCGAGATGAAGGGCAACACCGTGGTGCGCATGGTGCCCTGGAAGGATGGCAAGGCCAACGAAGGGCACTCGTGCGTGAAGGGGCGTTTTGCCTGGGGCTACGCAACCCACCCGGACCGCATCACCAAGCCGATGATCCGCGCCAAGATCACCGACCCTTGGCGCGAAGTGAGCTGGGACGAGGCCATCAACCACGCCGCCTCCGAGTTCAAGCGCATCCAGGCCAAACACGGCAAGGACGCCGTGGGTGGCATCACCTCGTCGCGTTGCACCAACGAAGAGGTTTACCTGGTGCAGAAGCTGATCCGCGCCGCCTTCAACACCAACAACGTGGACACCTGCGCGCGCGTGTGCCACTCGCCCACCGGCTACGGCATGGGCCAGACCCTGGGCACCTCGGCGGGCACGCAGACTTTCAAGTCGGTCGAGAAAGCCGACGTGATCGTGGTCATCGGCGCCAACCCGAGCGACGCGCACCCGGTGTTCGCCTCGCGCATGAAGAGGCGCCTGCGCGAAGGTGCGCGCCTGGTCGTGATCGACCCGCGCCGCATCGACCTGGTGGACTCCACCCACATCCGCGCACAACACCACCTGGCCCTGCGCCCGGGCACCAACGTGGCCATCATCACCGCGCTGGCGCACGTGGTGGCCACCGAAGGCCTGGTCAACGAAGCCTATGTGGCCGAGCGCTGCGACACGCGCAGCTTCGAGGAATGGCGCACCTTCGTGAGCCGCCCGGAGAACTCGCCCGAGGCCTTCGAGGCCGTCACCGGCGTGCCGGCCGAAGAGGTCCGCGCCGCCGCACGGCTGTTCGCACAGGGCCCGAACTCGGCCATCTACTACGGCCTGGGCGTGACCGAACACGCGCAGGGCTCGACCATGGTGATCGGCATCGCCAACCTGGCCATGGCCTGCGGCATGGTCGGGCGCGAGGGCGTCGGCATCAACCCGCTGCGCGGCCAGAACAACGTGCAGGGCAGCTGCGACATGGGCAGCTTCCCGCACGAGCTGCCGGGTTACCGCCACATCTCGGACACCACGGTGCGCAGCCAGTTCGAGGCCGCCTGGGGCGTGACGCTCAGCCCCGAGCCGGGCCTGCGCATTCCCAACATGTTCGAGTCCGCGCTGGACGGCAGCTTCCTCGGCCTGTACTGCCAGGGCGAGGACATCGTGCAGTCCGACCCCAACACCCAGCACGTGGCCGCGGCGCTCTCCGCCATGGAGTGCATCGTGGTGCAGGACATCTTCCTCAACGAGACCGCCAAGTACGCCCACGTGCTGCTGCCCGGCAGTTCGTTCCTGGAGAAGGACGGCACCTTCACCAACGCCGAGCGCCGCATCAGCCGCGTGCGCCAGGTGATGCCGCCGCTGGCCGGCCTGGCCGACTGGGAAGTGACGATGAAGCTCAGCAACGCGCTGGGTTATCCCATGCACTACACGCACCCCGAGCAGATCATGCAGGAGGTGGCCTCGCTCACCCCGACCTTCCAGGGCGTGAGCTACGAGAAGATCGAGCGCCTGGGCAGCGTGCAATGGCCCTGCAACGAAGGCACCGACGAAGCCGGCACCGCGATCATGCACAAGGAGCGCTTCGTGCGCGGCAAGGGCAAGTTCTTCAACACCCAGTACGTGCCGACCGACGAGAAGGTCACGCGCCGCTTCCCGCTGCTGCTGACCACGGGCCGCATCCTGAGCCAGTACAACGTGGGCGCGCAGACACGCCGCACCCCCAACAACCAGTGGCACGACGAAGACCGGCTGGAGATCCACCCGCACGACGCGCAGGACCGGGGCATCAAGACCGGCGACTGGGTCGGCGTCACCAGCCGCGCCGGCCAGACGGTGCTGCGGGCCGAGGTGAGCGAGCGCATGCAGCCGGGCGTGGTCTACACCACCTTCCACTTCCCCGAGTCGGGCGCCAACGTGATCACCACCGACAGCTCCGACTGGGCCACCAACTGCCCCGAGTACAAGGTGACGGCGGTGAACGTGGTGCAGGTCGCCCAGCCGTCCGAGTGGCAACGTGACTACGCCGACTTCAACCGCACGCAGCTGGACCTGCTCAAGCAGGCGAGCCAGCCCGAGGCCGTGGTGGTGGGCAAATGAAACCCTTCGACGAGGCCCTCATGCCAGCAGGTGTGCATGTTGCTCAGGTCAGTGCCTGGCGCGCCGGTCAGTGGCAGACCCACCCGGACTGGCTCGCCGAGGAAGTCCCGGTGGCGCTGGTGTTCAACGGCATTTCGCATGCCGTGATGCTGGCCAGCCCCGATCACCTGGAGGACTTCGCGCTCGGTTTCTCCCTCTCCGAAGGCCTGCTGCAGGATCCGGGCGAGCTCTACGGCATCGACATCCAGACCAGCGAGCGCGGCATCGAGCTGCACCTGGAGGTGGCCGCCGCCTGCGAATGGCGCCTCAAGCAGCGGCGGCGCACCATGGCCGGGCGCACGGGTTGCGGCCTGTGCGGCACGGAGAGCCTGGACCAGGTGCAGCGCACGCTGGCGCGCGCACCCGAGACCCACGTGGCGGCCGAGGTGGTGGGGCAGGCGCTGCAGTCCCTGCGCCAATGGCAGGCCGTGCAGCAGCTCACGGGCGCCTCGCACGCCGCCGCCTGGTGTGCGCCGGACGGCAGCATCGCGCTGGTGCGCGAGGACATCGGCCGGCACAACGCGCTGGACAAACTCATTGGCGCGATGGCGCGTGAGCGCATCGACACCACGCAAGGCTGGGTCTGCGTGACCAGCCGCGCCAGCTTCGAGATGGTGCAGAAGACCCTGGCGGCCGGCGCGGGCCTGCTGGCCGCCGTGTCGGCGCCCACCGCGCTGGCAGTGTCGCTGGCCGAGCGCAGCGGCCTCGCCCTTGCCGGCTTCGTGCGCGGCAAGGACTTCGTCGCCTACACCTACCCGCAACGATTCGGACTGCCCTGAGCCCCATGGATATCCAGAACCTGATTCGCATGGCCAACCGCATTGGCCAGTTTTTCGATTCCTACCCCGACCGCGCCGAGGCGCTGGAGGGCATCAGCAGCCACATCCGCAAGTTCTGGACGCCGCGCATGCGCCGCCTGCTGCTGGAGCAGACCGACGCACAGCCCGATGGCGCAGGCCTGCTGCCCATCGTGGCCGAAGCCATCCAGGTGCACCGCGACCAGCTGGCCTGAGCAAGGCGGCCGCGGCGATCAGCAGATCGCCGCGTAGCGCTGCTCCATTTCCTGGCGCATGCTCTTGCGCAGGGCGGCCGCGGCCTGGCGGCGGTGTTCGTCGGGCGTGCCTGGCTCCAGCGGTGGCACGGCCTGCGGTTTGCCGCTGTCGTCCACCGAGATCATGGTGAAGAAGCCGCTGTTCACGTGGCGCTGCTCCTGGGTGCGGGTGTTTTCCGCGATCACCTTGATGCCGACTTCCATCGACGAGGTGCCGGTGGGTGACAGCGATGGCATGGTGGTGCTGGACGGCGTGAGCGAACACGACGCCACACAGATGACGTGGCTGATCGACTTCCTGCCGCGTTACTGCGAATCCTCATGGCTGCTGAAAAGCCGCTGCGGCCTGGAGGTGGCGCAGCAGGTGTCAATGGCCAGGCTGCACCGATCAAGGAAGAATCCGAGAAGCTCCGATCACGTCGCCTGGCGCTCCATGATTTGTTTCCTGAAGTAGATCGGGGAGGATGAGCGCTAGGGGTCGCGGTGTGTCTGAGCGCTCATTTTCCGATTTCCTACATGTAAATTCCGGAAAACTTGACACCTGATGCTCAGGGTATTTCCTAGCCTTATATTCGAATATATTTAATTAAACTAAGTATTTGGTCAATAGAAGGATGCGGAAATGAGGTTTGTTTCGAGTACGGCTGTGGGCTTGTCTGCGGTCGCGCTGGTGGTGGCTTGCGGCGGTGGCGGTGGTGATCCGGACCGTGGTGCAACTGCCCTGCCGCAACTCACGCCGGCGGTCGGTACCAGCCTGAGTGGTACCTGCACGGCGCTGAGTGCTTTTGCCTATGCCAACACGGTCATCGATGCGGCCAGCGAAGTGGTCGCCGGCACGCTGCGCGTGGGGGGCAACGACATCGCTGCCCACTGCCTCGTCACCGGCAAGATGCACGAGCGCGTGAGCACCGTGGATGGACAGACCTATGCCATCGGCTTCGAGATGCGCCTGCCGCTGAACTGGAACGGCCGCTATTTTTACCAGGGCAACGGCGGCACCGATGGCCTCCTCCGAACAGCCGACGGCTCCGCCGGCAGCGGAGGCCCGCGGAGCAACGCGCTGCACAAGGGTTTTGCGGTCATCAGTTCGGACGCCGGCCACAGCGCTGCGTAGAACCCGCTGTTCGGCGTGGACCCGATCGCGCGCGTCGACTACGGCTACGGTGCGGTGCAAAAGCTCACACCCATGGCCAAGGCCTTGATCAATCAAGCCTATGGCAAGGGGCCGGACCGTTCCTACATTGGAGGCAGCTCCAATGGTGGGCGCCACGCCATGGTGGCGGCGGCGCGCTTCGCAGACCAGTACGACGGCGTGCTGGCCAACTCGCCCGGCTTCAACCTGCCACTGGCAGCGGCTGCCCAGCTCTATTCGGCGCAGCAGTTCCGGCGCGTGGCGACCGATGAGACCAACCTGGAGACCGGCTTCACCCTGCCCGAGCGCACGATGGTGGCAAACGCCATCTTGGCCCGCTGCGACGCGCTGGACGGCGTGGTTGACGGACTGGTGCAGGATCTGGAAGCCTGCCGCACCACGTTTGACCTCGATCTGCACGTACCCACCTGCACCGGCGCACGTGACGGCACCTGCCTTACAGCAGACCAGAAGGACGCGGTGGGCAAGATGTACCGTGGCCCGGTCAACTCCGACGGCAGGGCGCTCTACGCCACCCAGCCTTACGACCCCGGCCTGGCCACCCCGGGCTGGGCCAGCTGGAAGTTCACTTCGTCCGTGGGCAACGCACGCGACCCGGTGGCGGTCGGCATCATCTTCCAGGTGCCGCCGGACCCGGGCATTGCTTCGAGCCTCGCCAACTCGCGCAACTTCGCGTTCAACTACAACTTTGACACGGACTTCCCCAAGCTGTTGCTCACCGACGCTACCTACACCGAGAACGCGATGTCATTCATGACGCCGCCCAACCCGACCAAGCTCAACACGCTGCGTGACCGCGGCGCCAAGATGATCGTGGTGCAGGGCGCGTCCGATGGTGTCTTCTCCATCGACGACACCAGGAACTGGTACGACGAATTGATGAAGGAAAACGCGGGCAAGGCCGATGCATTCGCTCGCTTCTTCATCGTGCCCGGCATGAACCACAGCAGCGGCGGCCCTGCCACCGAACAATACGACGCACTGGCCTCGCTGGTGGACTGGGTTGAGAATGGCAAGGCGCCGGACCGTATCGTCGCCACCGCGCGCGGTGCGGGCAACGCAGGTGGTGTGAACCTTGCTGTGCCGCCAGACTGGGCACCTGACCGCACCCGCCCCCTCTGCCCTTACCCATCGGTGGCTCGCTACAACGGTAGCGGTGACTCCGAACGCGCCGAGAACTTCAGTTGCCGCCGATGACCGCTGCGTACGGTTGACATGAAAAGGGCCGCCCGGCATGCCATGCCGCGCGGCCCTTCTGTTCTGTTGTGGGGCATCAGTCGGGCAGACTGGTGGAGCCACGTTTGCCGGGTTTGCGGGCACCGGCCAGCTTGTGCAGCAGTTCCAGCAGCAGCGCGTATTCACCCGGTGTCAGGGTGTCGATGCTCTCGCGCTCGCTGGCGGTCACGGCGTCGGTGCTGCGGGTCTTGAGCTTGTGCCCCGCACGGGTTGCATGCAGGTACTGCTGGCGGCCATCCTTGCTGCTTTTCTCACGCGTCACGAGTTCGCGCGCCACCAGGCGGTCCACCATGTTGGTGATGGAGGGCGCGGTCACGGCCAGTGCGGATGCGAGCCGCAGCGGGCTCACGCCCGGGTTCTCGCAGACCAATGCCAGCACCGTGTATTCCAGCGTGCGCATCTCGTGGGGCTTGCGGATGGTCTCGTCGAAGATGGCGTTGGTCACCACCGCCGCCTGGGCCAGCTGATAACCCAGCACGGTCTTGAGCTGAGACTCCAACATGCTGCCGGCGGGTGTTCGGTCGAGTGAGGGGCTCTTGCGCATGGGGCTGGGTCCGGGCTTCACGGGGAAAGGGCCCTCCATGGTAATGGCCCATCCAGCATGGCTCCCCCTGCGCATGCGCGGGGGGCGGGGCTGTCTGCGAGGCGCTCAGCGGATCGCCGCGTAACGCTGCTCCATCTCCTGGCGCATGCTCTTGCGCAGGGCGGCCGCGGCCTGGCGGCGGTGTTCGTCGGGCGTGCCCGGCTCCAGCGGCGGCACCGCCTGCGGCTTGCCGCTGTCGTCCACCGAGATCATGGTGAAGAAGCAGCTGTTGACGTGGCGCTGCTCCTGGGTACGGATGTTTTCCGCGATCACCTTGATGCCGACTTCCATCGACGAGGTGCCGGTGTGGTTGACGGCGGCCAGGAAGGTGAGCAGCTCGCCCACGTGGATGGGCTGGCGGAACATCACCTGGTCCACGCTGAGCGTGACCACGTAAGACGAGGCGTACCGGCTGGCGCAGGCGAAGGCCACCTGGTCGAGCAGCTTGAGCACGCTGCCGCCATGCACCTTGCCGGAGAAGTTGGCGGTGTCCGGGGTCATCAGCACCGTCATGCTGAGTTGGTGTCTGGGCAGTTCCATCGTGTGTGGTGTGGGTGGGGTGAGATGTGTCGTGGGGAGAAGAGCGCCCGCAGTGTGCACCTTTTCAGGCCGGCCCGGCGAGCGCGTTGGCCGCGCGCAAGGCATCGGCCTCGGTGCGGTAGAGCTGCAGGCGCGGGCTGTCGTTCAGCTGCCCGGCTTGCCGCAGCACCGCCTCCACCGGCAGCTTGATGCCGACCAGGTGCAGCGTGATGCCCTGTTCGTCCAGTTGCGCGCGCAGGCGGCCGAAGGCCTCGGCGCCGGTGGCGTCGATCCAGTTGATCGGGTGCGCGATCCACATCACGTGGCGGATGCCGGGGTGGGTGGTGACGTGTTCGGACACCGCGCGCTCGAAGCCGTTGGCGGTGGCGAAGTCCAGCGCCGCGTCCATGCGCAGCGCGTACAGGTCGGGCGCCAGCGGCGGCAACTGCCACAGGTGGCGGTCGCGCAGGCTGCCGTCGGGGTGCAGGCCGACTTCGATGATGCGCGGGTGCAGCCGCAGGTAGAGGAAGTGCGACAGCGCCATCAGCACGCCGGCCAGCACGCCCCAGTACAGGCGCGGCGCGGCCAGCACGGTGACGGCGAAGGTGATGGCCGCGATGGCGGCCTCGACGCGCGAGATCTTCCACAGCTGGAGGAAGGCGCGTGGCTTGATCAGGCCCATCACCGCCACCAGCACGATGGCCGCGAGCACCGCCAGCGGCACATGGCGCAGCAGCGGCAGGAACAGCAGCAGCGTGAGCAGCACCACGCCCACCGAGACCACCGTGGCCCAGCCGGTGCGCGCGCCGGCATACAGGTTGAGCGCCGAACGCGAGAAGGACGAGCTGGTGGGCATGGCGCCGCTCAGGCCCGAGGCCAGCTTGGCCAGGCCCTGGCCGATCAGGTCCTGGTCCTGGTCCCAGCGCTGGCCGCGTTGCCCGTTGTCCACCTTGGCGCTGGACGCGGTCTCCAGAAAACTCACCAGCGTGATGACCAGGGTCGGCACCACCAGCTGGCCCAGCGTGGACCAGCCCGGCCAGTGGGGCCAGTAGGCGGCCGGCAGGCCCTGGGGCAGGGCGCCGATGACCGCACCGCCCAGGCCCTTGAAGTCCACCGCGTAGCTGATGGCGGCGCTGGCCACCACCACGCTGAGCACGGTCGGGAAACCCGGCCGCCAGCGCCGCGCCAGCACCAGCAGTGCAAAGCTGCCGACGCCGAAGGCCAGCGAAGGCCAGTGCACGAAGGGCTGGGTGAGCAGGGTCTCCAGGCTGGAGAAGCCGAGCAGGGCGGGCAACTGAGAGGCGATGATGAGCACCGCCGCGGCCTGGGTGAAGGCCATCAGCACGGGCGAGTTCACTAGGTTGAGCAACCAGCCGAAGCGCGCAAAACCGAGCACGATCTGCAGCAGGCCCGAGAGCAGGGCCAGCCACACCGCCAGCATCACCCAGCGTTCGGTGCCGGGCTCGGCCAGGCCGCTGAGCGAGGCGCTCACCAGCAGGCAGGTGAGCGCGGTCGGGCCGACCGAGAGGCGCGGCGAGGCGCTGAACAGCACCGCCACCAGGGCCGGCAGCAGGGAGGCATAGATGCCGGTGATCAGCGGCATGCCGGCCAGCGCGGCATAGGCCACGCCTTGCGGCACCACCATCAGGCCGACGGTGAGGCCCGCCAGGGCTTCGCCCCGCAGCAGGCCCACGTCGGGCCGCGGCCAACGCAGGAACGGAAACAGACGGTGCAGGCGGGACATGCCCTGATCGTACCGGGCGCGCCGCAGCGCACCCGGCGGCGCGTGGGGCACGGGGTTGGGCCCCGGGCGGGTGAGCGCATTGGACCTGCGCGCGCGCCGCGCTCAAGGCACAATGTGGCCCTGCTCCTCGGGGGGGGAGGGGTTGCGCGAGGTCTCCACGCGCACCCGGCAGGCTCTCGCTGACAGTCCTTTTCACACACTGCCCGTACCGGGTGGATTCGGGTGCCATGTGCCCTTGGCCGCTGCGGCCACTTTCAGAGAGTCCTGCATGCAACTCATCTTCTCGGCCGGATTGATCCTGGCCATCGTCCTGTGGGGCGTGATCGCACCCGCGTCGCTGTCGTCGGTGTTCGACAGCGCGCTGGCCTTCATCACGCGCGACTTTGGCTGGTTCTACCTCTGGGTGGTGCTGGGCCTGGTCATCCTGGCCCTGGTGCTGGCCTTCAGCCGTTATGGTGACCTCAAGCTCGGCTCCGAAGACGACGAGCCCGAGTTCTCCATCGCCACCTGGTTCTCCATGCTGTTTGCCGCCGGCATGGGCATCGGCCTGGTGTTCTGGGGCGTGGCCGAACCGCTCTCGCACTACGGCGCACCACCGCCCGGCGTGCCCCCGCTCACGCCCGAAGCCGCCAACGCGGCCATGCGCTACAGCTTCTTCCACTGGGGCCTGCACCCCTGGGCGGTGTACAGCATCGTGGCGCTGACCATCGCCTTCTTCCAGTTCCGCAGGGGCGGCGCCGCGCTGGTCAGCACCGCGGTGGAGGCCTTGCCCTGGGGGCCGATCAACCGGCTCGGCCCGCTGGTCAATGTGCTGGCGGTGATCGCCACCGCGTTCGGCGTGGCCGCCTCGCTGGGCATGGGCGCGCTGCAGATCAACAGCGGCCTGCACACGCTGCTGGGCTTGCCCATCGGCAAAGTCTCGCAGGTCAGCATCATCGTGATCACCACCATCCTGTTCCTGGGCTCGGCGGTGAGCGGCGTCACGCGTGGCATCAAGTGGTTGTCCAACATCAATGTGGTGCTGGCCGGGCTGCTCGCGCTGGCCGTCTTCGTGCTCGGCCCCACCGTGGCCATCATCGACACCCTCACCTCCACCCTGGGCAGCTACGCCAGCGAGTTCGTGCGCATGAGCCTGCGCATGACGCCGTTCCGCGACAGCACCTGGGTCGGCGGCTGGACCATCTTCTACTGGGCCTGGTGGGTCAGCTGGGCGCCGTTCGTGGGCCTGTTCATCGCGCGCGTCTCGCGCGGCCGCACGGTGCGCGAGTTCGTGCTCGGCACCGTGCTTGCACCCAGCCTGGCGGCCTTCGTCTGGTTCTCGGTGTTCGGCGGCACGGCGCTGACGATGCAGATCATGCAGGGCGTGCCCATCGCCGAAGCGGTGCAGGCCGACGTCTCCACGGCGCTGTTCGTGATGCTCAACCAGCTGCCGCTGGGCATGCTGATGTCGGGCGTGGCCACCATCCTGGTGATGCTGTTCTTCGTCACCTCGGGCGATTCGGCCACGCTGGTGCTGGGCACCATGAGCACCGGCGGCAGCGGCGACCCGAGCGCGCGTGTGAAGATCGCGTGGGGCGTGCTGATCTCGGGCATTGCCATCAGCCTGCTGCTGGCCGGTGGCCTGAAGGCGGTGCAGACCGCCACCATCGTGTTCGCGCTGCCGTTTGCGGTGGTCATCGTGCTGATGGCCATCGCGCTCTGGCGCGGCGTGCGCGACGACTGGGAAGAAGAGCAGCGGCGCGAGCGCGCACTGCGCCGCCGCATGCGCGAAGTGTTGAAATGAAGCCCCTCCCTGTGCCGTTGACATGGCCTCCCTGAAAAAGATCTCGTTCCTGTTGACTTGTTTATGAGTTTTGAATTGCTGGGCGTGTTCGGTAAAGGCTTCCTGTTTGCGTTTGCCGCGCTGCTGCCCATCCTCAATCCCGCGGCCACCGCGCCGATCTTTCTCGGCCTGACCGAGGGTGCGTCGCCGCGCACACGGGCCATGCTGGCGCGCAAGATCGCGCGCAACATGTTCGCGCTGATGTTGGGCAGCATGGTGGTGGGGTCGCACGTGCTGGCCTTCTTTGGCATCTCGTTGCCCATCGTGCGCGTGGGGGGCGGCCTGATCCTGGCGGCAACGGCGTGGCGACTGCTCACGGCCACGCAGTCCACCACCGACAGCCGGGCCGAGCTGGCCGATGCCTTCACACCCGAGATGGCGCGCCGCCAGGCCTTCTACCCACTGACCTTTCCCATCAGTTGCGGGCCGGGCTCGATTGCCGCAGCCATCACCGTGGGGGTGTCACTGAGCCACGACCGCGTGAGCCTGGCCTTGGCTGCCATTGGCGGTGGTGTGCTCGCGCTGGGGGCGTTGGGCCTGCTGCTGTACCTGGCGTTCCGCTACGCCGAGCACCTGCTGCGTCCGCTGGGCGAGGCGGGCGCCATCATCTTCCTGCGGCTCTCGGCCTTCATCCTGCTCTGCCTGGGTGTGCAGATCGTCTGGGACGGTGTGAGCGAATTGCTGCGCGGCCTGCTGGTGGTGGTGCCGGCGGCGGGGTAGGGCCGGCCGCTACCGCCCGGTGAGGGCGGTTTCGGTGGCCGGAAAACGCTGCACTTCGCCCGTGTGCAGCTTCGCCATGGCCGTGTGGAACAACGGGTGCGCCAGCCACCCGGCCAGCCAGGCCTGCACCGCCGGCAGGGGCTGGGCCGCGAACCAGGCGGGGTCGAGCGCCGCGAACTGGCGCACGAAGGGAAAGACCGCGAGGTCCGTGGCGCAGGGCGTGTTGCCGCCGAGCTGGGCTGCGGCTTGAAGACGGATATCGAGCGGCCGCAGCAAGGTGTCCACCGCCTGGGCACGGTGCAGGGCGGGGGCGCTGCCCTCGAAGCGTTCGGGGTACTTGGTGCGGTCCAGGTGGTGCTTGAAGGGGCCGTCGCACAGCGCCAGCAGCGCGAGGTTGTCGTCGGTTTGCGAGCGTGGCCACCCACCCTCAGGGTCTTGCGCCGACAGGGCCCAGCGCATGATGTCCAGGCTTTGCTCCAGCACCGAGCCATCCGGCAACACCAGCACCGGCACCGTGCCCTTGGGCGAGAGCGCCAGCATCGCGGCGGGCTTGTCGCGCAGGCTGATCTCGTGCGCGTCGAACGCCACGCCCGCCACCAGCAGCGCCATGCGCGCCCGCATGGCATACGGGCAGCGCCGGTAGCTGTAGAGCAGCGGCAGCGCGGGTGGCGCCATCAGCCCCGCAGCACGTCGCGGATCGACGGGTCCTTGTCGAACTGGGCTTTCGCGAACGGGCACAAGGCGATCACCTTCGTGTTGGTCGAACGCACCCAGGCCACCAGTGCGTCGAGCAGCTGCCGGCCCACGCCCTGGCCCTTCAGGCTCTCGTCGACGTGGGTGTGGTCGATGATGATCAGCGTGGGGTTGGTGCGGCTGTAGGTCATCTCCGCGATGCGCTGGCTGCCTTGCTGGACAAAGAAGGCGCCGGTGGCGTCCTGTTCCTGGTGCTGGATGGTGTGTTGTGCCATGGCTTCGGGTCTCGGGTGGGGATGGAAAAGGGGCGGGCTCAGGCCAGCACGTCGCGGATGGATGCGTCGCGCTGGAACTGCAGCTTCACATAGGAGCAGACCGGCACCACCTTGTTGCCACTCTCGCGCGCCCAGGCCACCAGCGCGTCCTGCAGGTGCTGCGCGATGCCTTGGCCGCGCAGGCTCGGGTCCACAAAGGTGTGGTCAACCACCACCAGCGTGGGGTTGGTGCGGCTGTAGGTCATCTCGCCGAGGCGTTTGCCATCGCGGAAGATCTGGAAGGCGCCGCGCGCGCCGCTTTCCTGGTGTTCGATGGTGGTCGGGTTCATGGCGTGAAGGCTCCGGTGGTGGCTTGTGCCGACCGCGTCAGGCTACCACCTCGGGCAATCACCCCGGGTGAGGTGGGTCGGCAGACGGCGTGCGCCGCGGCCTATTCCTGCAACACCGAAGCCAGGTCGAAGCTGCTGCGCTGGCCGAGGTCTTGCCGGTGCGCCTGCATCCAGCGTTCGGCGGCGTCGCGGCCGAGTTCGTGCAGGCGCGACAGAAACCCCCATTGCGTATTGGTCTTGCTGCCGGCCCCCAGGTCGGCCAGCGAGGAGCCGCCGTCGATGAGGTGCACGCGCAGCCGCTGCACGCGCTGGAACAGGTCGGGGCTGCCGGCGAGCGGCCGGTCGCCGATCAGTGCCTTCATCTGCGCCAGCGTGCGCATCTCCTTGATCAGGCTGGCGTTGAAGGTCACCTCGTTGATGCGTTCCAGGATGTCGCGTGCACTGGTCGGCACGCTCAGGCGTTCGGTGGGGTTGATCTGCACCAGCAGCAGGTCGTCCGCCTGGCTTTCCCTCACCAGCGGCAGCAGCGACGGGTTGCCGGCGTAGCCACCGTCCCAGTAGGCCTCGCCGTCGATCTCCACCGCCTGGAACACCAGCGGCAGGCAGGCCGAGGCCAGCACCATGTCGGCGGTGAGTTCGTGTTGTCCGAACACGCGCAGCGCGCCGGTGCGCACCTGGGTGGCGGCGATGAACAGCTGCGTCTTGTGGCACCGGCAGACGCGGTCGAAGTCCACCGTTTCCACCAGGATGTCGCGCAGCGGGTTGAGGTTGAGCGGGTTGAGCTGGTAGGGCGAGATCTGGTGGCTGAACGCGTCGGCGGCCTGCTGCAGCGGGTCGGTCCAGGGCTTGATCCAGGGCGCGAGCCAGTCGTTGGCCGGGCCCATCAGCACACCCAGCGGGCTGGTCTGCAGGCGGTGGAACGGCGAGAGCTCGGCCACGCGGGTCCAGAACTGGCGCAATACACGCTGCGCGCCTTCGCGCCCGCCGTCCATCAGGCCGGCGGCCAGGGCCACGGCGTTCATCGCGCCGGCGCTGGTGCCGCTGATGGCGCTGATCTCCAGCGTCTCGTCTTCCAGCAGGCGGTCCAGCACGCCCCAGGTGAAGGCGCCGTGTGAGCCGCCGCCTTGCAGGGCCAGGTCCACCGGGTGTTTGCCGGGGCGGCCCCGCCGTGGGGCTGGCGTGATGGGCGTGGAGGGGGCGGTGCGGCGGGCTGGACGGGGCATGCGGTGGTTCTCTGGTGGCGTGTGGCGCATTGCACCATGGGAGGCGGGCTTTGTGCACCGTCTGGGACAATCGCGTTTTGTTAGGTTTCCCCGCATGTCCACCGCCACCCCCGCGCTTTCTTCCCCCGACGCCACCCCTTCCGACAGTGCCCACCCGCCCGTGTCCGGCCCGTTGGCGCGCGAGGCGCTGGCGCTGGCCGCGTTCGACCACGTGGTGGCCCACGCCAGCGGTTACCGCGCGCGGCCGGGCCAGCGCGAGATGGCGGCCCACATCGCGCACACGCTCTCGGGCGTGAGCCTGGGCGACGGCGCGGTGGCGAGCGACGCGCCCCTGCCCGCGCGTGGCATCGCGGTGGTGCAGGCCGGCACCGGCGTGGGCAAGTCGGCCGCGTATGCGTCCACCGTGATCCCGCTGGCGCTGGCGCAGCAGAAGCGCGTCATCATCAGCACCGCCACCGTGGCCTTGCAGGAGCAGCTGATCGCCAAAGACCTGCCGGCGCTCGCCACCACGCTGCCGCAACCTTTTAGCTACGCACTCGCCAAAGGGCGCGGGCGTTATGTCTGCCGCCTGAAGCTCGACCAGCTCAGCGGCGGTGATGCGGCGAGTGCCGACTTGTTCGAGAGCGACGACACGGCCGGTGCCGCCGACGCCAGCGCGGCCGGCATCGCGGCCCAGGCCGTGGCCTCGGCCGCCGCCGCCGCGCGCTGGCAGGAGCGCGCCGTGCAGTACACCGCCTGGGCCGAGGCGCTGGACAGCGGCAGCTGGGACGGCGACCGCGACCGCCTCGACGACCCGCCCGAAGGCGCACTCTGGGCCCCGGTGGCGGCCGAGCGCCACACCTGCACCGCGCGCCACTGCCCGAGCTACAACAGCTGCAGCTACTACCAGGCGCGCGCGCGGCTGGCGCAGGCGCAGGTGATCGTGGTCAACCACGACCTGCTGCTGTCCACCCTGGGCCTGCACGCGCTGCCGGCACCGCAAGACTGTTATCTGGTGTTCGACGAAGCCCACCACCTCGGCTCGGTGGCGCAAGGCCAGTTCACCGCCTCGATGGACCTGATGCGCGGCCACTGGCTCGACAAGCTGCCACGCGCGGTGGACGAGGTGGCGACGGCGCTGGAGCACACACCCACCATCGACGTGGCCGCCTTCACCAAGGAACTCAAGAGCGCACAGAACGAACTCGCGCGGCTGGCCATGCAGCGCATCGGCAGCCTGCCCGGCTGGCTGGACATGACCGGGCGCAACGGCAATGCCGCCGCCCGCGCGCGCACGGGTGCAGGGTTTGACACGGCCGGGGCGCCGGTGGTGGACCGCTTCGAGGGCGGTGCGCTGCCGGCCGAATGGCACGAGGTGGTGGCCAAACTGCACGCCAACGCCAGCAGCCTGCTCAAGGTGTTCGAGGCGCTGGCCACGCAGCTCAAGGCCAACGCGCGCGACAACCCGGGCGACGCTGCGCGCTGCGCCAAGCTGTACAGCCGCCTCGGTGTGCTGGCGCCGCGCCTGCAGAGCGCGCAGGAAACCGCCACCTACTGGATGCAGGAGGCCGGCGACGGCCAGCCGCCGCTGGCCAAGTGGCTGGAGGCCGGCATCAGCCATGGCCTGGTCACGCTCACCGCACACGCCTGCCCGCTGCAGCCCGGCAGCCTGCTGCGCAACCACCTCTGGAACCAGGTGCGGGCGGCGGTCGTCACCTCGGCCTCGCTCACCACCTGCGGCACGTTTGACCACTTCCTGCACGAGTCCGGCCTGGCCTGGGACGGCGCGGTGGCCGCGCGCGAAGTGCAGAGCCCGTTCGACCACGCGCGCCAGGGCCGCCTGGTGGTGGTGCAGACGCAGGCCGACCCGAAAGACGTGGACGGCTACACGCGCGAAATGCTCGCGCTGCTGATGGCCGACCTGCGCGAGGTGCAACGCGGCGCGCTGGTGCTGTTCACCTCGCGCGCGCAGATGCGCCAGGCGCAGAACCTGCTGGAGCGCGGCGAACACGGTGCGCTGCGCGAACGCGTGCTGGTGCAGGGCGAGGCCTCGCGCACCGTGCTGCTGCGCCGCCATGCCGAGCGCGTGGCCGAAGGCCAGCCCTCGGTGCTGTTCGGCCTGCAGTCCTTTGGCGAAGGGCTCGACCTGCCGGGTGAACTCTGCGAATGGGTGTTCATCACCAAGCTGCCCTTTGCCTCACCGAGCGACCCGGTGGGCCAGGCGCGGGCCGACTGGTTGAAGAGCCAGGGGCGTGACCCGTTCAGCGAACTGGTGGTGCCGGCGACCGGCGCGCGCCTGCTGCAATGGACCGGCCGCGCGCTGCGCACCGAGAGCGACGAAGCGGTGGTCGTTTGTTACGATGGCCGGCTGTTGCGCCAGTCCTATGGGCGGCGCATGCTCAAAGGCCTGCCACCGTACCGGCTGCAGCGCCGCGTCGACGGCGTGGTGGCCGACGCCTGAGTCCCCACGCCCCGACCCTCCAACAAGAAAGCGCCAGCCCCATGATCTTCTCCGTGCTCAAGACCCTCCACGTGCTAGCCGTTGTCCTGTGGGTCGGCGGCATGGCCTTTGCCCACCTGTTCCTGCGCCCCTCGGTGCAGACGCTGGAAGCGCCGGTGCGCCTGCGCCTGCTGCACACGGTGATGAAGCGTTTCTTCAGCACCGTGCTGTGGGCCACGCTGGTGGTGCTGGCCACGGGCCTGTGGATGATCGGCCGCGTGGCCAAGGAAACCGTGCAGGCCGGCCTGGCCTTCAACATGCCGCTGGACTGGACCATCATGGCCTCGCTGGGCATCCTGATGATCGCCATCTTCGGCCACATCCGCTTCGCGCTGTTCAAGCGCTTCACGCGCGCGGTGGACGCCAGCGACTGGACCGCCGCCGGCACCGCCATGGCGTCCATCCGCCAGTGGGTGCTGGTCAACCTGTGCCTCGGCGTGTTCATCATCGCCATCACGCTGCTGATGGGCTGAAACCGGTGAAGCGGCCCGCCATGTTCGCCATGACTGCTGGGCCCGCCACCGCGCAGCCTCCCGGCGGGGCCCGCGGTGGCGGCCCGCTCGGCGACGCCGGGCCCGTTCACACCGCCTGAGTCCGCACCGCGAGGTCCAGCGCCTGCCCACCATGTCTTTCTTTCGACGAGGCCTCTGGATGATCGCGCTGCTCACCGCCCTGCTGCAAGGCTGCGCACTGCCGCCGCTGGAGGGGCGCAGCGAATCCACCGCCGTGCCGGCCGCCGAAACCGCGGACACGCCGCTGGGCCGCGTGCTGGCGCCGCAGGGCACGGCCCATCCGGGCGAGACCGGCATCCTGCCGCTGCCCGACGCGCTGGACTCGTTTGCCGCGCGCGTGCTGCTGGTGCGCGCCGCCCAGCGCACGCTGGATGTGCAGTACTACATCTGGCGCGACGACATCACCGGCAACCTGCTGCTGGACGCGCTGCGCGAAGCGGCCGCGCGCGGCGTGCGTGTGCGCCTGCTGCTGGACGACAACGGCGTGGCCATGGACGCCAAGCTGCTCGCGCTGGACCGCCTGCCCGGCGTGGAGGTGCGGCTGTTCAACCCGTTCTCGATCCGCCAGCCCAAGGCGCTGGGTTTCATCACGCACTTCGACCGCGCCAACCGGCGCATGCACAACAAGGCGCTCATCGCCGACAGCCAGGCCGCCATCATGGGCGGGCGCAACGTGGGCGACGAGTACTTCGGCGCCACCGACGGCGTGCTGTTCGCCGACCTCGACGTGCTGGCCTCGGGCGCGGTGCTGCCCGAGCTGGCGGCCGACTTCGACCGCTACTGGGCCAGCGGCTCGTCGTACCCGATCGACCGCATCGTGCGCGCCGACACGGCATCCAGTGCCGAGCCGGCACAGAACCCCGCGCAGGACCCACGCGCCGCCCTGTACCTGCAGGCCTTGCGCGAGTCGCGCTTCATCCCCGATCTGCTGGCCGGTGCCCACATGCCGCAGTGGGCGAAGGTGCAGATGGTCAGCGACGACCCGGCCAAGGGCCTGGGCCAGGCCGAACCCCAACACCTGCTGACGCACCAGCTGGCCGAGGTGCTGGAGCAGCCGCCGCAGCGCACGCTCGACCTGGTGTCGCCGTACTTCGTGCCCACCGACGCCGGTGTGGCGGTGTTCAGCCGCCTGGCCGCGCGCGGCGTGCGCGTGCGCATCCTGACCAACGCGCTCGAAGCCACCGACGTGACGGCGGTGCACTCCGGTTATGCGCGGCACCGCAAGGCGCTGCTGCGCGCCGGCGTGCAGCTGTTCGAGATGCGGCACCGCGCCTCGGGGCCCACCGCCTCCGCGGCCCGCAAAGGCGGTGGCTGGGGGCTGTTCGGCAGCGGCAGCGGAGGCAGCAGCGGTGCCGGTGGGTCCGGTGGGTCCGGCGGCGGTGCTGGTGTGTTCGGCAGTTCGGGCTCCAGCCTGCACGCCAAGACCTTTGCCATCGACGGCTCGCAGGTCTTCGTCGGTTCGATGAACTTCGATCCACGTTCGGCGCGCCTCAACACCGAGCTCGGCTTCATCATCGCCAGCCCGGTGCTGGCGCAGGCCGCGCACGACGCCTTCGACAAGACCATCCCGGGCATTGCCTACTCGGTGCAGCTCGATCCGCAGGGCGACCTGGTCTGGGTCGAGCGGCTGGAGAGCGGCGGCGAGCTGCGCCAGACGAGCGAACCCGGCGCCACGCTCGCCATGCGCGCCTGGGTCGGCCTGCTGTCGATGCTGCCGATCGAGTGGCTGCTGTAGCCCCGCGCGCTGCCGCCGCCCGCGGTCGAGCGAGAATGCGGGGCATGAGCAACTTGAACAACCCGCCTTCGCACACGGCCTGGCTCGGTGCGCAGGGCACCATGGGATGGCGCGTGCGCCGGCCGTCCCGGAGGGCCGTCTGATGGGTGCCACGGTGCAGTGGCGCTGCCTGGTGGTGGAGGACGACGCCGACAACGCGCGTTACATTGCCAACGGCTTCCGGGCGCTGGGCCATGTGGTGGTGATCTGTCGCGACGGCCTGGACGCGCTGTCGCGCGCCAGCCAGGAACGCTGGGACCTGATCATCCTCGACCGCATGTTGCCCAACGACGTCGACGGCCTGACCATCCTCACCACCTTGCGCGGCCTGGGCAAAAAAACGCCCGTGCTGGTGCTCAGCGCGCTGAGCGCGCTCGACGAGCGGGTGCGCGGGCTCAAGGCCGGTGGCGACGACTACCTGAGCAAGCCCTTCGCCTTCTCCGAGCTGGCGGCCCGCGCCGAGGCGCTGGTGCGGCGTGCGCGCACCGGCCCCGACATCCGCACGCTGCAGGTGGCCGACCTCCGGCTCGACCTCACCACCCGCCAGGTGGAGCGGGGCGGGCGGCCGGTGGCGCTGCAGCCGCGCGAGTTCCGCCTGCTGGCGTACCTGATGAGCCACCCGGGCCAGGTGATCACGCGCACCATGTTGCTCGAAGCCGTGTGGGACTACCAGTTCGACCCGCAGACCAACGTGATCGACGTGCAGGTCAGCCGCCTGCGCAGCAAGCTCGACGCCGGCGGCGCGCCCTCGCTGATCCACACCGTGCGCGGCATCGGTTACCGCATCGCGGCGGCCGGTGAAGAGCCGCCTCCATGACGCCCCGCCTGCGCCTGCTCTGGCGCTCGGTCGGCTTTCGCCTCGCCTTCAACTACGCGGTGCTGGTGTCCATCACCATGCTGGCCGCGCTGGCCGTGGTCTACCTGCAGACTGTGGGCGTGCTGCACCAGCGCATGACGCGCCAGGTGGCGCTGACCGCGAAACAGCTGGTGGGCCATGCGCAGGAGGAGGGCACGGCCTCGGTTGCCGCGGTGATCACGCGTGCGCTCGCCGACGGGCGCGAGTCCGACAGCGAGGTGTACCTGCTGATGGACTCGCAGGGCGTCAAGCTGGCGGGCAACCTCGACAAGGTGCCGCGCGCCGATGACAGCGGCGGCACGGCGCAGCGCCAGGTGGTGCGGGGCGGCCGCCGCGCCGAGGCCTACCTGCTCACCAACTCGCTGCCCGACGGCAGCGTGTTGATGGTCGGGCAGGACCTGCGCGACCAGGCCATGATCGAATCGCTGGTGGCGCGCGCCAGCGCCGCGGCCGGCATCGTGGCAGTGCTGCTGCTGATCGGCGGCACCTTCGTCTTCCGGCTCGAACTCGAACGCAACGTGGGCGCGGTGCGCCGCACCGCCACCCGCATCGCCAGCGGCGGCGGGCTGCGCGAGCGGGTGCCGGAGTCGGGCGAGGACGACGAATTCGCGTTGCTCACGCGCGAGATCAACGCCATGCTCGACCGCATCGAGTCGTTGATGGACGGCGTGCGCCATGTCTCCAACACCATTGCGCACAACCTGCGCACGCCGCTCACGCGCATCCTGGTGCGGCTGCGCAATGCCGAACACCAGCACACCGACCCGGCGCAGCGGCAGCAGGCCATCACCGCCAGCATCCGCGAGCTGGAAGAGCTGACGCTGGTGTTCGAGAAACTGCTGCAGATCGCCGAGACCGAGGCCGGCGCGCGGCGCAGCAGCTTCACGCGGGTGGCGCTGGATGTGATCGTGGCCGACGTGCTGGAGCTGTACGACGCCGTCGCCGAAGCGCAGGGCGTGCAGCTGCTGCAGGAACCCGACAACAGCGTGACCGTGGCCGGCGACCGCGACCTGCTGGCCGGCGCCATCGCCAACCTGCTGGACAACGCTCTCAAGTACGCCGGCCCGGGGGCGGTGGTGCGGGTGGGCGTGGAAGAAACGGCCGAGTGCGTGCGGCTCATCGTGCAGGACAACGGGCCCGGCGTGCCGGCCCACGAGCTGTCGCGCCTGGGCACGCGCTTTCACCGACTGAACCGCGACGACCTGCCCGGCCATGGCCTGGGGCTGGCCAGCGTGCAGGCCGTGGCCGCCCTGCACGGCGCCCGCCTGCGTTTCGAAGACGCCGCGCCGGGCCTGCGCGCCTCCATCGAACTGCCCTACGCGGACCGCTGAGCGGCCCCGCGCCAGAAACATTGCCAAACGGCAATGTTTTGGTCATGCACGCACGCGCCGGCTGTTCTTAACATCGCCGGCGCACGCACCGTGCCTTCGCCGAACTGTCTGTCCGGTGATGAACGCAGTTTCAGGAGACAACGTGAAAATCAAAAGCCAGAGAGACTTTGTGTCGGGCGTGCTGTTCAGCGCCTTCGGCGCGGCCTTTGCCTGGGGTGCCACCACCTACAACGTCGGCACCGGCGCCCGCATGGGCCCGGGTTACTTCCCGCTGATGGTCGGCGTGCTGATCGTCATCATGGGCTTGGCCATCACCTTCAAGTCGCTCACCGTCGATACCGAAGACGGCGAGCCCATCGGCCGCATCGCCTGGCGCCCGCTGATCTTCATCATCGGCGCCAACCTGGTCTTCGGCGTGTTGCTGGCGGGCATTCGCCCCTGGGGCCTGCCGGCCATGGGCCTGATCGTGGCGATCTACGCGCTGACCTTCATCGCCAGCCTCGCCGGTGACCAGTTCAAGTTCAAGGAAGTGTTCGTGCTCGCCACCGTGCTCGCCATCGGCAGCTACGTCGCGTTTGAGCTCGCGCTCAAGCTGAACTTCCCGATCTGGCCTTCCTTCATCGGCTGACCGACACACACAAGAAGAACAAAACATGGATCTGATCACCAACCTCTCGATCGGTTTCGGCGTCGCCTTCACGATGCAGAACCTGTTGTACGCGCTGCTGGGCTGTCTGCTCGGCACGCTCATCGGTGTGCTGCCCGGCATTGGCCCGGTCGCCACCATCGCCATGCTGCTGCCCGCCACCTACGGCCTGCCCCCTGTGGCGGCGCTGATCATGCTGGCCGGCATCTACTACGGTGCCCAGTACGGTGGCTCGACCACCGCCATTCTGGTCAACCTGCCAGGGGAAGCGTCCTCGGTGGTGACGGTGATCGACGGCTACCAGATGGCGCGAAAGGGGCGGGCCGGGCCCGCGCTGGCCGCAGCCGGCCTGGGCTCGTTCTTCGCCGGTTGCGTGGGTACGCTGATCCTGGCCGCCTTCGCACCGCCGCTGACCGAGATCGCGCTGAGCTTCGGCCCGGCCGAGTACTTCTCGCTGATGGTGCTGGGCTTGCTGGGCGCGGTGGTGCTGGCCTCGGGCTCGCTGCTCAAGGCCGTGGCCATGATCCTGCTCGGCCTGGCCTTCGGCCTGGTGGGCACCGACGTGAACTCGGGTGTGGCGCGCTACAGCTTCGACATTCCGGAACTCACCGACGGCATCAGCTTCATCGCGATCGCCATGGGCGTGTTCGGTTACGGCGAAATCATTGCCAACCTGGCCACGCCGTCGGACCAGCGTGAGGTGTTCACCGCCAAGGTCAAGGGCCTGATGCCGACCAAGGAAGACTTCAAGCGCATGACGCCCGCCGTGCTGCGCGGCACCGCACTGGGCTCGGTGCTCGGCATCCTGCCGGGTGGCGGCGCGCTGATGTCGGCCTTCGCCTCGTACACGCTGGAGAAGAAGATCAAGCTCAAGGCCGGCGAAGTGCCGTTCGGCCAGGGCAACATCCGCGGTGTGGCAGGCCCCGAGTCGGCCAACAACGCCGGTGCACAGACCTCCTTCATCCCGCTGCTGACGCTGGGCATTCCGCCCAACGCGGTGATGGCGCTGATGGTGGGTGCGATGACCATCCACAACATCCAGCCCGGCCCGCAGGTGATGACCGCGAACCCGGAACTGTTCTGGGGCCTGATCGCCTCCATGTGGATCGGCAACCTGATGCTGATCGTGCTCAACCTGCCGATGATCGGCCTGTGGATCAAGCTGCTGACCATTCCCTACAAGTGGCTGTTCCCCGCCATCGTGCTGTTCTGCGCGGTCGGCGTGTACTCGGAGAACAACAACACCTTCGAGATCTGGATGGTCGCCATCTTCGGTGTCATCGGTTACCTGTTCCACAAGCTCAAGTGCGAGCCGGCACCGCTGCTGCTGGGCCTGATCCTGGGCCCGATGATGGAAGAGTACCTGCGCCGTGCGCTGCTGATCTCGCGTGGCGACTGGAGCGTGCTGGTCACGCGGCCGCTGTCGGCCAGCCTGCTGGCCATCGCCTTCGTGCTGCTGCTGGTGGTGCTGCTGCCGTCGGTGAAGGCCAAGCGCGAAGAAGCCTTCGTCGAAGACTGAACCCGGGGCAGGGGGTGTGCCGGCCCGATGGGCCGGCGCCCCTCTCGCCCTATCCCCGCGCGGACAGATCTTCCGTGGTGACCGGCACGGCCTCCTGCAGGCCGCGCAGCCGGCGCCACAGCCAGGGCAGCGCGGTGCCCAGGTCGGGGCTGAAGGCCTCCCGCGTCGGGGCATGCCCGCCGCTGGCGCGGGCCGCGTCGCTGCCGAGGTTGAAGCGGAAGGTGTAGGCCGGCTCCTGCCCCATGCGCAGGTCGGTGACGAACAGCTCACCGTCCACGCTGGAGGCGCTGTAGAACCCATGTGTGAAATCCGCCATGCGCGCCAGGTAGGGCTCGTCGCGGTGCGCGGCCATCAGCTCGGCGCCGCGCTCATACACCCGCCACTGGATCTGCGGGCTGCGGTCCATCAACGAGTAATAGCCCTCGCGGTACTCGGTGGGCGTGGTGGCCACCAGCCGCCAGAGCACGGTGGTGAACGGCGCGGGCGTGACCAGCAGGCCATCGGTCACGATGCCGTCGTTCTGCAACGAGGTGCGCGCAAGCTGCGTCACGTGCTGCTGCGCCGCCACACTCCAGCCCAGGTAGAGCGTGCTGAGCACCAGGCCGGCGGCATTCCAGGCCAGGCCGCGCGTGGACCGCAGGCGCAGCGCCGCGACCACACCGACGATCAGCGGCACGGTGTAGGCCGGGTCGATGATGAAGACGCTGCCGATGCCGAAGGGATACGCACTGAGGGGCTGCAGCAGCTGCGTGCCGTAGACCGTCATGGTGTCGAGCAGCGGGTGCGTGATCAGCACCAGCCACAGCGCCAGCCACCAGCGCCTGAACAGCGCGGCCTCGCCGTGCAGGCGCGAGACCAGCCAGGCCAGCGCGGGCGCCGCCAGCGTGAGCACGATGAGCGAATGGCTCTCGGCGCGGTGGCGCGTCATGTTGAGGATGGCGTTGCCGTGGTCGATGAAGGCGTCGAGGTCGGGCAGGGTGCCACCGATGGCGCCCCACAACGCGGCTTTCCACACGGCGGTGCGCCGGCCCATCACGGCCACGCCAACGGCCGAACCAAGGGCGATCTGGGTCAATGAATCCATGCGGCGAGCTTAGGCCCAGTTCACACGATTCACCAAGATGCCTTGGCATCCGAAAACCATGCGCAAGGCGGCGGCTCAGGTGACGACCACGATGGGAAAGCGGGCCCGCAGGCCATCGCCCACCGGCGTGAACGGCACCGTGACGGCGGCGCGCGCGTCCGCATTCAGGCGCCGCCAGAGGCCGTCGCGTTCGTTGCCCGGGTCACCCTCCACATAGAGCTGGGTGGTCAGCAGCTCCCGGCGGTCCAGCCGCACCTTGACGTGGATGTGCGGCGTGCGGCCGGTGTAGGGCACCGGCTTGAGGGTGCGGAAACGGTAAGCGCCGTCGCGCCCCAGCGTGACGCGGCCAAACCCCTGGAACGCCGGGTCGGCGCGGT
Source organism: Hydrogenophaga palleronii NBRC 102513 (assembly GCF_001571225.1). Lineage (GTDB taxonomy): Bacteria > Pseudomonadota > Gammaproteobacteria > Burkholderiales > Burkholderiaceae_C > Hydrogenophaga > Hydrogenophaga palleronii. Next base: position 89,068 of record NZ_BCTJ01000012.1, read on the forward strand.
CGCCGTCGCCCGGGTGGTGGTAACGGCCCTGGTGATCGCACTGCCAGATTTCCACCACCGCGCCGGCCACCGGCACACCGGCCAGGTCGGTCACCGAGCCCTCCACCCAGCTGGCCTGGCCCTTGTCGTAGACCACCTGGCCGTTGCGCAGCAGGTCGGCGTCGCTGTCGGCCGGCAGGCTCACCGGGTAGAACGGGCCCTCGGTCTGGCTCGGGGTGGGCAGCAAGGCGCGGGACTGCGCCAGCGCCGGCGTGAGCCAGCCCGGGGCGGCCACGGCAGCGGCACTGGCGATGAGGATGCGGCGGCGGGGCAGGGCGGGCATGGCTTCTCCTGGCGACAACAACCGGGTTGGAAGCGTATCCGGGGCGCGAGTTCCTGGTCCAGAAACACCGCGGAACTGGCTTTGCCAGGCCGCAGGTGTTGCCCCCTGGGGGGTGACGCCGCAGGCGGCGTGGGGGGAGCTACTTCGAACTCATCCAGGCCAGCAACGAAGAACGCATGGCCTCCTCCACCGACATGTTGATCGGCGTGGTCCAGCTGCGCGGCACGAACACGGTGTAGCCGCCGATCATGTAGCCCATGGGCAGGTAGACCGCCACGTGGTCGAGCTCGGCCAGCCCGGGCGGCAGGCCCGCCATGCTCTGGCGCGTCACCAGGCCGACGATGGCGAGGTCGTTGTCCGGCATCTTCAGCACCACCACCTGTTGCTGCGACGCCTTTTCCTTGGGCGAGAAGTAGTCGGCAAAACTCTTGAGCGAGGAGTAGATGCTCCGCACCACCGGCAGGTTGTTGAACGGCAGTTCGAACCACGACAACATGCGCGCCGCCGCCGGCTGGGACACCAGGAAACCCAGCCCGAAGATCGAGGCCGCACCGATCACGATGCCCAGGCCGGGCAGGTAAAAATCCCCGATCAGCGGGCGGATCGCCCACATGGCGATCGACTCCAGCCAGGCGATGAACAGGTAGAGCACATAGACCGTGAGCGCCACCGGCAGGAAGGTGATCAGGCCGCGAAAGAAGTACTGGTAGATCGGTTTCATGGGGGGCTTTCGGGCGCTCGGGTGTGGTCGGCGTGCGCAGACACGCGGGAGCATAGCAGCCGGCTTCGTGATGGCCTATGACCTTCCCGGCAGGTGCCCAGGCTTGCAAACGCCGACAATGCACCCACGTGTAGAACGTTTTCCCCGCAGGGGGCACATGCCTGGCGCGTGCGCCAGTTCCGGAACTCCACAGGGCTCAACGGCTCTTTCTTCCATGAACGGACTCTTCGATTTCTTTGGCCGCGTGCTGCGCGGCCTGCTCAAGCTGGTGCTGGCCGTGGCCGCCCTGGTGTTCGTGTTCAGCCTGCTGCTGGCCACGCTGGTGGTGGTGGTGGGCGTCTCGCTCTGGGCTCTGGTCACCGGGCGCAAGCCCACGCCGGCGGTGGTATTCAGCCGCTTCCGCCAGACCTCGCAGCGTTACACCCAGGGCGTGTGGCCGGGTGGCGCGGCCGGTGGCGCCGGTGGCATGCGCCGCCAGCCCATGGGCGATGTGGTCGACGTGCAGGCCACCGAAGTGCCTGACACGCCCGACGCACAGGGCGCTGACGCAGCCCCGCGCTCCGGCCCCGACCGCATGGCGCGTGTGATGCGTTGAGGCGCTAGATCAGGGCTTGCTGCGCGACAGGCGGCGCAGTTCGTCGGCCACCACCTGCTTGAGCAGTGTGGTCAAGGCCAGCGCGATGCGCGAGCGCGGCCCGCTGCGCAGGTACACCGCGGAAAACTCCATGGAGATGGTGGGCTTGAACGGCCGAATCACCAGGTTCTCGGCCTGCGGGCCGACCAGGGCCACCGGGTCGGTGATGGCGATGCCCACGCCGTGGTGCACGTGGCTGATCACCGAAGACGAATGCAGCGTCTCCACACGGATGTTGGGCCGCACGCCCGCTTGAAGAATGGCCAGGTTCAGCTGCATGCGCAGGCGGCTGTTGGGGCCCAGGGCGACGAAGTCCTGGTCGTGCAGGTCTTTCACCGCAATCTGCCGCTTGCGGGCCAGTGGGTGGTCCTTGGGCATGATGCACACGGCGTGCGTGGTGGGGAAGGGGTCGTGGTCGATGTCGCCGGCCTCGACCGGTGGCGACCCATACGCGATGTCCAACTGGCCGTGGCGCAGCATGGACAGGAGGTTGACCGAACTGTCCGGGTGGATCGAGACCACGACCTCGGGAAATTCCTTGAGCAGCGCGCTGATGGCCGCCGGCAGGCAATAGGCCGACAGGTTCGGCATGGCCCCGATGTGCAGATAGCCCGCTGTGGACAGGCGGATCGCGCGTGCGGCTTCCCGGATGCGGTCGGTGCCCGCGAAGTGGCGCTCGATTTCGCGGTACAGCTGGTGTGCCTGTTCGGTCGCGACGATGTGAATGCCCTTGCGCTGGAACAGCTCGAGCTGGAGTTCACTTTCCAGGTCGTGGATCAACCGCGACACCGCCGGCTGCGAGATGGCCATCGAGTGGCCGGCGCCGGTCATGCTGCCGGTCAGCATGACCGCGCGAAACGCTTCAAGCTGCCGGAAGTTCAAGGGCCGGGGCACGGTAACTCGCTTGTCAAGTCAATGAGGGCTCCGATGATAGGCCGTCGGCGTGGCCCGCCCCGGCCGCCATGCGCCTACGCGGATTCGTTGACGGCGTTGCTGGAAGGCGCGAGCCGGGCGATCCGCGCCTTCCAGCTGTGGGGTGGGTGCAGAGCCAACACGTTCAACGGCGTCCTGCGATGAACCCGGTGCGGCTCAGTCGAGCTTGACGCCCATGTCGCGGATCAAGCTGGTGAAGCGCTTCTCTTCTGCCGCCAGCAAGGTGCCCAGCTCTTCCGGCGTGCTGCCCACCACCTGTGCACCGGCATCTTCCAGCCGCTTCTTGATCGCCGGCGTGTTCAGTGCCGCCACGATCTCCTTGTTGAGCTGGCGAACCCGGGCCTGTGGCGTTCCCGCGGGCGCCAGGACGGCACCCCACGACTCGGCGCTAAAGCCCGGGTAGCCGGCTTCGGCCACCGTCGGCACGTTCGGGTACTGGGGCAGGCGCAGGGCCCCGGCTGCCAGCAGCTTGAGTCGGCCGCCCGCGATGTGCGGCTGCACCGCGCCCAGGGTGTCGAAGACGATGTGCGTGCGTCCCGCCATCAGGTCCGGGTGTGCCGCCGCACTGCCCTTGTAGGGCACGTGGCTCATCTTCAGCCCGGCCATGTCGGCAAACCATTGGCCATAGATGTGCACGTTGCTGCCCAGTCCCGGAGACGCAAACGTGAGCTCGTTCGGGTGCTGCTTGGCATACGCCACGAGTTCGGGAACGTCCTTGACGGGCAGCGTGGGTGCCGCCACCAACACAATGGCCGTGCGGGTGACCAGGCTCACCGGGGTGAAGTCCTTGACCGGGTCGTACGGCAAGCTCGGCATGAGTGCCTTGCCAAACGCATGCGAACTCACCACCAGCGCGATGGTGTTGCCATCGGGTGCGGCCTTGGCGACATGGGCTGCGCCGATGGAACCGTTGGCTCCCGGCCTGTTCTCGACCACCACGCTCTGGTTCAGCCGGCTGCTCAGCGGCTCTGCGATCAGGCGGGCCGTGATGTCGGCCAGGCCACCGGCCGCGTAAGGCACCACGATGCGCAGGGGGCCGCTGGGCGCCGTCTGGGCCTGTGCCACGCCTGCCGTCAAGGTCAGCATGGCGAGGCTGGCGGAGAGGGTCTTGAAAACCTTGTGCAGTCGCATAAAAAACTCCTTCGATACAAAAAGAAGAATGGGATCAGCGGTCGATGCGGCCATGAGAGAGGCCCCGGTCCAGCGGCGCGATGTTCACGCGAACCATGTCTCGCAGCAGCTGCACCATCGACATCGAGCTCTCGCCCTCGGTGCCGTCGACGATGAAGCGGGTGGTGCAATAACGCATCTCCCATCCCCCGGCGTTCAGGCAGGCGCGGATCACGTCGGCGGCGATGGCCGGGGTGTGCAACGCGTTCACATCGCGGCGCAGAAACGCCAGCATGGCGCTCAGGCCATAGGCACCCCAGTTGGACACCGAGGCCGGCATGAAGATGTCGGTCGCCACCGTCGTCGGCACACCGACCCCGCCTTCGTACTGGCAGCGCTGGCCATAGGGGTGGAAGGTCTTCATGAAATCGAAGATGCGGCCAAAGCCGATTTCATTGCCGTTGTCGCCAATGCCGATGGACAGCACTTTGCGCCGTGCCGCTTCGGCAAACAGCGGCGCGAGGTCGACGCATTCCTTGGGGCGCACGCCGGTGGAGTAGTGCAGGAAGCCTTGTTCGTTGGGGCCCAGGCGCTCGATCGCGACGATGGCAGTGGGCTGGTAACGGTCGAACAGCTCGGCGGCCCAGTCCTGCACTTCGCCCTGCTTGAGTGGCGACTCCGCGAGCGCAGCGCCCATGCGACGGTCGCGCGCCAGTTCGTAGGGGCGCACCATGATGCCCGCAGCCTGGCTGCTCGCAACCACTGGTGGCGCGTGGCACGGCTCGCAGACATAGACGGGCACGGCCTGCAGTCCCCAGAACAGGGTGTAGGCCAGCGCAGCGGCGCCGGGTGGGCCGTCGCTCTCGCCATTGGGTGCTTCCGGTGCATAGCCTGCTCCGGTGACGATCAGCACGCGGTCGCCGGGCTGCACCGCTGCCGACAGCGCCTCTGCCGCGCGGGCCACGATGGGCCGCCCGCCGCCTTCGCGCCGGGCTTCGTCGTAGATGCCCCGGATGATGTTGTGGTTCATCGCGCGGTTGCGCATTTCGACGGTGGTCAGTCGATCGATGTTCTCGCCAATGATGTCGGGCATATGAGCTCTGAAAGGGAGTGGAGGGACGTGAGCGCGGATTCTTGCGTCACACCGCCGCAGACACCTAATCGAATGTTTGGCGGAATTCAGAACCAAATGTTATGGATGGCCGGCGAAGACCCGCACCGGGGCCGCTGGTGCATGCCGCAGCCCCCATCTGCAGCATGGGATTGGTGACCGACACCCGCGCGTTGGCGCAATGCATCGCCGCCCGTGCCAAGGCCGAAAGGACCGCTCTCGCAGCCGGAGCCTGCTCAACCTGCTGCACGGGTGAAAGGCGGTGATGCCCCCGGGTGCAAGGCCCAGCCTGCCCTACGGCCGCCGCGCGTGCCTACGCCTTGTTGTCGCCTGCCTGGCGCCGCGCCAGTGCCGCGTCATACAGCGCGTTTTTGGGCTGGCCGCTGATCTCGGCGCACAGGCGCACCGCGGTTTTCAGCGGCAGCTCGGCCAGCAGCAGGTCGAGCGTGCGCAGGGTGGTGGCGTCCAGCGCGTCGGTCTCGGCCGCGTCGGCCACCAGCGGGTGCACCATCAACGCGAACTCGCCGCGCGTGCGGTGTGCGCCGCCGGCCAGCCAGGCGCTGAAATCGGCCGCCGGCAGTTGTGCGATTTCTTCGAACTGTTTGGTCAGCTCGCGCCCCACGGTGAGCAGGCGTGGGCCCAGGGCCGCCATGTCTTTCGCCAGTGCCTCGATGCGGTGCGGCGCCTCCAGCAGCAGGCAGGCACGCGCGTCGGCGCCGATCTGCTGCAACTGGCGCTGCCGCTCCGTTGCCTTGGGCGAGAGAAAACCGGCGAACACGAACTGCCCGTCCCAGCCGCTGTGGCCGGTGACGCTGAGCAGGGCGGTGATGCTGCTCGGGCCGGGCAGCGGCACGCAGCGCAGGCCGGCGGCGGTGACGGCGGCCACCAGGCGTGCGCCCGGGTCGCTCACGCCGGGCGTGCCGGCGTCGCTCACATAGGCCACGCGCTGGCCGGCCTGCAGGCGCTGCACCACGGTCTGTGCGGCCTCGGCCTCGTTGTGTTCGTGCAGCGCCAGCAGCGGCTTGTGCAGGCCGTAGCCCTGCAGCAGCGCCGCCGTGTGGCGCGTGTCTTCGCAGGCCACGGTGTCGGCCAGCGACAGCACCTGCAAGGCGCGCAGCGCGATGTCGGCCAGGTTGCCGATCGGCGTGGCCACCATGTAGAGGGCGCCCTGCGGATAATGCTGATGCCCCGCCGTTTCGCGCGCGGCGACCAACAGGGATGGAGTGCTTGCAGACAATGTGGACATCCAGAAAACAGGGCGCTCCGGCCGTGGGCGGCGCTCGGGGCCAGACCACCAAGGCGCGGGGGGATGCGGCCGAAGACGCGGCCCTGGCCCACCTGCAGCGCCAGGGTCTGGCGCTGGTGCAGCGCAACTACAAAACCCCGGGCCGGGGCGGTGGCGAGGTCGATTTGATTATGCGCGAGCGCGACGGCACGCTGGTCTTCGTCGAGGTGCGCCAGCGTGCCAGCGCGCGCCAGGGTGGTGCCGGCGGCAGCATCACCGCGCTCAAGCAACGCCGCATCGTGTTCGCGGCACGGCACTTTTTGCTGCAGCTCGGATCGGAACCTCCATGCCGTTTCGACGTCGTATTGATCGAGGGTGCGCCCGGCACAACCTCCGCACCCGCCGCGACGCGCATCGAGTGGCTGCGCGCGGCTTTCGACGCTTCGGGCGCATTTTGATACACCACCGACCGCTATGATCGCCCCATGCTTCTGCAACGCATTCAGCAACAGTTCATCGACAGCGCCGACCTGAAATACCAGTGTGCGCAATCGCTCGCGCCCCTGGTGGAATTGGCCATCTCGGCGGTGCTGGCCAGTGTCACCGGCGGCGGCAAGGTGCTGTCCTGCGGCAACGGCGCCTCGGCCTCCGCAGCACAACATTTCGCCGCCAGTTTCATGGGCCGCTACGAACGCGAGCGGCCCGAACTCGCGGCCCTGTCCCTCTCGTCCGACGCCGCGGTGCTCACCGCCATCGCCACCGACTTCGACGGCCGTTCCGTGTTCGCGCGCCAGGTGCGTGCGCTCGGCCAGGCCGGCGACGTGCTGCTGGTTCTGTCCACCAGCGGCAACTCGGCCAACGTGGTGGCGGCGGTGGAAGCCGCGCACGAGCGCGAGATGACGGTGGTGGCCCTGACCGGTGGGCGCGGCGGCCGGTTGGCGCAGCTGCTGCGCGACACCGACGTGCACCTGTGCGTGCCGCACGAGTTGCCGGCGCGGATTCTGGAAGTGCACCACCTGGTGCTGCACTGCATTTGTGACGGAGTGGATGCCCAACTGCTGGGTCTGCCCGACGTGTCAACCCCCCATATGGAGAGCGCATCATGAGCTTTTTGAACAGCACCCCTTCCCGCCAGCGTTTTGCCATGGTCGCCCTCGCCGTGGCTGCCGCCGGCGCCACGCTGAGCGCCTGTGCACCCCTGATGGTGGGCGGCGCGGCCGTGACCGCCCTGGTGGCCGTGGACCGCCGCACCTCCGGCGCCCAACTGGACGACCAGGGCATCGAGCTGCGCGCGTCCAACCGCATCAAGGACGAGATCGGCGATGCGCGGGCGCGCTTCTCGGTTTCCAGCTACAACCGCCGCGTGCTGCTCACCGGCGAGGCGTCCAATGAAGCCGTCAAGACGCAGATCACGCAGATCGTCTCGGGCGTGGAGAACGTGCGCGAAGTGATCAACGAACTCGGCGTCACCGCCAGCCCGTCGTTCAAGGAACGCGCCAGCGACACGCTCATCACCGGCCGCGTGAAGGCCTCGCTGGTGGACGCTAAGGACCTGGCGGCCAGCGCCTTCAAGGTGGTCACCGAGCGTGGCACGGTGTACCTGATGGGCCGCGTGACGCAGCGCGAAGCCGACCGCGCCACCGACATCGCGCGCAACACCTCCAGCGTGGCGCGTGTGGTGCGCGTGCTCGAAATCATCAGCGAGCAGGAACTCGCCAACATCGGCGCCGCGAGGCAGCCGGCGCCGGTGAACGACGCGAAGTAAGTTCGCGCGCCACACCGCCCATCCAGAACACCGCGGAACCGGCGCCGCCGGGCCGCAGGTGTTGCCCCCTTGAGGGGGAGACGCCGCAGGCGGCGCAGGGGTGGGGTTACTTCAAGCGTTTGATCAGGCTCGAGGTGTCGTAGCGCTGGCCGCCCATGGCCTGCACGTCGGCATAGAACTGGTCCACCAGGGCTGTCACCGGCAGGCGTGCGCCGTTGCGCTTGGCCTCGTCGAGCACCAGGCCCAGGTCCTTGCGCATCCAGTCGACCGCAAAGCCGAAGTCGAACTTGTCGGCCACCATGGTCTTGCCGCGGTTGTCGAGCTGCCAGCTCTGCGCCGCGCCCTTGCCGATCACGTCCAGCACCTGGTTCACGTCGAGGCCGGCTTTCTGGCCGAAGGCGATGGCTTCGGACAGGCCCTGCACCAGACCGGCGATGCAGATCTGGTTGACCATCTTGGTGAGTTGGCCGGCGCCGCTGGCGCCCATCAGGGTGAAGGCGCGCGAGAACGCCAGCGCCACCGGCGTCACGGCGTCGAAGGCCGCGGCATCACCGCCGCACATGACGGTGAGGGCCCCGTTCTGCGCACCCGCCTGGCCACCCGAAACCGGGGCGTCGATGAACGACAGACCGAGCGTCTTGCCGGCACCGTAAAGCTCGCGCGCGACGTCGGCCGATGCGGTGGTGTGGTCCACGAACACCGCACCCGGGGCCATGCCGGCGAAGGCGCCATCGGCACCCAGCACCACGGAGCGCAGGTCGTCGTCGTTGCCGACGCAGGCAAACACGATGTCGGCACCCTGGGCCGCTTCGCGTGGCGTGGGCTTGTGCGCGCCACCGAACTCGGCCACCCAGGCCGCGGCCTTGGCGCTGGAGCGGTTGTAGACCGTCACCGCATGGCCGGCGCGCGCGAGGTGCCCCGCCATGGGGTAACCCATGACACCCAGGCCGATGAAGGCGACCTTGCGGGCGGGCGTGGATTCGTAGGGACGTGCAGCGATGCTGGTCATGAGAAAAGGCCTTTCGTGTGGAGTTCCAGAAATGCCGCGGAACCGGCTTTGCCGGGCCGCAGGCATTGCCCCTTGAGGGGGCAGCGCGCCGCAGGCGCGGCGCGGGGGGAATCACATGATAGTGAGGTGCTCGGTGCCCGCGGCCAGGTCGATCGACTTGGCGCGCTGGCTGTTGAGCTTGATCTGCAGGCGCAGGTCGTTGAGCGAGTCGGCGTTGCGCAGCGCGTCTTCCAGCGTGATGAGGTTGGCCTCGAAGGCGTTGAACAGCGCCTGGTCGAAGGTCTGCATGCCCATCTGCGTGCTCTTCTTCATGATCTCCTTGATCTCGGCCACATCGCCCTTGAAGATCAGGTCGGAGATCAGCGGGGAGTTCAGCATGATCTCCACCGCCGCGTGCCGGCCCTTGTTGTCCTGGCGCGGAATCAGGCGCTGCGACACCAGCGCGCGCAGGTTCAGCGACAGGTCCATCAGCAACTGGGCGCGGCGCTCTTCGGGGAAGAAGTTGATGATGCGGTCCAGCGCCTGGTTGGCGCTGTTGGCGTGCAGCGTGGCCAGGCACAGGTGACCGGTTTCCGAGAACTGGATTGCATGCTCCATGGTCTCGCGGTCACGGATTTCGCCCATCAGGATCACGTCGGGCGCCTGGCGCAGCGTGTTCTTCAGCGCGGCTTCCCAGCTGTCGGTGTCCAGGCCCACTTCGCGTTGCGTCACCACGCAGTTCTTGTGCGGGTGCACGAACTCCACCGGGTCTTCGATGGTGATGATGTGGCCGTGGGTGTTCTCGTTGCGCCAGTCCACCATGGCTGCCAGCGAGGTGGACTTGCCCGAGCCGGTGGCGCCGACCAGGATGCACAGGCCGCGCTTGGACAGCGCCACGTCCTTCAGCACCTGCGGCAGGCCGAGTTTGTCGATGGTGGGCAGCACGGCGGGAATCGTGCGCAGCACCATGCCGACCTTGCCCTGCTGGATGAAGGCGCTGACGCGGAAGCGGCCGATGGCCGGCGGCGCGATGGCGAAGTTGCACTCCTTGGTGCGCTCGAACTCCGCCGCCTGCTTGTCGTTCATGATGGAACGCGCCAGGGCCAGCGTGTGCGAGGCATTGAGCGGCTGCGGCGAGACCTTGACCACCGCACCATCGACCTTGATCGCAGGCGGAAAGTCCGCCGTGAGGAACAGGTCGCTGCCGGTGCGGCTGAGCATCAGGCGCAGCAGGTCGTTGATGAATTTTGAAGCCTGGTCGCGTTCCATGGACCTTCCCCTCGTGTCGTTTTTCTTAACTGGCGCCGGCTGGATCAGCCGGGGAAATTCTCGGGGATCTTGGCCTTGCCGCGTGCTTCGGCCGGGCTGATCACGTTGCGCTTGACCAGGTCGGACAGGTTCTGGTCCAGCGTCTGCATGCCCACGCTGTTGCCGGTCTGGATCGCCGAGTACATCTGCGCCACCTTGGCCTCGCGGATCAGGTTGCGGATCGCGCTGGTGCCCAGCATGATCTCGTGCGCCGCGACACGGCCCGAACCGTCCTTGGTCTTGCACAGCGTCTGCGAGATGACAGCCACCAGCGATTCGGACAACATGGCGCGCACCATGTCTTTTTCTTCCGCCGGGAACACGTCGATGATGCGGTCGATGGTCTTGGCCGCGCTGGAGGTGTGCAGGGTGCCGAACACCAGGTGGCCGGTTTCGGCGGCGGTCATGGCCAGGCGGATGGTTTCGAGGTCGCGCATTTCGCCGACCAGGATCGCGTCCGGGTCTTCGCGCAGCGCCGAGCGCAGTGCGTTGGCAAAGCTCAGGGTGTGTGGCCCGACTTCACGCTGGTTGACCAGGCACTTCTTGGACTCGTGCACGAACTCCACCGGGTCTTCCACCGTCAGGATATGGCCGTACTCGGTTTCGTTGAGGTGGTTGACCATGCCGGCCAGCGTGGTCGACTTGCCCGAACCGGTCGGGCCGGTCACCAGCACCAGGCCGCGCGGGCGCAGTGCGAGGTCGCCGAAGATCTTGGGCGCGTTGAGCTGTTCGAGCGTGAGGATCTTGCTCGGGATGGTGCGGAACACCGCGCCGGCGCCGCGGTTGTGGTTGAAGGCGTTGACGCGGAATCGCGACAGGCCTTCGATCTCGAACGAGAAGTCGCACTCGAGGAACTCTTCGTACTGCTTGCGCTGGCTGTCGTTCATGATGTCGTACACCATGCCGTGGACCTGCTTGTGGTCCAGCGGTTCGACGTTGATGCGTCGCACGTCGCCATGCACCCGTATCATGGGCGGCAGACCGGCCGAGAGGTGAAGATCGGATGCTTTGTTCTTGACGCTGAAGGCAAGCAGTTGGGTGATATCCATCCCGGGGTCCCGTGCGGTGTTGAGGTATGACGGCAGATTATGACGAGCATTGAACGCAATCTCCAAGGCTTGCAGGCGCGAATGGCGCTTGCGTGCGCACAGGCGGAACGCGGCGTGACAGAGGTCTCGCTGCTGGCGGTTTCCAAGACCTTCGGGCCCGACGCCGTTCGTCTGGCGCAGGCTGCCGGCCAGCGTTCTTTTGGCGAGAACTACGTGCAGGAAGGGGTGGAGAAAATCCTCGCCCTGCGCGAATCCGCGAACGCCGAAACGCCCGCCATCGAATGGCATTGCATCGGCCCGCTGCAGAGCAACAAGACGCGCCTGGTGGCGGCACATTTCGACTGGGTGCAATCGGTCGACCGGCTCAAGATCGCCGAGCGCCTGAGCGAACAACGCCCCGATGCCTTGCCACCCTTGCAGGTCTGCCTGCAGGTGAACGTGGACGGTGGTGCCACCAAGGCCGGTGTGTCGCCGGCCGAACTGCCGGCGCTGGCCGCGGCGGTGGCGCGGCTGCCGCGTCTGAAACTGCGTGGCCTGATGTGCATCCCGGACCCGGTTGAAGGCTTTGAGGCGCAGCGCGCGGTGTTCCTGCAGGCCAGGGCGCTGTTTGACCGGCTCAACGCCGAGGGCCATGCGCTGGACACCTTGTCCATGGGCATGAGCGACGACCTGGAGGCCGCCATCGCCGCCGGTGCCACCCTGGTGCGTGTGGGCCGGGCCGTGTTCGGCGGCCGGCCCGCCAGGCTGTCTTGATGCTCAGTTCTTCGCCGCCGGCTTGATGGCGCCGCAGCTGGTGGCCAGCCACTTGCCCTGGCCTTCCATGCTCGTCGTCTGCGGCTTGCCCTGCGGTGTGCTGGTGACCACCATCTTCATGCTGTAGGCGGCGTCGCCGTTGAAGGTGTAGGTGCTTTCACCGGTGGAGGGCGGTGTCTTGCAGACGAAGTTCATCTTCATGCCGGTGGCGCTGCGCGAAGTCACGGTGCTGGTGCAATTGCCATCCTTCTGCATCGGCATGTCCTGCCGCGCCGCCATCTCGGGCGTGATGCAGACCTTGATCGCCATCTCGCCCCCCGAGCCCGCGCCGGGCAGGCTCATGCCCTGTTTCGCGAACATCTCTTCCATCTGCTTGCGCTGCGCGGGCGGCATGCTCGCCATCTGCTGCTGCATCTGTGCCATGGCCTTGTCCACCTCGGGGTTGCCCACCATCTTGTGGGTGATCTCCCACAGGCCGGGCTTGATGGTCTGGGCATGGGCGGTGCCGCCGAGCACGAGCAGGGCGGCGGACAAGAGGGTGGACGCGGTGGCGCTGCGGTGGTTCATCGTGTGGTCTCCTGGGCTGAAGCCGGCCATTGTGCGGGGCGCAGTTGGCCTGTCAATGACAGAGGAATGGCAATGCACCCCATCACAGGATCACAGCGGCAGGCGCGAGCTGTTCTTCACCTCTTCCATCACCGCGTAGGTGCGGGTCTCGCGCACGCCGGGCAACTGCCACAGCACACTGCCGGCGAAGTCGCGGTAGGCCGCCATGTCGGCCATGCGGGTCTTGAGCAGGTAGTCGAAACCGCCGGCCACCATGTGGCACTCCATGATCTCGTCGCGCACCTGCACCGCGGCTTTGAACTCGTTGAACACGTTGGGCGTGGTGCGGTCGAGCAGCACCTCGACGAAGACCATCATGCCGCGCCCGAGCTGCAGCGGGTTCAGCCGCGCCTCGTAGCCGAGGATGAAGCCGTCGCGCTGCAGGCGCTGGGTGCGCGCCAGCACCGCGGTGGGCGAGAGCGCCACCGCTTCGGCCAGTTTCAGGTTGCTCAGGCGGCCGTCGGCCTGCAGCAGTTGCAGGATCTTCAGGTCGATGCGGTCGGGTGGCGCGATGGCTGACATGACGGTGGATTATCCGGTTTGAACCGTCTTGTTTGGTGAAATGTTCGGTCATTTTGGCGGCAACATGCCTGAACTCACCGATTCAGCGCCCTTTCCGGAGCCCTCCATGCCACGCACCGCCGACCGCCTGCCGTTCCCCTACCGCCCCGAAGCCGGGGTGCTGGCCCAGCGCCTGAGCGCCTTGCATGGCGCGCTGGACTGGGACGCCGCCGCCGCCCACGCCGCCCCCTGGGTGCAGGCGGTGCGCCAGCACCCACCGCCGTTCTGGGCCATGGAGAGCCTGCTCAGGGAGTACCCGATTTCCAGCGCCGAGGGCCTGGCGCTGATGCGGCTGGCCGAGGCCCTGCTGCGTGTGCCCGACGCCGAGACCGCGATAGCGCTCACCGCCGACCAGCTCGGCCGGGCCGACTTCGATGGCCATGCGTCAACGTTGGCGCGCCTGTCCTCCAGCGCCATCGCGCTGTCCAGACACTTCCTGCCTACCGCCGATGCCGAACCCGGCGTGATGGCCAGGCTGGGCGCACGCACCGTGGTGGCCGCCGCGCTGCGTGCGGTGCAGTTGCTGGGCCGGCAGTTCGTGCTGGGCCAGACCATCGCCGAGGGCATGAAGGAGGCGGGCGCGGCCCGCCAGCGCCAGGCCCATCTGCGCTTCAGCTACGACATGCTGGGCGAGGGCGCGCGCACCGAGGCCGACGCGCTGCGCTACCTCGCGAGTTACCGGCACGCCATTGCCGCCATCGCGCACGGTGCCGACCGCGCGCGCCATCCGGCGCAGAACGACGGCATCTCCATCAAGCTCAGCGCGCTGCACCCGCGCTACGAAGATGCGCAGCACGACCGCGTGATGCGTGAACTGGTGCCGCGCGTGTGGACGCTGTGCGAGGCGGCCGCCGCGGCCGGGCTCAACCTCACCATCGACGCCGAAGAGGTGGACCGGCTCGAACTTTCGCTGGACGTGTTCGACGCCCTGGCCGCGCGCGTGGCGCGGGAGTGTCCGCAGTGGCAGGGCTTCGGACTGGCATTGCAGGCCTACCAGACGCGCGCGGTGGAGCTGGTTGAACACGTGGCGGCGCTGGCGCGGCGGCACCGGCTGCGCTTCATGTGCCGGCTGGTCAAGGGCGCCTACTGGGATGCGGAGATCAAGCGCGCGCAAGAGCTCGGCCTGCCGGCCTACCCGGTGTTCAAGCAGAAGCCGCACACCGATGTGAGTTACCTGGCGTGTGCGCACGCCTTGCTGGACGCGTCCGATGCGATCTACCCGCAGTTCGCCACCCACAACGCCGGCACCATCGCGGCCATCCTGCAGATGGCGGGCAGACATGGCACGCCCTTCGAGCTGCAGCGCCTGCACGGCATGGGCGAGGGCATCTACCGCGAGGTGCTGAAGAACCCGGCGGTGTCGTGCCGCGTGTACGCGCCGGTGGGCGCGCACCGCGACCTGCTGGCCTATCTGGTGCGGCGCCTGCTGGAGAACGGCGCCAACTCGTCCTTCGTGCACCAGCTGGCCGACGAGTCGGTGGGCATGGACGAGCTGCTGGTGTCGCCGCTGCTGCGCTCCTCGCCCGGTGCCCACGTGTCGACGTTGCCATTGCCGCCGGCACTCTACGGAGACACACGGCCCAACAGCCTGGGGCTGGACCTGGCGGTGGTCGCGCAACGCGAACCGTTGCTGGCCGCGCACGCAGCCTTGCACGTGCCGACCGTGCCGGAAGCGAGTGCCGCCGACGTACCGGCCTCGGTAGCGCGCGCCGTGCGAGCCTTCGGTGGCTGGAGCCACACGCCGGTGGCCGAACGTGCCGCCGTGTTGCGCCGCACCGCCGACGCCATGCAAGGGCAACTGCCCACGCTGTGCGCGCTGCTGGTGAAGGAAGCGCACAAGGGCTGGGCCGATGCGGTGTCCGAGGTGCGCGAGGCGATCGACTTCCTGCGCTACTACGCCAACGACGCCGAACGCGTGATGGCGCCGCAGACCCTGCCGGGCCCCACCGGCGAGAGCAACACCTTGCGGCTGGAAGGGCGTGGCGCCTGGGTCTGCATCAGCCCCTGGAACTTCCCGCTGGCCATTTTCACCGGCCAGGTGGCGGCGGCACTCGCCACCGGCAACAGCGTGCTGGCCAAACCCGCCGAGCAGACGCCGGCCATTGCGCTCGAAGCCGTGCGGCTGCTTCACGCCGCCGGCGTGCCGGCCGATGCGCTGCAACTGCTGCACGGCCCGGGCGAGACGGTGGGTGCGGCGCTGGTGGCGCAGCCCGGCATTGCCGGTGTGGTGTTCACCGGTTCCACGCCGGTGGCCAAGCTGATCCAGCGCGCGCTGGCCGCCAAGGACGGGCCCATCGTGCCGCTGATTGCCGAGACCGGTGGCATCAACGCCATGCTGGTCGACAGCACGGCCCTGCCCGAGCAGGTGGCCGACGCCGTGCTGCAGAGCGCGTTCCGCAGCGCCGGCCAGCGTTGTTCTGCGCTGCGCCTGCTGTGTGTGCACGAGGCGGTGGCCGATGGTGTGATCCACATGATCCGGGGCGCGGCGCAAGAGCTGGTGGCGGGCAACCCGGCCGAGCTGTCCACCGACCTCGGCCCGGTGATCGACGCCGAGGCCTTCGACGGCATTGCGCAGCAACTGCAGCACCTGCATGGGCACGCCAGGCCGCTGCTGCCATCGGCGCCGTCTGCATCGGCCCTGCCGCACCTGGTGGTGCCGCAGATGTTCGAGGTGAACGATGTGGCGGATGTGAAGACCGAGATCTTCGGCCCGGTGCTGCAGGTGGTGCGCTGGCGCGGCGACCCGATGGCGGTGGTGCAGCAGATCAACGCGCTGGGCTATGGCCTCACGCTGGGCATCCAGACCCGCATCGACAGCCGCGCGCTGGCGCTGGCCGCGGCCGCGCGCGTGGGCAACGTCTATGTGAGCCGCAACATGATCGGCGCCGTGGTCGGCGTGCAGCCCTTTGGTGGCGAAGGCCTGAGTGGCACCGGCCCCAAGGCCGGCGGCCCGCACTACCTGCAGCGCTTCTGCGCCGAGCAGACCCTGACCATCAACACCACCGCCGCCGGTGGCAACGTGGCGCTGTTCACCGCCTGAGCGTGCCGGGCGGCGCGCTCAGCTCAGCACCAGCAGGCCCGCGGTCGGGTTCTGCAGCAGCGCGTTCAGCGCCTCGATCGGCAGCGGCTTGGCGAACAGATAACCCTGGAACTGGTCGCAACCCTGGTAGGCCAGGAAGTCGCGCTGCTCCTGCGTTTCCACGCCTTCGGCCACCACCTTCAGGCTCAGGCTCTGCGCCAGGGCGATGATGGCGCGCGAGATGGCAGCGTCGTTCGGGTCGGTCAATACGTCCGCGACAAAACCCTTGTCGATCTTGAGCTGGTCCAGCGGCAGGCGCTTGAGCACCGAGAGCGAGGAGTAGCCGACACCGAAGTCGTCCAGCGCCAGCGTCACGCCCAGCGCCTTGAGCATGCCCATCTTGTCGATGGTGATCTCCATGCGGTCGGCCAGCAGGCTTTCGGTGAGTTCGAGCTTGAGGTTCTGCGGCTGGATGCCGTTGCGCGTGATGGCGGCCATCACCATGTCGACGAAATCGGGGTGGCGGAACTGGCGCACGCTCACGTTCACCGCGATGCTCAGGTTCGCGGTCTGCGGCTGGTCTGCCCAGGTGGCCAGCTGTTCGCAGGCTTTCTCCAGCACCCACTGGCCCAGCGGCAGGATCAGGCCGGTGTCTTCGGCCACCGAGATGAAGTCGGCCGGGTGGATCAGTCCGCGGTGCGGGTGCTGCCAGCGCACCAGGGCTTCCACGCCGATGATCACGCCGACACGGTCCACCTGCGGCTGGTAGTGCACCACGAACTGCTGCTCGTTGAGCGCCACGCGCAGGTCGGAGCCCACGGTGGCGTTGGCGCTCACCGTGGCCTGCATGTTGGGGTCGAAGAAACACAGGGTGTTGCGCCCCAGGGACTTGGCCTGGTACATCGCCAGGTCGGCCTGCTTGAGCAGCTCGGCCACATCGCTCTGCTGGCCCTGGAACGAGGTGACGCCGATGCTGGGCGTGGTGAAGTGCTGGTGGCCGGTGAGCTGGAACGGCTCGCGCAGCGTGTTGAGCACCTTTTCGGCCAGGGCGTGGGCCTTGAAGGCCGCGGCCTCGGGGTCGGCGCTGAGGTCGTCGACCATCACCACGAATTCGTCGCCACCCAGGCGCGCCACCATGTCGGTCTTGCGCACGCTCTTGGTCAGGCGCGCCGCCACCTTCTGCAGCAGCTGGTCGCCCATGTGGTGGCCCAGGGTGTCGTTGAGCACCTTGAAGTTGTCCAGGTCGATGAACATCAGTGCACCGTGCTGGCCCGAGCGTTCGCTGGCGGCCAGCGCCTGCTGCAGCCGGTCCAGCAGCAGCTGGCGGTTGGGCAGGTCGGTCAGCGCGTCGTAGAACGCCAGGTGGCGGATCATGTCTTCGGCGGTCTTGCGCTGCGTGATGTCACGCCCCACCGCCACCCAGTGCGTCACCTCTTCGGCGGTGGCCTGCACCGACACCACTTCCAGCTCGACCCAGAACATGGCGCCGTTCTTGCGCCGCACCATCAGCTCGGTGCGGGCCTGCTGGGTCTGCTGCAGGCCCAGTGCCAGCTGCCGCAGCTTGGGGATGGCGGGGTCGAGTTCGAGCAGCATGCGCGGCGACTGCCCCAGCACCTCGGCACGGCTGTAGCCGGTGTGCTGCTCGAAGGCGTCGTTCACGAACACGATGCGCGGCTCCTGGTCGTCGCTGCCGATGCCGGTTTCGGCGATGGCCACGATGTCGTTGAGCCGCGACACGCTGGTCTCCAGCAACATCAGCTGTTCCTGCGAGCGGCGCCGTTCGGTGACGTCGCGGAAGTACACCGCCAGCCCTTCGGCAAACGGGTAGGCGCGCACCTCCAGCCACTTGCCCAGCGTGGGGAAGTAGTCCTCCAGCTCGACCCGGCGGTTGGTGTCCAGCGATTGCTTGAGCTGTTCTTTAAGGCGCTTGGCCAGGCCGGCGCCGAAGTCCTGCCAGAGCTCCAGCCCGAGCAGATCGGCGGTGGTCTTCTGCAGCAGGCGTTCGCTCTCCTGGTTCAGGTAGGTGAAGCAGCACTGGCGGTCCAGCGTGACGAAGGCCTCGGTGATGCTGGCCAGCGTGGTGGTCAGGCGCATGGCCAGGCGCAGCGTGTCCTGCTGTGCCTGCTTCTGTGCCGAGATGTCCTGGATCGCGCCCTGAATGCGCACGATCTGTCCGTTGGAGCGGCGCACGGCGGTGCCCACGGTGCGCACCCACTTGGGCGCGCCGCCGTCCACCATGACCTGGATTTCCTCGTCAAAGCCCTCGCCGTGCTGCGCACAGCGCTCCAGCCGCAGCCGGATGTTGTTGCGCCACTCGGGGCTGTAGCGCTGCACCATGTCTTCCAGGTTGTGCACCTGGCGTTGGTCGTTCAGGCCGAGCACGGTCGCGAACTCGTCCGAATGCACCACCTCGCGCGTGGACAGCTGCAGCGACCAGCTGCCGGCACCTGCGGTGTGCTCGGTCAGGTTGAGCCGGCTTTCGCTCTCGCGCAGGATGGTGGCGTTGTACTGCTCGCTCTGGTCGCAGCGGCGCGCCAGCGAGAGCACGTCGGCCGCGTGCCGCGCCAGCAACTGGAGCACGTCGGGGCTGGGCGGCGGCCCGCTGTGAGGGGCCTTGTCCAGCAGCAGCAGTGCGGTGCCCGGCAGCCCGGCCACGGCGGGCAGGGGCAGCCAGTGGCCATGGCCCACGCCAGGTTCGTCGACGCTGGTCTGGTCGGCCGTCGGCTGGCCCGGATCACCCTGCACCCACTGGCGCGCAAACGCCTCGATCGCGGCCGGGATGTCCTGCGACTCCAGCCCGTGCGCGCCGAGCACCTCGGGTGGCGAGCGCGATGCATCCAGCAGCAGGGCGGCACCGGTGTGCGCCATCAGCGCCGTCATCTCGGCCAGGCGGTCCAGTTCGTTGCGCTGTGTCGGCACGGTCCAGGTCCCGGTGCGGTCGAAGGCCGTGTCGGCGATGGGGGCAGTGCGGTTCCGGGATCCAGCTCGCATGGGAAGAGGTGTCAGGAAGGGGGTGGGGCTTGCAGCATACAGAGTCCGTTGTCACGGGCCCCACTTGTTATGGGCCTAAGCTGATGGCAGCCCGTGAGGTTCTGCACGGGATACCCCAAAGATGGTGACCGGTTTTGTAACGGAAATGTTAGATGTGTTGCTTATGTTCTAACATCGGGCAGATGCCGATACCCTGGCGTTTGTGAAGTTTTCGCCCACCGGTATCGCCCTTGTCAGTGTGAATTTTGTGTGAGGAATTGATCGTGAGCACACTCGCAGAACTCCGGCAGTACAGCGACGTCGCCAGTCTCAAGTCCGCGCTGCACCAGCTGTGCAGCGAGTTCGGCCGCATCACGCGGCTGGACATCCTCACGGCCATGCACGAAGGCACCAAACAGGCCATCTGTTTCCTGCGCATGGAGCGCCCGGAAGAAGAGCAGGTGCTCATGAAGAGCCTGGGCGTGGGCCGCTTCGGCGGCGAGGTGGTCTTCGTGCTCAACCTCAACGTGCCGGTGACGGCCGAGGACGGCCCCTCGTCGCAGTGGGCCGACTCCGACATCTATTGAGCCTGGCACGCGGCCGCAGCGCCGGCCCGCGTGTTCTTTTTTCCCGTGGCCTGATTCGACGCCGCACCTTGTGAGCGTGGCCTGATTCGACGCCGCACCTTGTGAGCGTGGCACCCCGGCGCCTTACATCAGGTCGCCGAAGTCGGTGGTGCGCACGCCGGCGCTGGGCAACTGCGGCGCGGTCTGGTTGATGTTGATCCAGAACTCGCACACGTGCTTCATGGCGCTGAGGAACTGCGAAAACTCGGTTGGCTTGGCGATGTAGGCGTTGGTGCCGGCATCGTAGGCGCGCAGCAGGTCGCTCGGTTCGGTGGACGAGGTCAGCACCACCACCGGAATGTGGTTCAGGTTGTCCGAGCCCTTGATTTCCTTCAACACGCCGATGCCGTCGAGCAACGGCATCTTCAGGTCCAGCAGCACCAGCATGGGGTTGCTGCCGGAACGGTTGGTGAAACCGTTGCGCCGGTGCAGGTAGTCGAGCGCCTGCATGCCGTCCGATACGTGCGTG
Organism: Hydrogenophaga palleronii NBRC 102513; assembly: GCF_001571225.1. Taxonomy (GTDB): domain Bacteria; phylum Pseudomonadota; class Gammaproteobacteria; order Burkholderiales; family Burkholderiaceae_C; genus Hydrogenophaga; species Hydrogenophaga palleronii. The sequence continues at coordinate 109,238 of NZ_BCTJ01000012.1, forward strand.
ACGCGCCCATCCAGGCCATGCCGCGCCAGCGCCAGCTTGGTCAGCTCGGCGTCGTCGGGGTTGTCTTCAACAAGAAGGATGGCGTCGGCGTTTTTGCTCATGGTTCCAGGGCGGCCGGCATCGAGTCAATGGGAGACTCAAGGCCATGGACGCCTTCAAAAGGTAACGAGAAATAGAAAACACTGCCTTGACCGAGCTGGCTTTCAGCCCAGACGGTGCCGCCGTGTCGCTCGATGATGCGCCGCGTCAGAGCAAGGCCAATGCCGGTGCCTTCGAACTCCGAGGCGCGATGGAGGCGTTGGAAGACGCCAAACAGCTTCTGGGCGTATTTTGTGTCAAAACCCACGCCATTGTCACGAACAAAGAAGGTGTAGCCCACCACCGGGTCCATGCTCCAGCCCACCTCGATGCGCGTTCGTTCACGCGGACGGGTGTATTTGTAGGCATTGCCCAACAAATTGGCCCACACCTCGCGCAGCAGCAGGGCGTCGCCCTGGACCACCGGCAGGTCGGGCGCGACCACCCAGTCCACCACCCGGCCTTCGGTGTCGTGGCCGAGTTGGCCGACCACCGCGTCTACCAGGAGGGTGAAATCGACTGCGGTGAGGTTGACTGCCGAACGGCCCAGGCGCGAGAACGCGAGCAGGCCGTCGATGAGCTGGCTCATGTGGCGCGCCGAGTTGCCAATGGTGCTGAGGTAGCGGGCGCTCACCTCGTCGCAATTGCCACCCAGGTGTTCTTCGAGCAGGCTGACGAAGCTGGAGATGTGGCGCAGTGGTGAGCGAAGATCGTGCGAGACCGAGTAGGAGAACGACTCCAGGTCCTTGTTGGCGGCCAGCAGCTGCTCGGTGCGCTCGACGACGCGGTTTTCCAGCTCGTCGTTGATGTTGCGCATCAGGTCGTCAAGCCGCTTGGCGTCGGTCATGTCGCGGTTGATCTTGGCGAAGCCCTTGAGCTCGCCGCCATCGTCGCGCAGTGCGATCAGCACCGAGTGTGACCAGTATTGCGAACCGTCCTTGCGGGTGTGCCAGTTGTGCAGCTCGTGCTGGCCACGCGACGCGGCCAGGCGCAGCATCTGCATGGCGCTGATCTTGCCGTGTTCGGGGTTGCCCGGATCGAACAGGATGCCGTAGTGGCGGCCCAGCATCTGCGTCGGTGAATAGCCGTCCATGCGCTGGGCGCTGTCGGTCCAGTCGGTGATGGTGCCCTCGGCATCCATGAAGAAGATGCAGTAGTCGCGCAGGTTGTCCACCATGAGGCGGAAGCGTTGCTCGCTTTCCAGCAGCTCCAGCGAGCGCTCGCGGATGCGTTGTTCGAGCTCCTCGTTGAGGTGCACGACACGCTCTTCCACGCGTTTGCGCTCGGTGATGTCGATCATCTGCACGAACAGGCCCTGCACGACACCGTCGTTCACGTCCGGCAGGTAGTTGGTGTTGACGTAGATCTGCTGCCCGTCGACCGTGGTGCGCCAGGCCTCGAAGTGCTGCGGCAGGCCGTTGAGCGCGGCTTCCATGTGGGGCTTGATCTCGGACCAGATCGCGTCCGGGGTGCAGTCGCTGATGTGCCGGCCAACGAGCTGCAGAGGGTTCATGCCGTAGACGCGCATGTGTTCGGCGTTGGCAAAACGGAAGTGCAGATCGGCGTCCAGGTAGGCGATGAGGCCCGGCACATGGTCGGTGATGGTCTGCAGGAAGCGCTGGTTGCCTCGCAGGGCGATTTCGGCGGACTTGCGGCCGGTGATGTCGACCACCGTGGTGTTGCTGCGCAGGAAGCGGCCGGCGGTGTCGCGCACCGCAGAGGTTGACAACAGTGCGCTGAAGGTCGTGCCGTCGCGGCGCCGGATGTCGCACTCGACCGCCTCCGGCGTGCCGTTCTGCATGACCTTCTGCATCTGCTCGTCGAGCAGCTCGGCTTGCCGGGGCAGGGCCACGAGGTCGCGGAAGCTCAGTTCGCCGATCACTTCCTCGCGGTTGTAGCCCAGCCAGTTCAACTCGGTGTCGTTGATCGACACATAGATGCCGTTGGCATCCAGCGAGTGGTAGCCGCACGGCGCGTTGTTGTAGAGACCTTGGGATTGCTCCAGCGCGCTGTTGAGCTGGCTGTTGGTGTGGCGCACCAGGTCTTCCGACGCCTTGCGGTGCGACAGGTCCACCATCTGGATGATGATGCCTTCCACCTTGCCGCCGCTCCAGTACGGCGTGTATTCGATGCCGGCATAGAAGCGGTGGCCGTCCGGGAGGGTGCGATCGCCCTCGAAGCGCTGGATCTCGCCGGTCAACGCGGCTGCGAGCCGGACGCGGGCTTCTTCGAAGTTCTCGCGGCTTGCGATCTCGCTCAGGTGTTTGCCGATCAGCAACTCGGTGTCGCCGCGGCCCCAGCGCGCGTAGCTGGCATTGGCGAAGCGGCAGATCAGGTCGCGGTCGAAGAAGGCAAGCTGCACCGGCACGCTGTTGGTGATGGCCTGCAGGAAGTTGCGCTGCGTGGCGAGCGCGGTCTCTGCGGTCTTGCGCGCGGTGATGTCCAGCAGCGTGCTGTTGGTGCGCGCGAAGCGGCCCTGGTCATCCACCACGCGGGTGCTGCTGAGCAGGGCCAGAAAGGTGCTGCCGTCGCGCCGGCGCACGGTGAACTCACCGGTGTCGAGCTTCTCGCCCTGCACCATGCGCGCCAGGCGCTCCTTGACGATGGGCGCCTGCTCGGGCGAGACGATGTCGAACACGGTCAGCTTGCCGATGACCTCGCCGCGCTCGTAGCCCAGCCAATCCAGCGCCGTTCGGTTGACCAGCACGAAGGTGCCGTTGGCGTCTACCGAGTGGTAGCCGCAGGGCGCTTGGTCGTAAAGCGACTGCGCTTCCTGCAGCGCCGTGCTGACGCGTTCCTTGGCTTCTGCCAGTTCGTCGGTGCGCTGCCGCACCCGGTTTTCGAGTTCGGCGTTGAAGCGCTGGATTTCTTCCTGCTGCTGTTGCAGCGCGGTGATGTCACGCGAGACCGCCATCAGCATCACCGGGTGGCCCTGGGCATCGCAGATCGGCGTGACCATGGTGTCCCACCACTTGGGTGTGCCCTTGAAGGTGGTGCCGAACGACACGAAGCGTGCGCTCTTGCCCTGGCGTGCGCTCTCCAGCGCTTCGCGTGCGAGCAGGCTGCCGCTTTCATCCCACCAGGTGGTCCAGTCGCTGTTGCGCACCTGTTCGAAGTCGTCCACCTCGACCAGGCGGCAACCCTGGGCCGTCATTTGCACCACACGGCCCTGCAAGTCGAGCACCTTGGTGCAGTCGGGGCTGGCGGCGATGATCTGGCGATTCAGTTCGTCCTTGATGCGCGCATCGGCTTCGAGCGCGCGCATCGGCGTGATGTCCTGCAGGAAACCCAGCTGGCAGACGATGGCGCCATTTGCGTCGCGCAGCGGTGCGTTGCGCGCCAGCACGTGGACCAGCTCGTTGCCGGGCCGCAGCAGGCGGAACTCCACGCTGAGCGCTTCGCCCGTGTCCAGGGCATGTGCCCAGTGGCGTTGCACACGCTCCAGGTCATCGGGATGCACGCGGCTGAGCCAGCCGAAATTGGGGAAGTCTTCCTTCTTCAGCGCAAAGATGGCCTGCAGCTGTTCGTCCACGTGGGTGAGCAGGCCACCGTGATCGGTGCGGAAGACCCCGATCGGGAACACGCTGGCGAGGGCCGAGAACAGGGCTTCGTACTCAAGCTGGGCTGAGTCCGACGCGCGCTGGGCACTGCCGGATTGCAGGGCCTCTTCCAGCGGCAGCGGCAGGCTGGGCGGGTTGCTCAGGCCCGCGGTTGCGTCGGGCGAGGCTGGCTGGCCGCTGAGCCGCGCCGCGTAGGCACGCCGCAGATGCTCGTTTTCGGCACGCAGTGTTTCCAGTTCCAGCAGCAGTGCACGCTCACGCTCCACAGCCGAGCGTTCGGTCCTGTGGTCATGGCGTTGGCCCTGCGGAGGGAAAGTCGTGCTCATTCAACATGAATGTACCCCACACCCCTTGTTCTTCAGTGTGAAATTTGACAGTCAAAAACGTGGCAACTCGGGGTGTGCAAGCGCCCCGGCGCGCACCAGCATGCGGCCGTACTCGGCGCAGCGTTGCAGGGTGGGAATGACCTTGCCGGGATTTAGTAGCCCTTTGGTATCAAAGGCCGCTTTCACGCCGAACATCTGGGCGTTTTCTTCGGCGGAGAACTGCACGCACATGCTGTTGAGTTTCTCGACGCCCACGCCGTGTTCGCCCGTCACGGTGCCGCCCATGGCCACGCTGGTCTCCAGGATGTCGGCGCCGAACAGTTCGCAGCGGTGCAACTGGTCGGGATCGTTGGCATCGAACAGGATCAGCGGGTGCAGGTTGCCGTCGCCGGCGTGGAACACGTTGGCGCAGCGCAGGCCGTACTTCTTTTCCATCTCCGCGATGGCGAGCAGGATGTCGGCCAGGCGCTTGCGCGGGATGGTCGAATCCATGCACATGTAGTCGGGGCTGATGCGGCCGCTGGCCGGAAAGGCGTTCTTGCGCCCGCTCCAGAAACGCAGGCGCTCGGCCTCGTCGCGGCTGACCGCGATGGCGGTGGCGCCGCAGCCGCGCAGCACGTCGCTCATGCGGCCGATCTCTTCTTCCACCTCTTCCGGCGTGCCGTCGCTTTCGCAGAGCAGGATGGCTTCGGCGCTCAGGTCGTAGCCGGCGTGCACGAAGTCTTCCACCGCCGCGGTCATGGGCTTGTCCATCATCTCCAGGCCGGCCGGGATGATGCCGGCGGCGATCACCGAGGCCACCGCGTCACCGGCTTTGCGCATGTCGTCGAAGCTGGCCATGATGCAGCGCGCCAGCATCGGCTTGGGCACCAGCTTGACGGTGACTTCCATCGTCACGGCCAGCATGCCTTCGCTGCCGACCACCAGCGGCAACAGGTCGAGGCCCGGCGCGTCGAGTGCCTCACCGCCGAAGGTGACGGGCTCGCCCTCGACCGTGAAACCGCGCACCGCGAGCACGTTGTGCAGCGTGAGCCCGTACTTGAGGCAGTGCACACCACCCGAGTTCTCGGCCACGTTGCCGCCGATGGTGCAGGCGATCTGGCTGCTCGGATCGGGCGCGTAATACAGGCCTTGCGGCGCGGCGGCTTCGGAGATGGCGAGGTTGCGCACGCCGGCCTGCACGACCGCGGTGCGTGAGCGGGCGTCGATCTTCAGGATGCGGTTGAACTTGGCGAGCGAGAGCGTGACGCCCATGGCATGCGGCATGGCGCCGCCGGACAGGCCGGTGCCCGCACCACGCGCCACCACCGGCACGTCCAGCGCGTGGCAGGCCTTGAGCACCGCGGCCACCTGCGCTTCGGTCTCGGGCAGCACCACCACCAGCGGGCGCTCGCGGTAGGCGGTGAGCCCGTCGCATTCGTAGGGCACGGTGTCCTCGGCCTGCCAGAGCAGGGCATGCGCGGGCACCACGGCCTGCAGGGCCCGCACCACCGCGGCCTGGCGCTCGGTGCGGTGAAAGGTGTTGTGCTCGGCGGGGAGGGTGGCGGCGTTCATGTGGGGGCGGTGGTGGCGGCTGCAAGGGTCGGATCAGTCTAGGCCAAACGCCGGCGTGACGGATTGAAGAATCTTGCATCGGCGCGTGAGCGCTTCGATGGGCGGGGCCTCAGGGCCTCTTGAAATCCTTCGCCGGCGACATCATGTTTTGTGCATCGCAGGGTGCCTGTTGCGCCCTGGTTCCTACCCATTTCCACAGGAGTTTTCCATGAGCACCCTCGTTGCACGCCGCGGTTTCCTTGATGAGTTCTTCAACGACGCTGCGCCCGCGTTTTACGTCAAACCCCTGCATGGTGCCGGCCAGCCGGCGCAGATCCGCGTCGACGTGCAGGAAACCCCCGAGGCCTATACCCTGCACGCAGAGGTGCCCGGTGTGGCCAAGGACGACATCCAGGTCAATGTCGACGGCAAGCTGGTGACCCTGCGCGCTGAAATCAAGCAGCAGGACCGCCAGGTTGAAGGCGGCAAGCTGCTGCGCAGCGAACGTTATTACGGCGCCGTCTCGCGCAGCTTCGAACTGCCGGTTGACGTGGACAACAGCAGCGCCAGGGCGAAGTACGAAAACGGGGTGTTGCAGCTCACGCTGCCGAAGAAGACCGCTGCGGCTGCGCAGCGCTTGGTGATCGAGTAACCCCCCGCCGCGCTGGCGCGCGTCCCCCCTGAAAGGGGGGCGCACCCTGGGACCGGCGGAGCCGGATCCTTGGGTGCCCTGGACTGAATCACGCGCGCCGGAGATGCTGCGGCGCAGCGCTCAGCTCACGCTTCTCTTGAGCCACTCGGCGAACGCCGCGCATTCCCAACGCTCCATTGCACCGGCCTGCCAGCACAGGTAGTGGGCGTGGGGCGAGGGGATGCTGCGTTCGGACAGGCGCTCCAGCGAACCGTTTTCGATCCAGGGTGCGCCCAGCTTGAGGCGCACCAGCGCCACGCCCAGGCCCTGGGCGGCGGCGTCGCACATCAGGCCGATGTCGTTGAACGAGGAGCCGTCGAACGGTTCCGGCCAGTCCAGCTCGTGGGCGGCGAACCAGGTGCGCCAGGGTTCCAGCGGGCTGCGCAGCAGTGCCGCGCCCTGCAGGTTTTCCACCGTATCGAAGGGGCCGTTCTCGCGGATGTAGGCGGGTGAGGCCAGCGGCGTCACCTCGTCCTTGAGCAGGCAGAGGTGTTCCACGTCGGCGTAACGCCCGGTGCCGTAGCGCACCGTGAGGTCGGCGTCTTCGGCCACCACGTCGAGCAGCGGAATCGACACCTGCAGCGTGAGGTCGATCTCCGGGTAGGCCTCGGTGAACTGGCGCAGGCGCGGCATCAGGATGGAGCGCGCAAAGGTCGGCGTGACAGCCAGCTTGAGCTTGCGTTTGCCGGGCGTGGCGTTGGCCCCCGGGAAACGCTGCAGGATGCCCAGGCCTTCGCGCACATGGGCCAGGTACTCGCTGCCTTCGGTGGTGAGCGAGAAGTCGGCGCGGCCGAACAGCTTGGTGCCGAGGATCTGTTCGAGCTGGCGCACGCGGTGGCTCACCGCGCTGGGCGTGACGTTGAGTTCCTCCCCGGTCTGCGTGACGCTGCGCAGGCGCGCCAGCGCCTCGAAGGTCAGCAGGCACTGGATGGGGGGAATCCGGATGGTCATCGCATGACGCTCCTCGAACGCTGGCGCGCGCTGCCCACCCCGGCGTGTGCCGGACCGGGGCGCAGCAGCGCGATGGGACTCACTTGAACACCACCGTCTTGTGGCCGTTGAGCAGCACCCGGTGTTCGCTGTGCCACTTCACGGCGCGCGCCAGCACCTGGCTCTCGGTGTCGCGGCCGCGCGCGGTCAGGTCTTCCACCGTGTCGGTGTGGTCCACGCGGGCCACGTCCTGTTCGATGATCGGGCCTTCGTCGAGGTCGGCCGTCACGTAGTGGGCGGTGGCGCCGATCAGCTTCACGCCGCGGTCGTGCGCCTGGTAGTAGGGCTTGGCGCCCTTGAAGCTGGGCAGGAAGCTGTGGTGGATGTTGATCGCCTTGCCCGAGAGCTCGCGGCACAGGTCGTTGCTCAGCACCTGCATGTAGCGCGCCAGCACCACCAGCTCGGCGCCTTCGCTGCGGATGATCTCCAGCTGTTTCGCTTCGGCCTGTGGCTTGGTGGCGGCGGTCACCGGGATGTGGTGGAAGGGCACGTTGTAGCCGGCCGCGAGCTGGTAGAAGTCGCGGTGGTTGCTGATGATGGCGCGGATGTCCAGCCCCAGCAGGCCGCTCTTCCAGCGGAACAGCAGGTCGTTGAGGCAGTGGCCTTCCTTGCTGACGAAGATCACGGTGCGCACCGGTTCGGCCAGCGGGTGCAGGGTCCACTGCATGGCAAACGGCTCGCTGAACTGCTGCAGGCGCTGTTGCAGTTCGGCCGGGCCGAGCTGGCTGCTGGCGAACTGCACGCGCATGAAGAACAGGCCGGTGGCGTGGTCGTTGTACTGGGCGGCCTCTTCGATGTTGCCGCCGTGCTCCAGCAGAAAACCCGAGACGGCATGCACGATGCCCGGGCGGTCCGGGCAGGAGAGGGTGAGAACGTAGGTGTGGTTCATGGCGTGCGCATTGTCGCAGCAAGACCCGGTGGGCCTGGCTGGGCACCGGCCAGTGGAGCCTGCAGGCCCGGGCGGCGGGTGACAAAATGCCGTTTCCGCCCCTCATGCCGCAGGAGACACCGCATGGCCTACAACGATCTACGCATGGACAACCAGTGGTTGCCCTTCACGCCCAACCGCAGCTTCCAGCAAGACCCGCGCGTCTTCGTGGCCGCCGACGGCATGCACTTCACCACGCACGACGGCCGCCAGGTGATCGACGGCATCTCCAGCCTGTGGTGCGTCGGCGCCGGCCACAACCGCAAGCCGATCAACGAGGCGATCAAGCAGCAGCTCGACACGCTGGACTACAGCACCGCGTTCAGCGTCAGCAACGACAAGGCCTTCCGCGCCGCCGAGATGATTGCCGCCATGGCCCCCGGTGACCTGAACAAGGTGCTGTTCTGCAACTCCGGCAGCGAAGCCGCCGACACCTCGATGAAGGTGGCGCTGGCCTACCACCGGGCGCGTGGCGAAGGCCACCGCAACGTCTTCATCGGCCGCGAGCGTGGGTACCACGGCGTCGGCTTCGGCGGCATGAGCGTGGGTGGCATTCCGGCCAACCGCAAGGTGTATGGCGCGGCCCTGCTGCCGCGGGTGGACCACCTGCGCTTCATCCACGACCCGGTGAAACACGCCTACGTGCACAACACCGAACCGGTGTGGGACGAAGACCTGCTGCTGGAATTGGAGAACCGCATCCTGCCGCTGCACGACCCGAGCAACGTGGCCGCGGTCATCGTCGAACCGGTGGCCGGCAGCGCCGGCTGGTACGTGCCGCCGCAGGGTTACCTGAAGCGCCTGCGCGAGATCTGCGACAAGCACGGCATCCTGCTGATCTTCGACGAGGTCATCACCGGCTTCGGCCGCCTGGGCACCGCCTTCGCGTCCGACTACTACGGCGTGCAGCCCGACATGCTGAATTTCGCCAAGGCCGTCACCAACGGCGTGTTCCCGCTCGGCGGCGTGGTCTGCACCGACCGCATCTACGAGGCCATGATGGGCGCACACGGCAGCGCGCCCGGCCATGCCATCGAGTTCTTCCACGGCTACACCTACTCGGGCCACCCGGTGGCCTGTGCCGCCGCCATCGCCACGCTGGACCTGTACCGCGAGGAAAACCTGTTCGCGCGCGCCGGTGAAATGGCGCCGGTGCTGGGCGACGCCATGCACAGCGCGCTCAAGGGTTTGCCCAACGTGATCGGCATCCGCAGCATGGGCCTGGCCGCGGCGGTGGAGCTGGCACCGCTGCCGGGTTCGCCGGGCAAGCGCGCCTTCGACGTCTTCATGGACTGCTATCACCGCGGTGTGCTGGTGCGCAACGCCGGCGACAACCTGGTGTTCGCGCCGCCCTACATCGTGACGCGTGAGCAGATAGAGACCATGGTGGGCGCGCTGGCCGATGCGGTGAAGCGGGTGGCCTGACGGTGGTGAGTACCCCCCTGCGCCGTTGACGCGGCTTCCCCCCGGTGGGGGGACGGCAGCTTGGGCCGGCGTAGCCGGACCCTTGCTGCCCCTGGCGCAAGCCACCTCGCGCCGGCCACGCCGTGATTGGCTTGGCGCTTTCTCAGCGCTTCATCTGCTGTTTGAGTTCTTCGCAGTGGTCGCGCGGTGGCAGCGCGGGTGTGGGCCAGGTCGCATCGGACGGGGATGGCGCGCTGGCCTCGGGTGCCAGGCCACCGGCTTGTGCCATCACCACCTTGGCCTCGGTGCCCGCGGGCAGGTGCAGCGGCACACCGAGGTCGCGCCGCACATGGCCGTTGCCGGCCACCAGCAGCACGGTCTTGCCGGGAATGATGGCCTGCACCGCCACCTGGGCCATGGCCTGGTCGCGTGCCAGCTGGATGCGTGTCATGGGGCCGATCTGGCTGTCGGGCAGCAGGCCGCAATGGCTGTCGCGGATGGTCTCGCGCTGGCGCTGCAACACGCCCGCGTCCACCGTGCCGTCCAGCGCGCTGTTGGCCATGGCGTTGCGCATCTGCGCGCGTGGCAGGTTGCCGCCGAGCACCGGCACGCCGCTGCGCACCGCCGCCATCACCACCGGGCCGTAGCTCGGCCAGGGCCAGCCACTCTGCTCGCTCCAGCCCAGGGCCTCGCGCACGTGTGCCTCGTCGGCGTCCTTGTCCAGCCCCTGCGTGCCGCGGCCCTGTTCGGCCATCTCCATCACCAGCGCGCCGAGTTGCTGGCGCCGGGCCAGGGCCTGCACCAGGTCGCGCTGCAGCGCCTGGTGTTCGGCTGCGTCGTGCTGTTCGCCCACCAGCAGCAGCGGCGTGGGCAGCACCGTGTCCAGCAGGCCGGGCACCGTGCGCGACGGCGCGTGCGCGCAGGCGGCCAGCGCCAGCAGCCCGACCAGCCCACATGCCCTGGATACAGCGGTTTCACAGCTCATGCGTGGATACTACGCGCAGCCATCGGCGCGCGGCCGCTGGCCCTGTCTTCCTTCTCCGTTGGCATCCCCGTGTCCCTCCCTTCTTCATCGTGGCCCGCGTCGTGGCCACGTGTCCTGCTGACCCTCTTGCTCGCCACTGCGGCCGCCGGCCTCTGTGTCTGGTTGCGCACGCCCATTCCCTGGATGATCGGCCCGCTGCTGGCGACCTCGCTGCTGTCCATGCTGGGCGCGCCTACCGAGAGCTGGACGCCGCTGCGCAACGGCGGGCAGTGGGTGATCGGCACCGCACTCGGCCTGTACTTCACGCCCGCGGTGGGCGCGCTGGTGGCCAGCCTGTGGTGGGCGATCGCGCTCGGCATCGCCTGGGCCCTGCTGCTGGGGCTGGGCTTCGGCGCCTGGTTGCGCCGCGTGCACGCCGGGCACCTGATCGCGCTCACGCCGGCGGAGTTGCGCAGCACCACCTACTTCGCCAGTGCCATTGGCGGTGCGTCCGAGATGACGCTGATCGCCGAGCGCCAGGGCGCGCGCACCGACCTGGTGGCCGCCGCCCACAGCCTGCGCGTGTTGCTGGTGACGGTGACGATTCCGTTTGCGCTGCAGTTCTGGGGTGTGAGCGGGCTCGACACCCTGACCCTGGGCGCGCGCGAAGTGCACGGCGGCGGCCTGCTGGCGCTGGCCGGCCTCACCCTGGCCGGTGCGCTGCTGATGCAGCGCCTGGGCCGCGCCAACCCCTGGTTCATGGGCGCGCTGGTGGCCACCATGCTGGTGACCTTGTGCGGTGTCACGCTGTCGGCGATACCCACCGCGTTGTCGAACGCCGCGCAGCTGGTGATCGGCGTCAGCCTGGGCGTGCGCTTCACGCCGGCCTTCGTGCACACCGCGCCACGCTGGCTGGCGTCGGTGGCGCTGGCGAGTTTCGTGATGATGTTGTTGTGTGCGCTGTTCGGCTGGGCCCTGTCGCACCTCACCGGCCTGCACCCGGCCACCATGCTGCTGGGCACCTCGCCGGGTGGCATTGCCGAGATGGCGATCACCGCCAAGGTGCTGCAGCTCGGTGTGCCGGTGGTGACGGCTTTCCAGGTCTGCCGGTTGGTGGCCGTGCTGGTGCTGGTCGAGCCGGTGTACCACTGGCGCCAAGGCCGCACGCCCTCTTTACCTTAGCGCTCGCGGGCCTGTACGCTTTCCTCAGCAGCACGGCGGGTCATCGCGGCCCACGGGCTTGGCGTTGGTGTCGCTGCGGCAGAATGGCAGACAGGCGCACCTGCTGCGCACGGTCCGCGCAACGATGGCACATCGTTGCCGCGGCCGGTGGTGGGCCCAATCGTTTTCGAAGGAGGTTCCCATGATCACTGCACAACCCCGCATGAGCAATCTGTTCCTGCAACTCGGCCTGGAGGCCGATGACGCGGCGATTGCCCGTTTCATCAAGGCGCACCAGCTCGAGGCCGATGTCGCCATCTGCGACGCGCCGTACTGGAACGACGCACAACGCCAGTTCCTGGCCGAACAGATCAAGGCCGACGCGCCCTGGTCGCTGGTGGTCGACCAGCTCAGCGAATCCCTGCACGAAGACGCGGTGCAACGGCAGGCGGCGTCGCTCTGATCGCGGCGAACGGCGCCACGCATCTGTGGCGCGGGCAACAAAAAAGACCGCCTCAGCGGTCTTTTTTTCTGGCGCGGTGCCGTGTGGTGTTCAGTGCATCACGACCGGCATCTGGGCCAGCGTGGCATAACCCTCAAGCGTGTCTTCCACCTCTTCCTGCGAAGGCGTGCTTTGTTGCCAGGCGGTGATCTGGATCTGGAACATTTCGGCCCATGAGCCGTCGAGGTACACCTCTTTGCCCGAGCGCTTGTCCACGATTTCAAAACCATGGCGCGGCATCTGCGGGCCTTCGGCCACTTCGGTGTCGCCTTCGGAGGGCGCGTTGGCCAGGATGTGGACCACAGCGAAGGCATCCGAGTCGTAAAGCATGTGCATGACTGAAATCCTTGAAGGGTAAAAAAAACTGCGTTCCTGTAGACCTTATATCGGCAAAAAGACGGCGATACACAGGTCAGATGCAGCTTTAAGTGGAGACGTTCCCCAGGACTTCAAGATGCGTGTGTTTTTCGGCACATTGCCGGGCCCGCATTAAGGCATTTGGTTCAATTGCTGGTCGGCGACGTCGCCATTGGCCTGCGTCACGCGCAGTCGCACCGGCAGGTGGTGCAGGCTGGGCGCGAGCCACATCTCGACCGTGCTGTCGAACTCCTTGCGCGGCTGGCGCACCAGGTGGCGCACCTTGAACTCACCTGCGGGCACCGTGATGCTGCTTTCTTCACCCACCTGGAACTGCCAGACCGGCGCGTCCCCGGTGCCGGCCACCTGCATCTCGATCGTCTGCCCCGCCGCGTAGGCCTGAGGCCGGGCCTGCAGCAAGGCGGCGATCTGCATGAACAGGCTCAGGCGGTCCTGTGCGCCGGGCAACAGCGGCACCTCGGGCGCGTTGCTGCTGAAGCGGATGGTGTGTTGCGCCGCGTCGAAGTGCGCGGCCTTCTCGCTGCGGCTCTTGTCGCCGAAACGTTCGGGCTCCAGGCCGTGCGGGCCGACGCGGCCGGTGCTGGTCTGCGAGCGGCTGCCGAGCAGCATCACGCGCATCTCCATGCGCGCGTCGTAGCGGCCGTCGGCCAACGTCCAGTCCAGCGTGCCCTGGGCCTTGTAGTGAATGCCCTTGATGCTGCCGGTGACGTCGTAAGGCAGGCGCGCACTCGCGGGCGCCTGTGCCGGCGGCAATGCGGCTGCCGTCTTGGTGGCGGGCGGCGTGTGCTCGGCAGCCGGTGCGGCCGGGGCCTCTGCGGGGGCGGGCGCGGGCGCTTCCGCCTGCGCCAGTATTGGTGGTGCGGGGGCGGCAGGTGGCGGCAGGTCGGCGGCGACGGGCACCGGCGTCGGCTCGGGCTGGGCCTGTGGCTCGGGCTCCGGTGCGGCGGGCGCTTGTGCCACCACCACCGGCTCCACGGGCGCGGGCTTCGGGGCCACGCGCTTGACCGGCTTGGGCCGGGGCGGTGCCACCACCACCGGCGCGGGTTCGGGTGCCGGTGCCGGCACGATCCAGCGCACGGTGCTGACCTGCACCGCGGCCGGCAGCGGCGCGCGCGGCGCGGCGGCGGTGATGGCGCTGTCTGTCGGGCTCGGCGCTTTCGGTTCGGTGTGTGGGGTGGGTGCCGTGCCGTCGGGCAGCACGGTGGCCGCCAGCAGGTTCAGGGGCAGGCCGCCGGTGAGCAGCACGGCGTGCAGGCCCAGCACCGCCAGCACCAGCGCAGACAGCGTGGGCCAGCGCGGCGCAACGGATGGGGTGGCTGGCTTGTTGGGATTCATGCCTTGTCGGGTGCGGGGCTGCGGTGCCCCAGGTCGGCGCTGAGCTGTTGTGCGCAACGCAGCAGGGCGGTGGCGGGCACGCCCTGCCACTCGGTGTCGAGCGTGGCGACCGAGCCCAGCACCACCAGGCCGAGTGCGAGCCGGCCCTGGGCGTCAAACACCGGCGCGCAGAAACCCGCGACGCCGGGCAGCAGGCTGTGCACCACGCGCGAGAGGCCGCGCTGGCGGGTGTCGTCGAGCAGGGCCTGCACCTCCTGCAAGGACTGCGGCACGTCCACCAGCGGCAGTTCGTTGTTGCGTGGCAGTTTCTTCAGGCGCGCGAGTTCGTCGCGCACCATGGGGGAGATGCGTTGTGCGTCGCGGCCCTCGTGGCCCATGAAGGCCGCGAAGCAGCGGCCGGTGGCTGAGGTCAGCAGCGGCATCACGTCGCCCAGGCGCAGCGTGACGGCCGCGCTCTGCGGCGCTTCGATCCAGTGCACCATGGTCGGGCCCTGGTTGCCCCAGACTGCGATGGCCAGGGTGTGGCCGGTCTCGGCCAGCAGGGCGTCGACGCGCTCGCGCGCGAGCTTGACGGCGTCGATGCGGGCCAGGCTGGCCAGGCCGATGCGCAGCGCGGCCGGGCCGAGGTCGTAACGCGTGCTCACCGGGTCCTGCACCACCAGGCCCATGCGCTGGAAGCTCACCAGGTACCGGTGCGCCTTGGCCGCGCTCATGCCGGCGGCGGCAGCCAGGTCGCGCAACATCAGCGCACCCGGCGCCTGCGACAGGGCGTCGAGCAGTTCGAAACCGACCTCGACCGACTGGATGCCGGCGCGCAAGGGCTCGGCGTCTTCATGGGAAACGGGGGCGGCGGCTGCAGGGCGAGGGGCAACGGGCATGTGAAGAAGCAACACGAGAGGTTGGAGGGCAGGCGGTGCTCGAGGTTCCGCAACGGGCCGGCGGGCAGGGGAATTCCAGCGCCGCCGCGGGCTTTGCTCTAGAATCCGGCCCTTACGAATAGGTGAATCGGTTTTACTATTCGTAATGGCTGTGTGCCATGCAGTGTGCCACCGATTCGCGCTCGAGGGGGACCTTCCGTCCCGCTCCACCCAACCCCGCAGCAGGAGAATTGCTTGAAACTCGCCACATACAAAGACGGCTCGCGTGATGGACAACTGGTGGTGGTTTCCCGCGATCTGAGCACGGCGCATTATGCGACCGGCATCGCCCACACCCTGCAGCAGGCGCTGGACGACTGGAACTTCATCAGCCCGCAGTTGCAAGACCTGTACGTCACCCTCAACCAGGGCAAGGCGCGCCATGCGTTCCCGTTCGATCCGGCCCAGTGCATGGCGCCGCTGCCGCGCGCCTACCAGTGGGCCGACGGTTCGGCCTACATCAACCACGTGGAGCTGGTGCGGCTGGCGCGCAACTCCGAAGTGCCGGCCAACTACTACACCGAGCCGCTGATGTACCAGGGCGGCAGCGACGACTTCCTGGGCCCGCGTGACGCCGCGCCGTTCCGCGACGAGGCCTGGGGCATCGACTTCGAGTCGGAGATTGCCGTGGTGACCGGGGACGTGCCCATGGGCACCACGCCCGAGCGGGCCATCGACGGCATCCGCCTGATCATGATCGCCAACGACTGGAGCCTGCGCAACCTGATCCCCGACGAACTGGCCAAGAGCTTCGGCTTCTTCCAGAGCAAGCCTTCCACCGCCTTCAGCCCCGTGGCCGTGACGCCCGACGAGCTGGGCGACACCTGGAGCGGTGGCAAGCTGCACCTGACCATCCAGACCCAGTGGAACGGCCGCACCGTGGGCCTGTGCGACGCCGGCGAGGAAATGACCTTCCACTTCGGCCAGCTGGTCGCCCATATCTGCAAGACGCGCAACGTGCGCGCCGGCAGCATCGTGGGCAGCGGCACCATCAGCAACCGCGCCGTGGAAAAAGACGGCAAGAAGGAATGGGTCAAGGGCTACAGCTGCATCGCCGAGAAGCGCGCCATCGAAACCATCCTCGACGGCAAGCCGGCCACGGCGTACATGAAGTTCGGCGACACCATCCGCATCGAGATCAAGGGCAAGGACGGCCAGAGCGTGTTCGGCGCGATCGACCAGACGGTGGTTGAAGTCGAACGCTGAGCGTCGGCGAGCGAGGCGACCCCATCCAGGGCACCGCGGAACCGGCTTTGCCGGGCCGCCAGTGCCGCCCCCTGGGGGGGCGCG